>NZ_JBQENX010000046.1:0-506 GCF_052044775.1 Enterobacter sp. 22466 | reverse complement strand
TTAACCTCACAACCCGAAGATGTTTCACTTCATGATTGCGAAAATTTGAGAGACTCGAACACACATAACATGTGTGTCGTTTCAATTTTCAGCTTGATCCAGATTTTTAAAGAGCAAAACTTCGCAGTGCACCTTTTCAGGTTCACTCTGAAGTTTTCTTGTGTTCGCAGTAAAAGATGGTGGAGCTATGCGGGATCGAACCGCAGACCTCCTGCGTGCAAAGCAGGCGCTCTCCCAGCTGAGCTATAGCCCCATCGTTTGCAACCTCTTCAAATTTGCTTTGCAAATTTGGTAGGCCTGAGTGGACTTGAACCACCGACCTCACCCTTATCAGGGGTGCGCTCTAACCACCTGAGCTACAAGCCTGTAGAGGTTTTTTACTGCTGTTTTTCATCAGACAATCTGTGTGAGCACTACAAAGGCAGGTTCTTTAAGGTAAGGAGGTGATCCAACCGCAGGTTCCCCTACGGTTACCTTGTTACGACTTCACCCCAGTCATGAATCAC
>NZ_JBQENX010000045.1:0-542 GCF_052044775.1 Enterobacter sp. 22466 | reverse complement strand
TCGGACACTAAATGAATACCAAGTCTCAACGAGTGAACACGTAATTCATTACGAAGTTTAATTCATTGAGCATCAAACTTTTAAATTGAAGAGTTTGATCATGGCTCAGATTGAACGCTGGCGGCAGGCCTAACACATGCAAGTCGAACGGTAGCACAGAGAGCTTGCTCTCGGGTGACGAGTGGCGGACGGGTGAGTAATGTCTGGGAAACTGCCTGATGGAGGGGGATAACTACTGGAAACGGTAGCTAATACCGCATAACGTCGCAAGACCAAAGAGGGGGACCTTCGGGCCTCTTGCCATCAGATGTGCCCAGATGGGATTAGCTAGTAGGTGGGGTAACGGCTCACCTAGGCGACGATCCCTAGCTGGTCTGAGAGGATGACCAGCCACACTGGAACTGAGACACGGTCCAGACTCCTACGGGAGGCAGCAGTGGGGAATATTGCACAATGGGCGCAAGCCTGATGCAGCCATGCCGCGTGTATGAAGAAGGCCTTCGGGTTGTAAAGTACTTTCAGCGGGGAGGAAGGTGTTGTGG
>NZ_JBQENX010000043.1:0-581 GCF_052044775.1 Enterobacter sp. 22466 | reverse complement strand
TCAGGGAGAACTCATCTCGGGGCAAGTTTCGTGCTTAGATGCTTTCAGCACTTATCTCTTCCGCATTTAGCTACCGGGCAGTGCCATTGGCATGACAACCCGAACACCAGTGATGCGTCCACTCCGGTCCTCTCGTACTAGGAGCAGCCCCCCTCAATTCTCCAGCGCCCACGGCAGATAGGGACCGAACTGTCTCACGACGTTCTAAACCCAGCTCGCGTACCACTTTAAATGGCGAACAGCCATACCCTTGGGACCTACTTCAGCCCCAGGATGTGATGAGCCGACATCGAGGTGCCAAACACCGCCGTCGATATGAACTCTTGGGCGGTATCAGCCTGTTATCCCCGGAGTACCTTTTATCCGTTGAGCGATGGCCCTTCCATTCAGAACCACCGGATCACTATGACCTGCTTTCGCACCTGCTCGAGCCGTCACTCTCGCAGTCAAGCTAGCTTATGCCATTGCACTAACCTCCTGATGTCCGACCAGGATTAGCTAACCTTCGTGCTCCTCCGTTACTCTTTGGGAGGAGACCGCCCCAGTCAAACTACCCACCAGACACTGTCCGCAACCCGGAT
>NZ_JBQENX010000042.1:0-628 GCF_052044775.1 Enterobacter sp. 22466 | reverse complement strand
TCGGGCGCCGGCGCGCCGGCGGGGAGCAGCCGTTGCTCACTTTTCAGGGGCTGCCCGGTCAGGGCCACGCTCAGCGTCTCCGTGAGTCCGGCGTTGTCATAGCGCACCGCTGCGGTACCCGCCAGGTTACGGGCCTTCGCGTCCGCATCGTCTGCGGCGACATAAGAGAGCCTGTCCCGTACGCGAGTGCCGCCATCCGCACTCACTTCGGTCACCGTCAGCAGGCGCCCGGCCGTCCCGGCCGGCTCGTAAGTGAAGCTGTTCACGGTGTCCTGCGCGTTGCGGGTCCAGAGAGGACGCCCGGCGGCGTCGCTGAGTGTGTACGTCGCATCCCCGTCGGCGGTGTGCAGCATAATGCCCTGGCCGCTGAGGGCGGTGACGGTGGTGGCATCAGGCAGCAGGTGCCCGGCCTCATCTTTCAGGGGGCGGCTGCCGTACTGCCGGCCTGTCCGCTCCGCCAGGCTTGCCACCGTACGGCTTTGCAGAATACGGGCGGGCGCGGCAGGGGCATCCGGGTGGCGCAGAAAGCGCAGGGCAAGGACGGGGGCGCCGGCGCTGCCGGCGACGGCCACCTCCGGCGTGCCCGCGTGCAGGGAGGCGGGCATGGCGATCGGGCTCTTCATCAGGG
>NZ_JBQENX010000041.1:0-769 GCF_052044775.1 Enterobacter sp. 22466 | reverse complement strand
AGCGTTATCATCGGACACCACCTTTCATTTCGCGGATTAGCGCCCGGAGAAGTTCTGGTGTCATCGGGTCGAAGAGTTTTACAACGCCTGATTTAAGGTGCAGTTCGCATCGCGGAGTACACCCTGGTGGTCCGTCAACAGGTCTCTCGTCTGGTTTGTTTCGCCAGAAGGGATTTGTCACTGGCATTACGGGTTCAGGTGTATCAGTCAGTGCGACCGGGACCGGCAGGCATTCCTGTATATCATCATCGTCCAGTAACCCGTTTTCGTACTGGTTTTTCCATCGGAACAGCAGGTTATCATTGATTCCATGTTCTCTGGCGAGCCGGGCAACAACGGCGTCGGGTTGTAGTGCCTGTTTAACCAGGCTGACTTTAAATTCACGACTGTAGCTGGTCCGCCGATCTTTTCGCCATTTTTCTTCGCTGTTATCAGATAGCGTGGTTTCATTTTTTCTGTTGGCATACAGGATTGCATCAAGCTGGGCGAATGAGAGTGCATCAGGTAACGGCCAGGAGATACCGGATGCAATAAATTTCTGGAAGAGAGTATGTACTGTTGAATGGCTGAGACCGAGTCGCTGGGCAATGACTCGGATGGTTAGTTTGTCTTCAAATCTGAACCGCAGGGCATCAGGCAGATAAGAGCGATAGCAGGTAATATCTTTATTTGTCCGGGTATTCATCGTTCGTGTCCATCAATATAGATGGGCGCGATTGTTGCCAGACAGGACAACTTTCACAAGACGTCGCAGATGGTGCGCTTACCT
>NZ_JBQENX010000040.1:0-826 GCF_052044775.1 Enterobacter sp. 22466 | reverse complement strand
GGCTCCTTCACGCCGGTATTCAGCAACGCCTGTGCCTGCCAGAAACGCCCGTTCACTTCTTCACGCATCTCTGTCACGCGGATACAGCGTTCGTCAAACCCCTCATCCCGCAGGATTTTTGTCACCGCATGACAGGCATTCTGCGCCAGGTTTTCCGTACCTGACTGCCGGTTAAGCAGATATATTCCCGCGAGCGACAGGGCAGTACACAACAACCAGACCTGCATCAGTCGCCAGGGTTTACCCTGCATCTGGTCACGCTGACGGAGATACACCACCGGGAACCAGAACCAGATAAAGGACGGTGGCGTAATGCCCTGTTTCATCAGGTTAGTACGGTCCAGCAACACCCAGACCAGGGCAACAACCATATAAACGGTCAGTGCGAGGGGCTGAGGAAAATTCAGGAACAGCACAATCCAGAGGAGTGGAAGGACAACCGCCAGGCACCAGGCGAACAGGTCGGGGCGTACAAACGGATATGATTTCATGGTTTTGCCTCCCGATGAGTCGTACAGGAGGGCAGGATGCAGACAAAGTGAATCATAAAATATTCCTTTATAAACAATTAATTAAATATAAGCAGTGGCAGGGTTATCTTCACATGCAGCACAGATCGTACTGGCTTATCAGAAGGTGGGATAATTGTTAATTCAGATCGATATGCGTAAACTGATCGTTGATATCTATCAATAAAAACGATCGATATTTATTTATTGATAGTTTGTGGCTATTTAAGTGGCATAATTCGATCGTCGAAACAGATCGAAACGGCAGTGACTGGCACAGAAAATCAGAACAGAAAACGCCAGACGGCACGGATAAC
>NZ_JBQENX010000039.1:0-893 GCF_052044775.1 Enterobacter sp. 22466 | reverse complement strand
GTAAGCGTAAACCCAGTGCCGTATGTAGCCATTAAGCCAGTGCTGGTAACTTAGACGCCCACCTGTACAGACGGACATCTAAGTATGGAATCCCAATCCTGGCGAAAAGAACCCCGTAAAAATTATTCGAATGACTTCAAGCTCCGTATGGTTGAACTGGCTTCACGCCCCGGTGCCTGCGTTGCTCAGATTGCCCGTGATAACGGCGTCAATGATAACGTCATCTTCAAATGGCTACGGCTCTGGCAGAATGAAGGCCGCATATCGCGTCGCCTTCCGGCTACCGTAGTGACTTCATCACTACCAACGATATTGCCCGTTGAGGTGGTACCTGATCCGACTCCATCTGATGAGATGAACACAGAGCCAGCTCAGTTCTTAGCGCTGAACGCCTCCTCCTGCTGCGTCGAGTTCCGTTACGGTAAAATGACGCTGGAGAACCCGTCACCAGAGTTACTGGCTGTGCTGCTCCGCGAGCTGACCGGGAGAAGTCAATGATATCCCTCCCGTCAGGCACCCGTATCTGGTTGGTTGCCGGCGTCACTGACATGCGTAAATCCTTCAATGGCCTGGGCGAGCTGGTACAGCATGCTCTTGATGAAGATCCGTTCTCCGGCCACCTGTTTATCTTCCGTGGCCGCAAAGGTGACACCGTGAAGATCCTCTGGGCTGATGCTGACGGCCTGTGCCTGTTTACCAAACGGCTGGAAGAAGGTCAGTTCATCTGGCCTGCTGTACGCGATGGTAAAATCGCCATCACCCGCTCACAGCTCGCCATGCTCCTCGATAAGCTGGACTGGCGTCAGCCAAAAACAGCACGTCTTAACTCTCTGACAATGTTGTAAAAAGAACATAACCGCATTATAAATGGGGTCATGAGTCAGGACTATCTC
>NZ_JBQENX010000038.1:0-896 GCF_052044775.1 Enterobacter sp. 22466 | reverse complement strand
TGTTTTTGGGGATTACGCCGCCATACAGCCATCAGCAGTGCGTTCAGGACAATGTCCTTTGTCATCCGGGATTGCATTGACCAGCCGATAATTTTGCGTGAGAACAGATCAACAACCACGGCAAGATACAGCCAGCCTTCGTGGGTCCTGATGTAGGTTATGTCCGTTACCCAACGCTCATCCGGAGCATCCGGATTGAACTGTCGCTGGAGCCTGTTGGGCGACACGATACTGGCCTCGCCTTTACGTGCCCGCGGACTCCGGTATCCGACCTGAGCCTTTATCCCGACACGTTTCATCAGTCGCCAGACTCTGTTCACTCCGCACTGTTGCCCGCTGTCCCGCAGATCCAGATGGATTTTGCGATAACCATAGACGCATCCCGATTCCAGCCAGAACTGTTTAATCTGTCCTGTCAGTCTCAGGTCTGCCTGACGGCGTTGTGAATGCGGCTGCTGAAGCCAGGCGTAAAAACCACTGGGATGAACATCCAGCACCCGACAGAGCAGGCGAACAGGCCAGCAACAGGTGTTGTCACGGATAAAGGCGTACCTCAGTCGGACAGCTTTGCGAAGTACGCCGCGGCTTTTTTTAATATGTCCCGTTCGTCGGTAACCCGCTTCAGCTCTTTCTGGAGACGGCGGATCTCGGCCTGAGCATCTGACTGTTCATTATGAGTGGAAGAATCCGGACCGTACTTCTTTATCCAGGCGTAAAGGCTGTGGGTGGTGATATCGAGACGTGTTGCAACGCTGGCAACAGAATAACCGCGATCAACAACCTGTTTGACTGCTTCAATTTTAAACTCTTCGGGATAACGCTTACCGCTCATGGGCACCTCTCTTTAAGCCATCTTAAATGACTCTGAGGTGTCTGTTAAACCCGTGGCGATTCAA
>NZ_JBQENX010000037.1:0-954 GCF_052044775.1 Enterobacter sp. 22466 | reverse complement strand
TCCACGCTGAATTATCAGACGCCGTCTGAGTTTGCAGCGAGCTGGAGAAAGGGTAATTCTGAGAGTGAAGGATCCGACATTACTAACTGAGCCTTGTATCTAATCCTGGGGGCAGGTCACATGCATTCACAATCCTACCCCAATTATGTGGAGCTTTTTAGTTTCTCCTGACGATATTAGTGTTCGGATGGTAACTCTTTATTTCAGGGGGGGATACTGCAGTGAGAGCCGCTACGCAGTGTGTTGAAACGCACAGAGCCGGAACACAGGGAAGTACCCTGTGAGAAGAAAATACACGTAAGATTTTCAATGGTTGTTAAATTAACATTTATACGAGAACACAAAAAATGAGCATGGATAATATTTATTTTATTAGCCACTAACTTTTGATTCGTTCCTTTGTTTTCATTTAACAGACTTTCAATTATAAAAAGCAGGTTAAAATGAGTATAGACAGAACCACATACACCCTTCCAAAATTCAATTCTGCAACTAATCACGTTAGCAACAATGATATAAAAAAATATCATTCAGCACTTGTCAAAATATATAAAATATCGCAGGGCGTCAGTAAGTTCAGAGGTGACTATTGTCGTGCAAAGTGGCTCCAGCATGCACATACTAAAATAGTCATTGGATCAATCCGAAACGCTATAGACATTATAAACAGCAACAAAGAAACACATAATAAAAACAAAATCAAAACACTAAACACTAAACACTAAACACTAAACACTAAACACTAAACACTAAACACTAAACACTAAACACTAAACACTAAACACTAAACACTAAACACTAAACACTAAACACTAAACACTAAACACTAAACACTAAACACTAAACACTAAACACTAAACACTAAACACTAAACACTAAACACTAAACACTAAACACTAAACACTAAACACTAAACACTAAACACTAAACACTAAACACTAAACACTAAACACT
>NZ_JBQENX010000035.1:0-1223 GCF_052044775.1 Enterobacter sp. 22466 | reverse complement strand
TGTGACCTGCCCCCAGGATTAGATACAAGGCTCAGTTAGTAATGTCGGATCCTTCACTCTCAGAATTACCCTTTCTCCAGCTCGCTGCAAACTCAGACGGCGTCTGATAATTCAGCGTGGAGTGCGGGCGACATTCGTTATAATCCTGACGCCATTCGCTGATGGTTTTCCTGGCATGACTGACGTCGCTGAACCAGTGTTCATTCAGGCATTCATCGCGAAAGCGTCCGTTAAAACTCTCAATAAATCCGTTCTGCGTCGGCTTGCCGGGCTGGATAAGTCGCAGCTCCACTCCATGCTCAAAGGCCCACTGATCGAGCGCGCGGCAGGTAAACTCCGGGCCCTGATCGGTTCTTATCGTAGCCGGATAGCCGCGAAACAGCGCAATGCTGTCCAGAATACGCGTGACCTGCACGCCTGAAATCCCGAAGGCAACAGTGACCGTCAGGCATTCCTTTGTGAAGTCATCGACGCAGGTAAGGCACTTGATCCTGCGACCGGTAGCCAGCGCATCCATGACGAAATCCATCGACCAGGTCATGTTGGGCGCCGCCGGGCGGAGCAGCGGCAGACGTTCTGTTGCAAGCCCTTTACGACGACGTCTGCGTTTAACGCCCAGCCCGTTCAGATGATAAAGGCGGTACACGCGCTTGTGATTAACCAGAAGCCCTTCACGGCGCAGTAACTGCCATATGCGGCGGTAGCCAAAACGCCTGCGCTCCAGTGCCAGTTCAGTAATGCGCCCTGATAAATGGGCATCAGCCGCCGGACGCTGAGCGTCATAGCGGCAGGTCGACAGGGACAAACCTGTGAGTCTGCAGGCACGACGTTGCGGCAGACCGGTCGCATCACACATCAACACCACGACTTCGCGCTTCTGGTCTGTCGTCAGTACTTTCGCCCAAGAGCCACCTGAAGCGCCTCCTTATCCAGCATGGCCTCGGCGAGCAGCTTCTTGAGTCTGGCGTTCTCTTCCTCAAGCGACTTCAGGCGCTTAACCTCAGGCACCTCCATGCCGCCATACTTCTTACGCCAGGTATAAAACGTGGCGTCGGAAATGGCGTGCTTACGGCAGAGTTCACGGGCAGAAACGCCGGCTTCAGCCTCGCGGAGGATACTGATGATCTGTTCATCGGAAAAACGCTTCTTCATGGGGATGTCCTCATGTGGCTTATGAAGACATTACTAACATCGCGGTGTATTAATCAACGGGGAGCAGGTCA
>NZ_JBQENX010000034.1:0-1513 GCF_052044775.1 Enterobacter sp. 22466 | reverse complement strand
CCGCTAACCCCATCAATTAACCTTCCGGCACCGGGCAGGCGTCACACCGTATACGTCCACTTTCGTGTTTGCACAGTGCTGTGTTTTTAATAAACAGTTGCAGCCAGCTGGTATCTTCGACTGATTTCAGCTCCACCCGCAGGGGCTTCACCTACATATCAGCGTGCCTTCTCCCGAAGTTACGGCACCATTTTGCCTAGTTCCTTCACCCGAGTTCTCTCAAGCGCCTTGGTATTCTCTACCTGACCACCTGTGTCGGTTTGGGGTACGATTTCGTGTTACCTGATGCTTAGAGGCTTTTCCTGGAAGCAGGGCATTTGTTACTTCAGCACCGTAGTGCCTCGTCATCACACCTCAGCGTTAAAAAGGCACCGGATTTACCTGGAACCTCCGCCTACATGCTTAAACCGGGACAACCGTCGCCCGGCTAACATAGCCTTCTCCGTCCCCCCTTCGCAGTAACACCAAGTACAGGAATATTAACCTGTTTCCCATCGACTACGCCTTTCGGCCTCGCCTTAGGGGTCGACTCACCCTGCCCCGATTAACGTTGGACAGGAACCCTTGGTCTTCCGGCGAGCGGGCTTTTCACCCGCTTTATCGTTACTTATGTCAGCATTCGCACTTCTGATACCTCCAGCAACCCTCACAGGCCACCTTCAACGGCTTACAGAACGCTCCCCTACCCAACAACGCATAAGCGTCGCTGCCGCAGCTTCGGTGCATGGTTTAGCCCCGTTACATCTTCCGCGCAGGCCGACTCGACCAGTGAGCTATTACGCTTTCTTTAAATGATGGCTGCTTCTAAGCCAACATCCTGGCTGTCTGGGCCTTCCCACATCGTTTCCCACTTAACCATGACTTTGGGACCTTAGCTGGCGGTCTGGGTTGTTTCCCTCTTCACGACGGACGTTAGCACCCGCCGTGTGTCTCCCGTGATAACATTCTTCGGTATTCGTAGTTTGCATCGGGTTGGTAAGCCGGGATGGCCCCCTAGCCGAAACAGTGCTCTACCCCCGAAGATGAGTTCACGAGGCGCTACCTAAATAGCTTTCGGGGAGAACCAGCTATCTCCCGGTTTGATTGGCCTTTCACCCCCAGCCACAAGTCATCCGCTAATTTTTCAACATTAGTCGGTTCGGTCCTCCAGTTAGTGTTACCCAACCTTCAACCTGCCCATGGCTAGATCACCGGGTTTCGGGTCTATACCCTGCAACTTAACGCCCAGTTAAGACTCGGTTTCCCTTCGGCTCCCCTATACGGTTAACCTTGCTACAGAATATAAGTCGCTGACCCATTATACAAAAGGTACGCAGTCACACCCGAAGGTGCTCCCACTGCTTGTACGTACACGGTTTCAGGTTCTTTTTCACTCCCCTCGCCGGGGTTCTTTTCGCCTTTCCCTCACGGTACTGGTTCACTATCGGTCAGTCAGGAGTATTTAGCCTTGGAGGATGGTCCCCCCATATTCAGACAGGATACCACGTGTCCCGCCCTACTCTTCGAGTTCACA
>NZ_JBQENX010000033.1:0-1604 GCF_052044775.1 Enterobacter sp. 22466 | reverse complement strand
GTAAGCGTTAAGTGAGCGCCGTATTGACGGCTATTTATTGGTGAGATCTACGTTCCATGGCAGCAGTTCGGCCACTTTGTTGCTGGGCCACTCCGGCAGTACGCTCAGGATATGGCGAAGGTAGGCTTCCGGATCTATACCGTTCAGCCGGCATGTCCCGATCAGTCCATACAGCAGGGCTCCGCGCTCACCTCCGTGATCACTACCGAAGAAGATATAGTTTTTCTTTCCCAGACATACTGCACGTAATGCTCGTTCTGCCGCGTTGTTATCAGGCTCTGCTAGGCCATCATCACAGTAGTAGCACAGCGCATCCCACTGATTGAGCACATAAGCGAACGCCTCGCCCAGCCGGGATTTTTTCGACAGCGTTGCTCTTTTCTCCACCAACCATTCACGCAGGGATGCCAGTAGCTGCTTGCTTTGGGATTGTCTGGCTACCAGTCGCTCTGCTGTCGGGAGGCCGCGTATTTCCTCTTCTACCGCGTACAGCTCGCCGATACGTTTCAGGGCTTCCTCTGCTGTTGCTGTTTGAGTGCTTATATAGACGTCGTGGATTTTGCGCCGCGCGTGGGCCCAGCATGCAGCTTCTGTTAACGGGCCACCTTCACGCTCTGCGCTGAACAACCTGTCGTAACCTGCGAAGGCATCGGCCTGCAGCACGCCATGATAATGGCGAAGATGTTGTTGAGGATGCTTCCCCTGCCGGTCCGGCGAGAAGGCGAACCACGCTGCGGGCGGGTCTGACGAGCCAGCGTTCCGGTCATCGCGAACATACGTCCAGATGCGCCCGGTTTTCGTCTTCCTTCTGCCCGGTGCCAGCACCGGAACAGGTGTGTCGTCAGTGTGCAGTTTGCGACAACCCATTACGTAGTGGCAGAGAGCCTCATCCAGCGGTGCCATTAACCGGCAACAAGCATCCACCCAGTTGGAGAGCAGTGCACGACTCAGTTCCACACCCTGACGTGCCAGGATTTCAGTCTGGCGATATAGTGGCGTATGTTCACAGTACTTGCTCGTTAACACGCGGGCCAGCAGACCCGGCCCGGCGATGCCCCGATCGATGGGACGTGATGGCGCAGGTGCTTCAACGATGCAGTCGCATCTGACGCAGGCCTTTTTCACTCTGACCGTGCGGATCACTTTCAGGGCGCTGGAGACCAGTTCCAGTTGCTCCGCACTGACTTCGCTGAGGTACGCCATATCGCCACCGCATTCCGGACAACCCGTTTCAGATGGCTCCAGCCGGTGTATCTCACGGGGAAAGTGTTCCGGTAATGGGCGACGATGACGGGACTGACGCAACTGGCGGGGTACCTGCGGATCGTCTTCCCGTCCGTTGTAGCGATCGCTTTGTTGCTCCTGCTGTTTCAGCAGGGCCTCGGCTTCTTCAACCTGTTGGCGAAGTTTTTCTGAGCGGGTACCGAACAGCATCCGCCGCAGTTTTTCTATCTGCGCCCGCAGATGCTCTATTTCGCGCTCTTCGTTCTCTATTTTTTCTTCAGCGCGGGCCAGCGCCGAACGCAGGAACGACTCAGTCTCTGCAACGAGACTGAGCTGATTCTCTTTCTGGCGGAGCGCATTTTCCAGCGCAGCGATACGGG
>NZ_JBQENX010000032.1:0-1834 GCF_052044775.1 Enterobacter sp. 22466 | reverse complement strand
GAAGCAGAAACGAAAGGCCGGGGTTATAGCGGAAGCTAATCCTGAGTAAACAAGGTGGATCAATATTAAACCGTTGGTGGTGACGGTTAGTGGATCACTTTTTACCCGTTGTTGACACATCACACCCCATACAGTGCGGTGCTCATTGATAAAGCGGTACTTCAGTCGGGCTCCCTTGCAAAGTACCGCGCGGCCTTTTTCAGGATATCCCGTTCTTCTTCGGTGCGTTTTAGCTGTGCCCGTAGTTTCAGGATCTCGCTTTTGGCTTCCAGTAAATCCCGGGCATGCTGTTCGCTGTTATCGGGTTTAATAGCCCGTAGCCACTTATAGAGGCTGTGTGCAGACACGCCCAGGCGGTCAGATACTTCGGCAACGGAATAACCGCGTTCCGTTATTTGACGGACGGCTTCTTCCTTAAATTCAGGTGTAAATCGTGGTGTGCCCATACGCTCCTCCTTGTATCTTGAAAGTGGATTACTATGTTCTGGCTTAGATTTGGCAAAGCCTGTGTAGTCCGATTCCTCCTGGGGTTATTCAAGCCCGCAGCATAGCGATTGACGCACAGGTTGAGTCGTTCATCTGAAGCCCGAACAGTTGTCTGAACTTCAAATCGTATTTGCAAGGAGGGTATAGATGAGCATGTCAAATCAACGCTGTGCAGGCATTGATGTTTCGAAAAGCACTCTGGATATTGCAATCAGCAGTATTGCCCGGCAACTCACTGTGCCAAATGAAGATGGCGGTTTTAATCAGATACTCAAAGAGTTAAAGCAAAATGAAACTCAACTGATCCTGATGGAGGCCACCGGGGGACTTGAGTCTGGAGTGGCTGGCTATCTTCAGTCTGAAGGTTTCGACGTGGTTGTTATCAATCCCCGACAGGCGCGAGATTTTGCCCGCGCAATGGGCTATCTGGCTAAGACCGACCAAATAGATGCCAGAGTCCTGCTACAAATGGCAAAAGTTATTAACCAGCATCCTGAGCGGGAAAAATATATTCGTCCCTTACCTGATGTTCACAGGCAGTTGCTGGCAGCAATGGTGGTCAGACGCCGACAATTAACGATCATGCTTACAGCTGAGCGGAACAGGTTGCATCCATCGCATCCTCAGAATCATGAAAGTATCAGATTTATTATTTCGGTATTGAAAAGTGAAATGGCTCGTATAGAAGCTGAAATGTCAGCCTATATTTCGAAAAATTTCAGTGAATTATCTGCATTATTGAGCGCCGTTAAAGGTGTTGGTGCCGCGACTGTTGCCGTACTGCTGGCTGAGGTTCCGGAACTTGGAACGTTGTCACGACGTGAAATTAGTGCGCTTATTGGGGTTGCTCCAGTAAACAGAGATTCCGGCACGATGCGTGGTCGCCGAACGGTATTCGGAGGGCGAGCCTCCGTCCGAACAGCTCTCTATATGTCAGCCCTTGTCGGGACGAGGCACAACCCAGTAATTAAAGAGTTCTATACACGCCTCGTTGCCGCAGGAAAACCCAAAAAGGTTGCACTGACCGCCTGCATCAGAAAACTACTGACCATCCTGAACGCAATGCTGAAAAACAATGAAGCATGGGATCCGTTGTATCACCAACATGCTTCGTAATCGGGTTCGAAGACAGTTGCTATGCTCAAACTATAGGGCAGGATCGTCTACTGGGGCGGGGTCAGTCCACTCCCAGTGAACGCAGATTTCCTGTGATAGAGTACGGTATCATTGTAAGCGTTAAGTGAGCGCCGTATTGACGGCTATTTATTGGTGAGATCTACGTTCCATGGCAGCAGTTCGGCCACTTTGTTGCTGGGCCACTCCGGCAGTACGCTCAGGATATGGCGAA
>NZ_JBQENX010000031.1:0-1956 GCF_052044775.1 Enterobacter sp. 22466 | reverse complement strand
TGTTACCAACGGTGCAAAACTGATCCACCCCAGCGGTTGAAAATTGATCCAGGGGTTAATCTGCTCCTCTGAATACAGGGGAGCTTATGATCACTTTTGAGATTCGTATGGAAATTAAAGTCCTGCACAAGCGGGGAATGAGTATCCGGGCCATTGCCAGGGAACTGGGTATTTCGCGCAATACTGTCCGCAGCCACCTGAAAGCCAAATCTGAAAAGCCGCAGTATTCACCACGCCCGGCACCATCATCACTGCTCGATGAATACCGTGATTACATCTCTAAGCGGATCAGCGATGCGCATCCCTACAAAATCCCGGCGACCGTTATTGCCAGGGAAATCATGGAGCTGGGCTATCGTGGAGGGCTGACTATCCTGAGAGAGTTCATCCGCAAACAGACCCTGCCAGCACAGGCAGTACCGGTCGTTCGCTTCGAAACCGAGCCCGGACGGCAGATGCAGGTTGACTGGGGGACCATGCGAAACGGCAAGTCCCCCCTGCATGTGTTCGTCGCTGTTCTGGGATACAGCAGAATGCTTTACATCGAGTTCACTGACAACATGCGCTACGACACCCTGGAAGCCTGTCACCGCAATGCGTTCAGCTTCTTCGGCGGTGTACCGCAGGAAGTCCTGTACGACAATATGAAAACGGTGGTGCTGCAGCGTGATGCTTACCAGACCGGGCAGCACCGGTTCCATCCTTCACTGTGGCAGTTCGGCAAAGAGATGGGCTTCTCTCCCCGTCTGTGCCGTCCCTTCAGGGCGCAGACTAAAGGCAAGGTGGAGCGGATGGTGCAGTACACCCGTAACAGCTTCTACATCCCGTTAATGACGCGCCTGCGTCCGATGGGGATCACCGTCGATGTTGAGACCGCAAACCGTTACGGCCTGCGCTGGCTGTACGATGTGGCAAACCAACGGAAGCACGAAACTATCCAGACTCGCCCCTGTGATCGCTGGGTGGAGGAACAGCAATCCATGCTGGCTCTGCCGCCGGAGAAAAAACAGTATGACGTGCAGGTCGATGAAAGCCTGGTGACCTTCGACAGGCAGCCGTTACATCATCCGCTCTCCATCTATGACACCTTCTGCAGAGGAGCCGCATGATGGTCGAACTACAACATCAACGGCTGATGGTGCTTGCTGAACAGCTCCAGCTGGACAGTCTTATCGGCGCAGCACCGGCTCTGTCACAACAGGCGGTGGAGCAGGAATGGAGCTACATGGACTTCCTGGAGCACCTGTTACATGAGGAGAAACTGGCCCGGCACCAGCGAAAACAGGCGATGTACACGCGGATGGCAGCCTTCCCGGCGGTGAAGACGTTCGAGGAGTACGACTTCACCTTCGCCACCGGCGCTCCTCAGAAGCAAATCCAGTCGCTGCGATCCCTGAGCTTCATCGAGCGTAACGAAAACATCGTACTGCTGGGGCCATCGGGCGTGGGAAAAACGCATCTGGCGATAGCGATGGGATACGAAGCAGTCCGGGCGGGTATCAAGGTTCGCTTCACAACAGCAGCGGACCTGCTGCTACAGCTGTCCACTTCACAACGGCAGGGCCGTTACAAAACGACACTCAATCGCGGTGTCATGGCCCCGAAACTGCTCATCATCGATGAAATAGGCTATCTGCCGTTCAGTCAGGAGGAAGCCAAGCTGTTCTTCCAGGTCATCGCCAAACGTTACGAGAAGAGCGCGATGATCCTGACCTCCAACCTGCCGTTCGGGCAGTGGGATCAGACGTTCGCCGGGGATGCAGCCCTGACATCGGCGATGCTGGACCGTATCTTACATCACTCACACGTAGTCCAGATAAAAGGAGAGAGCTATCGACTGAAGCAGAAACGAAAGGCCGGGGTTATAGCGGAAGCTAATCCTGAGTAAACAAGGTGGATCAATATTAAACCGTTGGTGGTGACGGTTAGTGGATCACTTTTTACCCGTTGTTGACA
>NZ_JBQENX010000030.1:0-2869 GCF_052044775.1 Enterobacter sp. 22466 | reverse complement strand
CGAAATGTTTTATAACAGTAAGCGTCGGCATGGTTCGAGCAATCATATGTCACCGACAGAATATGAAAACCAGTATTATCAACGGCTCGGAAGTGTCTAGATTATCCGTGGCGATTCAGAACGTTTTCCTGGACATCACTCTACCATTTTGTTTTTCTGGTATTTCGTCAATGGGAGTGGATCTATATTACTGGACTCTTCTGGAATAGTGCTTCATTAACCATGCCTGATGACTGAGTGCCCTGCGCCTGGAATCCGGATAAACCAAGGTTGGATTGAGGACCGATGTGCCTGTTCACCGTAATCGGAAACGCTGTTCGATATGGATTTTTTAATAGATTTTAATTATTAATTTAATATGATTAATTGTTTTTTCTGATCGTTGAGTGGGGTCACGGTATACTTACCATATACATATAGAGGAGAAACAGCCGTAGTCTGCTTTTTCCATTTTATTCTCCGCCCGGATCTCAGGGAGTTCCCGTCATGTCAGTATCCTGGTTGTTTTCCGCAGAAGCACAACTGTTTATCTCCGTGGTTCGTACTGGTAGCATATCTGTCTGTGCTAACCAGCAGCATCTCCGCCCGGAGGAGGTCAGGCGGCGGCTGCTCCGGTGGCAGTCATCGCTGCCTAATCCGTTGTTTTCGCTTCACCAGGACCTGTTGTTACTGACGCTGGAGGGTAGGCAGTTGTACTGTGCGTTATGCGAGCTGCTCCCTGGCGATATCTCGTGACAATAATTGCTGGCAGTTCCGAGTTGTGTCGCCGCTCTTAATGCTGAGCTACCGGGGTCAGCCAGTGTTCAACGCTGGCACTCAGTAACCCCAGGGTATCCTCAAGGAGCGGATATTTATTCTGCAGGCAGTAGACGTAGCGGTCGAGTGTCGGGCAGTCTGTCGGTAAATCCAGCAGTGTGACGTCCCCCCCCTGAAAAATGCGTGCAACCGAGAGGGGGACCAGGCTAACAGCCAGCCCCTGCTGAACCAGACGCAGACGTTGGCTCATCTCCGGAAATCGAACCACCTTCGGTAGCACCCCCGTCTGCTTCAGCCAGCCCAGGACGCGGCGGGCGTGCTCGTTATCAGGCACTACGTTGTACTGCGCCATCGGCAGTTCATTCATCAGCGTTACGGGTGAGCAGGTACTCAGTTCCGCCGCCACCGCGAGTTTTAACGGTTCTTCGGGTAACGTCATTCGGTAAAGTCCTTTTTCTTCAGGGAGGGGGGCGGCATGCAGTCTGCCTGGTGATTTACCAACGCAGACTGCATGCCGCCGAAGGGCAGTATCTGCATTTGAAGATACTGTGCGGGCATCAGCGCGGATAGCTTGTCGGCCAGTGTGGTGCAGAAACCGCTGTACAGACCGTCAGTGGCCATGCTCAGGGTGTTGATCAGAGAGACTTCTCCCATCCGGTGATTTCTCTCCAGTTCCATCAGACGCTGATAATTTGGCCAGACGTCATGGTACAGCGCTTCCCCCTGAGGCGTCAGGCGCAGGCCATCCGGTAACCGGGTAAATAGCTTATAGCCCAGACGTTCTTCAAGCTGTGTGATGCTTCTTCCCTGCGGGGAAGCAGTGATACATAAATGCTCGGCGGCTTTCGCCAGGCACTTCTTTTGCGTGACGACAATAAAATAGTGCAGCTGTTTTGATGCGAACAACATGATGGTTTCCTTCTCTGACCGGAACATTGGGTGAACCACGCTGCCGGTATCTGCCGGGGTAGAATACCGGCAGTCATCATTTTCCCTGCGCATGATACCCTCAATAATAGTCCGGGGTACCATTTTGTCATCCTGTTACTACCGTGGGACAGGGGACCTGACGTCTGTGCGGGACTGTAGCCGGATATAAGATTGCAGCCCCCTGACCTGAGCTTGAATCAGGGCGATTCGGCATCTGAGACGGAAATAATCCCGCTGAGCGGTGTCAGTAAGTCGGGTGGGGGGGCATGAGCCAGGCCGGAGGTGGCGGCATTTTCAGCGCCATCGGTGCAACGGGCGTGGAGCTGCAGGCGGCGCTGCCCAGAACGAATGCGCTGCTCCAGAAGAGTAATATGATTTTTTTCATGTGTCAGTTCTCCTGTAAGTTGCTGGTCTAGTGCGGCGACCTTCAGCTGCTGCTCCTGCTGCAACTGAAGTTGTCGTGAGGTCTGCCGCAGGCGCTGCTGTAGGTCATCCTGTGCCCGGCAGGTTTCCTGCCAGCGGCGATGATAGTGGCTGGCGCATGTGATGCTGGTGATGAAGGCGGCGCAGAGGCCTCCCCACCACAGAAGTCGCAGCGAGGGTAGCATCATGATAAAAACCTCTCACGCTCCGCGTGGCGGCGACGTGCCAACCCGGCCAGCACCCTTCCGCCGGCCCGGTTCCAACGCAGAAACTCGTCTGCGGCGGCAGCGTAGTCGCCGGCGTTGAGGCGCTTCAGAAGAGTGGAGTACGCCAGCGCCTGAATGCCCGTGTTGTAAGTAAAATCTACCAGTGCGTCAAACTGCTGCTGACTCAGAGGAACGGTCACCAGCGACTGCACCGCCTGCTCATAGTGAGCAATGCCTTGTGACAGAAGGTCTTCAGCCTGCATCCGGCTGATTGTCATCCCCTGGTGAACAGAAACCCCATTGATTGGTTGTGTCCAGCCGTAGCCGATGGTCCAGACACCGACACTGTCCTGATAGGCCACTGTCCGGCAGGACTCGAACTTCCGGAGCAGGGTAAGACCGTCATCACTCATCCGCATGGAAGTCCTCCTTTGTCGTAAGCGTAAACCCAGTGCCGTATGTAGCCATTAAGCCAGTGCTGGTAACTTAGACGCCCACCTGTACAGACGGACATCTAAGTATGGAATCCCAATCCTGGCGAAAAGAACCCCGTA
>NZ_JBQENX010000029.1:0-3377 GCF_052044775.1 Enterobacter sp. 22466 | reverse complement strand
GCAATCTGTTCCGGTTCTGCAGAAATAATCCCGTGAATGTCATCGATGATGATGGGAGACAGGATGATAATGCTCATGAACTACTAAAAATTAATTTTCATGAGAATGTGCAGAATAAGATCCTTATCAGAGCCAGACACGATCAAGAGGAGGCTGAGAAGGTCCTCGCCGAAAGATTCAATCTTCGGGGACAGGAGCTGGGCGAGAGTCTTACGAAAATTGTGAGTTATCTCGAAGATGCGCCTCGCTCGATTAACGTCCGATATGAAGACATAAAGAATTATACAGATGATTATGTTAAAAATACTTTCGCGACAGGGAAAAGGCTCAGCGATCCGTCTTATGTACATGACCGTATCCACCGCAACAGAGAACTAATACATTTTGCAAACGCCTCGGTGGATTTAAAAAGACATTACGACCTGTCAGATTCCGGAAGTATTGAGGTGTCATCAGCATCAGCTCACCCTGTACATGGCAGCATTCAGATGCAATCCATGGAACATCTGCAAGGTGGGGTCCCAGATGCCGATCCGAAGGCTTATGGATTGAGTGCCTTTTTTTTAACAGAACGTCCTCTCGGTCATCTTACTTACACATCCCGGGATTCAATGGATTTGTTCGCTCAGTCAAAGTATGAGGATGATGGCTTCCTGCAAAATCAAATGGCGGCAATGGTAAATATGTATCCTTTGATACGTTACGCCAGTAGTGGGCAACTCGATTATTTTAAAAATGTTGCGATTGACGGGAAAAGTAATGAAGACCCAATGAAACCTTATATCGAGTGGCATTCGCACGCACGCCTTCATTTTGGTCAGGACGTTAATGAGTTAAATATTTCTAAAAAAGAAAAAGGCCTGCGGACACGGATTAACGGAACGGATACGGCTGTAAATACTTTCGTGAGTAAACATCGTATAACGACTAACACTATTTGATATTTTTCGATGCTGTGCCAGGGGGACATATCAGGAAAAGTGGATCGGAGACAGTATATTCGAAAATGCCAGTAACAACGGGGGCTTTGCGTGGAAAATAGAGCCTGTACATAGATTTGTGTAATTGCCTGATTTTGATATATTCAATCCAACATCAAAAACAGGTTAATTTATGGACGAAAAACAGTTGCAGGCCCTGGCTAACGAACTGGCCAGAAATCTCAAAATCCCTGACGATCTCAACCAGTTCGATCGCCTGCTGAAAAAAATCAGCGTCGAGGCGGCGCTCAACGCCGAAATGACCCATCACCTCGGCTACTAAAAATCAGCCCAAACCGGCGACCAACGCCCGCAACGGCTACACCCAAAAGACGGTTATCACTGGTGATGGCCCACTGGAGCTGCGTACTCCGCGCGATCGTGATGGTTCCTTTGAACCCCAGCTGGTGAAGAAGAACCAGACCCGGATCACCGGGATGGATAACCAGATTTTATCGTTGTATGCCAAAGGGATGACCACCCGCGAGATCACCGCTGCGTTCAAAAAGCTGTATGACGCCGATGTCTCGCCAGCGCTGGTCTCAAAGGTCACTGACGCCGTCATGGAGCAGGTCACTGAGTGGCAAAATCGGCCACTGGACGCAGTCTATCCCATTGTTTATCTTGACTGTATAGTGCTGAAAGTCCGACAGGACAGTCGCGTCATCAATAAATCCGTGTTCCTTGCCCTGGGTATTAACATCGAAGGCCAGAAAGAATTACTGGGTATGTGGCTGGCCGAAAACGAGGGCGCGAAGTTCTGGCTCAATGTGCTGACCGAACTTAAAAACCGCGGCCTGAACGATATCCTCATCGCCTGTGTCGACGGGCTTAAAGGCTTCCCGGACGCCATCAACGCCGTGTATCCGGAAGCCCGCATCCTGCTGTGCATCGTGCATATGGTGCGCAACAGCCTGCGGTTCGTCTCCTGGAAGGACTACAAAGCCGTCACTCGCGACCTGAAAGCCATCTATCAGGCCCCCACGGAAGAAGCAGGCCAGCAGGCACTGGAAGCGTTCGCCAGCGCATGGGACAGCCGCTACCCGCAGATAAGCCGGAGCTGGCAGGCAAACTGGAGCAATCTGGCGACGTTCTTCGCTTATCCGGCAGACATCCGCAAGGTGATCTACACAACGAATGCCATCGAGTCGCTGAACAGCGTGATCCGGCATGCCATCAAAAAGCGTAAGGTGTTCCCGACGGACGACGCAGTGAAAAAAGTGGTATGGCTTGCAATCCAGGCTGCGTCACAGAAATGGACGATGCCGCTGAGGGACTGGCGTATGGCGATGAGCCGTTTTATTATCGAGTTCGGTGACCGCCTGAACGGTCACTTCTGAGAAAAGGCATTTACACAGAATCGTGTACAGGGTCGTTCTAAACGGGCTCATGTATATTAGTACTGCCTCGACAAATGATAACCACTTGTTGTTTTTTTTACATTAAACTTCGTGCCAGCCGGGAAAATAAATTCAATTTCACTTGTCATTACTGTCGGCATCGCTCCTGCTGAAGAAAATGTCAAATTTATCTGACTGGTCTCCCCCCTCCATTTTTTATGCTGTTCATCCTGCGTCCCAAACGTACCAAGAGCAAAACCCCTTGTTTGTTTCTCATCAGGAGAAACAGATAAAAATTGTTTTGCTGTCCAGCTTCTATCCGACCGGGCAGCATTCTCCAGTGTAGTTATAGAGTTTGCCCGCATGCGGGTACCCCGGTACATTGTTTTGTCCTTAAAATCGCGTAGAGCTTCTTTCGCACTGTCTTCGTTCTGATAACGCTCCAGCGCGGAATTAAATGCACGGGTAATGAATTTTGAATTATCCCTGAGTTTATTTAAATACTTTTTGGCTGATTCAACCTTCGTTTTTTTATCGTGAGAGTAACCGACCGTATATTCACCCCCTGATTTAGCCAGTTGTGATGCCGATGTGTTAACCACTTGGTCAAGACTATGATGATATGGACCACTGGAATGCCCCGTATGAACTCTGGCATGATGATTTATATACCTCGCTCCCTCCATTGCAGAGTAAAGGTGAAGAAGTCCCATCGATTGGTCGGAAGAGGGATTAGTATATCCTTTCCATTCAAGCCGACTATGAAATAATCCCTTAGCATTGTCGTATACAACCTGAGGCAGACCATCTTTTGATAAATCATTATCTCTCAGCGTCTTACCTATCGCATCAAAAACTGCGTCTTTAAGCGTCCCTGGAATGTCTTCCCATCTGGAAGCATCCGTTTCCCAAAATTTGTCCGCTCCGATGCCAGCCAATTTATCAACCATGTCTCTCTGTGACCTATTGAGTTTATATGCTGTATAATCAACAGGAGCCCTGCCGTCTGTATCAACCCTGTTCACGGGATTATTTCTGCAGAACCGGAACAGATTAA
>NZ_JBQENX010000028.1:0-4004 GCF_052044775.1 Enterobacter sp. 22466 | reverse complement strand
TTACGGGGTTCTTTTCGCCAGGATTGGGATTCCATACTTAGATGTCCGTCTGTACAGGTGGGCGTCTAAGTTACCAGCACTGGCTTAATGGCTACATACGGCACTGGGTTTACGCTTACGTATCATTTTTCCATTCAGGTATTCCTTTCGCTCAGGTACCTCGGGAATCGGCAATACGTTGCTGCATCCAGGTTTCCACTTCACTCCTGAGCCAGCGTGAACTGCGCCCCATTTTGATGGGTTTAGGAAAGAGCCCGCTCTGGATGAGTTTGTAAAACCACTTATCACTGAGCCCCGAAAAAGCTGTAATGAAGGCCATATCCACCAGTTTGTCATTCAGCAGGTCAGCCGTTGTATGTATTTTTGTCATGACGATTTTCTCTGTCTTAAAAGGGATGAAAGACAGGAGCACCAGGAATGAGTGATTTATCGCTACTCTGGTACTCCGCCATAACATTCCTCTCGCCAGTAGAAAAATACGTTTCCGTAATCAGAACTGACTGCAGCCAAAGTTACGCTGACCGTCTGTATTATCCTTGCTGTACTCCTTGGCCAGATAATTAACTCTGTTCATAATGTCAGTATGTTGCTCAGTAAAGTTATCGCTTTTTCTGCTCAGGTGATAATAGCAATTTTCCGGAAACTCTGTCAGGGCATAATATTGCGTATGGTTTTCCACCGTATGGAGCCCCAGTGCCCTTACCCAGGCCTCCATAATCATCAGGGCCAGATTATGCGAATATTTACCGTTTATTGCTGTATAACGCCCGGGATAAGCGTACGCCTCCCGGTTAAGCAATAGAGCAACATGATAATGTTTTTTACCGGACTGATTAAATTCCCTCGCCCAGATATAACGTATCCGACTGGGATGTACACGCTTACCTTCGTTATGCTTTTTCAGCAAGTCTGCAATAAACTGTGATTTCAGGGAAGCAATAAACCGCGTTATCACCGCTGAATCCGTATTACAGTTCGTGGTGTCAGTGTCTGGCAAACGCAGGTCAACTCTCAGCACAAACAATCGCGGGTATTCCTGAAGAGCTTTATCCAGGGTGTTCTGGATACGTTTTACATAGATGGATTTTAGTATGCCATAGCTGGCTGTATTGATACTCATTGCTCATAACCTTAACGTTTATGGTTTACCCAATAGAATACCAACCAGCAGTGTTTAATTAATTTACTTCACATATCAGTACAAACAATCTGTATTCATTGTCATACCCGTTACTGTCTTGCTGAATAATTACACCACATCAAGGATTAAACACTCCCTGCGAAAATACAACACTCCAGGCCGTGATATAAAGAGATCTCATCAACACCATTTCAGTAGCGACATATAACACCGGTCACTCTATACTAAAAACATTAACCATTCCGAATTACACATTTCCATCAATCCATATTACACAACATCAATTAACCAACACCGTATAATCTCAACCACTTAATACCATCCCCATTAGTCTATACTACATTCACCACTCTATATTTATCTATATTCACCCATCTATATTATATATTACCAACCCGACAACAAAAATCAGCTAGCGCTGTAAAGTGCAATAAAAGAAGAAATTTCGTTTTTTCGTGGTTTAAACCACGTACCTTCAATTAAATTCACTCTCAAGTTAGCACCTGATTATTGTCACCATCATTCTGAAAACGAAATGGTCTTCCATTCAGATATCACTGTCATCGAATTGCCCCTCATTTCGGCCTGGTATTTTTCCTCGCGGCCATAACTTCGTCTTTCCGGCAACATGCCTTTCCCCCAGAGAACTACGCTTTAGTTACGTCTTCACATCACTTTAACCTCGTATTACTACACAAAACCTACGATTACAAAATTAATGCTACGCCATTACTTCGTAAAGGTGTCACAATGACACGCTATAAGCGAACAATATATGAACAACTGACTACCAGTAAGGAACATACGTGACGGACAACACCCGGCTGAACATCAGAACAACAGACATTCGTGCCTGTCGTTTTTACTTTCACTACATCCATGCGAATATCCCCGAAAGCAGAAGCAATGCCTTTGACGGTAATAACCCGGACGTTTCCCGTTCATGCCGGATTATTAATGATGCTCTGGAGGCATATCTCCCGGCGCATCAGGAGCGACTGGTTTTTATCCGGAGAATGGAACTGGCTCTCAGCACAACGCTCCTTCCTGAGAAAAACTTTACGTGGCTGGAAAACGACACCCGGGCAACATACTGGTTATGGGGAAGTGTGTGTCTGGATCCGAATTGTAACCAGCGCATAAATCAGGCCCTGACTAACATGCCTTACTTTTCCTGGTATAAAGAATCCGGACTAACCTTATCTCCGGTCAGTCACCATGAACGTCTGACGGCACTTATTACTTTTGTGGATTATCTCTGCGTCAGAACAAATGACTCACCCGCTATCCGCAACTGGCTGACACAAAACCTGGATACCTGGCGTAAAAATGCCATTCACCTCACGCGTTTTAAATGGCTCAGCCCTGACGATACGGATACCTGCGTGTGGGCGTACCGTTCCCTGGTAAAATATCAGCAGGATTTTATTGCTGAGGGAGACAATCTTCTCTGCCCCGTGATGCTACCTTCTCCTGTTAACGCTGAAGAGGTATTCCATACCTTTTATGCTCTCCTCGATTTATGGGATATTGATACCGGAATAAAACGGGAAACATGCAAAAAACTGAATAAGGCGTTCTATCAGAAAACCTTCCGTAAAAAACAGGCCGCGCGTAAAGGCAGGGATACGCTCAGTGAAGAGCATGCAGATAAGCTGGCCTTTCTGGTGGAGTATTACCGGACGGATAATATGTCCGTACTTGAGATGCTGATAGACGATCGTTACAGGGGACTGGACACGCGAGCAAAGGCTATACAATCGTACCGCCGTCGGCCCTGAGAAAGGTCTGTATTTTTGCCCTTACGGCAGGAATACAGGCGAAATTTTAGTTGTAAATATTTTCGGCCCTATATTACCACCGTGATAACCCGTTATTTTTATCACTGGTGAAATATGAATAATCAATCCCCGGCACAAGCCCCACTGCCGCAGCTCCTGTCCGGACTGCCTGCGGAGGTGGCCGCTATTATCAGCCTTAAACTCAGCAGCATTATTAAATATGAGCCCGTCATCGGGCTCATGGGAAAAACAGGCGCAGGTAAATCCAGCCTCTGTAATACCCTGTTTCGAACTCCCCCGGCGAAGGTGGATGCCGTCAGGGGGTGTACGCGACATATACAACGTTATCAGGTTTGTCATGACTCCCGTATTCTTCATCTGCTGGACTTTCCCGGTATCGGGGAAACGCCGGAACTCGACCGGGTGTATTGCCGTCTTTACCTGAAAGAGTCCCATGAACTGGATCTGGTTGTATGGGTTCTGAAAGCAGACGACAGGGCCTGGAAGGATGACCTCCGCTGTTATCACGAACTGCTCAGCGCAGGAGCCAAACCAGAGCGTTTTCTGTTTGTCCTCTCTCAGGCCGACAAAATAGAGCCCTGCCGGGAATGGGACCTGCCCGGCCATCGTCCTTCCCC
Organism: Enterobacter sp. 22466; assembly: GCF_052044775.1. Taxonomy (NCBI): domain Bacteria; kingdom Pseudomonadati; phylum Pseudomonadota; class Gammaproteobacteria; order Enterobacterales; family Enterobacteriaceae; genus Enterobacter; species Enterobacter sp. 22466. The sequence goes on along the minus strand of NZ_JBQENX010000028.1, from coordinate 444 downwards.
CCAACAGGCCATACATCTCATTGCCCGCGCTGAACTGGCAGCCACACTGTTTGCAGCAGTCCATCCTGTCATTGCCGTTTCTGTCGCAGAGCACTACAACCTGGAACAGTGGGCCGAAGCGCTGCTCAGGGCGTTGCCTGTCCGGAGCAGCAGTCCCGTTTCCAGCCACCTTCACCCTGATTTACGAACTGAGTCTGCAGTCAGGATTGCCCGGGAGCAGTTTGTCAGCGTGGCGGCAGATATTTTTGACGACGCTACGGTGGTCCTGCAGCGTTCAGAGACTCTCATTCAACATTTTCATTACCTGCGACGGCAGTTCCTGTCTGTTATCCGTGCCGTCTGGCGTTTTCTGTTCTGATTTTCTGTGCCAGTCACTGCCGTTTCGATCTGTTTCGACGATCGAATTATGCCACTTAAATAGCCACAAACTATCAATAAATAAAT
>NZ_JBQENX010000027.1:0-4710 GCF_052044775.1 Enterobacter sp. 22466 | reverse complement strand
CAACCTGTTTGACTGCTTCAATTTTAAACTCTTCGGGATAACGCTTACCGCTCATGGGCACCTCTCTTTAAGCCATCTTAAATGACTCTGAGGTGTCTGTTAAACCCGTGGCGATTCAAACCTAAATTACTCATTAATCGCTAAGGACTCGGCGGTATACGCAATCTGCGCAACTGGTGCGACATTGGTTGTTCCACCTGCCCTATATTTAATCCAGCATTATGTCTGGCCAGTGTTAAAGTTTATCGGTTTGAAGATTCGCTACTTCTTTCATGGATACTAAAAGCCTCGCACAGTAACGAGGCTTCACTTATTTTTCCTGTTACAGCTTTGGCTCTTCAATACGTTCGCTTAGCACTTCGACCTCTCCATTGTTGGCGAGATTATCTCCACGAGTCACATACCATGCGCCGTAGATAGTTTCACCCGACTCTAAATCGTCAATTTTTTCGTGCACGTAGTAAGCGATCTGCCTGCTGCCATTGTACTGGATCCAGTAATAGCCTTCTCTCATCATTCCCCCTCCTGTTCGATATAGAGATTATAAGAGGCAATGAATATTGATGAATTTAGTAATACTTAAATCGCTATTAAGCAAAAAGCCCCACGGGGTAAACCGCAGGGCTTTAAACGAAGGCAATAACCCATCGTTAGAGCAAAATTACCACAGATTCGGGAAAAGTAAATAGCTCACGATAAATTCATACCCTATTTTGTTATCCTCTTGAGCTGTGCTTCTGCCCACGCCTCTTCTATATCAAACTTCGTGATGAGCTGATCGTAGAAGGGTTTTACAGACTTCTTCCAGGTATCGAGGCTGATTACATCCGTTATCTGACACACCGCGGCGTAAACCTCAGTGGAAGGAATTCGTTCATACCCCCGCCCGCTGCAGCGCTTACAGTCAGCCAGAACCGGCACACCCTGCTTTTCAGTGAGCTCCTGATTCACTGCTTTACCGCGCCCGTGGCAATCTCTACAGGCACAACTAACTACCTTCTTACCCTTACACTGAGGGCAGAGAACTCGCGCTATCTCCCTGACCTTCCTGCGCACTTCATACTCGGAAGGGTGAATATTTTCCACACACATGTGCAAAGACATCTTCACGAACTTCTTCTCTTTTACCGGCGTGTGAGACTTCATGCTGAAAACTTCCGCGTCTATAAACCCTTCCCCATTGCAGCCATCACACTGCTTCACGCTGGCGGCGCTGCGGGAATAGTCTTCGAACGCGAAGGCTGCCAGCTGATGCATCACCAGTGGTTTAATCTCATCATCAAGCTTCCTTAATGCCGCCACCCGATCGCACTTGGTCAACGCATACTGAGCCAGCAACTCAATCGCCCTCTCCCGGTCATTGTTGCTGATACCCATCTTCCCGAGAAAAGCGCTGTAACCCATGGCGGCCCGTTCCTGCGTCATGCCCATCGCAGCCATAATATCCGAACCAGTTAATGCATCTGATGCCGTAGCACGAGGAGAGTCGCTAATCATCGTCGATTTGGCGAAGTGATATTTGAGTGTATTTTCGAGATTCATGCGGTCTCCAGCTCGGTAATGGTGAGTTCTAATTTTCCGCCCTTAACGACAGGCATTTTCACAACGCGATAATCCACAACCTGGCAGTCATCCAGCCAGAATCCTGCCCTGGTTAAAGCGTCAAATGCAGCTTTCTGCAGGTTATCCAGATCGCGGCGCCGGCGATCTGGCATGTAACATTTAATGCGGATTTTAAGTGGTGCGGCCGTGCGGATATTAAGCCGGGCGCTTCGAATGACACTGGTGACCGCATAGCGGTAAGCGACGCCATCAGCACTAATATGCGTACGCCCGCGGTTGTGCCGGTAATACTGGTTGTTGCTCGGCGGCCAGGGCAAAGTGATTTGATATGTCTTCACGTTCACCCCCACAACCGGTTTCGCCAGCGACTGTCCGGGCGCGCTGGTGTATTTGAGGTCGGAAGGAATGCACTGACAGTCCAGGTCACGTAATCCTGATTAAGGCTGCGCTCAACTCGCACGCCGCGCGCTTTGTAACGCTTAACCAGTTCTTCGGCCTGTTCGGTGCTGCAATCGGTGTGGTGGAACCAGGAAAACTTCATTCCATCACCCCGCGAAGCCAAGCAGCTGCGCGGCGACGTTTTCGGCTTCATCGCGACTGCGGAATGAACGGGACAGGACCCAGCGCCAGAGGACATCGAGCGCAGCTTTATAGAGTTGCTGGAACTCGAGCTCGTCCATGTTGGCAAACGAGATGCTACGAGGATGCTTTTTGAGTGTGCCGTCAGGCAGCTGAATGGCATCAAAGTGCCCTGCTTCGACGATCACCCAGGAGCGGTAAGCGTCAAAGGATTTGCACAGGCTAATGCCATTTGTGACCCGGCGGTATGCAACCTGCTCAAGATAATGCTCAGCAGCATCGATCAGCGCGCCCTCATTGCCGGCATACGAAGCCAGGAACTTGGCGTAGCCAGTAATCAGCTTCCTCTCGTTACTCGAGATAGCCCCGCCGGTTGGTTCCCAGTATTCAAAACCGAGATTGAGAAGCGCGAAAAAGCGCCGGTGAAATGCCGGGTTTCGTACCCGCCTGAACTCGGCAACAAGAATATCGCCGAGCCGGGTTTTTGATTGCAGGATATCCCTGGTCTCGGGCGTAGCCGGGATCAGTATTCCTGAATGGTGTTTGATAAGTTGTAATTCTAGCGCCATGGTTCTCTCCGTGGCGCATCAGGTATAGGTTGTTCAGGCCTATGAAAGAATAATATCAGACAGAGGTGTAACTCGGTACCCCAGTCGTTTTGCAAATTGCATAAACCCGTTGAGAGTGAATATTTCTTCCTCTTCGAGCAACGGTCGTAATGAAACTATTCCATTTACTCGATAAACCAGATATCTGCCCTCAGCCGGGAAGCTATAGATAACTGCTTTATCGGCCCTTCTGACCACGTCGTACCATTGATCATCTGCATTAAAGGCATCTGCACTACACACTATTTCCCCCAGAGCGACTTATTGACGCGGTAAACAGTAATCGGGAACAGCCAGGGGAACGCAAACAGCGATACTCTTTGAAACTGCTCCAGTGAAATTCACGCGATTAATAAAACCACTCGTCGGCGCTTTCCCAGGTCTCCTGCACGATTTGCTCAACCTCTTTCTTGTCGCCCCCGAAAACACTCAGACCATCATTGCTGGCACGCTTGATCGTTAGCTGACAATTATCAAACTGCTTGCTGAGCCTTTTGAGCAGTTCTGACTCTAGTGCAGGTATAGCTCCATCAGGAAGTTTCTTCATGCGATCAATGGCTAACTCGATTTTCATTTTTCCCTCCGCAATGAACACCTGTATGCATATACAGTATATTTATAAACGTATCTTACGGATTTTGCAACGATTAAAGAGTGTTAGAAGGATGGAGCGCTTCCAAGCTTGCAGGTATCGGTTTTAAGAACGATTTGGGACAGATCTCAGATTTGGTGGTCTACACAATAGTTATGTTGAATAGATTTCAGAGGAGTTTAGTGCAGTTTCACTACTAAATTGTGGTTTCGATATGAGATTTATAAAATGAAAATTCGTAAAGGCTATTATTGAGCTTGCTGTTACTAAGCAACAAATTTGTCAGCAAGCTCTAAAACGACATGAAACATTACCAGTGCGTAATGTAATCCAACCGGTTATCGAAATTTACTGAGATGCAGGCACTTTATCATCCTGACGGAAAGCCTCGATCCCGACTTTCTGACCATAAGAAAGTTCAAGTGTGTTACCATCAGGATCAGCGAAGAAGACATAATAACCTACCGGTTCGCCTGCCTGAACCGGTTCTTTTCGCAAGATGCCTTCCATTCTGGCCATCGCTACCTTATTGTCGATTTCTTCAATGCTTGAACAAGCTACTCCCAAGTGACCGAAATTACCTAGAGGGGTGTCAGTCACAGCATCAACCTGGACAAGGACAAGTGCAAAAGGGCGAGTTCGGTCACTTAACCACGCGACTTTACGTACCTCCGGAAGATCAGGCTCTCGCCTGTGTACGACTTCCATGCCAGCATAACGGCTATAGAAATCAATACTTTTTTCCAAATTTCTAACAACAAACGCAACGTGCGTAAAACCTACATCAATATCTTTCATTAGGCTAATCCTTTGACTATCTCCAGAGTCGCCATCTTAAAAACTCAAGTTAACTTGAGGTCAAGAGCCTTTCAATCTATGCTTTTGCTGGATTTCTTGCACGTATTGTTCAATGCCGTTCAGGGTTGCGGCGTATGCTAACTCCAGCTAAATGAAGATTTAGCCTGCTACGCAAAGAAGAAAGAACTCAGTTGAGATGCGGTAAACGGAGCAGGCTTAAATAGTTGGTCTCATTTTCGCTCACACATCCCCATACCCTCCTACCAGCTTTCATCCAATCATATTTGGCTTTTAAAGCTCAGCTGGTATCGAGCAGTCAGCGATACTTGCGCAGCAAACGTGCCGCGCATATACAGTGCTGGCTTACCTTTTATCAAACGTGCTCACGCCTGCATACCCTTCCCCCTTGCGATGTTAATTCTGTCAATGCATTCCCTTAATGCTTTGACTTGTGTCAACAACGGGTAAAAAGTGATCCACTAACCGTCACCACCAACGGTTTAATATTGATCCACCTTGTTTACTCAGGATTAGCTTCCGCTATAACCCCGGCCTTTCGTTTCTGCTTCA
>NZ_JBQENX010000026.1:0-5511 GCF_052044775.1 Enterobacter sp. 22466 | reverse complement strand
CTCGCGGAGGATACTGATGATCTGTTCATCGGAAAAACGCTTCTTCATGGGGATGTCCTCATGTGGCTTATGAAGACATTACTAACATCGCGGTGTATTAATCAACGGGGAGCAGGTCAATCTCTGAATCGATTGAAGTCTAAGGTTGTCAGGGCTGCAACAGCAGCCCTGTGCCATAAACGGACGTTAAGCACGAACTCTAATGGTTAATGTCGACACGTATATTCAGCGACCTCTGTAATGGAGTTGGATTACTGCTGTGGATTGATTTTTAACAAAAATGTCAAATGAATTAACTTATATTGCTTATTAGGGAAAATTACTTTCAGTGATTTAGTTCACATTTTTATGGATGCTTGTTGTATTAAAAATCTGCCGAATTATATTTTGTAATCGATTACTTTTTAATGAGAACGATAATGATTAAAAACTCGATTTTTTGTGGAGTCCTTATGATGGCAAGCATGGTGGGGTATGCCCGCACCGAAGCACAGGACGATATTGCTATTCAGATGTACACGCTTAGAAATGTTGGTAATACCGATGCACAGTTTGCCATGGCTAAAAAAGCGGGATTTTCACATGTAGAACTTGTCGGTGATCATCACATGGATTTACCGACAATGAAGGAAACGTTGAAAAAATATCAGCTTAACGTTATTTCATCGCATGTACAGCTATCTGCTCTTGAGAGCGAGCGCGGAAAAATTGTTGCTTTTAACAAAGGCATAGGAAACTTTCACCTCGTTGTCCCATGGATTGAGGTTAATGAACGACCTACGACAAAACAGGGATGGATAGATTACGCCAGGAGGCTTGATCGTATGGGGGAGGCGTTAAGAAATGAAGGAATGTCGTTGTCTTACCATAATCATAATTTTGAGATGAAGAAGTATGATGATGTGACAGCCCTGGATTTGATTATGAAGCATACCCACAAGAATAATCTTAGCCTTGAACTCGATGTGGCATGGGCTGCACGTGGAGGACAGGATCCTGCGTCAATAATTGCAAGATATTCAGGACGCGTCTATGCGATTCATGCAAAAGATAACGCTGCTATCGGGATTCGTGATGACGAAATGAATTTCACTCCGGCAGGTGAAGGTTTGCTGGAATGGCGCTCAATCATCAGTGCGGGGAGAAGCAGTGGGGTTGAGTGGTATATTGTTGAGCATGACGCGCCAAAAGATCCCTAGACTATCATAACGACCTCACGTCATAACCTTAAGGAAATGCTTCAAAAACATCCGTAACAGGTTATGAAATTCAGGCTCAGGTGATTTGCGAATCCCTGAGCCTGATTCAGGCTGAAACTGCATGTGTTAGTTCTATTTCTTCTCTCAGAGTTTCGATAAGTTCCTTTAATCCCTGGGGAACTTGTCTGTGACCTGGATAGTACAGATACATCGGCTCTTCCAGAGGAGCCCATTCAGGAAGGACAATCCTGAGCCTGCCGTCACGAATATAATCACTCACCCGGTCTTCGAGGCAGTAAGCAATACCGACGCCGGACAGCGCCAGCTCAATTGCCAGCGCCGTTTCGCTCACACAGAGCTGCCCCCTGACGTCAACTACGCGATAGTCTTCTCCTTTACGGAATTCCCATTTGTAGATGACGCCTTGCCCGGTGCGCAGTTGAATGCAGTTATGCAGGCGCAGATCCTCAGGCACGGCAGGGGGAGTATGTTGATAAAGATAGCGTGGCGATGCCACCGCTACCCATCTGAGTTCTCCCCCCAGGCGGACTGCAACGAGATCTTCAGGAACGGTTCCGCCAAAGCGGATCCCGGCATCAAATCCTTCCTGGACGATATCGACCATTCTGTCATCAACGCTGATTTCGAGTTCCACTTCAGGATATTTGCTGATAAAGCGTGGAAGATGTCGCGCCATGATGAGGCGTGCTCCGTCACTCAGCACATTAAGCCTGAGCTTTCCAACGGGCCGATCGCGCATGCGGTTAATTTCCTCAAGCGCGTCGCCTATTTCTTTAAAGCCTGTTTCAAGACGCAGAGCAAGGCTTGCGCCCGCTTCGGTCGGAGAGACCGTACGGCTTGTTCTGTTCAACAACCTGACACCCAGGCGCGTCTCGAGATTGCGTATGGTATGGCTCAGCGCAGAGGTGGTGATCCCCAGTTCTATGGCGGCCTTAGTAAAACTGCGCCTTTTCTCAGTGATAAGAAATGCGTTGAGCTCAGCAAGATCGCTTCGGGTGAGCGTGGTAGACAGTCTGGAGGACATGGCGTTAAACCGTTGATTAAAATTCAATGCAATGTCAAATGACATTGCATTAAATCGTTCCTGAAGGATGGTAAGTTTAGATTCATTCAACAAAACGTTGCAACCCGCTGCCACGGCAAACTAACAGTTTTTAATTCCCGGGAGATTTCCGCGTGTTTCATATCTGGACCCTCATTCCAGCGCTTTACGTGCTGTTTCGTTTTATCAGGCCGCTTCCCGCCCCGGTTTCGGTAAAAATAGCCGTCGCAGGCGCAATGATTGTGGCCTGCGAGTTTCATCTGATCACGAAATTATTTACGGGGAATATGTTTTCTCCTGAGATACCAAAACCGTTGCTGCTGCTTACTACCGGGTTTTTCGGTATGACCGTCTTTATGGCAGTCCTGTTAGTACTGCGTGACCTGTTCTGGATATTGCACCGACTGGTATCAGGACGCCGGATGAAATGGCATACAGCTTTCTGGTTTATCCTGCCTGTTCTGGCGGCCATGCTCACAGCGCTGGCCCTGAAAAATGGTACAGCGGTTCCTGAAGTGAAAAAGATAGACGTCACGCTCAGGAGCCTGTCCCCCCGTTTTGATGGTTACCGGATAGTTCAACTGACGGATTTGCACGCCAGCAGACTGCTGCCGCGAAGCTGGATACAGGATGTTGTTACCCGCACCCGTGAGCTCGATGCGAATATGATTGTGGTTACCGGGGATATGATTGATGGCTGGCCAGAAGCGCGTTTCTCCGACATTGAGCCGCTTGGACAGCTGCGGGCTGAGGACGGCGTTTTTGCCGTAACGGGCAATCATGAATATTACTTCGGCGCTGAAAACTGGATCCAGACCTTTGAAAAACTGGGCCTGCATTTTCTTAATAATGCCGGTTACCGTATAAGCCGTGGCAGCGACTCGCTGTATCTGTCGGGCGTGACGGATGTCGTTGCGCCATCATACGGCCTGCCGGGTCCTGATCTGTCCCTGGCCCTGAAGTTTTCCCGCCCGGGTGAAACCGTCATCCTTCTTGACCACAGGCCTGAAAATGCTGACGAGGCCGCAGAAAGCGGAGTTAGCCTTCAGCTTTCCGGACATACTCACGGCGGTATGATTGCCGGTCTCGACAGGCTGGTCGCATCGGCTAATAACGGTTTTGTGTCCGGGCTGTATGAAGCAGGGCCCCTGAAGCTTTACGTCAGCAACGGTTCCGGCATCTGGAACGGTTTTCCCTTCCGGCTTGGAAAACCTGCCGAAATAACGCTTATCACCCTGCATGGCGAAACCAGCAACAGAATTGTTGAATAATACTCATCGTTACTGACTATCTGATTCATCAATAACCGAAAGGAGACGTTTATAGTTTATTTCAGTTCAATATACCACTGCCTGTTGCCGTTCTTTCCTGAACGTTGTGACTCATAAGTTGCACATAGCTGAGAGCCCTTACCCGACTGGTAGCGGTTCTTCTTTTTTGCACCCGGCAGTGAACGGGATCAGGAGTCATAGTCAATGTCTGAACAAACGCTTTCACGGCAGGATGAACGTATTCTTCCACCTGTGGGTCTTTTTCCGGCCATGCTTGCGCTGGGCGCGGGCGGATTATGCATCGGAACGGGCGAGTTTGCGCCCATGAGCCTCCTGCCGGATCTTGCGCGGGGAACCGGCGTTTCAATCCCTGCCGCGGGAGGCTATATCAGCGCCTATGCTGCAGGCGTGGTGGTCGGTGCCCCTGCGATCGCGGTGCTTGGCGCGCGCCGGGCCCGTAAAAACCTTCTGCTGATATTGTTAATTATTACACTTGCAGGCTATGCCCTGAGCGCTCTGGCCATGGGCTATAATTCCATGTTCGCAGCACGCTTTATTGCTGGTATGCCTCATGGCGCCTGGTACGGCGTTTCCGCGCTCGTGGCGGCTTCAATGGTCTCGCCACAGCACAAAGCCCGGTATATCGGTTACGTTATGCTGGGACTGGCCGTAGCGAACGTTGCCGGCGTTCCGCTTGTCACATGGGCGGGCCAGACGCTGGGCTGGAGAATCTCTTTCTGGATGGTGGCAGCGGGCCTGGTGCTGACGTCCATAATGGTTATGCTTTTTGTCCCATCCGTGGCGGCCGACAGGTCCGCTTCACCGCTCAAGGAACTTGGCGCGCTGAAGAGCTCACAGATCCTAATGACGTTTGCCGTCGCTTCAGTCAGCTTTGCGGGCATGTTTGCCGTATACAGCTTTATCACCCCGGCGCTGACGAAAGCTGCCGGGTTTTCAACCTCAGCCGTGCCATGGATCCTGGTTCTCTGGGGGGCGGGCATGGTTGCTGGCAACATTATCGGTGGCAGGCTGGCGGACATTGCGCTGATCCCATCCATATTTTGCATCATCGCCTGGAACATCGTCTTTCTGGGCCTGTTTTCCCTTACGGGCACACTGCAGACCCCGGTTCTCATCGTGCTGTTTATGCTCGGGTGCGGATTTTCGCTCGTGCCAGCGCTTCAGGCCCATATGATGAACATTGCCGGTGAGGCACAGACTCTGGCGTCATCCCTGACACACAGCGCGTTTAATATTTCCAATGCGCTTGGCGCAGCTGCAGGCGGTTTCGTTATCGCTTCGAGAGGAAGCTGGCTCTCTACGGGGTGGGTTGGGGCTGCTTTTTCCCTGTTAGCACTTCTTCTTATGTTCTTATCGGTACGCATTACTGACGGGAGAAATCATGAACGATAAAGTCATCAGTACAGGTAACGTTGCCGTAATAACCGGCGCGGCGAGAGGTATTGGCGCTGCGGCGGCAAGGGAGCTGGCACGAAAGGGCATGAAGCTTTGTCTTTTTGACCGGAACAGACAGGCGCTCGAGCAGCTGGCCGGCGAACTGGAGGTTGAAACGCTGCTGGTCACTGGCGACATTACCCGTGATGAAGATCTCCAACAGCTCAAGGACACCGTTTACAGCGCCTGGGGGAAAGTAAATCTGCTGTTTAACAATGCCGGCGTGAAAATAGCTGCCGGAGCCTGTGATTCCCCAACTCTCTGGCGACAGCAGATGGAGGTAAACCTGCTGTCCATGGTTGCCACACAGCATATTTTTCTGCCGGAAATGTTAAAAATGGATGAGAACGGTGCGATCGTTAACCTGGGCTCGAAGGAGGGTATTACGACCCCACCAGGGTTCGCTGTTACCAACGGTGCAAAACTGATCCACCCCAGCGGTTGAAAATTGATCCAGGGGTTAATCTGCTCCTCTGAATACAGGGGAGCTTATGATCACTTTTGAGATTCGTATGGAAATTAA
>NZ_JBQENX010000025.1:0-5942 GCF_052044775.1 Enterobacter sp. 22466 | reverse complement strand
CATCACGCCATTTACACAATTCATTTTTATCCTCAATACTCTTTACTCAGTTTGCCATGAAAGTATCACTGTCAGGCCTGGTCTCCGGATTGATATATGATTTTGTATACAGTCAGACCGGCTGCATAGGATAAACAGGAGAACACTATGCACATATCGTTGTTCAGTCACACTCCTTCGGTCTCGGTCCTCGACAACCGCGGCCTGACCGTGCGCGAAACCGCGTATTACCGTCACCCCAGCGCCCCGGAGGTGACCTGTGAGCGCGTCACCCGTCATCGGTACGACGCCCGCGGTTTTCTGACGCTGAGTGCTGACCCGCGCCTGCACAACGTCGGACTGGCGAACTTCACGTATCTTACAGACCTGACCGGCAGCGTTCTGTGCACGCACGGAGCGGATAACGGCATCACCGTGGCGCTGAACGATGCCGCAGGCCGACCCTTTATCGCGGTCAGCAATATCAGCACCATCAACGACGGAACCGGGGACAGAAATCAGGCCGTGATACGTACCTGCCAATATGAGGACGCAGCGCTTCCCGGCCGTCCACTGAGTATAATTGAACAGGTAGCTAGTGAGGCCGTCCGCATCACTGATCGCTTTGTTTATGCCGGCAATACTGATGCGGAGAAAGCCCTGAACCTCGCCGGTGCGTGCTTCTGCCATTACGACACGGCCGGCCTGACACAGACCGACAGTATTTCCCTGACCGGCGTCCCGCTCTCCGTCACCCGCCGCATGCTGAAGGATGCGGACAATCCCGACGTTACGGCCGACTGGCAGGGCACCGACGCTTCTACGTGGAACAACTTGCTGGCTGGCGAGACGTACGCCTCCAGGACCACGGCAGACGCCACGGACGTGGTGCTGACTACCGCGGACGCAAAAGGCAACCAGCAGCGGGTGGCCTATGATGTGGCGGGCCTGCTGTCGGGCAGCTGGCTGACGGTGAAAGATGGCACGGAGCAGGTTATCGTGGCCTCCCTGACGTACTCTGCTGCTGGGCAGAAGCTGCGCGAGGTACACGGCAACGGCGTAGTGACCACGTACACGTATGAAGCAGAGACGCTGCGCCTGACCGGAATTAAAACTGAGCGACCGGCAGGACACGTTTCCGGGGCGAAGGTACTGCAGGACCTGCGCTATGAGTACGACCCTGTGGGCAACGTCATGAAAATCAGCAACGACGCGGAAGAGACCCGCTTCTGGCGCAACCAGAAGGTGGTGCCGGAGAACACTTACGTCTACGACAGCCTGTACCAGCTGGTCAGCGCTACCGGGCGCGAGATGGCAAATGCCGGACAGCAGGGCAGCAACCTCCCCTCCGCCACAGTCCGCCTTCCCACCGACAGCTCTGCGTTTACATACTATACCCGCACTTACAGCTACGACAACGCCGGCAACCTGATACAAACTCGCCATAGCGCCCCCGCGACAAACAACAGCTACACGATAAATATCACCGTCTCCGATAAAAGCAACCGGGGCGTGCTTAGTACGCTGACGGAAAATCCCTCAGACGTGGACGCGCTGTTTACGGCGGGCGGACAGCAGACGCAGCTGCAGCCAGGCCAGAGCCTCGGATGGACGCCGCGCAACGAGTTACTGAAAGTGACGCCGGTGGTACGCGACGGCGGTACGGATGACAACGAGAGCTACCGCTATGACGGCGGCAGTCAGCGACTCCTGAAGGTGAGCGTGCAGAAAACCGGTAACAGTGTACAGACACAGCGTGCGCTGTACCTGCCCGGACTGGAGCTACGGACGACAAAAGCTGGCGATACGCAAATGGAAAGCCTGCAGGTGATTACTGCGGGCGAGGCCGGCCGTGCGCGGGTGCGGATGCTGCACTGGGAGAGAGGCCAGCCGGAAGGCATCGGCAAAAACCAGGTACGGTACAGCTACGACAACCAGACCGGCAGCAGCAGTCTGGAGCTGGACGGTGACGGTAATATTATCAGCATGGAAGAGTATTATCCTTATGGTGGCACGGCAGTCTGGGCTGCCCGCAGCGCGGTGGAGGCAGATTATAAAACGGTTCGTTACTCGGGCAAGGAGCGTGACGCTTCGGGGCTGTACTACTACGGATACCGGTACTACCAGCCGTGGGCGGGCCGCTGGCTCAGCGCAGACCCGGCAGGAACAATGGACGGCCTGAACCTGTTCAGGATGGTGCGCAATAATCCCGTCACGCTGATTGACAGCAACGGGTTAATCAGTACGGGCCAGGAAGCCCGAAAATTAGTGGCCGAAGCATTTGTTCATCCTTTGCACATGGCTGTCTTTGAGAGAATTTCTTTAGAGGAAAATCTTGCAATGAGCGTAAGGGAAGCCGGCATTTATACTATTTCAGCATTGGGTGAAGGTGCTGCAGCAAAAGGCCATAATATTCTTGAGAAGACTATTAAACCTGGTTCACTAAAGGCTGCTTATGGTGATAACGCTGAATCTATTCTTGGGCAGGCAAAAAGTAGCGGTTTCGTTGGCCGAGTAGGTCAATGGGATGCATCTGGTGTAAAGGGAATATATGCGCACAACAGACCGGGAGGTGAGGATGTGGCTTATGCAGTCAGCCTGCAAAATAGTTCTGCTAATGAACTGGTTAATAAATGGATAAAATTTAAAATCATCACGCCCTATACAGGCGATTATGACATGCACGATATTATTAAATTCTCTCATGGGAAGGGGCATGTGCCCACGGCGGAAAGTAGTGAGGAAAGAGGAATAAAAGATTTGATTAATAGAGGTGTTGCAGAGGTCGACCCTTCCAGGCCCTTTGATTATACAGCGATGAACGTTATTCGCCATGGTCCTCAGGTAAATTTTGTTCCCTATATGTGGGAACATGAGCAAGATAAAGTCGTAAATGATGATGGTTATCTGGGAATTGTAGCAAATCCGGGCCCATTCCCTGTGGCAATGGTACATCAGGGCGAATGGACTGTTTTTGGCGATAGTAAAGAGCTGTTTAATTTTTATAAATCTACAAACACCCCTCTTCCAGAACACTGGTCCCAGGATTTTGTTAGTAGAGGGAAAGGTATAGTTGCAACTCCCCGACATGCTGCAATTCTTGATAAACGGCGACACATTCATAAATCATAATCGCAGCGGGTGATCTAGACACTTCCGAGCCGGAGCCTGTCAGTAATTCTGTGTAACTGCCGCTGTGTTAAAGGTGATCGCTCTGGCGGTCACCGAACGTGATAATAAAACGACTCATCGCAAGCCGCCCGTTGATAATACTGGTTTTCATATTCTGTCGGTGACATCTGATCGCTAGAACCATGCCGACGCTTACTGTTATAAAACATTTCGATGTAATCAAAAATATCGCTGCGGGCTTCTTCCCGCGTTCCGTAGATCTTTTTCTTTATCCGTTCACGCTTCAGCAACTGGAAAAAGCTTTCTGCAACCGCATTATCGTGGCAGTTACCGCGACGGCTCATGCTGCCCTCCAGGCAGTGTGATTTCAGGAACGACTGCCACTCATGGCTTGTGTACTGACTGCCCTGGACGCCCTTCTAAGAGTCAAGTCATTATTTGGGTACTGTTGATCTGCCGATTTTGATTTCGCAGCAGCGTATAGACTTCACGCGAGATATAGCGCTTGAGGCAACGCAGTGCTTCCATTTTAGAATGACCTTCTGCTACACGCTTTGCCACATATTCCTGTGTTCTCGCGTCTGTCCGTAATCGACCGATCGCGATGATATGCAGGGCACTATTGGCTGCGCGATCACCACCACGATTAAGTCGGTGCCGATTTGTTTTTCCGGAAGATACCGGGACAGGACTTACGCCACATAGCGCGGCAAAGCCGGACTCAGAGTTCAGACGCTGAGGGTTATCACCTGCAGTGATCAACAACTGCGAAGCACATTCATATCCCACCGCTTTACGTTTGATAAGCTCAGGCGCCAGCTCATCGACTAGTACGGATCAACTGCATCCTTGTGAGATGACGTATCTGGTCCCGGAGCTCATCCGGAGCAGAGACAATATTCATCTGGATCATTTGAAGTGCAATACGTCGTGCCGCAACAGCTGTTTTGCGGCAGACTTTCAGGACACGTAGCGCTTCAATCATTCCGCTGCGCGTTTTTGGTGTGACGGTGCGTATGCGTGAGAAAGCAGCGTGAGCGGCACTTTCTGCATCGATCGTATCGCTTTTACCCCGCTTACGGCGTTCCATTTTATCTGGTGCTGTGACCTCCAGAACTTCGATTTTAGCCTTCTGAAGGTAGCGCAGAAGACCTGCACCGTACGAACCCGTGCATTCAACACCGATACGCTCAACCGTTTCGAAAGAAGCCATCCAGGTCAGCATTTGTCGGTATCCCTGACGAGTTGTGGAGAAGAACTCGCTGCCTAAAATCCGGTTATTTTGATCAACCACAGCTGCGACATGAAATCTTTATGCGTATCTACACCACCAACGACAAACGATGAATGAACAGTATTTGCCTTTGCCATAGGTCGTTTTCCTGCTGCAGAAATTATTCGTCAATTCTCCTGACGATAACCCGGACAGGACAGTAAAGAGACAAGCCGTCAGGCCCTTCTTGAGTCACGTGCATCGGTGAGGAGAAGCCTCGCATGAGGTACTTCCCGGTTACCGACGGGTCCAGGGAAAGACACATTACTGGTCGTTCAGAGTGTGAGTCAGGAAACCGGGAAGTCTTCACTGCATCAGTGATCTCATCGGTCAGGAAAAACAGCAAGCATGATGATGAAAACTGACACCGACATTCTTACTATCAGAGTGAACCAGTACCTGTTTTTGGGGATTGCGAAATACGCCGCTTTTTTTAATATGTCCCGTTCGTCGGTAACCCGCTTCAGCTCTTTCTGGAGACGGCGGATCTCGGCCTGAGCATCTGACTGTTCTTTAGTAGTGGAAGAATCCGGACCGTACTTCTTTATCCATGCGTAAAGGCTGGGGTGGTGATATCGAGACGTGTTGCAACGCTGGAAACAGAATGACCACGATCAACAACCTGTTTGACTGCTTCGATTTTAAACTCTTCTGGATAACGCTTACCGCTCATGGGCACCTCTCTTTAAGTCATCTTAAATGACTCTGAGGTGTCTGTTAAACCCTTGACGATTTATGGTGTTACGTTTTCATCACCTAGAGTTAAACGAGACAGTCATCATCATTATGGCACTTTACGGCTATCTGAATGACATAGTATCGCGCTCCTGTGCTCCTGTGCTCCTGTGCTCTGGTATCCGTGTACCGGCGCTGGACCCCATTCCCTGTGCTGTCCTCCGGAGAGTGACAGTGCCGATCTCTGCGGGTTTTCACCCAGACCGAGCTATGCCGCTGGGTAAAACAGGCGGTGTGTCATATCCGGTCAGACGCTGTACCGTCCCCAGGACAGCAATGTAGTACTGTCAGCGGCACCATTTCTTTTCGAAAGATACGCCACTGTCGATCACTTATTGATGTCAGCCCCTGAGCTTTAATCAGCCTGAAAATCGCCGCATGGCGTGCATCAGTAAAACCATTTTTCGCTGAAACAGCACACAGCCTTTCCAGAATGTCACCGTATGAAAAGTTATCAGCTCTCCAGGGACTCCAGTCCTGTTCCAACCTGTCGTTCTCCTGCGCCAGTGTGTTGAAAATGCCTGAGAGCAAGGCTAGCAGAACGGAAGAGCGTTATGGACTTTAAAATGACGGTTCAATCCGCTGAAAACACAACGATGTTGCCCTGCCAGTGACGCATCAACCGTGACGGTGAGGGTTATTCAGGCTGCCTGCAGATAGCATAGTTTCTCAGGGACTCTGGCGTATGAGCGAAGGCCCGTTGCCGGAAACCCAGTTTGATACTTTTTTATGTCGCCAGAAGATAAAAGTGTTCTGCCGGGACAGGTTTCCTCCTCCACGCTTCACCGCTAGTTAACCATCGGGTATCGCGACTGGATAAGTT
>NZ_JBQENX010000024.1:0-7227 GCF_052044775.1 Enterobacter sp. 22466 | reverse complement strand
CAACCTGTTTGACTGCTTCAATTTTAAACTCTTCGGGATAACGCTTACCGCTCATGGGCACCTCTCTTTAAGCCATCTTAAATGACTCTGAGGTGTCTGTTAAACCCGTGGCGATTCAATTTATATTTCCAGGTGAGCGATATTATTGCCAGAATACGTTTTTTTATTTCAAAAAACGTTACTTTAGTCACTGTGGCCCCGTGAGAATGCTACCGTACGGTGACAGGCCTGAATGTACAGGGGCTGAAAATCCACGCGAGGGACATCAGTCTGATGAGGTATATCCCGACCTGATGCAGGTAAGCCCTGCCAGTCGCTCACCGAAAGCACAAAAAACGATCTGAGTTAGTACAAAACATCACTAGCCTGCGGAGTGCCAACGTACTCTGTGACATACGAATCAAAGAGTGATTAAATTCTAACTACTTCATTCCGGGGGTTGTGGATCACAAAATCAGGACACTGGAATAATTTGTTTCCATTTTTCTTCGCGAGCAATCAAGGTGGCGGGCGTGTTGCACTGTTGCACAGGCAGACAGGAAAGTACTGTAGTACAAGAATGTAACCCGAGATAGGTTATCACCTTCAGCAGCATTCTCAGGCTCTGTCTGAAAAACTTATCGTTAATAATGTGTCTACGATGTGCAAGAAAGAGCCCTGCAAACACAGGGCTAAAATATAAAACCACTAAATTAAAGCACCCTAAAGCTCACTTACCGGGGCTCTTTTCGACTTCATGTCAGTATAATTATATTCTGGACAGATATGAAGTGCCACATTCATTACCCTGTTTAAAAAAGCATCATATTTATTACTCTTTCCAACCAACTTCTGTATATATTTAATTACATCTTTACTTACATCTTCTTTGTTACTTCCGCATACCGTAGCAATACGCATATCATTTTCAGCTATTTTAGCATGCAATATTTCCTGAGCGATTGAGATATTCGTAATGGAAGGATCTTTTTCTGCGCGAATCACGGCCTTCTCATAGTCTGGAGTATGAATAAAACTACCGACTCTTTTAAACATGACGTTTCCTCCAATAGAAAAAATACAGAATACTCTGATATTAAAAATAACCTACTAAAAAACGCTCCCCCGGTTTTTCCCAGTCGCCAGTCATCCTGTTGTAAGTTCGAGTGCAGATTTTTCCGGTGATGCAGGATTGGTCAGCAAATTGCGGCTGACAGGTTCCAGGAGCATGCGGGTATCTGTAACAAAAAAGTCACGGATATGCGCAGCCCTAAATTAATTTACCCAACCCTTTTTTTGTATTACATGCCACCTGGACTCATATCATTAGTATGGCTTGTGCTCTTTTATGTAAAACAAAAAAGGAATCCTGAATGGTTACCACGAACCCGCTATGTGTGCAAAACCAAACCTGTACTCTTGGTCCAGATGATATACTTATCCCTGCGCTCGAATCAGGCTTATATTCTGAAGGTCTATTCAATTTAGCGTTGGAAGTGAAAAATGAAGTACGAGACATACGCTTTGGTGGAGGTAAACTCCCAGAGGACCTGAGAGGAATATCCGAGAACGACTTTATGATCATGCGTACAATGCAGCAAGACATTCCGGGTTTCAGATCCGTAGGACCGGTAACATATGCTGCTACATTAAGAGGGTTAATCGATAAGGTGGTTGAAGAGAGCATGGTATCAAAGTCATCATAAATGCCACTTACCACACTTAACCACCAGTCAATCCGGTATCCGGTTATGACGTGTGGATGCTGAGGAATCGCTGAGAGGGGGGACGCTCAGTGGAACGAAAACTCACGTTAAGCAATGTTTTCTTCCTCTGACGCCTCTTTTAATTGCCGAAAATGTCCTTTTGTTACCAGCTCTGCCTGTGTGAAGGAATCATGGCCGAGTATATTGGTATGCCCGTGGCAAAGCGGTGAGAGTCGTGCAATATCTTCATCATTCAGGGTTCCCCCTGTGCCCGGAGATGATCCGGGGCTGCCTGCATATAATATAGTGTTCCATAACACGACGGCGTTAGTGACCAACCCCAGTGCACCCAGTGGATCTTCCTGATCGTGACAGATAGCTCTGGCAACGGCATGGCGGCTTTCTCCCCGGTTTAGTTGGTCAGAATGCTCGTCATCAATATAATTAAGCAGAGACAGCGTTTTGTTGATGCGTCCTACTTCAATGATTGCCTGAGTCAGTCCGGAAGGGCGTTTCCTCTTTCAGCAGATACGAAAATTCGCCAGCTTGATAATGGCGAAATCAAAAAATGCCCCGGCAATGTCCCTACACGTTTTGTTCCATACGAGCTATAGCCGATACTGAATTTGCGTCGTGCAGTTCAGCTTCAGCTCAATAAAGGCGAGTATCGACATAAATTACCCCGATGGTTTTTCTTTGCAAATCAGGGCGAATTCACGACTGATGATGACGTATTAGCCCATATATCTTTTGATGGGGAATCTTACGCTACAGAACCTACCGAAAGGGTAAACCGTAATCTTCTGTTCAAATGACCTGCTTATCCAATATTTTCTCTTGGCTACATTCTGCTACCTGTTATCTCTGACTAAGGGTCGTTTCTTGATAGCCCTCAATCATGAAATCTGCAATCATTGTGATTTTTAGAAAACTCATGTATTAACAATGTTCCATATACTCAACAATGAGGGAAATAAATGTCGATCAATTCTGTTGGAAATCCCGTAGCGTCTATGAAGAGCATACCGCAAGGGCGGGTAAAATTAAGCGAAACTAGATGCACGCTAACGAATAAAATAAAAGACATCACAAATAGTGCAGGCAAGCTGAAAATATCTATTGCCGAGCATAAAAGGGGAATTGACGGAAACCAGTCATTGCTTAAAAGTCTTAAGTCTGTCTCAGCAATACATGGTGAGAATGCCTCTGTACGTCTGAAAAATGGTCATTATAAATACGCTCAGGCTAGTAATTTTTTAAAAAATGTTTTTAATGGCAATCGTTATCAGATTGAGCGCAACGCCGCAGCCAAAACGATCGGTGCTAAAGGGAGTGCAGTATCTGCCGGAATGGTGATAAAGACGTTACAGTCAAAAATTGACAGCGCAACGAGTGATGTTAATAGGCTAAATAAAGAGGTCGCCATATATCATGATGAAATTGGCCATCTCAAGGCGGAAAAAAAGGTCATAGAGACAAAATTAGAACAACTTATTGAAATTGATACCGATAAGGAAAAAGCTGATGAAAAAAACCATAATATTCGACAGCATGTTTCCTCGATATATCAAACCAATGCGGGATGCAAAGCGATCAACACTGTGGCACGTCATCTGTTTCGCGGCGCTCCCTCAGGGGGCAAGGTGAGCGGGGATGCAGTCATTAATGAGTACCGCAGTGTTCTTCGTGATGATATTTTTAACCATGGTAATAAGGAACTTGAAAAAACTATCAGGTCAAATTGTAGCAATCTGAGCAAACTAGTAAATACGGGTGCTCAAGCATGGTACACCCCGACAAGAGACAATATTACAACTTACCGCGGGCAAGGAATTACGCAGAGTGGGATTAACACATTAATTTCACAATTTAATGCCGATAAACAGAAAAAAACTGACACCGTTTACAACCTTGGACAATTCTTTTCCACATCCAAAAGTAAAGATGTTGCCCATGATTTTGCAAATAGTAGCCCGGATGATATAAAGGTCATATTTACTGTGAAAGGCAATAGCAGCCACGGGTTATCCATCCCGGGTGGTCTGGTATTTGAAAATTATGAGGGCGAAAGGCTGTATTCCCCGCTGGCGAATTTCAAAGTTACAGCCGCCAAAAGAGTAGAGTCGAATACTTACCGTGTCACGTTAGAGGAAGTCACGAAGGGGGGTATGGCGCAGCCTCTGCCCTATTAACTAATAATAAAGGTGTGAACGTTGCGGCCTTACAGGGTGTTGCGTTCACAAAAAGAATGTAACCGTAAGTTTCTACCCAAATGCTCCCGCTGCTCCAGGGAGGTCTGGGGGCATCAGAATAAATCTGTGGCAGGGTTGGTACAATCACAGTTGTGATGTACATCCCTTGCTTCAAAACAGTAATATTTCCCGCTGGGCCTTGAGCCTTAAAACTACGGAATCCATAAGTGCTTTCAATAGAGAGTTCCTCAATAATCTATTATTTGTAATAATGTGTTCAGCCGTTTTTTAGTTATCGTCAACCTTGCAGAAACAGCATGCTTTCCCTCATGCATTGTTTTACTTGTTGATTGAACTTGTCTATATATTCAACGGGGGTATACAGCGATGTTATTTTCGGTTTTTCCGCCTGCTTGGATATCGTTTTTGTCTAAGGTTCGCGGACACGGGCATGGTAAGCGGGGAGAACTGAGACAGGTTTATCGTGAAGGTCAGGAGAATCAGCTTGGATCGTTAGGTCTGGTGCTCAATATTATTGTTCTGTGGAACACAATTTACACGGATGCAGCAATTCAGTAGCTCAGGCGTGAAGGTTATCCGGTTCTGGATTCAGACGTTGAGAAACTTTCACCATTACAGCGTGGGCATATCAATATGCAGGGGCGCTATCCATTTACAGTACTGGAATCCTTCAGTAAGGGTTAACTGAGAGCTTTCAATGAAGAGAAATAATTTATTGATTAATAAATTAATGGCTATTTAAATTGACCTCTAAACAGCATTTTCTGTTCCGTTGATCCACAAACCCCAGTGTAGCAATCCTTTATTTTTCCTGCTTCACTTTGTGCTCTTTTCGTTGTCGCATCGATTGTGATTTTATTTAAACAATCTGAAACTCTATATTTTTTAGCCAATAACGAGAATGCATTTTTGGGACTGTCAGATGTATTTTTAACCTGCTTCATATCATTGCCTAATGGGTTTTCTAATGCTTTTGAGCGGAGGTTGTTATTAATTTACTAGTTGGGTGCCTTCACTCACCCTGGCCACTTAGTTATCTAAACTCCTGGGGATTCGTTCAGCTGCTGCCTGCAAGTAAACCCAACGATTTTGGGTATAAGTGTTATGTCGTTAACATTAATTTAGTTTAATATCTACCAAGTGATAGTATGAATCTATACTGAAAATATAACAACGTATTTTTAATCATCATTTTTGATGAACGGCTTAATTTTATAACTCATTATACTAAATGCAAATTTGGCTTCGTTTTTTGATATTTGTTTTTTTGAAAAAATAAAATAATTTTATTTATACAGATCCCAATTGTTATCATTTTGTTCATTGTTGTTGGAGATAATCACATTGAAGCCTATGCTGAAAGCACTTAGCTGGCTACAGCTGCTGTTACAAATATTTTTTCAATTTTTTATACCGTTGTATTCCTCATTTAATGCTGTTAACTCATGGGCCAAAAATTTACCCGATAATGTGACATCACAGGCAGCGCTACAGACGTTTCTTTACCTTCTGAAACCGACAGATTCGCTGTCTGAAGTGGCGAAAAAATATCATCTGACGATTGAACAGTTATGGCAGCTTAATCGGCGCGACTATTTATTTAAACGTGATTTTCTGGCACTTAAAAGTGGTGAAGCTGTAAGGGTACCGGTTACGCAACAGAGCCCTGTGGATGAGGATCAAAACCATCTCGCCGGTTTTCTGAGCCAGTTTGGAACCCGTTTTAGCGGCGATCATGACAGCAATAAGCAACAAGCCGCTCGTGAGATGGCCACTGGCTTTGTGACCTCCCCGGTCGCCAATGAGGCCAGTCGCTGGCTGTCACAATACGGTAATGCGCGCATCGATTTTAATGTCGATGACCGCGGGAATTTGGAAAGGTCGCAGTTTGATATGCTACTGCCCCTTTACAATCAACCTGATACCTTGGTGTTCAGCCAGTTTGGTGTGCGTCGGCTTAATCACCGCACTATTGCGAATCTAGGCATGGGGCAGCGTCATTTCTTCCCCCATTGGATGCTGGGATACAACGTTTTTTATGACCAACAGTTATCCGGTGTACATAACCAACGATTAGGGTTAGGTCTGGAAAGTTGGGCGGATTATCTAAAGGTTGCTGGCAACGGCTATTTTCGCCTGTCTGACTGGCAGGCCTCTACGCAAATGGAAGATTACGACGAGCGCCCAGCGAATGGCTTTGATCTGCGTATGCAGGCTTATTTACCGGCCTGGCCTCAGCTCGGGGGGGAAGCTAGTCTATGAAAAATACTATGGCGATAAGGTCGACTTGCTGAGTAACGGAACGCTGCAGCGTAACCCGCAAGCCATGACATTGGGTCTTACTTATACACCGGTTCCAATGGTTGGATTTGCGCTTGAACATACCCAAGGCCAATCAGGCAATAATGATGTCGCGAAGGTGGCGCTGAATTATCGCGTTGGCATTCCCTGGGAGCAACAGTTGGATCCGGATGCCGTACGTATCACACGGACGTTGTCGGGGAGCCGTAATGATTTAGTCGATCGCAATAACGATATTGTTCTGGAATACCGTAAACAGCAAGTGATCCATTTGACGTTACCGCCGTCGATCACTGGTAAAGAGGGGCAGAGCATTCCCCTCAATTATCAGGTGAATGCACGGCATGGTCTACAGCGGATTGACTGACAACAGAATGATATTGTTAATGCGGGTGGCGCCGTATTCTCTCTATGTTATTTGGAATTGACTATATTTTATACATGCTGTTTTTAGGTCAGGGGGGGAAGTGCGACAGAAATTACTGGATGCTTTGCCTTTCCTGGATGGGGATACTTCAGCATATCGGTGGGTGCTTCTGCAGGAGGACCTTTTACGGGCCCCGAACACCGTTGACGCCTATGCCCGCGGGGTCAATGACTGGCTTGCTTTTTGCCACGCCTGCGGACTGACTGCCGTCACCGCCGGACACGATACGGTTGCCCTTTATGTCCGTTGTCTGCATGTCGGTCACCACCTGTCCGCAGCCACCCTGCATCACCGGATGACCGTGGTGCGGCTGTATAGCGACTGGCTTTGTGAGGAGGGGCTGCGCGAAAAAATCCTGTCAGAAGGGCTATCTGGAAAACCGGCGGGAAGGGAAAAACCGGTATTGTACCTGTTCAGCGCAGGCTGCCGTGGATCCCTGACGACATGGCGTGGTTACATTTTCTTGACGTCGCAAGACAGACGTAAGCGCCCCGTGTAGGACGTAGGGTAAAAATTAGTTTACAGACAGGGTGACGTTCCAGGGCAGCAGCTCTTTCACACGGTTGGCTGGCCAGGTGTTGATGACGCTTATCACCTGCCG
>NZ_JBQENX010000023.1:0-11543 GCF_052044775.1 Enterobacter sp. 22466 | reverse complement strand
CCCCCATATGACAACAAAAAAAAAAAAAAAAAAAAAAAAAACAACAAACCACTAGTATTCTTACCAGACGTGAAAGTCATTAAATCTAATTAATGAAATAAGAGGGAGTGATAATGACTCCCTCGATATAATGTCCAGCTTCATGGTTCCGTCACGATCAGTGTGGCCGAAGCATGAAATGAACCCGTCGCGATATCCGTCGGTTTACTATCCGGGTTGCGCAACAGTGAGAATGCTAAATCTGTGGTATTGCTTCCGTTGACAGACATAGTGAAGCTGTCGTTATTCTTCAGTTGCTTCCCGTCCACACTGATGCTGACACCCAAAGCAGGGTTGGACGTCGCTATTTGCCCGCTGGACCAGCTGGTCGGCGTCATATCAAGTTTCACATCAATTTTATGCGTATTTTCTCCCTGGCAGTTCACGGTCAAGGAATGATTCACATCAGAGTCACTACCAAGCCTGATACCAATATCAAAACGTTCCACAGCACCGAAATCGACGGTGATAGGGTTGTTTCCCGCATTTATATAGCATAAATCAGGTGGTGGGGGAGAGACATACGCAGCACACAGCGAATTGGAATCAGAACTATAGTACTCAGTTCCAAAAGAAAGATCATTCATATAAGCAGCATCAGCTATCCAGGCTGAAACGCAGTATGCATCCGATTTATATGGAGATGTTGGAACCTGGTATTTCCCCTGAACTAAATCAATAAGTTCCGCCCATGTATGAGTTCCATCTACTAAATTTGGAGATATCGGCTTATCAACCATATATACGCACTGTCCAGCATTACCATCACCTGAACTTGTACAATACCCCACCTTTATCCTCGGAGCAGGAATATCCTTGGTATGATCAGATATTTTTAAATCACCGCCAGTTACATATTTGACATTCACATAATCACCGGGAAGGCAATATCCTCCTGTATGATCACAGGTTGCAGAAAGTGACGCAGTTGTCGCCCATACAGAAGGTATACAAATAATAACCCTACCGAAAAAAAACGAGCTGCCGTGATTAACACCTTATCCATTACTCCCCTCCCGAATATGAGCTGATACGGTAAAAGCTTTAGCGAAAGAGGACAAACACTCGGCCATTAGAGTACTCAAAAATAATAAAGCATAAGACATAATAAAACTCCTTACTGACAGTCGAATAGTGGTAGCAAGTACTGTCTGCTGATATTCGTTTTGTGGTTTATGTTGCCTAACTTTTTAGAGTCTACGGGTAATCCAGCGTGAAGGTCGCCGTCGCACTGAAGTCTCCCCGCCCGATACTATGCTTCTGCAGTGCACTCGGCTCCCCCTGTACATAACCTTTGAATGTAAAGGTGTTATCGCCGGTCATCAGCTGATAGGCAGGTGTGGCTTTGTTTATCGGTAGCGCCGTGCCGTCCGCCTGCTCCATCCCTATTGCGATACCGCTCGCTGGCTTGCTGGCCAGCCCCAGCAACTCAGGCAACTCCTTATCTGGGGTACCGGTAAACGTAAATACCACCGACTTGCCCAGCGTCAGGTCACAGTCCAGCAAACGAATACTGAACGGCTTGCTGTGCGTGCGCGTATTGATATACAGGTATTTATCTGACACCGTCCCAAAGTCTAGCTGGATGGTGGTTGTGTCCGGATCCAGCGTGCACGGGGTCGCCACCAGGGTGCCGTCGAATTGCAGATTGTTGTTTGCCTCCGCATTCGCAGCCTGACTGCCGACCAGGGTCGCCAGTAGCGACAGCCCCATCAGACTGCCACCGATGATCAACCCCCTGCGTGTCGGAGTGGTGATCACGTTGTTGCTTTTGCAGTTGTGCATACCCCAGCTCCCTATTCGTATTCCGTCATCAGAGTGGCCGTCGCCTGGAAGTTCCCTTCTTGCAACGTGCTGCCTGGCTGCTGCACCGGTACCACCATGAGCTTCGGTGGGTTCTGGTAGTTGATGATCAATCCCTGGTTGATGGCCATGGGCTGGCCGTTCTGCAAGATACGAATACCTAAGTTCGTCACCGTGGTGGTGATGGCCGAGGCGTCGTACCCAGTCTGCATTCCCTTGACGTACATTTTCAGCGTCAGCCCCGGGTCTTCTTCATCACACGTCAGTTTATAATTGACAGGCTGCGCGTAGTTGATGCCATCCACCTTGTGTACCCCGACGTTGCCGAAGTGAATGTTTATCGCCTGGTCATTATTGATGTGGCACGGCTTACGCTTGAGCACCCCGGTAAAATTCACTGCCACACTGTCACCCTTTTGGTCTGCCTGTGCCATAAAGCTCTGCGTCAACAGGCTCGTTGACAGGATCAGCAAAATGGGCAAAGTTTGTCGGACCGGCAGTGTGTATGTTGTCGTCATGTGCCCTTCCTCAACGATAATCAACAACCAGCGTCGCCGCCGCGTTGAACTGTTGTCCGTTACTGAAGGTAGCCGCCGCATCCTTCACCACAACCGCCTCCAGATCCGGTGGACTGTCCGGGTTAATCAGGAACCAGTCGTTTGGTTTGATTTGATTGTTGTTCTGCAGGAGCTTGATACCCAGCCCCTTCACGTCTGTCTGCAATACGTTGTCATCAAAGCTGGCGCTGGTGCCCTTCAACTGCATCTCAATGCTCTTGCCATCCGCATCTCCTTTACAAGTCAGCGAATATGGCAACTTCGTCTTGTAGCTGCCGCCATCTATGTCGGTTATATACACATCACCGAAGTTCACTTGTATCGGCGTGTCGCTGCTGAAAGTACAGGAGGCGTTAGCCACCACTGTGCCACTGATATTAATGGCGACGTTGGTCGGATCCATTTTTGCCTGGGCTGAAGCACTCGCCAGCCACAGGGCATAGCCCAGTGTCAACAGCAACGTAATCCTTCGTGTCGGTATAAGGCGCCGGTACGGAGGATTACGGGTGAGCACGTAGGTTCGGCTCTCAGTCATAGTTCAGTCCAACATTCACCACTGCCCGGTAGACGCCCGCAACCAGAGGCGCCGACGTGCGCTCGGGCACTACGTAATAAGTCAATACACTGATGCCTGGAGTCAGGTATTGCGGGACACCCCGACTACCCAGGCGTACATCCCGTTTTTCGCCGTCCAGCAGCCGAAGCGCCAGCCCCGAAGTGCCTTGCACCGATAGCAACGTGGGGTTGTTCATATCGGCCTCGCCGCGAAAAGTCACTGACACCACTGGCTGAAGTCGGTCATAGACGCGGCTTCCCGTGCGCGCATCCGTCTGACTACCACCGCTGCGCAGGCAATCGCGCAGGTAGAACTGCACCGCTACCGGCGTCCCCTGACTGCCAGGGGCTTTCAGGTTATTGGCAGTAGTGGCGCCCAGCAGCACCTGCTGGAAGGCCGATTGCATATCCAACCGGCAGGCACCTTCGGTCAACACCCCGTTCACGTTCAGTACCCCGTGCGCCCCTTCCACATCCCAGTTGTCCGGCGTTTGCGCCTGCACGCCAGCAGACAGCAGCAACAGACAACCCAATATTCGCCCCTGATGGCGGTGCAGTGTCAGTTTACGCGGGTGAGTATCAACATCCGAACCTGCCGGATGCAGTGCATCACTCGTCATTCGTGTTGCCTGCCTCATGATTCTCTCTCCTGTCGCAAGGCGGACATGGCGTTCATACCTGCGACCTACCAACGCGGCGGTCAACCCGGCTTGTTCGCCTTCACCATGCAGTGGCTGCCAGCACACTGGAATTCCAGCTTCGGCTGACCACCAAAATCGTTAATGTAAGTCAGAACCGGGGCACCACCGAGCGCCGCAACGCTGCCCTTCATCATGGACGAGCCCTTCGGTGCCACCATTAACGGGTTGAAGCCAGGAACATCTTTGCCCTTGAGTGTGCTGGCAGCCCCGACTATCGTCACGTAATACGGAGTAGGGTTGTTGATTTGGTACTGGTCACCCTTGCGGATCAGCGTCAGCTTCATCTGCCACGGATTGGCATAATCATTTTGTGTCACCATCAGCGAATCAGGCCGATAGAACAGCTTGATACGCGTCTGTAACGCAATCTGCAACGTGTTCGGCTTATTACTTCTCGGCGGAATTTCACGCAAGTTAAAGTAGTAAAGTGACTCCCGGTTCTGCGGCAGTTGAGCCGTCGCCGGTGTGGCCTGGATTTTAATCTGGCTCTTTGCCCCCGGTTCCACGCGCTGCAGTGGGGGTAATACCATCAGTGGCGACGCGACCTTCTTACCGCTGGCATCTTCTATCCATCCCTGGGCTAAATAAGGCAGTTCCTTGTTCTCGTTAGTGACGTTCAGGCTCATCGAGTGGCTACCACCGTTGAAAATCACCCGAGTACGATCCAGCGCAATAGCTGCTGTCGCCTGCTGCACTATCAATACACTACTCAACACGACGGTCAGAGCCGCCAGAAAAGTCTCCAGTTTCATGCTGTCTTGCTACCTCAATAAATGTGAACGTGGTTGTCATTTAGCGCCTGACACGGCAGCAACAGAGTGTCTGTTAGCGAAGGTAGCGGGCTTGGCAAGCTCACGCTGCACTGCACCTTACCGTCCCAGCGTACTCCCATCTTTTCGCCTGGCTTGAGGCCAATGAGCCACACGCTGCCCTCGTCGTTGACAATGCCGGTCTGGTTCTGGTTGTCGTTGGTCACGATGGCACCAAACGGCGGAATACTGCCATCCGCCAACTTGATAACCGCCATTGCCTTCTCACCAGCAATAATGCCAAAACGACGGTAACCGATGGCCCCTTCAGTCAGGGTGTCCTGTACCACTGACCGGGTAGCATCGACATCATCCGCCAGCTTATTGATGTCGACGCTGACGCTATTGCGGTAATAGCTGTTGACATCCGCCACCACCGCTTTGCCGAACATGTTAGTATCGGTAACTCCACCGTAGCCACGTACAGGCACTCCAGCGACACCATCTGTGTCGACCTTCATGCGAGTCTCGCCCATGGCATTAACCCGGTGCAGAGCCGCCCCCTTAGCCGTAGCGGTCATGCCCCCCTGTATGCTCAAGCCCATCGAGCTGTACTGTCCACCCTGATAGCTGGCGTTGGCCGTGACCTGTGCCATATCACCGTCATGTACGAAGTAGCCCGAGGCCGCCGCCTGGCCACCATTGCCAGCACCAGCACGAATGCTGTAGTTGTTGTTACTGTCAATCATGCTCGAGTAACCCACCGTATTGGTACTGCCGGCACTGGTGATCTGGCTGTCGTAGCTCAGGGTACCGTTGTTGACCCCCCACGGCATACTGAGGCTCAGGTACATGCCATCGTCATTGGTGTTGTTGTACACATTACGATACGCCGACATCGTCAGGCTCAGGTTTTTGAAACGCCCGATATCGAAGTAGCGCGACAGCGACAGGTTATAGTTGTCATTGGCTGGGCGATCCCAATAAGTCTGATGGCTGTAGTTCAGGTTCGCCGACAGGTTCGGGACACGGAACTGCTTGTTGAACGCAATGGTATACAGCTCACGACCACTGCCGCTATTCTGTCCGCGGTAACGCGCATCCATGTATTGCGACATGGTCATAAAGTCACGCTGCGTGAAGCGATATCCGGCAAACGTTATCTGACTGCTATATTGGTCAAAACTCTTCGAGTAGCTCAGGCGGTATGAGCCTCCCGATGCCTCCCCCTGTTGCGGCAAACAGGTGCGTGACTCAGTCGCGTCAAACGACAGGGCACCAAAATCCAGCAGATCACGGCCAATACCCAGTGCAAGGGCGTTATAGTCATTGCCGCCCAGCACTGAGCCGCCGTACAACGACCAGCCATTGTTGACCCCCCAGGAAAACTCGCCCGAAGCAAAGCCCGGCCCCTGGCTGTGTCGTTCGTAGTCAGTTGGTTTCCCCATAGCCAGCTTATAACGCACCAGCCCTGGGCGGGTCAGGTACGGAATGTTCGCGGTATTCACCTGAAAAGTACGCACAGAGCCATCCTGCTCAGTGATTTTGACATCCAGGGTTCCAGAGGTGGCCGATGAATACGAAACGGCCCGGTCGCCACCGTAGTCTCATACAACACTCTTCCCTGTTGACTGACGGTCACTTTGGCATTTGTCTTCGCCACCCCTATCACTTCAGGTGCGTAGCCGCGCAGATTTGGCGGCAGCATGTTGTCATCCGATACCAGGCTGGCCCCCATATAGCGAAAGCTGTCAAAAATACCTGAATTGAGGTAGCTCTCCCCCATGGTCAGCCTGGCACGCAACTCCGCAATCGCGCGATAAGCGTAATAACGGCTCCAGTCCCAATTGCGGTTGCTGCTGGCCTGTAGTGTGGTTATAACTGGCTTGCCAGTCTGCACGAAAGCGCCAGGCACCAGCGTTGAAACCTGTCGTACCGTTGCCACTCAGCGACTGAGTGTCATGGCCCTGTACCGGCCTTGTGGTCTGCGCATTGATGTTGTAGTCGAACAAGACCCCGGCAATACCGTTGTCCCAGCGCGATGGCGGATCCCAGTCATCGGAGGTGTACTCGAGGTAAGCTTGCGGCACACTCAGGTAGAGTGCTCCGTGGCCTAAGTCGCCACGCGCTTCGGTACCCTTCATGGAGTCGAGATTCAGACACAGCCCCTGATGCCAGTAGGTGACATTACGCAGCACATCGGCCTTGAGCCCCAACTTCTCAACCATACCCCTCGTCACACAGGGCACACTGCCTTTTGGGTTGCCGTCCGGCGGCAGAAACAGCACACTCTGCTCAGGCAGTTCATTCTTGTTGATGCTCACCACCATGGGGTATCTTCCCGGCATGATGTAACCTGCCTGCGAGAACTCGCTCAGGTCAACTGCATTGCGATCCTTCACGTCCAACACATCGGTGTTGAACTGGATACTCTCTGCCACCAGGGGCGGCGGGCCGGCTATCGCCAGCGGCACCACTACCGACAGCGGGAGAACAACAAAACGGCTAATACCCTTTATCAGTAGTAATCTAATTTGAATCGAATGGTTGAATGATAAGGACCGGCTCTTAGAGTCTTGTGATTCGCTACCAGGCGAATGGTGTAATCCAGTGTCATGTTGCCAGCATGCAGCGTACCCGGCTGCATCTGCTCACCCGGCAGGGCGATATTGCCACCCTCGTCAGCAATCTGTAGCCCCACACCACGCCCCTGTCCATTGACGGCAAACAAGTTGTCGTTGGTGGTAGTCCCATCAAAGGTCACCCGAAAGATATTAGAATTCTTCTGAGTGGGGTTATCCGCCAGCACACAGTCCACCAGGCGGATACTGAACGGCCGAGTCGGCCCCTGCCCGTCACGCATGATTTGTTCAACCGACAGTACCGCCATGTCAATACTCTGGTCACGACTGTCAACTGCAATAGCGCAGGGCGTATCAATAATGGAACCTTGCATGCTGACACGCCCCTCTCCCAGCACTGCAGCCCAGAACGCCGCAGGCAGTGTCAGCAGGAAAAATAACATGATGAAATAACCGCGATGGCACATGCCCAACCCTATACTCATCCGTGCCCAAAAAACCGGGGTGAACCCACACCCGGCCAAACAAACTTACTGGTAGGACAGTACAAACCTCGCAACGGAGGCAAAGTTACCGGTTTTGATGCCATCGGAACCTGCATCGCCTTTCAGGAAGGCGATGAAGTTCAGCGTGTTTTCACCAGCGGAGAGAGCTGTCGAAGTAGAACCCGCTACATCGTTGATCTTGATAGGTTTGCCGACCTGGTCCTGAATTACGATGGCGGCACCCGATGCTGTTCCGCCTTGCAGAGCAAGATTGTCTCCGTCTGCGATCCCATTGAAGGCCGTCGTCACGCTTTTCAGCGTAGAGGCATCACAACCTTCCAGTTTGACATCGAACTGCACTGGCGAAGAAGTACCGCCGTTTTGTAACGCTTTGCTGGACACCTGGCCCAGATTCACGGTCTGGTCGACGGTTTTGGGCGTGATAGAACAAGGCGCATCAATGATAGCCCCCCCTTAAATGTCACTGTACCCTGCCCCTGATTTGCAGCCATTGCAGTGCCATTTGCCGCCAGCACGAAAACAACTCCCAATGCAGAACAGAGTTTATGTAATCTCATTCCATATTTTCCTTTCGACAAAAATCTAATTATTTTTCAGTCGAAAAAAATACCCCCCAAAAAAATATCAAAAAACGAGCATTTAACACATGAGTTACAGTTTATAACCTTTTGATATCATAACACCTTGAAACATCAGCGTACGTTTCACAGATGTTGCGTGACGACAATGGCCTGGTTACAGAGGTTTTAGCCACGGTGCATGCACTGAACAAAATGAAAAAACGGATATGCCAGAAAGCTTTCAGCTATAAGCCGGCCCGGACAATAACAACTGCTTTAATCTTAGTAATGTTTCATATTGCGTTACATTTTGTGGCATGCGGCGGGTACCCGTTTCTCGCATATCCAGAACAGCTTGTTCGACACTAATAACTTCGTTATTCAATAATGCCAGTGCTCCTGTTAGCATCCCTGTCCGTCCAGCTCCTGCATTACAATGAATAAAAGGCTGTTGACAGACACCTTGATTCTCAGCATATTTCTCCTCCACTTTTTTCGTAACTAAACAAGCTAACCCTTTTAACTCCTCGGGGCTTGGTGATGTCCTGTCCGGCCAGTTCCTCACATGAATGACGGAGGTATTTAATTCATCCTCACCTTTTCTAATATTCATTCTATAATGATTTAACTCCAGACTACCTACCCCTGTTACAGCCATACGGCTATCACCATTCACATTCTTATCCACCTTTTTTTTGCACGTTACTGACACCCCATCGTAACTCTGATTTTTTTTATAGTATTCTGGTAGATTATACTTGGCAATATCATCCATGGATGATAATACAACTAAAACACCGACTTTTTGTTGAAGCATCATTTCAAAATGTTTAGCCATACCCTCGTTTGTCGGAAACTGAGAGCGCATCGCAATTTTATTGCCATCAATAGTTATTTCATTAGCAGGCATAGGCACTCCATTTACTTTAATCATTGAGTAATTTGCGGCACCTATATCACGGAACCTTTGGATCGGAGAGGTCCCATAATGAAAACTATTAGATTTTTCTTCTATGCCAGCAAACTGTTTTTTCGCCAATAAAACCAAGACTCTGTAATTTAAATTTTTGTATTTTTCTGCACGTTCCGATTTAAGATCAGAGCGTGTATTTTTTGCCGCCAACAAGGTCTTGGCAAAAGCCAGATGAGCGGATGCTCCCTTCTTTTCCGCCAGTTCAACTGCTGCATTAGTACTCTTTAACATATGAGCTTTGAAGTAAAGCCATGGGTATGCATTATTCATTGTCACACGCATAATAACAACCTTTCATAAGGTAAGATCAGGGATTTTAAAATCGATTCTTGCATTTAGAATCGATGTATTATGGCATTTCCTGTACTCGAAATTTTGATGCTCACAGGACAAAACAGCCATCATTCATTTAAGTTTAACCAACAAAGTAATGTGAAAATATAAAAAATTGACACACCTCGGAATCTGCCCCAGAAAAAGCGCGGACAACGCAGCCTATGCGGACGTATAGCTACTCGCAGATCTGCTACTATAAGGTACATTAGTGTCATTGTGGAAAAACCGACATCCATAGCACTGGATGCATCTAATCATTGTGTAGTTTTGATCAACAGCCAGCTGAGCTGATTCTTGTTTGAACTCTGCGCTGAAATTTCGTCTTATTGAGACATACTGATGGTTCTGAGACGAACATATTATCTCTGTCCTGGCGGGCAATATCAGTAGATCGTTACAAAAGGTCATACCCGCGACAAAAAAGGATATGGCGGACACGGAAATAAATAACAGATAATAATTCCCAGGCGAGATGGTGTTTTACTTTTTATTTATGAACAGCAACGCCTGACACCTTTACAAAAAATATTTATTAAGGAGTTTTTATGAAAAACGAAAAAATCAGCACTGGTGCAATTTTTTATTCTGATGTGAATTTCAATGGTGAGAGCCATTCATATGAAGAAACTAAGGAGGTTATCAGTTTACCAGAATCTCTCAATGACAAATTTCTTTCAGTTAAAGTAGGAGAACTGTCACAAATAAATGCCTGGCGCCACTATAATGACTCTGAGGATGGTCAAATTCATCAAGTCTGGAATGCAGATCAAGCTGATATTGGCAGCATTGATGGATTAAGTAAATTTATCATCACGCCAAAAAACTCAGGTATTGTTGCAGTTCGATTGATTAACCAATCAGGTATTGATGATACGTTCCGTGCTTTTGTTAATACCTATTCTCTGAAAAATCCTGTTGATTGCTATGCTGGTGATGATTATGAGATCTGTGGGATTCTGCAAAATAAAGGAACTGAATATGTTACACAGATATCCATTTTCGATTTTGAAGGTAATGTAATTTCAAACGGTTCAATTTATTTTGTCTTAGAGGAAGATAAGGTGAAAGTTATTACTTACCCAGAAACTGCACCAAATCATGTCAGTTTTAGCTCAGATGGTGGGTATCGCGTAACATTCACTCTGAATGAAATCCGATAATACCTCTTAATTCATTAACAGTTGGAATGAGATTACCTCCTAAGCCCAAAAGCTGAAAAAGCAATCTCATTCCTGTTTCATTAAAAAATTGGGCGGAAATTTTTTGAACTATTCCAGACGTATTCAAAAACAATAAATGGCTGGATTATCACATTCCCCTGTATAAAAACCTGACGTGATACTTAAATATAACGTCAAGGTGAGTAGATACTATTCATCTTGAAAAAAACAAAGAGGTCAAACACTATGATTGTGCCGCAATCTCATACGCTCTCATCCGGGAGCGGGATACTGTCCGACCACCCGGCCGTGCAGGGAATACTTTCCCCCCCCCCCCCCACTGGCGTGGTACTGGGTGCCTTCGCTGGTGCCGTAATTTTTGTCATCTCTGCCCATGAGTTGTCAGTCATGCAGAAAGCCCTGCTGTTTGGCGTGTCCCTGATGGCCGGTATCCTGGGTGCTCCGTTTGCGGCCAATGTTATCTCGGTGCTCACCCCGACGCTGATTGTCGCTCCGCCAGAAGTCGGAGCCTTACTGGCTTCAACATTGTCCGTTCGTCTGCTGCTGACGCTGAGCTCACTCAGCAACAGTCTGCTGAATAAATGGTTGGGGGGAGGTAAAATATAATGGCACTTTTTCATGACTATCTGCTGCTTATCGACACCGTCAGCTGCCTGCTGATTGTGCTGCGGTTGCTGACATTCAGCAAAAAGGGTAAACAGCACCGCCCCGTGGCGGCCTGGTTTGCCTGGCTGCTGATTGTGGCCTGCGGCTCTGTCGTCATCCGCTCCCTGTCCGGACTCCACGTTCGCGGCAACTGGGGGGAAACACTGATTAACGTGGCGCTCTGCCTGGCCGTACTTTCTGCTCGCGGTAACGTCATGTCTCTGACACTGACAAAGGGTAAGCGTTAAGTGAGCGCCGTATTGACGGCTATTTATTGGTGAGATCTACGTTCCATGGCAGCAGTTCGGCCACTTTGTTGCTGGGCCACTCCGGCAGTACGCTCAGGATATGGCGAA
>NZ_JBQENX010000022.1:0-13554 GCF_052044775.1 Enterobacter sp. 22466 | reverse complement strand
TACTCCGCGATGCGAACTGCACCTTAAATCAGGCGTTGTAAAACTCTTCGACCCGATGACACCAGAACTTCTCCGGGCGCTAATCCGCGAAATGAAAGGTGGTGTCCGATGATAACGCTACCCACCGGCACCAGAATCTGGATCATCGCTGGCATAACGGATATGCGTTGCGGCTTCAACGGACTGGCCTCGAAGGTGCAGAACACGCTGAAAGACGATCCGTTCTCCGGGCATATCTTCGTGTTCCGTGGTCGCAGTGGCAAAATGGTGAAAATCCTGTGGGCCGATCGCGACGGGTTGTGTCTCTTTGCCAAACGCCTTGAGCGGGGCCGCTTCGTGTGGCCGGTGACCCGTGAAGGGAAAGTACATCTGACGCCCGCCCAGTTGTCCATGCTGCTGGAGGGTATCGCGTGGCAACATCCAAAACGGACGGAACGGCCTGGTATACGGATATAACCCGTGATAAAACAGGGGAATGAATACCACGCTCCCCGACGACATCGACCAACTGAAGGCCCTGATCCTTGCACAGCAGGCCGTTATCGAACGCCTGTCCGCCGAGATAACCGGCTATGGCCGTGAGATATCCACGCTCACGGCACAGATAGCCAAACTTCAGCGGATGTTGTTCGGGCGAAGCAGCGAGAAAAACCGCGAGAAAATCGAAAAGAAAATCGCGCAGGCAGAAAAACGGATAACCGAGCTTCAGGAAAAACTCGGTGCTGTACAGTCACAACTGACCACTATGGCAGGCAGTGCTGTCGATAAGATCGCCAGCGCCCCGGGCCGCAAGGCGCTTCCGGCCACACTTCCCCGCGACAGAAAGGTCATCCCGCCACAGGAAACAGAATGCCCCGTCTGCAGCGGGAAGCTGAAACCACTGGGTGAAAGCGTCTCCGAACAACTCGACATCATCAACACCGCGTTCAGGGTTATCGAAACGGTCCGGCCTAAGCTTGCCTGTAGCCGGTGTGACGGTATCGTGCAGGCACCGCTGCCGCCGAAACCGATCGAGCGCAGCTACGCCAGCCCGGGCCTGCTGGCCCGCATCATCATGGCGAAGTTCGCCGAACATCTGCCGCTGTACCGCCAGACGGAGATCTATGCCCGACAGGGCGTGGAGCTGAACCGCAATACGATGGGGCGCTGGGTTGATACCATGGGAGAGTTGTTACGTCCGCTGTATGACGAGCTCAACTACTATGTGCTGATGCCGGGTAAAGTGCACGCAGACGACACGCCGGTGAATGTGCTGGAGCCGGGAAGCGGCAAAACCCGCACCGGACGTCTGTGGGTGTACGTTCGTGATGATCGTAACGCCGGATCAGTGATGCCGGCGGCGGTGTGGTTCTCTTACTCGCCGGATCGCAAGGGCATCCACCCGCAGCGACATCTGGCGGAGTACAGCGGCGTGCTGCAGGCGGATGCGTATGCGGGTTACAACGCGCTCTACGAAGGCGGGCGGGTAACCGAAGCGGCCTGTATGGCGCACGCCCGGCGCAAAATCCACGATGTTCACGTCCGCCACCCGACGGCTGTTACCACGGAGGCGCTAAACCGCATCGGTGAGTTATATGCCATCGAGTCGGAGATCCGCGGGAGCCCGGCAGAGGAGCGGCTGGCGGTCAGGAAAAGCAGAACAGTGGCACTGATGCAGTCGTTGTATGACTGGCTCCAGTTACAGATGGCAGCGCTATCGCGG
Source organism: Enterobacter sp. 22466 (assembly GCF_052044775.1). NCBI lineage: Bacteria > Pseudomonadati > Pseudomonadota > Gammaproteobacteria > Enterobacterales > Enterobacteriaceae > Enterobacter > Enterobacter sp. 22466. Next base: position 11,852 of record NZ_JBQENX010000022.1, on the reverse strand, counting down.
CACTCAGACACAGCGAAGGCGTTCGCCTATATGCTGAAACAATGGGATGCACTGAATGAATACTGCCGCAATGGCTGGGTGGAGATAGACAATAATCTGTGCGAAAACGCGCTGCGGGTGGTGGCGCTGGGCCGCCGGAACTACATGTTCTTCGGTTCAGATAATGGTGGCGACAGTGCGGCAGTGATGTACAGCCTGATAGGCAGTTGCAAGCTGAATGGCATCGAACCGGAAGCCTGGTTGCGGCAGGTGATAAGCGTCATCAACACCTGGCCAGCCAACCGTGTGAAAGAGCTGCTGCCCTGGAACGTCACCCTGTCTGTAAACTAATTTTTACCCTACGTCCTACACGGGGCGCTTACCATCAGGTAAATAAGCCCGATAGCAAGTCACATCGTTTGTCCCGGAATTCATCGTTCGCGTCCATCAATATTCAGATGGACGCGATTGTTACCAGACAGGACAATCTTCTCAAGACGTCCTTCACGGGGCATTTACCAATATTCTGTGTCCATTATCCGGAAAAATAGTGGACATTATCGTTACCCGGATGAGTCAGCTTATCCAGACGTCCTTGGTGGGGCGCTTACACTGCAGCTGGAGTCAGACTGCTGTCAAATTAGTGAGAGTATTCTCGCTTCTTTATGGCATTTATCCTGTCTGATTATGGTCTGGAAAATATGATAATAAAAACGAACAAAGAGCACTTCTTTGCATGCTTGGAAGCATGCTTGGAAGAATTAACTTGAAAAGTTATACAAGGACTTAATAACAAATGAAACGGGTATTTCAAAAAGCGGCACTGGCTGCCCTGATTTCAGGGACTGCCTGTCATGTCATGGCGGCAGACAGCACCACTCTGACTGTCAGTGGTACTATCACCCCGGGCACCTGTGTGCCAACCCTGAGCCAGTCAAATGTGGATTTTGGTGCCATTTCGACGGCGGACCTGAATGCGGACAGTACAAAACAGACAAATCTGCCTTCACAGGTGATTCAAATGTCAATTCACTGTTCGGCCCCGACAAATGTTGCGATTATCGGCCATGACAATAATCCAAACGTCGACGGGTACGCTACCAAGATTGATAATGGTAGCGTGTCTCTTGGTCTTGGTGAGGTTTCACCAGGTGTTTCCATCGGTGCCTGGCGGGCTAGGGTTGGTCCTTATGCCGGGCAGGCACACGCAGACGGTGCAAATGTTGACCTGTTAGTTCAGGGTGGTTCTACATCCGGGGCATGGGTTAAGACTTCTACCGCCAGCGCCCTAGGTCATGCTTATTCGGGTCAGCTGGAATATGTTACCTGGGCACAACCCGGTGAGCTGACGCCTCTGGCGTCTACGGATGTGACTGTGCCTGTGGATGTTCAGGCTGCAATCCGCCCGACCTCCGAACTGGGCAGCGTTTCTGATACCGTTAATTTGCACGGTTCACTGACCATTGACCTGGTTTATCTCTGAGTTCTCTGAAGATTTAAGTTATTCATCACAATGCATGAATAAATGAACAGCGGGCGGTGATATACCGCCCGTGGTATCTATAAATTATTTTTTGTGCCGTGAGGGTATTATTTATTTTATCTGTCGCGATACAAAAAATAGTTTCCGCATGCAGGCGAACAGTGACCTTATTTCACTGCGGATGGCTGCGCATATTCTATGAGGTATCTTTATGTCTTATTTCCGCCGGGCAACCGGGGCACTGCTGGTGTCAGCGTGTCTGGGCATCCCCTTTTTCTCATCCGGCACCGGCATGGTGCCGGACACCACGGTCGTCCTGCTGGATGAGGCCGCCCAGGGGGGCACCATTAACGTCAAAAACACCGATACGGGTCCGGAGCTGCTGTACGTGACTGTCCGCGACCTGAAGGATGACCCGAGACCGCAGGTGATTGTCACCCAGCCAATTTCCCGCGTGGAGGCCGGCGGCACCCAGCAGGTCCGTTTTGTGCTCACCGATAAAACCCCCCTGACGGTGCAACATCTCAAGCGCGTCACTTTTGAGGGTATTCCGGTAAAAAAATCTGGCAAAAACGAACTGAGTATGACCCTGCGACAGGACCTGCCGCTGATTATCAGTCCGAAAGGACTGGCCGACGACGTGGCTCCCTGGAAACGCCTGACGTGGCGTGTACGTGGTCAGCATCTGGAAGTGAACAACTCAAGTCCTTATGTGGTACGCCTGTCACAACAGGTGCAGCTGCTGCCGTCAAAGCAGAGCGGGATGCTGGACAAGACCTATATCCTGCCGGGAGAAACGCTGAATATCAGCCTGAAAACACCATCAGCACTGGCCGGTAGCACGCAGGTCAGGTTGTTTCCGGCCACCCGTTATGGCTTTCAGGCCCAGGATTATACGGCCCCCCTTACCGCAAGCACTGCCGGTAATAAATAGGGCGCCCTTTGCACCCGGTGTATTCGCATTCAGATATCATCATGATACTAACATTCAGACAGCCCTGTTGGCTTTTAATCTGGCTGCCCGTCAGCCTTGCCGTCAGCGGCATGGCATGGTCCGCGCAGCCTGCAAACGATACTGCTGACCAGTTTGACACCAGCATTCTCAAATCACGCGGTATCCCGGCAGACGTGGTGAACTATTTTTCGCAGGCTCCGCGCTTTATGCCGGGAGTTAAGCCAGTGCGGTTGTCGGTTAACGGTGACGCGCGGGGAACCGTGTCCGCGCGCTTTGGCAGTGAGGGTCAGTTGTGCCCCGATGCGGCGCTGCTACGCCAGGCGGGGCTGAAGGTGCCGAAGGAGACTCAGGCTGATGCTAATGGCTGTTACGACTACGCACTGGATTTCCCCGGGACTTCAGTGACGCTTTCTCCGGGCGAGAACAGGGTGTCCCTGGTCGTGCCGCCGGAGGCCCTGGAGCGCCAGAGCAGTATCCCGGGCGGTTACCTCGAAGGTGGAACAGCCGGGTTGCTTAACTATAACGCCTTTGCCACCCGCAGCCGTACTGGTGGGCGCAGCACCGATTACACCCAGGGCACCTTTATCTCCGGTCTGAATATGGGGGACTGGCTGATACGCAGCAGCCAGCTGCTCAGCAACAATAACGGCAGCATGGCGCTGGATACGCAATATACCTATGCTCAGCACACCTTTGCCGATACCGGCATGATGCTGCAGACGGGGCAGATAAACCTGGCAAACACGCTGTTTGCCAGTGCACCTGTTCTGGGTGCTCAGTGGATACCGGATTCAGCATTGAGTACACAATCCGGCAATAATGATGACGGTATCACCGTCAGTGGTATCGCCCGCACGGCTCAGGCCCGGGTTGAGATACGCCAGGCCGGGGCGCTGATTTACTCAACGCTGGTGCCTGCTGGTCCTTTCACACTGACGAAAATTCCGGTACTGAACGTCCGAACCGACCTGGATGTGACGGTGGTGGAAACGGACGGGAGCAGGAATCAGTTTACCGTGTCATCAGGTACGTTTGCCGGTAGCGGGCTGGGCAGCCCATTGGGCTTTGCGCTGGCTGCAGGCCAGGTCCGTGACACAGGCTCCCGGTATGGTGACCCGTGGTTGCTGACCGCTACTGATGGCTGGAAAGTAAAGTCTTATCTGAACACCCGTGCCGGCGGCATGATGGTACAGAATTACGGCTCGGTGGCGGGCGGGTTGGATATTGTACCGTGGCCGGCACTCACGCTGTCGGCCGATACATTGAGTGCCGCCGACCGAAACCACCATGTTCAGGGCAATCAGTTTACGCTGTCGGCTAACTACCGCGCGCCGCACAATCTGAGCTTCTCCTTCAGTGGGACGCAGAATACGCCAGGATTTCGTGACCTGAATGACGCTCTGCAGGACGACGGGCACACCGGGTATGACAAAAACAGCTGGAATATGACGATGGGATGGTCGCAGGACTTTCTGGGCGCATTTTCTCTGGGATATGCGCGTACGCAGGGATTTGATGCAGCCAATGATACCCGACGGCTTATCACTTCCTGGCGCAGGAACTTTGGTGGGGCATCTGTTTCGGTGAACTGGCAGGGTCAGGTGGGGGGGAATGGTGGTGGTGACGGAACCACAGTGCGTAACGACAACGATATCTTTTATGCCAGTGTGAGTATCCCATGGGGGGAACAGAGCGTGAATACCTATGTCCGCAATGATGGCACAGGGTCCAGTACCGGCGTACAGACCAGCGGCAGGCTGACCCCCACGCTGGACTACTCGGTGTCGGCGGACCGGGATATTGACCATCATGCCAGCAGTATTAACGGCAGCCTGAACAGTAATCTGCATTATACCCGACTGGGTCTCAATGCCGGAAGCCATGGTGACAGCCAGCAAAACTACGGTGCCTCGCTGAGCGGCGGTATTGTTGCCCATCAGCATGGCGTCACCTTCTCACCCTCACCGGTACAGGAAACATTTGGGGTGATTGATCTCGGCCGGAACGTGAGTGGAGTCGCGGTATCCACCCCGCAGGGGACGGTATGGACCGATGCGTGGGGCCAGGCAGTCGTGCCATCGTTACCGGCATACCGCACCGGGCGGGTGGAACTTGATGCCGCCACGCTGCCCAAAAACGCCGATGTGGATAACGGAACCCGGATGGTGACTGCAGGGCATGGCGCGGTACCGACGCTGAACTTCGCGCTGTCGAGCGTACGTCGCGGCATGTTGCACGTAAGCCTGCCAGATAACGGTTTACTGCCGCGTGGCGCGGTGATTGTTGATGCACAGGGAAAATATGTGACACAGGCCGTTGCGGAAGGGGTGGTATTCCTGGCAGACCTGAGCCAGACCGGGGCGTTGTATGCAGAACTGCCCGACAGCCGGCGCTGCAGACTGATTTTCCAGGCGGGACCGGAGGAAAATCTGACCGATTATTATGAAACACTGACTGCCGAATGCCAGTCGGTTATGCAGTGAGGAGGTACAGATGAGAAGAGTAATCACGGTGATAGTCTGTATGCTGGCTGGCCTGGCGGGAATGCCGGCCAGCGCAACAGCACCTGACTGTCAGGTGCTGATGAGTCAGCAGCAAATTGATTATGGTGCCGTGACGGAGGCGCAACTCCAGGCTCCTGCCGGGAAATACCCGGCAGGACATGGCTGGGGGGCACTGGCTGCCCGGGACCTGACGGTGACCGTGGTTTGTCCGCAACCCGGTCGCATCCGGCTCTATTTTGACGGAGACAGCGCCAGCAGGGGGCTGTTTCGTTATGGCGAAGAGGGAGTCGTGCGGGTACAGGCCTCATCCGCGGTGATGGATAATCGCCCGGTGCGGCTAAGGCGCGTGACGGCGGGGGGGGAACAGGTTGTGCGTGATGCCCTGAACATCCACGCCGGAGACGGACTGAGCCTGGTTGACGGGCATGAGGTCAGTGGCAAAACGGCGAGTATACAGCTGACGATAATGCCCTGGCTGAAAAAAACGGTATTGAGTCAGCGGGAGCGTCTGCAACTGCTGGAAAATATCCGGATACGGGTGGAGACTCCTGATGCCGGTAATGTGCCAGCGCCATAAGCCAGGAGAAAAGGGGCTGTCAAATAACATGTCGCTGGCGTTTCCGCTTCGCGAAGAATACTGATGATCTGTTCGTCGGAAAAACGCTTCTTCATGGAGATGTCCTCATATGGCTTATGAAGACATTACTAACATCGGGGTGTATTAATCAACGGGGAGCAGGTCACAACTTTACTGACCCGGCGTAATACTTCATCAAGACTTAGTTTGCCATCCGCGTTAAGGTCAAGCTCAGAGAAAGTGTCTTCCAGTGACTTACGCATAATTATAATTTCTGTTTCTATATTCGTAATGATTTCTTTATTCGCAATAGCTACTTTAGAGAGGTCGCCCTCGAATAACTTCATTGTTTCTGATATAAACTCCTCTCTGGTAATAAAGCCATCATTATCAGTATCTGTACGTGAAAACATATCACGCAATTGCGCTTCAGTCATATATGCTCCTTACCCACTATGGGTATGTTGTGTATTGATATTAATTTGCAAGTACCGATATTACCTTCATAAGTATAGATGAAAATATTGTCACTGCATTTTTCAACTGCCTGCATTGTTCATCATGATGACAGCACAGACAAATGAGTTATCTTCTGTAAGAGCAGAGTTGTCGGGCAAGGCTGATATCATTCAGTGAACGACCTGAACGACCTGAACGACCTGAACGACCTGAACGCTAAAACGGTAAGAGACCTTCCAGGTAACAAGCATTAATCTTAAAGATTCATGTCAGAATATTATCATTGCCGGGTGGTGCTTTCTGCCACTGCATCCGTTGGGATCTGTTTGTTTAACTGCTGCCATCTCGCCATGTCACTGTCCTCCGTAAATCCGTATAACAGCAGCCAGCCCGCAGCCAGGGCGGTTCTGCAAAAATTATGCTGCCATGCGCTTAATTTATCCTGTTCCTGCGGTGAAATCAGCTCTTCACCAACAGCGTACCGGCGCAGGACAGGCCGCCCCTGAGCCGGTGCGTTTACTTACGGTAAAGCAGGTACCGTTATGATTTTGCTGCTGTAAACTTCACATCACTGCAGCTGAAGAAGGTTTCATGCGGACCTTCATCACGTTCCCATTGTACATACAGCAATGTCTGCCGGTCGTTGACGCGGTCGGCCGGTATTTTCACTTTAAGCTCATAAATGCCGGGATACCTGTAACCGGATTTTTTGTTCTTTTGCTGTTGTTCGGGAGGAACAACCACCTGTGGTGGGGCAAGCTTATCCAGGTCGGCCCATTTCAGGACATCCGTACTGGCATTAAACGTGGGTTTTGCCAGGTAAACTGTCCAGAGACTGGGTTCATGTACCGCTGTAGCCTCATAGGTTAATGTCGCGATGCCATCCTTCACGTCAACGGTGCTGACATACCAGTCCGGGTGAGGTTGATCAATGCCGGTAAAGTTCTGTGGACTGCCGGTATCCGTGCCGTTCTTACCCGCTGCGCACAATGAGCCGTCGGGTACTTTATCTTCAGGCGAGGCGCCCGGATAAATTCTGGGAATAAGCCGGCCATTCATTAAACATCTGGTTACGTTGCCATGGTTCCAGATCCGGATTGTATAAATAGGCATTTTTACAGGCTGCATTCGGGATCTCGATCCCCCCCGGAGGGGACTCAAAGTGGCCGTCATTTTTGCACTTAAACTGACGGGCCACCGGATTTAAGGTCGCGCCGTGATGTGGTACCGGCGACCGGGCACCGTTTTCATTCGTGTTTTCTGCATATACCGGCGCGGTAAAGGTCAAAAACAGTCCGGCCAGGAAAACAACGTTATTATTCATAGATACTCCTTAATTACAGTCGGTTACAGGGGAAGAAACGGTCAGAGACCTGATGGTGCGCATTCCACTGCGCACCTGTCCGTTGAGGAGTAATCAGCCTGCCGATTTCACGCTGATGCCGGTAATGCTGAAGTCGTTACCGTCACCGCTGGCCTGATGGCTGAAGATTTCAAGCAGGTTATCGCCCGGGGCAGCGGTGAACTCGCCTGACAGCGTGACCCATTCGCCTTTTTTAGCCAGTGCGGTCACCGGCGTGATATCCTGGCCCGCCACCCTGAGCGACAGTTCTGGCACCACCTTATGGTCATTGTCCCGGCGGGCATGAACACTGAAGTGATAGCGTTTCCCCTGCTGCAGCTCCGTGTAATGTTTATAGAGCAGCACGCCATTGTGCGTCCGGCCTTTCACATTGGTGGTCGGGAAACGGATCAGGGTCGCGCCACCTTCTGTGTAAAACTCATGTTCCGGGGTGGCCGGGCCAAACTGCCAGTTATTCAGCTGGTTATTAGCAAAATCGGTTTTATCCAGGAACGGTTTCGGTAGTGGCTCCGGACTAACCGGAGGTACCGGAACGTCCGGGACCACCGGAGTCGCTGGCTGGGAGGAGGGTTGTCTGTGGTGTTCGTGGCACTGGCATGCGTGTTTTTTCTCGTTACCAGTACAGCTATTACCACAGACATCAATCAATGACTGAAGAACACCGGCAAGCGCGTTAACCGCCCGGACAATCTCAGGTGCCTGTGCGCACAGGTGGCTGTCTTTAGCAGGGGGGCTGGCCGGGGATTTTCCTTCCAGGGCATCCGCTTCGTCTTTTTTGCCCGCAATGCTGTCGTGTTGCGCAACCTTACTGGCACAAATGGTGGTTTTCAGTACCGTTGCAAAATCGGCGACCCCGGAAGTGTAAATATAGTGTTCACCTCCCGTACGAAGCGCAAGGCGTTTGTATTCCCGGATCATGGCTTTTTCGTCTGCCGGTGTAGGGTACGGCAATGTGCTGTGAGGTGTTCCCAGATAGGTGTGAATTTTGACATTGAACTGCAGTGCGGTGGCAATGGCGTCGTCACATGCTTTGATACGATCGGCATCCAGGGTCATTTCCCCGCCCTTCAGGCTTTCGTCTCCCAGAACGAAGACATTCTTTTCAGCACCGTCACGCCAGTCAAAAAATCGGATCACATCTTCCGCAGCAGGCGCGACATCCTCCTGCGCCGGATTTCCCTCCTTGATGTGTTCCCTGCCTTTCAGGGCGGCCGGACTGGCGCCCGCCTTTTCCGTCAGATACTGACGAACAGTGGTGGTAAATTCCGTACCGGAAAAACCACCTTCAATGCCGAGAAATTCCGTCCGTAAATCTGAAGGACAGGCTTTTCTGGCTTCCTCAATTGCTGCTCCCAGCTGTGCGCTGAGAGCTTCCGCTTCATCCTGCATGGAAAGACTGCTGTCAATGATAAAGACCAAATCAACTTTTTTATTGTCCTGTTCGCTCATTTCAGGGGCTCCATATGAGGTCATATTCCTGTTAACAGACAGGGAGGACCGCTGCTCGTACGGCCTTCCCGCAGACGTTCAGCCGAAAACAACCAGCCGCACGTCATAACCACCGGTGTTGTTGGCATACTCTGATGCCGTGTTTGTATCGTTAAAGATAAATGAGAGTTCACCGTCAGCCGGTACTTCCCAGCCGGTTCCTCCGCTGCCGATACCGTGGAGATGTTCGCCTGCTTTGATGATCAGTTTCCCTGCCACCGCCTCCGGCAACACAAACGTCGGGTCCGGTGTTTGTGCTGACGGGTGCTGGCTGTCACCATCAGGCCCGAACCGGCGGCCACGGCTGTCATACTGGGCTGTACCGGCCGCAACCAGCATCACGGTATCTCCCTTGCTCACCGCTACTCCGGTTCGTGTCCAGTCGCTGCTGGTTGCAGGGACATGACCTTTCCAGTCAGCCTTTTTCACCCCTCCTTTTTTCTCATCCGCCACGGTGTAGACATCGACGCTGAACGCGCCGCTGTTATCCCGGTGAGAGGAGTCACTCACGAATAAAATCATCTCTCCGGCTTCCGGTACGGCCCACTCGTACACACCGCTGCCGATGTCATAGCTTTTCCCGGATGCACTGAAGCGGGCTTTCAGCACCTTGTCCGCTTTCGTGATCAGGCCTTCTTTGACCCTGCCGAACGGTGCGGCCAAAGCATATTCTTCCCTGCCATATTTAACCCATCCCTCAGCAATGATGCTGATTTTTTGTCCGACCTTAAGACTGAGCATTGTATTAATTCCTTCAGATGCCTTTGCATCAACACTTCCCGACCACGCAGGTGACGCTGTCATAAAACACTCCTGTACTATGGCTGACTGAAATTATTCAAAAGTCAGATTAAATGAATAATGAGAATATGAGTGGCAAAACCCTCTTCATTTATGAGGATATCAGCGCACGTATTAAGCCTAGAAATAAACAGGCAGGTCATCAAACAATAATTCAGGTATTCACTGCACGGTAACGGCTCATCCTGCGCCCGGCTTTGTTTTATAAAATTGATATTAGGAATAATCTCAGGTCGCCATGCTCTATTTCCCCATAATCAACAACCCCGCCAGGTATTTTCAAAAGGCAATATTTGTTAACAACCATGTTTTTACGGTGGTTAATGGGTGTTTAAGTCAGCCATATCTTTCAGGGGTTATAAAAAAGCACTGCACAGGAAAACGGATGGTAATCACGCATCATTGGCCTCCGTGATTAATCATTATTACGCGTTACGGATAACGCCATTCAGGAGGAATTAATTCTCGGTGATGTAAATATCGGTTTGCGTGAGATTATTCCTAATATTTAACTGTTGTTTTTCAAATTAATCAGATGGTTAGATTTTGCGCCCACTGAGAGTTTGATTTTTTCGCAGAGCGTTATTTAAATAAATGCATTATGCTCCTCTTGGTGCATGAATAACTGCCATATACCAGGGGTAATATTCAAGCATTGTATAAGAACCGGGTAAGTAAACATCACAGTGTGTGCATTACAGCGCTGGTGAAATATTACCGCATCATCATGAAGCAAGACTTAAATAAAGCATCCTTTAAATCAGAGAAGGGAAGACACCATGACTGTCAAACCAGACTGGACCGGAGATGTACCTGCAAATGCACCTGAAGGTGTCAGTACGGATATTCAGGTAAATGCAGGACAAGAAATTACTGTCCTCGCATCCGGGTTCATTAAATACGGTAAGGAAGAATATGCCCTGGCCGTACCGGATGGCCGGATAAAAGAGGGGCTGCAAACCAGGGCGGATAATGTTCTTAAGGCCCGCTTCAGTACATCCGGCAAAGGATATACTATCGGAAATGGGGTGTATAAATGGGCTGCTCCCGAAAGCGGAACGCTGCATCTTTATATTGCGGACACACCAACGGGCTATTCTGATAACACCGGCAGCTTCAGTGTCAGTGTGTATAAATAAAGCATTATCTCTCCTGAACTGCAGGAGCAGCCTCCGGCTTCCGGAGGCTGAACATACCGCCGTCTGCCCTGCAGATAAAGAAGTACTGCCGTTAAGGGCAGGATAATTAACAGGACATATCACATGACAGGGAAACGTATCCGTCATTTACTCTGGCTGTCCCCCGGGAGGGTCTTTTTCTGCCTGATGATGGTCAGTGTCGCATCCGGCGTGCCGGCTGTCTCTGTTCTGCATTTTTCCACAGAGGACGCCTTTCTTGCCGCGTTAGCCCTGTTTCTTATGGCGTCCGTACCGGTCTGCCTGTGGCTTCACAGGCTGTCCCTGGCACGCCAGCGCCGGCAGAACTGAGCAGTTACCGGCCTCCGTGATACGGAGAAACGAAAGCATTTATCCGGCGTGCCCCGCACCTCGTGCAGGGCACGTTGCCTGAAACTGACTGTGAAACTAAACGAATTAAGGAGCCCGCTATGAATTCTGCTGCTGTATGGTCTGGTGAAATTGATGCAAAATCCCCGGAGGGAAGCCCTACCGGTATTGTGCTGAAAGCCGGAGACAGATTTTCAGCCGGTGCCAGGGGCTGGGTAAAACGGGGAAAGGAAGAATACACTCTCGCAGGCCCTCAGGGTGTGGCCGGGAACAGTGACAGTGCCGTGGTGCTCAAGGGGCGGATTGGTGACACGGAATTTGTGGTGGGCAATTACCTGATTGACTTCCCGGCTCCAGCAGAGGGAGAGCTGACGTTCTTTGTCTCTGACGGTAAGGGCAAATACACCGATAACAGCGGCAGTTTTCAGGTGGAAGTGTTCCGGCCGCGCGGTGAAGCCCCCCGCTTTGAAGATCTGACGGATTTTTCCGGTGATGACTGGAATGGCTGGAAAATGGGGGAGGCCACCACCCGAGCAGACCTGGTGAACGGCCAGTGCAGGGTTCTGCAGCTGAAGACCTATCCGGAAGAAAAAAATGCCGGTACCGTGGTCAGTAAAACGTAAGCGTTAAGTGAGCGCCGTATTGACGGCTATTTATTGGTGAGATCTACGTTCCATGGCAGCAGTTCGGCCACTTTGTTGCTGGGCCACTCCGGCAGTACGCTCAGGATATGGCGAA
>NZ_JBQENX010000021.1:0-18246 GCF_052044775.1 Enterobacter sp. 22466 | reverse complement strand
TAGCAGGTAATATCTTTATTTGTCCGGGTATTCATCGTTCGTGTCCATCAATATAGATGGGCGCGATTGTTGCCAGACAGGACAACTTTCACAAGACGTCGCAGATGGTGCGCTTACCTGAAGGATGATTATCAGAAATTTGATAGCAACCGCGATGGCAGACTGAGCCTGGAAGAAGGCATGGCAGTTGTCCGTAAAGATGAACCGGCAGATGATGACGGCATATTCGGAACCGTTATCCTTCCTTAAATTTTCCGTCCCGGGACCGACCACCGGTGTTGATTGTGCCGGTTTGCCGGACGGAAGCGGTAAAAACGGGACAAGCCATGAGACGGTTGACGAACCCCGTAGCTAAGTGGGGGCCGGTTATACAACGATGTCCGGTCGTGCTGAGCCTGACATCACGTCTTTCAGACGGTCAGAGACCTGCGTCAGCCTCCTGAAGAGATTTCCTGTCCTGACAATGACACGATTTGCCATCAGGTGAACAACACCGGTTCACAGCATAACGCGAGACCCGCCCCGGCCACACAGGCCGCCCTGCACCCTGCAGGCATGTCCCGGCCTCCTCACATGACAGGGATCATCGTCTCCGTTAATTCACAGGCCTTTCCTATCTGCAGGGGTTTCGCGGATTTATCTGTGAAGGCATTACCCTCCCGATCGACCAGGTAAAAAACCTCGTAGAGATACTGTATGTTATCCCTGACATCACAGCGGAAACGAACATTGTCAGGAAACCAGGATTTAATCTCTGCAAAAGGTGTGCTCTTACCTTCAGCCTGCGAAAATTTATCGATATCATACCGGACCACTTTATCCCTGAGTGTATAGAAATCTGTAAAGTATTTATTCTGATCCCCGCCGTAGCAGGTACCATGTTTTTTCCACTCATGCTCCATTAGCCCATGAGGCACCGACGTGACGTTATTTTGAAAGTCCTGATTTTCAGGCAGTGAGGATCGTGAATTATCAGAGAGAGGACAGGCACCATTCTGTTCCGGGCAACCTGGTGATGCTGTACAGTTTGCGGGGTGGTAATTATAAAACACATGCGTGTTATCCTTACCCTCCTCCTTCTGTTTCTGGTAGGTAAAATAAGGCCATATACCATGCACATAAAATTTTGCCTTATCCTGTCTACAGCCTTCGCTTCCTTTCAGCAGGCAGAATGTCGGTTGCCATGTCACCGCATAAACCAGAAAGCTGTACTCCCCACTTTTCGCCCCTTCGTCACTTATTTCCCATGGATCAAGGGCAAATGCACAACCACAATAAAAGGATAACAGAGCCCCTGCCAGGGTAATTTTCCTTATCCGCATGGTCACCTCATCATCAGACATGTCAGAAAACAATTTCAGTATAGATAATTATTTTTCAAAACGACAAAAAAGCAGGAAAATACAGAAATATTAAACGAACAGGCAAGGGCCTCATGAGGTACCTTACAAATATATCAGTCTGAAAGAAGGGCCACTCGTTATACCTGCGTCTTTTCCTCCATAACCGTCAGTGTTTTGCGGACAGCGCCGGAGCATATTTGCACATGAATATAAAAAGTTCGCCGGATAAACGGGGTAACCGCCTGATCCGGCAAATATCCGCTTAAGGTTTTTCACCCGGTCCACATTTTTTCCGCTGAAGGAGGCCGGAACGGCTCTGCCTCTCGCGGTTCAGGTTCAGTGTCCGGGTGCGCCGGATGTTTACGCTACCCTGTACAGTCTGCATTGAAGACACGACGCATAGAAGCAAGGGGGGAGTTCCGTTTCCTCAGTCACCCCGGTAAATCCCGGCGGCGATCAGGACGCTGTTGCTCTGGTTTCCGATCGTCCAGATAAACGGCCGTATGGCGTCCACCGTATAGTCCTGATCTTTCAGCGGAGCCCTGTCGTTTAAAAACGTTGCGGTATATAAACAACGGATGGTCTGAAGGATATGCCCCGGGGACAGGATCTCACCGGAGGCGGTCGCCGAAAACACCGGTCAGCCTTGCAGGCACTTTGCGATCTCCTCATTCAGGCAGGATGCCATCTCGAGTTTTATCTTCGGCAGGCGGATCGTCACCCTCGCCGCAGACAGATCCTGCAGCGCGCGGAGCCAGCGGCCTTCCCCGGAGGCGGCAAGGAACGGGCCGAAGTCCGCAGTGACACTGTCAGGCACATACAGGGTCAGGACCAGCCAGTCCTGCGCGAAAGGCAGCTGCACATAATGTCCCTTTTCATCCCTGCCGGTCCGGTAACTGCCTTCCAGAAAGTACATATATTTGGATACTGTTGCGCCGTTATCCAGGGGAAAAAAAGTCCTGTATCTCATACCCGGCTTCCGCCGGCTGCAGGGTTCCTGAAAACGCCAGGGCAGAAATCAGCACTACCGCACCCGACTCAAATGCGCTGTGGACTGTCCCCATCTCCAGGCCGGTCTGCTCACGGATCCAGGACCGGGTGGTCTCCTCAGCAGCCCGGGGATCGGCTTCCCGGTGAGCATGCACGTCGGGTATCCCCGGGGCATACCCGGACACCAGTTCGCTGCCGGTCACGGCAGTGATCTGCTGCCGGTTTTTTTCGGTCTGAGCAGAAAGGGAGAGCACAACAGTCCCCTGTCGCGATGGTCTGCATGAGACGTACTGAGGACAGAAAAGGCAAATTCAGCATCACCGGACATACCTGACTCCGGTAATAAACACGACGGTTTAAGGGTAGCAGTGATGTTCAGAACCGGCAAGCCGGACCAGAAGCACGTCCGGTCCGGTGATATTATTGCCAGTCAGGTAATAAAACGCATGATTATGGCCATATTTTCATTAATGCTTTGCCAGCATTAATTATGATGAATTACTGCTTTTCCGGTATCAGTCCCACCTTTCATCTGCCGGGATCCGAAAAAACCCAAAGGCGGTATATCTTACGGAAAATGGTGGTAATAAAGCCAGATCACAGCACCGGGCATTCATATTACCCGCATCATTCACCTCATGCGCGCCAGAACTATTCGGGATGGCTGCAGAGCGTCGGGGTCACCTATCCTTTTTCATAGTTTGACGGACATGAGCAGGCAACTATCTTTAATAAGCCAGGCTGGTTGGCTTAAAAGGAACATTTTCATGGTCAATCAAACTAAGTCTGTAGATCTTTCAGGTGTCACCCTGAATATATCATATTTTGGTACGGAAAATGACGGGCCACGTGGTCAGCTTCAGGTATCACTTTCAGGTGACCCCGGCCCCGGAGTCGAGATTGTTGCATTCTGGAAGGGGAACCGGGAAACAGTATTAAGCAGGACGCGCATAACCCAGACCGGTACAGTCTATGTTCCTCTGGATGCGTACATAACGCAGATTGTCGCAGAAGAACCGTTAACGGTCAGGGCAAGGCATGTAGATAACCACGATGATCTGAGTAATCCGGTAACGGTTAAATATAATCCCCAAAGATTACCTGTTCCGGAAATCACCGGTGCATCTTCATTTCTGCAGAGGGTTTCACTTAAAGGGGTGACGACCATGCCCGGCACCCTGATCTCGGCTACCGTAGGCGGAAAAACTGCTGAAACTCGGATTAATTCCGCGTCAGGTCCCATGGACTGGACCCTGACCGTGCCAGATGTTCCGCCTGGCACACAGACGGCCAGCGTGATCATCAAGGATCCTACCGGCTTTATCTTTTCAGATTCCGCCCCGGCGACCATAAATGTGGATGTTTCTGATGAGATAACCCCTCCCCTGACTGTCGATTTTCCGAAACAAACCGATATCACCGGTCTGACGTTTTCTGTGCGCGGCACGGCCAAACCCGGAACCGGTCCGATCCATGTGTCCGCTGTAAACGGGACGGAAATGGAAACCCCGCTTGATAGTACCGGCTACTGGAATGCAAACATTGCAATGATTCAGGCCGGAGAAACCACGCTCACCGTCAGGAACCTGATGACCGGGGAAGTCATCTCCTATCCGCTTACGATATCCAGTTCATCATTTTCGTTTGATCGATGTGTGATGGGACGGGATTATGGTGATCCAGATGAAAAGCTTGGTTATTACCTGTCGGGCCGGGGAGACCCTGCGGTGCGCATATTTATGCGGGATAACACGGGGACGTGGCAGTCAATAACAACCGTTCCGTCCAGCCGGCAATGGGAATATTCCGGCGTTCCTACATTTTATCAGGGCAAGCTCACCCTAAAACAGGAACACCGTCCTGATAATGAACAGCAATCCGTAGAGGGAAGGATCCGGATAGCACGGCATCCTGAATTGCGCGACCCGGTTCAGGGAAAGGAAATTACCTTACCGTATACCCTCAGGGGGGAAACATTCTGGTATTCGGACGATGCCACGGAGGTAAATGTGATCCTCAGTAACCATCTGGGGGTTATTGCCACCATCCCGGTTGACCAGCGTGACTGGGAATATACAATCGAAGACCTTCCTGAAGGGGACAATAAAATATGGCTGAGCGTTAGTACAAACTCATCATATTTCACTGGATATGAACTTGGCGAGTATATCCTGAAGGTTAAAAAGGGATAATTTCCATACTTCAGAATTTATATTTTTCTGCATCGCTTGTTCTGTACAAAAAACAGGAGATACCGGGGCATGGTATCTCCTGGTTTGCCTCATGCGATCCTGCGGGCTCATCCTGTTGTCATCCGGTAAGCATACTTATTTAAGAAGCGGGTTGAGCAGGATAACTGAAACACCGTTGTGTATAGTTCCTTTTTTTAAACTCAATAAATGCCATGTCGCCCTCCTGTTTTATGCGATAAAAAGGATTTTCCACCACAACCTCGCCTGTTGCCACGGGGGGCGCATGTCTGCTCCAGTAACGAGCCATATTTGTAATGCCAGCCTGTGTGAGCTGTTCGGGCATCAGAATATAGTTCGTGGAAGCAATGTAGTTCAATGCCGGATACAGCTGATTAAGACAAACGGATTTGACAAAATAGTCCTGAATATTATTTTTGCTGACCAGTATGATTTCACTGGCCTGATATATTGTAGGGTGGTTTATGATATCGGGCACAAGCATAGATACCATCAGGTGTTCACTTTGTTTTTTATCGCTCAGGTGTTGCCCAAACAGCGAGGCAAAGGAAAGAAACACCCATAAGGGAAGTGCGATCAGCAATGTGCTACGGTGATGGCATACCGCCAGTGCCCGCCAGCTGAACCACATGATGGCACAGAGTAAAGGTGAGACGCCAAGCAACGTCCGGGCGCCAGTGTTAAAACCGGTGAGTAATATATTCACGCCTCCGATGGCAAACACCAGCGTTGACAACGCCAGAAAGCGGATGAAGAGGATGTTTAACCCGGCCCGCTCACGATAATGAAGAAAGAAGCCGATACCTGCCAGAATACCCAGTGGAATAAAAACCCAGGCATTGACGGGTGTAATAAAGAGTAATATCAGGCTGAAGAGTGTTTCCATCCGCCCGACCAGCAGTTTTCCGTCAAAGGGCTGAACCCCACCCCGATCGACTGTGATCATTTGATAGAACGTCAGGTAGTAGATCAATACTGCACCTGCCAGGATAATAATATAGCGTGCGATGAGTTTTATATCTTCACGCCAGGATATCCCGGTGACACCGCGCCGCAGTATTTCGACGCTGACCAGGCCAATATACACATTAATAATAAGCTGATAAAAACTGACTGCAGCCGTCAGCAGCAAAATCGCCCCACCCCATCTTAACCAGCCCACCTGCTGACAGGTCACTACCGCCAGGATCACGAACGCAATCCCAGTTGTGATGGTCAGGGCTTCATAATGATACGCCAGAACCTGCAGATAAAATGGGTTGTACCAGAACGGCAATAAAATCAGTAGCTGTACAGGGGTTGGTTGCAGAAACCAGTGCTGTGCCAGACGCATCAGCGCCAGTGCCAGCAGGCCGATCGCAAAAAACAATGTTAAAGGAAACAGATCAGGCGTACCTGTACCCGCTGAAAGCAGGTGAATAAGGATATTTCCTCCGGCTCGCCCTTCCTGCTGCCAGTTTGTTGCGGCACTTATTCTGCGCCAGTGATCGTCAATGTAAGGATAATTAGCTTGAATGACCGGACAGACATATACCAGTAACGCAATGATAAAGAATAAATATATTTTTCCGGGCTGTATCGGGCGTTGTGTGAACGTATCAATGATACGCCAGGAAGAAGAGGGTTGTGGGTATTTACTGTTCATGAGTGTCCGAACCTTCCATTGCGGGTGCTTTATTCTCGATAAAATATTTAGGTCGGGACTTGCATTCCATATATATCTTGCCAATATATTCACCTAATACACCGAGACACAGCATTTGTATCCCGCCCAGAAAGAAGATGGATAACATCAGTGACGTCCAGCCTGATATTGTATTGCCTAATACCTTTTGAGCAAGGACATATAATATTGTCAGCACGGAAATCATTATCGTTAATGCGCCTGTGGCTGCGATAATGCGCAGGGGGGTGACACTAAAAGACGTGATCCCTTCCACTGCAAGTTTCAGCATTGGCAGGAGCGTATATTTTGCCTCTCCGGCCACCCGCGCATTTCTGCGATAGAAGATCCTGCAGGAAGGAAATCCTAGCTGTGGAACCAGTCCGCGCAGGTAAAGATTGTGTTCGTGATAGGACAGCAGCGAACTGACAGCCCGGGCACTTAGCAGTCGAAAGTCGGCATGGTCTGGTATCTGTTTAACCCCAAGAAATGTCATCAGACGGTAATATAACGCGGCGCTTTTACGTTTAAAAAAAGAATCGCTGTGACGATCATTACGCACGCCATAGACCACATCTGCGCCATCATGCCAGGCATCAACCATCTTTTCAATCACCCCGACATCATCCTGCAGATCGGCATCGATGGTAATTAGGATATCTGATTCCGCATGCTGCATGCCCGCCAGCAATGCGGTCTGATGCCCTTTATTCGCTGACAGTTTGAGGCCTTTCACACTTTTTTCTTTCAGGGATGACTGCTCAATGAGTTGCCATGTTAAATCATGGCTGCCATCATCAACAAATAAAAGATAACTTTCGGCACTGATTTTGTTTACAGAGATAAGTCCGGACAGACAGTCCAGCAATATATTTTTACATGAAGGAAAAACGTCTTCTTCATTATAACATGGTATCACTATCGCCAGAACAGGTGATAAAGCTCTCATCGCATCCCCCAGTATTTATTCAGGAAAAAACCGCTCAATGTATACATTGACATGGCAACAAGCTGGGCGCAGTAGCGGTATTCTGGCAAAATTTGATACATCAGATGAAGAGTGAACAGATTCACCAGATAACTCAGTGCGCAAATGCAAAGAAACCGTAACAGGCGACTGGCGGTTACCGGGACTCCAAACGTAAACACGGAGTTAAGCAAAAAACTGACACCAATACCTGCGATATATCCAGCTGCGTTTGCCAGATAGACATTATGGTCTCTCCACAGCAGCAGGAAAATGATCAGTGCAGTGAGACCAGTATTTACGACGCCAACGGCCATGTATCTCATTAATACGGGTATGAAAGCCAACAGGAACATTCCTTTCCAAAGAAAACTGTTCGTTAATTGTAGAAGAAAATCAACAAAGTGGCTGAATTCAGATAATTCACAACAACGGCATTGTCAGAGGCGTATTCCTGACCGCCACCGTTATCCGGAAAATGACGCATACGGGGATGGTGTGAAATCATGCGCACAGCGTCTGACACGCAAAGCTGCCCCTGGCATGATTATTGTTTCAGGTGGTAAAGTTTGCATAAACTGTCACTTTAATAGCAATAATCCCTCTATAACAACAATCCACCGCTTTTTGTGACTTTCCGGCAATAATCCTACTTCTCCCCTCCTGAGATCCGAAAAATGGTTGTTCCGGATCTTCTTCCTCACCTCCGGCGCGCTGCGGCGCAGAAACACAACATGTGCCACGCTGCCATCTGCAATTTCTGCTATATGTTGTGTTTACCTCCTGCCCCGTGACCCGTCGCGCAGGGGCAGATATTGCCGCTTTGCTTATTCCGTGTGCGTGGTATACTTCCGGAAATTGTTAAATACGCAAAAAATCGGATCACACCGAAACGGCCATCCGGTAATTTAACGACGTGGCTATATGGCTGCTTATTATCAGCCTAGTGATATTCACGTCAGAAAATATAAGCCGGAGTATATTCAGGTGAGTGACAGATGCAGGGTTGTGCACAGTCGATTGTGTTTCGCGTCATCATTACTCTGAGTGACTATTTTCCAGCAAAGCAGAAAGGGGACTTGATGGGACGTGCAGTGAAAGTGAATATCGGCGAAAGACAATTTGCTTCGAAAAAAGCCGCCGTCAGCTATTTCATGGATCAGCGTGAGGCTGTTAAAGAATCGGGGCCGTTAAAGGAGGGCAATTTTTTTGAAGAGCTGAAGGCGCTCTATCTGAAATATTGCGATTGCTGTGAAAGCTGGGGACTTAACGGACGAACCATCACATCCTTTACTGTTGACCTGGAACCCCGTCAGAACGGCCAGACCTGGGCATCACATCTCTGCTACTGGGTGCACTTTTCAGAAAAGCAGGCCCGGCCTTTTTCGGTAAGGGAAGCGGTGGATGAGATCGCAAAAGCTGGTGCTGAACAACTGTAGCTGAGGGCGGGATTTCTCAACGATTTAAGGAAGCAAAAAATGGGAATGTTTGACACAGTCACTTTTCACTACCGGATGCCGGACGGCGAAACAGAATCTGAATACCAGACTAAAGACCTGGACTGTGAATGTGCTTTTTACGAGATCTCCGCCGAGGGGCGTCTGCTCCGCTGGCCGGAGAACGCCGATGAACTGGCCGAGACCGGGTTTGACGGGTGCATCACTGTCTGCGCCCGTCAGTGCTATCACCTGTACTTACCCACGGACAGCTGGAATGGATCGAGGTGTGCTCGCAGGACAATAAGCGGTATCCCTTTGAACCCGAGAATGCTCTCCCGGAGCTGGGCTGAAGATATTTACCATAAAAGGACCATATAAGGTGGATCTACCAAAATTTGATGAAGCCAATAATGCCTGGCTGCTGACCCTGCCTGAGAGCCGCACAGGTGGTCGATATCAGCCAGCATGCAGAGTGGTCGTCATCAGAACCCTGAAGGAAACCTACTCTCCTGCCAGTGGCAGTCTTGACGTGAAAAGAAAACTGGCTGGCCGCACATGCACTCTTTCCCTGTACTGGAACGGGGGAGGCTGGCATCAGGAGCCTGAATACAAAGCGGAGTTGACTGTTAATATATGGGATGGCACGACCGAACTGGACCTGACGAATTCGGATTTTATGCTTGACTACAATTTGCGGGGACGAGGACTTGGCTCCTGGATCATGATACAGCTGATTTCCTGGGCAAAGACGCTTCCGGCTGATACCCCCGTGAAACGTATCCGTACATCTCCTGTCGATGAAGATGACAGGGAAAATATGCTTCGTCGGGATCGCTTCTGGAACGGTATCGGATTCAGGTTCGAACCAGCCGGAAGACTATCCATCCCCTTAACCGTAGGCGAGCTTCAGTACCCTAAAGGTCTTCATTGTCCCCTTATCGCTGTGCCTTTGCATAAGGGAGTTGATGAGCTACACCGTCTGTGTGAGAGCCAGAAGCTGGAAATTGATAGACTGAAATCCAGTCAGTCATATCAGGCAAAACAAATCCGGTATCTGACTGAACGTCAGTGGGACGTATTACTGATAAAATTCATATGCTTCATTATTTTCTCTCCCATTTTTATTCCCTGCTGGCTCTACAGCAAACTGAAACAAAGCCGTGAGACAACCCATGAAAAATGATCTGCCCGGAAGTCTGAAGGCTCAGCATCCCAGGAAACAATACCTGTCCACTGAGGACAGGAAACAATGATGCCGGCAATACCAGGTCAGGGCGTTTCGTTTTCTGCCGCGCAGCTGCCGGTGGCCATCGACTACCCGGCCGCACTGGCCCTGCGACAGATGGCTCTTGTTCAGGATGAACTGCCAAAATACTTGCTGGCGCCGGAAGTGAGCGCCCTGCTCCACTATGTCCCCGATCTCCACCGCAAGATGCTGCTGGCAACCCTCTGGAACACCGGCGCGCGTATTAACGAGGCGCTGGCGCTGACCCGGAGTGATTTTTCCCTGGCGCCGCCCTACCCGTTCGTGCAGCTGGCCACCCTCAAGCAGCGGGCGGAGAAAGCGGCCCGAACGGCCGGCCGCTCGCCTGCCGGCAGTCAGGCGCATCGCCTGGTTCCGCTTTCCGATGCGAACTATGTCAGCCAGCTGGAGATGATGGTGGCCACGCTGAAAATACCTCTTGAACGACGTAATAAGCGTACCGGCAGAACCGAAAAAGCACGCATCTGGGAGATCACCGACCGGACCGTCCGCACCTGGCTCAGCGAAGCGGTTGAAGCGGCAGTGGCCGACGGGGTGACGTTCTCCGTACCGGTGACACCACACACGTTCCGCCATTCCTACGCCATGCACATGCTGTACGCCGGTATACCACTGAAGGTGCTGCAGAGTTTAATGGGACACAAGAGCATCAGCTCGACGGAGGTGTATACGAAGGTGTTTGCGCTGGATGTGGCAGCACGGCACCGGGTGCAGTTCCAGATGTCTGAGAGTGATGCGGTCGCGATGCTGAAAGGAAATGGATAGGTGCTATAACGAATTCGGTTTCTTCGCTTTTTGCTCGGCCCCGTTTGTCCTGGCCACGCGGCCCCACCGACTTGAGCCGCTGTGGGCCGTCACCGATGAAACCATGCGCAAGTGGCTGAAGCAGGCGGTGAAGCGGGCCGGAGAATACAGTGTATATTTTTCCATTTCGGTCACGCCGCATATGTTCCGCCACAGCTATACCATGCACACGCTCTATCACCGGCAGTCTAGGACAGTCATTCAGGATCTGGCCGGGCATAAGGAGCCGCGTTCGATGGAAGTTTATACGTGGGTGCTTGCGCTGGACCCAGCTGCCACGCTGTCCGAGCCGTTTAGCTGGGACGGGCGTGATGCAGCTGAGATTTTACAGACACTGCCGCCGCTGAAATGACATTACTGCTTTCCACAATTTACATAAGCTATGGAGAGCAGAATGCCCACAACATAAACTGCAGTAAGCAACATAAGCTACAGTGAGTATTATCATCCTGAAAAACGCCTGCTGTTGCGAGCCAATAATAATGCTCAGACCGAAGATAAGAGCTTTCAGACAAGCGGTACAAACGTACTGACAGGGGACGCCTCGCCACAGCTTATATAAACTATAGTGAGCAGGTTACTCTCCGGAGCCATTAATATAAGCTGTGGTGTGTAGCAACAATAAAATTACTCATTACAGCTTATGTTCAGGATGTTTTGAACAACTTCTCCAGATCATCAAGCGTGATCCCCAGCTTTTCTAGGACAGCCAGTTTTTCAGCCATTTCCGGACTGACATCCCGCTTCGCCGCTGGCAGCTGCGGGTTTTCTGCACTTTCATCGTTAGGTGCCTTCAGCTTGGGACGCCGGTAGTGGATACAGAAAAGCTTTGTCCGGCCGCGCTGGATCTCGGTGTAATCCAAGTATCCTATGTCACGCAGCTGCTCCATGGCACGCCTTACCGTTTGGTTCTGAGAAAAGACAGGAGATTTCAGATTCAGACGGGCTCGGAGGCGCGACAGCGAAATAGGAGCCGGATCCCGCGGAAGACTCTCAATAAAGGTGTAGAGTGCCTGAGCTGATTCCCTGCGCTTCAGGGCATTGATAGCCTTGAGTTGCAGAAGTACTTTGCGGTCAAACTGATAAAGTTCAAATAAACGCGGATCTGCCTGTAACTGAACCACGTCTTTCTCCGTATCGTAGTAGGCAGACTGGACCAGGTGCGTGATGTACTCTTTGGTGTGCTTTTCGGTAGTGCGGGAAAAGGAAATCACGGTACCCGCAATGCGTTTAAGCGATGGACTAATGCGCTCCCGAAGTTTGCGGGACGACTGGCTTGAAGGGATACCACACAGTTTAGCGAACTCGACGAACGGAAGTTCCACTTTATCCCCAATAACCTTATGCCGGGCAAAGGAATGGACGATCCCGACCCAGGTCTTGAAATCGTTATCCATATCAAGCCGTGGGCCGGTGATCTCGACCTTATCAAAGCCTTCAGCTCTGGCAAGAGAAAGCCGCGTCAGCTCTTCAGTAGCATCCGTACGGGAAAGCGTATTCTTTTTACTGTTTTTCAGAGATTTGAGCGTGGGAACGAAAACACCAAGCCGCATCAGTGCCACAGGCTGGACCGTATTACTTCCATTGGGCGTGAGGTTAACTATTTCGCCGGAGGATTTATCCACCTCTTCAAACAGTTTTTTTATGTCCAGATTGTCCTTGTCCAGATAGCCTCCGGGCGGTGGGAAAGTAAAGAATAAGAATGCTGATTGCTAACCTGTAATAGCCGTAAGGCCTGGTACAAGCAGCTTCATGTTATACACAACCCAGGGTGTGTTTCTGGGCTTCATACTTACTATAGTTTATGTAGCTGACTCATCACAGTATATCCTTTACATGATACAGCTTATTGTATACCAGTTACAGCTTATGATTATCCTTCTATAGCTTATGTGATCATCCCCCAGGAATAGAGCTGACAGGGTCTGCAGCGATCCGGGGATCTTCTTTGGATCTTAAAGGGATCGCTTTAAGGATCTTATTGCTGGATCGAAGAACTGTATATGTGGATAACCCACTGAAGTAAAATCGTTAAGATATGCAATTTCAGTGATAAAACACTGGCGCGTACCAGCTCATTTTAGCAATGATGATATTGCGCTTCCTCACCCGTTCGCTCGCGTTGCTCGGTCACAAGGCTGCGGCGAGCACTACTTATATTCTGGCTGCACCGTGACGCTGAAAAGATGAGCTGGCCAGCAGGAGTGATATTTTCTTATGTCCCTTACGCGGGACAAAAACGAAAGATATGCACTGGAATCACCGTCTACTTAGAGAGAGGGAGGGGGCCGACCGGAATGCTTTGGCATTTAGTACAGGCGACGATAGCTGACAGTACATTTGAGGAGAGTGACGAAGCTGTTTAATCGCTTTTGCTGGCAGGCAGAGCCTGAGTCTGGTGCCTCCCTGCCCCACCAGTATTCGCTGATGGCCAGACAGGGAGTGCCAGGAAAGGGTGATTAGTGGCGGATCTGCGCCAGGTCGTCTTCAGTCAGACCGGTCATTTTCATGACGGTATTGCAGTCAATGCCGTTTTGCAGCATGGTACGGGCAACTTCAAGTTTGCCTTTTTCAATACCACGTTGTTCACCCAGTTGGATGCCCTGCTGGATGCCCTTCTCAATACCCTTCTGTTCGAGCTGTTGTGCGATGGTCATGAGTGCGTCTCCGTGTTGCGGCACACGCTGTGCCAGTTCGCGAACAAAGGCTTCGGCGTCCACTGTTTCGCCTGCCTGCACTATATAGTGTACCAGCGATATTACCTGTGATGAAGATAGATATCCGGCCAGCAGGATGGGCGCCAGCCGGTCAACCAGTTCTGCCAGGTCCCGCTGGTGAATATGCTTTTGCAGTAAAGTTAGTGCGGCCATACTGCGATGGCCAGCGATTTCATCATCCGGAATGACCGTAACGTCTACCAGTGGGAAAGCGCTGCTGTAGAGTTTGCCTGCCAGCGACGGATCGTCAAACTCATCCAGCCACCGGGTGGAGTACGGATACGGGCTGCGTTTACCCGTATAGAACAGCACCGGTATCACCAGTGGCAGTTTTTTATGCCCTGCCTCCAGGTGTCGCTGCATGGCGGCTACCGCATAGCGTATAAGGCGGAAAGCCATATGTTTGTCCGGCGTTGACTGGTGTTCGACCAGAACATGAATATATCCGTCGCCGGCTGTAGTTTTCAGGCTGTAGAGGACGTCGCTGAAATACTGGCGGAGATCATCCTCAACGAACGAGCCGGATTCCAGTTTCAGCGTGCTGAGATCGCAGACTGCGCGCAGCTCTGCGGGCAGGTGGATTTCCATAAAGTCACGGGCATATCCGGTTGCGTCAGAAACTGCCTGAACGTGGCATCATGGGGAGTGGGTGTGCTGTTTTTCTTCTTCATCAGCCCTGGCTCTGAAAAATGACCCGGATATGTTATCACAGCCCGGAAAAAGCTAATATTGACGGCGAACGGAATTGCCATTCCTTCAGGGGATCGTTCCGGGGTGGTTCGGTCCCCCTTCTTTACCATACTGATCTTTAAGCGTGACCGGGTTTAAAAAGATAGACCCCAATGTGACAGGCTGACGCGCCCGTCGAGCTTGTCCAACCCTTCTCCTGCTCAGATGCAAGCTCTGAACAGACTCACGGTTTGCGCTGTGTGTCAACAAAATGATTATGGACGTAGTGCCCTCTTCTCCATTTAATCTTCGGCGCCTCCTGTGAGAGTAAAATCAAAATATTATGAATTATTTCTTGCAACATGATTCTTTTTGTTCAAAATGACAAAAAACGTCATGAGGTGATAAATGGAAAATATTGAGCAGTTACGGAAAGTCGCCACACGTGCAGGTAAACTTCTGACATCCTTGAGCGAAAGTATCCGCCAGCAAAAAGAGGAATTGAAGCTTACCGAGTTCTATCAGGAATACAGCAAAGCCGCCCTATATAAGCTGCCTAAGCTCAGCAAAGGGAGTGTTGAGTATGCTGTGGCCGAAATGGAAGCCAGTGGCTACATTTTTAAAAAGAAACCTTCCGGCAATACGATGAAGTACGCGATGACGATTCAGAACGTCATCGATCTGTATTTCCATCGTAAAGTACCCAAGTACAGAGATCGCTTCGATAAAGCCTTCGCTATTTTTGTATGTAACCTTAAAGGTGGCGGTTCCAAGACAGTTTCTACCGCTTCATTATCCCATGCCTTTCGGGCTCATCCTCAGCTTCTGTTCGAAGATCTGCGTATTCTGGCCATCGATTTCGATCCGCAGGCATCTCTGACAATGTTCCTGAGCCATGAGAATTCAGTGGGCTTGGTTGAAAATACGGCTGCTCAGGCCATGCTCCAGAACGTGTCTCGTGAAGAATTACTGTCCGATTTCATCGTGCCGTCAATTATCCCGGGCGTTGATGTTATTCCTGCTTCCATTGACGATGCATTCCTTGCTGAAAGCTGGAAGGGATTGTGTGAGGAACATCTGCCTGGGCAAAATATTCATGCAGTGCTTAAAGAGAACATTATCGACAAGCTCCGGTATGACTACGACTTTATCTTCCTTGATAGTGGTCCTCACCTCGATGCGTTCCTGAAAAACTGCATCGGAGCGGCAGACTTGATGTTGACCCCTCTTCCACCGGCAACGGTTGATTTTCATTCTTCCCTGAAGTTTGTAGCCAGCCTTCCTGCGCTTATTGATTCGATCGAACAGGATGGACACACCTGCAATCTCATCGGAAATGTCGGTTTTATGTCTAAAATCCTGAACAAGTCTGATCATAAAATTTGCCATAGTCAGGCCAAAGAGGTATTCGGTGCCGATATGCTCGACATGGTTCTGCCGAGGCTGGATGGCTTCGAGCGCTGCGGGGAGACTTTTGACACAGTTATTTCCGCAAATCCAGCAACCTATGATGGAAGCACCGAGGCGCTTAAAAGCGCAAAATCAGCAGCGGAAGACTTTGCGAAGGCCGTATTTGATCGCATTGAGTTCATTCGTACTAACGGAGGTATGTGATGTCGAATGAGAAAAGAAAAACCATTGGCAGACAGTTAAATACCCAGGCGTCAATGGTCGAGATGACTGAAACCCAAAGGAGTCAGGTATTTACCCTAAAAACCGGTAGGAAGATAACGTTCAGGTTTGTTCGAGTACCTGCATCGGACGTTGAAAGTAAGACATTCGTAAACCAGGAAACCAATGGAAGAGATCAACTTGCTCTGACCAGGGAGTCTCTGAAATCTATTATCCAGACGATTAAGTTTCAGCAATTCTTCCCCTGTATTGGCATTCAGCAAGGTGAAAGGATTGAGATACTGGATGGTTCAAGACGGCGAGCCTCAGCGATTTATATCCGTACTGGCCTTGATGTAATGGTTACCGATGAACTTTTATCAGCTGATGAAGCTCGCCAGCTGGCTAAAGATATCCAGACAGCTAAAGAGCATAACCTTCGGGAGATCGGCTTAAGATTGATGGCTCTGAAAGAGTCTGGATTCAATCAAAAGGAAATTGCTGAACTGGAGGGGTTATCCCAGGCTAAGGTCACCAGGGCACTGCAGGCGGCAGCAGTACCGCAAGAGTTGATTTCTCTGTTCCCGGTTCAGTCTGAGCTGTCGTTTAGTGACTATAAAATTCTGTTAGAGGTTAATGAAAAACTCAGTGAAAAGGGCTTAACGTCTGAAAGGCTCATTCAGTCTGTCTCAGGTCAGCATGATGCAATTTTGAGTGACTACGAGCGACCAGAAGACGAACAGAAAGCCAGTATACTGAAATTGATTTCTCAGGCCTCTCAGGCATTGATAGCTCCGCCTCCTAAGGAAAAGTCAGTAATTTCCGCACTCTGGACCTTTGAAGAAAAGGATAAGTTCGCGCGCAAGCGTGTGAAAGGGCGTACGCTGACTTATGAGTTTAGCCGTATGTCAAAAGTGGTTCAGGATGAACTGGACAAAGCTATCAACGAGGTCCTTGATAGAAATTTGAATCAATAATTTCGCCACGGCGATTTCACATCTAACTTATTGAAATTAAGTTATTTATTTTGAGAATTTCAAGGTGAAATCGCCACAATTTCAAGTCAATTTCGCGGCAGGAATATCTGCCCAGCGTGTCGTATAAGCTGGCGAAAGTAGTTCCCTTTTCATCTGCCACTCGGGGGCAATCCCCCGACCGGCGAACCATATTTTCCCCTTGCCCGAATGGTTAATACCGTCCACGACTTTCATCAGCTGATTGCTGTTGCTTCGGGGCTGAGTATCATCGAACAAATTCAGCTGCGAAACCCCGTCAGGAGTGAAATCATTGAGCATGCAACCCGCTTTTGCATATCGATGCCCATTCACCCAGATCCTATCCAGTGCTTTCACCGCTGCGGCTATAATGTCCCTGGTATCCTGCGTGGGAGTCATCAGCTTTTCACTGGCCACATTCCCGTAATACGGTTCGTTCAACGTGAAGGGTGACGTTTTCACAAATACAGCAATATGCCTGCAAAACTGACGCTCGCCGCGCAGCTTCTCAGCTGCACGCTCGGCGTACTGACAGACTGCCTGCCGCATTGCTTCATAAGTCGTGACACGCTCCCCAAAGGACCGGCTGCAGACAATCTGCTGTTTCGGCGGAGGCGCTTCTTCAAGCGAAATACAGCTTTCTCCGTTGAGTTCCCGGACGGTTCTCTCCAGCACAACGTTGAAATTTTTCCTGATAAATACAGGGTTCTCGCGCGCCAGCTGCAGTGCCGTAGTGATGCCCATCGTATTAAGCGTTTTTGAGATCCTGCGACCTACTCCCCAGATTTCTTCCACCGGCTGTAGTGAGAGCAGTTTCTCCGTTCGCTTTGGATTGCCTGAAGTCAGAGCAAGTACGCCACCAAACTGCTGCCATTCCTTAGACGCCCATTGTGCGCTTTTAGCCAGCGTTTTGGTCGGCCCCATCCCGACGCCGATTGTCAACCCCGTACCGGAGCGGACGTGCTCGCGCAGCTGCCGTCCGAAGTCTTCATAATCGATGCAGCTGTCTATACCGCGGATATCCAGAAACATCTCGTCGATGCTGTACTGCTCCACGCGCGGCGCCAGCTCCTCGAGATGAGACATAACCCTGTTCGACATAGACGCATTTATGTGGAATAGAAAATCAATATAAATAATGCATGCTTTAAAAGATTACTATGAACTAAAAGCATACGTCCGAAATTGTTACCATATCTCAAGATTCACAACTAATAATTTCGTATATTAATCCTCCAGGGCAGGTAGTCAGCTATCTGTTTGGCTTCCCTGATGCGATGGTAAAATGAAAAGACCACCGTTATGGGTTTAATAAAAAGATGCAGTCTTCTCCAGCTCAGCATGTTAGAAGGATTTTTCAATGGATGTTGAAATCAACTACTGCAATAACATAGATAACGCTTGCATTACACTCTCTGAAAATAAACTTAACATTAAGTTCGCTCCAAATGGCACTGTCAACAACGGGTAAAAAGTGATCCACTAACCGTCACCACCAACGGTTTAATATTGATCCACCTTGTTTACTCAGGATTAGCTTCCGCTATAACCCCGGCCTTTCGTTTCTGCTTCAG
>NZ_JBQENX010000020.1:0-22893 GCF_052044775.1 Enterobacter sp. 22466 | reverse complement strand
TTCGCCATATCCTGAGCGTACTGCCGGAGTGGCCCAGCAACAAAGTGGCCGAACTGCTGCCATGGAACGTAGATCTCACCAATAAATAGCCGTCAATACGGCGCTCACTTAACGCTTACTTATTTTTTTTAGAGCAGTAAAGGCTCATTCACTTTTAGACAAAAACTAATAATGGTCGACGGATTTCATTGTGCCCGGTCATCAGGAGCCCGTGAACTACGCCGTGATGCCCAGTAAACGTTCTGCATTGCGAAACGCGATGGCCTCTTTTTCAGCCTTGTTGACGGGCAGACTGTCGATAAATGTTTTTACACCGTCCAGTGTCTGATAGGGGTAATCAACGGAGAAAAGGATCCTGTCTGCCCCCATTAACGCGTAGATAAACTGGAAGTGCGGCAGTGTCAGCATACCTGACGGGGTAACGTAAACGTGTTCCTGGAAGGTTCTCGTTAGCGTGCGTGACAGACCCGTTGCAGCCAGCGGAAGGCTGTCATCAAGACGCTGCAGCCAGAAGGGCAGCATCTCCCCCCAGTGGCCACTGATTACCTGCAGGTGGGGATATTTATCAAATGCGCCCGATAACATCAGCCGTAACAAATGGATCCCGGCTTCGTGATGCCAGCCCCAGCCAAACATAGAGAGCCGGGCGTTGACCTCTGCGCTGAAGCCCGTGAAGTAGGCCTGTTGCACGCTTTTAAACGGTAATCCGGGATGAAGGTAGAGTGGCACATTCAGTTTATTAAAGCGGGAAAGCAGGGAGTCATAGTCAGGATGATCGAGAAAGCATGAAGAGGGTCGGCCATTCAGAAGTGCCCCCTTAAACCCCAGTTTTTCAACTGCGCGGACAAGCTCTTTTTCAGCCTCTTCCGGCAGTGCCCAGGGAAGTGTGGCAAATGCCGCGAAGCGATCCGGGTGATTTCTTACCGCCCCGGCAAGGCGGTCGTTTGCCGCCGTATTTAATGTTACCGCTTTATCACCGGGAGCCAGCTGGGGGAATCCGCCCACAGAGAGGATCTGCAGGGTAATTCCAGCCTCATCCATATCCCTGAGGCGGCGGCTTCCCAAATCAGCGCCTTTCGCGTTTATCAGCGCATTCTTTTCTATCTGCGGACGGCTTCGGTCAGGATTATGACCATCAGCGACGGTTTTCCCCCAGTCGCCAAGGAAAGGTGCCTGCTCAAGCGCAACAGGCATACACGCTCGCCCTAACTCGCTGTCGAGATAATGTTCTTCGAGACAAATGATTTTCATATTCTCACCCTTCATACAAAGCAGTAAAAGTGATGCAGATTAGGATCGCCCGGAACAGCCCGTTCGTGAGTGTCATTCATGACAGTCTGTCCCGGACGGGGTTTACACCATCGGTTTTTCCCAGGCGCCTCGTGTATCCACTCTGGTCTCTGTGGCGAGTTGTTCCAGCAGGATGATTTCCTCATCGCGTAACTGGATGTCTGAAGCGCAGGCGGCGTCCAGAACGTGATGGACTTTAGTCGCACCAACGAGGGGAAGGGTACCTTTTGCAATAGCCCATGCGATGGCTATCTGTGCCACGCTGGCATTCCTTTCGGCTCCCATTTTTTTCATGGCGGCGGTTAATCTTTCTATCTGCGGTAGTACTGCGTTATAACTTTCGGCCCGGCCACTCCCGGCAGGCATGGGATGATTTGAATCATAACGACCACTGAGCGCGCCTTGCTCCATCGTTATTCTTGAAAATTATGCGCTCTGGCCGTCGGTCAGGGCGGAATATTCACCTAACGGAGCCGTGTATGAACTATACGCATCTTGGCCGCACCGGCCTGAAAGTCAGCCGCCTTTGTCTCGGAACCATGAATTTTGGTGACGTCACCGACGAGAAAACCAGCGCCCGCATTCTGGATGAAGCGCTTGAGGCGGGTATCAATTTCATTGATACAGCAGACGTGTATGGCACCGAGCAATCACCCGATATCCAGCAAGGTTCGGGGCTGTCCGAAGAGATTATTGGTCGCTGGCTCCATCAGGGTGGCCGCCGTGACCGTATCGTTCTGGCGACGAAAGCCTATCAGCCTATGGGACCAGGTCCGAACGATCGCCGTCTTTCTGCTTACCATATTCGCAAGGCCTGCGAGGACAGTTTGCGACGGCTTAAGACCGACCATATTGACGTCTATCAGATGCATCACATCGATCGTTATACACCATGGGAAGAGGTCTGGCAGGCCATGGAGCTCCTTATTCAGCAGGGAAAAGTGCTTTATATCGGTAGCAGCAATTTCGCAGGCTGGGACATTGCGACTGCGCAGTCAGTGGCCACGGCTCGTCATTCCCTGGGCCTGGTTGCTGAGCAAAGTCTCTACAATCTCACTGCCCGAACTGTTGAGCTGGAGGTCATTCCCGCATGCCGTCATTTTGGCCTGGGACTGATTCCCTGGAGCCCACTTGCCGGAGGGTTGCTTGGCGGCGTACTGAAAAAGATGGCAAGCGGGCGCCGTGCGAGGCCCGCGTTTGCCCGTCTAATCGAACAGTATCGTCCGCAGCTGGAAGCCTACGAAGGATTATGTGAGGACCTCGGCGAAACCCCTTCCGATGTGGCGCTTGCGTGGCTCCTGCAGAATCCTGTCGTTACTGCGCCACTTATCGGGCCTCGTACGGTCGAGCAACTCCGGGAGGCGCTTCACGCAACGACAATCACGCTATCAGACGACACCATGAGCTGTCTCGACGAAATCTGGCCCGGACCCGGGGGAGAAGCGCCCCAGGCTTATGCCTGGTAATGACCAAATTAATGAATCCTTTCTTCGCTATAGGGAGTTCCAGTTTATGAGCAAGATGATGCATGACCAGCATTCTGCTTCCGTACCCGCTTCCCGGGATCGTCGCAATTTTCTGATCGCTGGCGCCGGTCTGGCGTTGGCCGCTACCACCCTTGGCAGGAGCGGAGCCGTGATGGCTAAACCGGCTGGTCAGGACACGTCGGGCGCCCCTTCGGATGCTGTTCCCGTCCAGAAGGAGACCTTAACCACGCGTAAACTCGGCTCGCTGGAGGTTTCAAGTATGGGACTCGGGTGTCTGCCTATGGTGGGGTATTACGGCGGTGGTCCGCGCGATCGTAAAGCCATGGTTTCGCTCATCCGGGCCGCCTTCGAACAAGGCATCACGTTCTTTGATACTGCCGAGGTGTATGGCCCCCATCTCAGTGAAGAATTTGTCGGGGAAGCACTGGCCCCTGTTCGCGATCGTGTGGTGATTGCCACTAAGTTCGGTTTCGGCGTGGAGGAGGGGAAGCCAACCTCCCTTAACAGCCATCCTGACCATATTCGCCGTGCCGTAGAGGGCTCGCTAAAGCGTCTGAAAACGGACCACATCGATCTTCTTTATCAGCATCGCCCCGATCCGAATGTGCCGATTGAGGATGTGGCGGAAACCGTGAAGGCGTTGATCCAGGAGGGAAAAGTGAAACACTGGGGATTGTCGGAAGCGAGTGCCAGGACAATCCGCCGCGCACATGCGGTACTCCCTGTGACTGCAGTACAGAGTGAGTATGCCATGTGGTGGCGTGAACCGGAGACGCGGATATTTCCAACGCTCGAAGAGCTGGGTATCGGCTTTGTACCTTACTGCCCGACCGCCGGGAGTTTCCTTGCCGGGGCAGTCAATCCAAGCCAGCGGTTCGACAGCACAGATCGGCGGCATAACCTGCCACGCTTCCAGCCCGATGCCCTGGCCAAAAACATGGTACTGCTTGAATTCGCGCAGTCGTGGGCCCGCCGCAAAAACACCACTCCGGTTCAGTTCGCGCTGGCCTGGGTGATGGCTCAGCGGCCATGGATAGTCCCCATCCCGGGTACGACGCAATATCCGCACCTGATAGAAAATAGCGGTGCACCGCAAGTCCGGTTGACGGACAGCGAGTTACGCGAAATCGATGCAGCGCTTGCCAGGATCCCATTGCAGGGCGGTCGCGCAGATCCGTTTACCGAAAGTCAGTTTGATAAAAGTTAAACGGTGATGGCCACCTTAGGCCGTCGCCTGGTGGAGCGATGATTTTTCGATCGGCGCATTCGCGTCTGCACCGCTTCCCATTTCACATCAGTGTCCGGGAATGATTGGCCTGAGAGACCCGGCAACGCCGGGCCAGGGGAGGGCATTAACAGTTCTGTATTGCTGAAGGCGGCGTGAGTGAAGGTGGCGTATCCGGAAGCGGGGGAATGATCCCGTCAACGGGGTGCGGCAGATAGTGTGCCTCGAGTTCCATGATTTCGGCATCGCTAAGTGAAAAGTCCAGCGCGCTGATAGCCGTGGAAAGATGTTCTGGTTTCGTCGCGCCGATGATCGGTGCTGTGATGACCGTTTTTGATAGCAACCAGGCAATTGCAACATGAGCTCTTGGCACTTCGTGCTTTTCAGCAATGCTGGCAACAACATCAATAACGGGCTTATCCAGCAGGGCTGCGTTCTCATACATTTTTAACGCAAAGGCATCGTTTTGCGTTCGTCGGGACGTGACACTCCAGTCGCGCGTGAGCCTGCCGCGTGCCATCGGACTCCAGGGGATCACACCCACGCCCTGGTCTTCACACAGGGGCAGCATCTCGCGCTCTTCTTCCCGGTAAAGCAGGTTGTATTGCGGTTGCATCGTAATAAATCGGGTCCAGCCGTTACGCTCTGCCGTATGCTGCATTTTTGCAAAGCGCCAGGCTTCCATAGATGATGCGCCGATGTAACGTACTTTTCCTGATTTAACGAGGTCATGCAGAGCCTCCATGGTCTCTTCAACAGGCGTGGAGTGGTCAAAGCGGTGAATCTGAAAGAGATCCACATAATCCATACCTAAGCGCATCAGGCTATCGTCAATAGACTGAAAAATGGCCTTGCGGGAAAGAAACCCGGTATTGGGTGAGTTGCGCCACGGAAAGAAGGTCTTTGTCGCCACAACAATCTCATCGCGTCTGGCCATTTCTCTCAGCGCTTTTCCAGTGATCTCTTCAGAACTTCCGCCCGAGTAGATATTCGCGGTATCAAAAAAATTAATGCCCGCTTCAAGCGCCTGACGAATGAGCGGACGTGACGCCTTTTCATTCAGGGACCAGGGTTGAGGCAAGCGTTCAGGTTCACCATAGCTCATACAACCGAGACAAAGACGGGAGACTTGCAAACCGCTACGACCCAGATTCACATACTTCATTCTGTGTTCCTTCTTTTATTGCCAGCAATTCTGTATGTGACAGGGTATTGCACTGACATGAAGGGAACCAGCATGCGCCATCGAATGGTGCTATGAGTTTTTTTCACAGATGAGCGTAATCGTCAGTGAAAGACGAGAAACGAGAGGGAGGTCAGACAAGCCGACTTGGTTCATGAAGTAAGTTATCAGTTAATTGGATTTAACTTATGTTGATCACAAATGTTGTTCATAGAGAGCATATTTTATAATGCATTGTTTTTGTATGATATTTATCAGCCTTGTCCATTTTGCCAAAAAATTTACTTCATGAACCAATCCCGAATAGCAGCATTGCGACTGTTTTGATGAATTTCGATTCACCGTACTTCGTCTCGGACCAAGCGAACTTGCTCTACGTCCACTTAGTGCCAATGGCATACGTTGTTAAGCTCATGCAGTATGGATTCACGAAGAACATACGTTATTTTTTGTCCTGATTGACTCGGAATGAAAGCTCCTGATGG
Organism: Enterobacter sp. 22466; assembly: GCF_052044775.1. NCBI lineage: Bacteria > Pseudomonadati > Pseudomonadota > Gammaproteobacteria > Enterobacterales > Enterobacteriaceae > Enterobacter > Enterobacter sp. 22466. The sequence continues at coordinate 17,223 of NZ_JBQENX010000020.1, read as the reverse complement.
CTCTCTTTTCACTCGCTGTAGCGATCTGCAAGATAACCGGTTTGTCCCTTAAGCAGCACTGTGATTTTAAACAGCGCCTCGGCTACATCGACGGAACTAAATGTTTCTCGACTATTCTCTAAGGCAACTTGCGGCATTTACAAAAAAGAGCCGGGTTTTACCCGGCTCTTTTTAGCTGATTTCAAAATCTTTTAATTCCCCACCTTCAGCAATCAGATTTGAGATCCGCTTCGGCATTCGCCCCTGACCTGACCATGTTTTTGACTCTCCAGTTTCGTTAGTATATCGATACTTCGCGGGGCGGGGGGAGCGCGTCCTTTTAGCCTTACCCGGAGAGCCAATAGCAGCTAAAAGTTCGGAGGGGTCGATACCCTCATCAAGCATCATCTGACGAAGTGTTTCCAGTTTATCGCGGCGCTGACTTTCATTTGCAAGACGTAATGTCTCTTCTTCTCGTCGTTCTATAAGAATAATTTTAAACTTTTCCAGAACATCTTCCAGTACATCTAATGACATTTCACGAGTCTGAGAACGTAAGGTACGGATATTGTTTAACTGTGTTAGAGCATCTGACATAAAGAGACCTTTTAAAGTTTTTTTGTTGTTCAGCAAATACCAATGTCGACGGTTGCTCATCGACCCGATTTTTCTTACTGAGCATTTTAATGCGATTGGGACATATTGTTATTAACGAGGTTTAGACTACTTATATAAATCTCTTGTCGCAAGAGAAAATTAAGAAGAATGTGCAAGAACTAAATTACAACTCCTACGAAATGTCCATGCATTTTTGAAGGTACTTAAAACTATGATGCCAGGAGTCATCCGGAGAGCCTTTTTATATCCTCATAACTTATTGCTTCAGTCACACCTGATGAGATTTAAAATGAGGAGAGACAGCGCCGCCACTTAGCAAGGTTTTTCACAAATGGCAAGATGGCACGCAGGGGAGAGACACCTGCATTTTGTCAGAAGGTAGCGAATTACTCTCTCTTTATAGAGGTGTTTCTAAAAAAGTGTAATGTAAAAAAAAAGCCTGCTGTTAGCAGGCCATAAATGTTTTCAACTCATTTTTTGTTCGATTCTGATAAATAGGGTAAGCATGCAATTAAACGTGGAGCAGAGAGCATGACAAAAATGCTATAAATATTTCCTGGCCGCATCAAGTATCTCCTGTGACGTTAACTCCCTGTCAGTAGCCACGTAAACAATACCATGATCGCCAGTTAAGGAAGGAAAACCTGCAGACATAATCCGAAGATGTGTTTCTTCACCGTTTGGATATTCCTGCCTGATAGAGGATATACCTTCCAGAACGGTCATGACTTTACAGGATTCAGCATTAAAGAAAACAAGGACTTTAGTCATATTCTATTACCCTGTTCTCTCGTGGATATTAACTGGCAGATGCCATTAAGGTCAAAGCCATTACGCACTTCTTATTTAACATGTGGTTAGTTTGTGCTTTTAGACTTTTTATGCAGTAGTACTGCACTTCATCACATCGGTTGGCATACTCATAATTTTGAAAAATATGCTGATCAGATATTATGAATAAACGACTTCCATCTGATTTAAGTTATGGATCTGTCTACTCAGGAATAATCCTTCATCGTTATCGCAGACCCACAATGATTTATTTATCGCAAAGTGTTACGTTTGCAGCAGCAGGACCCTTGTCTCCGCGGTGAATGGCGAATTCAACTTTCTGACCTTCAAATAAAGTTTTAAAGTTGTCGCCATCAAGTGCAGATAAATTGACAAAGATATCTTTGCTGCCATCAAGAGGAGAGATGAAGCCAAAACCTTTGTCTTCGTTAAACCATTTAACCAGGCCCATAATTCTAGAGGTCATACTGACTCCGTTATACATGATTGTATTGATAGTAAACGTATAGGATTAAACATATGGACTCAAAAGAGGGGATATCAACGATAGCGCCTGGTAATGAGAACTGCCCGGAAAATTTCTAACTTTCATTAGTACATCGAACTGATGGGATTCATTAAGGCACAGTGAATCGATATAAGCAAATTATCTTTTAGCCGTCCAGAGGTCCTGTAGGGAAAATAAAAGTGGCTGAATGCCATTTTCAATGTATAGTCTTTACGTGTTTTCAATAAGGAATTGACTTGTCCCATAAAATGACAGGAATTGTCAAAAGCTTTGATATTCTTAGTGGTAAAGGCCTCATCATCCCATCTGATGGACGAAAAGACGTTCTGCTTCACATTTCAGCCGTTAACTCTCGCGAATCAGAATTACTCATCCCTGGAAGCCGCATAGAGTTTTGCCGGATAAACGGTCTCAGGGGGCCTGTGGCTGCGAACATTTATCTTTCCTGATTTTCAGTGTGTCAAAATAGATAGATTAAAACTTAACCACATGTGGTACGGTGAAGCTCATTCATTGAAAGGTTAATGGTTATGTCTGTTATCAATTACGCAATGAAATTCTTCAGCAGTGCGTCTACTGCCACTGCTGCCTGTCCTGTTTGTGGCTTAAAATCAGTACAACCGTTGTCAAAAATCCGGCTCAACCAGACCATGCTTTGCCCCGGATGTAAGGCTCTGTTTATCTCCCGACGCTAGCTCGACCAAAACCGCAGAACAGAGCTCATGTCCTATACTTATGTTAGATTCCGGCAGCTGTTAAATCCCTGATGCCTGACGCCCATCCTGAGAGAACGTTTCTGAACTGATTTCGCAACTGCTCCTGCGCGCTAACGTCGCATCAGAGCAATGCTATGAAAATGATCCCCAGAGCGTGGTTTAACCGCTCCCGTATTCTGATGAATGCTGCCGAAAACATAACGTTTTCGGCGAACGATCCTGCCGGTGAAAGCTCGCCGCGGTCGGAACTCTTTTCGACCGTCCAGATGGAACGCTACGGCCAGAAGCTGGCGCGGACTCATAAAGTATCACCGGATAGGCATCCTTATTATCTTCTGAAACGGCTTGGCGACAATGAGGCCGTCATTACCCAAAACTGCTATGAGCTTAACGCGGGTAAAAAGACCAGTATCATGCCCGCCGGTGAATGGCTGCTGGACAATTATTATCTGATTGAGGAACAAATCCGCACTGTCCGCCAGCATCTGCCGAAAAGCTTTGGCAAAGGTCTTCCGTCGCTTGTATCGCCGTTGAATTGCCCACGAATTTATCATATTGCATCAGAGGCCATTGCTCACGGCGATGGCCGCTGGGATGCCGCCAGCCTGACCAGCTATCTCACTGCCTATCAACAGGTGACGCCGCTGACGCTGGGTGAAGTCTGGGCGTTACCGGGAATGCTGCGCCTTGCGCTGATTGAAAATCTTCGTCGTATCAGTATGGAAGTGATAAAAGCGCAGCAGGACAGAAACCTTGCTGATACGTGGATAACAAGGATTGTCGAATGCGCAGAGAGTGCGCCTGGTGATTTAATCATGGTGGTTGCCGATATGGCGCGCTCCCGACCTCCGTTAACCAGTGCGTTTGTCGCAGAGCTGGTGCGGCGCCTGCAGGGGCATGGCAACGCGCTGTCGTTACCTCTGACCTGGGTTGATCAGTGCCTTCGGGAACAGGGGATCACCACTGACGTTCTCATACATAGTTTCAATCAGCAGCTTGCCGCCAGCCAGCTGTCCGTCAGTAACAGCATCGCGGGCCTGCGTTTATTGAGTGAAACGGACTGGGCTGATTTCGCCGAAACGATAAGCGTTGTCGAACAGGCATTACGCAATGATCCTGCCGGCATCTATCCCCGGATGCACTTCAATACCCGGGATCATTACCGGCACGTAGTTGAGGTTCTGGCCAGGGACAGCGGTCTCAGCGAGCCTGAGGTTGCTGAGAAGGTGCTGGCGCTTTCAGAGGAAAAAGCGCCCGATACACCGGAACATCATGTTGGTTATTATCTTGCGGGCGAAGGTCGACAGGCGCTGGATATTCATCTCCTGGCAGACGCCTCAAGGCTCATACGCTTGCGGCACAGTTTCAACAGAATAACCCTGCTGTCATGGCTTGGAAGCCTGGCGTTGCTGACAACCGCAGCGACCGCAGCAATATTGCACGAAACCGCCATGCAGGGCGCAGACTGGCTATTGATCGCGGTGATATTACCTCTGATTATCGCATTAACTCAGTTAATGAGCGATTTGCTCAGTGATGCAACCACCCGTTTTCGCGTTCCTCGACCCTTGCCGGGGATGGATTTTTCAGCCGGTATTCCCGCTGACAGTGCCACCATGTTAGTCATTCCCTGCATGTTGACCAGCCACGAAAGTTTCAGCCAGCTCCTCACCAGTCTTGAAGTCTGCTGGTTGGGGAATGAAAACGAAAATCTCAGGTTCGCGCTGCTCACTGATTTTGCTGATTCTGAAAATGAACCCTCGCCGGAAAGTCACGCGCTGCTCAGACAGGCTATCGCCGATACGCAGGCGCTTAATCGCCGCTACCCCTCCGGCCGACCACGTTTTTATCTGTTACATCGCCAGCCTGAATGGAACCCCTCGGAAGGAGCGTGGATGGGCTATGAACGCAAGCGGGGAAAACTGGCGTTACTGAACAGCTGGTTGCGCCATCCCGGAACGCAATTCGTCAGCGTTGCAGAGATGCCTGCCCACCTTTTACCGGGTCACATAAAATACGTCATTACCCTGGACAGCGATACGGTGCTCCCGCGCGATACGGCACACAAACTCATCGCGACGATGGCGCATCCGCTGAATACGCCTGAGTATGATCCGGTACGCCAGAGGGTTGTCAAAGGATTCGGTATTTTACAGCCCGGTCTTGCGGAGGAGATACCACGCAACGGTCAGGGGCGTTACGCAGCCCTGCGCAGCAGCGTACCGGGCAATAACCCTTATTCGATGATGTCTTCGGATATTTATCAGGATCTCTTTGGGGAAGGCTCGTTTGTGGGCAAAGGGATTTACGATGTTGATATTTTTATGCAGGCCACTACCAACATCTGCCCGGAAAATCTGGTACTCAGCCACGATCTGCTTGAAGGATGCTATGCACGTTCGGGTCTGCTGAGCGAGGTGTTACTGTACGAACAGTACCCTAATAATTATCTGTCGGATGTTGCACGACGTTCACGCTGGATCCGGGGTGACTGGCAACTGCTTAACTGGCTAAAACCACGCGTCAGAAAAGCCGATGGAACCCGGGTCAGGAATCCGCTGACCGCGCTTTCTTACTGGAAATTACTCGATAATCTACGTCGCAGTCTGGTCGCCCCCTCCTTACTGATATTGCTGTTCTTCGCTCTGCTTTGGGTACCCAACCCGGTTTACTGGCTGGGCATACTGTTGCTGATATGGCTGTTGCCAGCCATCCTCTGCATCAGCCACGACCTTCTGCATAAACCTCTGCGTCGCCGCGTGAAGCCGCATCTGTTAATGGTGGGGGCGGGCGCGCTAAAGCGTCTGTCAGGTATCAGCCTTAATTTTGCGATACTGCCGCACGAAGCCGGATATTCGCTGAAAGCGATCGCCGTGACGCTATGGCGACTGGGGATAAGCAGGCGTCACCTCAGCCAGTGGGGCAGCCACAGCCAGGACAGCAGTCAGGCCAGACCCACTGTTGCACGTTTTTATCAGGCGATGTGGCTGAACGTTGCCGGTGGCGTGGCGCTGACAATACTGACCGGACAATTTGCCCCGCAGCTGCTGGGGATTGCGTTACCGATCGGTTTGGTATGGTGTGTGGCACCGCTGCTGATGAGCTGGCTGAGTCGCCAGCCCGTGCGTAAGGTTTTTTCGCCTAATCAGGAACAAAAACAGCTGTTACGCCAGACAAGCCGTGAAATCTGGGCTTTTTTTGAAACATTTGCCACAGCAAAAGAGAACTGGCTTCCGCCTGATAATTATCAGGAAATACCACAACCGACGGTGGCACACCGAACTTCTCCTACCAATATTGGTCTTTCACTTATGGCTAACCTGACGGCATGGGACTTTGGCTACCTGCCTGGCGGAGAGGTGCTCCGGCGCGTGTCGCTCACGCTCGACACGATGGATAAAATGGAGCACTACCGGGGCCATCTCTACAACTGGTATGACACCCGTACGCTGGCCCCCCTAAGTCCACGCTATATCTCCAGCGTCGACAGCGGCAATATGGCCGGGCATTTATTGACCCTTCGTGCAGGCCTGTCCGCCATGCGTCATCAGCCTGTTTTAAGCAACCAACAGATACTGGCAGGACTGAACGATACGCTGGATATTCTGGAAAAACAGTGGGGTAAGAACCCACCTGACAGCCTGAGACTGCTGCGCAAGCATTGCCTGAACGCGGTGTCGCTCTCTCCGCAGGCGCTTTTCAGCGAACTGAAAAGCATGCGCACCCAGTGCAACCATCTGACCAGCGCATGTCATCAGGGATCTCCTCTTCAGATGCGCTGGGCTGGACATCTGGAGCATCAACTGGTTCAGCTTTGCCATGAGTGGTCTCTGTTGCTTGGCTGGTTGCCTGCATCCTGGAATGAACAGACGCTGCCGACGCTGAGCGAGCTTGCCCGTCCGACATTAACCGGTACAGGAACGCCTCCGGCGTCAGTGGCGGAGCAGGCCCGAATGCGACTCAATATTATCACCGAGCTGGAACAGCGGCTGGATGAGCATGCCCGGATGGATTTCGCCTTTCTGTACAGTGAAGCAACCAGTCTGCTCAGCGTCGGTTATAACTGTGACACCAATATGCCTGACAAAAGCCACTACGATCTCCTGCCATCTGAAATCCGCCTGACCAGTTTTCTTGCCATTGCGACTAATCAGCTGCCTCTTAAAAGCTGGTACGCGCTGGGTCGATTGTTTACCACGATTGATAATGAAACTGCCCTGATGTCATGGAGCGGATCCATGTTTGAATATCTGATGCCGAATCTGGTGATGCCCACCTGGCCCGGCAGCCTGCTCGATGAAATGAGTCAGTCGGCGGTTATGCGCCAGATTAACTGGGGGAAAGAACGCGGGGTACCATGGGGTGTTTCAGAGTCTGGCTATCATGCTTTTGATGTTCAGCATAATTATCAGTATCAGGCATTTGGCGTACCGGGTCTCGGTCTGCGCAGGGGGCTTGCCGATGACATGGTTGTTGCTCCTTACGCCACGCTGCTGGCGCTGATGGTTTCCCCACAGAGAGCCTGTGAGAACCTGTTCAGGCTACAAAAAAATGGTGCACGCGGAGAATACGGTTTTTATGAAGCGCTGGACTATACCCCCTCACGTCTTGCAACCGGTCAGCTCTATGCGGTGGTACAGTCCTGGATGGCGCATCACCAGGGTATGGCATTTCAGGCGCTGGCTCATGTGCTGCTTGACGCCCCCATGACTGAACGCTTTATGTCCAGCACGGTATTCCGGTCAGCGAGTCTGCTGTTACAGGAGCGCGTGCCGGATGCGGTCGATCTGTACAGTCCGCGCCGTCATTTTGAATCTCATGAGGGCAGGGTCAAACCCGTCCGCTATGAACCCCGTATTTTCTATAGCGTGGATACCCCCACCCCGGATATTCAACTGCTGTCCAACGGCCATTATCATCTGATGTTGACCGCGGGGGGCGGTGGTTACAGTCGCTGGAATGATATTGCACTAACCCGCTGGCGCAGTGATACCACCCGTGATAACTGGGGAGCATTTTGCTACTTCCGCGATACCCAGACGGGAGATGTGTGGAGCAATACCTGGCAACCGACAGGCTACACCAGCGGACAAGACGAGGAAGTGTTATTCACCGATGCGGGGGCAGAATTCAGACGCAGCTTCGGGGGACTCAGCGTCAAAACTCAGGTGGTGATCTCTCCGGAGGATGATGTTGAATTGCGACGGCTCACACTGATTCATCGTGGTCGCAAACCTCGCTCTCTGGAGCTGACAACCTATGCTGAAGTGGTACTGGCACCTGATTTCAGCGATCTGGCACACCCGGCATTCAGCAATTTGTTTATTCAGACTGAGCTGGCTCCTGAGCGTGACGCTATTCTTTGCCACCGGCGCCCGCGCTCACCGGATGAACCGGGCCCTTGCCTGTTTCACATGATGGTGGTGCACGGCGATAACCGACATAACGTGTCGTTTGAAACGGACAGGGCAAGCTTTATTGGACGTGGCAGAAACCCTGCGAATGCCCTGGCAATAGAGGCGGGAGGGACGCTAAGCAACACGTCGGGCTCGGTGCTGGATCCGATACTGGCAATTCGCCACGCCATCATTCTGCAGCCGGGGCAGCCGGTTACGATTGATATCATTTATGGCATCAGCGAGACCCGTCAGCAGAGCCTGGCGTTGCTGGAGAAATATCGCGATTACCCTATCGCCGATCGCGTCTTTGAACTGGCCTGGTCTCACAGTCTGGTGGTATTGCGCCAGATGAACGCCAGTGAAGATGATGCCACGTTGTTCAATAGTCTCGCCAGCGCTGTGCTTTATCCTGTCCAGGAGCTGCGAGCCGAAGGCCAGGCGATCGGCCGCAACCGGCGTGGCCAGTCCGGACTGTGGGGCTGGGCAATTTCAGGGGATCTGCCGATAGTGCTGCTGAGTATAACCAGCGAGGAAAGTATCACCTCAGTGACCACACTGATTCAGGCACACCGTTACTGGAGACAGAAAGGGCTGGATGTTGATTTGGTTATCCTGAATAACAGCCCCGGCGGCTACCAGCAGGGATTACAAAATCAGATTATGGAGTTAATTTATGCCGGGTCTGAAGCCAGTCTGCTGGATAAAAAGGGCGGGCTTTTTGTCCGGAACGGTGAGCATCTCTCCGCTGAGGATAAGTTGCTTTTGATGAGCGTGGCCTGTCTTTATCTTGATGACCGCGCAGGGGGTATTAATGAGCAGCTTAACCAGCGTATTCATACCCTGAAATCGCCGGCAAGGGCATTCATTCCGCGTGCTGTGCGCGACCGTAATCAACATACGGACTGGAGCCCTGATACCAGTCAGTTATGCCATTTCAATGGGTACGGTGGATTTTCTCAGGATGGGCGGGAGTATCAGATCGTCCTTCGGGAAAATGCGCTTACACCGGCTCCCTGGTCGAACATACTGGCAAATTCTCGTTTTGGCTGTGTGATCTCAGAGGCAGGGCAGGCCTATACCTGGTATGAGAATGCCCATGAATACCGGTTGACGCCGTGGGAGAACGATCCGGTGAGCGATCGCAGCGGCGAGGCATTTTACCTGCGCGATGAAGAGAGCGGGGAGTGCTGGTCGCCGACAGCTTTACCTGTTCGCGGACACGGTGATTACCTGACCCGCCATGGTTTTGGCTACAGCGTTTTTGCCCATCGTGAGAGTGGTATAGACAGCGAGTTGACGGTCCTGGTTGCTGAAGAAGATCCGGTTAAACTGGTGCTCCTGACGCTCAGCAACTCTTCGGGACGGACACGTCAACTTTCCGTCACAGGCTATGTAGAGTGGACGCTCGGAGAAACACGAACGCGCTCAGCCCCTCACATTGTGACACATGTGGCCAGAACGCCCGGCGGCTGCGGGGTGCTTGCGAATAACTTTTATGGTGATAATGGTGGCGGCCGAACTGCATTTTTTGCCGTCAGCGGTAATGACTGTTCTCTGACAGGGGATCGCCGGGAGTTTATTGGCCGTAATGGTTCCCTTCACGCCCCTTCGGCCATGAAACTGCAAAAGCTTTCTGGTAAGACGGGGGCCGGTCTGGATCCCTGCGGAGCGGTGCAATCGGCGGTTACATTAATTGACGGGGACCAGAGGACGTTTATTTTTATCCTCGGCGCAGAGGAGAATGATGTCTGTGCTCAGGAGACGCTGGCCCGCTACATGAACGAGGATACGGTCCGCCAGGAGCTGAACCGGATTCATAATCACTGGCACAATGTTCTCGATAAAATCGTAGTTAACACCCCCGACACGTCCGTAAATTTACTGGTTAATGGCTGGCTGTTGTATCAGACGGTCGCCTGCCGTCTTATGGCCCGGAGTGGCTACTATCAGTCTGGCGGTGCATTTGGTTTTCGCGATCAGCTGCAGGATACGCTGGCTCTGAGCCACGCTGCTCCGGACCGGATGCGTGAACAGATAATACTCTGTGCATCACGGCAGTTTATCGAAGGGGATGTGCAGCACTGGTGGCACCCGCCACACGGCAACGGTGTGCGTACCCGCTGTTCCGATGACTATCTTTGGCTGCCGCTTGCTGCTTGCCACTATGTTGAAACGACGGGGGATATGGATGCACTGGAAATACGCATTCCTTATCTGGAGGGACGCTCGCTTCAGCCTGGTGAAGAGTCTGTCTATGACACGCCGGTCATCAGCGGCACCGAAGAGACACTCTGGTTACACTGCGTCAAAGCTATTCACTATGGACTTCGCTTCGGGGAGCATGGCCTGCCGCTGATGGGGGCTGGTGACTGGAATGACGGGATGAACCGGGTGGGTATCGAAGGCAAAGGTGAAAGCGTCTGGCTGGGCTTCTTCCTGTACGACATTTTGCAGCGGTTTGCAGCGCTGGCGGAGCGCAGGCTGGATGAAAGCGTCGCCGCGATGTGCCGTTCACAGGCTCTGCGCCTGCAAAGTAATCTCGAAGCCCACGCCTGGGATGGGGAATGGTACCGGCGCGGGTATTTTGACGATGGTACTCCCCTGGGATCGAAAACCTCACAGGACTGCCGGATTGATGCGATTGCGCAGAGCTGGTCTGTATTGTCCGGCGCCGCGAGCCCGGGACGGTGCGCAAAGGCCATGCAGGCGCTGGATAAGCACCTTGTGGATAACGAAGGAGGGCTGATCAAACTGTTAACGCCTCCTTTCGACGGACACGGTCCAAATCCGGGCTACATACAGGGGTACCTGCCCGGCGTGCGGGAAAACGGAGGGCAGTATACGCATGGCGCCATCTGGGCAGTGATGGCCTTTGCCCGAATGGGGAATGCCGAACGAGCCTGGCAACTCTGGTCAATGCTCAGCCCTGTAAATCATACCCTGAATGCGGACTCTGTCGGGATTTATAAAGCTGAGCCTTATGTCATGAGTGCTGATGTCTACAGCGTCGCTCCCCATACCGGACGTGCAGGGTGGAGCTGGTATACCGGTTCCGCAGGCTGGGCCTGGCGTTTACTTACCGAGGAATTACTGGGGATAAAACGTTCCGGCACTGACTTTAGTGTTCATGCCAGGTTACCGGATGAGTGGTCGTCTTTTTCTATGGCATATCAATATGGTGAAAGCCATTATCAGATTAGTGTTTCACGCGGCGATGCAGAATATTGCGTGACGCTGGATGGTGTTCTCCTCCCTGATGACAGAATACCGCTGAAGGATGATGGACAAAACCATACGGTTGAGATCATTCAGAACTGACACTGATCCCGGAGGTGCATTAACGTCTGCCGTTAATGCGCTGATTATCCCTGAGAACATCAATCGCAGTCTGCATGGCGATTTTGTCATCCCGCCTTTTTTGTTTGTCCTGCATGACCTGAAGGTATTCCAGCAAGGTGCGGGTATTAATCGGTCGGCCCTGTTTACCCACAGCCAGCACGGCTTCGCCAAGAATAATTTTCACAGGCGGTAGTTGTGCCGGATACCAGTCAAGGGTGTCTTCTGATTTCATCTTAAATTTCTCACGGAAGGGTAGTGTACCATAAATCAGACGTTCAATTTTCAATATCTGATAACCTCATTCAGACACAACTTAACATAACTTATGCCAGTTATTTTTATATTAAAGCGTATAATAATTACTATATTTCTCAGAGAATTATTTATGTCTTATACAAATGGGCTCAGGTATTTTAAAGAAAGACCGGTTCATGTTGCCTGCCCGGTATGCGCATACAGAGCCGATCAGAAAGCAGGTAAACTAAGAAAAGATGCGGTTCTTGAGTGCCCTGCCTGCGGACTGTTGTTCAGACCTTCAGAATGCTGGTGTATCGGCGGCTGAACGGCTTCTGCCACGTAACGTCAGTGATGTCGGAAAATGACAACGTTCCTCCTGTACTGCAGTTGTCGAGGGTATGATAATGAAATCTAAAAAATCTGTTTTTATTGAAGGACATATCCTGTCGAACAGCTGTCACGGGCAGGCTGGCCAACCTTTCTGTATTCACCGGGTCAGGTTTAGTAATGGTAAATATGCGATTATTCGGGTGGCATCCGGGATATGTTTCAAACCAGGCGAAATTATTCAACGAAACGATTGTGAGTGGTTTTATAAACTTACCAAAATTCGGCTTCTTTCTTTTGAGTACCTTGATGATGATGAATCAAGAAGACAATTTCTTGAGTATCAATGATAAAACATGGATTTATAACAAAATAACTTTGCTGGCTTACAATTCATTACTGACTCTTTAAATTCTTTACCAGTCATTGCAAAGTTATTTTTTTCTGAATTTAGATGACTTTAAATTGTCTAAAACAAAATGTACCGCTAAAGACAAATTGCTTCATTGTTTTCCTTTTGCGTTATAACCTTCATTAGCATTAAGGAAATTTATGGCACAGACTTTTACTCATAATTTACTTCATCCTCGCCACTGGCTTACCTGGTCTGGTTTGGGTCTGCTGTGGCTTCTCGTTCAACTTCCTTACCCAGTTTTACATACTCTGGGCTCTGGCCTTGGAAAAATATCCAGACCCTTTCTGAAACGCCGGGAAGGAATTGCGATTAGAAATATCGAACTGTGCTTTCCCGAGATGACACCGTTTGCCCGGAGCCAGATGGTCAATAAAAACTTTGTTTCTCTCGGGCTGGGACTGATGGAAACAGGAATGGCCTGGTTCTGGAGCGATGCGAGAGTCAAAAAATGGTTTGATGTCGAAGGGCTTGAAAACCTGACCGGCGCGACAAAAGGAGTAATGGTTGTCGGGATTCATTTTATGTCCCTTGAGTTGTGTGGAAGAGTAATGGGGTTATGCCATCCTATGATGGCAACGTATCGCCCACACAATGATCCATTAATGGAATGGGTACAGACAAAAGGGCGTATGCGTTCAAATAAGGCTATGATTAATCGACGTAATTTATCAGGTTTTGTTCATGCGCTAAAAGCAGGTGAAGCCGTTTGGTTTGCACCAGACCAGGATTATGGGTCTAAGGGAAGCGTTTTTGCACCTTTTTTCTCGGTAAAAAAAGCAGCCACGACGAACGGAACGTATGCTCTGTCAAAACTCGCTGGTGCACACTTGATCACACTTAGCATGGTTCGACGTAGCGATAAAAAAGGTTATCACATGTATATCAGCAATCCGTTGGCAGGTTATCCAGGGGAAGATAAGGTCGCCGCAGCGGCTTATATGAACAAGATCATCGAGCGTGAAATTCTCCGTGCTCCTGAGCAATACCTGTGGATGCATCGCAGGTTCAAAACGCGTCCTGAAGGCGAAGTTTCTTTATACAAATGAACAACTCAACTTGTCATGAGCCAGAATCTATCTTTCTTGCCACTGCGTATTTGTAAAAATGCGATAAGGAATTTTCGATCGGATTCATGTTAACGATGGCTTGACTGACAGCCAAGGTTAATCAATTGAACCGGTTCGGATTTGAAGGTCCGTTTTTCGCTCATAGTGGACAGTTTAATCCCTATGAGCTCCCATCACTCTTCATTGGCTCATATGTGGCTTTCGAGAGCTCCGCTGCTGTCGGCCTGTCAGCGATACCTGCGCAGCAAACACGCCGCGCATATACGGTTTGGGCTTAACTTTTATCAAACGCTTAGACTACTTTTCACCTGCCGAATTTTTTGGATAAAAGCCATCATTGCCAAAGCAACATCGAAAAACGCTTAATTAAAAGTGCTCACGCCTGCATCCCCTTACCCCGTGCCAGGTTAATCCTGTCAACGCATTCCCTAAACGCTTTGACTTGCTCTGGAGAGAGCTCAGATTCATCAATGTTGGCCAGAAGAGCATTGAGGGAGCGCTCAATATCATTTTTTGCTAATCGTAAACAGATAACCTTAACCCAACGTGGCGAGAACTTGCTGAGGCCGATTGCTCTTGTGATTCGTAATTTCATGCCATGCCTCTCAACCACCAGTGTGGAGGTTTTCATACTCGCTTATAACACGCATTGGATAGGCCTTCTGTTATTATTTCACCTGCAAGCTGACAATAGGCATTGCGCCTGGGACCAACCAGCTTTCAGCGAACATCAAATTTGGTTGTCCAGCCTGATGCGCAAGCGCTACGTCATACCAGAGAGTTACTAGCTTAACTTATGGCAATTTTAATGATCTGATACAGGTTGGGATGTCAGCTTTGTGCCTGAAGCGGACCTGTTTGAATAGCCTGGAACGATAGTACCCGTCAGTCTGGAGACTTCTCAGCCTGCTTTGTTGTCATTGTCATACCGCACGAATTACTCATTCATCACTCTTTAACTGATTAAAAGTTTGTTATATGGTTTTATCTAGTGCACTATATAATCATCTACAAGATAACGGATTGGCATATGAGCATGCAGTCACGACAGGAAATAGGGACACAACTTTCGTTTGCCCTCTATGGTGCGGCGAGCCGCATGAACCGGTTACATAAGCCGTTGCTGGACCCGCTGGGGCTAACCTTTCCCCAGTATCTGGTCATGCTGGAGTTGTTTAACGGAACCCCACGCACCGTGGGTGATATCGGGAATAAGCTCGGCATGGATACCGGCACCATTACCCCCCTTCTCAAACGGCTTGAGGCTGCCGGACGCATAGTTCGCATGCGGGATCGCGCTGACGAAAGGCGAGTCCTCATTACTCTTACGGATGACGGGCTCGCTTTGCAAAGCGAGCTGTGGCACGTAACCGAAAAAATCAAATCAGCCTGTCAGTTATCGGATGCGAAGCTCGAGGAGTTACGAGATACCCTCAATAACTTTGCCCATCCCGCTGATAACTGATCATCCTCCACTCAGACAAAAGGTACTGGTATGAAAATAGGCATTATTGGCGCTGGAAACATTGGTGCGACTCTGGCACATAAGCTCTCTGTGCAGGGCCATGAGGTCAAACTGGCTAACTCAAGGGGACCGGAAACAATTGCAGAGATTGCGCGAAGAGCTGGGGCACTGGCGGTTGAGCGTCAGGAAGCCGTACGAGATGTGGATGTCATCATCCTCTCTACGCCCTTTGATAAGCATGCTGAACTGGCTGAACTCTTGCGTGATGTTCCGGAGAGCGTGATCGTCATTGATACGTCTAACTACTATCCCTTCCGCGACGGGGACATTGAAGAGATCCGTGAAGGCAAACCTGAAAGCGTGTATGCCAGTGAAATAGTCAAACGCCCTCTTGTCAAAGCCTGGAACGCTGTTCTGGCCGAGACGCTTAAAGATAAAGGGCTGGTTGCCGGTTCACCCTCACGTATCGCTATTCCGGTTGCCGGCGACAGTACGGTAGCAAAATCTGTTGCACTAGAACTGGTCAGTCAGACCGGTTTCGATGCAGTTGATGCCGGTACGCTTAGCGAATCATGGCGGCAACAGCCCGGCACGCCAGCCTACTGTACTGAGCTAAAAACCGGAGAGCTTGAAGCAGCCCTTAAGGCAGCGGATAAAACTCGCGCTCCACTAAACAGAGATGCGTTGATCAAGGAGTTTATGTCTGCAGGCGAACAACTCACTCATGATGCCATCGTTAAACGTAACCGTGCAGTAACGGCCTGAGCCAAAAAGGGGATGTTATGATTAATTATGAAAAGTACCGGATTGCTGTTCTGGGAACCGGCCATATCGGTAAAACGCTTGCTCGCAGTCTCGCCTCTGCCGGTCACTCCGTTAAGGTTGCAAATTCACGTGGGCCTGAAACGATAGCCCCCGACGTGCTTGAAACGGGCGCTGAAGCAGCCGATGCAGCCAGTGCAGTACAGGATGCACAGGTTGTCATCCTGTCCATACCTATGGCAAAGGTTGCGGATATCGCGCCTCTGATCCGGACATTACCCAGTCATGTTATCGTTGCTGACACGTCGAACTATTACCCACATCGCGACGGAATCATCGATGGGTTCTCAGATGGTCAGGTCGAAAGCGCGTGGGTAGCGCATCTCCTGAACCGTCCACTGGTGAAGGCCTGGAATGCAATAGGTTCAGATTCTCTCGCTACAAAAGGTAAAGCAGAGGGTACAGCAGGACGTATTTCAATTCCGGTGGCAGGGAATATCGTAGAGCACAAAAAATTGATTATGCGTCTTGTCAGTGATACGGGGTTTGACGCCTTCGATGCAGGTACAGTTGAGGAGTCATGGCGTCAACAACCGGGTGCACCTTGCTACTGTACTGACCTCACATTTGATGAAATGAAGTCAGCGATCGCCGCAACGGAAAAAACACGGCTGCCTGCGCGTCGGGATATTGCTGTTCAGGCAATTCAGGAGCGAATGGGCGATAAGCAATCCAATCCGACTGCAGATTATATTGTTCGATTACACCGGGCTCTTTTTATGTAATCCGTAAGCCATATTTCATTTATCGATGTATGAGCGAAAATGCAAACATCTGCTCTTCGCTCATAAGAGACAACCATACTCAAATCTCCCACATTGCAGGAGATTTGAGTATGAACACGTCACCGTGGAATAAAGACCGTATCATAGGCCAAAAAAGACCACTTCAGATATCTCATATCTGGGGGATCCGAATCCGGCTTGAACTGGAAGGTAAAACGCGTGATTTAGCTCTGTTCAATATGGCCTTAGACAGTAAGCTACGAGGCTGCGATCTGGTGAACCTCAAAGTATCTGATGTTGCATATGGTAGCTCGGTTTCAAGCAGAGCAACGGTGCTGCAACAGAAAACCGGTAGCCCTGTGCAATTTGAGATAACCAAAGGGACAAGAGAAGCTGTTGCTGCATTGATAAAGCTTGGCAATTTGCACAGTAAAGACTTCTTGTTTCGGTCTCGGATCGGAACTAACCGGCACATATCAACCCGACAATACAGCCGAATTTTTCATGGGTGGGTAGAAAAGCTTGGTCTCGAAGCTTCGCTTTACAGCACACATTCCATGAGAAGAACAAAACCTTACCTGATATACAAGAAAACCAAGAATCTTCGGGTGATCCAACTTCTGTTGGGCCATAAGAAACTGGAAAGCACTGTCCGTTATCTAGGCATCGAAGTCAATGATGCGTTAGAGATCTTGACCTGCCCCCAGGATTAGATACAAGGCTCAGTTAGTAATGTCGGATCCTTCACTCTCAGAATTACCCTTTCTCCAGCTCGCTGCAAACTCAGACGGCGTCTGATAATTCAGCGTGGAGT
>NZ_JBQENX010000019.1:0-26275 GCF_052044775.1 Enterobacter sp. 22466 | reverse complement strand
AAAATCCTGCGGGATGAGGGGTTTGACGAACGCTGTATCCGCGTGACAGAGATGCGTGAAGAAGTGAACGGGCGTTTCTGGCAGGCACAGGCGTTGCTGAATACCGGCGTGAAGGAGCCTGTAACCATTGAAGTCAGGGGACAGAATATGTATATCGTCCTGCCTGAAGCAGGAGAATGAACGCAATGAGAACCGTCATCACTGTCGTCCGGTTTCTGATTATCGTCGCCTTACTCTGGACCCAGCCGGGCCGGGCTGCAGCATACGACCCGAAACCAGTCAGCCACACAGGCGTGGTGGCAGAAAATGTGCAGGTCACGCACGACCACATCATGGCGGGTGTGGATGATTTTATCATCACCGCCACGAAGGGGAAGGAAACACAGAGATTAATTCTGACCTGTAACGGGCCTGAAAAGCGCCTGAATATTCTTTACTGGCTGAAGGACATCACCGGCGGTAAGGCATCAGGCGCAACGGGCATGACCATTCAGTATTACCCGGCGGGAGAGCATCAGATGAAGGCCCATGCTGAACAGCGGGTTACATTGTTCGACAGCCAGGTCTCAGCGGACCTGACCCGCGCCACGTCACAAATGCTGGACTATAAAACGGGAAGCGTTGTGTTTCATTTTTATGAAGATGACGGCATATCCGCTCACGGTCCGCTGGCATGGAGCTGGCAATACCCTGTCCGTACGCTGGCCCCGGCGTTCGCCGGCGCGCTGGTCGCCGCCGGAGCCGATCACTGCGGTCTGGCGCAGGGCAACACGCAGATAGCCCCGCTCAGAGATCTCACCGACCATCAGTAAGGAGCAGCCATGTTCCTTGTTCTGCTGTGACGGATTAGGCTTCAGTCCCGTCTGGTTTATGTTGTGCTCCTGGCGCCGGGTTATTGTCTGCTCGTCTGACTACCCCGCCCCTGACTTCACCGCATTCACCATCTTCACGCTATTCATTTCAGTCAACAGGCCGCACTTCCTTATGGAAGCGCGGCCTTTTTCATTTATGTATTCAGGGAGTTTTTATGAAATTAGCCAGCCGCTTTGGTGCGGTCAATCTTGTCCGCCGTGACCGACCGTTAACCCGTGATGAGCTGGCGCACTATGTGCCCAGCGTATTCAGTGAAGAAAAGCATGCCTCCCGCAGCGAGCGTTACACGTACATCCCGACCATCACCCTGCTGGATAATCTGCAGCGGGAAGGCTTCCAGCCGTTCTTTGCCTGCCAGACCCGCGTGCGTGACCTGAATAAACGCGACCACACAAAGCACATGCTGCGTCTCAGACGTGAAGGCCAGATTACCGGCAAACAGGTCCCGGAAATCATTCTCCTCAACAGTCATGACGGCTCCAGCTCATACCAGATGCTGCCAGGCCTGTTTCGCTTTGTCTGCCAGAACGGGCTTGTCTGCGGCGAAACCTATGGTGAAGTGCGCGTGCCGCATAAGGGCAATGTGGTGGAGAAAGTCATTGAAGGGGCTTATGAGGTGCTGGGGATATTTGACCGGGTGGAAGAGAAGCGGGATGCGATGCAGTCGCTGTTACTCCCGCCACCGGCACAGCAGGCTTTTGCAAAAGCCGCACTGACGTACCGCTTTGGTGAAGAGCACCAGCCGGTGACAGAAGCACAGATACTGGCGCCCCGACGCTATGAAGACCGTCAGGACGACCTGTGGTCAGTTTTCAATCGTTGCCAGGAGAACCTGCTGAAAGGGGGTCTGCCAGGACGTACTGCCAAAGGCAAACGCAGCCATACCCGCGCGGTTAAAGGTATAGACGGTGACGTTAAGCTCAACCGCGCACTCTGGGTGATGGCGGAAGAATTACAGCAGGCGCTGAGCTGATGCAACCGCTGCCTGATAACGCCCACCAGGGCACCCTTTATCCGACCGCCCAGGAAAACAATCCCTGCAGCCGCTCCATCTCTGACGACGACCTCTGCGTCTGGTGCTCACACCTTCTTTATCGTCCCGGAGAACTCAGCCTCTGTCAGTTAAGCCAGACCCAAGGTATATGGCCCTCCTGCCGTGATGAGGATGGCTATGCGCAGTCCTGCCCGTCATTTCGTCTGAACCTGCCCCCCAACCAGATAAATAAACAAGGAAAACTAACATGACCGACACTATCAACCTTAACGATACCCTCCTGTTACAGACACAACCTGCCGGTACCGGTTCTGAGCCCGCACTGACCGTCACCCTCGTGCAGGACGAGCAGCGCGTGGGATTCTGGCCGCAGCACTTCGGCAGCATACCGCAGTGGATAACCCTTGAGCCGCAAATTTTCGCCTGGATGGACCGCTTTTGTGCGGACTACATCGGGGGCATCTGGAACTTTTACAGGCTGAGCAACGGCGGTGCCTTTATGACACCGGAAGCCTGCGGTGACGATGACGGGAAATGGGCACTGTTTAACAGCATGAACGGAAACGGCGCAGAGATGAGCGCTGAGGCCGCCGGTATTGCCGTCTGCCTGATGACGTACAGCCACCATGCCATGCGTACCGAATGCGATGCCATGGCCGGGCACTATTACCGCCTGCGGGACTACGCGCTGATCCACGCGGAGTGTAACGCCATTATGCACATCATCGACTGAGGTCAAAATTATGGAACAACAACTTCCGCTGTTTGCCCGTGAACTGGCCCCCACAGAACAGCAGACGGTCAGGACGGCGATGACCCTGCTGGAGCGACAGTTACGTGAACCCGGGGCTTCATTTACGTCCAGCCATGCCGTTCGGGACTGGCTGCGCCTGCAGCTTGCCACACTGGAGCGCGAAGAATTTACCGCGCTCTTTCTCGATAGCCAGCACCGGCTGATTGCGCACGACACGCTGTTTACCGGCACCATCAACCATACGCAGGTACACCCGCGTGAGGTGGTTAAAGCCGGTCTGAAGCATAACGCTGCAGCGGCCATACTGGCACATAACCACCCGTCGGGAGAAGCTGAGCCCAGTCAGGCCGACAGGCTGATTACCGGACGTCTGAAGCAGACGCTGGAACTGGTAGATATTCGCCTGCTGGACCACCTGGTTATCGGTGGGATAGATATCGTTTCGTTTTCGGAACGTGGCTGGCTGTAAAGCAGGAGCAGAGGAGAACACAACGATGAAAATCATCAGCAAACGCCAGGCAATGACGATATACCGTCAGCATCCGCAGTCCCGGCTGTTTCGCTTCTGTACCGGAAAATATCAGTGGTCCGGCAGCATCTGCCACTATGCCGGTCGGGAGGTGCAGGATATCAGCGGTGTGCTCGCGGTCTTCGCCGAGCGTCGCCAGGACCGCAACGGCCCGTATGTCGTATTGCGCAGCGTCACCCTGAATTAACGCACAGTTAAGGATTACTTAAATGCACAGCACAACAAATGTAGCAAACCATGATATTGCCGAAGCCTGGTGGGGACTTAAACCCGCTGTCACGCCGAGCTTTGGCGCAAGGCTGGTACAGGAAGGCAATCGCCTGCATTACCTGGCAGACCGCGCCAGTATCACCGGCACATTCAGTGACGCAGATTTACGCCATCTCGACCAGGCGTTTCCTGTGCTGCTCAAACAGCTTGAATTAATGCTGGTTTCCGGTGAGCTCAGCCCCAGCTATCAGCACAGCGTTACGCTGTATGCTAAAGGGCTGACCTGTGAGGCCGATTCGCTCGGATCGCATGGCTACATCTATATCGCGATTTACCCGACATCAGACAGCAGCATAACCCGCTAATCCCGTTCACTGAACCATAATTCTTTTAAACCGCCTTAATACAGGAGCATTACCTTATGCAAACCTTACCCGCCACTCCGACGCGGAAGGCTCCGCCACGCCCGACACCTGTTGAAATCTGGCAGCAGTTACTTACGTACTTGCTTGAGCATCATTATGGCCTTTCACTTTATGACACACAATTTGCCGATGAGCAGGTTATTTCGCAGCATATTGACGCCGGTATTTCACTGGCAGACGCTCTCAATTTTCTCGTAGAAAAATCTGAGCTGGTGCGAATTGATCGTCCAGATTTCTCCTTTCACCACCAGTCCCCCTTTTATAGGGGTGATTGATATTCTCCGGGCCAGGCGAGCAACGGGGCTGATGCAACGTTTTGAATACAAAAGGATCACGCATATCATCACGGGAAATGCCGCTCAGGAGCAACATTAATGGAATTCAGACAAACAGCACTGACCATCCTGAATGCACATCTGACAGGGTGCTCCGACGTGTTCAGGAGGAAAGGTTGAACAAAGTCCTTGTATGAATAGCATGGCTACGTTCAAAATAATACCAGACGCTTCTGGTGCGTTTCTTCTGGTGGTTTGTTACTGGATTATGTCCCGTATCAGAAGCGTCTTCCCTCACTGCATATGACAACGAACGGCTTCAATTTTTCTTCCCCTGTTCGTCCCCGATTCGGTTTTCTGATTTAAACCAAACGGGAACGAGGGCACAATTGAGGGTACAAAATTAATCAAATCAAAAATAAACATTAAATATCAATTAGTTAATAACAACTATCGATTCCGAGTCCGGCACCACTATTTAAAAAACCCAGCCTATGGCTGGGTTTTTGCTTTTCAGCGCCAAAACACCGGGGGGCATTCCCCTCAGATGACTTTCAACGTCAAACTATTCACGCTTCCTCATCTACTCTCCATGGCCCCTCGGTGCATGATTCACTCGAACGTAAAGCAGGGCATTCAGCTGCAATACAACAATATTATTTTGAATCAAAAAACATGGATTCATAAGTATTAATACAGAAACGTTAATACATTTATTGGGAATTTTCTTAAGGTCCCGCGAGATTATAATTAGTATTTTTCAAAAGTCTTAGATATATCTATTTGACTTCCGTGCCATTGTTGCAAATAAAAATACCCCTTGTTAGAATGCAAATGTAATTATGTCGCATCCTTTGACAAAAACCACTGATGATGCTTTTGCATTTTATCCCGTATAACCTGGCCATATTTTTCCAGCGGAAGAAGTAAGTGTCTAACTTTATAAATTGAAATACCGCACAGATTGGCAAGCTCCCTCGTGGACAGTCCCTGCGTGCTATGATCTTTAAGTAAATTGAGAATCAACATTTGTTCCGGCCCTCTGATCATCGCCAGACCACTTATTCCCATTTCCGCCGCTAACATCTGCAGATTGTCGTGAGGTGCGTTGTAGCCTGGATGTACAGCCTCCGGGTTGTATGAACACAGTGAGAGTTTCATTGTCGACTCCTGAGTTTTGAAGGAGTTAGCAGTATGAAATCCCTTGATTCAACCAGCAACATTAGCTTCAAATGAAAGTAAAAACAGGGTTTTTATCTGGCTTTCATACTGTTTTATCAAAAACAGTCGGTATGTGAGAGAAAAGTAGGGCTTAGGGAGGAGAGGGATATGAGGTACGATATTGAGGGATTTATCACTTTTGATACGGAGGATGCATCTCTCCTTAATGTGCTTACCGGGGATTGCGTTGAATTATCTCAGACATCGACGCGTCTATTAGCAGAATTACTCAATCACCGCGGCGATATCCTGTCCAGAAGTGAAATTTTTCATTCCGTGTTTGATCAGTACGGCGCCAGAGCATCAAATAGTAACCTCAATCAATATATCTCAACGTTACGCAGAAATCTGAACGACCTGGGTGTGGAAAAAGAGATTATCACTACCGTTCCCCGCATTGGTTTTAAGATTGCAGATGATGTCATCATCCATAACGACCGCGAGTATCGTACCCCGTTCCTGGAAGAAAAAGCCTCAGAAGCCACGCGCAACCCCCCTCCTCCTTCGGTGTTTGAAAGGATAGCCCGAATAATCGCGCTAGGTATTGTGTCAATCCTTTTAGTAATAAGGCCTCACACCGTCGATTCAGGGAATAACGTACATAAAATAGTTGATGACCAATGCATCATTTTTACATCCCCCGCACTGTCGCTATGGGATGTAAAAAATAGCTTTCATTTTACAACACAACCATTCGACTGTTCGCAGCCAAAAGAACTGTACCTTTACAAGAAGCAGATAAATGGAACCTTAGGTAACATTATACAATTGCTACTCGTTGAGTGTGATAACGGTAACTGCGAAAGTTTTTATTACAGAGAAAAAAACAATGTCTAAGCGCGTCTTTTTCCTGTTGCTCTGCCTCGCTCTCTTCCTGGCGGGGGGGATGTATTCATTTACCAGCCCCACTGTTTTCTCCTGCGAATCGCAATTTTCTGTCGTACAAAACATTAACGGAAAAAGTGTCCATGCTGAAGGGCTGATTTTTATCAACATGGCGAACGATCATATCCTCATGAATATCGATGGTTTACTCTCTCATGACAATAAAAACCAAATTATTTCGCGAACGCTCAAGATAAAATACAAAAAATTCAACCCCAGCGCGCATTTATATCAAGTCACGAGCGTTCGTACCCTGCGCGACAACACAGATAATATTGATGACACTGTCGCCATAAATTTATTATTTGGCAAAGGGCCAGACGACAAAATAATTTACCTCAATCAATTCAATAATAATACATTACTCTTTGGTAACCACACATTTCCGCAGTATGGTTGCAAACGAAAATAATTTGTGTGGTTTTCTTTAACGAAGCACAGCGTAAGTTAAATTTTCAATATCATGAATATAAACTTAATAGAATCACTGGCTTGCATCTCAAAAATAATAGACATGATCAACCCTCGGCTTAACTTGCATCATGTCAGAACGGCGTATATTGCCTGGCTCCTGGCACGAGAGTCGCAGTTTACGCCAGCGCAATGTCGGAAAACCCTGCTGGCGGCCCTGCTTCATGATATTGGAGGACTGAATGAAGAGTCTCGCCTCCAGCCTATGAGCTATTACGATAATGAACTCAATAACCACGCTGCTGTGGGGGCGGAATTGCTGGCCAGTGTACCTTTACTGAATCCGTTGAATGCCATTGTGCGATATCATCATACCCAATGGAATAATGGTTGGGGAGCGTGTGTTAATGGCGTTAAAACCCCGAAAGAAAGCCATATCATCTATCTGGCCGATCGTCTGGATGTATTAATCTCTCACTACCGGGCCAGCGATGTCATCACCGCACAAGAAGAAATTATAAAAATTATTGTCAGCGGTGAGAATGACCTGTTTCAACCTGACTATATCCATGCCTTCCAAAGGGTCGCAAGCAGGGATCATTTTTGGCTAAGAATTCAATCAACAGAGTTTGACGATTATATTAAAGAAATCCCCCGCATTCATAACGACACCCTCTCATTACACAATTTTCGCGATATCGCCGGTATGCTGGCGTTTATTATAGATGGATTCAGTCAACATGGGGTTCAACACTCTCTGGTGGTCGGGCGAATATCGGGATACCTTGCCAGAGAAATGGGTATTCCTCCCGTGCAGTGTTTAAAGATTGAAATCGGAGGGCTATTGCATAATCTCCCGAACCTGGCCCTGTGCGCCACACCGGCACAGGCCGATGAGGGAAAAGCAGTTTGGGATGAGCTCTATCCTATTGAGGCAATAAGAGACATAGCAGGGTGGTGTCAGCTCCAGAAATCCGTAGATGCAAAATCCGCTTATCCGCCGGAAGTGACGATTATCAAAGCCAGCATCTGGCTGGCCTCGTTACTTCAGGGGGTCACGCTATCATCCGAATTTAAGGCCCGGGTAGGTGAAACGGCGGAAATCACCCCCGCGCTGGCGGGTATCGTGCAGCAACACAGTGCGATTTTATTACAGATATTCCATGAGTCGGTCAAAGAACGACGCGCTCTGGTACAGCGAATTAATCAACTGACCCTGTCATGAACCGCGGGAAGTCGCCCTTCTCGCGGCTGCCTTAACTCAGGCTGACAGCCCTCCGTCCAGCACCAGCGTTTGTCCGGTGAGATAGCGGCTTCCTTCTCCGGCCAGAAAGGCAACAGCGTGCGCAACGTCCTGCGTTTGCCCCAGACGGCGTAAGGGAATGCTCTGCCGCATGGCTTTCAGGCGGGCTTCAGGGATAGCCTCAACCATTTCACCTTCAATCAGTCCCGGCGCCAGACAGTTAACCCGAATGCCAAAGCGTCCCATCTCCTGCGCCAGCGAACGCGTCAGGCCAATCATTGCGGCCTTACTGGCTGCATAGGCCGTTTGGCCGCTATTGCCCTTTATTGCCGTTACGGACGACATCAATACTACGGCTCCGCTCCCCTGCATCATCATGGCGGGTAAAAGCGTTCGGTTCCAGTTCACGAGCGCAACCAGGTTGTTCGTCAGCACATCCTGCCAGTCGCGTGCCGTTTGATGAATATGCAGTGCGTCACGGGTCATTCCGGCGTTGTGTACAATGGCCGCTGGTGCGCCAAACTCGTCAAGTAGCGACGTCGCCAGCCGTTGGACATCCGCCTCATCGCGGCCATCGCAGCGGTAACCTTTTACCCAGGTTGCCGTGTGCTGACCTTGCGCCTGCGCCAGCGTACGGCCAATTCCGGCCTCATTGCGGCCAGTAAACACAATGTTCCACTCGGGCAGAAGGTGGCTCACCAAAGCCTGTCCGATTCCTCTGCTGCCGCCGGTGATCAACATCCATCTCTTTGCCATCTCAGCCAGCCATTTCCAGGTCGATGTACAGACTCAAATCGCGAAGGGTCATATGCGGCTTTTTCATAAACATTTCGGCCGTAAGCGTCACGTTAAACTCGCGTTTCGCCAGTACCATCAGTTCAACATAATCGAGGCTGTCAAGTTCCAGCTGCGGCAGCGTCCTGTCTGGTGTCAGCGCCTCCAGCGGCAGATCTCTTGCATCAGCAATCATTTCGCTGATTTTGCTGTAGATGATTTCATACGAGTTCATTTGCATTTCCTTTTGTCAGCGGGCCAACTTTCAGCGTCACGGCACTGCTGATGTAGTGTTGTTGATAGCGGGTTTGCGCAGCAATTCGCACCACTGCACCATATCTAAGATCGCCAACCACCGTGGCGGGTAATGTCTCTATCTCAAGCGGTTCCGGTAAAGGCACCGTCTGCCAGGGCGCGAGCAGATGGCTGTCAAAAACAACCTCCTGATGGGTCTGGACAACGGGATAGCGGGTAAACAACGCCTCCAGCGTATGGCCAGACGGTATCAGCGGTGCGATGTCTTTCTGATGTAACAGCGCGGTATCCTGAAGAAGATGGCGAAACAGCAGGGCATCAAGAAAATGCCACTGCTGTGCGTGGGGAAGCAGGGGCAAAAACGTCTGATGTAGCGCGGCAATGGTTGATGCGCCGAGTTCTCGCTGACTTTCTGCTTCTGCCACAGCAAAAAGGTTAACCGGCGCGATAGCACATGAAAGGCAGACCGTTTGAGCGGTAAGATCGTACACGGAGGCTGAAACAGGCTTGTTGGGATCGCACATCAGAAGATAAGTGGTATCCCGCCACAGCGGCCTGCGCAACCGCACGGTACACTTCAGAAAGGATGAGCGGCGAACTTCCGGACTGATGAACCGTTTGACATCCAGCAGGGCGCGCATACCGTGCACGCTGAGCCGGCTTCCACCCTGCGATTTCACCCAGGCTTTATCAAAATGCACGGGGTTGTAATCCCCTGAAAATGCAGCCCATAGCCGCGCATCCTGTTGGCTGTAACGCAGCGTCATCATGAATGTTTCTCCAGAATCAACGCCGCGTTTGCGCCACCAAACCCAAAGCTCAGGTTGAGCGTACGGCGGATAGTGGCGTGACGATGCCCTTCAACGACATAATCCAGATCACAGCACTCATCCGCATGCTGAAAATTGGTCGTCGCGGGGATAATGCCGTTGGCAATGGCCTGCAGGCAGACGATGCTCTCGAACGCGCCTGCGGCTGAAATTAAGTGCCCGGAGTAAGACTTCGTGCTGGAAATGGGAACAGTCCAGACCGCCTCTCCCAGCGCCATTTTTAGCGATTGCGTTTCGTTGATGTCATTGAGCGGTGTCGAGGTACCGTGAGCGTTAATATAGTCCAGGTGCTCGGGTTCAAGTCCGGCCTGCCGCAGCGCGGAGATGATAGTTTGCACGCGCGCAAGGCAGTCTTCAGCGGGCGAGGTAAAATCCCAGGCGTCAGAGAAATTGGCGTAACCCGTAATTTCGCCAAGAATGGTCGCTCCGCGCGCAAGCGCCCCCTCGCGCGACTCCAGACACAGTACCGCCGCCCCTTCCGACAGCACGAACCCATTACGGTGGGCACTGAAAGGACAGCTGGCGCGCTGCGGATCCTGCGTTTCTTTACTTAACGCCCCTAATACGTCGATATTCCAGATCGCGCAGGGACTTGTCAGCGACTCCCCGGCCCCCGCCAGCATCATCTGCGCTCTGCCGGTGCGGATCACCTCGTAGGCTTCGCCAATGGCGATGGTTCCCGTCGCACAGGCCGCTACCACGGTGTTCTGGAAGCCGTTGAGCCCCCAGAACTGGCTACAGGCGGCAGTGGTGACGCTAGGCATCGAATAAAAACAGTTAAACGGCGAGGCGAAGCCCGTTGCCGAAAAATCGCTCTGCGCATCGTAGCTTTCGTCCAGCCCTCCCCAGCCGGTCCCCATGATCGCGCCGCAGTCTAGCGGGCTATAGAACTCCTGCGGTGGCTGGCCGCCAAAAGCCATCGCCATGGCCTGACGCGCCGCGCCAAACGTGAGTCGGGCAAAACGCGGCAGACGGCGTCTGACGGCGGCAGGAACCCCAATCAGGCTGGGTTCGTTGTCCACCAGCCCGAGAAAATGGGTTTTGATATTCCGCGCCGTGTAATCGACGTAGCGATAGCCCAGCCGATAGTCCATGATCGCCTGCCAGCTCTCACCAGCCGTCACGCCAAGGGGGGTAACGGCCCCATAGCCGGTAACAACCACCCGATTATCTCCATTTTTCAGCTTCATCTTTCATTATCCTGTTTTGCGTGTCGCCCCCTTGTGCCAGCCAGAGCTGCAGCGTGGCGTAAAGGTAGTCGTACTGGGTTTGCGCGAGGGCGTTCTCTGTGTTCAGCAGATCGTCCTGCGCGTTGAGCAGCGTCTGGAAATCCACCGCTCCTGCGCGATAACGGCTTTCCGTAAGGGATAATCGCCGCTGGCTAAGCGCCAGCGACTGATGGAGTCGGCTGCGTTGCTCATCTGCACTCAGCCGGTATTCCATAGCCTCATCAACTTCAGCGAGTGCGGTATAGGCGGTAGAACGAAACGCGATCGCGGCCTGTTTTATCGCTAAATCCGCCTGCGCGACGGTGAGCTGACGGGTGTTCCACTGGATAAACGGCAAGGCCAGCGCGGCCCCTGTCGTACGGATAGGATCGCGGAACCACTGGCTAAAAACCTGGCTCCCGGCATTCAGAGACGCATCAAGAGAAAGCGTGGGGTAGAACTGCAGGCGAGCCGCGTCGTAACCCGCAAGCGCGGCGCGCAGGCGCGACTCAGCAGCCTGAATATCTGGCCGCTGAGCGATCACCCGTAGCGGCGTTTTTTGTGCCACAGGCACCTGCTGATGCACGTCCAGCTCGCGCAATTCATCGGCATGTTGTTCCGCCGGCCTGTTGAGCATCAGTGCCAGCGCACTGCGTGTGTTCTGGCGCTGCTGAACCAACGTTCTGAGCTGATTTTGCCGCGCCAGTAGCGCCTGCTGTGCTTGCAGAACATCAAGTTTCCCCACCTTTCCGGCGTTAAACCATGAGGACACCTGTTGCACGGTCTGTTCAGAGACAGCCAGACCGTCACACTGATGGCGGATTTGCTGGTTATACAAGGCGATACGCCAGTAAAGCTGAGCGGTGAGGCCCATCGTTGAGAGAACGGTTGCACGGTAATCCTGCTCGCTTGCCCTGGCCTGCCATTCGCTTTGCTCACGGGTGCGCGCCAGTTTTCCCCACAGGTCCAGCTCCCAGGCGATGGCAACACTGCCGCTGTAGTTCTCCTGTGGAGGTG
The DNA here is from genome assembly GCF_052044775.1 of Enterobacter sp. 22466. Taxonomy (NCBI): domain Bacteria; kingdom Pseudomonadati; phylum Pseudomonadota; class Gammaproteobacteria; order Enterobacterales; family Enterobacteriaceae; genus Enterobacter; species Enterobacter sp. 22466. The sequence continues at coordinate 14,371 of NZ_JBQENX010000019.1, read as the reverse complement.
CCCCCCGACGCACATTTTTACTGTTACTGGCGGCTCCACTCACTCTGACGTCGGGGGAGATGTTGGTGCTGGTGAGTCCTGCCGCAACGCGTGCTTGCTGCAGCGTGAGGGCTGCCGCTGCAAGATCGTTATTGCTTTCCAGTACCTGTTCAATCACCTGAGACAAGCGGGGATCGCTAAAACGCCAGCTGTTTTCCGTCCCCTTTTCCGCCATCGTGGGCCACTGTGTGGGCAATGACAGCAGCGGGCGCTGGTAGTCGCTGCGGGTCATCGCGCGGCAACCCGCCAGGAGTAGCAGTACGGCTAAAAAGAGGTATCGTGTCATTCGCGAGCCAGCGCCTCCGTAGGGTTAAGGCGAGCCGCGCTGCGCGCCGGGAAATAACCAAACGTGAGGCCGATCGCAGCAGAAAAACCGCAGGCCATCAGCACCGGGAATACGGTAAATACCATTGAAAAGGCGTCCGTCACGAAGGCAAAAATATGCCCCGCCAGCCAGGCGAATGACACCCCCACCAGGCCACCGAGCACGCAGATCATCACCGCCTCAATGAGAAACTGGTTCATGATGTCTGCGGGTCGAGCCCCCACGGATAATCGAATGCCGATTTCATGCGTCCGCTCCGTCACTGACACCAGCATGATATTCATCACACCCACGCCGCCCACCAGCAGCGAGATAGCCGCGATCGCCGTAATCAGAAGCGACATGGAGTCCGACGTTTTTTGCATGGCATTCGCCAGCCGATCGTCGGTTTGTATAAAGAAATCTTTTCGTCCGTGTTCCCGCAGCAGGTGGCGCTCCACACGCTGCGCGGCCTCCTGTGATGTCAGCGGCGGCTGAAAACGCAGCACCAGCGACTCCAGCGGTATTTGCCCCGTCAGCCGCTGCTGCAAAGCAGTATGCGGAACCCACGCCGCCATGAAGCCCCCCACCACTTTCGGCCCGGGTCGAGTGGCCACGCCGATCACGCGCCACGGCGCACCGGCAATCTGCACAAGTGCACCGAGCGGATTTTCCCCACCGGGGAACAGCGTATCTCGCCCGGTTTCATCCAGGATCATAACCGGTTCACCTTCCGCAACATCGCGCGCCGTGAAGCCATTACCCTGAACAACGCGCAGCCCTTGCAGGGTGAAAAAGTCCTGTGATACCCCTGACAGCATCATCGAGGAATCCAGACCTTTGCGCACCGCGAGTGCAGTGCTGCTGGCGACCGGCGAGACGCCCATCACCCACGGCAGCGCCTGCAAACTGCGCACGTCTTCCATCGACAGCGCGCGCACCATGTCCGGACGCGCGTTGCCCCATCCGGTGCCCGGGCGGATCTCAAGTGTTGTATTTCCCAGCTTGCCTATCTCATCCACGATCGCCCGCCGCGCGCCTTCCCCTACGGCCATTGACGACACCACCGACGCGATGCCAATGATGATCCCCAGCATGGAAAGAAACGCGCGCATCCGGTGCCCAAGCAGTGCACGCCAGGCCATATGAACCGACTCGCGAAAACGGCTCGCCAGCAACGCTCGGCCGTTGTCCTGCTCAGGCAGCAGCGTTGAGGGATGAACCTCAGCGTGCCGTACATCGCTGATGATTCGCCCGTCGCTAATCTCAATAATGCGCTGCGCCTGTCGGGCGATATCGCGGTCATGGGTAACGATAATCACCGTGTGCCCTGACGCATGCAGTTGATGCAGCACGCCCATCAGAGCCTTACCGCGGGTACTGTCGAGCGCGCCGGTAGGTTCGTCTGCCAGGATAATGTGTGCACCGTTGATCAATGCCCGACAAATGCTCACCCGCTGCTGTTGTCCACCCGACAGCTCCGCTGGACGGTGCTGGAGACGGTTTTCTAGCCCGAGCTGAACAGCTAACCTCTGCACACGGGCGGTACGCTCCTGTTCCGACATCGCGGTGTACAGCGCGGGAATGGCAATGTTTTCTTCTGCGGTCAGATACGGCATCAGGTGATAGCGCTGAAAAATGAATCCCAGGTAACGGCTGCGCAGATCGGCAAGGTAGAGGCTATCCGCGTTATGCACGGGCGTACCGTTGATCAGGACCTCTCCGGACGTGGGCTTGTCCAGGCAGCCAATGATGTTCATCAGCGTGGACTTACCCGAGCCGGATGCCCCCACAATCGCCACCATTTCACCGCGATGAAAGGTCAGTGAAATATCACTCAGCACCGCTAACATTTGAGTGCCCGCGTGGAATCGTCGGCACACCCGCCGTAATACGATAATCGGCTCCATCCGCTATCCTCGCTCCGTCTCTTGCGCCAGCACCACCTGTTCGCCCGCCTGCAGCCCTTCCAGCACTTCGGCGTACTGCCGATCTTGAATGCCAATGCGGATCGTGCGGGACTGCGTATTTCCATCTTTAACGGTGGTGATGGTGTAACGATCGGCATCCAGCGCCTGGCCCAGTGCGGCAACCGGAACACGCAGGACATTGCTGGCCCTGGCGATCTGAATAAATACCTGTGCCGTCATGGATGTTTTGAGCTCACGCCCGGCGTTAGGCACTTCGAACGTGCCGGTGTAGTAGACTGCCATCGCCTGCGCGTTCCCGCCCATTCCTCTCTCACCGGACGCCTCCATCGCGTCCTGCGGCGCAGGCTGCACATAGCCCATGGTACTGGCGTAGCGTTTATTCGGATTAGCGATGACATAAAAACTGAGCGGCTGGCCGGGATGAATTTTTTGGACGTCCGCTTCTGAAATACGCGTTTGCACCTGCATCGTATCGAGATCCGCCAACACCAGGATGGTCGGCGCCGTTTGCGAAGAAACGATGGTCTGACCTTCACGGGTCACAATACCCAGCACCTCGCCGTCGACCGGCGCGACAATGCGGGTATAGCTGAGGTTGGCCTGCGCCGTTTTCACCGCCATTTCAGCCTGTGCAATCTGCGCCTCGCTCACCGCTATCTGCTGCACCTGCACAGCGTATTGCGATCTGGCCTGCTCAAACTCACTGCGCACCCCCGAGCCGTCGCGCTGCATCAGGCGCTGTCGGTCCAGCTCCTGACGGTAGCGCAGCAACATTGCCTGCGCAGAGCGCTTTTGCGCTCGGGCGCTGGCAAGCTGCGCCTTTGTATTCCTGAGTTCCGATTCCTGTAACGTCGGGTCGATTTCTGCCAGCAGTTGCCCTTTCTTCACGCGCTCTCCCTGGCGAACATACAATTTACGCAGCTGTCCGTTGACCTGCGCACCGACGTTAACCTGTACCGCTGGCTTCAGGATCCCCGTCACCAGCACCACCTTTTCGATATCGCCGGTGCCGATAGTGTCCACGGGTAAACGCGTATGTGGTGAGGGCGAGGCCATAGACACCCAGACGCCCGCCATCGCGGCGGCAAACGCCAGACCACAGCCCAGCATCACCCAGCGAGATTTATGCTTCATCACTCCCTTCCCGCAGGCTGAGCCTGCCGTCGACCAGGTGGTAAACCTGCTGAAAGCCCGATAAAACCTGCTCGCTATGCGTGACAACAATCAACGACTTACCGGCCCTGCGACAGTGGGCGTGAACCGTTGCCATGACGATTGCCGCGGTTTCGTCATCAAGATTGGCCGTCGGCTCATCGAGCAATAACACCGGACGTGAGCTGTACAACGCGCGGGCCAGCAACAGGCGCTGACGCTGGCCGAGAGAGAGCGCCGCGTGGCTTTCGCGGATCAGAGCATCCAGCCCACCCGGCAATGCACGCACCACGTCACCCAGCATGAGAGCATCAAGCAGGGCCTCAACCCGTCCGCGGTCACGCTCGCGGTAGTGCGCGTCGAATAAGGTGATGTTTTCACGCACCGAGGCGTTAAAAAGAATGTCCTCCTGGCTTTGCAAACAGACATACTGCGCCAGCTGCGCGGCAGGCAGCGCGCGACCGGCGGCATAACATCCTCCTGCCTGAGGCGAAAACAGCCCGGCGATCAGCCGAAGTAAGGTACTTTTACCGGCCCCCGACTCCCCGACTATCGCGATCTGCTCACCCGCCGGCAGCGATAATGAGACGGATGAAAGGACGGGCACAGCGGGGTCATACCCGTAGCCAAGCGCCTCAAAGGCCAAAGCAGGCGTTGTATCCGCTGCCGGTACCGCGGTCAGCGACGCGGGCGCGCGTTCTCCTCCTGGAGCAAAGAGGGCATGTGCGCGGGTGTCGATCACGTGCAGCTGCGTTTTCTGGATGATGGCGTAGAAGATCCGCGTGACGTAGGACGTGAAGATTTGCCGCAGGAAGCTGTAGGCAAAAAAATCGCCCAGCGAGATCTGCTTGCCGTGGACCATCGGCAGTACCACCAGCATAAACGCCACCATCTCCAGGCTGCCGCATAGCTGATAGAGCCCTTCTTTCACCTGTTGATAGACCTTCTGGCGCTGTAGACATGTGTAGAGTTCGCAGCTTAAGGCGGCAAACTGCGCCTGACGCTGCCCTTCCAGCCCGGCGGTTTTGACGGTCAATATGCCCTGAAGGGTCTCCATGAAAAAATCATTCAGCGCAGCGCTTTTCAGCTGTAACTGCTGGGTAAACCAGCGATCGCGGATCACGGCCCAGACGCTGATGATCCCCATCACCGTCACGCCGATGGCGGAGATCGCCGCCAGGATGGGCGCGATCCAGAACATGATCGCCAGCGCGATCGCACCGATCACCCAATCGGAACGCAAACCATTATCCAGTTCGATCTTCTGCAGCAGGCCCATCTGCCAGGCCGTGAAGCGGCTGAAGATCTCCCCCGGCGCGCGTTTTTCAAAAAAACGGAGGGGGTTTTGAAGCAGGCGAGAAAAGCCGACACCGCTGTGGATCAGCACAAAGCGTTTAATGTAGCGCTCGGCGATCGCCCGAACCCCCAGCGCCATCAGCGAAGAGACCACAAAGGCCAGAATAAACCAGCCGTACGGGAAGCCGCTGCTCTCAACGCTGGAGAAAGCTTTATTGATGGCACTACTCACCATCGTGGGCATCAGAAACAGCGTTAACGACACCATGAAGGTCAGCAGCATCAGCCGATATATGCCCGGCACATCCGCCGTCTCCTGCATGCTCATCACCCGAGGCATGCTCTGTCCCGCTGTCGGTCGCGCCAGCGCGGGATCTGCAGCCAGCCTCTGCTCTGGCTCCACTATCAGGGCATAGCCGCTGATCTCCTGCTTAAGCGCGGCAAAAGGCAGCCACTGCTCGCCAATCGCCGGGTTCATCACGCAGACGTGGTTGCCTTTACGCCAGGCCAGCAGGACATAGTGGCTCGCGCCGTAGTGCAAAATGGCTGGCAGCGGGAGTTCACTGAGTTCGTGATGCTCAAACAGCACAGGGGCCGTCGCAATGCCCAACCGCGCCAGAATGGCCATCAGCGTGTCCAGCGACGTACCGTGGTCGGAGGCTGGAAAAATGTCGCGCAGCGTTTCCAGTGAGATCGTCTGTCCCTGCGTTTGTGCCAGCATTGCTACGCACGCCAGTCCGCACTCGTTAGTCTCTTCCTGAAAGATCAGAGTCGGGATCGTGTTTTTCATTGTTATCGTGAGTGATTAATAAAGTAGAGAGAATGGCTGTGCCACAGGAGCCACTCCTGCGGGGACGCTCGCAGGGTAGATTCAATGATGTCGGGCAGCGCGCTGGCGACATGCTGGTTGCTCACCGGCGGATGAATGTGAATGCGCAGGCGGTTGTCATAGCTCAGGTGATAAAACACGACCTGCGCAGCTATCGCCCCGGAAAGACGTACCAGACCACCGTGCAACCTGGCGCTGCGACCAAATAAACGACACGGCTGTTTCGCCACCAGCGTCCCTTCAGCCTGCGAGGTATAGTCGGGGGTGATATCGGGGAAAATAATCATGTTCCGCTGCCCGGCAGCGACATCGGTGATGAGATCCATCAGGTTGCTGGCAAGCGTTTTGTTTTCCTGGTGGATTGAACAGTAGTCAAGTGCTACGCCGCCTAATGCACGGGCGGGGGCGCTGTAAAGCTCCGCGCTGGACGAGACCACCACGCTAGCTTTCCCCGGCGTGACGCTGGCACCAATGATGGCAGCGAGTACGTCAGACACCGTATGGAGCGGCGCCAGTATGTAGGGTGCGTTTTGTTGGTACAGCGGTGTAACCACCGCATTGAGTTCCGCTGCACAAGTACGCATTTGCTGAAGCAGCGCCGGGTTTTGCGCCCAGGTGGCGGCCTCTTCCAGCAGGCGTCGCCGTACTGTCAGCCAGGCCACGTTCAGGCGGACCTTTTGCCCGGTCAGGCAACGAACGTTTTCATTCGCCACCGCGTTACGCAAGCGAAACGCATGCCCGAACAGTCGCGTTGCGCACAGTCCCTTCGCCACGGTCAGCGTCACAGGGAGAGGCACGACGCGCACTATTTTCCTCAGAAAAAAAACACCGCACTGAGTAAGCCTTTGCTGAATGCCTTCAATCTTTCCCGTGCTGTTTTTAAAACTCAACACGCTCCAGATTATGAATAATCTGACCACGGGATTATTTATCCTCTTCGAGCAATTCCCGAATGCGCTGCGCAAACGCCGGGAACTCGCGATCCTGAGCAACAACATAGCGTTTATTAATAATAAACATCGGGGTGGCGTTGATATCATAATAAGCAGTAATGGCCGCCATTTCGCTGAGACGTTCTTTTACCGCCTTGCTTAGCCTGAACGTATTAAACTTGACGACATCAATATTATTTTTGACTAACCAACCGTTCAGTTTTTTTTCATCCGTCAAATCGACGTTGCGTGTGATAATGGCGTTATACGCACTGTCGCGAATCTGCTTTTCTATCCCCATCACTTCCAGCGTCGCAAAAAGCGGTGCATAGGCTGCAAGACCATTATCCTCGCCAGCAATATGAATAGAGGTAAATGTGCTGTCCGGCGGCAGAGTACGGCTAAATTCCGCGAGGTTCTCTTCGTTTGCCGCACAATAATGGCAACCATAAGACATAACTTCGATAATACTGCGCTCATTTTTAATCGGACTGTTCGCCTGCATGTCGGGGCTGACCTCGCGAAATGCCTGCGTCTGCGAATCATCTCTCGTAAAAGTTTTAAAAACAAAAATATGGTAACAAAGTACCGTAATCAAAACGGAAATCATAATCAGAAAGATCGAATAACCGATCGCGGTTTTGCGCGTACAGGTAGTCACTATCGTATTCTCTCGGTAGAAAATAAGAGCCTGAGGGTGTTCAGTCCCCAGGCAATGTCGATGTTAATAGCGGTTAGGGATCCCACCGCATTTGCTGGAATCAGCATCTCTCATTGTGGTCGTACAGCCATGCTTATCTGTACAGGTGGTGATCTGCTTACAGGAGGTGACGCCACCAACGGTGACGTTTTGATACGTGATTTCACACGTCTTGCAGGTTCCCCCCACAATCCTCGCGGCTTCAAATGCGGTCAGTTTTTTCATTTCCGTTCTCCTTACTTCGGGTTAATGGCGTGCAATATATTGCACTGTTAAATCGGTAATGCGTTCTACCGAAAATGTGGCTCACGGATTCAGGGCATAATGCCGCGAAACGCGGAGAATAAAGCGATATTGCTTCTGATATTCAACCTCTTCATTAAATGGCGTTTGATATAGCTCAAGCGACGAATGTCGACGTTTACTTCGTCTGATATTTGCGACAGGGATTTTCCCTTAAATAGCTCTTCCATCAACCACCACTCACTCCCGGAAATCGTGGGCTCCACGCTCCGGTCATAAAGTTTTTTTTTCGTATAGTTGACCAGCGATGCGCTAAAGCAGCATCCCTGACGTGTTTTATCCAACAGACGCTGAAAAAAAGGCGTGATGCTCTCCATATTTTCAGTTTTGAGCAACCAGTGCGCGGTGGGCAAAAGCGAATACAGCGCAAAAAAAAGAGGCATATTATGTTTGCTTAAGAGAATAATCAGGCTTTTATTTTCCTGCTGATAGAACTCTTTCATTAATTGCAGCGTGTGAAGCCGCTCTCGCGGCAGGCTGTCTAAATCACAGAGGATCCACATGCAACCCTCGTCATTAACCTGACGCTGTAATTGAACAAGGAGCTGATCGTAATCATCCGTTAAGGAATATAAAACGTCCGCTTGTTCTGCGAGTAAACTGGTAATAACCATTTTAATTCCTTGCGAATAAAAAATATTTTTATCGTAAAGAAAGAACTGATATCTCATGTCGCAGCTCCCGGTTAACGCCGCTACTGATAATCCAACGTATAATGTGCAGTGGCGGTAAATGGCCCGGTAGTTAACGTTCCGCTTGCCACGGCATCGGGTTCCGCTTCAACAAAAGCCTGGAAGCTTAGCCGTAACAGGTTGTCGTTGATGAGAGTGGGACGGGTGGCGACATTCAGGCGCACGGGAGTATCATCCTCCTCCAGCAATCCAATCCCTACCCCGCCCGCATTACCCGGCGCTGTTGCGTTGATGGCCAGCCGGTCCGCCATATTGGCGTTGGCGATGCCGCTGAACGTTACCGTCACCGCGTTAAAGACGTTCGGATTACAGTCCTGCAATTTAATCGCGAACGGAACCGGTGTCGTTTTTCCGTTTATATACAATGACTTTGTTGATACCTCACCAAAATCCACCAGGATCCGACCCGACTCTGGCGCAATACTGCACGGGTAAGCCATTACAACGCCTTTAAAGCTAAGATCGCCACCGATCAACTCCCCCCGCGCCCAGGCGGGTGCCGCAGCGAATACCGTGAGATAACAGGTGAGGATGATTATCATGCGATGCATATTCCCTCCTTACTGGAATTCAGCCACAACCGTCGCCGACGCATGGAACTCGCCTTCGGGAATAACCGAGGTAGTGTTTTTGGCCACCGGCGCGGCGATCAGGTTCCAGTCACCTTCGTTGTGGGAAAATCCCGGCACGTTATAGAACGTGTTTGGCACCACAGGATTACCCTTGCTATCACGCAGCGCGATCCCCAGTTCAGACCGGTCGACGGCTCCCTGCGTACTCAGGTATTTACCGTCACTGAATGCTGGATTAGCTTGCTGGATCCCCAGCTTGATATTCAGCTCTCCCTGGGAAAAACTGCCGCCCTGGCACTTGACGTGAATCGGTACGTTTTGACTGTAATTGATGCCATCCAGCCGACTGCCCGTCCCCGTAATGTTGCCGAAGTCGACGACAATGGGCGTTCCCTGATTCACGATGCATTTATCCGGTACGGTGATGACGCCTGAAGCGATGGTGACGCGCGACAGTGGCGTTTGGCCCATTGCACCCGGCCCCAGTCGTCCATAAAGTGTTGCGATTTCTGACCCCTGCAAGTTGACCCCGTTGATAATGGGCTTGGTGATCATAAAGGTCACTTTCCCCTTCGCACCGGAGGCAAACTGGTTGTCCAGTATGGTGCTGGGGGGGGTGCAGTAGTTCTGATTGACGTTATTGGAGACGTTATCGAAGGGTACGGTTTTGTACTGCTGTAGATTACCGCCGATGTAGATCTCGATTTTGACGTCCATGTAGTCATTCAGCTTGAGGTAACCCGCCGTCATTCCTGATTGGGTTAACGTTGCCTGCGACGTGTAATAGACCGGCTGGCTTATCATCGGCTGCGCGCAGTACGCGCGGCCCTGAAACATCCCTGCCAGATCAAATTCGTCGATAACGACAGCACCGACCTGATTACTGGTAATATCATGATTGCTAATGTTGATCAGGTATTCATAGGTGCCATTTACCGCCTTAATTTCACCGTCCACCACAGAGCGCGCCGCCCCGGAAAATCCGAGCGCACACATCGCCAGAAGAGCGGCATAAGGATAAGGATGTTGCATTGTCAGGCTCCTTCCTTGTTAGCCCTGCTGGGCAGGGGGTAACGCCTTACAGGTATTGCCATCACAACGGAATTTCAGCTCCGGATGCCCGCCATAGTCATTCACAAACTTCATAGAAAACTGACTGACACCGGCGTCCGTTACCGCAAACGTCTGGCTCGATTTAGGCGCAACCATGATCCCCGGGAAACGGCTGATCTTCACCCCGTCTCCTTTGGTCAGGCTGAGGATCGTCACGTAGTAAGGCGTAGGATTCTGCACGGTCATTTCGCTGCCGCTTTTCTGGAACACCACCCGATCCTGCCAAACTTCCCCCTTTGTCTTCGGGATCACCGCTTCAGGGCGATAAAACAACTTGATGCGTGATTGCATTGCCAGCTGCAGCGTGTTGGGTTTTTCCGGTTTTGGCGGAATTTCCCTGACGTTGAGGTAGAACAGACTCTCTCTGTCCTTCGGCAGTTTTTCGATGCCAGCCGTTTTAGTGACCCGCGCGATCCCTTTCTGCCCCCCATTAATTCGCTGTAACGGCGGGAGTACAATCAGCGGAGAGGTGATCTTATTGCCCTTTTCATCCTCCACCCACGACTGGGCCAGGAAGGGGATATCCGGGCTGGTATTGGACAAATTGGCGCTGGACGAAGACTCTTTCTCCGTAATGATGATGCGCGTCCGATCCAGGGAGACGCCTGCCTGCGCGTAGCCCGCCACCAGGCTCAGCGCACACGCCGCCATAAGATATCTGCTATGTCTGTTCTCGCTCATTTTTAGCCTTTAATTACAGTGAGATAATGCTTACTAAAGGATTAACGGCACGGCAGAAGCATGTCCGAACGTCCGTTGTTCTCTCCAGGCGGGACGGTTACTTTGCACTGCTGTTTGCCCCCCCACATAACATTCAGGGTTTCATTAGTGTTTATGCCCGCAAGCCATGCCTTTCCGTCCTCCAGCACCATGGCGACGCTTACGCCATCGGCGTTGTAAATTTCTGCCCCAAAAGGAGGGACGCTGTTATCAACGAGGCGCAACGTGCCCATCATTTTCATCCCTTTCGCCATCCCAAAAGCCTGATAGCCGATGGCCCCTTCAGTCAGGGTGCTGGTACTGATGGCTCTGGCCGGTTCGATATCGCCATCCATGGCGTCGACGTCTACGCGGGTATCAAAGCTGTTGTAACTCACTACATCCGGTACAACGGCAATACCGAAGCGGTTAGTCCGGGACTTTTCACCATTGAGTGGGACGCCGCCAATGCCGTTGGTATCGACCATGACCCGCGCCGTGTTCATTGTTGCGCCACTGTTATGCATCGCCGCACCGTGCCGGGTCGTCGTAAAGCCGCCGCGCAGAGTGGTGCTTAACGCCATAAACTCATTTTGCTGGTAGCTTGCGTTGGTATTAATCTCCGCCCACTGCGAACGGTGCAGGTAATAGCCGTCAACGCTGGCGTTACTGTTCTGACTGGCACCCGCGCGAACGCGCCACAGATTGTTGAAGTCGCTGTTGTCGGTGTATGACGCCATTGGACTGGTTTTACCGTTGTTGGTCTGGACGTCCAGACCCGCCCATGTGTTATCCCCAATCGGCACAGACAGCGAGAGGGAGATTGAGTCGTCCTTACGCCCTTTATAATCAGTACGGTAAGCAGAAAGATTGGCGTTGATGCCGTTGATATCGCCAATGCGGAAGGCTCGCCCCACGGACATGCCGTATCGATCCTGGCTGCGCTGATTCCAGTAGTTTTGGTGGGTCCAGGTAAGAAAGACGGTCGTCGCTTTACCCGCCTCACCGGCCCAGAAGGTTTTACTCCCGGTAATGGTGTAGAGCTGTTTCTCGCGTCCGACATGGTCATAACCCTGATAACGCTCATCAAGGTATTGCGTCATCGTGCGGAAGTCTTCCTGTGAGAAGCGGTACCCCGCGAACGTAATTGAGCTGTTGTATTCGTCGAAGGTTTTCGCGTAGCTCAACTTATATGAGGTACCTTTTAGGCGTTTGCCGTCAGGCTCACGGCTCCACGACTCTGTGGCATCCAGAGAGATCGCCCCTAACGCGTTCAGATCACGACCTATACCCACAGAGGCTGCAGTGTAGGCTTCACCCGATGACTGCAGGCCACCGTACAGCGACCACGCGTTGCTGATCCCCCAGGAGAAATCGCCAGACAGGAACGTCGGTCCCTTTAGCGAGTGGTTATAGCGGGACGGCGTGCCACCAGAGAGGTTGTAACGAACATAGCCCGGACGCGTGAGATACGGAATGCTGGCGGTATTCACCTGGAACAGCGATACCGAGCCATCCTGCTCCTCAACGCGTACATCGAGCGTACCGCGCACTGAACTGCGCAAATCCTGAATATTGAACGGTCCGGCGGGGACGGTAGTTTCATAGATGACGCGCCCGCCCTGACTGACGGTCACTTTGGCATTCGAGCGAGCAATACCGTGGATTTCAGGCGCATAGCCCTGCAGCGCAGGCGGCAGCATCCGCTCATCGCTGGCGAGGTTAATCCCGGTAAATCGCAGCGTATCGAAAACCTGCGAGTTCAGGTAAATCTCCCCCAGCGTCAGTTTTGCCGCCATCATCGGCAACGGCCGGTAGGCGTAGATCTGGTTCCAGTCAAAACTGGATTGATGGTGCTGGCTGTAGTAGCTGGTCTGATATTCACCGCGTATGCGCCAGCCGCCGATGTTAGCTCCCGCCTGACCGTAACCTGATATCGCGCTGTAGTTTTTATTGTCGCTGAATTGACGAGTCAGCTGCCCGTTAATGCTGTAGTCAAAAATCAGGCCGGCAATACCTTCATCCCAACGTTCAGGCGGCGTCCAGTCAGGATCGTTGTACTTCATCCATGCCTGCGGCACGGTGATATCAAGCACGCCGGCATAGTTGCTTAATTTCGCGCCCGACAAACGCTGCAGGGAATAGCAGTTTTCATAGATTTGAGCGATCTGTGAACGTGCGCCTTCTTTCAGCGCCAGTTTGTCCAGCAGGTCACCGCTGATACACGGCAGCGTACGATTGCCTTCAGGCGATTCCACATAACGGATTTTCTCCTGGCCTACCGACTGGCCGTTAACACGGATATCCAGCAGATAATCACCAGGTGTGACATAGTTATCTGTCGCAAAACGTGACAGATCAATACGGGTACGATCTGAAGCATCCAGAACATCAGTATTAAACTCAACGCGCTCTTCTCCGCGCGCCATTGCTGCATAGCAGCAATTCATCACCAGGAGAGCAATAATTGTAAGATTCGTTTTTAATTTTACTGACATGATCCCCGTCCTGAACAAATCCATTAAAAGCGCCCAGCGTTCCACTGCGTTATAATTATTTTGTTAATGCCTAAAATTAAAATATGGAGAAATGCCGTCATGACTTTCGCGTAAATCGTTCCATCGCGATGACAGTGAAATAAAGCGGCATTAAATGTCCATTTTATTTTCGTTCGTTAACAGTGCGGGATAATTCCCGCACTGACGATGCTCTGCGGATTACTGATAAGCAATCTCGAAGTTAACCGTTGACTGGAAGGAACCTGCCGTTACGGTCGCACTTGCGCTTTCTGCTTTCACATATGCCACGAACGGAATGGTGTTGGTGCCATCAACCAACTGAACAGGCGTGGTTGCGTTACCCCAGACGACGTCCTGGCTGGCACTGTCACGCAGGCCAATACCAGCGCCCGACGCAGTACCAGAAGTGAAGGCAGCCAGAGACGTATCCGTTGGGTTTACGCTGGTTGGGGAGTACGTTATCTCAGCTGTTTGTGCAACGGTGGTGTCACAGTGCTGCAGTTCAATGTTCTGATGTACATTTCCGGCGCGCGCACCATTAGCCAGTGCAGAAACTGGAATTTGGCCAAAATCAACGCTTACCGGGCTTGAGCCTGGCGCCAGACCACATGCGGTATTCACCAGTTCACCCTGGAATTCAATCTGGCCATTCGTCGTATCAGCGAATGCAGACATTGAACTCAGAGCTGCGGTCAAAGCAACAGCCATAGCAACTTTATTCAGTTTCATAAAATATCCTGTTTTTACCAATATCCTGAGAAATAAAGAGTCGTCACGCTACAAAAATGATATACACGAGTGAAATTAACTCTTGGTTTAGTTCTTAAAACGATATGCAAATAATGAAACTCGCCTAATATTAATTGCCATCGTTTGTTCGAACTAATTCAAATGCTACCAAATCACAATTTCATCACAAAGCAATACATTTAATGTGGGATAGATACGCATTATTAACTCGTAAGACTCAAAAAACAGGGTCTTATATCTCGCAGAGTGGCATGAATAATCTGAAATTTATGATGCTTTTACCACATATATAAATATATAAAAAATGGGAAATTAAGAAATTTCGTAGAGGGAAATGTGAATTTGTTTAATCATGGGGAGAAACTGTGCTGTCGGATGGAGTCACCCGCAGGGAGAGGGTGAGAGTGAGGGGAAAACAAAAGCAAAAAACCCCGCACCTTACGGTACGGGGTTCTTCTTAATTAATGCCTGGCAGTTCCCTACTCTCACATGGGGAGACCCCACACTACCATCGGCGCTACGGCGTTTCACTTCTGAGTT
>NZ_JBQENX010000018.1:0-38795 GCF_052044775.1 Enterobacter sp. 22466 | reverse complement strand
TACGGGGTTCTTTTCGCCAGGATTGGGATTCCATACTTAGATGTCCGTCTGTACAGGTGGGCGTCTAAGTTACCAGCACTGGCTTAATGGCTACATACGGCACTGGGTTTACGCTTACAGTAAAACGTTAAACGGTCTTCAGAAAGGTAAGCAATATCAGTTTGCCATCCAGGCCGCACGCATCATCGGGAAATATAAAGAACCCCGTCTTTCCCTGCGGGTTAACAGTCAGGATATCACCCCTGTCACGGTACTGTCCGAGGCCGGTAAATGGGTCACCATTGAGGGGGGATTTACCCCTGACACCGACGCTGCAACCTTCAGCGTGCTCAGTCATGAAAGTGACTCCATGGGCAACGATTATCAGATAAAAGAGCTGAAAATTTACGGCTGAATCAGGCCCGGGAAGGTGGGATAACGGAATGGCAAGGGACAGCAAACTCCGTTATCCCCGTGAACGACAAGAACCAGCACGTCAGAATAGCCATGTCCGTTCTGATTTTATCAACTATATCGGATAGCGGTACTCCGCGTCGTAAAATGAATAAGGCTGGCGGAAAGCATGAATCCTGTCCTGTCGGGGAGAATCTCTTCCGGAAGATCGGGTTTAAGCCTTCAGGCGTCATACCGGAAGGTTGATAAACATAGTCATAACTGTCTGCATAACCACTTAAAAGCGAGGAAATGATATGATTATTGACGATTCAACAGACATCCGTCTGAAAGCGGCCAGAAAAGGCTGGGACCTGGTAATACCAGTTAGCTGGAAAAGAATTGACGATATTATTGATATCTCCAGAGAAATGAAGGCAGGAAGTACGCTAACCCTGGTGATATCAAACAAAATTGTAAAAGCTGAAGGGGGACAATACCAGGAGATAGTCAAAAGAAGTAGCGATAGCTTAACGGATAAAGAAGTTAACAGGCTTATCGACGGAATATCAAATGGCATTCGTGTCGTCCTGAATTATTAACGGTACCTGTGTTCCCTTCACTATCGCCGACTGAATCAGGGAGTCATGCTGAAGGGGTCCCCTTTCCCATTTCGTTTTTCTGTCCCGGGAATATGGTCAGTCTCTTTTGACCGCAAGATAAAATGACTTTCCGTATAGGGAATGACTTCCTTTCCCGAAGGCATAATCCCCTGCCGGGAAAAGCGAGTTTTACCATTACCGGATACTGACTGGCAATAAAAGAAAACCATTCGAATGTTTAACTGACTTTTTATCCCTCTGAAGGAGGATATGTGCTCCCCATTGATGATAATTATGAAAGTCTGATATCAGCCCTTACGGTTAAGCCACCTTATTATGCGTTCAGGCATGTGTATGCAGATACATACGGTGACAGAATTTATGGTGATTTTATTCCTGAACAGCCAGTTGATGGTGAATATGCCCCCATTTCGGTTGCAGAGGCCGGCCGGCACGTGGCTATACTGGGTACTCTGCTGGGAGAATCTCTGGCGGCGGGAAATCGCCCTAACTATTATCTTGCAGTTGAGGCGGATATTACCGGTTCAAAGGGCAATGGTTTCCGCTTTCCACCCGGAGAAGTGATGACTGCCTGTGTACGCTGTCGCGATAACACAGCCAGCAGACTGACCGTGGAGGGGGCTGTGTTCTTCAAAAACAGCATACTACTTGAGTTTGTCATTTCCTATGTTCGCCTGGGTAAAAAACAATTTCGCTTTCTCTGCCGTGATGCAGAAATGCCGACATGCACGACAGCTTTGCCAATAGCATCACCGTGGTGTCAACCAGTCCCTCTGCGAATATTGCAGGAAATGCACCAGGGAAAACTGTCCGCAGAGATAGACAGTCACAATCCCATATTATGTGCCGGTCATTTTGAAAACTACCCGGTATGGCCCGTTGCCATCGTCATGTCGGCAGCAACGCAACTTATCACCACACTGCTTAGACAGACATACTATTCAGAATTGCAGTACCGGATTATCAGCGCAAATATGCGGGCAAAAAAATTACTGTCAGTCTCGAAGAGCATTATTTTTCATGCGGAAATAATTAAGTATCAGGCAGGTTGTGTCAGTGTCCGGTGCCTGATAAGCAGTAACTGTAATACGTCAGACGATGTGGCTGAACTGAATGTTGAACTCATTATCCTCGACAATAAGGAAGATACAATGAGCAATTTTGATGATGATTTTTTTTCTTTCCTTTCCCGTATTAATCCAGCGTTAACTGCTACGAATAAAGAAAACAGGTCCTTGCTCGTCCAGGAGTTCTGGCAGGACTCTGTTGATGTCCTGACGTTACTCACGGAAATAGAACAAGAATATAATGTCACAGTCCCCAATACTGATTTCACAGACCTGGATACCGTGACCCTCCAGGCACTTTGCGATATAGTCCGGTCAATGGTCCGGGGTGCTCTATGAGTATCGTGATAACCGGGGCGGGGTGCGTGAGTCCGCTGGGACTCACGGTCGCTGACACCTGGCAGGCCATGCGCAATGGAGTCTGCGCCATACACCCTCTAAAACTCGAATCAGCCATAAAATTGAGTACGCCGGTTGCCGCGCAGGTGAAGGATTATGATCCTGAAGACCACTTCACGATCAAGGAACTGATATCCCTCGACCGTTCCACTCAGTTTGCACTGACGGCGACAAAAGAAGCCGTGACGCAGGCCGGGTTAAGTTTCGATGACGCTGCCCTGAGACAGAGAACTGGCGTAATTATTGGCTCAGCAAACGGAGCTGAGAGCACCAGAGAGGCACTCTTTGCTGTTTACCACCAGGCAAAAAATCGCTCGCCGGTATTTTCTCCCCTCAGTGTTCCGCGCCTGATGTTCAGCGCGCCGTCGGCCCAAATCAGCATGTTCTTTGGCCTGCAGGGCCCGGCATTTACTGTTTCCAGTGCCTGTGCCTCTGCCAATCACGCGTTGATTCAGGCTTGCGGACTACTGACCAGCGGTCTGGCTGATGTTGTTATCGCGGGGGCGACTGAAGCCAGTATCACGCCCGGATGCATCCGGGCGTGGGAATCCCTGCGTGCGTTATCACCTGATACATGTCGTCCCTTTTGCAGGACACGCAGTGGACTGGTCATGGGGGAAGGTGCCGGCGTGTTCGTGCTGGAACGACAGACCGATGCTGTCTCGCGTGGGGCCACAGTCCTGGCAACGCTGGCCGGATTTGGCATGAGCAGTGACGCGGGGCATCTGACACGACCCGATGCAGGGGGCATGTTACGGGCGATGCAGCAGGCAACAGAGATGGCAGGTATCCTGCCACAGGAGCTTGATTATATTAACGCTCACGGTACCGGAACACGGTTGAATGATACCACTGAGGCAAATG
Source organism: Enterobacter sp. 22466 (assembly GCF_052044775.1). NCBI lineage: Bacteria > Pseudomonadati > Pseudomonadota > Gammaproteobacteria > Enterobacterales > Enterobacteriaceae > Enterobacter > Enterobacter sp. 22466. Next base: position 35,470 of record NZ_JBQENX010000018.1, on the reverse strand, counting down.
CGATTGCGGCGTTACTGGGCAGTCATACCGGACGCACCGCCGTCTCATCCACCAAATCTGCCCATGGGCATCTGATGGGGGCTGCGGGAGCAGTCGAACTGATTGCCGTATTGGGTGCGTTCAGGGATGCTGTCATTCCCCCGACGCTGAACATGCAGGAACGTGATGTGGAATGCGATATCAATATAATCTGTCAGCCTGAAAAGAGACAGCTGAGTACAGCATTGTCCAGTTCATTTGCCTTTGGTGGTATGAATGCTGTGCTGGCGCTGAGAAACGGGACAAACTGAATAATGACAGCCTGTAATTTCACAGTAAGCGTCCAGCGTGCCTCATCCTGCCAGTCCCCGGACGCCGCCGGTGTTTCCAGCACCAGATGGCGCACGGGATGACGCCGCTCCGGAGGCCCAGCCGGACGGGCTGATGGGACGGCTGAGTCCGGCCCGGAAACTGCCGGTACGGGGTCGGCCCCGGTGATGAGGAGGCTGAGGTAATTGCGGGCGCCGGAATAGACGGCGCCGCTGTTCAGGACGGCTTTGCCGGATGGGCGGATACTGAGGACATGTGAGAGCTCCCTGTGGCGGATATGGAATGTTGCCGGATGGCAGCCTCCTAAAATATAGAAAAGAAATGGCGAAATGCCGTCCCGCTGTCTAGGTTTAATGTACCCTGATGAAGAGCGACGCCGTGCACTGCCGGCGGTATTCCTGCCAGGGACACAAACACGAAAATATCAGCAGAGAGAGAAGGGAGCGCAGACATGCCAGTAACCCGCTCAGGGTACGGTAAAACCAAACGTCAGAGCCTCTCATTCACAATCACGATCCTTGTCATAGAACATGGCGTTCCTTGCCCGGACATATTCTGGTCCTTCCGTGCGGCCTCAAGTCAGAAACAGGATGTCTCCTCTCAGAATGACCGCAGACTGACTCCGGACAGACCACCGCAGCGTAAACGACTGACCAGGACTTCCGGAAACTGTGAACTGCCGGGGTGATACACTCATCACTCATACTATCTTAATGATTTTACTAATAAAGATAATTCAGGTTATGAACTATTCGTCTCTTCCAGCTTTTACTTTTTTCGGATCTTCGCGAAAAAAGAGAGAACGCAGCATATGTTAAACATATCCATATGTCTGGCATCTGCATATGCTACGACTATACATATGCTTTACATCTGCATATACTGAACATAGTTATACAGGCCGGTCGGCCAGGAGGAAATGATGAGAACCGTATCCATTTTTAAAAACGGCAATAACCGCGCCATTCGTCTGCCCCGCGATCTGGATTTTGAGGGGGTGAGCGAGCTGGAGATCGTCCGGGAGGGGGACAGCATCATCCTGCGCCCCGTCCGGCCGACCTGGGGCTCGTTCGCGCAGCTGGAAAAAGCAGACCCGGACTTTATGGCGGAACGCGAGGACGTTGTCAGCGACGAAGGACGATTTAACCTGTGAACAGGATCTATATGCTCGACACCAACATCTGCTCGTTCATCATGCGCGAGCAGCCTGAAGCGGTGCTGAAGCGCCTGGAGCAGGCGGTGCTGCGCGGCCACCGAATCGTGGTCTCGGCCATCACTTATTCTGAAATGCGCTTCGGGGCCACCGGCCCGAAAGCCTCGCCGCGCCACCTCCAACTGGTCGACGCGTTCTGCGCCCGCCTCGATGCCATCCTGCCCTGGGATCGCGCTGCGGTGGACGCCACCACGGAGATTAAGGTGGCACTGCGCCTCGCCGGGACGCCGATCGGCCCGAACGACACGGCGATAGCCGGGCATGCCATTGCGGCCGGCGCCGTGCTGGTGACGAATAATACACGGGAGTTTGAGCGGGTACCGGACCTGGTGCTGGAAGACTGGGTGAAGTAACGTAGTCAGGCCGCCATCCTGCGGCCTGACAGCCATTCAGCGATGTAAGTCGTATCCCTTTTCACCGTTACTGAGCGGCTCTATACGAATACGTGTATTCCCATGCGTCGGTTTCGGCGGCCTGATGAATTCACATCTTCCCAGCTGGACGGCGAGAGCCCACATTGCGTCTGAATAAGCGATACTGCGGTGATTCCTGTTAGTGAGGAAAGCGGCAAAATCAGGATGCTGGAACGTCTGTAACACCGACCTGATAAATGCCTGTGATGCCCTACCATCTTTGAGGTACTGGAGTAGCAGCGCCTGCTTCTGCCGGTCATTGGTCAGCCTGGCGGAGAACCTTACCAGGGCTTCCTGGCTGAGAAGTGTTCCCTCAGAGAGCAGGGCTTCATCTTTTTCCCAGAGCCAGTTCAGTATACTGATACAGATATCGTCGGCAAACTGGCCACCATTTAAAATTAAACGGGTAATTTTCCGATCAAACTCGTCATCAGCAAATAAAACAAGCTCGTAATTCTCACTCAATAATTCAGGACGGGCGCAGATCAGCGCGTAAAGCAGTGGCGTCAGTCTGTCACCTTCTTCGTGCAGAGCCTTGTAACGTTGTTCAAATACGGTGCTGGTTGGTGCCAGCCATTTCTGCTCGATCAGTACCGTCGCATTATTCAGCGGTAAGTGTTCAGGAACATGAGTGAGAGATAATCTGAATGTCCTGACTAAAACGACAAGCGCTTCTTTGCTGAGCTGTGACGATGTTACTACCTTAATAAGTAACTGCGAGAAAAGTTCTTCGGTTAAAGGGAGGGTTTCAGCTGGTAACAAGTCATAATTACTATTCAGCCATTCGCAGAGAACATTGCTATCATATTCTATTTCGGCTGGCGAATATGATTGCCTGAATATTTTTTTGGACAAAACTATCGGGTCAATTACTGTCATTGATGATGGTTTATATTGCAATTGAGTCCATGGAGTGTAGCTTTATTTTCTGTTAGGTTTTATGAGTCAGCAAAAGAAGTCGTTGATACCTGTTATTTCTGCCAGTCATTCAGGGCGCTAAACGCCGTGCTTATTCATGGAGAAGACATGCTACTCAGAAAAATTGCTTTCGTTGCCGTTCCCTTACTGTTTTCATCATTCACATGGGCTGATGTGGGGCAGAATTGCTGTCCGTTCAGTGATGAAAAATTAAAAGAAAATATCAAACCCCTCGATAATTCACTGGAAAGAATCCTCAAACTTAAAGGGGTTTCTTACACCTGGAAAGAGAGCAAAACACCGGATGTGGGCTTAATCGCTCAGGATGTCGAAAAAGTCTATCCGGAGCTCGTCAAAACCGAAGGGGGCATCAGGCAGGTTGATTATCAGAAACTTGTTGCACCACTGATCGAGGCGGTACGAGAACAGCAGAATGAAATCAATGCCCTGAAGGCCGGTGTGGCTGAATGTTCGCGTAAAGCTCACTAACCACCAGTTTTAAACTGTTGTACGCCCGTGGTAAAGTTTGTTGCGGGCTTTTCAGCAGTTTCAGCAATGCCGCATTCTGGCATAAGGCAATTTAACCCTGGCTGAACATTCCACCTCCCTTAAGCCTGCCCCCACGATGGTAAAACCGTATCTGCATGACATCCCGGAATGACACCTGCTGAAGGGGAATACACGACGCCGTCCATAATGCCGCCCCATGGGGGCTGACAATGTCTGCGGGGGGGAATAGCGTCATGCTGTATACGCCAGTTCCCTGTTGCGTGACAATATGACGGCTTCGCTGGCGTGGTCTGACGGTACCGGCTCCTGTCGCGGCAGGTCTGATGAAATGGAAGTTACGTCAGTCACGATCGTGACGATCGCCATCTGCAGCGATCAGGTGTGCCGGGTTCAGAATGGCAACATAACAGGTCAACAGTGCGGAGTGAACAGAGTCTGGCGACTGATGAAGCGTGTCGGAATAAAGGCTCAGGTCGGGTACCGGAGCCTGCGGGTACACAAAGGCGAGGTCAGTAGGTGTCGCCCAGCAGACTCCAGCGACAGTTCACTCCGGATGCTCCGAATGAGCGTTGGGTACCCTCTTCCGGTGTACGCCGCAATGCCGGGCTGCGGTGAAGGGGGGGGATGGCAGGAGTGTTCGCGTGCAGGGAATCCTGCACGGCAGTAAGGCTGAATATCAGTCATCATCATGTCCTGTGACGTTACTGTTGCCCTTCATGGCAGCCGGCAGTGGCTGGTTTTCAGCATAGCCAACAGGTGTGTTTTTCCAGGAAGACATCCGGTATGGCTTCTGAGGGAAAATGATGGTTCAGGTGAACCCACAAACATGACCCTGGCCCAATCGATTCATATAGCGTCATTATTGACGCCTTATTGACGAAATGACGCGGTAGCATATTTCCGGATTTATGCCAGACTTTATCTGAATGTAAACGAAACGTTGCCAGAACAGGGTAATTTCGTTCCACTGACATTCATGGAGATTTTTTGCCACTCACAAGGAACTCATGATGAACCATTCGCAATTTATCCATAAAATCATTGCTGTTTCACTGGTCAAACAGGCCACCCAGCAGTATAAAACAACCGGGCAGAGCACCGACTGGGAGTCCGCCGTCCGCTACGCCAGACAGCACATCCACTGCCCGGCGTTTTTAAGTTGGGTGGACCGGCATGCGCAGAAAGAATAATAAAAACAGTCCGGCATAAATAAATAAATAAATAAATAAATAAATAAAGCATCACCAGGGAATATACAGAGCGCAATATATAACATTAACAACACGGAACGCTCATGCAACGCCCCGGAATACATTATTGACCAGTGCAGTCGGTTTGGCACTGTTGCAAAAATCTGAAGGTGATAAACTTATCGCCACCTTTTGCTGACGGAGCAGCACATGAACCCATTTAAAGGTCGGCATTTTCAGCGTGTCACCATCCTGTGGGCGGTACGCTGGTACTGCAAATATAGTATCAGCTATCGTGAGCTACAGGAGATGCTGGCTGAACGTGGCGTGAATGTTGACCACACTACTCTTTACCGTTGGGTTAAGCGTTATGCGCCTGAAATGGAAAAACGACTGCGCTGGTACTGGCGTAACCCTTCCGATTTTTGTCCGTGGCACATTGATGAAACCTACGTGAAGGTCAATGGCCGCTGGGCTTATCTTTATCGGGCCGTCGACAACAGGGGTCGCACTGTCGATTTTTACCTCTCCCCGCGACGTAACAGCAAAGCCGCATACCGGTTCCTGGGTAAAATTTTCAACAACCTGAAAAAGTGGCAGATCCCACGGTTTATCAACACGGATAAGACGCCCACTTATGGCCGTGCGCTTGTTCTGCTAAAACGCGAAGGTCGATGCCCGTCTGACGTAGAATACCGACAGATTAAGTACCGGAATAACGTTATCAAATGCGATAATGGAAAACTGAAAAGGATAATCGGCGCCACGCTGGGATTTAAATCCATGAAGACGGCTTACGCCACAATCAAAGGTATTGAGGTGATGCGAGCCCTGCGCAAAGGCCAGGCCTCAGCATTTTATTATGGTGATCCCCTGGGCGAGATGCGTCTGGTAAGCAGCGTTTTTGAAATGTAAGTTCTTTGAATAAGGCAAAAGTTGAGGTCGCCGGCCAGCGGTGCAAAGTGAACTTCGCGGTTAATACGCTGGGGTTCTCCCGTCGCTTCCATGTCTTCGTCGCGCCAAAGCAGGATGCTGAGCACACCGACGAGTCGCTGGTTCGCACCTTCCGATACTTCGGTGGCAGTGTGAAAACGGTGCTGGTTGATAACCAGAAAGCAGCGGTGCTGAAAAATAACAACGGGAAAGTGGTGTTCAACTCCGGGTTCCTGTTACTGGGCGACCACTATGACGTCCTGCCACGTGCCTGCCGTCCGCGCAGGGCCAGAACCAAAGGTAAGGTGGAGCGGATGGTGAAATATCTCAAGGAGAACTTCTTCGTCCGGTACCGCAGGTTCGACAGCTTCGCCCATGTTAATCAGCAGCTGGAGCAGTGGATGGCCAATGTGGCTGACAAGCGGGAGCTTCGCCAGCTCAGACAGACCCTGGAACAGCGCTTCGCACTGGAGCAGGTCAGCATGGTGGAGCATCGTCCACTGAGCGCGTATGAGGAGCTGCTGTGATGCATGAACTTGAAGCGCTGTTGAGCCGGTTGAAAATGGAACACCTTAGCTACCACGTTGAAAGCCTGCTGGAGCAGGCAGCTAAAAATGAGCTGAACTACAGGGAGTTCCTGTGTATGGCACTGCAGCAAGAATGGAACGGCAGGCATCAGCGCGGCATGGAGTCCCGGCTGAAGCAGGCCCGTCTGCCGTGGCTCAAAATGCTGGAGCAGTTCGGCTTCAGCTTCCAGCCTGGGATCGATCGTAAGGTCGTCAGGGAACTGGCCGGTCTGGCGTTCGTGGAACGCTGTGAGAACGTGATCCTGCTGGGTCCTCCCGGAGTGGGGAAAACCCACATGGCCGTAGCCCTCGGCGTGAAAGCAGCGGATGCAGGTCACAGGGTGTTGTTCATGCCACTCGACAGGCTGGTAGCAACACTGATGAAAGCGAAGCTGGAAAACCGGCTGGAGCGTCAGCTACAACAGCTGAACTATGCGCGGGTGCTAATCCTGGACGATATAGGCTACCTGCCGATGAACAGAGCGGAAGCCAGTCTGTTCTTCCGCCTGCTGAATCGCCGGTATGAAAAAGCGAGCATAATCCTGACATCCAACAAAGGCTTCGCAGACTGGGGAGAGATGTTCGGCGATAACGTTCTGGCAACGGCGACCCTGGATCGGTTGCTGCACCACTCAACCACAGTGAATATAAAAGGAGAAAGTTACCGGTTGAATGAAAAACGCAAAGCCGGAGTGCTGGCAAAAAACGCAACGCCAATCAGTGATGATGAAATGGCGGAAAGCGGACAACAGAAGTGATCAAATAGCGGACATTAAAAATGGCGAAAAAAGGTCATAACTCTTGGCGTTGACAAACAGGGAAAAGCCTATTACCGCCACGCTGGTTGAATCCGTATTGTCACGCCAGCTGGATGACCTGGAACCGACGCTCACCCGGCATGGTTACCGGTTGAAGGACATGGTAGAGCAGTTCGATACAAAACGTGCTGAAATCAGAGCATTATTTAACAATCAGTTAGACCCTGCCCGTACGGCCGAACTGCGCGACAGGATGCTGGGCTTGCCGATATGAAGGCGTAAATATGCGGTTTGCCCTCCATTACAACTGTGTATTTTATTGTTAACACCTACTGTCAGGATGAGATATGAAGATTAAAAATGGACCGATATTATGCCCTTGTTGTGGTTGTCTGAGTGCCTATTACGAAATCGACAGATTATCAGCTTTAAGAGAAAATCCCCAAGAAAATGGGCATCAACAGGAGTGGAATAATGCGCTAAAAAACCATAAAAAGAAGGCGTTTTGTCTCATGTGTCACAACACAATTGAGCCATCAAAGTGTTCCGGTAAAGAATAAAAGTTAGTGAGCTCAGGTTGTCAGGTTTTCATTTGCAGTTAATGTGGGTCGAAACTGGCGCTGATTGCGAGTCGGAGGGATTTTGATTGTGAGCCGCTACATGCACTCTCAGCTGCAGGCTTTCCGGATTTCGGTAAACAACTGAATCTGCTGGCGATACAAACGGCTGAAACAATATTCCTGGAAGGAACCTAATCCCGCCTGAGTTTAAAATTTCAGTGTCGATCGGTTATTATTCTGACGGAAGCATGCTATGGCCCGGATTAATACCGACGCCAACTGCCTCGTTAAACGAATTTTGATACAGGGAGTGAGCCAGCTTGACGCTGACAGATAAATCGGGCCATCTTGCATGGTGCGTCTTGGTGGCACTTGAGCTGGCCAGACAGGATGGTGGCATTCTCTCGCCAGCACAGGAAAACCTCTTTCTCACCCGATGGCTGGCGACTGCGCTGAAGCAACGCCGCTTTTCGCGTGATGTAACACCCGATATCGAATGGCTTCTGAAGCAGGGGCGCCAGCTGGGCGTCAGCGCGAAGCTGGTCAGCAAGTTGATGAATTACCTCTGGCGTTCCTGCACCGGCAAGTTGTCTGAACAGAACGATCTGTTCCGGCTGACCTTTGGTATGCGTCTTCCCTGTACCGTCTGGTGAATTTCTGACACATTCGACAAAGTATCCACCACCAAATTAATAGTGGGTGCCAAAATGTCAGATATGCAGAAAAGTGTTACACCGGGCAGACCTAAAGGTTGTCTCAATTATTCACCTGAATTTAAACAACGGATCATAGAGGCGTCATTCCAGCCGGGTGTTTCAATCTCCAGACTCGCGCTGGACAATGGCATTAACGCCAATCTGCTGTTTAAGTGGCGCCAGAAATGGCGTCAGGGAAAGATAAAACTGCCGTCAGACCCCGACGGAATGCCTCAACTAATTCCCATTACGCTTGATGCTGAACCCGCCTCAGTTCCCGCACCGACAATCCGGACGCCAGCATCGTCAGCAAAGCCCGAAACACTCAACATCTCCTGCGAGGTTACGTTCAGACACGGAAGGTGCGGTTGGCGAAGAGGTGTTGGCCATGCTGATACGGGAGCTCAAACAATGATATCCCTTCCGTCAGGCACCCGTATCTGGCTGGTTGCTGGCGTACCCGCTCAGAAAAACTTCGCCGGCAGGTTGAAGAAGCCGAAGCCCTGCTGAAACAGCAGGAGCAGCAAAGCGATCGCTACAACGGACGGGAAGACGATCCACTGGTCCCTCGCCAGCTGCGCCAGTCCCGCCATCGTCACCCCTTACCGGAACACCTTCCCCGCGAAATACACCGGCTGGAGCCTGCAGAAACCTGCTGTCCGGAATGCGGCAACGGTATGGAATACCTCAGCGAAGTCAGCGCGGAGCAACTGGAACTGGTCTCCAGCGCCCTGAAAGTGATCCGCACGATCAGAGTGAAAAAGGCCTGCGTCAGATGCGACTGTATCGTTGAAGCCCCTGCGCCATCACGTCCCATCGATCGTGGTATCGCAGGGCCGGGTCTGCTGGCCCGGGTGCTAACCGCGAAATACTGCGAACATCTGCCGCTGTATCGTCAGACTGAAATCTTTGCCCGTCAGGGTGTGGATCTGAGTCGTGCACTGCTCTCCAACTGGGTGGATGCCTGTTGCCGGTTAATGGCGCCACTGAATGATGCACTGTACAACTATGTGATGGACTGCCACAAACTGCACACCGATGATACACCGGTGCCGGTACTGGCACCGGGGAGAAAGAAGACGAAAACCGGGCGCATCTGCCCTCACGGTACACCTGTTGAGCTCAATGCACAGCATCCGCTGAAATTGAAAGAACCAATAGCCTGATAACCCTTCATAAACAGTGTTATTTACCACTCATCACTCACAGCTACAACATATCATCTACCATTACGGAAATTATCAGATGAATAAACTAAAAAATCCATTTTCAGTACAACAGAAGATATCAATGCCGCTTTCCGGACGGTTTTTTATGCGTGTAGTTAGTTCATATCACAGCAGCCAACCGTTTATGACGCGGCCCTTTGATTCCCATCTACCCGATGTATTTGCGGGTTTCCGCCAGCCAGCAGAATTCATTTTGCTGCATTACCGCCTTAATATGCCAGGCAGCAAACGGTGGAACTACCCAACACCGAAAAAGCCGATGCCGCCGCCAATGGCAATCGGCAGCAATTTCGGCCAGTCCATATATTCCATCCCTGAGGCGACCGTTAGGGTCAGCGCCCACACAGAAGACCTCCGAGCGGTATTTTTTTCCAGCCTCCGCCCGTGCCCCCCTGATAGCCGTCCAGGTGAACGGGCAAAAATGGGTATGTAAATGGGGGTAATACACTAACGAAAAAAAGCCTGTCCGGATGGACAGGCAAATGCAAACATTACACCAGTGAAGATACAGCAGTTTCACTGTGACTCTCGAACGTCACGAATTAAGTATTATATAAATCAGTGAGATATCAAATAATCGTCAGGCCAATAAGCCGTCACTTCTGGAGGTATTTTCATCATTTGATGAAGGGTGTGTTGCTCCGATCGGCGCTGCATATCCATTCAGAAGCACTTAAGAGAATAAAAAAGCCCGCCGTGTCAGAGCGGGCAAATCAAACAATACTCCAGTCACGGTACTGCAACTTCCCGTTGTGCCTGTCGAAGGTCACAAATTAAGTATTATACAAATCAATGAGATAGCAAATAATTATTCATCTGAAAAGACTTCATTTCTGGCGCCATTTCAATCAATTGCAGTTGCTGTCTGTACTGAAAATTCGGATAACCTGCCTGACGTATTGATTATCAGGCCAGCCAGAAGAAAGGCCCACATTGTGAGTAATGCCAGTCAGTTAAGACACTGACTGGCCCTTTTTCGGGGCTGACCGGACGTAAGAAATGAAGTGCCGGCTCCTTATTCCCCCAGTACACCCCGCTCAGGTAACGATTAACACCCGGGCGACTCCGCTCTTCAGGGTCAAGATTTCCGTGATTATCATTCCGCCAGGCCCAGACAATATGCTCACCACGTGCCGTCATCTGTTCGTCAAGACGCCACTCCGCCACACGATTATCACCATCGCTCAGGCGGGCCTCCGCCGTCCAGCCATACAGCGCCAGACCGCCATCAGAAAAAAACTGTATCCAGAAGGGAATGGCCCCTTCGACCAGTTCCGTCCAGCACTCATAGCGAGTGGAAATCCCCCCGAAGCGGGAGATATACGGAATGATGTTATACCCGTACTTACCCGAAGCTGAAAACGGCAGGAGCCGCTCCTGCCGCATTTCCCCGTGGCGCAACAAATACGTACCATCCGGCGCCAGGACGATGTCGTCATCATCATATTTCGGTACACCTTTGCGGGTATCCCGGCGAATGGTCGGGACCGGCAGCTGCCAGCCCAGACCAAATTCACTGTTGCCCCCGGCACTGCTGTAACTCAGCGCCAGTTCAGGGGCAAAACCCCGGCCGGCGGAGACCGGCAGGGGAATGCTCCAGCCCGCCACGCCGTCCGGTCCGCCCGCCTGCAGCGCCCCACCGCTGCCGGTGAGGGTTCCGCCCCCCTTAGGGAGGGAAGGTGGGGTGAAGAAACCAGCACCTTGAGGCGCAGAGCCATTTTCAGGCTGAGATATCACGTTTTGCGACATAAAATAACCTCGTTATGCTACCTCTGGTTACAAAGAGAATCCCACCATCCCCTGTAACTGGCCACAATCGTTAATCAGGATTCAGGAAACAATTTTTTCATCGACCAGTCGGGTAACACCACTTTCAAACTGTGGTCCACCATCCAGCGCTATATAGCGGACGTGAATGATGACATCACTGAGAGAAGCCAGAAGTTCCTGCTGCGGAGATTTGTCATACCGTGGGAACTTGAGATGCCAGCCAGAAATAGCGCCAGTCCCCTCAAAAGGTAGATAACGCTCATCTCCGTCAAAGCTCATCTGATGCATACCGTTGTCATCCATACCATGCGACACGCCGATACTCTGACTGACTCGCGGATTGAGCAGGATATTTTTCGCATCCCCATCAGGTTTTAGATAGAGGAAGTTGGCGGCATCCATATCGGCTTTCATCAGTATCTTACTGGATGTTTGCGTGAGAATAGCTTTGATATCCTGGTATGGGCCGAGCAAACCCGGCAAGGACACCGAAACGGAGACAATTTGCCGCAGGTAATGGCCTGGATAATCGTGGTCAAATAACCAGGCAGGGAGCTCGAAATCAAGGCTCCCATTTTTTATCAGTTCTTCAACAGGATCGACATTCTCTGTTTCCTGTTTAAACAGATCTTTTAGCGAAATGGTTCTGGTCAGTGCAAGACGTCGCTCATTGCGTTTCAGGTAGGCGTTTTCCATACGCTGAAGCTGAAGGCGCAGAGCTTCTCCAGCCCCCAAGCCAAAGGCATTATCAAACCAGATGTCTGGCTGGATAAAATAGGTCTGGAAATCTCCCGTTTCATACTGCCAGCAAGCCTCCGTGCAAAGGCAAAGGCTGACTACCGCATCATAGGCCTGAAAATAGTATGTGGACATCTGGCTGAGCAACCACTGGTACAACCCCACATTAGTCGTTCGGGTTTTCAGGAAACTGTAATGTTCTTCCGCCTGTTTACGGGATAACACCGCCTGTTTTTTTTGCTCCTCAAATTGAGAAATTCGGGCTCTGGTGGCATTAATCTGCGAGTCCAGCGCATTCACCTCACCTTTTGCCTGGTCACGCTGGAACTCCCACTCCTGTTTACGACGACGATATAACTCCGCAGTGGAAAGACGTTCAGATTCAATGGAATACCAGGCACTTGCCATGTTCATAGCATCTGCAGCAGCTTCCACAACGGCACCGCTACGCGTATGCCCACCACCAAATGCCGTTATAATAACAGATCCCATCTGAGCAACACCTGCAGCGGTTTTAATCCCCTGAGCGGTGACGCCTGTCACATTGGCTTCCAATTTCAGATCCATCGATTTCTTTTCATCAGTGGAGATGTACTCATCGGCCAGACGCTCGTAAAATTCAGCACGGCGTCCAACCGTATCCCTGGATTTTTCAAGAGACAGCAACGACTCTTTTTCAGCCTGAATGCCCATATCCTGAACAGAGATACCAAACTCAGACAGTTCAGAGACATGCCGCTGAACCATTTCTTCCTGCTCTGCCCGCTCTTTTTGTTCGCGGTAAGTACGCACCATATCGCCAAAGCGCATCAGCATATCAGCCGCACTCTGTGCCCTGGGTAACAATGCACGGTAACGATAAGGCGGAACAATCACCGGGCCGCCAATCGCCCTCTGGCTCAGTCCTCCAGCCCCATTTTGCGCCCGTAACAGGTCGAGTGGATTAACAGGAATATCATAGAGGGGAAGATGAATAGGTTTACCATCCAGCGACAGATTATTACGCAAATTACTCAATCTTGACGCCAATTCATCCCAGATTGAAAGCAACGTGGTATTAAGCGGCGGGCGGAAATTATCCGAGTCCAGTAACTCAAACCATGGACGAACCGTGGACACAGGCATAGCCCACTGCTCACTCTGTGAAATCGTCGACTCAAAGTTAACAAACGTCTCTTCATTATAATTTGCCACGCTCTGTAATGGCTGAGGCTCCCAGCGCGTCAACATCCTGCCATCGGGTTTAGGTCCCATCAAAGAGAGTGCGCGAATATAGACCAGTTTGGCTTCATTGAGGGCATCCCGTGTCAGACGCCGGTAGAGCATGTCACCGTGAGCAATAAGATTGCGAACGTAGAACAGGAAAATGGCCTTGCGGTAGTGAACGGGTGCCGCGTAACTGATGGCGTCCGGATCGGCAATACCGTCAATTTCAAATGACGAGTTACCGGGTTCGGTCAGGGGGCGTACGGACCAATAATAAACAGGCTCACCGCCATCACCTATACTTTTTAGCTCATGTTTTAACAGCGGATTAAAAATGTAATTTAACCAGTCTTCTGCTTCTGTAAAACTGAAGTCCTGATGCAGGCGGACAGCAATCGAATGAGGTACATGGAAGAACAGCTCCCAGAAATATCGACCATTAGCGCTGTTAAAATCCATGATTTCGCTGACACCGGTTGCCCCTTCGGGTAAAAAACCCTCATAGATAAACTGGGTATCCCAGTGAAGCAGAGCATCTACAGATTTTGAAATACGATGAACCAATTCTTTGCCAAAAAGGGTATTTAGTCGGATATGTGACTGATTTATGCCCAACACGTTAGTATCGAGAAACTGTCCTCCATCAGCGTGGGTTATAATTTCAGGGATGGTTATTTCCCCCCATGGTTGAGGAATATCAGAATATTTTGTAGTTGCCGTGAGTTTATATTCACCAGAAAACGAGTCTGCAGATAGCTTAACGCCAAATTCAATCACCTCATCTTTTATTGGTGGACGTTTCAGTACTGAACGCACTGCATAGTTGAACTCATGAAAGTCAAAAATATGTTCGCTATGCAAATATGGATAACGTTTATATTCATGATACTCATCTATCAGACCTTCAACGCCATTTATAAAAAGTTCGACAACAAGATTTTTGTAACTCCCCGGTAGTAATTTCGCAACAATGTCAAACCCTACATGCTCTGGTTCCTGAAGGTAAGCCCAGCCATTGCCATACTTAAAAACAAAATCAGGTTCCATTTCTCGGTTGGAAATGCCAAACCCAGGCCCAAAGGCGGCAGGGTTCATTATTTGCATAGGCTTATCCCAGAAAGGAACGTCCTTCAAATACGCCTTCCAATGTTCTTCTTCAAAATCTTTTGGTTTTGTCACATCATAAAATTTATCCACCAAAATAAATTCTGGATCTTCATTAGGATGATTGTTGTTAATTGCTAAAAACAGAGGCTGGTTACTGTTATAATCCGTCGCCAGTGCACAAAAACCAACACTGGAATCTGGCACGTCACTTAATTCAGAATGATGAGTTATGGGGACTGCCCACTGCCCTGTCGTCAACATCCAGGACAGATGATAGGACCAGACATATTTCGAGGAAGCACTGACAGGTTCGTCTGGCTTAATGACATCTTGTTCCTCGCTCTCTTGCCGACATTCTATCCATGCCACATGCAAACGACTGTTATACCAGACGGGACGAATAGAGATAACATCATTACCCGTCGGGATATTAATCGGCTCCCATTCGCTCCATGCCGTTGGAGGGATGGTAGCATCATCTCCGGTGAGGTCCCCCAGAGAGATATCCACCTTACGCCACCAGTATTTACCGACACCATCACTTTGTTTGCCAATAAAATAGTATGCGCTGTTCCTGATATCATTTTCTGCAATATATCCGGAGACGACTCTTATATTTGCCAGAGACTCAAATTTATCCAGATAGTTACTCAATGCAATCTGAACACCGTCTTTCGAAATTCGTCCCTGGTTTGTTTCGCTGACAAACTCTTTAAATGCTTTAGTCTGTTTGAGGCGCAACTGCGGGTCAATATAATTTTCCGGGTAATCCTGCAGCATTTGATTCCCGGCCCACAGCGCATACTGGGACATGCTGTCACGCCAGCGACGCTGTGCACTCTTATCAGAAAACCCTTCATAACCCGGTTCCATGCCATAGTAAATGGCGTGAATGTTTTGCTGCAGGCTGGCAATGGCCATCGCCACAGCGCTGGTTTCAACCTGTCCGTTAACCTGCGGATCTACCAGCAAAAACTCATAAAGATCTTCTGGTGTGACCAGCGTTCTGGCCGCCTCCACAGGGTGATCTTCCGCTATGTGGCCAAGGTAGTACGAAACCATCGCACTGCGGCGAGCTTCTTCAAGTTCAGTGATGATTAAGGCTGACGATGTCATAGTTACTCCTCAATTCAGTATTAGTATATCTACCTACCCACTTTTAATTCAGTGATATATACCATCCATAGATTCCGCTCCATCAGGGAATATTAATGGCAGACCATTCACAGAAAATTGATTATAAGTAATTGTTACAACATCCCCGGAAATAGGCAATAATAAAGGTATTTTAGGCGTAGTTAAGAGGGCTGGAGCATGGCTCCCGTGTGCGTTACCTGTAAATGCGAAGTATGTAGAAACCAATTCCATATTTCGTGAGGTCCTCACCGAAACATTTACAGGGATCTTAACATCGGAATTTGGCCAACTATCTGTCGGAGATATCCCATAACCATGACCGGTAGGCTGTAAATATAGTAAAGAAAAATTCCATAAATTAATTCTTTCATAGAAAACAGAAACGGCCATATTGATGGTTCCAATAACGCTCCCACCCGCATGAACTTGTATACTGAAATCACATAAAAAACCATCCAAATTACCTTTCTGGATAGCTGGGGTAATATCCATTGACAAAAGACCATCATCATCAGTTAATATTTCCTCATCCCATGGGATGGATGAAGAAACCGTGAAAAACCTCTCATTATGGTTAATTAACGTCACCTTGCAAGGAATATTATTTACTGGTTCACCTGTTGAGGGTATATATGCACGAAACTTTAATGCAGATTTATGAGTCACACTTATAAAGTATAAGCCCTCTGCGAAATCCCTTTGTGCTATAGAGTCTTGTTCAGGAATAACAAATTCAAACATTACACCTTCAATAATGTTTACTTTAAAATAACATTCAACCTCATCTTTAAAGCTGGCTGTTACAGTTAGCTCCGAACGCCCCTCAAATTCAATTTTTCCTGGCTGGAATACTGAACGGCCATTAAAATCGGTAGGGCAGGTATCTATCGCTTCACCATCAATCATCCATATAATACCCACCCCCTCTCTCTCATAATTAATTTTGATACTAAACTCAGGGAGTTCTACCACATTAGAGCCAGGCAACGCGGATAAATTAATATCCTCCACAGGTCGTTTTTCAGTCACAGCCAGATAACCTACAACCACAACGTTAGATTTAACTGCAGGCAAAATATATTCATCTTTTTTACCACTTACTGCTATTTGCAATTGCCCGGTCGCAGTCGGCACTACCCTTTGTGTGGCAATACCGTCCTCGTTTGTTACCGAGGAGGTTATCGTCTCAGCTTCTCCCTGAATAACTTTCCATTCGATTATCACTCCAGCCAACGGCTGACCGTCGATCGAATACGCCCGGCAGGTAACCTCATGCGGTACATTTCGGTACAACTTGCTTTCCATTTGGGGTTTTGCCAGCCAAGGGATATCTTTAAATACCACTGGGGCAAACGCCACGCTTACGCCATTAGAGCTACACTCAGCTACAACAACAGCATCTTCCTCAGGATGCAGGGTTTTCAGCATGGTGCGGGCAACGCCATTCTTATCAGCTACAGCGAGCAGCGGGGAAAACTGCGGTGCAGCGATATCAACACTCCAGCGTACCTGCTCACCCATCGCCAGATTCTCATAGCCATCCTTAACCAATGCTCGATATTCAATGGATTCCAGCGCCCCTGCATTGGCTGCCGTTGGCATCGGATAACCGTCCACAACCGTAATTTTTACGGTATTTTTGTCATAAGTGATAGCAACCGGCGTTGCTGTCAGGGAACTGTTCAGACCGTAACGCGCAACTACCCTGGCAGCACCCTGAATTTGTTCTGGATGAAGCCACACGGTGGCAATGCCGTCATCATCCGTGACAGACTCCACTTCAGTAACAACACCTTCCCCTTTTTCTTCTTCTCCGCTCAATGATCCCAGCGATGTACTCCAGAGAACATTGATATTCTTCCTTGGTATTCCCATAAGATCGCGAATCATCACTCTGACTATTGTGCGATCCTCACTGTTAGCGACCAGAGTGTCTGTATCGACACCAATCGTGGAGGTCTGGCTCTGGCCCATTTCATCCGCATCTCTTCGGCTGACGGCGTTATCAGCCAGTGCGAGACAACTTAATGCTTTCTGCGCCGCTGCCCGGAAATCGCTGATGCTGCTGGTGGGCGTTAGCTTTCCCAGACTAAAGATGGCATCTGCATCCAGTAAAAGGTTATCGCACAGCCCCCTGACGCGCAGTAATCGTTCAAGGTCACGCACCGTCTTAAGTAATCCGGATTCGTTGATTTCCTGTGCAATATCAATAACCACCCGGATACTCAGACCAGTGAACCCGGCGATAAGCACGGCGGCTTCATCTCTGATTAACGCTAATGTTTCGGGGGTAAGAACATTTTCATCAAGCGAATTAATCAGTGTGAGATATTCAATAATAGTCTCTTCAGGCTGCTGGGCCCCTTTAATAACCTGCTGATATTCAACAAAAGCAAACAGTAAATTTAACGACACGCCAGGGTTAGCCTGTGCAGGCAGAGAAAATATACTTCTCTCAAAAATCTGAGAATGTTCCTGATACAGTTTTAACGCATGGGCCGACAGCTTCAGTTTTCTCACCACTGCTGCCCGAATTTCAATCCGGCTGAGCATGGCAATAAGCTCCGCACTGACCACCGGCTCTTCCTCTCCCTGGGGATTTAGCATAGAGATGATGTGTTCCAGTACCATTGCAACCGTTGCATTCGCCCAGGGGAGCATTTCCCTGACCTGAGAAGTCGTGAGCTCCAGCGCATTCCCGATAGCTTCATAAACCAGTGAATCCTGTGACGCTTTAGCATCCAGGATCACGCTTGTTGCTTTCAGTACCATTGAAGGATCATCAAAATCCAACCGGTCTACAATCTTTTTAATTTCCAGCTCAACGTGGTCGCTAAAGTCGCTAGGGAATTCGAAAACAATACCGGCTCCGTTGATAAGGACCGCTAACTCCCCAAGCCAACTGATTGCAGTCCCGTTTTGCTGGCTCTCAGGTAACCCAGCCTGCAGGAAGCCATTTTGCGTCAGCAAAACAGCCTCGCTACCCGCCGTAATTTGTCGAACCATTTGGTTATGCAACAACGTCGGCTCGGTGGGTGGTGCAGCTGGCAGCAGAGTCTGGTGGAGCCATGAAACGTCTAGCTGGTGCTTCTGACACCAAAGTACGGCATCCGTTAACGCCTGAATGACATTCAGGGTGTCTGTAATTTCCGAATGCCCACCGGCTGAAATTCTTGGCTGAGCAAGACGGTTCACAAATTGTGGAGATTGTTCCGTTAGCAGTTGCAACAGCGCCACCGCCTCAATGGCAGAAATCCCCAGGTAGCGCGGTAAAATATTCAGGCGGTAAAACGCAGAGACCACGTCGTAGCTCCAGGCCAGCTTCTCTTCGCCATCCCAGTCCTGATGTTCACCAGAGTTATTCATTGCCTGGTAGATAAAGCGAGCCAGATACTGGTAGGTCTCAAAACCAATACCGATCGCACTGCACAAACGGTTAATTCTTGCCTGTTGCTCCTGAGTCCTGGGAATAATGGTAAAATCCTGGCCGTCCAGCTCCAGCGGTTCGGTATAGCGTTCGCTGCGATTGAAAATACGGTCAAACTGCGTCACCTCCTTACCCCGGGCATATCTGGCGGGGCCTTCAAACAGTGCAGCGAAATCCTCAGCGGTGATCCCGATGTCCTTGCGAAGCCGACGAAACAGGCCCAGTGAACGTAACGTATTTTCCGTTGGTATAATTTCCGGCTTCTCTTTTCCCTGCTGTTCAATCCGTATCGCAGCCATAAGCAGGCGATCGGTTTGATCAAACGGCAATTCGAGCCAACGCGACAGGCGGATCAAACGCTGAATGCGGTCAAAGTGGGAAATATCCACACCGGTGATCTTATGGAGGTCTCCCTTATCATTCGTCGATACGGCAGCATGGCCATTACCCGCACTATTAATAAAAACTGAACCGAACACATCTGGTGTAGGTGGTGCCAGACCAGGGATATTGGGGGAAGCTACAGGCGAGTAACGTTCAACAGAAAAAAGTGATTCAATGTCTTCCTGCCTGGTGTCCGTGCGACGGCAGAACTCACGGATATCTTTCAGCACTTCACCATTATTGACACCATAATGTCGCTTATAAAATGCATCGTTCAGAATTGATGTTTCCGTTCTTGCGCCGGTTCGTGGGCTGACTCTTTTACCGGAAAACGTCCCGGGCAGATAAGGGGTTTCAATTAAAATTTCCTGCTGCATCGGCCCTAACTGCGAATCCATTCTCATCGCATCTTCAGCAAGTGGTGACGTTAACCCCATAGCAACAAAATAAGGATAATTCGGGTCACAGGCACGGCTCACATCGCCAGGTGAAGAATGGCCTTTTTTGGTCACATATAAAATTTGCGACATATATCTTTCGAAAGGAAGATTCATTGGATAGCGTGCTAATGACAACGCTTCGTCTACATCATGAATCGTCGGGTCAGGTTCCACCTTCTGAGCAATGGCCCGCTCCAGTATCCTGTTTACAATACTGATAGCAGGTTCAACTTTGTTAAGCGCGCTTTCATCAAGGAGCAACTCCGGAATATCCGGACGGCGGCTGAGTAATTTGATTCGTTTCTCCTTTTCGCTACCTGGCATAACTTCCAGTTCCTCTGTCAGATAGCGATACAGCGAAGTCAGATAAGCGACAGGTCCCTGGGTTGAGTCAATGGCGCCGGGCAAACTGAATGCCCCCCAGGGCTCATTAAACTGACTTTCATAGGTTGGCCCTTCAACCAACGACTGAATACCCGAACGGTTTTCCAGCACGCGACGTACGGTTCCCACAAGCCTTTTTTCGCGAAATTGCCGTGCCGTCGTCACTGCCAGTGGCAAAGCCCGTTGATACAGGTTGTTAAGAACCTGTAACTCTGGCAACGAAGTAACCCCTTGCCTGGTCGACTGCGGCAGACGTACCAGATCCATAACCGACCGGATACCTTGTTTTTGCAACACGGATATTGCAGCTTGATTCTCCAGATGCAATGTTTCAAGCAATACACTATTGGTTTTAACACCCGATTTTTTTTTGTTGGACATGCAATTAACCTCATGAGTTTGGGCAAAAAATTCTGCTATTGGGCCCACTTTTCTGTCCAACCAACCCACTCTGCTAGTTAAGAGGAATTACTGGCAACAGTGCTGACAGTATTTTTTTGTTCCTAAGTCATAACTGCTCTTTACGGTTTGGTTCGCCCAGTCAGCAGGGTATTGCAGAATAGGTATGGGTCTGGTCAGGGATGGTCAGGATTAACGCAACAAAAAGGGATGGCGCATGTCAGATTCCTTATGTCTTAACACCGGGACAGGCTGGCGGTCATGCAGGGCATTACGTGCAGATAGCGAAGAGCCGGAAGACCATGCTAAAAAGCGTAGCCTCCCCTTCTTTTTTTTCCAGACAGGAAAGTAAAAATGTTTCCCCACCGGTAACAGGCAGTAAAGTGAATTGAAGGACAGCCATGCGGAAAAACAAACGCAAACGCAAACGCAGGGTAACTCACAGACAAGGATGACACCTTACTGGCGTGGTCATGAAAAGCACCACGTAAAAAGTCTGGAACAAATTCAGTATCTTTCCACAAACCATAACATTAATAAGGCATCAATCATGAGGTCATTTAAGTTGATTGAATGGTTTGCCCGGTTTGCTTTCGCAGGCATATTTCTGCATCAGGGGGGGCACGACATATTACGGTGCCAGTCAAAAAAGTTCCAGAACGCTGCTTTATTATCACCTGCGCCCCTACTTTCTTTATTTATACAATAGCCCTTATAACCGATGTGTTTTCGGCAAATTGAATGCGGTACTTTCTGGCCTGCCTGCAAGCCGTCTTCGGCTATGATGTTAACCTGATATAATCAGATATTGTTGAACCCGTTGCAGGAGCGAAATATGGCGCAGGATTTTTTCATTCGGGAATCAGGCAAACTGACTTATGGTGAAATACTGGAAAGGCTGCGGGCTGTCAGTGAGGAAAACGGTTTTGCTGACGCGCGTCATGCGGGTATTTTCCGTCAGATTGTTGCTCAGGGCCTCACCTCCATGAGCGATAAACAGTGGTCCGTTTTTCGCCAGGAGATGGTCCCCCTGACCGTGGAGCGGTGCAGCATTGCCAGCTGCACAAACCCTACGTGGCCGGGCCTGGAGCACTGCCCCACCCACCAGTCCCGCTTTGGCGAGTCCGGAATAAAGCGGCACAGGTAAAGCTGACACCGCTGCCTCCGTCCTTTGCCCGTGCAGGTTATTCGCCCATCAGCCGGATAAGCTGCCTGGTAACGCTCATTGACAATCTGAATATCATTATCCGCCTGAACACCTGGCGCCCGGGAATTCATCCCGGGCCACTGCCATGAAGTTCTCCGGTATGATTAACGAAAGTGAAATACCGTCTGTTCCCCCGGGCTGCGGGAAGAATATTGACAACAACAATGTTTTCCCTGCGTATTTCCGACTGTTGCTCAGGGCAGAAATAACTCTCCGTCAGCATTTCACAATGTAGCACAGGAAAGGGTTACCGTACCATTATGCCGGTGCGGATACACAGGAGAACAACATTATGTCATTCAGATATGCTCTCAGTCAGTATATGGAAATAAGTGTCAGCGGTGAGTCCGGGCATATTAAATCCCGAACGGAGAGTATCAGCCACTGTAATCAGTATTTACTACATTATCTGGCCGCCGACGGTCAGATAAAAGAACGCTGGTTTGATGAGGATGATTTAGCCGTTGTTGAAGAAGAGCGCTCACCGGATGAACCGCTGTATAAAGTCAGACCGGGTAAACCCGTTGATGTCCGGATGTAGCTGAGCACAAACACGACACCCTGACGTTCTTTGCAGGAAGGCGAACCTGATCCCCCTTCCGGGCCGGGTTGAGCCGGAGGGGGGCAGACCCGCAGGATTCACATACCGGATAACAATACTGAGCAATCTGTCTACACTATTACATGGCATTAACACAGGCTGTCGCCGGCAGGTGCCAAACAGTCCTTCCGGACGCATCGCCCCGGGAAAATGGCATACAGAAGCGCCTGATGGATGCCCCCTTAAACAGCAATGCTCAGTATGACGGAGAGAGTCGCATGACGATTATCAACGGTACGCATTGACTCAGCATTTTTGTTACCGAACGCGCACTGTTGCCTCACCAAAATTGTTACTTTGCCTGTAAGATAAATTATCGTCCCGGCCATCATGAGCCATAACTGATGAAGACGGAAGGTCAGGCGGTACAGGCAGAGTTACGCTCTGGCTTTAATTTAAACTTTCTTTCCTCCAGGCAATGGCAATCGTTCAGGCATCTGTTTGAGATGCAGAGCATCCCGGGGAAGGTGTATTGCCAGCGTAAGCCACACAGGCATGCATTGCTCTGTAGCTTTACCGACAACATCAGGAACTTCGGTATTATTAGTTTATCTTCTGCAACATTGGTAAATGCGTCAGCCGTTCTGGGCGGAAGGGCAAAGGGGCTGAACGGAAAATAATCGACAGCACCACTTTTTCTGACTTGCCATCATTTACGCGACAGAACCCTGTTTCGTCGGGCCGACAAAAAACTTCCCTTCTTTTACCTCAAAACGAAGTACTGTTCCATCGGACTGAAAGAGGCGGGCAACAAACTCAAAGGTACCTTCGGCGGTAAGCGTTTCAACGTCGTGTTTGATGGTTAACGAACCCGAGGTCACCGGAACCAGAAACTTAAATTCATCTCCATCAGCCGCAGGAAAACGGTTGGTAAAACCGACATTCACCACCGGGTTATCATCGGCAAGGTTGTAGGTCTGTTCACCCACGATATCCCAATTGATGGAAATAAAGATCAGCGTGTGGTCGGTATCCGTGGGTAACAATGGCCCTCGCCCCCATGAGCGTCTTATCCATTTTTTCTCTTCCTGTTTTTTCCGCGGATCTTCATCGTAACGCCCACCAATGATCTCCGCCGTAAAGTCTATATTGTTGATTTTGGCCGTCAGCGTATTATCTGCTTGTGTGTTATATGGCTGCCCGTTATTTAATTCTTTTGGGATGTACAGCTTATCTCCGATCATTTACCGTGATCCTTAAACATGGATGGAAGTATTAGTGTAGGCAACGAAACGGAAAAAGGAATAGTTTTTATTTTTTTCAAGGTGAGATTGAATACGGTCATCAAATTCCGCATTGGACTGACCCCACCCCGGTAGACGATCCTGCCCTATAGCGATTCAGTTAAAGATGGTACTGATATTATCTGCTGAGATAATCAATGAAAACATAAGTTCACCGGAACATTACTTTTCTTCTACAGTTAACAGGCATCCGTCCCGTTTCGCTCCGCCAGAGGGGCATTCAGACCTGTAAGGAATTGTTATGACTTCGGTACAGAACACCACTTTCAGCACCGTTGCCGGCCCCCTCGGCGTGAAAAGCAAAGCCTCCCTTGCGCTGTACAGCCCGGCGGAAATCTTCCGTCATCTGAAAGACGCGAAGCAGGAGTGCGACTGGAGCGACCTGCAGCAGCTGCACGCTGAGGCCAAAAAAGAGTACGACGACCTGCGTATTCTGGAAAAAAGCATCCTGACCCGCGCCTCACCGCTGTTGCCAAAGGCTATCCGCCTGGGGCTGAAGCACCCGGATGTCTCCCTGCAGGATTATGAGGAGTGGTTTGGCGGGCGTGCAAGGGTTTATGCGAATCCGGGCGAAGTCTCGTCCATGTTTTCTCCGGCCGCTTATCTGACGGAGTTATACCGTGAAGCCAGGGCGCTCTTCAGAACTGACAATCCCTGGCATATAGATTCCCGTCGTCCTGACCTGAAGAATCTGATCCTGAGTCAGGATAACATGGACTCAGAGGTTACGGCTCTCAGCCTGTCTAATGAGATATTGCTGGAAAAAGCCCGCACAGGAATGATGGCCAGCAGTGAGGATGTGGCCGCGCTGACGGACGATGTTGTACTGGCGGGGCTGTCTGAGCATGTCACCAGCAGCGGTACGCCGTACCATCACCACCATACGCGCCTGCGGCAGGTACAGAAACAACAAGACCCTCAGTTTACTCAGTTACAGGCAGCTCCGGCAGTGACAAGGCACCTGAGCGGCCCGGCGCTGGCAGCAATGGCGTACGATATTCCGCCGGCATTGTATCAGTTATTGACGGATGAAATTAACGAAGAGAATGCTGAAGCAAAATATAAGCAGTATTTTGGTGATATGCCTCCTGAGGCGATGCTACAACCGTTAATAACTCGTCGCTGGTATGGGCTGACGGATGAGGAGTTGCGATACTTTATCAAAGGAGATATCAGGGAGGGAGAATATAATGAAAATGAGCTAACTACGCAGATTGATGCTGCGATTTACCGTATTAATCACACCGGGAGACCAGATACTTTATTCCGTTATCTGAGGTTGTACCCTCTCGGTGGCAATCGATGGAAAATTATTTTTCGTATTAATGCTGGGGGGATGGATAGGGTCTCGATAACTGAAGGTACGGGGGATTTCCCTGAACTAACTGTAGATGCGGCTGGTTATGATGGCAGTGAAACCTTCTCTACAGGTAAGGATTATGAATATGCATTCGGCTGGAAAGGGGTTGAAGGGCGTGCTGAACTGAAATTTACGGTAAAAAGGCGCCAGTTTGGTGGTACAAACACAGGTAGCGCCCCGTGCACTTACTTAATAGAAGTTCATGGTGATAGTGTTTACCTGCTCAAACGTAACAAAGCCATCCGCCTGTACAAAGCGACCGGCCTCTCTCCCCGGGTACTGGAAGATATTGTCAACAGCGTTAACCCCAGCCAGATAACCGATGAAACCCTGAACCTGTTGTTCCGCGCCTCCCTGATGATGAAGCGCTACGGCATTTCTCATGAAAAGGCCCTGGTGCTGTCACGCTGCTGGATTTCAACAACAGCGCGCGGCAGTGAATCCAGCCAGTTTGACAGGTTGTTTAATTCACCACCGTTAATCGAAGGTGGGTTGCGAACTGACCATAAAATAAGAATCGACCTGGCGCCTGAATTTGCAACGAACGCGCACGCGGATATAAAAGCAACTTTAAAACGTGCCTTTGGTACGGATGATGAAGGTTTATATGTTCTTAAAAAAATTCAGGATAGTCAAACCACGCATGGCAGTACTCAGGTAAATAACGGTGAAGTTTCAATGTTGTACACCCTGAGTCTGTGGGCGCGATTACATGGACTGACACCGAATGAATTGCTGATGTTGCTGAATATGCTGGGACTGCCCGTAGAACTTTGGAGGGAGCCCAGCAATACCTGGCACGATCTGCTTGACCGTCTTTACGCCACCGTCCAGTGGCTGAATGCCCGCAACTGGACGGTGTATGACCTGCACCTGATGACCCGGAGTGTCAAAGGTATTCCGGCCAGTGCCGAAATCACCAACTTTATTCAGCAGATGCTGGAGGTGCTGGGTACGGATATCCATTCATCTTCTGTGCCTGAAGACTCTCTTTATGATGCGCTTCTGGAATCGGAAAAACCTGAGCTTGTCTCTCTGATTGCCGCCACCCTCGGCCTCAACAGCGACACCGCAGCGGGGGCATTAATCAACTGGATGATTCGCAGCAGCTTACCTGATGACAATGTGGAACTTGCCTACACCCTGGCACAGCTGGCGCTGATTTATCACGCCACGGGGATTACCCCGGATGCTATTCGCCTGTTTGTTGATAGTCCTGCACGGCTGCTGGCAGGGGTTGACGCATCCCATTCCCTGCCCCGCACCGTACCGGTCATTATGGCCCTGACTGCGTTTAGCGAGTGGCTGAGTTCACTGCCGGATAAATCCGGGGCCGGAGGCAGCATTATCAATGCGCTGACCAGCAGCGGGGGCGTCGCTGCTTCTCTGCTGGCGCAGGCATCCGGACTCAGTCAAACGCTTGTCAGCCAGGCTATGAAAGAGGCGCTGGCACTTGAAGATATTGCCGATGCCGGCAAACTGACCAGTCACCATGAGATTCAGACCATCATGCAGTGGGTCAGGCTGTCCGGCGTTTTCAGCGTGACGCCGATGGTGATGGGAAGCATGCTGAAACTGACTGCGGCTTACAAGCCCGGGACATCAGCGCCGATGTGGGCGGACTGGAAGCGGGTCGCTGACGCCTTTTGGGCGGGACTGTCACCCTCACAGGCGCGTGCCGTGGAGGATGTGCTGGCCCCTGGCCTGAGTGCGGCGCTGAGCGGCTACCTGATAAGTCGTCACGGGACGCTTGTAGTGGAGGACCGGGAAGCGCTGTTCAATTACCTGCTGGCGGATAACCTTAATGGTCCGCAGGTCAGAACATCCCGTCTGGCGGAGGCCATAGCATCGCTGCAGATTTTCATCCACCGTGTGCTGACCCTGAATGATGCCACGCCGGAAAGTCAGTCTGTACTTCGCGATGTCCTGGACCGCCAGTTCTTCCGTGACTGGACGCAGTGGAATGCACGTTATAGCTCCTGGGCTGCGGGTCAGAAACTGATGTATTACCCGGAAAACTATATCGATCCGACGGTGCGCCTTGGGCAAACCCGGATGATGGATGACATGCTACAGGTGCTGGGACAGGCACAAATTAATACCGACACGGTGGGCGATGCCTTTATGGGATATCTGACCGGGTTTGAGGAGGTGGCAAACCTGGAGACCATCAGCGCTTATCATGACAGCGAAGATCCTGAGGAGGGGAAAACCTGGTTTGTCGGCTGCAATCAGTCAACGCCCCGTGAGTTCTGGTGGCGTTCGGTGGATGAAGGCAAGCGGAGCAAGGATGGAGTGCTGCCGGCTAACGCCTGGACGGGCTGGGAGAAAATCACCTGCTCAGCACAGCCGTTCGGTAATCTGATTCGCCCGGTGGTTTATAAAGAGCGGTTATATCTGGGGTGGGTTGAGCGCCAGGAGCATGTCACGAAAAGGAAAGATGATGGCTCAGTAGACAAGTATGAATATGGCTGGGCGCTGAAAATTTCCTGGTTGCGCTATGACGGAGGCTGGAGTATGCCCGCTGTTTATGAATACCCACCAGAAACCGTGGATAAGCTGGAGCTGTGGCTGGGGGACAACCTCCCCCTGTCTCTATATCTTTCCACCTGGGTGATACAGCAATCGATAATATCAGGTGTGTATTGCACGGATCCGGCAGATAAGGAAAGTTTTACCGCAGGGGTCAATATCTTCGAAGACATGTCCTTCAGCGTCAGTGATGTAGGGGGGGCTAACTGGGTCGTGCTGAAGCAATTCCTGGATGAGACGGCGAAAGGGAAGGTCGTGCAACCCTTCAGGGCTCACGCTCCCTCGGTCGAAAACCACCTGACCGGACCGTCCCCGCTTCCGGCTGGCTTTAGTCAGTTTGATATCGCCGCACCTAAAATAAGTCTTGTCGATGTAGACACGGCAGGAAATAAGTACAGAATAAAACTGGGTCTTACCCAGGTGGTGGATGTATCTCGACCTGAGGTGGAATCCGCCGCGTTCAGAAAGTTAGTTAATCACTATCCAGAACTGCAGACTGAAAATAACCTGATTAGAGCAGCAGTCCGAGTCGAGTCTTATTATGCGTACATGGAGGTAGAGTCTGGCGGTAAGGTATATGGGTATTTATTTGCCTATGATGTTGGCGATATGACACATGTGGCTGATATTCCGACGCCGGAGAAGAAGGCGCCGTTTGAGCGGCTGGCCGGAGGGAATGAAAGAGAACGGGTAGCCAGGCTGGAAATTGCAACCAAGAACTATCCTATCAATGGTTATGTGTTCCGCTATAGCAGGGGGGATTACTCAGCATCCGTCCGCCTGGGGG
Organism: Enterobacter sp. 22466; assembly: GCF_052044775.1. Classification (NCBI taxonomy): domain Bacteria; kingdom Pseudomonadati; phylum Pseudomonadota; class Gammaproteobacteria; order Enterobacterales; family Enterobacteriaceae; genus Enterobacter; species Enterobacter sp. 22466. The sequence continues at coordinate 7,453 of NZ_JBQENX010000018.1, read as the reverse complement.
TTGCACTTGGCTATCCACCAGAAATAAGGATAACCCCCTCGAAATATGCAGGCGTTGCCCCCGGGATTATTCCTGCGGCCCAGATAACCAGTCATCTTTCAGGCGTACAGGACGCCCCCCCTTATATAGCAACCACTGATTTTGATTTTAGCAGGGGGGCTGTGAGTTACGTCTGGTCTGAAAGACCTTATCCTGCACAGGCCGGTAAGACGTTTACGTTCAGCGGGGAGCAGGTCATCCACACATTGACACTCAGTTGCGGTAACAGCAAGAATCGGACCTGGACACTCAGGGTGTATAAGGTCAGCGACACATTTAAGGTCGATGTTATCGGTTCTGAGGTTACTGACGGTGAACGCGCCCAGTATCTGGAGCACGGCGGCAGGGTACGCACCCGTCTGAACACCCTGTTTGCCCGCCAGCTCACCGAAAGAGCGGTTAACGGCATTGATGCTATTCTTAACTACGATACCCAGAGTCTGCCGGAGCCGCCGCTGAAAGCGGGCGAAGCGCGTGGCACTATGGACTTCAGGGGCGCCAACGCCATTTACTTCTGGGAGCTGTTCTACTATACCCCGATGATGGTAATGCAGCGCTTCCTGCAGGAAGAGCGTTTTGACCTGGCGGAACAGTGGCTGAAGTACATCTTCAGTCCGTCCGGGTATATCGTCCACGGCACCCCAGTGGCCCGAATGTGGAACACCCGTCCGCTGGAAGAAGATACCGCCTGGAACGACGAGCCGCTGAAGTCTTTCGACCCGGACGCAGTGGCGCAGAACGACCCGATGCACTACAAGCTCAACGCCTTTATGCGTCTGCTGGATATCACCATTGGTAAGGGGGATGCGGCTTACCGTAAGCTGGAGCGCGATACGCTGGCGGAGGCCAAAGTCTGGTATGGTCGTGCGCTGAGCTTACTCGGGGACGCTCCGTGGATTGATCAGAATCAGGGCTGGGACGACCCGATGCTCGGTGCGGCCTCGGCCTTGCAGGCCATTACTGACCGCATTGACGCCCTCAGCCAGATGGCGTTGAGTATTCGCCGCACGAAAGATATCCCGCTGGCGGCCGTGGCTGGCAGCACGCTGTTCCTCCCGGAAGCCAATGAGGTGATGCTGGGCTACTGGGAGACCCTGCATATTCGCCTGTACAACTTGCGCCATAACCTGACCATTGACGGGCAGCCGATGAACCTGCCGCTGTATGCCCCGCCGGCGGACCCGAAGGCCCTGCTGGCGGCCGCGGTGGCGGCGGAAGGAGGGAGTGGCAGTGAATTGCCGTCCGTCACGTCCATTCCGGCGCTGCGCTTCACGCCGATGCTGGAAAGTGCGCGCAGCATGGCCGCGCAGCTTATCCAGTTTGGTAGCAGCATGCAGCAGATTCTGGTGAGTCAGGATGCGGAAGCCCTGGCGGAACTGCTCAACACCCAGGGCGCTGAAATTGCCGACAGCAGCATCGCGCTGCAGAAGCAGACCCTGAATGAGCTGGCGGCCGAACGCCTTACGCTGGAAAAATCCCTCGAAACGGCCCGCGTCAGACATGACCACTACCGGGCGCTGTACAACGCAGGCATGAGCAGCGGTGAACTGCGGGCCATGAACCAGCTGCAGCAGGGACAAACCCGGGTTGCCGGTGCCCGCGGGGCGATACTTGCGGCGGCGGCCATGAACCTGGCGGCCAACACGTTCGGTCTGGCAAACGGTGGCTCAAAATGGGGCGCAGTGGCCGAGGCAACTGCGCTGGGCATCACCATTGATGGTGAGATGACCATGGCGGGGGCAACCCGTCTGGCGCAGGAAGAGCAGTATCGCCGTCGCAGTGAAGAGTGGGATATTCAGACTCGTTCGGCAGAGAAAGAAGTTGCGGTGATTCAGGCGCAGCTTGACGCGCTGACGGTGCGTGAGACCTCGGCACAGATGCAGATAGCGCATATGGAAACCCAGTCTGCGCATGCCAAAGCGCAACTGGCATTATTCAACAGCAAATTCACCGGTAAGGCAATGTACAGCTGGCTGCGCGGCCGGCTGGCGACTATTTTCTACCAGTACTACGATCTGACGACGTCCCTGTGTCTGATGGCGCAGAAATCCCTGCAGTGGGAAAAAGATGACACCACCTCATACCTGAAAACCGGCTCCTGGAACGGCGCCTGGGCGGGGCTGATGAGCGGAGAGGGGCTGATGCTGAGTCTGGCACAGATGGAAATGGCGTGGATGAGACACCAGAAACGCGACCTGGAGGTGATGCGTACCGTGTCGCTGGCAGACTTCTTTACCGGAAAACTGAACGGTGAAGGTAATGCACCACTGACGCTCAGCGAGGCGGTGAGCTCGCTGCTGGAAAACGGCTCCGGGGAGTTTGGTGCCGCGCTGAATAAAGTAGAGATTGCGGAAAATACTGGGCTGGCTATCCATTTCAGCCTGAAAGACCTTGATGTGGCAGCAGACTACAAGCAGAGCAGCCAGAAGCGCATCCGCAGCATTGCTGTCAGTCTGCCGGCAGTGCTGGGGCCGTATCAGAGCGTACGTGCCCGCCTGCGTACCAACGTGGCGGATAACCTGCTGCCGGCGGGCTGTAACGAAAGTGCGATTTCATATGCTCTGCAGGACAATGGTCTGTTTGTTCCGGACGGTACCGGTGATGCACGCTGGGGTGCACGCTGGTTGCCGTTTGAGGGGCTGGATGTGAATGACGACAAGGGCATGACCCTGAGCTTTGCGGATGCGCTGGGCGATCAAAAAGCCCTGCTGGAAAGCCTGAACGACGTCATTCTGCATATTCAGTACACTGTGCGCTGAGCAGGGAGGGGGCACCGCCCTCTTCTGAAGGTATTTTTCCTGCCCCTTCAGAGTGAAGGGGGGCTTTTAAGGAATGGTCCATGTCTGATTTAACCGCAAGCACTTCCTCCGGCAACAGCCGGGAACCGCTGTTTACTCCGCCGTCGCTGCCCAAAGGCGGCGGTACCGTGTCGGCCGGCGGCGGCATGCTGTCGTTCGGCGGCGCCGACGGCGCGGCTGGCTGGTCCCTGCCACTTCCGCTGCCATCGGGACGCGGTCTCTCCCCGTCGCTCGCTCTGGACTACAGCTCCGGCGGCGGCAACAGTGCCTTTGGCGCCGGCTGGGACTGCTCGCCGCCTGCCATTTTCCGGATGACGCGTTTTGGTGTTCCGCGCTACACGGCCGCCGACCGTCTGGCCGGGCCGGACGGCGAGGAAATCCTGCGCGATACAGGCTCCGTACGACGAGAAAGTAAGCTGCCGTACGCCGGAGATAACGGCACCGTCTGGCTGGCTACCCCCTGGGTCTCGCGCAGCGGCGGACGCGAAGCGCGGCTGGAGCACTGGGTGGATGAGTCCACGCCGGAGGCGCCGGGCTTCTGGCTACAGTGGGACGCCGACGGCAACCTGACCCTGTACGGCTGGTCCGCCTCAGCGCGCCTCAGCGACCCGGCGGATGCCTCCCGCGTGGCGGGCTGGTACGCCGAAGAAACGGTGAGCGCCACGGGCGGACATCTGGTGTACCGTTACCGCACGGAGAACAACGACGGCTGTAGCCCGGAAGAGCTCGCGGCGCACCCGCAGGTGGCCTGTATTTATCCGGATGCGGTTTACGTCGTGAACGTCGCGCACTCACTGTCCCTCCTCATTCCGGAGGCGGCCTTCCGCGAGGAAGACTTCCTGAGTTATATGCAATTTGACTACGGCGAGCGCGGCACGGATATCACCGGCCTGCCCCCCGTCGAAGCAGGTAATACCTGGCCGGTGCGGAAAGACTGCACCTCCTTCTGGCGCTACGGCTTCAACGTGCGCACCCGTCGTCTGTGTCGTGACGTACTGCTCTGGCAGCGCACGGCGATAATGGCGGGGGGTACAGACGTTACGCCGTCCCTGATTTCCCGTCTGCACCTGACACATCAGCATTCGGCGGTGGCCAGCCTTCTGCTGTCGGCGCAGCAGGCCGCGTACGAACAGGACGGAACGCCGCTGACGCTGCCCCCCGTGGAGTTTGCGCAGCGTGAGCCCGGGTGCGCCGTACCAGGCTGGGAGGCGGTCCCGGCGCTGGACGGCTTCAGCCCGCCGCAGTGGCAGATGGCGGATCTGTACGGTGAAGGATTACCGGGTCTGCTGTACCAGGACAGCGGCGCCTGGTGGTACCGCGCGCCGGTACGCCAGCCAGACAGCACCCCGGACGCGGTAACCTGGGAGGCCGCACGGGTGCTCCCCCTGTCGCCCGGCCTGCGGGGGGGAACACTGACCGACCTGGACGGCGACGGCCGCCCGGAGTGGCTGGTCACCGGGCAGGGTATCAACGGCAGCTTCACGCTCTCTCCGGACGGCGGCTGGGGGGGCTTTATTCCCCTGGAAGCGATGCCCGCCGAGCTTCTGCATCCCGACGCACAGCTTGCCGACCTGACGGGCGGCGGCCTGCAGGACGTAGTGATGGTGGGACCCAAAAGCGTTCGCCTGTATGCCTCTGCGCTCAGCGCCGGCTGGCTGCCGGCAGAAATCACCGCGTACAACGGGCGCCAGCCGCTGCCGGTGGCGGGTGGTGAGCACCGGATGGTGGCCTTTACCGATCCGGCGGGGAGCGGGCAGCAGCACCTGGTGCAGATAACCGGTGACGGCGTCATGTGCTGGCCGTCGCTGGGCCACGGTCGCTTTGCCGAACCGTTCAGCATCCCGGGATTCCGCGTGGAAAACTTTGCCGCGTCCCGCGTATTTCTCGGGGACACGGACGGCTCGGGCACCACCGACATTCTCTACGTGGAGCGCGACCGCGTGCGTGTGTTCATCAGCCAGAGCGGAAACCGCTTTGTGGAAGGCCCTCCCGTACCGGCCCCGGCGGGTGTGCTGCTGGATAACTCCTGCCAGCTGCAGGTGACAGATGCCCGCGGACAGGGCACGGCGGACCTGATGCTTACCGTGCCGCACATGACGCCGCGCACCTGGCTGTATCGTTTCAATGATGGTCGCCCGTGGCTGCTGTCCGAGGTATGCACCAACACCGGCAGCCGCACGCTGTTTGAATACCGCAGTTCCGCCCAGGGCTGGCTCGATGAAAAGGCCGCGCTGAAGGCGGCGGGCAAGCCTGCCGTCAGCAGTCTGCCGTTCCCGGTGCACATGCTGAGTCGGGTGACGGCGGTGGATGACATCAGCGGGCTGGTGACAGGCAGTGAAATGCGCTACCTGCGTGGCGTCTGGGATGGTCTGGAACGGGAGTTCCGCGGCTTCACGCACCTTATCCGGACGGACACGCTCTCTGAAATGGTGGGTACTGCCGCGGAGCGCTCGCCACCCTCCGAAGTCCATACCTGGTTTCTGAGCGGGCTGGAGAAATATGATGCGGAGGTGGAGGGGGCCTTTACCGGCGCAGAGACGGACTTCCCGGTCCGTCCGCTGCGAGTTACGCACCTGAACGCTGACGCGCAGGATGCACCTTATGAACCGGAGGCAGCCGTGCGGCGCTGGCTGCTGCGGGCGCTGAAAGGGGTGCCAGTCCGCACCGAAGTGTACGGCCTGGATGGCAGCGTTGCCGCGGAAGTTCCGTACAGCATCACCCGGCAGCGCTGGCAGGTGCGCGCGTACGATACGGCCGATGCAGGTCGCCCCGCTGCGCTGGTGACACCGGTGGAAACCCTGACCCTTGCCACAGAGCGTATCGCGCAGGATCCGGTGGTGTCGCAGTCGGTGGTGCTGGCGCAGGATGCGTTCGGCAGCACGCTGCAGAGCGTGGATATCCGCTATCCGCGTCGCCCGCCGGTCACGCCTTCACCGTACCCGGCCACGCTGCCCGAGGGGCTGGAAGCCGCCGCGCGTGACCCTCAGCAGGACGACGTCTGGCTGACGCTCTCACGCCAGACGGTCGTGAACCGCCATCAGGGGAATGACCACCTGACGGGCCTCGTCAGCGCTGCGCGCGGTGACGTGCTGCAGTTAGCACCAGCGGACGTGCCGTTGGGTGGGTTTGATGTGGAATGTTTACAGTCCCCTGAGTCGCCGCTGAATGACCTGAGCAGAGCCACGCTGGCGTCACATGTGCGTACCATGTGGTGTGATGCTGCCGGCACGCTGACGGACAACCCACAACGACCGCCTCTGGTGGCGTATACGGAAACCACCATGCTTGATGAAGCTTCTCTGACGCCGCTTAAAGCGGTGCTGACGGAAGCGGAACTGAAGGATCTGTTGAAAAAGGGCGGCTATCACCAGGTGACGCTGCCTGAAGACGGTATGCCGGTTTATGCCGGACGTCACAATTTCTCCCGACACGCCGGTGCTCCGGGATTTTACAGCCTGACGGCGGTGCGCGACAGCGAGCTGACGGGCGAAACGCAACTGACGTGGGATAAACACTGGCTGGCCGTGACTGCGGTACAGGATGCGGCCGGGCTTCGCACGGCGTTTGAATACGACTGGCGCTTCCTGGCGCCGGTGCGCATGACCGACCCGAACGACAACGTACACGAGGCGATATCCGACGCACTGGGGCGGGTGGTGCAGAGCCGTTTTTACGGTACCGAAGAGGGCGTGATGACCGGCTACCGCAGCGGGAGAGCGTTTGCTGTACCGGATACGGTTGAAGGCATGCTGGCGCTGGAAAAAGGCAGCGTGCCGGTTGCCACAGCGCACCGTGTGGAGGTGGACAGCTGGATGCCGTTTGCGCGTGATGCGCTGGGCGACCTGCTGCCCGAACGCACCGGGGAGCTGGCCTTCCGCCGCTGGCAGGCGGAATCGGGTCTGCCGGTCGACATTACCGAAGGCCGGGTTCCGCCGCACATTATCAGTATGCAGACAGACCGATACGACGGTGACCCGGAGCAGCAGGTGCGACTGAGCATCACGCACAGCGACGGGGCAGGCCGTCTGCTGCAGACATCGGTGCTGAATCCGCCAGGGGAAGCGTTTGTGCGCACGCCGGAGGGAGCGCTGGAAACCGGCAAAGACGGTAAAGCGGTGACCACTCAGGCGGCGGTACGCTGGGCTGTTACGGGCCGCACCGAGTATGACAACAAGGGGCAGCCGGTGCGGACCTGGTTGCCGTTCTACCTGAACGACTGGCGTCCGGTGTACAGCGACGCAGGCCGTGACGGTATTTACGCCGACACGCAGGTGTATGACGCCATGGGCCGGGTGTTTAAGGTGATCACCGCCGCAGGCTGGGAGCGCCGCACGCAGTACTTCCCGTGGTTTACGGTGTCGGAGGATGAGAATGACACCGCAGCGGATGTGCAGGCGCGCCAGAACGCACACTAGCCGTGCTTCCCCACGACCGGCGTCAGACGTGCCACCCCGGCTCATTGACTGAGCTGGGGCGACCGCTGACGCACCAGAATACTAAAGGAGTCCCTGATGAAGAGCCCGATCGCCATGCCCGCCTCCCTGCACGCGGGCACGCCGGAGGTGGCCGTCGCCGGCAGCGCCGGCGCCCCCGTCCTTGCCCTGCGCTTTCTGCGC
>NZ_JBQENX010000017.1:0-46142 GCF_052044775.1 Enterobacter sp. 22466 | reverse complement strand
TGTAGCGGCTTGCAATCGAAATCCCTCCGACTCGCAATCAGCGCATATTTCGGCTCACATTAACTGCAAATGAAAAATGCCACCGGCTCACATTAAGTGACAATGGGCTCGCATTTATCCGGCCCGGCTCGCAATCCATTCCGCCGGGCTCACAATAACTGCAAATAGACATCGTTATATCGGCAAACCGACTGCCAGCATTCTGTCACGTAGCTCGGCTGTGCGGGCTGGGTCTAACTGGTTGTTAAATAATGCCCTGATTTCAGCAGGTTTTGCATCGAACTGCTCCACCATGTCCTTCAGGCGGTAACCATGCCGCGTGAGTGTCGGTTCCAGGTCATCCAGCTGACGTGACAGCACGGATTCAACCAGCGTGGCGGTAATCGGCTTTTCACCCGGCTGATTTTAGTGCTGATATCTGGGCCTGAGTATCCTGTTCTTGTGTCGAAACCCGGGCATAACCGATGAGCATGATTGCGATTTCCTGTTGCCATTTGATTTTATATTGCAATATATTTTTGCAATGCACAAGGCCGCATCGTCACGTTGGAGCAGGAGAGGTTGCATAAACGTTCGTTTATGCGTGAAGGTGGAGGGAAGAAAAGTTGGCAGTTATCGCAGCTACCCGGTCACTACCCCGGCTAACAGCTCGCCTGTTAGCCGTCGAGGGATTGGACAAATCCGGCCACGCCGGATGCGTCAGCAAATATCGCTAAACACGTTGCTAACACGCTCGTAAGCGGCTCTCACGACCCGCTAACGCGGAGATACGCCCCAACCGCGGCTTCGCCTTGTTGTGACCACTCCGACCGCGCACAGAAGCCTCTGAGCCGCTTTTAGCGGGGGATGGCTTTACAGGGTGAAGAGATGGATAGGCGATCCCTTTCGATCCCTCATTGGTATCGGCGGCTAACCCTCAGTGCTACCTGTCATTTCATCCTGCCGCCTTACAGGGGTCTGATGCTCAGTGGAACGAAAACTCACGTTAAATAATATTTTCTTCACAAACCAGCCCCAAACCATATACAGTCCGGCGTTACCGGGCATCGGCAGGTCTTTTCAGATAAGCAATGAGCGTGCTGCTCAAGCCTTAAATCTCTGTAACTAATGAAAAAAATAATTTTTTGAGAAAAAGCATTTTTTGATATCAAAGATATTATTATCAACCGATAATGTCGGATTAAATTTTACTCGGATTACTGGACACCGATGCATTATGCCTCTAATAACTTATATCAAAGCTCATGTATTTCATGATTTAAACGCCGCAATTAAATTGGCCAATAAAGATCCATCCCCAAAAAATGTCAAGCTTCTACAAAAACTATCTGGTGTGAAAAACATAAGTGTGAATATAACAAAGAAGGGCGGTGATATAGCGTATCAGACTCAAAAGGATCTTTTGATTGGTAAGTCAATAGCACCCAATATAGCATCAATCAAATCTGATAAAGTTGTATTTAATGGTTATGGGGAGATAATATCACTACAAGCCCCTTTAAAAAAACGTGATTTTAAAGTACTCATTAATAACATGGTCAAACCATTAAAAGAAACACCTGTAAAAAACACTGAGGGGAAAATACGAACAGCAGCTGAATGTGCTATCGATATGGGTTGTGCTATTAAAAATAGCGATATCCAGAGCGATGTAAAATCTCTTATGTTAAATGAAATTAAAAATGTTTATTTATCCAGTAGTTTGTCAAGGCAGACTTTAGATCTATTTTTGAATTATTCCTCACAGGTTTTAGGGGGTAATTTCCCAGTCATTAACAAACTAAAAACTTTATTAAATTCTGTAGAGAAGGACTTCTATTTAACGAAACATAATGATAACTACTATGGCCGTACATTTGAATCAACTATTGCAGAAATGATTGTAAGTAAGCCATCAAACGAAATGAATAAAAACGTTGAAATCATTAAGAATAAGATGATTAATGACTTTAATTCACTAGGTAATAGTCAGAAGCAAGATTTGATAGAATCAATCAATTCTCAAATGAAAGCTGACCCCGCGATTTGGCGTGCGGATATTCCCGAAGCAACAAAATTTTTAGATGAGTGCACATCAGATAATTTTATAAAGATGATGAGCACATCAAGTAAAATGAAACACTTATTAATAATGCATTTAGCTGTAAAATACGTAATAACATCTCCAGGATTTGAGGAGATGAAAAATACAGCATCCGCATTATATATAGATGTAATATCACCACAAAGAGATCTAAACAGAGTGCTAAATAGTCAAGAGGTAAGCAATAGGACTGGAATTAAACTTAATTACCAAATGCAGGGTAAAGCAGGACAGCCTGGATACACCGGCGTGCGACCGATGGACCGATATAAATCATCGATTGATACTTTAACCGAACATAACCAAGAAGCACTTACATTTGAGAGGCCTATTGGTATAGGTATGTCCGGGAGTTCAAACATACTAAACCATTTATTTATTTCATTGGATGATGAATCTTTCGATTTTAATATTGCGCACGCCAGACTGCTAGCTGCATCTTTCTTAACTTATAGTGGTGGTCATTCAATAAACGAAGCATATACTGTGTTTGGTTATAAAGATAATAAATCCTTCAAGCCAGTTAGTTACAGCACTTTATCTGAAAGTGATGATTTTACAAAAAACATAATTGATACGTCATATAATAAATTAATAGACGAAGCAATAATATTAAACTAGATTTTTAATTTTTTCGGCACGCCAATATTTTCAGTTTATTTACCGTATCAAAGGTGACCGCTCTGGCGGCCACCGAAATTCATCACCCAAATCAGTTTTAGAACTGTATTTTCCAGTTTAAGCATCTTGGGGTTCTGTGCATATTTCCACGAGAATTGCCACGTGATATCTAAAAACATTTTTATTATCATGATGTTAATCTATAAAATCAGGGGCGTTACCGATCTTTTCATCTTCCAAAATTTTATACACTGTGGAGCGGGCGATGCTGAGTTGACGGGCAATTTCCGTTGCACCACTGCCTTTCTGGCGAAGTGTCAGTACGATGTTTCTGTCCACGGTGCGTCTGCGGCCAAATTTGATGCCTTTCAGCTTCGCTTCCTGCCTGCCCTCATTCGTACGCTCTAGGATCCTCCTTCGTTCAGCCTGTGCCACTGCTGACAGGATGGTGACCACCATTTGTCCCATTTGGGGTCAGTTTGGATATCGAAAATTATTGTACGTTAAGGTTGTTTTTTGACCTTTCTACTTTAGTGGGCCTCAGTCGACGAAACTTACCGGAAGCCGGTATCCGGTTGCTTTTCCAGATATAATCGCCTGTCAGATTGATGTGCTCCCAGCCTAATGGCGACAGATGCGACAGCAGTTGCTCGTTGATCTTCAGCCCCTTCCGTTTCAGGGCATCGATCGCTCTTTCCATATACACGGTATTCCACAGCGAGATAGCTGTAACGAATCGCGTTTGAAATCCCACAGACTCGCATTTATTCCGTTTTTCTGCTCAGATTAACTGCAAATGAAAATCTCATCCTGCTCATATTAACTGCTACTGTGCTCGCATTTATCCTCTCCGGCTTGCATTCCATTGCGCCGGAATCACGATAACTGCAAATCAACATCATTATATTGGCAGCCCCACCGCCAGCATTCTGTCACGCAACTCTGCCGTTCTGGCCGGAGCCAGCTGGTTACTGAATAATGCCCTGATTTCTTAAGGTGTTGCATCAAACTGCTCCACCATATCCTTTAGACGATAACCCGACGCGACATAATAAACTCCGCCCACTTCCGAATTATGCAGGGAATAAAGAAAATCCGGCCGCGCCAGCCTGATGGTATTCTGCGGTGCAATATTTTCAGGCAGCGGAGCCAGATAAGCCAGTCATTGTCGCGATGCGGACGGGGTAATTGTCACCTAATAACTCAGCCTGATCCTCTCACTTTTCTCTGATTATAGTTTCATGGCGGAAATGGGTGCTGCCGTGAAGGATTGAGGAAGACCATCTCATTGCTTACGCTTGTTATGAATGCGGGTTATTTTAGCCCCAGTGGGCGACTCATTTGGCGACTGCCTCACGTGTTTTCATGCTAACCCGAAAAGCAAAGTTCTAAATAATCTGGTTGAGCAGGATCAGCATAATGTCAAACGTCGGATACGACAGATGCTGGGATTCAAATCGTTTTTGACGCGTGCAGTCGCTTCTGACCGGTATACCGGTATTGAGTTGATTCACATGATACTCAAAAGGCAGCTTAATCATCGAGCCGACGACGGGGTGTCGTCGGCTGAACAATTTTATGTGTTGGCTGCATAAATTACCAACAGCACCATTTTTGATGACTTGGCACCGTTAACGCAACAGAACATTATTTTTTCCCTGGAACACTGCTTGCACAGTTGTACTCTGCACCCTGAAGCCCCATTTTTTCGCAAACCGTTGTTAACACATCATTAGGTGTTGCCCAATCTGGCTGCCAGTTTCCACCATCATGGCGTAGGTCTTTAAACAGATCCCACATAATGATGCCTGTTGGGCTGTATTTCACCGTTTCATCAACAATCGCGTTCAGATTTGCATGAGTCAGAGGTAAATTACCGGTCGCCGGTTTTCCGACTTCAAAACCCACAGTGATCGGTGGTTTGATAAGTAAACGCTGTGGCTGAATCGAAGCTGCGGCCCAGTTTTTAGCGCCCTTGACCAGCGTATGATGAGAGGCCGTTTTGTTAACGGATTTCAGCCAATTCTGATATTGCCCCATGTAGAAACCCACTTGACCTGGCAAGTCGCAAGGGATTTCAGAATCACCACCGCAATCCGTTTCATCAAGGTCATATGACATCACACCGATGTGATTCAGGCGATCAATAGTCTCAGGATACAGTAGCGCGGTGTTATAGATCAGACCATACAAATTACCTCCCCACCAGGCTCCGCCATAGACATCTGCATTGGTGGCCACAGTGCCGTAGTTGGCGGCCATATTGGGCAGGCCACCTACGGCAGGGGCAGCGGTACTGATTTTAAGCTCGGGGGCAATTTCATCAGCGGCTTTATAAATCGACTTTAAGATGGCGTTGAATTTATCAATCGTAAATGGCATTGCGCGAGGGATTTTATCAGCGCCATCTACAATCTTCATATTGTCATCGTAAACATTGTCACCTCCGCCACTGCCGATCCCCCCTTTGTCCATTAACTGGGCAGTCGTTAGGTTCTCGAAATTATTGCCGGGTGCGCTTCCAATCGTATCCGGTGTCAGTTTCCACTGTTTGGCATTGATATCCGCGTGCCAGAATTCTTCATAATCAACGTCAATCCCTGTTGCCCCCAGATCTTTAGCCAGACTGACCAACGCGTGATAAGCTTTATCCGCTTCAGCACCGATAATTTTACTCTCAAATGCTGGACGCGGGATTTGGCTGGCTGCCATTGGATTCGGGAAAGTGTCATACACTGCACCTTCTTCGTTACCACAGGCATCAGCTTTGCCCGTCGTGGCATCATAAATCTCCGGGGCACAGCTGAAGTTCCAGCCACCCACAGCAATATAGACGTCAATTTTATTCTCTTTTAATCGACCTATAATAGTTTTCAGACGTGCAAAATCTGCTTTTGCCTGATCATTCTTGGCTAAATTTTTTGGCAGGGCCTTTGTATCATACACGTAACCAAATAACCCCGTATTAGCCAGTGATAATGGCTCATATCTCACTAATGAAGGTTGGACAAATGAAAGAACCAATGAGTTAAAGGGGGATTTATTCTTTTCAATGCTATCAGTCATCTTCTCCAGATTATCCAGACTCGCATACCAGGATGGTGTTCCTTCGGTCGCTGCAGGGCCAGAGAGGTAATAGGCGCTAATCTCAGGCTGTTTAGCAATGGCTTGCGCACAAATTGTGGCTGTCAGCAGGGCGGCACTGATTGGGTTAATCACGGATTTCAGTTTCATCACTATCTCCATTTCCAATGGGAATTATTATTCACGAAGCTCACTGGTTATGAATCATTACTAATATTCACCACAAAGCTCGCAATAAAGCGTAGTCGGTAATCGCATACTCTGGCGAATATATCGTTATGTCACATTGTTCACATCGCCGAACCCGCGCGCCCCGCAGAACCCATGGCGACTGGAGCGTTGCCTGGCTGCGAAGCCGGTGGATAATGCAATGCGGAATTTGACGACCGTATTCAATCTCTCCTTGAAAAAATAAAAAACTATTACCTTTTTCCGTTTCGTTGCCTACACTAATACTTCCATCCCTGTTTAAGGAATACGGTAAATGATCGGAGATAAGCTGCACATCCCAAAAGAGTTAGATAACGAGCAGCCAGGTAACACTCAAGCAGATAATACGCTGACGGCCAAAATCAACAACAAAGACTTTACTGCGGTGATCATTGGCGGGCGTTACGATGAAGATCCGCGAAAAAAACAGGAAGAGAAAAAATGGATAAGACGCTCATGGGGACGAGGTCCATTATTACCCACGGATACTTGTAGCGGCTTGCAATCGAAATCCCTCCGACTCGCAATCAGCGCATATTTCGGCTCACATTAACTGCAAATGAAAAATGCCACCGGCTCACATTAAGTGACAATGGGCTCGCATTTATCCGGCCCGGCTCGCAATCCATTCCGCCGGGCTCACAATCACTGCAAATAGACATCGTTATATCGGCAAACCGACTGCCAGCATTCTGTCACGTAGCTCGGCTGTGCGGGCTGGGTCTAACTGGTTGTTAAATAATGCCCTGATTTCAGCAGGTTTTGCATCGAACTGCTCCACCATGTCCTTCAGGCGGTAACCATGCCGCGTGAGTGTCGGTTCCAGGTCATCCAGCTGACGTGACAGCACGGATTCAACCAGCGTGGCGGTAATCGGCTTTTCACCCGTCTGATATCCTGCTTCCATCGCCAGCGTCAGGTGCAACTGGACCTGCAGCGGTGTACGCAGTTTCATCGCCAGCAGGTCAATAGCTTCAGTCGTCAGAATATCTTCCGGCTTTCCCTTGCCGGTGCTGGTCTTCAGCAGCCACTGGATATATTCGCGCTGGCTGCCGGTGATCCCGTCCAGCGTAAAAATATCGGTACGATAACCGATTTCTTCCATCGTCGGACGACGCAGGTCATTACGCAGTTTTGGGTGACCAGCCAGAACAACAGACAGCCGTCCACCGCCGTCTTCAACCACTTCCATCAGCCGTTTGAGCCCCGTCAGTGTATGACCGTTCAGGTCATGTGCCTCATCAACAAACAGTGCCACCGGACGCTTACCTTTTTTGACCAGTTCCTGCAGTTCCCGCTCGCGGCGTTCACCCTGTTTGGGGATCTGCACCTGCTTATCCTGCGCCAGATCGTAAAACAGGGCGTTAATCAGCGTGGCGAGCCGGACACTCTGTTTGTCCACCGACAGGGAGAGGGCGACAATAATTTTGTTATCATCCATCAGTTGCTGCTGCAGGCGTCGCAGGGTGACCGTTTTGCCACTTCCCACCACGCCACAGACGGCTATCAGTCGTCCTTCGCGTATCGCCCCTTTAATGTCTTTAATCAGCTGCTTATGGTGAGCAGTTTCATAATACCCCGCCTGTTCAATAGACTGTGTCAGTCCATAATGCTCCATCACTTCAACCCGCATGGTCTTCTCCTGATTGTCTGTTACGAAAATAGTCTCTGATGCGGGCGAGTACTTCACTACGGTTTAGCGTCTCAGCCAGAATACTGTCGATATACGCCCGGTCTTCATCCAACATCCTGGCCAGCGGTATGGCCAGATCGTCGGCAATTGCCAGTTTTGCCGCAATAACGCCAGGAAAGTGGTATTCAAATTTTCTGGTGCGGCAACTCATCAATGCGCTGCTGAGTGTCATCACTGACCACGCGGAGATCACTGCCGGACAACGCGCTGATGGGGATGTTCAGCTGTCTGGCCAGAGCATGGATACGATCGGCCCGTTCAGCCGCTTTACCACGCCTGAAGGTCCGGTAACGGTGTAGCGGCACCGGGCCCGACACCGGATAATAAGGCCCCCATGTTTCACCGGTAAATTCCACATACATTTCCTCGTCAAACAGCCCCCACAGCAGAATAACGGTTTCACCCGCCATATCCGGTTCAACCTCCCATGCGGTGCTGTCTATCGTTATCCGAGCATCAACACCCACTTTGCGGGATTCCGGCTCCCGGGCGAACCGACAGTATTGTTCCCAGCTGCACATATCTTTCACACCTTCCGGGGAGATATTTGCCAGCCAGTCTTCCAGTCGGGAGCGTTTCTCGCTGCGGTGACGCTGCGCGTTATAACGGCTCAGATAGTTCCAGAGCCATTCGTTGGCCTGCATCTCCGTTTCCGGTTTATGGAAATGGTACAGGGTTTCATGCGCCTCCTTGACGGTCCGGAAAGGACGCTCGACTTTACCTTTGGACCGTGCTGTCGTCCGGGTGCCGTCCTTGCCTGCCGGCGTATGCGTCAGCCAGTCAACCTTCAGGGACTGCATCACATTCTGGAATACATGGCTTTTGGCCACAGGTCCGTTATCGAGGTACAGCATTTTCGGGCGGCCCTGAAAAGGAAAATCAGATCTGGCTTTTGGCGCCATGGCGTTAAAGAGAAATCGCAGCGCTGATTCCGCATCCTCGCCGTACACACACCGGTATTCCTGGTATGCGACACCGCTCCGGTCATCCACCACGCTGAACAGCATCAGCGTGGGTTCGCCACGGGCAGGATCTACCCAGTCAGGTCGTTCAATATGTTTGAGATCGGACGGTGACATATCAAACTGCCAGCAGTCATTACTGTTTTCAGCCTGAAATCTTACCGCCGGAGGCTCCCGTAACAGGCGGGGCTGGTCGAGACGCCAGCGGGAAAGCCAGCGATTGACGGTCTGCTTACGCAGCAAGCCCCTGGGACTTTTTATCAAACCCTGAGCTGTCTCCACACCGTGCTCTTCCAGCAACTGTATTGTCCGCCCGGTTGACAGATGGCGGCCGGATTTATTTGTGGTTCGTAACTTCAGTGCAGCAATCAGTTCACAGTAATGTTCCAGTTCAGACGGGGGGAGTATCCGTGGCTGACCATGATCGCGGCGGTGAGCTGTACGTGGTCTGAGGACCAGACGAAGGGCGCGATAGACTGTCGTAACTGAAATACCATACAACTGAGCGGCAGCGGCGATCTGGGTGGCCCGTTCAGGGCTTTTTGGCGGCAGGCGATCGAGTCGCTGCCGTAGTTGCAACAGGGAATCAGCCGGGATAGCGCTACGCCGGCTGCTCATAATTTTCCAGCGCCCGGTAGACTGACGCCCTCCCGATCCCGAGCTGACGGGCTATGGCCGTAGCCCCCATTTTCTCCGTGGTGTACAGGCGCCAGACCTCTGCAGGGTCTATTGAGGGCTTTCTTCCGCGGTACACGCCCCGCGCTTTCGCCGCAGCAATCCCTTCCATCTGGCGTTCACGTCGCAGGTTGGTTTCAAACTCAGCGAAAACACCCAGCATATCAAGAAAGGCTTTTCCTGCTGCCGAACGCGTGTCCACAGGCTGTTCTGTTGCCCTGAGTGTTACGCCCTGATGATTCAGGGCATACACGATATCCTGCAGGTCCTTAATGCTGCGGGCCAGGCGATCAACACGGGTCACCATCAACATATCACCGGGGCGCAGGAACTCCAGCAACAACTGCAACTCGCTCCTTCCGGTCCGGCTGCTTCCGCTGGCTTTTTCTGCACGGATGATTTCACAACCGGCAGCACGGAGAATTTGTGTCTGCAGGGTAAGATCCTGGTCACTGGTTGAAACGCGGGCATAGCCGTAAAGTGCCATAATGATGAAAACTGTCTCGTTTAACTCTAGATGATGAGAACGTAACACCGGGATGAGACAAAAACAACCCAAATGAGACAGAAAAACTGTCTCACCGGATTGACTGTTTTGGGTACACTTTAATGAAACAAATAAAGCATTACCTTATGCTGATTGTGAGTTCATTTGCCTCTTATTGTTGGCTGCATCAGCGAGCATCTGAAGTTCACGGAAGGCTTTATAATAATTTGGTATCCCGTGCTCCTGTCCAACGACGGTGCAGGATTCACCGTTACTTACACGTTCGCCAGCGGGACCCTTTACAGCGAGCATCTGCAGTTCATGGAAGGCTTTATCATAAATTGGTATCCCGTGCTCCTGTCCAACGACGATGCAGGATTCACCTTTACTTACACGTTCGCCAGCGGGACCCTTTACAGCGAGCATCTGAAGTTCATGGAAGGCGTTATCATAAGTTCGTATCCCGTGCTCCTGTCCAACGACGGTGCAGGATTCACCGTTACTTACACGTTCGCCAGCGGGACCCTTTACAGCGAGCATCTGCAGTTCATGGAAGGCTTTATCATAAGTTGGTATCCCGTGCTCCTGTCCAACGACGGTGCAGGATTCACCGTTTTTAACCCTGGCTGATGCGACATCAAAAACAATCCTGGGGTTATTGTCGAACTTTAGTTGCTTTAACGTTTCCTTTGTTAATGTATTAAATACGTTTTTTGGGAAAGAAAAATTTTTAATAAAATTTGATGCTTCGATTACATCGGTAGTCCATGAGCAGTCACGTGGAGTAAGTCGAGAAATCAATTTCTTTGTAGCCAGCTCAGATAGTTGGGAAGGATTTTTCGATGAGGCTATTTCATCGGAGGTATTGGAAACATTAATCATCATAGCCGCTATTTTTGAAACCTCCCTTTGATACTCAGGGCCTGTTGTTACTGGGGTTATCAAGGGAACAGATGCAGATATTACGATCATTGTGGTTACCTCACATAAATAAAATTATTTGAATGTAACATCAATAAATATTTTTAATATCAAAAAAGAATCATATCAGCATGTTTATTTGCAGTGATTGTGAGTCCAATGGAATGGAATGCGAGTCCGTCAGGTCGATTGCGAGTCTGTTGTCACTTAATGTGAGCCGTAGGAGTTTTTCATTTGCAGTTAATGTGAGCCAAAACTGGCGCTGATTGCGAGTCAGAGGAATTTCGATTGCGAGCCGCTACAGGTATGGGCGTTTGTTCAAAGGCGGTTAAGCTGGCACAGCGTTGCGCTGATGTGTTCCCTGCTATTGTTGCAGAGTTACAGGAATATCGGAACGCCGCTAAGCGAACTTCAGCATGACAAGAGCCACGGAACGCGCTTACAGCGAGCTACAACAGGCGTTTGATTTCTATAACCAGCGCCTTTTTGACGGCGAACTCCCTGACTGTCTGATTACGTTCCAGCGCGGCAAGAACACAATGGGCTATTTCAGTTACAGGCGCTTTGTTGCTGCTGACGGCAGCGGCAGGATGATTGATGAAATCGCCCTCAATCCTGAATACTTCCCGGTGTACCCGCTTATTGAAGTCATGCAAACGCTGGTTCATGAGCAGTGCCATATGTGGCAGTACCACTACGGCAACCCGTCGCGTAAGACGTACCACAATGCGCAGTGGGCGGCAAAAATGGAAAGTATCGGACTTATGCCCTCCTCCACCGGGAGACCTGGTGGTGCGAAAGTCGGCCAGAAGATTAATGACTATCCGATCCCTGGTGGCCGCTTCCAGCGCGTCACACTGGAACTGTTCCAGGGGCAATTTGCTTTGAGCTGGTTTGATCGCTTCCCTGTCCAGGTCGAACAACAAAAAGATATGACCGCCGTAATAGAGCAATGGCGCGAAACGCTTGCTCTGGCGCATCAAAATGCTGAGGCCGGGATTGATATAGAAGCGGTGCTTTCTATGGCTCTGCTGCCGTCAGTGTCACCGCAGAACGGGAGCCATTCAGATGATATGGCCGGGAGCAATGACAATGATTTGTCAGTTGCAGCATTTGAGGACAAGCCAAAACGAAATAAAGTTAAATATCAGTGTCGCGGGTGTGGCGCTGCCGTGTGGGGCAAAGCCGGACTGAATATTGAATGCGGCGATTGCGAGCTGGCTTTCATCGAAAATTAATTGCCAGCAAATTTTCCCGGTCACAGCTGTTGGCCAGTGTTTTTTTGCCAGCAAAGTTTCTTCCCGGGTTCGCGCCGGCAGCGCAAAAATGACAGCAAAAGAGGGGTATCATGGGGCATTACACAATCAGAACGAATGACGACGAAGATCAGGCCATTAAAAAGGCGCAGGAAGCGACCGGACAGGCATCAGCCAGCAAAACCTTTATGACGGCTATCCTTGAGCTTCAGCGTAACAGAGACGAGATGGCGCAGCTACGGCGTGAACTGGCGCAGGAAAAAGCGCGGAGTCAGGAGCTGGTATCATCGGTAAAACAATTCCGTTCCAGCCTGAACAATCTGTTTGATCTGGCTGACAACCCTTAAATAACAAGGAGCGAAACGTGCATACCACAAATGCGATTATCCTGTGCCTGGTGTCATATCCCTGCATCGTTGCATGGGTTATCTATAAAAACAGATTTGTCGATTACTTGTTTTTAACTCTGCTTGCTTGTTTGGGGAGCATTTTTTCAGTCGTATTGTATAAACAGCCCGACTACTCATTGACCATATATCAGGCCGTTGCTGTCGGCTATGCTGCCGTGATCATGCCAACGGTGTTAGTTTTGAGTGTCGTTAATATCCTCATGGGAAAAGCAGAGAGAACGTGCAAATGAATACACTGGCTGCACTGGAAAATACGTTTCGTGATATGAGAAAGCATGGCTGCCAAACAGTCATGGTCACGCAGTCTGTAGCTGATTTTGGCCGCTACAGCTATAAACCGCGCCCTGCATTTCAGGACTGGATCGAACGGCTGAAGACTGGCGAACGTCTGCCGCGAGGCCGTTACTTTGTTGGCAAGAAGCCTGGTGGCCGCCTGGTGCTCATTGATGAATTGGGGGGAACATGGACAGAAAAAGTAACAGTGATTCATACCAACGCTGGATGATAGAGAAGGCTGACAAAAGGGAAAGGACGCAAATCAGTATGTCGTTCGTAAAGATGAAGGACGTACTTTTTAACGTGCTGGCTATCGGTACTGTTTTAGCAGCCCTGGTGGTGATCTTTTATGAAGTGCAAAGCAGCTTATAAATTGATGGCCGTTGACAATGAATGTCATACTACCTGACCGGGCAATGCCGGAAGATTTCTTTCACGGGTGATGGTTTGTGATCCCGGCATTGTTCCGGCGCTCTCTCGTAAATTCTCGCGCCCAATCCCCCTCGCAAAACCTCAGAATTCACGTAACGCACCGCGATTTCGGCAACCATCAACCCTAACGTCCTTATGTTGTTGGGTTTGCCGCAGAACAATTTATTCATTTAAAATAGATTTAAACGAAGCGGGAAACCGCAGACGTAAAAAAACCGACTGGTGAGGTCGGCTTTTTTACGGTTCCGGTGCGAGCTGGTAACTCAGCCCGGAAGGGAAACTCTCTACAACTGACAATAGTATGATAATCCGTGAAGCCTGATTATGCAATATGACGGGCAGTGACTGTGCGTTAACGGTTTGCCTGAACGTTAGATAAACGTATAATCAGAGGGTTAGCTCTGTGGTGAGTCTCTCCCTGCATTCCGCTAAATGCGGCATGAACAGGTTCAAAGTCCTGACAGGTAATACAGGTGGTGCTGGTTATCTGTGCTCTGGCAGGAGTGAGACTCTCTACAACTGACAAGACGAAGAGAAGCCGTGGTGACAGGCAGTGTAAGAGCAAGCCACGGTGTCTTTACTCCATTTATGGAGAAAACGGATGATTAACCTGTTAATCATCGTTCTGAGGGCGGTAGCGGCGCTTGCAAACGCGCTGATTGCCATTCTGGAACTGATCCGCCAGTTCATCGACTAATGAACACGGAAACGTAATTAAGGCCGGAGGAACACCACCTCCGGCCTTTAATAAAAATATAGTTTAGTTACAACATTCACTAGTCTGTACTAACCACCACACACCTGACCTTCTGCGCACAAGTTACCTTTAATCACTCCTAAACAGGCATTTCATGAAACTCCCCTGTTCTTGCATCGGTAACAATGTGCGTAATGACCCCCCTGACCTCCAACCCGTCCTCATCGTCATCAGGTATAGCCCTGAAGTTATCCAGCTTATCGAGTTCCTGGAGACACCGCTTGGGGTGTAGTCGCAATCGCATGATCCTGAATTCTTGTTCCAGGACACAGAGCACCAAAGACCCGTCAACGGGCGTGCCCCCAAAATCTACTATGAGCAGCGCACCAGGCTTTATCCCTTCCCGGAAAGAGTAGGTATCACTTCGAAAAAAGAATACTCCCGGCGCTCCTGTATTACAGTGCTGATCGAGTGACAGCCTGTTTTCCTGGTAGTCGGTTGCTGGCGATGGAAAACCCATTTTTAACGGCCTCCGTTGGGGTTAAAAAGCATGAATGTCCGGTTCTCTCCTTCCTGAGTGGAAATGTCTTTAAAAACGGTCACGTAGGTTTCAATCCACTGATTTGCTTGGCGACAACTCCAGTGAAAATTAATCAGCGCAAGCTGGCTGACAAAGGCTTCTGTCGTAACTGTCTGACGACCGTTCGGCTCACGCTTAATGCTCGCTGGCCAGGCTGAGTCAATTTCATAGTGTCTAGGCATGAAAAACCTCCGATCAATGTAGCTGTATACATATACAGTATAAAGAATCAGTTTTATTCTTCAACACACTGTTTATTATGTTGTAACTACTCCCTACCTTCAGGTTCATGGTTCATTTTGTTAACGGTCTGTTGCTTCACAGCTTTGCTGATAGTCGCCCGGCTACAACCCAGCACTTTTTGAATCTGGCTCCAGGAGCTGCCGCTCGCAATCAGCCTGTTTATGGCGTCATAGCGAGACTGATTAACCTGGCGGCCTTTATACTTCCCTTCCCTTTTCGCCCTGGCGATCCCCTGCTGCTGCCGTTCCCGGCGCTGTTCATAGTCTCGCCTGGCGACGGCGGCCAGCATATCCAGCAACATATCGTTTATGGCCGAAAACATTCGGCTGTCAAAATCATTGTGACCCGATGCGAGCCAGGTTGTCGGAACGTTGACGGCCACAACCCGGATATCTTTCTGCCGGATCATTTTCTTCAGTGTGTTCCAGTCCTCCCCTACCAGGCGTGAAAGCCTGTCCACATCCTCTACCAGCAAGATATCGTTTTGCTGACAATCTTTCAGGAGCCGGAACAACTCAGGGCGTTCAAGCTTAGAACCTGATTCATTTTCAATGTAGTAGTTACAGATGCTCAGGCCGCGCTCGATGGCGAAGGTATTTATCGTGTCCAGGGCGCGTGTTGCATCCTGATCAGTCGTGGATGCGCGTAAGTAAGCTCTGACAAAGCCTTTCGGTACTGTTTGAGTCATTATAGGGAACCAGTTCATTTTGAGTTAACCAGACACACCCATACAGTACCCATTTCAGTTGGTTCAGGGAAGGCACACTCAAAAAGAACCAGCAAACACCCCCGACCCTATAGTGACAACGTCACACTAAAGATTTACAACATAAAGATATTGTAAAGACACACCACGCTTTACCAAGTAACCCTCCTGTAAAGACAGCGCTATATTTACCACGTAAAGATAAAACAAAGACATGCTTGTCTTTATTTGTGCTTTACATGGTAAATCTTTTTGATTATAAAGACACTATAAAGACAAAAATATCTTTACGAAAAACACACAATGTAAAGACAAATACATCTTTACATGAGCTTTACAACATAAAGAGAGGAGTTGTGAAAATGGGTAAAATCTTGCTTGTCGTATCAGATAAGGGTGGGGTAGGCAAAAGCACCTACGTAGCTAACACAGGCTCAATGCTGGTCAACAAAGGTAAGTCGGTAATTATCCTGAAGACAGATAAAAACCACGATCTGTTGAGCTGGAACGAAAAGCGGACAGATAACGGCTTACTCACTATCCCGGTTCACGCAGCTTACGGAAACGTCAGCAACGAAATTAAGCGCCTTAGTAAGCTGTGTGAAGTCCTCATTGTCGATTGCCCCGGCCATGACAGCCAGGAGTTCCGTAGCGCCCTGACAGTATCAGATATCGTGGTAACACTGGTTAAGCCGTCCTCTGATTTCGAAAGCGAAACACTGACCAGTGTTACAGAGAAAATCCGCACCGCTCAGAAAGCTAACGCAGCTCTGGAACCGTGGGTGCTGTTCACCAGAATCAACTCAGCGAAACCCCGCCACAGAAAAGCGGCCATTGATCTGGATAAATTACTGCGTTCGGACAACATCTGGATTCAACCTCTGAAAACCCGGATATCCGAGCTGGATGTGTATGAAAGCGCCTGTAATGAAGGGGCAGGGGTACATGACGTTAGCCGGGCATCGAGCCTTTCAACAGCGAAAGCACAGATTGAACTTGTGGCACAGGAAATTGGAATTTTATAGCAATATCAACAAGATTCATCGATATCTTTACATTGTAAATACACAATAAAGATACTATGATATTTACAATAAATGCATACCGTACAAGAGGAAATTTTCATGGCTTTAAAACTAAACCGTCCGAACATCGATGAATCTCAGCAACCAGCAACAAACGCAGAAACTGCGCGTTTTATCTCCGGCGCTACCAGAGCGCCTGTAGTGGGTAAACCAAAGTTGATGAACTTCAGACTGCCAACGTACTTTGAGGAGATCCTGGAAGCTGAGGCGCAGAGAACAGGCCAGAGCAAGACAACCGTTCTAAAGGCAGCGCTGGCCGCATTCGATAACCTGGACGAGAACCTGAAAAACCACTGGCTGCTTGAATCTGCAAAATTAGGGTAGCGTTATGGCTAAGAAAAAGAGATATGTCGTGATGGTTAGAGATAAAACCAAATACAGCGGCAATCAGCGATTATTAGCCTGGTTAGTATGGTTCGCTAACAGGCATAATAAGGCCGTTGCCTATGACTGCGGAGAATGGATTGTCGAACCATCATATTGGTTAAGAATTGGAAATCCAAAATAGAAAGCAACCTAAGGAAAGAAAAATGTTCATATTCAGATATATTAAAGCTCTTATTAATATCTACTTGTTATACATCCAACCGATATTGGGGATGTTCCTTATAGGTATAGGCTTATGGGGTTTCTATGCACCTGATGAGGGAACTTGTACTAATCTCAATATTGAGTTATGCGCTGTATCAGCTATTGATGTTCTGAAGCCTGCTATTTTTGTATTTTTAGGCATTATTACCGTTGCCGGATGGTACTTTAGCGAACTTCAGCCGAAGCTAAGGGGGGAGGGCAAGTATATGAAGGTAAAAACAGGTGTAAAACCGGAAGATTTCGTTAAGTAAAAACCGAGCCTAAAGACGTTAACCGTGGGGGATTTATGAATAAATCATGGCTTGAACAACAGGTGCAAAATGAAAAATTAAAAAAAGTACAGGAAGAGAAAAAAGATGGCACTATCCAAAAAGGATTGTACAGGGTTCGTATAAAAGACAAATACAGGTGGGATTTGTGGGAAAATGATTTCAGAGTTGTCATTGCTTATTCGAAAGATGATGCAGAGCTAAAATTTACGGGAATGACAGATTTTAATGAACATTACTATATAGAAAGCATTGAAAAAATAACGCTTTCAGATATAGAAAAAATCTTACTGGAAAACTGAACAGATAGATATCCAGAGGTTTAGTTAAATAATGGCGTTAGTTTTTCAACCAGTAGCAGATCGCTTAAACCGTCTAAAGAAACAACTTCTATACCAGAATCAACAAGTGAATCAACTCCAGATACTTCACCGAAGCCGATAACCATAATCGGCTTTCGGTCTATTAAATCAAAAATCACCAAAGGCAATATTACACTGTTAATCGCCTCAAACTCCTGAAAAAACATTTCAGAGCCGTATTCGCTGGCAGGAAAAAGAATCTCACTTAATCTCAAACCATAAAAAATATGGTAGTGTTCTTTAAGGTTATCCTTTAAAATATTAACAGCCTTAGAATATTTTTCGTTAATAAACTCTTTAACCTGATATTTCATAAATCTCTCCAACAAGAACCGACTGTAGGTCACCGGGCAAACGTTGCGGAATGGCGTCAGAGACGTCATTTTGCGGCGTTTGCCCTATCCTGCATCGCAGTGAAAAGAACTCGCCTCGTGCGCTATGATTAACCGATGATAAAAGGCTGAAAGAAGCACTGCAAGCCGACTGGATAACATTGTTGCTTCACGGCTGATCATCATTGGTTGCCTCAGTGCTAGTGTGCTTTGCATCAGGAACCAGAAGACGATACCACGGCATTTTTTTGTTAAGCAGCTCCATCAGGGGAGTGGCAAACAAACTCAATCCCCACAGCGTTACGATTACTGGAATCGTGAAATTTTGCGGCGTCCAGAACTGGCGCTCAAGGTGGAACCATGTAACAACACAGAGCAGGCCACCAATCCAGAAAATAGCTTTACTGAAAGCCCCCAGGACTGCCAGAGAAATAACAGAGACTAAATGCAGTGCGCCAGCCGTAGCAAGACGTAGATAAAACCAGAACCATTTAGCGTGCCGGATAACCGGGTTACCGTTCGTTTCTCGCAATCGTTTTTTGCGTTCCCGGATGATTTCTTTTTTCAGCTTACTTCGTTCGGCTCCCTGCGGAAACTCATATATTTTAGCCATGTTTTGCCTCACTTATTCTTTTTTGGTGGAACGACTTTGTCAAACTCCTCTAAAAATGCCATATCATCTTCCGAAAAGGATGGGGATTTTTCATTTATACTAAACTCAAATCTAAGCATGTGAGCCATTCTCCCTTTTTTCCCAACAACAGAGAAAGATAACTGATTTATTTCCGTTTTCTCAATTATTTCATTAATGCTTTTATTGATAACATCACGAACAAAAAATGAGTATTTAGGATACTTATATTTCTTCTCCCCTTCCTCAATAGTATAAAGTCCCATTTCCTCTTTTAAATCATCCACGGATATATCAAAAGATTTTTTTGAACTATTCTGACTGTAATATTTCCTAATGACTTGATAAAGGTTTGTTGAGTTTACACTGTTCAACAACACAACTGATTTCAATACCTGAGTGGTATATCTATTTTCAGAACCAATCAACTTAGAAAAATATCGCTTAGCTGTATTTGTGAATTTTATCCGTACAGTTGCAAGATGATCGTAATAGGCACAGAATTCTGTTAAGTTTAAATCCAAGCGATCAGGTATTTTATTCTTAGATGATAGTATCCCAAGTTCATCAGCTAAATTTTTTAAATCATCTCTGTTTAAAACTAACGTAGTTGAAGAAAGAACTTTAGCTCCCTCTTTCAGAGCAGCATAAGAGGCATATTTATCTAAAGAAGTAGCTTTTGAAAAAAAGTCAGCATCAACCTCCAAAATATCATCATCTAACATTTCCTTTGTATCAATCTGGCAAAGAGCCAGAAAAAGCACTCTTTTTGCTGAAAGGGAAAGGGATGCAAGAGTTACCCCAACTTCATTTCTATGTCTAACTTTCGTTAATCCCGTTACTGTCTTCACGATAAGCCTCATATAACCTTTCCTATGTAGGCAAATCATAACCCCACAAAGGTTGTAATTCAAGATAACAATACAACCTTTAATTAAAAAACCTCTCACCTTTAGATATGAAGATCTGAGGATCTTCATATCTAAAGATAGCAACAACCGCATGTTTCACTTGATGTTCAGTCAAACTGTGGAAACCGTTAAAAATCTTCTCACCTTACGTGAAAAATCCTCTCATCTTTAGTGAAAAATCTAACAACCTTAACTTAAAAATCTTCTCACCTTACGTGAAAAATCCTCTCACCTTACGTGAAAAATCCTCTCACCTTTAGAGAATTTTTCCCATAATTTTCAGGTAATTGAAGCGAGCTAAGTTTTTAAGTTTTTAAGATCAAGAAGAAAATATAAGGCTTTTAATGCACAGCGACTGTGGATAACTCAGCATAAATCCAGAGGATAGATCTATCTGGCCTCCCTGAGCACTGCACTACCAAAAATTGAGCAAATATTAACCTTAGTGCGTAAGTGCTCTATTAAAACCCCGTGGAAATTCCGCTTCCTCGCTCACTCGCGGGCTTCGCCCTGTCGTTCGGCTGCGGCGAGCGGTATGATCTCTCTGAAAAGATCCTAGCGGGATCCTTTTTCGATCCAATCCTAAAACGCAATCAGAAGCCCTCAGCGGCGTTATAACGGCTTTTACCCGGTCATGATTCAACTCAACGGGTAAAAAGCGCTTAGAGCGCCATACAGCTCGTTTTACGAAACAAGCCGAAAATTAACCTAGGGCGATATGCGCTCACACAGGATGCCAGCAAAATTTCACAACCGGCGAGGATGGCCACCGGATTTTTGCTGGCAATTGTCGTGCAGCAGCTGGCGCCCGGATTCATTTTTTGCTGTCAGGCATCAATCGGTTTCAGCAACACGCCCCGTAATTCGCTGCTAACGCATCTCATAACGCGCAGATACAGCGCCCCGCGCCAGTGTTTCACACTGACCCGGCGTACCGTTCGCAAGCTCACGCGCTAACTGCGACAGGCTAAACATCGTCTGATAGCCAGAAATTGGCCTGGCAGGGGTGAGGGGGGTTATCGCTCTCATTCGGGCTTGTTGGTTCGCCAGGACTGGCGAACGTCTCCGGCGCGATGTTACGACAGCGCATTATGTAACTACAGTTCGCGCCTCTTTTGGTAATCTCTTATGCACAGTAAAGCAATATCTGTCTTTATTTAATCTTTACAATGTAAAGCAAAAAAAAGATGTTACAACCATCATTTGATGGTATAATGAATTTGTTGGTTGGGAATGGTTCCCTGCCAGATTCCAGAAGCCCACACGGGCGGGAGCGAAAAATGAATATTCAGGAAGCATTAAACGTTTTTGGTTTATCCGGTGATCTGACTGAAAAGGACATCAAGGCGGCATACAAAAAAGCGGCTTTAAAATATCATCCAGACCGCAATCCATTGGGTGCCGAGCTGATGAAAGCAGTAAATGCAGCGTTTGATTTTCTCATGGCTAACATTGATAAAATCAATCAGTTTCAAAGCACTGATGATGATGCACGTTACAACTACGGTGAAGATCTGGAAAAAGTTTTGAATACGCTTTCCGGCCTTACAGGGATTGTTTATGAAGTCATTGGTAATTGGGTCTGGATTAGCGGAGAAACTAAAGAGCACAAAGATATTTTAAAGGAAATGGGCTGTAAATGGGCATCGAAGAAAAAACAATGGTTTTACCGTCCTGAAGAACACAAAAGCCGCTGGAACCGTAAAGAACACAGCATTGAAGAAATCCGTGAAATGTATGGTACAGCGGGTAAACGTAAGGCGTCAGGGTGGAGACGTGTAGAAGCTAGCGCATAACCGGAACGGGGGCGAAAGCCCCCTAGAACATGGCAAAGATTGATACGGAGACACGTTGATGAAAAACAAGACCATAACGGAAGCGGAGCTGATAAACATTTTTGAAGGTTACGGAGCCTACATTTGCCCGGATGAGGTCGAAGTTACAGTCAAAGAATGCAATGAAAATGGTTCAGTCTTACACCGTGGCTTAAACGCAGAAGGATGGGCGCATCTTTTTGCAAAGGAAGAAGCATATCAGCAGGAATGCGAAGCCCAGGAAGCTGCAAGTGATGATGGACACTTTGATGAATAGTCTTAAAACTGCCGTAATTCAATTTACGGCTTTTTTGTTGAGTTCAAAAGGCTGAATCAGATGAAAGAACAGAAAAATTTCTTTGAACGGTATCAACCTGTGTTTGAAATCGTTTGTCGAATCCTGGGGAACGGCTGGCGTGTAAACCTGCTCGATGATTGCCAGTGCAGGATAAAGCTAACATCACCTCAGTTTAAGAATTACTCTATACATATTCGAATGGAGAAGGGAAGGTTAGTCATTATTGGAAGCGTAGATAGTCGAAGCTGGAGAAGTCCTTACCATACTTGCACAGTATCGCCAGAACGTAACCCTGTAGAAATCGCCGCCGATATTGAAAAGAAAATCCTGACGGATGCTTTAGATAATGTAGATATGGCGCGAGAATATGAACAACAGTTACAGCGGAAACGCGAGCAAAAACAGATCCTGAAAGGAATGTTATCTCGTTTAGTGCGTCTTGAAAGCTGGCATGGGACATTAACCGGGTTTAAAGTTGAGAATGGGTTAGATGGTAACGTATCAGAACGGGGCGACGGATATGAAATGGTAATTCGTGGCCTGAGTGTGGATCAGCTCATAAAGGTAGCGGGGTTTATTAAACAGTTATGAGGCAAAAAATGAATGAGATCCTGAGCGACAGGAAAAACAAAGGTAATGTAACATACAGGATTGTTGTGTCTGAAGATGCAACACGTTTGTTTATTGAACTTGAAAAACTGATGAAGGTACGCTCTAAAGAAGAGGATAAAAAAACAACTAAAAAGGTTGTTTTCCAAAAATCATTTTATCATGAAGAATTCTGTAACGTTAAAGATGAAATTGATGATCCAATTTTATTGCAATTCTATTCAGATACTATCGTGAAGGTACAAAATCATGAGTTTTAAACCAACACCTGAAGAGGTGAAACAAGCACGTATCAAAGCTGGCTTTACCCAGCAGGAAGCCGCTGAACGGTTTGGTTTTACGTTATCAGCCTGGCAAGCCAAAGAAACATCCGGTAAAACATCTCGCGGTTTAGCCGCTGGTACGTATGAATTACTTTTGCTCCTGGCCGATGAACATCCAGATTACCAGCTCGTTAAGCGAGAAAAAAATCAGGATAAAGTGACTAAATAAATTGCATTACCATCATGTGATGGTATAATTTATTTGTAGGTCGGGAATAGTTCCTTACCATGATCCAGTAGCCCAAACGGGCGGGAGACTAAAATGAATACTTATGTTATCACTTTCCAGGCTTTAAACTTTAATAAAGAAAAAATCACCTGCTCCGCTTTTGTCCATTCAGAAACTCTCTTCCTCGCTGTTCATTCTTTCGAAGATAAAAATCGCGGTCGTGGTTATGTGATCACGTCTGTTAATGAGTTATTGACCGATGAATTGATAGCTAAAAATTCTCTCAAAAAAAATATTAACTTTTGATTCAACGAATGTGGATTAAGTAAAGAGGAGATTATTAAAGAAATTAATAACTGGAAAAATTTTGCATATACCCTTAAAGAACTGGAGGAAGCCAAACATGAAGCGATAAGAGAACTTCGGAGTTAATTAATTAGGGGTGGTATCAGGTTGTGGAGGCAACCTGATACCGTGACACTCAATTCCCTCGCGAGGAATATAAAATGTCGGAACGCATGTTATCAGCAATACAGATTGTTGAAAAGGGTGGGCGTCCGGTTTTTCCCTTGATGCCATTCTCTGCTTTTCCTGAGTACATGGCATTACTCAGAAAAGCCCTGGAAAAGAAAGAAACCAAAGCACTGATAAAAAAACAGGAGATGCTATGAAAAAACAGGAATTTTTAGATTTTATCAGTGCTGAACAGAGACGGGGGGCTGTCCGGTTTTCGCTGGGATTTAACAGCAAAGGAGAAATTGTATTGCACTGGACTAATGAGGCCGGGTTAAGAGTCTGGAGTATACTAAGCGGTAACAGGGGTAAAAGTCCCAGCCGGGCAAACCGGGAAAGAATGAGTAACTTTCGTCGCTGGCTCCATGATGCCCGTCAGGGCATGGAAGGCGACACTCCAGAGGCAGAATAAAATTCCCGTTCCTGAATCGCCGAAGCCCTCCCGTTTACGGGAGGTGCTTTTTTGTATATTCCGCAAAACAGCGCTCGCGCCTCCTGCCAGGCCATTCGCGCAGCGAATTTATTTCCACCCAAGCTAGCCGCAAATCCGTTGTCTCCGGTCGCAGACGTACCAGATCACAGCCATGATAGCCTTTCATTCTTTGCATTTCGATGGACGCTGAAGCACAATTTGTGTGCGGAGGTAGTTCACTGCGATGCAGGATAGGGCAAACGCCGCAAAATGACGTCTCTGACGCCATTCCGCAACGTTTGCCCGGTGACCTACAGTCGGTTCTTGTTGGAGAAATTTATGAAAAAAGTTCAATTCAGGATTGAAGAAAGCCAACATGATGATCTACTTGATTGTCTTAAAACACTTTATCCAGATGAACCGGGTTTAACCGTGGCAAAAGGAATGAAGCTGCTTGCCAGTGCTTTACTGAAAAGCAAGGTTAAAAATGAAGATGTTAATGTTTCAAAAGACAATGATGATTTTATCAAAACCACAATGTATTTGACAGGGAAACAAAGAACTTTAATCGAGAAAGCGGCTCACCGTCATGGCTGGAATTTATCCAGAGAATGTCGTTACCGAATCCAGACGACACTTGAAAATGAACTTGATTTCTTCGATCAGGAACTTCTGGTGATGAATCGTTGCCGTAATGCAATAGATAAAATCGGGCGGAACTTTCATTATATTATCGTTAATGATAATGCCAGGGTACTTGATAAAGATGGGTTCTATCAGGACGCTGAGCGGTTGAGTACAGAGATAATGAGTCTCAAAAGTGAGTTTGAAAACTACATTATGTTATGCAAAGGGCGAACTGTTTCTAACAAGGTTGAGGTGTAATCATGGGCGTTTATGTTGACAAGGAATTCAGGGTAAAGCGTAAGTCCTCTGAAGCTGGCCGCAAGTCTGCTTTCGCCCATAAAGTTAAAAATGGTGGTAAGAATTATCAACGCAACGTTCAGGAACGTATCAACCGCAAGGGTGCCAGTAAGGAGGTTGTTGTCAAAATCTCAGGAGGTGCAATTACCCGGCAGGGAGTTCGAAACAGTATTGACTATATGAGCCGGGAGTCAGAGCTGCCAGTGATGAGTGAAAGCGGTCAGGTATGGAAAGGTGATGAGATTCAGGAGGCTAAAGAGCACATGATAGATCGTGCTAACGACCCTCAAAATGTTTTCGATGATAAAGGTAAGGAAAATAAAAAAGTAACCCAAAATATTGTTTTTTCACCGCCTGTATCAGCAAAAGTAAAACCTGAAGATCTGCTTGAATCTGTCAGGAAAACGATGCACAAGAAGTACCCAAACCATCGCTTTGTGCTTGGCTATCATAACGACAAAAAAGAACATCCACACGTACATGTCGTTTTTCGTATTCGTGATAACGACGGTAAACGAGCTGATATCAGGAAAAAAGATTTACGGGAAATTCGTACAGGTTTTTGTGAAGAGCTGAAGCTGAAGGGCTATGACGTTAAAGCCACTCATAAGCAGCAGCATGGACTTAACCAGTCTATTAAAGATGCTCACAAAACAGCGCCAAAAAGACAGAAAGGCGTTTATGAGGTCATTGATGTTGGATACGACCATTATCAGAACGATAAAACCAAACCAAAGCAGCATTTCATAAAGCTTAAGACACTGAACAAGGGCGTGGAGAAAACATATTGGGGGGCTGATTTTGGTGAGTTAACCACACGCGAGAACGTTAAGAAAGGTGATCTCGTTAAGCTGAAAAAGTTAGGACAAAAGGAGGTGAAAATCCCTGCACTTGATAAGAACGGTGTACAGCATGGCTGGAAGACTGCACACAGGAATGAGTGGCAGTTAGAGAACCTGGGGGTTAAAGGCATAGACAGAACCTCTTCATCCAGTAAAGAGCTGGTGCTGAACAGTGCGGAGATGATTAAGAAACAGCAGCTCCAGATGAGAAATTTCTCGCAAATAAAACAGTCGATGATTCAAAGCGAACAGAAAGTGAAAATTGGTATTCGCTTAGGATAATTCATGCCCTCCAGTAACTTATTGATTAAGATCGATTTATTTATCTTGTTAGCAGAGTTTTTATAAAAAGTAACTAGCGGTAAAAAATTTAGTTAACTTGACTATAAAATCAACGCAAGGCGATCAATCGATCTGCTTTTTTGTTATCAAATGGTGTTTAAATCTAGATATAACCAAAATAACAGCACAAACAAAATGAAATATGTCGTAAATGCGATCTAAAGATCTGCTTGTGTGGTTGAACGCAGCACATGTAGCTGATAAAGTTTTTATGAGATGTAAATTTGTCCTTTTGTTTTTTTTCTCTGCTTCGGGGTCATCCGAGTCGAGAGAGCGCCTGAAAGGAAAAAACTATGGAATGGTATGTTTTGCAATTCACCACTACGAGGTTTGCAGCAGTTTTTGCTCATCTCGAACGCCTGAACTTTTCTTACTTCTGCCCTATGGAGACAGAAAGATATCGTCGCCCGGATAAGATAATTTCATATCGAGAAAGACGTTTGCCGCTTTTCCCCGGTTATCTTTTTATCCAGGCAGATTTTGAAGAGGTTCATTCCACTACAATAACTGCTATCCCTTACGTACAACGCTTTATCTCATTTGGCGGTGAGCCTTTACCTGTACCAGAAGATGTGATGGCGGAGCTTTTGTGCAGACAATCGCATACAACAGCTCAGGCAAATATTTTAAGGAAATCAATTCCACACGAATTTGCTGAAATTCTCCTCATGGATAATCCACAGCAAAGAAGTATGGCTTTCATCCACTACATCACAGAGAGAAGCTTAACCCACAAAATGAAACGGAAGAAAAATGACTGCTACCCGGAAAAAAACCGCAACGAGACGCAAGCCCCAACGTAATACACTCTACCTGCCCTCAGCTTCTCGTGAGGAACTGGATAAAATTGCTCTGGAGATTGGCTATCGCAGGGGGCGGCGTATTTCAAGCTCTGGTGTTGTCCAGTACCTCATTAAAAAATATTCCAGCCAGGCTATTGAGGAGCTGATAAACGAAGACGATGACGACTTCGATGACTAACCATTCAGTCTAGACTTTCCGCGCTGTTCTGGCCGGGAGAAAATCATGTTATCTACTACTGCTTTTGCGGCGCTTGCTTTGCAATGCGCGGCCAGCGTTCATCCCGATACTGCGCATGAAGTTGCAAGGGTTGAATCTGGTTTTAACCCATATGCTATTGCCGAGATAATACCGAAGGTTGAACGTAAGCCCGGTGACAAAGGCGTAGTGTCCTACTTCCCCAAAACTAAGGAGGCTGCACTCCAGATCGTAAATCAAATTGAATCTCGAAATCATCGTTACTCAGTCGGTCTTATGCAAATAACGAGTACGAATTTTGCAAACTTCAATACAACCGCTGAGAAAATGTTTGACCCCTGCGAAAACCTCAAGGTTTCAGAGAAAATTTTGGTGGATTGTTATAAACGTGGTGGCGACATTTTACGTGGTCTGAGTTGCTATTATTCCGGCAATCCAGAAACGGGAACTAAACCTGAATCAGATTTTAATAACACCAGTTATATACAGCGTATAGGGTTTAATCCGCCTGATAACAAAAAAAACTGGGTGGTTCCTTCAGTTAAAGATGCAATCAGAAAGGAGAATGTAACGCAGAGTATCAAACCTAAAGAAGTTACCGTATATCCCCAATATGCCATGCGTGGCACTGTTTTAGATGAAAAGGAAACAAACGATGTTAAAACTCAATAAACGTTATTTAACTCTTTCTGTATTTATGGCTGCATTGATGCTTTGTGTAGCAGAACCCGCATTTGCTGATGATGTATCCACTAAAACAACTGGCTTCTTGCAGAAGATTATCGATTTTCTGACGGATATCCGTAAGCCAGCAATCACCATCATTGCGCTGGTAATTGGTTATATCGCTATCTTCTCACGCCAGCATGCAGCGTGGATTACGCCTTTAATTATCGGGATTATCATCTTTATTGTTGCGCCATATCTGCCTGACTGGTTAGCGTAATATGTAATAAAAGGGGGCGTAAAAATGAGTACCGTTTTTAAAGGGCTGACACGCCCCGCTTTGATTAGGGGGCTGGGCGTTCCGCTCTACCCCTTTCTTGGAATGTGCGTTATCTGCGTTCTGCTTGGTGTCTGGATTCATGAGGCTATGTATGCCCTCATCCTCCCTGGCTGGTATGCCATCAAGCGAGTTACGAAGATAGATGAACGCTTTTTTGACCTGCTTTATCTGCGAATGCAGATCAAAGGTAATCCTCTGGCAAACAAGCGTTTCAATGCCGTCCATTATGCGGGGAGTTCGTACGACGCAGTCGATATATCGAAAGTGGACAATTTTATGAAGCTTAAAGACCAGTCTTCTCTTGAAGAGTTAATCCCGTATTCATCACATATTACAGAAAACCTCGTTGTTACCAAAAATCATGATTTAATCGCGACATGGCAGATTGACGGGGCTTATTTTGAATGTGTTGATGAGGCTGATCTGACATTACTTACTGACCAGCTCAATACGCTGATTCGTAGTTTTGACGGTAAGCCCGTTACTTTTTATGATCATCGTATAAGGGGGAAAAAGTCTGTCCAGCCTACTTTTAAAAGTAAAATCCCATTTGTTAACAGGGTGATGAACGATTATTACAGCTCGCTTTCTGAAGCAGAGTATTTTGAAAACAAATTATACCTATCTGTATGTTATAAACCGTTCAGTGCTGAAGATAAAGTTACCCAATTCTTTTCACGGAAAAAAGGTAATAAAAACATCTTCGAAGAACCCATTAATGATATGAATGAAATCTGCGGACGACTGAGCACCTATCTGTCCCGGTTCCATTCCCGCCGTCTTGGGTTATATGAAGAGAATGGTGTTGTTTACTCTGACCAGCTCTCATTGTTCCAGAAGCTGCTTTCCGGCCGCTGGCAGAAAGTCAGAGTTACCAATAGCCCGTTTTATACATACCTGGGTGGTAAAGATGTGTTCTTTGGTAACGATGCAGGGCAAATCACCGCTTCAGACCATGCCCGGTACTTTCGTTGCATCGAGATTAAGGACTACTTTCAGGAAACGGATGCCGGAATTTTTGACGCCCTGATGTATCTCCCTGTTGAGTATGTCCAGACATCCTCTTTCACGCCGATAGACAAACAGTCGGCAATCAAGGCGCTGGATGATCAGATCGACAAACTGGAAATGACGGATGATGCGGCTCAATCCTTACTGACTGATTTAAAAGTTGCTCTCGACATGGTGTCCAGTGGTTACATTTCTTTCGGTAAAAGTCACCAGACCCTGATTGTCTACGCTGACACGCCGGAACGCCTGGTGAAAGACACCAATATCGTGACAACTACTCTGGAGGATTTGGGGCTTATCGTCACCTACTCAACTATGAGTCTTGGCGCGGCTTATTTTGCTCAGCTACCCGGTAACTATACGTTACGGCCACGCCTTAGCCCTATCAGCAGTCTGAACTTTGCCGAAATGGAAAGCTTCCACAACTTCTTTACGGGCAAAGAGAAAGGGAATACCTGGGGGAATTGTCTGTTAACTCTGGGGGGATCAGGCAATGATATTTATCACCTCAACTATCACATGACTACCGAGCATCAAAATTACTTCGGTAAAAACCCCACGCTGGGGCATACCGAAATTCTTGGTACGTCAAACGTGGGTAAAACGGTAGTGATGATGGCTAAGGCTTTTGCCGCCCAGCAGTTCGGTACGCCGGAGTCTTTCCCTCCTGAAAGGAAACACAAGAAACTTACTACCGTATGGTTCGATAAAGACCGGGCAGCGGAACCCGGTATACGTTCAATGGGAGGTGCTTACTATCGGGTAAAAGAAGGAGAGCCGACAGGCTGGAACCCTGCGGCTTTGCCCCCCACTAAACGTAATATTTCCTTTATGAAAGACCTGGTGAGGTTAATTTGTTCGCTAAACAGTGAGCCGCTTGACGACTACCAGAACCGCCTGATTTCTGATGCCGTTGAGCGCCTTATGCAAAGGTCAGATCGCTCTTATCCGATTAGTAAGTTACGACCACTTATTCTGGAGCCTGATGATACTGAAACCCGGCGGCATGGGCTTAAAGCCCGTCTGAAGCCCTGGACTCAGGGAGAGGAATTTGGCTGGGTGATCGATAACCCTGAAGATACGTTTGATGTGGATAATCTGGATGTGTTCGGTATTGATGGAACGGTGTTCCTGGATAATAAGGTACTTTCCAGCGTTGCTTCATTCTACCTGATCTACCGTGTCACCATGCTGGCCGATGGCCGCCGACTCCTTATCTACATGGATGAGTTCTGGCAATGGATTAACAACGAAGCGTTCAGGGATTTTGTTTATAACAAACTCAAAACCGCTCGTAAGCTGGATATGGTGCTTGTCGTAGCGACACAATCGCCGGATGAACTCATTAAATCACCTATCGCGGCTGCCGTTCGTGAGCAATGCGCAACACATATTTATCTGGCGAACCCCAAAGGGAAACGTAATGAGTATGTGGACGAGCTGCAAGTCAAAGAGCTTTATTTTGACAAAATTAAAGCCATTGACCCGCTCTCTCGTCAGTTCCTGGTCGTTAAAAACCCACAGAGGAAGGGGGAAAGTGATGATTTTGCGGCTTTTGCAAGACTGGATTTAGGTAAAGCGGCGTATTACCTACCGGTTCTCAGCGCATCGAAACCCCAGCTTGAACTGTTCGATGAAATCTGGAAAGAGGGTATGAAGCCGGAAGAATGGCTTGATACCTATCTGGAACGTGCAAACCTGATTTAAGGAATCCCTATGAAAAAGCTTATCGTTGCGGCACTTATCGCCTCTGTTACGGTTATTTCTGGTGCTCAGGCAGGTATTCCCGTTGCCATTGATGCAAACCCTGAATGGGCTGTCGAAGCGCAGCGCTGGACAGAACGTCTCAAACAGTGGCAGGACACGGTGAGCCACTACCAGAAACAGATCAATGCCTATAAGCAGGAGCTGCTGACCAAAACGGGCATTCGTGATGTTCAGGGACTGGTGCAGTCTGCGCAATCTGTCAGTAAGGAGCTGGAGAAGATTTACGACCAGGGGAACTCCTTCATTGATGATTACATTAAGAACCCGGAGGCCGCCCTGTCTGAGCAAGCCAGATCTCTTCTGGCCGATTATAAGGTGACAAACACCTGTAAAGGCCTGGGTTATACAGGTGACCTTGTGCGGGGCTGTGAAGCCTCGTTCCTGTCCCAACTGGCGGGGATCGAGTACGGTAATAAGCTGGAAAGTAAACTGCGTGAAGATAATCAGGAGATGGCCGATCTTATCGACCAGGTGAAGAACGCCCAGGACACGAAAGCTACGCAGGACGCGACAAACGCTGTATCTCTGGCAAGCCTGAAATTTAACAAGCTCAAATTTCAGTATGAAATGTATCGCGATAAGCAGCGCGATCTTGCAGAATACAAGGAGAAAATGTTACAGGCCGCATATCAGCAAAAACAATTAGGAGCGGTTAATACCGATACCCCTGTTGTAGACTATAAAGCGGCGTTTGATCAGCAGAGCTATGAAATGAACTGAGGAGGAATCTTGAAAAAATATGGAGTAGTTGCAGCGTTGGGGCTTACTTTCTTTCTTGCCGGGTGCGAAGAGGTTAAATCTGTAGATTGGTGGCAGTCTCATCCTGACGAAGCAACTAAAAAAGTAGCTGAATGCAAAAAGTCTGGTAGTGATAGTGATAATTGCAAAAATGCTAAAGACGGTTTATTTAGGTATAAGCAATTACATCCTAAGCACGTTGATTATAAAGATGCATTCAAAGATGTTTTGGGTAAAGAGGGAAGTTAAAAGGAGCCATTATGGCAACTTCTAGGTTTTTCCAAGCCGCCCATGACGTTATTGTTAAAAACATTGACCAGTCTTTGACTGGTCAATTAGATAATTTTTCTTCAATAGCGTATCAATTGGGTAAGTATGGTATTTCTATCTATATATTATGGTATGCATACACCACTGTAGTTGGTAAACAGAAAACCGCAGTTCAAGATTTTCTATGGAACTTATGTCGATTTTGGCTGATTCTTGTCTTTGTCAGAAATATCGGTGGTTGGCTAGATAGTGCTAATCAGGCTATGGATGGGCTAAGGGAAACATTTGCAGGTGGTGACCCGTGGAAATGGGTTGATGAACTTTGGGAAAAAGTTCAGCAAGTGGCAGCATATCTTATGTCTAAAGATACATCTACATATGTTAAAACTGATGGCTCAATCGCAGCGATATTGACATATGCTGGCGGTATCTTAGCTCTGTTGTTGACATCTATAGTTTATCTTGCCGCTGAGGTAACACTTAAAATGCTAGCTGTTACTGCACCTCTGTTTATTATTTGTCTGTCTTTCGGTTTTTTACGACAAATGTTTAATAGCTGGCTACAGCTAATATTTAGCTCATGCTTGATATTTCTATTTTGCGGTTTGGCAATTAGAGCGGGGATGACTTTTTTAAATGGCATCCTGACAATATCTATAGCAAATGCAGATGAGCTAAATCTAATCTCAACTGGCGCTCAGGCCGGGGTTGCAGGCGCATTCATGGCCTGGATTATCTGGCAAGCCAAAACCTATGCTTCCCAGCTCGCAGGGGTGGGTGTTGAAGGCGCGATGCAGGGGGCAGCCGCAATGGGGATTGGTGCTGGCGTGTTCGGCGCTTCCCGTATGGGGCGCAATATGCTTGGCATGGGTAAAAATGCAGGGATAGGAGCATGGAAAGGTGTTCGCCGTCAGGATAATGGTTTTAGCCAGTCGCCTGGTGTTTCAGGCAAGCTGGGGAATCTGACAGGACAGGGAGTTAACATTGGTGCCAAGAGACTTCGACAGGCTGCTATTGATATGGCGAAAAAGAAATACGGAGGATAATTTCATGGATGCTCTTAATACAGGTTTGTGTATTCTTATTATCCTTCTTTTGATTACGATAATTTCAAGCATCTGCGTATAATATTCACTCCTTTGTTTAGGTAATATTAATATGAAACTACTTATCACGGCTATCGTGACGCTTTGCCTCGTCGGATGCCAGGCGTCACATAAACAACCCCCGGTGTCCGGGAAAAGCGAACCTGTTAATTCAGCAGAGGTAATGCGCAATGGGGTTTAAAATTTCAGAATTAAAACTGCCTGGTTTTAACAAGAAAAAAGAAGTAACGGACTCTTCGACTACTTTTGAAGAGAAAAATGTATTGATGCAGGAGAAAATGAACCGCATTTATAAATTCGGTGGTATTGCAGGAATGGCCGTAGGTGTGTTGTCTCTGCTGGCACTGAATGGGGCGCTGCCGTTAAAGAGTACGGTTGTCGAAGCTTATCTTATTAATGGTGTCACTGGTGTTGCTGAAAGGCTGACTTCCGTTAAAAAAGAAAACCTCTCTGAAAATGAAGCACTGGCGAAATACTTTATTACTCAGTATGTGAAGCGTCGTGAAGGGTATAACTATTTCAGTCTCCAGCATGATTATGATTATGTTCTGTTATACAGCGCTGAGAATGTGGCGACGGATTACAACGCTTTAATCAACAGCAACCAGTCACCAAAGGTTATTTATAATAAAGCGGAAAAAACAGCATCCGTTCAGGATAATCCCTCCGTGATTATCAGTCCGTCATCACGGCGCGATGATAAGGATATGGGGGCATATGTCAGGTTTAAATTAACCATTCGAAATGTCGCGACAGGCCAGGATGATTATGAATACTGGAACGTCAGACTGACCTACCGTATTGAACCACAGGTCGAAATGGCATCGGGTGACCGAAATAATAACCCGCTTAAATTCGTTGTAACGAGCTATGTACGCGATAAAGAAGTGAAAGGGTGAAAACTATGAAAATGAATAAAGGAGCGCTAATCGTGGCGCTTCTGTTGGTGTCTCACGTCTGCCATGCAGCCGTTACGCCAGCAGCCAGCCGTTTCGACCCCCGTAATCAGGTTGTCAGTTATAACCCGCAAAACACGACGGTGATAAACAGTGCGGTCGGCTATACAACCACACTGGTG
Source organism: Enterobacter sp. 22466 (assembly GCF_052044775.1). Taxonomy (NCBI): domain Bacteria; kingdom Pseudomonadati; phylum Pseudomonadota; class Gammaproteobacteria; order Enterobacterales; family Enterobacteriaceae; genus Enterobacter; species Enterobacter sp. 22466. Next base: position 12,404 of record NZ_JBQENX010000017.1, on the reverse strand, counting down.
TTTGACGAAGATGAAACGGTAATCAGTGCCAGAACCGGCTTCCCTCAGGGCTGGGAAGTGAACAAAGAAGATAACCTGGTGTATCTGGAAGTAAAGCCCGTCAAACAGACCGTACAGAAGAGCAGTACAGATGACAATGGCAAGCAGTCTTCGGAGGTGGTCAGTGTTGCTCTTGATCCTGAAAACGACCTGGAGCGCTGGCGAACAAACCTGTTTGTTCGCACAACAAAACGTAATTACAGCATGGAGCTGAACGCCCGAACGTTCCGGCAGCCGGACAAGATCGCTTTTGTTGTTAATTACCAGTACCCGCAGGAACGCCGGAAGGAGCAAGCCGAAATCGAGAAGAAACGGATTGAGGCTCTCAACAAGCGGCAGGAAGAGCAGGCAATCAACCGTTCTCTTGAAAATGCGAAGTCCCCCCGGAACTGGGATTACTGGAAACGGGTAGCTGACGGCAGCCAGTCAATCAGCCCGGATTATGCGTATGACGATGGTCGCTATACCTGGTTTGGCTTCAGCCCCCTGAAGAAAATCCCCAGCGTCTTTGTTATGAGCGGTGAACAGGAAACGCTGACTAACCCGGTAGTCAAAAACAGCGGCAGCTTCACCGTTGTTGGTGTTCCTGTAGACCAGCGTTTTGTATTGCGTATGGGAAATCAGGTTGTTGGGGTTGAAAACCGGGGCTTTGGCAAAGTCCGGCTTCCGGCAGGAGATACTGTTTCCCCGAACGTTGAGAAAGAGGTGATCCAGTGAGCGAACAGGAAAATAAAATCCCGACCGCAGTAGAAATTGAACAGGCACTACGGGAGAGACTTCAGAAAGATAATGAGCAAAACGATAAAACGGATAACGGAGAAAGTGAAGGACAACCAGTTAAACGCCTGGGTATCGAGAAGCTTAAAAAATCGCGTAAGGGGCTGGTGATTATTATCGCTGCATTTCTTCTGCTGGCCGCCGGGGTGTCGGTCTACTATATCCCGTCGATTATCCGTGCAATGTCCAGCGGTGACGAAAAGCCAGCCAGTAATGCGGTATCTACTGGTTCAGTAAAACGCGCGACAGGTCTCAGCGATGATGTTGATCCATTCAACACCAGGGCAGAACCGGCTAAGACGGAAGAGCGGAAGGAAAGCAGCGACAAAGCGGAAACGCCAACGGAAAAAGTACAACAGAACTTCAGTCGTGCGCTGGATGTGGCCTATGGAGGAAGCAGCTCTGCTTCCTCAGGTTCCGGTGGGAGTTCTTCATCGGCCAGCAATACAAGGAACGAGGAGAACGGCAGTGACAAACAGGCAGAGGTACAGCCTGTTAACGCAGGGCAATCCGCGCAGCTTTCAAAAATTACACGCGTTCCTTATGACCCTAACCTTTTCATTCCTGAAAATACCGCCATAAAGTGCTCGCTGGACAGACGATTTATCTCTGATCTGGCTGGCAAGCTGGTCTGTACGATTAATGAGGACGTATACAGTGCAAACAGGAACGTAAAGCTAATTGAAAAGGGAACAGCCGCATATCTTATGTATAAAACGGGCACGTTCAATCATGGTCAGGGAGCCGTGTTTATCGCTGCAACGAAGCTTAGAACACGCAAGGAACCTTTCATTGATATTCCGCTGATTGATACACAGGCGGCGGGAGCGCTGGGTGAGGCCGGGGCTTCAGGCTGGATTGACACACATTTTGCAGATCGCTTTATGGGCGCGATGATGGTTGGCATGATCCCCGATGTGGCACAGGCGGCAAGCGGAGCAGCCAAAAGTAATAAAGACAATCAGACCGACTATACAGCTAACAGTCGCCAGGCTTTTGCCGATATAGCACGCGAAGCGTTTGCAAACAGTGTGAATATCCCGCCAACGCTTTATAAAAACCAGGGGGAAATCATTACTCTGATCGTTGGTCAGGATCTGGATTTCTCCAGCTTCTACAAATTAAAAATGGTGGGTTCCCGGAGGTAATTTGATAACGCTGGATATCAAAGAGTTTTCAATGCTGTCAGGAATAAGGGAAAGCGAAATATACCATCATATTCGTAAGGGCATACCAATAAATGGCGTTCCTTTCCCCAAACCACTGAAACAATTCAAAACGCATCGATTTAATTACGAAGAAGTCATGCGTTTTATTGAAGATCTTAAAAGAAAAGGTGGATTATGAAGGATGCAGAGAACCGACATATTGTTTACGAAATAATAGATGAATACTTCCACCACTGGCTTAATGAAGTTGATGGTTTAACTGAAATCGCGGTAAATCGGCCTGATGAACTGTTTGTTAAAGTGAGTGGGAAATGGCAGCAGCATGAATTAAAAATGGATTTTAAAGATTGTATGTCATTTGCAGGAGCGATTTCTGATTATCATGATGGTGGGTCGGTTACACCAGAATATCCCTTACGTTCTGTTACGCTCCCCGGAGGGGAGCGTGTACAAATAGTCATTCCCCCGGCAACGGAACGGGAAACGGTGTCTATTACAATACGTAAGCCGTCCAGTGTCTTTATCGACCATGATACCTTTGTTAAACAGGGGTTTTACTCAAGGCTAAATCAAGGTGTTGAGTTCAGGGATAAAGAAGATGAATTATCTTTAATGTTTAAAGATAATTGTTTTGAACGATTTGTCCCTGAATGTCTGGTTAAGGGTAAAACGATGGTCTTTTGTGCAGGAACAGGGGCGGGTAAAACTACCTTTGCAAATGCCTGTCTTCAGTACATACCCCATCATTTACGATGTATTTCAATCGAAGATACAGATGAAGCAAAGTTCAGGTTTCACAAAAATCATGTGAAATTGTATTACCCGTCAGAAGGGGAAAGTAGCACTGTCAGCTCCGCTTCTCTTTTACGTTCTGGTTTTCGTATGAACCCGGACAGAATCCTCATGACTGAGGTTCGCGGCGCGGAAGCCTGGGATTTTCTCAAAGGCTCAAGTTCAGGCCATGCAGGGAACCTTACAACCGTCCATGAGAGCACCCCTGAAGATGCTGTGCTTGGGCTGGTTCAGCGGTGTTATATGAACCCTGAATGTCAGAATTTACCCTACAACATTATATTGCGGAGGGTGTTAAGCAACGTCGATGTGATTATGAGTATTAAGTACATTGATGAAGAGGATCGCCGATTTGCATCGGGTATTTACTATCGTGATATTCATTTTCAGGAATACTTTGAAAAGCTGAAGGAGTGATTATGTCTCTAAAACTACCCGATAAAGGCCAGTGGGCTTTTATTGGTCTGGTTATGTGTCTTGTGACATATTATACTGGCTCAGTTGCTGTTTACTTCCTGAACGGAAAAACGCCGCTTTATATATGGAAGAATTTTGATTCCATGTTGCTGTGGCGGATAATAACAGAGAGTAATATACGGACAGACATCAGATTAACCGCTATCCCCTCTCTTTTATCAGGTATGGTTTCGTCTCTCATTGTACCTGTTTTTATAATCTGGCAACTGAATAAAACGGATGTTGCTCTTTATGGTGATGCGAAGTTTGCCAGTGATAATGATTTAAGGAAATCGAAGCTTCTGAAATGGGAGAAAGAAAACGATACTGATATTCTGGTCGGGGCGTATAAAGGTAAATACCTGTGGTATACCGCACCAGATTTTGTATCACTTGGCGCAGGAACCCGAGCAGGTAAAGGGGCTGCAATCGGTATTCCAAACCTGCTGGTCAGGAAACATTCCCTGATTGCATTAGATCCAAAACAGGAACTGTGGAAAATCACCAGTAAGGTACGTGAAAAACTGCTGGGTAATAAAGTCTATCTTCTTGACCCTTTCAACAGTAAAACGCATCAGTTTAACCCGCTTTTCTATATTGATTTAAAAGCAGAGAGCGGGGCTAAAGACCTGCTGAAGCTGATTGAGATCCTGTTCCCGTCTTACGGTCTGACCGGAGCGGAAGCTCACTTTAATAACCTCGCGGGGCAGTACTGGACGGGGCTGGCAAAACTGCTTCATTTCTTTATTAACTACGACCCTTCCTGGCTTGGTGAGTTCGGGCTTAAACCTGTTTTCTCAATTGGTTCTGTAGTCGATTTGTACAGCAACATTGACCGGGAACTGATACTCAGTAAGCGAGAAGACCTGGAGGGAACGAAAGGACTTGATGAAAACGCACTGTATCATCTGCGCGATGCACTGACCAAAATCAGGGAGTATCACGAAACAGAGGATGAACAACGTTCGAGTATTGATGGTTCGTTTCGTAAGAAAATGAGTCTGTTTTATCTTCCGACTGTCCGTAAATGCACAGACGGAAATGATTTTGACCTTCGCCAGTTGCGCCGGGAAGATATCACTGTTTATGTTGGCGTTAATGCTGAAGATATGTCACTGGCCTATGACTTCCTCAACCTGTTCTTTAATTTCGTTGTGGAAGTCACGTTACGTGAAAACCCTGACTTTGACCCGACCCTGAAACATGACTGTCTGATGTTCCTGGATGAGTTTCCGTCTATTGGTTACATGCCAATCATTAAAAAAGGTTCGGGTTATATTGCCGGGTTTAAACTCAAACTTCTGACGATTTATCAGAATATCAGTCAGCTTAATGAAATCTATGGTGTTGAAGGTGCCAAAACGCTGATGAGTGCGCATCCCTGCCGGATTATCTATGCTGTCAGTGAAGAAGATGACGCTAAAAAGATTTCGGAAAAGCTGGGCTATATCACCACTAAATCGACAGGATCAAGTAAGACAAGCGGACGCTCGACGTCGAAAAGTAGTTCAGAAAGTGAGGCGCAGCGCGCCCTTGTGCTCCCGCAGGAGCTGGGAACGCTGGATTTTAAAGAAGAATTTATCATTCTTAAAGGTGAAAACCCGGTTAAAGCAGAGAAAGCTCTCTACTTCCTCGACCCGTATTTTATGGACAGGCTGATGATGGTAAGCCCTAAACTTACCGAGTTAACCGCCTCCCTGAATAAGACTAAAAAAGTATTGGGTGTTAAAGGGCTTAAATATCCTTCTAAAGAAAAAATGCTCTCCGTCGGTGAGCTGGAGTCAGAGGTTTTACTATGAAAAAAATGTTAATGGTCAGTGTCCTTTTTCTCTCTGCCTGTTCCTCTCCACCGGAACCGCCACAGGTTGACTGGAAACAGAATCCCGAAACGGTGAATGCACAATTAATGGACTGGCAACCGACATATTCAGTCATTAAATCAGATAAGGTTAATTCATCGTGGGTTAAGGTTATCCATGATTTCAGACCTGACAACCGCCTTTATGATGATGCTGTTTTTTATTCTGTTGCACATTCTGATTCAGTGATTGTTGAAACCAGTAATGGAAAAGACTTTTTCACAGCTAAAAACTGGTTGAGGGCGAATGGTGCAAACGGTGTCATACAGTATCGTTATAAAATGAACTGTCTTTCTTGCCGGACTACCAGTGTTTATTTATCCCGATAACGCCGGATTAATAAAATTCCTGCAATTTTATTGAGCCGGGGTTGAACAACCGCAGGGCGTTAGTTGCCCGTTATCCATGAGGTGTATATGAAAAAGACCGTAACAACGGCAGTGCTGCTTTGTGCGTTCGCTGCCGGAACTGCTCATGCTGAGGAAAAGGCCGACCCGAACGATCCATGTGCAATGGTGTTATGCCTTGCCGGAAAACTTGACGGAAGTAGTCCGGCAGAGTGTGACCCGATGTATAAAAGTTTTATGTCAATCAGGAAAAAAAATAAACATGGTTTTTTACCCAATCACACGGCAGATGCCAGGAAGAAAAAACTAAATAAATGTCCTTCGGCTGATGCAGGTACAGTAAACAAAATTATTTCAAGCTTTGGTCGATTGAAAAACTTTTAAGTCTGTTATGGTTTAATTCTGATGTGAATACGCAAGTTTCAGGGGTGAGACTGGAACTTGCGAACATTTTTTACAGGGGGGAAGGATGAAAATTATTAATGCACCTGATGCAAGAAGTGTACGGATCGCCGGAATTGAAATTATCGATAGTGCCAAAGCGGTCGCTTCTGTTTTTACTGAAATCTTGTTGTTTATGGTCTGGTTTCCGGCAATTGTCTATGGGCTTTATCGTGTTGTTATCGCTTTGTGGGATGCTTCCTTAAAGCCGCAATCGCTCATGGAGTTTATTAATTTCATGGTTGAGTTATACAGCTATGTACTTCCTTCACTGGCTGTTATCGCAGTGGCTTTAATTGTCGTTTTATCCATTTTTAAACGACTCTCATCAATATGGGAGGGAAGAAAGCAATGAGACATTTTCTTAATGCTCTTTCCTTTGCTGTTGCCCTGTTGCCAGCTACATTGTGTGCTGCTCAGATTCAGGGGAAGGTTATTCGTGTACTTGATGGTGACACCATTGAAGTATTGCAGGAGCAACAACCTGTCAGGGTTCCTCTCCTGAATATCGATGCCCCGGAAAAGAAACAACCCTTTGGACGCTGGTCAACTAATCAACTTAAAGCCATTCTTGCAGGACAATCCGTTACCGTCTCTTATACACAAACAGATCGCTACGGGCGAATCCTGGGACGAGTGATAACAGCGAACGGCACTGAGGCTAACCGCCAGCAAGTGCTAAAAGGGGCTGCATGGGTTTATGACAGGTACAACACCGATAACTCATTACCGGCTCTGCAACGGGAAGCACAGACACAGAAGCGCGGCCTGTGGGCTGATAATCAACCTGTTCCCCCGTGGGAATGGCGGCATAAAAAATAAGAGGGTTTTCATTATGAAATGTCCAGAGCAATTAGATGGATGGTGTGATTGCGGCAAATGCAAGGCTATGCGTTTTGATAAAGATAAAAATATTCATGTTTGTCTTGTATGTCACAAAAGAGCAGAGCCGTTAGTCCCGATTGAGCTAAATTCGAATGATTGGCTTCCTGATAAAACAGAACAGTTTAGCGTTAATCTGGGTGACTGGATTAAACAAGAGGAAGCAGAGTTAGGAGAAAATGCCTTTTATCATCCTAATACCGAATACTTAAAAGTCCTCCGTGAAATCAATCTTCACGAAAAGGAATTTATTGCTAACAGTCCCGATCTTTTGAAAATGGCGCACAAGTATTCAAAGACATACAAACACCTCGCTGAAAAAGATAAATCCGTTATTGATTTTTGGCTGATGGAGGAAATTTTCTCTGTAACTTATGATGATGATTGAGCGAGGGAATGATGAATAAAGAAAAGGCTTTGCGTGAACTGGAAAGATTGCTTTCTAAAATGAAAGATCAGGCAAGGACTCTTGATGAATTAGAAACGGCTCAATGGCATTACATGGATTTAGTGGATATAACATCCAGTGGGTTGTTCGATATAAACACACTGGAAAAAGAAAGAAAGGAAAACCCTCATTTTATTAGAATCTCTGATGGCATGCGAGTTTTTGATGATGAACAATGTGCAGAGTTCATGTCGGTTAAACATAATCTTCCGTTACAGCTCTGTATGGCATATGTACGTAGTCATAAGTGGTGAAAACTATCATGTTTAATGAAATCGAAAAAGAACGTTTTAATAACAGAGTGAGTGTAAGGGAAGTTCGCGTCAGTGCAGATATTTTTGTTTCTTCTCTTATGACAGAAAGCGCGGCAGAAGTTGATATAGTCGTTCCTGATTCTGATTATCGATCCTTACAAAATTTGTATGACCGTCTTTGCCAGTATGCGGTTATGCATGGAGAAGATTTACAGGAGTTGTTCCAGACTGACAGTTATCAGTACATGTCATGTTTTATTCGTGATATTGAATCATTCGTTGCTGAATTCGGTAGGGAGAATGCTTTAAAACCTCTCTTCAATCATGGTAAAGGAAGAACGGATGAGTTTCTTATTAGTTTCCCAGGAACCCACAACTCTGATGTTGGAGAGTAATCATGTACCTGCACCTTGTTCCAAGATTGTTTCATCTGATGGCAAATAAATGCCATCTTGAATCAATAACCATTCCTGAACTTGATTTCATAATCGAAGGTGATGCACTGTCAACGGGAAGACCCTACCCGAATAAAAATATCTGGGTTGGTATGAGGAAAGGCAGAAAAGCCATAAATGGACTTTTACTAAAGACTGATAAGCATCTTAAGTGGTTTACCACTGATTACCAGTGGAATATAGAAAATATGGGTATGATCAATCATCGTGTGACAACCTACATCGAAGATAACGATTTTGATATGGTCTCACACGATATAATGTTAAATGGCGGTTTTGATTCATGGGATCGTCGGGTTCATTCAGCTTATGAAAATCTTGCTCCGGTGAAAATTCAGCCAAAGATGGAGTCATTTCTCAATAAGCCAGGAGAAAATACCCATGATGTGTGGATTGAGTATGAATGGGGTGATTTTCTTAAGAGCAGAGAGGAAAGTCTGTTACTGCATACTATTCAGTCAGAGCGACTAAATACGCAACATTCTCTTTTTGAGCGACTGCCATCTTTTGAAAGCACTATTGATTTGACTAAGGGCTAATTATGAGACTTTTTATTGCAGAAAAACCCTCTTTAGCAAAAGCGATTTTTGAAGGGCTGGGTGGTAACCCAAATACGGAAAAGAAAAACGGCTACTTTCAACATGGCTCTGATGTCGTTACCTGGTGTTATGGTCATATGCTGGAGCTTTACGACCCGGAGGATTATGACGAAAAATATTCCAGGTGGAGCTTTGGTGATTTACCGATTAAATCGGTTTACCCGCCTCAGTATAAAATCAAGCCAGAATCCGAAGTACAGACCCGCATCATTTTGTCTCTTATCGATAAAGCCGACAGTATCGTTCATTCTGGCGACCCCGATGATGAAGGATGTTTGCTGGTCGATGAGATTTTAGGTTATGCCGGAAACAAGAAACCCGTCCAGCGGCTGCTTGTTGCCGACCTCAACCTTGCGCCAGTGCAAAAATCGCTGGCTAATTTACAGCCTAACGATAAATTTCGCGGTATGACGTTAAGCGCCCTGGCGCGTTCCCTGTGTGATCAGGGTTTTGGCTATAACATGACGCGGGGATGTACATTAAAAGGCCGTGAGAAGGGCTATGACGGCGTTCTGAACGTTGGTCGGGTACAAAGTGCTGTTCTTGGCCTGGTGAACATGCGCACGCTGGCGAACCAGAACCACACAGAAAGCTTTTATTACGATGTATTTGCCAGTCTGTCGATGAACGGGCATCAGATTAAGGCGAAATATCAGACAACAGACGACGATCAGATAGACGAGAAAAAACGCCTGATTTCCGAAGCTCAGGCCGAGCATATTGTCGGGCGGGTTACGGGTAAGGACGCTATTGTTACTATCGCGACGACAAAGCCGGAAAACACGAAACCACCGCTGCCGCTTAACCTTTCCACGCTACAGCAGCTATGCGCAAAGCGATTTGGTTATTCTGCAAAAGATACGCTCGATGTGATGCAGGGGTTGTATGAAACTCACAAGCTTCTGACCTATCCACGTTCTGACAATCGCTATCTTTCAGATGAGCATTACTACCAGGCCGGAGATATTGCTGCCGCGATAGCGGCCACCGTACCCGAACTGGCGTCTGCGATCGCAGATATGGATAAAGGCCAGAAGCACAAAGCCTTTAATGCCAGCAAGATTGAGGCGCACCACGCCATCATCCCGACGACAAAAAGCGGAGCCGGTATTCAGCTTAATGAAAAAGAGCGGAACGTTTATAACCTGGTGTCCGTCTACTTTATCGGGCTGTTCTACCCGGATGCGATCCGCAACAAGACGAAAATCCACTTTGATATTAAGGGGGATACTTTTACGGCCACACAGAGCGTTCTGGTACAAAAGGGCTGGGAGGCGCTAGGTAAGGATAGTGATGATGAGGACGAAACCGAAGATGCCGGAACGGATGGTTTTGATCTTTCATTGCTGAAATTTAATGACAGCGGCCTGTGTGAATCGGCAGACGTGGACAAGAAAAAGACTACACCACCTCGCTATTTCACAGAGTCAACCTTACTGGCCGCCATGACGAGTGCAGCAAAATTCATTGATGATCCGGCTCTCAGAAAGGCGCTGGAAGCGAAAGACGAGGGCAGCAGTGATCGTGGCAGTATCGGAACGGAAGCCACTCGCGCGGGCATTCTTGAGAAACTGGCGGCAAATACCGGGCTTATCTCCATCGAAAAAGAAAAGGGGTATTCGGAGCTGGTATGGAAAACCACAAAACAAGGCCAGGAGTTTTGCGCTGCACTGCCTCCTGAAATCACTAAACCGGATATCTCCGCTCTGTGGGCTGAAAAGCAGTCTCAGATCAAAGCCGGAGAGCTGACGGTTGAGGAGTTTATTAAGGAAAATGATGAGTATGTCCAGGGGTTAATCGACGAGCTGGACAGGAACGGAATTTCGATTTCTTCAAATGCCACGTCCTGCCCGGTCTGTAACAACGGTTTCCTGCGTAAACGTAAGGGGCAAAATGGCTTTTTCTGGGGATGCTCCTGCTATCCTGAATGCAAGACAACATTCCCGGACAAAGACGGCAAGCCGGATATGGAAGCAAAATCCAGATCAGAAGGTTCCATGTCCCGGCTCGAAGCCCCCTGCCCTTCATGTAGTAAAGAAATTATTATCCGGCCTAAAGGCTTTTTCTGTTCCGGGTGCGAGTTTAAAATCTGGTCTGAAGTGTCAGGAAAAAAACTGACACAAAATCAGGTTGAAACATTAATCAAAAAAGGTAAAACCGGAGAGATTAAAGGCTTTACCAGTAATAAAACCGGGAAAAAGTTTGACGCTGCAATTGTTTTGCAGGATAAAGCTACGGGTAAACTTGGGTTTCAGTTCAGTAAAAAATAAGGATTAACGCGATGAGTGAAAATGAAACATTTGATGCAACACGAAAGCTACTCCTGAATATTCGCTCTGTTCGTGTTTTTGCGCGAGAAACCAGCTTTGAACAACTGCTGGAAATGCAGGAAAAGCTTAATGCCGTGATCGAAGAACGCCGTGAAGAAGCAGAGCGTGAGGCAGCAGAACGCGCAGAACGCGAAAGAAAGCGCCAGGAGCTGCTCCAGCTGATCGCCGGAGAAGGTTTTTCACCGGAAGAACTGCTTGGCCTGTCCGAAGATGCGCCAAAAACACGGAAAAAGACGTTGCCAAAAGCGCCGCCTAAATATCAGTTTGACGAAAACGGCGAAACGAAATACTGGTCTGGCCGTGGCCGGACACCAAAACCAATCGACGAAGCATTAAAAGCTGGCCGTTCTCTTGATGAGTTTCTCATCAAAAAAGACGCTTCCAGCTCTGTTGGTGACGAACAGTAATCTAACAAGCCTCTGACACTGCGTCGGAGGCTTTTTTTTTAGCAAAAAGGGCGCGGGGGGTTATGGTGAAGAAATCTTTGGATATCTTCGCGGGGATAAGGGAAGTAGTCTCTGATATCTTTGGTTTCTAACTTACCAGTGCAGTGATACGTCTGAAAATAGATCCACTCAGCTATTGTTTTGTAGATGTGATTTCCCATGTTCGCACTTTGAGAACCATACTGCATGACTTGTGCATCCGGGTCGTTACACATTTCCGGCGGAGTGAGTACATGATATGTCCTGCATAACAGCGGGCGGTAATTGTAGATTGAGCATGTTCCCTTCTCAGACAAAAACGGACATTTTGACTCATGCCCGGTCGTAAGCGGGTTGTCTCTGGCAGTGAGTTTACTTGCTTGTGCAATATGTGTTGCCTCAAGCGCGGTTAAATGAACATCGATTTTACAGCACGAAGAGCACCCCTTTTGACAGGAGGTAAACGTGCTCACAAATTCTTTGTTAAAACGATCCAAAAAGGCGTACATCTGTTTTAACTTGAGGTAAATATTACCTGATTGAGTATTGAGTTTATTTATGAGTGCCTTTAACTCATCGAGATACTTATCAGGTACGGGTTTCAGATTGGTATGGCCGGGTAATGTATCGCCTGGCTCCAGGTGGATCACTGAGTTAGGTTTGATATCCATTGCTTTTGCTTCCTTTATTCTTCTCGCGCTGGTTGTTCTTTTGACACTAAAACAAGCGTCATTCAATGGCAAGGTATCAAGCCCAGCAGTAAATCACGCTTGCCAGCAAACCAGTTTCCTGCAGCCGGTTTGGCCGTTGATTTTTGCCAGCAATCTTACTCACTCGATACCCGCCTTGGGCTTGAAATTGCCAGCAAAAAAGATTGCCGCTAGCAAAGGTGTGGTTTATATTATCTGTATCGTACGATACAGATAATGGAGAAGCTTAATAGATGACTGAAAAAATCACTGACGAGGAACTGGCAGATTTGTTGGAGGCGCTCAAAAGAGCACATGGTATGTGTAGCGGCTTGCAATCGAAATCCCTCCGACTCGCAATCAGCGCATATTTCGGCTCACATTAACTGCAAATGAAAAATGCCACCGGCTCACATTAAGTGACAATGGGCTCGCATTTATC
>NZ_JBQENX010000016.1:0-48851 GCF_052044775.1 Enterobacter sp. 22466 | reverse complement strand
GGTACCGCAGCGGTGCGCTATGACAACGCCGGACTCACGGAGACGCTGAGCGTGGCCCTGACCGGGCAGCCCCTGAAAAGTGAGCAACGGCTGCTCCCCGCCGGCGCGCCGGCGCCCGACTGGTCAGCCGCCTCTCCGCCCGGGACGGAGGCGCCGCTGACCGTCAGCGGGACATACGACGCCACCGGCGCCGCGCTGTCGCAGACCAACGCCGCAGGGGTGACCACGCTGACCGCGTATGACGTCAACGGTTCGGTCCGTGAGACCCGTGTGCGTTATACACCGAAGCCCGGCACGCCGTCTGAAGAGGTTGTGACGCTGAGGGATATCCTGTACCGCGCCGACGGCGTGGTGCTGTCACAGACGGCCGGCAACGGTATCACCGAAGAATACGAATACGACGCCCGCACGCAGTACCTGACCCGACACTCGGTCCGGCGTCCGGCGAGTCACCCGGCCGGCGCGCTGCTAATCAGCGACCTGCACTACGGTTATGACCCGGCGGGCAATATTCTGACGCTGGAAGATAAGGGGACCGACCCGGCGTGGCACAACAATCAGCAGGCCACGGGGCTGCGGAAGTACGGGTACGACACGCTGTCCCGCCTGGTCTCCGCCACCGGGCGGGAACGGGTGATGCGCGCACAGCGCCGGGGCCCTCTGCCCCGGGAGCATATTGACCCGTCGGCGGGCGGAGAGTGGAGCCCGTACGAAGAGACATATCAGTACGACGACGGGGATAACCGGATAAAGCAGACACACACCGGGGTGAGCGGCTGGACACAGGTCACGGCGGTGTCGTCGCGAAGCAACCGGGGTGTGGCGCAGGAGAGCGGGCAGCCACCGTCTGCGGACCCGCACGGGGCGTACCTGGCGGGCGGGCTGAGGAAAGCGCTGGACGACGGGCGGTTACTGGCCTGGCTCGCGGACGGCCAGCTGAGCCGCGTGACGCCCGTAAGCCGGGAGGCGGATGAGCAGGATGATGCAGAGAGCTACCGCTACGCGGACCCCGGCACGCGGGTGCGCAAGGTCAGGGTGACAAAAGTTGCGGGCGGGACACAAACGTCAGTCACCACGTACGCCGGCGGGTGTGAAACGCGCAGTCGCGTGCTGGGAAGCCGCGTGCAGCTGGATATCCGCGTGACGGAGGCCGGCGGGGTGAGGGTTATCCACGACGGGCTGAAGGAGGAAGTGCACCTGCGCTACGGCTTTGCGGACCACCTGGGGAGCGTGAGCGGGGAGACAGACAGCGACGGTCATGTGACCGCGCGGGAAGAGTATTACCCGTACGGGGGCAGCGCGGGGGCGGACGAGGAGGCAGAAGAAACAACAGACCGCACCCGGCGCTACAGCGGGAAGGAGCGGGATGCGACGGGGCTGCTGTACTACGGCTGGCGCTATTATCAGGCAGAGAGCGGCCGCTGGCTCTCCGCGGACCCGGGCGGGCTGATTGACGGCGGCAATCTGTTCCGGTTCTGCAGAAATAATCCGGTAATCTTTTATGATCGAAACGGCGAGATGTCAGAAAATGCGACATATATTGTTGCGGCTATCGTGCTTGTGGTGACGGTAGCGATGATAACTGTCAGGTTTCAGCGCCAGATTCGGGGAAAAAAACAGTTGCAGAAAGAAAAAGATTTTAATCGCCAGCTGAATAACTGGAGCACCAGTAAATCTGAACAACATGGTAAGACTGGTGATGAAAAAAACAAAATAAAAAATTTTATTCATGAAATATATGAGCGGGATTATCGCCAAACAAAAATACGTCCGGTATTTGGTGCGGAAATTGCTCCCGATGGTAACTACTATGGCTATTTGGTTCCAGAAGGAAAAGTTAATGATGTGAAAGGATATCTTGACAGTGACGCCCCGGGAACATTACTTCATGAAAACAAGATCCCTTACATAAGAATTGGAACCAGGAGAGAGGGAGGCAGTGAATCATCACCCTCCCATATTGACAATGCAGAATTTCAGAATCCTGTGCAAGTGAAACAGAAAAAAGCTTTGAAGGAAAAAATTGAATTATCAAATGAACCGCTGAGTCAATCCGTTGCCCCAAAGAGCCATACTCGGAGCTATGAAATAGTAAATAAAGATAATTTTCTGGAACAGCATCAACTACCAAATCAAAAAGACATGAAAATACTCATCAGCACTATAGATAAATTAGCAGACGGGAAAGGGAAATTGCATAAGTTAACAATTCATGATGAAGATAATCAATCATTTTGGTCAGCCGATTTACCGGGTTTTCATGGCCAAAAAGGCAGGGGCGCAATGAGGCTTTTGTATACCCTAAAGGGTAATAAAGTTACATTAAGTAGAATAGGCAACACCCATTAAACCCTAAATTTATATTTCGGTGCCAGCACGCCGATATGGTTAAAGCGCTCTGAGCCAATGTTGCAGTTTCTGTCTGTTCACGAAGCCTTGATGGTTAGGAGAGGCTTTGTTGAATAAATCAGATTTGGGGTAAACATACCTATAGCTGTTTGCTGCTGTCAGGCAATACGCACGCTTTCTGGCATCCCTGTCTTTGTTATTTTGTTCAGCGCACGCACCATGGCCAAAGCCTCTGCAACCTGGGCATCATAGTCCCGTAGCGTCAGTGAACCTCCGAACAGTTGCTTTACTCTGTACATCGCCGTTTCTGCTATCGATCGACGATTATAATCTGTTGCCCATTTCCACCGTGCATTGCTCCCGCTCAGACGCTGGTTCGCTACTGCACGATTACGATCTGCGTACTCACCGGGCCAGTAATCTGCCCCTTTTCGGGGTGGGATAAGAGCGCTGATTTTCTTACGCCGCAGTTCATCGTGACATAGCCGGGTGTCGTAAGCCCCGTCTGCTGCCGCTGCCTTGATTTTTCTGTGAGTTTGCCGGATTAGACCCGGGAAGGCTTCTGAGTCCGTTACGTTGTTCAGTGACAGGTCTGCGCAGATGATTTCATGTGTTTTGCCATCAACAGCCAGATGCAGCTTTCGCCAGATACGACGGCGCTCTTTGCCGTGTTTTTTGACTTTCCATTCGCCTTCACCAAAGACCTTCAGTCCGGTGGAATCAATCACCAGATGCGCGATTTCACCCCGGGTGGGTGTTTTGAAGCTGACATTAACCGACTTTGCCCGTTTGCTGACACTGGTGTAATCCGGGCAGCGCAACGGAACGTCCATTAGGGTAAAAATGGAGTCAATAAAACCCTGAGCAGCCCGCAGGGTCAGCCGGAATACGTGTTTAATCACCAGGGCAGTAGTGATGGCAAGGTCAGAATAACGCCGAGGTCTTCCCCGGGATAAAGGCGTTGCTGGCTCATACCAGGCCTGAATAGCCTCATCATCCAACCAAAAGGTGACGGAGCCACGATTGATGAGGGCTTTGTTGTAGGTGGGCCAGTTGGTGATTTTGAACTTTTGCTTTGCCATGGAACGGTCTGTGTTGTCGGGCAGATGCGTGATCTGATCTTTCAACTCAGCAAAAGTTCGATTTATTCAACAAAGCCTGTATTGATTAATAAATTAATGGCCATTTTAAATAACCTATTAACGGCGTTTACTGTTCTGTTACTCCCCAAACCCCAGCCTTGAGTACGGGATAAGTCTTTATCCGATTGGAGGATGGGAAGTTTTGGCTCTCAGATGGCGACCAAGTGTACGGTGAAGTTGATCGCATAATGTAGAGTAAGCACAGCCGCATCTTGTGGAATTTAGCTATAAATATCATATAAATGAGTGATTTTTTTATAAATTAAAACGTGTAAAAAATCATGTTCTATACTGAAGGTGGTGTCGTTTTTACAATGCCATGAAGAAAGAAATACTGCATTCGATAATAATCAACATTATGAGGTGATTCTATGTTTATACAAGGTGAAAAAAAAAGAAGATTGGATACCAAAAGATGAAAGCGTTTCCTATATTGTTACATCCAAAGGAAATTACATTAGTTCTGGTACCCCTTCAGAAAAATATCGATTACAGAGAGGTGATATTTTGACTATATCTCCGGATGGTAAGGTTTCAATTGACTCTCAATCTCTAGGCATACTAAATGGTGGCTCAGTGAACGACATCCCTGGAGTTACGCAGATTAGTTTTTCTGGTGCTGCACTTAATAGCGAAAGTTGGACAATTTATTTATATTCCCCTTCAGTTAAAAACTCAAACATCTCGGGTGCGTCTAATGTTGAGTCCAGAGGAGCTGGAGGCTTCAAAGGTGATAAGGTCCAAAGTGGGGCTGTTATATCAAGATTGTATTGAATATTTTTATTTGGAAGTAATTCCCCCCTGTAATTACTTCCAATAAACCAACCAACGATAAGTTAAAATAAAACGTCGTCAATTCCTAATTAAAACAAATAATCAACAGTATTTATCTTCGTAAAAATCACACCAACACTTTAAATAACATGCAAAGAAACCAATAAATAAACTTCAATGAATGCCTAATAACAAAGCCTAGCATAGGATAAATTCAATTTTTCAAACGGCACCAATTTACCATAACATCCGTTCCAGGCACCGCCGAAGCGCCCTCTGCGCGTTTTCGCCGCCTGAGCCGCAAAACCCCGCACTTTCCCGCCCGGAAACGCGCAGAACGGCGCAGATAACTTCTGCCCGGATGAATAACCATGCACGCCGGTGCATGCTTTCAGAATTGAGCGCCGGCAGAGCGCGTACCGGATAATGGCTACGTGAATTTTAGCGAAGCCTGCACGGCAATAACGAATTACATCACAGGATATTACAGCCAGCTCAGACCCCATCAATATAATGGTGGCTTGACGCCGAATGAATCAGAACGATTGTTCTGGAAAAACTCTAAAGCTGTGGCCAGTTTTTGTTGACCACTACAATGCTGCCCACATGGGGATTAGTGTTCTGATGCAGTATACTTTCGCCTGATTAGGGAGGACGTCATGGTTATCAGTGAGAAAGACCTGCTTGAGGCAGGTTTCAGCAAGAGTGAAGTGGACAATTTACAGGGCCGACTTTCAGCAGGCGGAGGCACCATACAAGACCTCATCGATGCGCTTTCACGGCGCTTCCGGGTGTCGATATGGATCACTTTCGCGCTGGTTCTGGTTATGCTGGTCACCCTCATTGCCGGCAGCCGGACACACATTCTTTCCGGGGGCATGAGTTCCCTTGTAGTCCTGATCATTGCCTGGGTGACCTTTCCACCTGCGCTTGGCTGGAAAGCATTCCGCCTGCAGAAGACTATGTCCCGGAAGGCTCGATAGTCAGTAAATCAAGCGCCACTTTGGCTTTAACCCCCCATCCCGCAATTTTCAGCGCCATCGCGGGACGGGGCGTGCCGGATACTTTCCTGAAGAAATCGGGCCTGGTCCAGTACCACAGCCGTTGTGCTTCTGGTTTAAGCCTCAGGCCATAAGCGCCGTAGACTTCGCTGAAGAGAGTGACAGCCTTAAAGGTCCCCAGACCCTGCTGCCGGCTGAAGCCCATAAATTCAGCGAACTCCATCGATCCGTCAGCAAATATCCCCTCCGTTTGTTTATCACCAAGGAGATTGCGCGCGGCTTCCCGTGAAATCGTGTTGAAGCCATTTACGACAATCACCGCGCCGGCCACAACACCCACCGGCGTCACCGAGGACATCATGACGATCCCACCAAAGATGGCCGCCCCGGCCACCACGACGTCGACCGCTGAAATGATGTAACCCACAATTTTGTTCTCGTCCCGGACAACCTTCACCTCGGCATAAAGTTTTGCATAGCCGGTTTTGAGCGAACGGGACTGTTCGAGCAGACTGGTGTTCTCTGCGCGTAATGCCTGCAGGCAGGCCAAACAGTCATCATCCGTTTTTGCCCGACGCGCGGCCTCAAACTGGGCCATGATGAATGCCCTGATCTCATCCACAAACTGAATTCGAGTAAAACCATCCTGAAGATGCATAGCCGCTACCGTGTTGGCCGTATCAACCAGTTTCCTGGCCTCCAGGTCGATCATGGTTTCCGCCCAGGCTCGGGGATTCTGGCCGGGTAAAAGCAACGTGTCCATTTTATCGCCTCGTTTATCTTTTTCTGAAAGCATATTCCCGAAACGATTTTTGACAACAAAAAATGGGTACGCTGTCCAGCAGAACTTACTGATGCCGCATCGCGGCATAAAGGCGCCAGCTAGAGCTGAATGTGGCTTTGATGGTTAGTGGCGCCGTAGCCCGGCGCAGCCGGATGATCGATAGAGGATCGCTATCATCCCCCCCCTTCTCTGCAAAGCCATAACCCGCTAATCGCGATGTAGAAGCATCTCTGCGCCGTCGGAGTGGTCACGACAAGGCGTAGCCGCAGTCGGGGCGTATCTCCGCGTTAGCGGGCCGTCAGGTCCGCTTACGGGCGTATACTCAAAACCTCCAGCGACACTACTCACAGCCACTCAGAATTCTAGTTACAACATCCATCATTAAAAGCGACGGTGTTCCGGGCCTTCGGCCCGGGCGCGGCCGCTTTTCAGTGGTGAGTCCCGGCTCTGGTGTTGCCGCTGTGCACGGTGAGGTAATCAAAGTCTTTTGTATGTTGTAACTACAGGCATCAGAGATGCCCGACGCGTAGCGGAGGGTGCTACTTCTGGTTTTTCGAACCGGCGCGGACGTTAGTCCGCTGCAAGGGCGGGCATTATTACGTTGTGCACAGATTTCTCAGGGACAGATAACTGCCCTGATTTATTTTCAGGGGATTAATAAAAGGGGGTTAAGACTGTATTGCGGGTTTCCTGATATACGTTTGTTGATTCTGACCATTATCTGTTTGCGGATTTTTGTGGATATCGTGGCGGCCGGAGAGAAAATGCGACGGCTGAGTAGGATTATGCGGCCGGATATGGCCAGAACTGACGTCAGGGCGGCGCTCGGGGATGAAAATCGCGAACCGGAACCAGCGCCAGAAGCCCCGAAAGGGGCTGGCGAAAGAAATCAGTTATCGGTTGTCGCTAGTGAGGCGGCGGGGCCGTCAGCGAGAGCTGGAGCTGATACAGGTGATCGACGGCCAGCTTCTGCAGGCGGTCGTCAGAACACCAGTAGAGTTCATCTGCCGGCAGGGTTTTGCGCAGGAATTCCGCCATCTCGTGAATCTGCTGGTCTTTGGGCAGTCTGGCCAGTCTGTTGGCGCGCTTGCGCGCTGCGCCCTTCTTCCGGCGATATCTGAGTGCTTCAAGCGTGCGCTGCGCGTACCAGCGCTTTCTCGCCGCATGCACTGAAATCTCCTCATCCTCACGGATAATGCCGTCCCGGATAAGCGCACATCGCTCCTCACACTCCCTGAGTTTGCGGGCCTGCTGCTCAATCAGCTTGTCCATGTCCACACCCAGGAGCTGCCAGCCCGTAAGAGTGATCCACACATATTTAGGCAGGCGCTTACGGGACTCTTTGTCCCAGGAAGTCTGTTCTGAAACACCAAGCACGCCGAAGCGTACTTGCTCGGCAATAAGATTTGAAAGGCGTGATACGGTGACTTCCGTGCCGGCAATGACATTCCCTTTTGCATCCTTTGGGCTGAGTTCTCTGGCCAGCCTGGAGATGCACATTCCGACCGTGTGCTTGCCTGCATCACAGAAGCTAATGAGCACCGGCCAAAGCGCATCGAGCAGACGCTGTTTTTCAGGCCTGAAGGCGTATTTTCGACCTGCCTGCCGCCGCTTCTGGACATAAAACGGATGAAGGGACATATGCATACGCAGGCTGTATTCGCCGGTTTCAGGGTCCTTACGGACAAGACTGTTATAGGCGCGGCCCAGCTGGCCACCGAGCGCCTTATAGCGGGCAGGACGGAACCAGAGAGGATTTTCGCATTTGGGTTTAGTGGAGTGCTCACCGCGACGGCGACGAGTGCGCTTCTTCTCGGGAGAAACAAGAAAAGAATTAGCATAGCCACCATCAACGCCCTGCCAGAAACGGATTTGGTCTTCCGTATCCAGCTGGCTCCAGTGTTGCGGGTTGTGCTTTTCAGTCACCCCATCCCGCGCTTATGTTGCGCAGGAGGAGCGAGAAGCACAGAAGGTATTGCAGTTTTCTGAGCATAAAACTATACTCCCTGCATAGAGCAACAGCTTCTATACAGTTTAAGTAGGCCCCGTTAATCTCCTGACCCGCCAAGATTAGAGAGATTATCGGGGTTTTTGCTTTTCTGGTTCCGGGTAGACACCTCATCAGAACCAGTTCCCTGCCACTTACGGCGTGGCCAGCCAAATAATTCTGTCAAACGATCAGTAATCTAGCACTACGTATCCTAGCAAACAAGAATGTCAGCCCATAACGCCAGTTCACTCGGCTTTATCAACTAAACGACTAAACAGTTCTGCTTGGCTGAGGCCACTCTCAGCACACATTTCCTGAAATTTACTCTTGAGCTCATTGGGCACAAGGATCTTGATTTCTTTGTGCGTTTCACGCTTACGGGCAACAAAACTTTGTTGCCGCTCTGAAGCACTCAGCGGGTGACCTTTACGGTACGTTCGTTTTCCATTCGATGAGGAATTAACTGCATTTTCGGCTTGTGACATCGCTGCCTCCTCAAGGATCAAACTTGGATCGTTTGCAGAGAATACTACAGATATCTGAAATCAGCGACTTAACTTTACGCGTAAGTGTGAGCCATGTTGGCGCATGGTTCACCAGGATAGATGTAGATTGCGGATCAAATGACGATGCGACTTAGTATGAAGAATGCCAGTCCGTTCCTCCGTCCCAGCGCGACTGCCAGTGCTGAAGGTAGGTTTGTGCCACTTCCGGCACCTCATTAATAACCAGCACATTCTCGCTATTCCGCGATGCAGCAGAGCGAGTGTAGTTAAAGCTACCAGCCTCAACGGTATGATTATCAACAATAATGACTTTGTCATGCATGATGACGTAGCGACCGTTGGTGCGCAGCGGAATTCCCGCGTTTACCACGATGTTCATCGCCGCCTGGCTGGCTTTGCTCCGGTTACCCTTTTCATCGAGCACTATTCTTACGTCCACACCACGGCGTTTTGCCCTGACAAGCGCACTAACCACCTCCGGAGACGTAAATGAGTAGCCCATCAGCCGAATTTCGTGCTGTGCTGACTCAATAGTCTTAAGGACCAGCTGCAACGCGCTGCCTTCAGGTGAAAAGCCGACCTGAACGGAGGGAGCAGCTGCTGCGGGCTGAATACAGCTCAGCGAAAGGCATACCAGACCGGACATGGCCAGCTGGCGAAAGGTGAACTTACGCATTAAATAACCTCAGAAATACTGTTCGGATGTGTTAACCAGAAACGCCGGAGACGGGGAAAACTTGCTTTTACCCTTCTCCGGGGTTGGACAACTGAGCACGGCGAAGGCGTCAGTCTCTTTTAGCGGTATCAGGTGGCGGACTCCTGATTATTTTTTGGTATCGCCGGCAGCATGACTGATGGCCTGCTGCAGGGCCTCCGCGCTGGTGTATCCAGGGATAACCGTCACGTTATCAGCGCTGGCACCAGTTGACGGGAGAACCACCAGGGCTGGCGTACCGCTGAAGCCCAGCTGCTGCGCAAGTGTGTTTATGCCATCCAGGGTCCCCTGAACATCTGGGGCTGTCTTCGCATCGAACTTCACGGCTTTTGCGGCCGCGCTGATATCAGCATCGGTCAGCTTACCCTCGTTGTGGCCGGTGGCGTAAATCGCGTTGTGATAGTTAAGGTAAGCATCGGCCCCCTTCTGCTTCCAGACCTGGAGCCCGGTTTTCGCCGCGCTGAGCGACGCCGGCCAGCGCTGGCCAAATATCGGGAATTCCTTGAACACAAAGCGCACGTCCGGGTTCGCTTTTATTACCTTCTCCAGCTCCGGCGCCAGGCGGGCACAATAGATGCACTGGTAATCGAAAAACTCGACGACAGTGACTTTTGCGTCGGCCGGCCCATATGACGGCGTGCCTTTATCGTTCAGCAGCGCCGCCTGATTCTGAACCACGGCGGCCGTCATCGCCTGCTGCTGCTTCTCCTGCTGTTGGGCCTGCAGCTTCTGGCTGACCTCAACCAGCACCTCCGGATGGGCCAGCAGGTAGTCTTTCGCGATTTCACCAATGCGGGCTTCCTGCTCCGGGGTAAAGGCAGCGGCAGGTTTCTCTGCTGCCCCCGCCACGCCGGAGACCAGAAGGCCTGCGGCAAGCATGACTGAAAGGGTTTTATTCATATTCATCCTGTGTTTTTCTCTTCTCTGTTGTTATCAGTTCGTTCCGTGCACAGACGCGGATACATCCCTGGCCGCCCTGCGCTGTCGTTTAGCGTGCTCCAGAGCCCTGCGCTCCACGGCATAAGCCGCCTCCTCCGCACTCACCGGTGCGACCGGTTCACCGGCAAGATTTTTACGCCACGCGCCCACCGTCATGGCGCCCAGATACGCATCCGAGCGGGTCACTGCGGCAAGGCAGCGCTTCAGCGTCTTCACGGAAACCTCCAGCCCGCGCCGGCGAATGTCATTCACCATCGCCTCCCGGATGTTGACCGCCAGGAGCTGCGGCTGGCCGTCCGTCACCAGGGCCGGCCAGCAACGCTCCAGGAGCGCGAGCGCGTCCGCAAGCGGCATGACCTTCCGGTACACCGGTTCCGGGGCAGGCTTGCGCCTGGCCGCCCGCATGGCCTCCCGCTCCTGTGCCTGTCGCTCAGCCCACTGCCGGGCTTTCTCTGCTTTTCTGGCGGCCTTCTCGTCCGCCTGCGCCTTTTTCGCGCTCTCATCCACCGCCTGCTTCCTGACCTTCCAGGCAGGCGTCGTGTTCACCACCACGGTCTTTTTACGCGTGACCCGGCCCGGCCCCGCACCGTCCGGTTCACTGTTGTTAACGGCACGCTGACCTTCTGGCTCCGCTTTGCGGCGCAGCGTCAGCGTGGGGCGCCCCTGCTCTTTCATCCTGCCTCCGGATAAATCTGTTTCACGTGTATTCCCCTGAGTGACCTTATTCTGACACGGCAGATATCACATCACCATCAGTCCGATGACGGCCAGGTGCACCGCGTAGAACAGCGGGAAAAATTCGCGTGGCCAGAACCGCGGCACGCGGTAACAGGTCCGGCTCAGCACCGTCAGGGTAACGCCGGGTATTACCAGACCCGCAATGGCAAAGGCGGCGCTGTCCGCGGCATTCAGCGCGAGTATGGCCAGCGCCAGACACAGCGCCAGTCCCGTGCGCGTGGTGCGCCGGGCCGTCATACAGACGCCGCAAGCCAGCATCAGCATGACTACCCCCGCCAGCCCGTAGCTTCCCGCCGAAAACGGCATCCAGACCAGAACCAGCATCAGGGACAGCGGCCACGCGCGCGGCCCGTGCTGCTGCATCAGCGCCAGCGCCTGTCCACTAACCGCAAAGGCAAACAGGATATTGCCCAGGTCCGGGCGAAGCCCGGCCAGTATCCAGCCACCCTGCGCCACACCCGCCCATATCCAGAGCCGGTTCAGGGCGCGCTGCTGAATCTGCGGATGGCGGGCGAGGTTCATGGCCCAGACCAGGCCAAAGAGCGGAAACGCTCCCCGACCAGCAAGACGCAGCCAGTCATTATCCAGTCCGCACAGCATGCTGATGTGGTCGGCCACCATCAGCAGCAGCGCCACGGTCTTGATAAGGTCGGTCTGCCCCGGCGTCCACACAAGCAGACGCTGCAGCCAGCAGTCGGCCACCACCACAAGAGGGAACAGCGGATGGTTTTCAGCGCGCATATCAGTCGCCTCCCAGGGTCTTTTCACGTTCAGGGACGCGGACCACCTCACGCTCCATATGCTGCAGGCGGTCCCGCTGCACGTTCTCACGCACCACCTGAGACACCGCCTCATCCCGGCGGCGTTCTTCCGGCGCATCCGGCAGCGTGAGGGGAGATGCCGGCGTTTCTTTTATCCGCGCCATATCCCGCACCACATCCCGGACGGCGACGTCAGCCCCTCCGGCCGGCCTGTCGCCGCTGCGGGCCATCTCGCGGACCGCCTCTTCAGCACGCTTTTCCAGCTCCCGCTGCACCTCAGCCTCCCGGGCGTGCTGTGCCAGCACCTCCGGCGGAACCGTTTCTGCGGGCTGCGTACCGGTGCCGTCGGGCAGGCCGTCGGCCCAGACCCGGCCGCCGGTAATGGCGCCGGGGTTCCACGGTCGCGCCTCGCCTTCGAGCCGCACCACCACGCCGCTCTGCGGATTCTCCCTCGCGAGCCGCACGCCCTCTTCCATATCCCGCGCCAGCAGCGACTCGCCGTTACGGCTGGCCTGCAGACCCGCAAACGCCGCGTCCCCGCTGCCCATCAGCCGACCTTCACCGCCGAGCCCCTTAAGCTGTCCGTCTCCGGACGTCAGGGCACTCAGCCAGACGCCCGCCTGCCTGCCGTTGCGGTCGAAGGCCGGGAGCGCCACGTGCGGCTGCGGGTATTTCCGCCCCGGCGAGATAAATTTCGCCATTGAGCCCTCAGGCTGCAGCCCGGCCTGGCGCAGCGCGGCGCGACCGGCAGGCACCTCACCCAGTGCTTTTGCCGTCGCCGTCAGGCGGGCGGCATTCGCGACGGCGCGGTCGCCGCGCGGCTCCAGAATGTCATGCGCCGTACTTTTCGCCTGCGATTTTTCCATCGCGGCCACCCACTTATCCCGGTTGTCGGTATAGACCTGCGCGTGCTGCTTCATGCGGCTCAGCGCCACGTAGGCTGACTCGAAGCTCACCATCCGCTTACGTCCGCCGTCCGTACCCTGCAGGGAGATGGAGAAGGGTTCGCTCGCCCCCTGTGAGCCTTCAACGGTAACGGCATAGGCCAGGTCGATGTGCTGCTCTGCCTGCTCGGCTGACGGCGTGAGCGTACGGGTCTGTTTCCCGTCCGACAGCGTGACGCTGTCACCTTTTATCTCACTGACCGACCAGACGCTGTTGGCCACGAAGCCCCGCTCGTTGTCGCTTTTCGAAAAGCGCATCCGGTCGCCTTCCGACACGGCAATCGTGTCCTGACGGTAGAGCGTGACGCCCTCTGTCGCCGCCTGCGCGGGCGACAGGTTGCGGGTGTTACCCTGCGCATCCTTCAGCGTCACCAGGTGAGCGTCCCCGTCCAGCGCCTCAATGCTGTAATACGTGCTGTCCAGCAGGACCAGGCTGTCGCGGGACGCCTCCCACGTTGCCATGCGCCTCAGCTCCCCGTCGCGGATATTGGCTGGCGTAAGGACCGGCAGCGTGACCTCTTTTTCGCCCACCTCACCGGCACCCTGACGGGCGTCATGAATCATCGCATTCACCTGGCGGCGGTCGGCGTTCAGGGCGGTGATAACGATGGTCTGCGCCTGCGCCTCTGACGTGCGCCCCGTGTAGTCCTTCACGATGGCCTCCAGCAGCGTCGCGGGCTGCCCGCCGGGCATCAGGTCGCCGGCCGCCACGGCTTTCGCAATGGCCTCCTCCCGTTCGCGGCTGAACTCCATGACGGAGCTGTCCGGCTGCCAGGCATCCGCCCTGCGCGGCACCTGTGCCGGCGCCACGCTCTCAATGGTCGTCAGGGCGCTGCCGATATCGCGGCTAATCAGGCTGTAGACGGCAGGTTTTAGTTCCGGCGTCTGGCGGACAATCTCCTGCATCACCGCCACGTCAATGGCGCTGCGCTTCTGCAGCAGGCGGAAGGGCTGGCCCGGGGCAATGGACTGCAGCTGGTCGGTATCCCCGCTGGAGACCGCGCGCCCCCCGCCCCCGGCAATCAGGCTGTACGCCTTCGCCATGTCGGCGTTACCGACCATTGAGCTTTCATCCACGAGAAACAGGACGTTGCTGAAGTCCGGTCGTTCGCCGCCGCGCAGCTGCTGCTGCGTGTCGTGAATAAAGGCCGCCAGCGTCTGCGTTTCGGGTACGCCCGCGTCGCGCATCTCGCTCACCGCCCGGTGGGTGGGGGCCACGCCGATAACCCGCGGCTGCGCCCGTTCCGGCAGCGTGCCGATGGCCGACATGACCGCCCGGAACTGGGTGGTCTTACCCACCCCCGCGTAGCCTTGTACCAGGGTAAAGCGGTCGGGAGATTCCAGTATCATGCGCGTGGCGTTCCGCTGCCCGTCGGTCAGGCCCGCCAGCTGCGCGTCCGGAACATTATCCATCAGCGGGGTGACGGCCTCCTTTCCCTCAAGGACGTGGCGGAGGATACTTTTCTCCGCATTGTACGACTGGCGTGAGACCAGCAGCTGCAGGCCGTTTCCAGGCGATACCGGCACCGACAGCAGGGCGCCGCTGCGTATCTGCCGGTCCGCCTCCTTTTCGATGACCTGCAGGCTGAGGCTGTCCTGCTCAAATTCTTTCGCGGCGGCCATCAGCTGCGGCTTCGTGAACGCCAGGCCGTTCCCCTCCAGCACCGGAATGGCCAGGTGGATGGCCTGCTGCTCCGGCGTGTGCAGCCCGGCCTTCTGGTGCGCCAGGGCATCATCGAGCCTGTCATGCCCCGCCGCATCCTTAATCTGTTCAGACACGACGCTCCAGGCAGACTGACGCGACAGCTTCTCCGTCGTTTTCTGCGCCGTCTGCGCGGAATAGAGCTGCACCGCCCTGCCGCTGAGCGCCAGTTTGTTCAGCGTGGTGTTATCCAGCTCGCGCTGCGACAGCGAGGCAAAGACCGTGGCGCTGTCGCTCACCGAGCGGCCCGGCGACTCCACCCAGCCCTGCCCCACCTTCGCGGCGGTAAACGGGCTGTCGCCGGCGGGCAGGACCACGTCAGCCTTACGCCCCGGCAGGCTGACGACGAGCCCCGCCTCCCCGAGCGCCTTAACGGTCACCGTATCGCCTCCCCTGAGCCGCGTCCCCTGCGCCTGACCCAGCACTGCCAGACGGTCGCCTTCGGCCACCTGCAGCGTGCCGGTGCGGTACAGCGACCAGCTGCTGTTGAGTTCAGACAGGCGGGTCACCCGCGTCTCACCCTGGGCGTTGCGCAGCGTCAGGCTGTTGTTGCGGCCCGTCACGCGGTCAATGACAAAGCGTTCCCGGCTGCGTGCTTCGGCATTCCAGCGCTCCATGACCATCCCCTCCCGGTAGTGGTCGCGCACCTGCTGATGGCGGCTGTCGAGCCAGACCGGCTCCAGCGTGGTGATACTGACCTCCCGCTCGCCCAGCACCTTTTCCGCCTTAAGCGCCTCGCGGACAGCGCCTGCCAGCACCGCCTGCTCGCGCGGGCCGGAGACCTGCGCCACGCTGTGTTCACCTGCGCGGACGCTTCGGGCAAAGTCAGCGGCCAGGCGGTCATACCGCTGCCGCCGGTCAGGCTCGCTGATAACCGAGACCTGCGTCTTCTCACCGCCCTGCCACACGATCGTGCTCACTCCCGCTTCCTTCATGACGGTGAGGGCGCTGCCGGTCCCGGTGCGCTGGCCGCTGTCGGCTATCAGCAGCTGGACGTTATGGCGCAGCGCGCCGTCGAGCAGCGTGAGCGTTTCTTTCAGGGTCAGCTTCTCCCCCTGGTCCACAATCAGCGTGCTGCCGGGCGTAAAGGCCATGCCCTCCGTCAGCCCCCGCCTGTCGGTGATATGCTCGCCGCTGAGGCGCTCATCCTGCATAAGGGCGCTGCGCGAACGCCTGTCGGCGGCGATAATCTGCACGTCACGCCCCTGCTCGCGCGCCATCATCGTCAGTTCCGCCACGCGCTCACGCTGACCGGCCGCCCCGCCCTGACCCGAAATGATCGCCACGGGCGGACGGTCCTGGGCCAGAACGCTCACGGCATCGCTGTATGACCGGCTGCGGGGCACGCTTTTATCCGGAAAAATATCAGCCTGCCCCGTCCGCTGTAAATCGCGGGTCATCGCCGACACCGACAGCTCGTCCAGCACGTGGATGTTCGAGGTAAACAGCCCCTTCTCTTTATCCAGCGGGATGAGCTGCTCATTTTTTATCGCCGCATCGATGCCGTCACGCGCCATCTCCACCATGCCCGACCGCGCGGGCAGCTGCCCGAGGGTGGTGGCCAGCAGTTCGGAATACGTGAACCGCGCCCGCCGGTCGCTCAGCATCGCGATGGCCTGCCCGACGCTGCTGTTAATATCAATGGCTTCAGGCGTCGTTGCGGGAATATTCCCCTGCACAACCCGCAGGTCTGCCGCCTCACGGTAGGCTTTAATGTCAAACCCCGTCTCTTTCAGGGTCTGCATCCACTCGGCCATGCGCTGTTCGGGGTCAACCTTCTGCTTCGACTGGCGGGTATCGAGCGCCGCCACGTCGCGGGACTTCAGGGACGCGTCATCCCCGACCGCCTCGCTGATGGTCCTGCTGCGGCTGGAATACGGCTCCGTCGGTACGCCCTTCAGCTCCCACATGCCGTGTTTGCCAACCGTCTCAGTCTCATAGCCCATCGCCGCGACGTCATCCTTCAGCGCGGCACGATACAGGCGGCCAAAGGCAATCTGGTTGGCGTAGATATTCTCAATAAACCCGGTTTTACCCACTTTGTCGCTGCTGAGCGTTCGCCACTCATCGCCATGCTGAGTGGCATTGGCCACCACCGCGTGGGTGTGCAGCTGCGGCTCCTGGTCGCGGCTGGTATCGTGGTTAAACAGCGCCATCACCAGGTTGCCGGTCAGCTGCGTCTCGCTCCTGCCCTCCGTCATAACCCGCGTGGAGGCCATTGCCTCTATCTGCTTAATGGCGGTCTCCACCGCGCGGTTGTGTGCCTCAATAAGACGCTTGTCGCCTCCCAGCATGGCCATCACGGAGACACTTTTGGGCGCAGAGAAGGTGAAGTCGTAGCCCGGACGGTGTTTGTTCGCCCCGTCCTGAGTCCGGCTGAGGTCGCTGCCGTCCGGCAGGCGTCCCTCCAGAACCTTCGTAAAGACCTTCTGGTCCACCCCGCCGCTGAGCCCCAGCGCTTCAGCCCCTTTTCCGGCCCAGCGCTCGCCCATACTGCCGATAACGTAGTAGTTGTCCTTGTCGGTGTAATAATTGCCCGCACTGCCGGCGGATTTTACCGATCCGATGCTCATCATCAGATGTATCCTCCCGGCTCAAGATCTTTTTCAGGCGCCCGGTGAACGTTGATGTTCACTTCTTCACGACGCTGCCTCTCCTGAGGAGACAGTTCGTCCTGCTCCGCCTGCCACGCCTCCCATGCCGCCATATCCACCACCTCACCGCTTTCACTGATGCCAGGCGGCAGCTGTTCAGCCTCTTCCGCCTTTGTCTTCAGCTCAGGCTCCACGCCGCCAGTGCCTGCGGCACCCGCTACGGATGCCGTAGCGGATGCGGTGTCTGCAGCGCGGGGCGCTGGCGTCAGTTGCTGTGGCTGCTGTGGCTGCTGTGGCTGCTGTGGCTGCTGTGGCTGCTGTGGCTGCTGTGGCTGCTGTGGCTGCTGTGGCTGCTGTGGCTGCTGTGGCTGACCAGCATTCTCCGCACCGCCCTCTGGCGCGACAACATCGGCATCCGGTTCAAAGAGCATGGCGATGCTGCGGGATTCATGTTCACGTGCAGCCAGCGCGGCATTCAGGCGTTCCTCCGCTTTCCCGTCGATGGTGCGCGGAATGAATTCCGGTGCCACCTTTGGACGCTGCTGATACTTCAGCGCCATTTTCACGGCAGGATAAGGTCCGGGAAGCGTGACGTAGCAGGAGAGATCCGGCAACGTCTGGACGTCGGAGTAACTCACCAGGGTGACGCGCTCCATGTCCTTGCCGACCGAGGTACCGTCGCGTACCGGGTCCACACCGTAGGAATACTGCTCGGACGCCTTGAGGATTTCTTTTTCACCGATTTCGCCAGCGGCGAACTCGGCGATATTGCGCGACGGAGAGCGGAAGAAGGCACGGGTGTTCAGCACGTCGAACAGCGTTTCCGCCGGCTTCTGCCCGTAAATATCTTCCAGCTGGGCGTAGGACTGAATGCCAATGACGTAGCAGCCGCCAAACTTACGCGCCTCCGGCAGGATCTCAACCAGGTCCGGCAGCTTGTGCAGGGTCGGCAGCTCGTCGGCGAAGATCCACACGCGGCGGTTACGGTTTTCACCCATCGCCAGCAGCCCGCGAATGGCGATGGACAACCACATGGAGATAACCGGCTTGAGGGAAGCGTGGGTGTCAGCATTGGAGGAGATAAAGAGCCAGCCGTTTTTACCATCCTCACGAACGCCGCGCATCCAGTCGCGTATGGTGAATGACTCGCCGTTATTTTCGATGCCCTGCAGGTAGCGGATGGCCTTGACGTAGTTGGTCAGCACGGCGCGGATGGAGATGGCCGTTTTCTCGATTTTCTCTTCCACCAGGTTCGCCGCCGGGGAGTTTTTCAGGTACGAGCGCAGCTTCTCAATCTTGATGGAAAGCAGCGTGTCGACCAGCTTGCTGTAGCTGCGGTCCTTGTCGTTGCGCATCAGATAAGCGGCTTCGGCAAAGATGGTACGTCCCGACCCCTGCCAGAAGGGGTCTTCCTTCGTGCCCATAGGAATAAGCGTGTTGGAAACGTTGTCGAAGTCAGGCTGCGTCAGGCACTCCCGCCACAGGTCCCATGCAGCGCAGCGCGCATCCAGCGGGTTAAGGATTTTATCTGTGGCCGGATCATAGTAGCTTTTGACGAACTCACAGGAGCGGTCATACACGATGACCATATCGCCACGCTGGCGGGCGTAGTTCATCAGACGGCGGATAACTTCTGATTTACCGGCCCCGACGGTACCGTGCAGACAGAAGTTCTGGATCTCCGAGTCCTTAATAAGCGGCAGCTCACCGATTTTGATGTCGGATGCGAGACCGTCGCGCCTGAGCATTTTCGCCACCGCTCTCGGGTCATCAGTCAGCTGGCGCCCTCCCGTTATCTCGTCCTCACTCTGATGCTTACCCTGATGGCCCAGAATCCAGGTGGTGACAAAGAAGGTAATAACGCACACCACGGCCGCGATGATGGCGGCAAGAATAAAGGCCGTCCAGACCTGGTCGGCGCACCACTGGATATATTTGTCCTGCAGTATTTGCTGCGCGTTGTACTTCAGCTCATGGCCGTAATAACGGATGGTATAGACAGGCTGGGATTTGAAAATATCGCGCATGGGGGCCAGCGTCTGACACCAGTAATAAACCATGCCGTTCACGAACGTCTGCCAGGTCAGTTTAACCGACAGCGTAATCGCGACAATTATGCCGAAGAGAATGACGAGACAGTACACGATGATATTGGCGATCTGACTGAACATACGGATGCGCATGCTCGCGATCTGACCGCCCTGGGTCATATCCTTTGCATTAAAACTCATGATGTATGGGTCCGGTATAAATGGGGTTTAGACGGTTATGATAAGGCTACATTCAGGAACGGCTACTTACTGGCCTGGCAAATAAGAGGTCACTTACGAAAAAATATCCACAGCAGTATTAACAGAACTGAAAATGGAACAGCAAATAAAGCATTCGGATAATCACTTTCGATACTCACTACTAATGCAAATACTGACATATTAATTTCTTTATTCACCGGCCCTGCCGGCAACCCTTCCCGGCAGCACAAAGGATTTGCGCCACCGCTCAGCGTTTTTCTTATATCAACAGAGAATGAGGAGAACAGATGCTATTCGGACTGAGTGATCCAGAGAAAAGGGCGGAAGAAACCGCCCCTGGTATTAATTAAAGAATGTTCGCGATAGATTTAGCCAGCTGATCTTCAAGCACAGGCTGGGCTTCGGGGAATTTCAGATTAACCTTGTTCGCATTTGATACCACACGGGTCTGATATTTATGCTGGTTCCCCTGCTCGGTGCTGGTCTGAATTTTGGCGCCGGAGGTTCCCTGGCGAAGGGCGGCGATGTTGTCCGTGGTCACGGTCGCTTTGGTACGCTCGGCAATCTGCACATCCGTGATCATGGTGTAGTTGATGTCTTCGACCATCGCATCAGCGGCCATGCCAACAAGGCCGGCAGCAAGTCCTACGCCCAGAGTGGCTCCGGCAGAGCTGGAATTATAGGCGGTAATACCGGCACCCAGCGCGGCCCCTGCCGCTGCACCTTCGTAGCCACGGCTGAGCCAGCTTTGTGACTCACGAAGGTCCATTTTGTCGGCCTTAAGTACGTTCGCCTGAATCCAGTAGTAGGCTTTATCCGGCGAGGTCACGACCTGGTAGCCTTTGGCTTTAACAGCTTCGGTAATTTTAGACTGGAGACCGCTCATGTCTTTATCAGACGTGTTTTTGATCTGCAGGAAAACGGTACGCTCGCTTGATGGTTCAAGCCAGACCGTTTCGCTCATCTGCGTTTTGACCTCGAGGTTACGTTTCTTAATTGCTGTGCTCATCGCACCACACCCTGAAAGGGCCAGCGTGGAACTGACCAGAGCCACCATCATCATCTTTTTCATTAACGTTATTTCCTTTGTTTATTATATCCATTCATAGCTTGGCGATTGCCCATAATCTAAAATAATTAAGGGTATCTAACTGTCCGAGCGTCTGTATGATTCAGATGAACACCCATAAAAATTACCAGAAGTATCAACTAGCCCGCACATTGGCAATCCTGTAGCTGGATTCAATCCAGCTCCCGCAGAATCGTGTAGTCCTGATTCATAAGGAAATGGATCACTTTGAAACGCACGGTCAAAATAAAACTGATCTTTTAGAGATTCATCTCCAACAGTTACACCACTTATTACACAGACCCTGTAGATCGAGAGCCCGAAAAATATAAATAGGGCCAACACAGGGAAGCTGATCGCGGGGACAGAAAGAACCATGTACATTACTGGCGATACATCTTTCTGGCTATACAAACACTTCTGCTTGCGAACTCGATAATTAATATATGCAAATATACCCTGCCACATAATCAACAACGCTAGTATCAGGAGCATGACGGATGTTGCCCACCCTGCAAGCGAGCAGGCGATATACTGTATAAGCAGAACCCACATAATTCGCATCAGCTCTTTCATATCCGATAATCTCCCTGATCATTTCTTGTGATTATTCTCCAGTTTCTTTGCTTTTTCCAGAAGTTCTTCAGGACTGTCAGCTCCCGGAATAGCGTTTTGTGATGCTTTCTCGTGATTGTACTTAGCACCCTGATTATTCGCTTCGGACTGGTGATGGCGCTCCAGTGCTGAATACTGATTATCGACGGACGCTGAAGCTCCCTTTATTTCACTTTGTGTTCCTGAGATATTATTTCGCGTCTCAGTCATCATACCGTCTACCGAGCCTTTCACATTCCCTTTAATACCTGCGTCTGACGTTGCACTTTCAATGGAAGCCTTATGCGCCGCATGGTCAGATAACACCTCCTGACGCCCGCCCCCCGCAGACACATTGTCCATACTTTGACCAAGCCCATCTTTCGCATCCGAATACGCATTATCCACCGAAGGCTGAACCTGACTTTGTACAAATGACCAGGCCAGTTCTCTTCGTTTCGCTGCAACCTCTGGTGAACCGGTATCCGTTAGCAAAGAATCGGCATCATGCGGTGCCTGTTTACGAACGTATTGGGCAAACTGCTGGTTGAGATCTTCGTTAACCTGCCCGCTCATGGTTTCGGTTCGGGATGCCATTTCAGCATATTCCTTGCTGCGTGCCTGACTGGTCGAGTACTGTTCAAGGCTTTGTTTTGCAGAACTCAGTGATGCAGACAACTGGTCCGCACGTGATGCGGCGTTGTTATCCGTATGACTGCCTGATTCATTTATCTTGCGGCTGGTAAAGTAATCGCTGGCCTCCTTGAAGTCTTTGGTGGATTTTGCATCAATATCATGACGCGCATCCTGGCTCGCTCGCGTGCTGCTGCTTGCCTGATGAGAGTCTAAATCATCAAAGTCGACGCCGGCTTTAGCACTTGCCCTGAAACTAACACCACCGCCTGTACCGAAAGCTTTAATCCCTATACCACCATGTGCACTTGCATCGCCATAAAGACCAGCGGAAGCACGAGAACTTCGTGAAGCCAGTTCCTGAGTCGCCTGATCATTACTGATATTATGCGCCTTCGCGTAGCTCTCCACCGCAGTGCGCATCTTGCTGGCCATCATGGAGTCCTGCGCACTCATCGTGCTGTCGGCACCTTGCGTCATCGAATCGCTGCTCCCCCGGTTGGTGCCAAACTGGCTGAGGGTCTGCCACGTGCTTGACATACTGCTACTAAAGCTCTGCATCGCGCTCTGGGACTGCGTCTGGGCCTCGCGCGCCATCTCCTGCTGCGCTGAGGCCAGTTGACGGGCAAAATTAATACTCACGGGCAGCTTACTCGCGGCCTGAGTGGAGTCTGTCACCGTACTGCCGTCACGCATCTGTGTGGACGTCGCACCATTGCCCAGTTGCTGACTCATCTGTCCGAACATGGTCGAACTGTTGGTGTTCCAGCTGTTGCCGCTCACGTTCTCGGTCTGCATGTTGGCGTAGGAGTAGTTACCATCAACAGCACCAGAGGCAGCAGTGGCTGCAGGGCTGATAGCGGAAGAGGCCAGATGGCTGTAGAGATTTGAGAACCCCGCCCCCAGTCCCTTCAGCATTCCCCATGCAAGCGGGGGGATTAGCATGGACAGATAGCCAGCCGTGGTAGCGAGGTCTGAGTATTTTATCTGCACCTGCGACAACTCCGAGAGAACCACTGGTGAGCCGTTAGCCTTCGCATAGAAGGTCATGCAGCTGTTGAGGATGGCGTAAAGCAGCGGCCAGCTCTGCACCCACATGATAGCCAGCACGTACCCCTTCAGCACATTAAGGGTAACGGCGTTAAACATCCCGCCCAGCACCATCAGGGGAAATATTCCGATGGTCAGACCGACAATCAACGTCTGAGACATAGGTAGTGAGCGTAATGCCACCTGACCGACCGTCGCATGCGCCAGCCGCTGCTTCTCCATCGATGACGTAGTGGCGATATTCAGCAGGCTTGAGGTGTCACCGTTGCGGGCTGCATAGCTCATGATGCCATTTCGCAAAGCGTTCATCGTCACATTCTGACGGACAATCGACGCGGCGCTCTGACCGGCACCATAGAAATAGTTATAGCTGTCCCCGATCATCTGGCTGAACAAGATGTCAGGATTCGGACGTCCGCCAAAAAGCTGACGCACGTAGTAACTCCATGTTTTTCCTCCGGTCTGAGTATCCAGGGCAAGCTTTGGCTTAATTACCGCAGCGGCTTCTTCACAGGTTAAAAACTGATTATTGTTGTTGAATACCCCCCTCAGCGGACTCGGCTTTGAGAAAATCAGCGTATACGGGTCTGCGCTGTTCATTAGATCTTCCATGGTATATTTTCCGTTCAGGAAAATATCGCCCATCACGCAGTTCTGCACATAGTCCGTGAATATCGTCGTTATCTCT
The DNA here is from genome assembly GCF_052044775.1 of Enterobacter sp. 22466. Lineage (NCBI taxonomy): Bacteria > Pseudomonadati > Pseudomonadota > Gammaproteobacteria > Enterobacterales > Enterobacteriaceae > Enterobacter > Enterobacter sp. 22466. The sequence continues at coordinate 25,626 of NZ_JBQENX010000016.1, read as the reverse complement.
GGGTTCTGTGATAAAAAGTCCGTACTGCGTGAAACCAGATTCGCCCCAAATATCATGCCGGTTTTGCTGTAGGTGATGCTGTCGGGCTGTGAAAAGACCATTTCATACCCCTGAACAAGGGCATATCCAATTTTGGTGGTCAGCGATGCAGGCAGTGCCAGCCCGACGGGCACGTTATCGACTTTATAGACCTTTGTCTGATTACTGATATCGATTATTTGTACGGAGGTGCGAACACTGACCAGCAGCGACATCAGCACAATGACGCCTGCCCAGCCCAGCATATCCATGATGTTGTGCCGTCGTATCCACGAAATGGCTACAACCAGCACAGAGAAAGCCGTCGCAATACGCCGAATAACAACCCAGTTCTCCGTCGACATGAACGTGACGATGGCATTCAGCGTCTGCGTCAGCCAGTCGCCGCCCGCGATGACATAGATTTCCTGCATCAGCGCGCCCCCCCGAAGTGATAGTTGTTCTGGTAGCGCTGCAGCATGCGTGCCGAGACCTGCTGGCGCATATAGCTCATCTGGCGGTCAACAACCAAAAGCGCATCCTGCTGTACCTGCACCTGTGCCTGGAAGGAGGCTATCTGCCGCGTGGCTTCGTTGAGGTTATTATTGATGCTGTCGATAACCGCCTGGTCATAGTTTCCCGTTGCCACCATTGCACGGGCCTGCTGGACCAGCTCCTGGATGTACTGGAGAAGAATGTCGTAGCCGATGTAATCGGTTAGCTGATAAACGAGGCTGTTAGAAACCCCCAGCATCTGGGGATCAACCAGGTACTTGAAGACCGGGATGGTAGTACTTGTGATAAATCCCTTCTCTTTCTCGGTTAACTTTAGATCGGCAACGGCTTTATTCTGAATGCTGGAAAGGATGTCTTTTATCTGATTTTTCAGTGCATTTTTCTGGCTGATCGTGACATTAGCATCGGCAACCACCTTCAGACATTTATCGCTGTCATTACAGTGATACACCCGTGCAGTCCCCCCCTCCATCATGGCCCGAATAAGGTCGCGATCGGTCGTTCTTGCCGGAAGCGGGGTTATATTACCCTTCTCATCAAAGACCATTGTTCCGGTCAGGGTCATGATGAACTCCTTAAGCTCTTTATTCCCGTCAAACATGCGGTTCTTTCCGAGCGCATTCCAGATGACATTGATATTCTTCGTTATGCGCTCTTTATCCTTATCACTGGCCTTATCACGGACCTTATCCATGCTTCCCCCCACCGTGCAGCCCTGACGGGATGCCGCCCAGTCGGCAAACATGTTGCTCTCACCGGCAATGTCCTGGCAGACCTTCTGCTGGGAGACCTGAGTGCGCGGAAACAGACCGCCGACAATCCCCTGCGCCGCCTGGCAGGAGCTGAGGTTCATGCTGTTAATGTCGCTGGCCATCTTCTGCAGGAAGTCTTTAGCAGTCTTGATTTCCGGTACCGTAGTCTGCAGCGCCAGATCGAAGAAGTATCCGGCCGCATTGGACATAATCTGCTTGGCGAAACGCTGCAGCTGATCGCTGTTAATAAAGCTGAAGGAGCCCAGATAGGCATCGATACCGCCGCAGCCGGCGTTGATGTCGGGCAGCGTCATGGAGATAAGCTGGACGGTTTTCACCTGCGTACGGGCATATAGTGAGCCACCCGTGGCGTAGCCAGCGGCCTGCCCCTGCCAGACCTGTGGCTGGCTGGTATTGGAGTCAAAGCCTAGCTTATTAAAGAAGGTGTTCATGTCGCTGTTCACGTCCGCACTAACGGTTGTTGAACAGACGAGAAGCATGCAGCCCAGAAGACTGCGGTGTCTGAACAGGTTTATCATCATTTCACTCCGCGCATCTGAAGGACCGTATCCATTCGGGCCATAAAGCCCTGTTCGTCGGTCGCGCCCTGCAGCAGGGGCAGGGCTTCAAGGGTGTTTACGTTGACGAGAAAGGTGGTTGGCGTGGCCACGGGCAGGTTAGGGAAAAAGGTTTTCATTACCTCCGGCGGCGCGGGCAGCGCATCGGGAAAGGACGCATCCCCCTGACCGTCGATGGTGTAGGCCATCACCCCAAACCCCACCCGTGCCGACAGCGACTTCAGGACCGGATCAAACTGGTGGCAGTACGGGCAGTGTCCCTGCATAAACAGCACGACCTTCCAGTCGGCCAGATTGACCTGGCGCCCGTTGCTTAGGCGGTACCAGACCGGCTGCTTCGCCGGAAGTGGCTTAGCTTCAGGGTCTTCCGGGGATGTAGGCAGAGATCCCGACGCTCGCGCCCCCTGTGGATGCCATAACGATTTGATCTCGTCCATCGTGGAAGCCTGTGTGGCCAGACTGAGGGTCATGAGCGCCACGGTAAACACGGTATGTCTAAGGTTCATGTCGGCATCCTCCGGCATCACGGGCCTTTTCGGCCTCACGGGCGGCATCTATCCAGCGGTTGATGATGCGGTATCCCCCCCAGAGCGCCATCGAGACGCCGATTATCTGCGCCAGAAGAATGGCCATCTCCGGCTCGCGCCGGACCAGGCGGGAAACAATGTGAAACCATATCCCGAGGCTCAGCACCCATAATCCGGGCACGTCGAACTCAGGCAGGCGAAAACGGAATTTGCGCATGCGAACTCTCCCTGTATTAAAAGTTGGGGGCAAAATCTGTGGAAACGTTGAGGAACTGCTTCGCCAGGTCATCCTGGCTGATAAAGCCATACGAGACGGGTTTGACCGTCCCGCTTTTAGGATCGACCAGCATCAGCGCCGGGAAGTAACGAATACCCAGCCGGCTGGCCTGTCCACCGTCCATTCGGGTATCCGGCAGGAGTGGATTCACGATACCGTCCACGGAGACCGGAATGACGCTGAGGTGATACGTCTCGCGGAAGTTTTTAATGACCTGAACCAGCTGGCCGTCGATCGGGTCCTGTCCGCGGTAGAAGAACATCACGCCATAGTGCTGAGCCAGCGTTTCAATGGCGCGGCGCTGGTCGGCAAAGTCCGCCGCCAGCTGGTTGCGCACGGTACCGTTGTAGTGGCTGTGCTGCAGGTTGTAGTCCAGTTCGGGGTGCTCGAGCATGGCTTTTTTGGCGCTCATCGAGAACAGCCCGGCCTGCTGCGTCCAGTAGTTCTGCAGGCGGAAGTAGCGGGTAAAGTTCTCCACGCCCGGATACAGAATGGCCTCGTACATGGCGCGCTTCGTGGCCTGCTGAAGCGTGGCAAGCTTCTCCATGATGTCCGGCGAGGCCTGCTGAGGCTGTGCTGAAGAGGATTTGTCGTCCTCCGGCATTCTGTGCGATTCGTTGTACCACTGCCAGCCGGCATCTTTTCCTGTGGCGGAAAAAACGCTGCCAAGAAGCAGCAGCGCTAACGCTGTCTTTCTCATTTTCACTGGAACCTTCCTTATCCCGAAGCAGGTCGGTTATCGTTTGAAAAGCGGGTTTAACAGCCACGCCAGCAGAACTCCCGCCACGAAAAGCGCAACCATCAGCGCCATAAAAAACACATCGATGCGCGATGTTTCATCAACGATATTCCCGCACCAGTAAAGCACCGGTGAGGCGACAATCAGGCTGATGATAAGGCGTCCAGTAAATCCTTTAATTTTCATGATGGAGAGTCCTGAGTGAGTAATGAGTGGCTTACTGTTTGTTCTTCAGCTGCGCGGCGATTTCCTCGCGGACGCGCTTCGTCAGGGTGTCGTTATCCGGGATTTTCTTGTTCTTTTGCAGATCGTCGAAAAAGTTCGAGAAGTCGAGCGCTTCAAAATTAATTTGCTGCAGCTCGGTCTGGGTGATGCCGCGACAGTCCGGGCTGCTGGCCTTGCCAAAGCCGATGTGAAGCTGACCGTTACGTCCCTGCTGCTGCACTATCTGAGCCAGCTTAGAGTCAAACTGACAGTAGCTGCGCTTTTTCTCGAGACAGACGCCGAGCACTTTTTTTGAACAGAACTCACCGATACTGACCGTGAGCTTATTCTCTTTGGCCTTGCCCAGCGCTTTCTCCTCGCTGCTGCACCTGGCAAGCCCGACGTCCTGGCCCCAGCCGCCGTCTTTACAGCAGTTGCTGAATCCTGCCGCAAACTTCTTGCAGAACTTCGCGCTGCCGGTAAAGGCGCGCACGTTAACGCTGTTAATGGCGGCCACGTCCTTGCCCGCAGCGGCCAGCGCGGCGAGTGCCGAAACGACAGGTGCAAAATCGTTGTTTTTACCGTTCTGCGCCCGCTCACAGTCACCATCAAGACAGAAGGTGTCGCCGCCGCATATCATCACCTGACCGGAAGTACGCGTTTCACAGGAGTACGTCGCGTATTCATGCAGGCAGCCGCTGCCGTCTTCTGCTGTGAAGGCGCAGGTGCGTGAGGCAAGCGTACAGGCCGGATTGTCCATGTAGGTTTTGCAGGTGCCATTGTCAGCAGCCTGGGTCATATACGTGTCTTTGTACTTCCAGCAAGCCTGCGTGACCGGGTATGACACCCCGTCAACCACCACCGTTTTTGTGCTCCCCGGCTCAATACATTCGGTCTTTTTGAGCGTACCTTCGCTCTTGCTGAACGGGCAGGATTCGTTCCAGACCACGTCCGGCACCCATTTTTTGTCCGTCACCTGCATGGTCAGGGTGGCGGTCATCCAGGCCTGCGTACCGCCCTGCATCCAGGACAGCGTCTTCTGAGCATATTCCCGACAGCGGGATTGTTTACCGCTCAGGCAGTTTTTGTTGAGCATTGCCCCCTGTGGAGAGTACTGTCCTGCGGTCAGCGCAGCCCCCGCGGCACCGGGCAGCGCCCATCCGTTATCCCTTTTAGCCACAGAATCCGCATTTACGCCCCACCACGAGAAGCCGTAGTACATATTTTTGTCATTAAAATGGACGGCAACCGACGCGCTCAGCACGGTACCGGTTGCAGGCGCACGGAAGCTGAAGTTCACCGTCTTGTTGCCGTCGTATGTATAGGTAAAGTCGCTGTTGGGCACCGTGTAGGTGCGCGTCACCGTGGTGTTTTCGTAGTGGCCGGTAATGCTGGCCGTGCGCGTACAGGCCTGCTCAACCAGCAGGTCGCGCTCACAGGTATAGTTGGTGAACTCGCTGCGGCTGATGTTCTGCGCTTCGCACTGCGTCTGCCCCGTTTTGCCGATGATGGTATCGGCGCGGGACTGGACATCCTGGCTGGCCTTAATAAACGGCGCGTCGGGTGAAATGGGCTCCTTCGGGTTGTTAACAAACGAGTCGGTGACGGCCTTTGTGGCCTCATTAGTAGTCCAGCCCGTGGTACCGTCCGCTTTCAGCGCACCATCACCGGTCGCCGTCACGCCGCCATAGTACTTCTTCTCACCGGGCGAGGCGGTATAGTTGGGGATAGACGCTGAGGGGTTAAAGTTTTTCAGGCTGCTCTCCCCCTGCCCCTGTACCTGACGGGCAAAATCAGCCCCCGCTCTGTACTGCGCGTCAGCATCGGCAAATGCATTTACGCCCGCCATCGTGGTGGCAATGGCCAGCACCGGCATCAGTATTGCTCTTTTCATCGGGCCTCTCCTTTACTAAGCAGCTGTTGCGCCTCATCCCTGCACTCGCCCTTCTCCACCACCTTTTCCAGCGCCTGCTTCAGATGAAGATTGCCGCGAATCACGTCGTGGCCCGCCTCGCAGTACACCACCAGGGACGGCACGCTGGTGATCCCGTACTCACGAAAGCGGGTGGGATCGATGGCAACACCGCTGGCTGAACCGTCCTGAACAAGCGCCATCACGGCGGTTGCCGTCGTTTTCATGTCGTTGTTGACCATGCCCCGCAGGGTGGCGGGAATGTCGTAGCGGCGCGCCTCGGTCAGCATGCGCTTAAGCCCCGCCTGCGGGATGGCAAAGGAGACGAAATAGAGAGCGCCGTGCGTCGGTTTATCCTGCAGGTTCTCGCGCTGGCGCTGTTTCAGCTCCCCAATAAATCGCGCGTCGTCTGCTGAAAGAGGGTTCTGGCGCACCTGCTGCTCCAGAATCTGGCGCAGCGGCGCGTTGTCCTGCCCCCTCAGCTGCTGGCTGAAAGACTCCTGCTGACGAATAAACTCGCGGTTCGCCTCATCAGCCCCTGACGCCAGCGCAGTGCAACAGTATGCTGACAGCAGCAGCGCCGCCGTCAGACCGGACAGAGTTTTCATGGAAGTTTCCTTTTTCTCAGAGGAAGACGCAGTTGCGCTTGCGCCAGAGCAGATAGCCGTAGTTTTTCTTCGTATTCGGCGGGTTACGCCCCGTTTCCCAGCGCATGACCGTTCGGCCGAAGGGATGGCACTGCGCCACGTCCGGATACATATTCACCATCTGATAGCGCCAGCGCGTTTTGGGAATAATGGGTGACGGATACTCGAAGCAGACCTTTTTATCCTCCCCGATGCTCTCCATTATCTGCCCCTGACGGTGCAGCTTGAACGCCATGCGCTCGCTGACCAGAACGGAAGACTGCAGGGGGCTGGACTCATTGCTCACCCAGCCGTTAAAGGGATACATTGACCCCTGCGATCCGGCGCACCAGAACAGCGCGTCAACCGACGTTTTTGCTGCACTGGCCACCGCGTCGGCCGCACATGCGCCCTGCGCGATGGGGTTGGCAAAAATGACCGCCTCCGGATTCAGAATGGAGGTCAGGGCGCTGTCCCCCCATGTCGGGTCGATTTCAGACAGGTATCCGATATCCAGATCGCCGCCCTGCAGGCACCCGAGGGAGGTGATGATGTTGAGCCAGTACGTCAGCGGATATTTGTACCAGTGGACGTGGTAGAACGCGCCGTTCACCTGTTTTTCATCCTTTTTTGCGGTGCCCATCCCCATTTTCCCCAGGTTAATGGTGAATCCACCGAGGTTCACCATGCAGCCTGGAGAACGCGCCACATCGGTCATGGCCATGGGCTCCCAGTACCCTATTGCCAGGCCGATGCGCTGAAATACCGGGGGCGGCATTGGACAAAACTGTATCGGGCTCCCGGGATTGGACGTGTCCGGTAAATCTCCGCCCGTGACTTTTGTGCTGCCGAGCGACAGAGGAAACATGCAGCGCCAGCAGATATCGGTGATCGGATTGACGAAACGCCCTTCGCAGGCGGCGTCCGCCGAAGCCACGGGGCTGTTGCCCAACAGAAGCAGCCCGAACAGACACGCAGTCAGCATTTTCACCGGGCACCTCCTGCGTCATACTGCTCCATATCGGGCGGAATAATTTCCACCAGAAGGCGCTTCCCGCTGGGTGCCGCCGTTACCCGCGCCGGCACCTGGCTTATGCCGAACCGGGCGGTCAGCACCCCGTTCTGGTCGAAGAAAATGCGGCTGTCGAGCTTCTCCGACGTCTGCGGAATGTTGCCCTGAACCAGAATGATGCGGGTGATCAGGGTGTCAGGCTTCTGTCGCTGTACCCACGCGAGCTGCTCCGCATCGTCGCCGTTGATAAACAGCAGGGTTTCGTTAAACGGCACCACATCAAGCGGATTAAAGACCTGCCCGGCCTGAGCAAACACGTTGCCCCTGTCGTCGGCAAGCGCCTTGTCCACCCGCACGCTCGGGTCAAACCAGCGCCGCTCGTAGCGCACCGCGCGGGTTATTCCCTCAACGGCAGGCGGGCGCTGGCTGTTGCGCACCACGCGTGCCTTAAACTCCGCCATCTTTTTGTCCATCTCGCCGGACTGCGCCAGCGTCTGCAGCCGGCTTTCGATAACGGTCAGCATATCCGGCTCCGCCACCGGCCAGAGGTCGCCCCACGTCCCGAGGTCAGCGGCCGTCACGCTGCCGGTCAGCAGCGTCAGGCCCAGGGCAAGGGCGCGCATCACGCCCCCTCCTTCATCCGGCGGGCCACGTCAGACTGGATTTCACGCGTGATATCCGGCGCCCCCTGCACCACGGCAGGTGCGACAAGGATGAGGGCACGATGGCGGATCTGCCAGTCCCGGAGGCTGGCCTCCAGTGACGCGTTAAAGCGGTCTGAGAGTGCTTTTGTCTGCGCCTCGTCCAGCGAACGGCGACCGGCGCTGTCAAAGAAGGCATCCACCGTGGATTTCATGTTGAAGGCCACAACCACAGGACGGTTAAGCTGGCAGACCAGCCAGATGACGCCTGCGCTCGCAGCCAGCATGCCGGCAATCAGCGCGGCGTTAATGAGTACGTGTTTTTTCATGAGATGGTCTTCCCTTCATGCTCGTGAAGCCAGCGCTCCAGCGCGGCCATTTCCGGCCCGGATTTTTTCCACGCCAGCTCCCAGACGGCTTCGTGAATACTCAGCCCCTCCCGGCGTCGCTGCTGCAGAAACTCAAAGTCCGGACCGTCCGAGGAGTACATTGCCCGGCTGAGCGGATCGACGAACAGGCGGTGCCAGGACGTCAGGTGCTCAACCGACAGCATAAAGCTGCTGAACCAGTTGTCCTTCGCGCTGCCAAAACCCTTAATCATGTCGCGCTGCAGCTGCGAATACTGGTCCGGGTACAGCTGGTTGTACTTGGCGAACTCTTTAGCCGACTGCTTGAGGATAATTTTGTAGGACGAGTTACCCCATGCCGCGCGGGCGGCGCTAGAGGCCGTTTCCGAGTCAAAGTCGACGATGTTCTGCGTAATGGTGATGTACGACCCGGTATGGCGACGGGCGGTACGGTAGCCCTTCTCGATAAACGCCCCGACCTTGTTATTTTTGAAGTCCAGCAGGCGCCAGCCTTCGTCTATCACGTTGAGCTTCTTCAGGCTGCGCGGCGTGCGGTACATGCGGTTCTCAATGTAGAGAATGAGCGAGAACATCACCGCCACCAGAAGGGACGGCCTGTCCTCCAGTCCGCCGAGCTCAAGCACCACCATCCGGGCTTCGTCCTTCAGGGACGGTTCGTCGGAGTTAAAGTAACTGCCGTACACCCCGTCGCGGGTGTACTGGGTCAGCAACACCACCATCTCATCGAGGCGGCTGCGGATGGTTGGCGATCCGCTGTACTCCTCGCTGTCGCGGGCCATCATCAGGTAGTCCACCACGTCGTCAATGCGCGCCTGGTTTTTCTTCGTAAGCCAGGTGGCCTTCACCGCCTTGAGCAGCAGACCTTCGTGCACCTCGTCCAGGTTGCCGTTGGGGCTGGCCATCACGGACAGCTGGTCCCGCAGGCGTTCGGCCATCTCATCGATGGTATCGTCGGTGACGTTAGCGAACGGGTTAAACTTCAGCGTCTCGCCGTCGAGGTAGACCCCGCCCATGTTCTCGCAAAGTGACTTGTAGCCGTCGCCCATGTCGAACACCACGGCGAAGCCGCCGGAGTCGATGACGCTGCGTATCAGGGGCTGGATAAGCCCGGTTTTCCCCGCGCCGGAGGTGCCACAGACCGCCATATTGAAGTTGGTGTTACCCATGCCGCGGCTGAACAGGTCGATAAACGCCAGCTGGTTGCGGTAGGTCGGTGCCAGCAGGCCGGAAGTGGCCAGCGGGCTGTCCGCCACCACCGGCATCAGATTGGCGACATTAAAGCTTTCGGCGCGCTGCAGCACGCCGGACTCGCGCAGCTGCTTAAAGAGGCCGCCGCCCGCCATAAACGGCAGATTCACGAGAAAATTGCGCATATGGTTAAAGCGTGGGGAAATCAGCTCGAAGCCATTTTTACGGAAGCTGTTCAGCACGTCCTGCTCGACCTTCAGCGCAGTTTCCTGGTCATCGCGGCAGAAGAGGGTCACGTTCAGAAAATAGCTCACCAGCGAGGACTGCCCGGACGACAGGCGCTGGCGCAGATCGCCCCACTCTTTTGCCTCCTGCGCCACGCCCGGGAAGAACTTGGCGTAGCTGGTTTTGGACTTCTTCTCAAGATCCATGAACTTCAGGTTGGCCTCGTTCTGCGCCTTCACCTGGTCTTCCACGCTAAGGACCAGCGTCAGGATAAACGGGCACGAAACGGACAGTTCCGGGTTGAGAAGGTTGCTGTAGTTGTCGGCCATATTCCAGAGGAAGGCCAGCTCCGGATTTTTGGTCAGCTGGAAGTTCATGATGCGCGCGGTGCTGTTGCGACCGTTACCGCGCAGCCCCAGCGTCATGTAGTCGGCCTTCACCTTCAGGTCAAAGGTATCGTCCACGCACTGGTAGTTCAGATCCTTGAGCGGGTCCAGTTCCCGTTCGGTGGGATACAGCGCATCCGGGTTGTGGTTAATCATTTCGCCCGCAATGCGGATAAAGGCGTCCGCGTCCACGCTGCGGGTGGCTATCTGCGCCCCCTGCAGCGAGGCGCGGATGATTTTGACCTGGTTCTCCATCTCCATCACGCTGGCCTTACTTCCGCGCTTACGGGGGACGCAGCAGGAGATGTACACCCGGTAGTTGCGCAGCGTCAGCGGCAGGTTGAGGTGATCGGGCAGCGGGAACCCTTCTTCTGCGGCCCTGAGATAGTAGGCGCGGGTGATGGCGTTGAACGTATCGGCCTTTTCCCCCGTCCAGGAGAGCTCGCGCAGGCCATACTCGATATCCTGACCCACCAGATGGCTGGACACCAGGTGAACGGCCACCGGCACCTCACGGGGCAGCTTGGTGCGCATCAGGTTTTCCAGTGACGACACGATAGTTTCGTTCGCGCCGTTGATGGGCTGCGCCTCAAGCATAAAGCCCATCGTCTTCTCGTTCATGAAGAGGCCGGTTTCCGCATCGTAGTCGCGGTACGGCAGCACGCGGCTGAACTGCGGGAAGCGCATCTGCCCGAGGACATCGTTCGCCTCAGAGGACGCATCGGGCATCTTCAGCGCCGTCAGCAGCGAGTTGACCGTGCGGGTGACGGTATCCAGTGGATTACTCACGGTCATCCTCCTTTTTGGGGAATTTAGCGTTTTTGTCGTAAGTCACGCAGGACACAGGAGATGCATAAACATCGCATCCCTGGTGTTTTTCGGGCTGCTTTTTCATCGAAAAAATCGCCGGAACCCCCATCCCCCGCTCCGGACGGGATGAAGCACAGCGGATATACCCCTCGTCACTTGCAACTTTGACAAACACGTAGCGGGGGAAATATGGTCTGATCCCCAGAAACCAGGCCAGCCCTGCAAATATGATGGCCAGTACTGCCCATAATCCCGTAAACACCCGCAGGGAACCGTCAATATGTGCGGCATACCCTTTTGCATCGGTGACGACGCTGCCCCGGTCATGGCAGACGGCTGAGGGAGCGTCATGCGGCGTGAGGCCGGAGGACTTGCCCTGCGGGGCTGGAGGTATAAAGGGGTCTAAAGGTTCATCGCGGCAGGCCGCAATACGAAACTCGCCACTGCTGACGTTATGCGTGACGGCCATAATTTCCTGCGCCATCGCCTCTCCGGGCGTGGTGTTCTCCATCCACGAAAGCATGGCAACCAGCAGCATCAGCGTGGCGGCAGGCCAGACAATCAGATAGTGAAAAGCCCAGGCAAGCCATCGAAGGCAATACAGCAGGACGGACAGAAGCTTAAGCATCATTCCCGTCACCTCCGGGATTCAGCGGAAACCAGACGCTGCAGTTGTTTCTGATAGCCTCCGCCAGCCTCTCCCCGTCCTCTCCGCTGTACAGCGCTTTAATCCGGCTGACGTCAGACTTCGCCAGGAAAAACCGGGTCATCTGCTGTTTTGTTACGCTCATACCTGAGCCTGCTTTACCCAGGAACAGACAGTGCCCACGCTGGCGTTGCATTATGTGTTGAGAAATCCCAGCCTTCCCGTCGAGGGCGGGAGCGCTCTGCTGAGACGCTGAAAGCCAGAAGTCACGCTCTACAGCATTAACACAGATGACACGCATCCCCTGCGCCTCGCTGCAGGCCGTAATATCGTTAAGGTGACGGGTTTTCCCCGGACCACCGTTATCCCTGGTTGTCATGATGTTCGTCTCCTGGTTTTTTGCCATCGTTCTGAATGTCTTTGCGCAATTCACGCCAGTCGCGGAGTTGTCGTTCTGATAAAAAGGTCCGCATAACATCAACGCTGATGGCTGTCTTACCGCTACCAGTTTTCCCCACGACCATCACATTGGTTTTTCTTCTTCCCATCGGTCACCTCAGATACTGTTTTTGTCGTATTTCCAGAACCCGCTGGCATTCCGTACAGGTACGTACGCCCGGGATGGCCTGCTGCCGCCTGAGGGGGATGCGATTGCCACAGCATTCGCACCGTTTACGGCTTTTGCCCTCCAGGCAGGACCACTGCCTCGCGGCCTGTATATGAAGCTGGTTCAGCAATTCGTCCTGCTCCTGCAGGAGATCGAGTTCGTCTGCCATCAACGCTCCCTGCTCACACTGTCCGGACACGCTACCGCCCATCCCTTTTCACGTTTCAGGGCACGCGTGATAACGACAGATTGTTAAAATGGGCGCCACACGCGGTGGCGGTTCAGGATTCAGTTAACGCGCGGGGTTCCCCACGCTGAGGGTTTCACAACAAAAAACACCCGCGTCGGCTGGTGATAAACGTCCTGCGTATCGATATAGGGCGCGATCCACAGCCCGGCCGTCTTTTCACCGACGCGAAGCGGCCTCGGGTCCACGATGGACTCGCGCCCTGGCGGCGGCACAGTAACCGGCGTGACCGTGGAGAGCGGCGCCCGTGAGACTGCGTGCGGCTGCGGGCGGGGGAGAGTCGGTGTACCCGTCAGCGGTGTATTCCTGGATGCGACGGCATGCACCGGTTCAGCCGGCAGCGTCAGGGGCTGCACGGACCGGGTCCGGAAATTTCCCTCAGCCAGGCGTGGCAGCGATGTCGCACCCGGCTTTACCGTGCTGGCCTCCTCCAGTCGCTTGGCTTTCTCATTGGCCTGCTCAATGGTCATGCAGGTATCGGATGTCGTCGCGTTACACTCAAAATCGCTCGTTGTACCGGCACATCCCGACAGCGTCAGGAGACTGGCCAGCGTGAGCGCAACAGGCACTGTCTTGTTCATTTGCGGTTCCTTTACGTGGGGTTACTGTGAGTCGGCCTTCGGCATAAACTGGCTCTGGTTAAGCCTACCCAGCTGGTTGAGCATCTGGTCGGTGCTGAACCCGTTCATGCCGCCCTGCGGGACTGACGGCGGCGGAACCGGACTGCGTTCATCGCTCTCCGCTTTGCTTCTGTCATTCTCGTGCGCCAGCTCTTCAATGGTTTTCAGCTGAAAACCGTCCTGAAAGACAACGGTCACTTCGTTACCCGCCCCAATCGGGATGACGGGGTGGTACTGCTCTGCGCGTTTGATGTAGTAGTCGCTGAGGGTCTGAGCGGCTTTGGAGGCACCTCCGCCAATCCCCATCTTCATCACGTCACCCGCGCCGAGGGATGCCGTGGCGCCGAGTCCGACCGAGGGCTGGGACGCGGTCTGCACGCCCTGACCGATGCCGTCAACAAAACCCGCGCCCCATGCCCAGCCGAGGATTTTGCCGTTTCGCATCACCACCTCACCCTTGATGCCGTTTTTACCCCGGAAGCTCACGTGTCCGGCAATGGGCTGGTCGATAGTGACGCCGTGCTTCAGGCAGCTGATGTTGCGGGTGCGTACGATGGCGCGCTCGCTGGACACGTCGCCCCAGGCCTCAAGACCGATAAAGCAGCCGGTGAGGTCGTAGCTTTTGCTGTTGGGCATCTCAACGTGTCCGGTAATGCGCAGCTGCATCGGCACCGTGGACTCGTTACCGGTCACGGAGGCGTTGGCGTCAGCCCCCTCAATCAGCATCGATTTGGCGAAGCTGCCCGACGGGATGTACGGCAGGGACGGACCTTTGCTCTCGTCGCTGCGGGCAAAAGACTGACGGCGCAGCTGGTTGGGCACGGGGATGGGCTGGTACTGTACCTGCGCCGGCGGCGTGACGCCGTTACCCGGATAGAACGCGGTCGGCGGCGGGACGGCCCCCGTCTGCGGCGGGAAACCGGTCGGCTGCGGCTCACCTTCAGGCCCCGGCGCAGGCGCTGGCGGCTGCGGGGCCGGCTCACCCGATGCGGTGACGGGTTTCGCCCCCAGCGCGCTGACCTGAGCGGAAAGCGCCGCATTATCCTGACTGAGTTTGTCAATCTGGTGCTGATAGCCTGCCTGCCCCTTGCTGAGCAGCTCAAGCTCGCGGCGCATTTCGGCATACTGCTTCTGCATCTCGGAGGCCGTAGCCTGCATCTCGGTCGTGGCATGCTGCTGCACCTTCTGGTCAAAGGTGCTGTCCACCACGCCGGTCATATCGGGCGCAGGCTCGCCGGCGGCTGCCGCATCGCTGCTGCCCTCGTAGCGTGCATCCGCCAGATACCAGCCGCCGCCGCCCACCACGCCCACGGTCGCCAGCACGATACCCAGCCAGATAAACTGCTTGCGCTTCACCACTGAATTAATGCTGGCCATCAGCCGCACCTCCGCTGCTGATAATGAAGACCTGCAGGGCGCCGCCCGCCATCAGCTGACGCGAGGCTTCACCAAACAGCACGCCGCGAATGCCGCTCTGCCAGAAGTCGCTTTCCGCGATGTTGCGGGCCATCCCGGTATTGTTGGTGACGCGATAGCGCACCACCTTAAGGTGATTACCCACCCAGACGCGCTCGGGGACTGCAGAAAGTCCGGCGGGCGCGTTGAGGGCTTCATGCGTAACGGGGATAGCCTGCCAGCCGGACGGAAGCTGCCCGCCCAGCAGATGCTGGCTCAGGGAAACCAGCGTGGCCTCGTAGGGGGAAGACTCTTCCCAGGTGCGCGCCGCTTCGCCCGTGCCGGACAGCTCGCTGATCAGCTGGATGGTTCGCCCCGCGCCCGCTCGCGGCACGGCCTGTACCGAGAAGTTGAGGCCGCGTTCGGTTTCCAGAATGAACGTGAAGGGCTTTTTGTTGAGGGTGCTGACAATCACACCGCCGCTTGCCGTCTGCTCCTGCCGCGTCAGCTCACCGTCGAGGCTGGTCAGGGCCGTCACGCGGTCACCTGCGACCGTAAAAAGGTTCGGGTCGGTGTTGCTGACCGCGATACTGGCCTGTCCGCCGTTCGTCAGCGGAACAATCGTGGCAGAAAGCGCAGCGGGTGCGGCGACCGTCTGACCGGAAGCGAGCATCAGCAACGCCAGCAGCGCACGGCGACTATTTTTGTTCATCGGTGATTTCTCCGAAGTGACTGAGCCAGCTGATGCCGTCCTCACGCTCGAACTTGAGAACGTACTGTTTCAGCTCGGGATACGGTTTCGAGTCGCCTATCCAGGTCTTCAGCTGGCCCCGCACGTCCACGCGGCTGCTTGCCGGATAAACCTTCACGCTGGTCATATAGAAAGACGAGTTAACGTTGTTGTCCTTAATGCGCTTCGCATCCTCAGCAAGCCGGATTTTCAGCTCGTTCTGCGCTGCGGGTTTGACATAGGCCAGCAGCTGCTCATGAGAGGCATCAACGGTTTCCGGGGTAACATTCAGGCGAAGGGCGATAAGCGACAGGGCCATCTGCTGCAGGTAGGAGGCATCCGCCTGGTTCTGCGACACGGCAAACGGCGCGTTGAAAAGCATTGGCGTGACGATAGACTTCTGCTCATTCTGAAGACGGTAGTTGTTGACGGCCTGAATAACATTGGTGGTGATACTTCCCAGAATAACCACCCCCATGGCAATAAAGCCGATGGCAATAACCCGCTGTGTACTTAATCGTGCTCCGTGTTCCATCTGATTATTCCTGTCTATTTAATCCACTGGCGGTAGCATGAGTCGGGTACATCATGAAAAATCCCCCTCAGCAGTGAGGTCGGCATATACCAGTAGACCAGGTCCCGCAGCCATGAACTGCCCCGCCCTTTCTTGAGCTTTTTAATTCCGAGATAGGCCAGTACGGCAGCGATAATTCCGGGAATATAATGCTGGGTCCAGAATCCCCACCCCAGGCAGATAATGGCCGGAATAAGTTCATCCACAGGAAGGCCAAACCAGCGGCTCTGATTCGTCAGGGTTTCGGGAAATCGATATTTTTTGAGAGATTCATCTGCCATATATGTTCCGTCTCCGGTACAGCTGGCAGTATGGAAATACCTGCCAGCCGGATTACAGGCAAAGCCCTCCCGTGAATGCTCGTGAAGGGCATTCAGAATTAAACCGGAATTTAATAGTCGGAAGTGGCTCTGAACGGCTGTCGCTGGATATCAGTATCCTGCGACAGACATACCTACCGTGACGAATACGGACAGGATCGCAAAGCCCGCCAGGAACTTGAGGTTCTTGGTCGTCATATACATCACGGCCCCTACCAGGACTTCGGCAAGAATAACCCACTTAACCACGCTGGAATCTTTACCAAATGTACCTTTAACGGTTGCATCGCCGCTGGACATGAGATCTTTACCCGCAGTCGAGGCCAGAACCGTTTCAGGGAAAAACGCAGCAAGGGCTGCGACAGGCAGGGCAAACTTCAGCGCTTTGAGTAACGCGACTTTGCTGAATTTTTTCTTTGCAGAGGTCGCGGGTACAGCGTTAATAACAGACACATCAGTCATATTCATTAATCCTTTAATTACACCGGATAGATTTGTTGAAATAAAAATCCTAAAAAACTAGTTTTGTGACTTGGGTTCAAGATTGTTTGGGATCACCTCCGCCATTTCAGAGTTATAGAAATCAGGGAATTTTTCCAGGTGGTCACGTAACCGAATCAGCGCTTCAGCTGATTTAGAACGACCACTTCTGTCCTTCGCCTTCAAAATAAGAAGATCGGTTTGTGGGTCAAGGTAGATCGACATAGTTACCGTTGGGCCACGAAGCCTGTGACGTCTAATCATGTTTTCCCTCTCAACATATTCCTGCGTCAGGATAGTGACACATTGAATACAATTTATTCAATACGCGAAAAATTCCACTATATTTTTTACATAAATTTAACATTCAAAACTTTAAGGACAACCATTCTCACCTTTCTGTATACGTCCATTCTCATGCAGTAGAATCTGAAGTCATCATAATCAGTAAAATATTTTGCAAGTTCATTCTTCACACTAGAAAGTCTGCTTGAAATTGCTTTTTCAGAAACACCTAAATATTGCGCCATTGTATGAAGTTGAAAGCCAAGAATTGAAAAACACAACGTAATCATTTTCTTATTTGTCAACCCCGAAAGGAAAATATCAAAATCAAAGTCATCATTTTTTATCCTATTCGAAGTATTGAATAAAGCTTGATAATCCGGGAAGTAATTAATAAACCAGAAAGCATATAATTCTTTATTTAGAATGCGAATTTCAACACGTAACTGGTAAAACTCACCATTCAAATTAAAAGTTCTACAAATAGCTGTGTCCGGCCCCATAACAAAGGCCTCTAACTCAATTGTCGACAAATCAAGCTCAACTTCATCAGGATCAAAACTGACACCTGAAAAACACTTAGATAATGGGTGGAAGAAATCTAAATATGCATCGTTTTTATATATGGTGTTTCTGGATTGATCTCGAATGCAAAAAGGCAAAGGCGAGCACTTATAAAGCGCATCAAAACGCTTCACAATATCATCTAATGATTGACTTGGTTCGGAGAGATCTCTAGGATCGCGCGGGTGCATTGAAGCCTCCTCTGAAGGTTTCTGTGTATAGTCGGTACACCCGGGGGTCTAGCCCGGTGTACCGGCGACCCACCAAATTGAATGGCGGGCATCAAATTTTACTTATGTCTGCATAAAATATATCAATTACTGACGACAAAGTCACTCAAAAACAGCAGATCTAAATCCTATTTATCAAACATTTTCAGCTAATTATCTTGAGACTCTTCCTCCTGTGGGAAGAATTTTTCAACAATCTGTTGCACATCTTCACGTATACACGTAACCATATCCCTGAAATCAAATTTTTCATTTCCTGCGAGATGTGGACTTAGCGACTCCATCGCCAGCAGCTTGCTGACAATAAATTGAGTTTTCATTACATTTTCAAGGATAGTTTTATTATAGAGCGCCTGATTAAAGGAAGACTCTTTTCTTTCCATTTGCGCTTCATAGACCCGAAGACCAAGTTCGACCAGCATTGATGCAATGCTTGAAAAACTTACATCTTTATCTCTCGCTCCTTCAGCGCGACGTTTTTCAGCGATTACTCTTATTTTCTCTGACACTTCATCGCTTACATAGACCTGAACTCTGGCCATAATTTTCTCCTTATTTATATTTCCAAAACTTCTGTACAACAGAATATTTTGAAAAGCTAAAAATGCACGACTCGGCACAGACACTCTGCCAGAAAACAGACGACTTGCATGCCGACACACACTGTAAAAATTCACGACTCGAATATAGACTCGCCGTAGTCATAACTCAATGGATTTATTAAAAATAGTCACAAATGACTCTGAGTAGAGTTTTTCCCGAGTCGAATAAAACTCACTACCGAGTCGTTTACACACATTAAAATAAATTATTTCACATTACTTTTTCTCTAACTGCATGATTTAAAGAGCCAATCAGCAAAATTTTAATTTTGCGTGGGGTGTGGTGCTTTTGGTGGTGAGGAGTGCATATTAGTTGAGTCTGGGCATGGGATGGGTTAACGTATTTCCGGCATGGTGCCCGGAGGGAAGAAATGAAACGGATTGCTCTTACGTTTTTAATGTTGGCTTTTTCTGGAATGTTGAACGCTGCTGATTGTTTTGATCTGGCAGGAAGGGATTATCATATAGATCCGGATCTGCTTCGGGCAATCTCCTGGAATGAATCGAACTTCCGCACAGACGTTAAAGGCTACAATCCTGTTTCGGGCTTTGGCTCCGGACTTATGCAGGTGGACTCCCAGCACTTTAACGAACTGGCTCGTTATGGAATAAAACCGGAGCACCTTATTTCCGATCCGTGTATGAATATCTACACCGGGGCTTACTATCTTGCAATTGCATTCAAAAAGTGGGGAGTCAGCTGGCAGGCCGTGGGCGCTTATAATGCAGGTTTCAGGAAAACAGAAGAACAGGCGCAGAGAAGATATGTCTATGCCAGAAAAATTGAGGTAACATATCGGGCGATAAAGAATAATAAAAATGCAGCGCAGACTCTTGCAAAACAGTAAAAAGACCTCAACAGGAGGTCTTTTTATTCATCCAGTATTTATGTCGTCAATCAATAGCCCGATAAATTAAATCTGCTTCAGGGTGTTTTATGATACTGATGTAGTCTTTCAGTGCATCCTGACAAGCGACGAGGTGTTTACAGACTTTCGAATATTCAGGCCCCATATCTGCAACCTGCCAGGACAACCAGTTCATGATCATCAGGGTCGCAATAATTCCGGCAGCATCGGCACTGACCTCTGCTTCAAAGTAATTACCGGGAATAACCATGTTATAGCGCTGTTCACCTTCCGGTGCGATATATCCGGTTTGCGTCGTGGTGAATCTGACACAGTTCGGAGCAACGTTTCCTCCGTCACCTTTTCACGCCGGATACCCCACTTTTTCGCCGTGGTGTAAATCCGAGAGTGATAGATGATCCCGTCTGGCTCAAACTCATCTGGGCCAGTCTGAACCTGCGCCACGAAGACCTGCTCAGTGAAATTCACTATCCCCTTTCCATGCTTCAGGCAATGGCTGTTATCTGGACCCATGCAGGTTTACGACAGAATGAACTCCTGCGCCTGACTACGGAATGCGTCACGCCTCAGTCAGAAGACATTATCAGGGAGGATGGTAGTGTCGTTCCTGCCGGAACACTATGTTATCTAAACGTCCCGGCAGGAAAGACATCGAAAGCATTTGTTAAACCCGTCTCTGTCATTGTAAAAAAATATGTAGACATATGGTTGAACGTCCGTCCCGTGGATCAGGCAAAACTGAATGATGATCGCACCGGAGAAAAAGTCCGTTATCTCTTCCAGTATCGCGGCAAGCCGGCAGGCAGCGATGTGATTAACCGGACGGTCATCCCAGTCCTCTGCGCTAGAGCGGGGCTGCCGGTTGAAGACAGCGGAGGCGTCATAACCAGCCACCGTGGACGGGCTTCAGCCCTGACTGCGCTTGCCAGCGTACCACAGGGCATGTCGCTGTATGAACTGATGCAGTGGTCAGGTCATTCATCACCACAGTCAACCCTGCATTACATTCGCATCCGCCCTACACAGCTGGCAGCGTCATTTGTGAAGGCCGATCGGATAGCCCATATGATAAGCGTACTGGTCGATCACGATCCGGAAGCGGTCTCGCCCACTGATCCGGCAACCTATTATGACCTTGGTGAGTCCTTCTGCATGAATCCATTCTGGAGCAGTTGCCCGCACAGAATGGCCTGCATTGGTTGCGATTTTAATCTGCTGAAAGACAGTGCGCGCGGACAGATGCTGGAGAGTAAAACATCTATCAGGCGTTATCTCGAAGAGGTCCCGCTCACGCCTGATGAGAAAGCCATTGTAGAGCAGGATATTAAAAAAGTAGAACAGGCTCTTGCAAAATTAACCGGTAAGTCCGGAGGATAAAATGAACCAATATGAGCAAAAAACGAAGATTGCGCACATCAGAGCATATTAACCAATAGGTTGCAGATCAAATCGCCTGTAACAGCCTTTCTGGCTGTTTGTATATAATTATGAAAAAATGGTGAGTAGAGTTTCAGGGTAACAGGGGATGCTTATGTCGGTTTTCCACAACTGGCTACTTGAGATCGCATGTGAGAATTACTTCGTCTACATCAAACGCCTTTCCGCCAACGATACCGGCGCAACAGGTGGTCACCAGGTAGGGCTTTATATCCCTTCAGGTATCGTTGAAAAACTGTTTCCGTCTATCAACCATACCCGTGAACTGAACCCTTCGGTTTTTCTCACCGCACATGTGTCATCGCATGATTGCCCTGACAGCGAAGCCCGGGCAATTTATTATAACAGCCGTCATTTTGGTAAAACCCGGAATGAAAAAAGGATTACCCGCTGGGGTAGAGGCAGTCCACTTCAGGATCCTGAAAATACAGGGGCTCTGACGCTCCTGGCTTTCAAGCTTGATGAGCAAGGGGGGGACTGTAAGGAAGTAAATATTTGGGTATGCGCCAGCACTGATGAAGAGGACGTCATTGAGACCGCTATTGGTGAAGTTATACCCGGAGCGCTTATATCCGGCCCCGCAGGACAGATTCTTGGCGGACTATCTCTACAGCAAGCGCCAGTAAATCATAAATATATTCTACCTGAAGACTGGCACCTGCGCTTTCCGTCGGGAAGTGAAATTATTCAGTATGCAGCCAGCCATTATGTGAAAAATTCCCTTGATCCGGATGAGCAACTTCTTGACCGCCGGCGCGTGGAGTACGACATATTTCTGTTGGTTGAGGAACTGCATGTTCTGGATATCATCCGGAAAGGATTTGGCTCTGTGGATGAATTTATTGCGCTGGCCAATTCTGTCAGCAATCGCCGTAAATCCAGAGCCGGGAAGTCGCTGGAACTGCACCTGGAGCATCTATTCATTGAGCACGGCCTGCGACACTTTGCGACGCAGGCCGTCACAGAAGGTAATAAAAAACCCGATTTCCTTTTCCCTTCCGCAGGGGCTTACCACGATACTGAGTTTCCCGTAGAAAATCTGCGCATGCTGGCAGTCAAGACTACCTGTAAGGATCGCTGGCGTCAGATACTGAATGAGGCCGATAAAATTCATCAGGTGCATCTGTTTACACTCCAGGAGGGAGTTTCTCTGGCTCAATATCGGGAGATGCGGGAGTCGGGTGTCAGACTGGTCGTGCCATCATCTCTGCACAAAAAATACCCGGAGGCGGTGAGATCTGAGCTAATGACGCTAGGTGCGTTTATTGCTGAGCTGACAGGGCTTTACGCAGATATTCCATAGATAATCTCCCGGCATAAATACCGGGAGGAGCGATCAGATTCGTTCAACCTTGCACGAATCGGCATAAACCGCTTTCAGGATATAAGGTTCAAGCAGTTTGGCTACGGCTTCAAACACGGGCACCACTACGGAGTTACCGAACTGCCTGTACGACTGAGTGTCTGACACAGGAATGCGAAAAGGCCTGCCATCTACTTTTTCAAAACCCATAAGGCGCGCGCACTCTCGTGGAGTCAGCCTGCGGGGCCGATGCGCCTGATTTTCTTCGTTCGCGAAGTCTGTTTCACCTGTGGCCATATCCCAGCCACGGTCTATCAGAATTTCAGACCCGTCTTTGTGATAGCGAGCAGAAAGCGTACGGGCAATGCTTTCTTTATTTTCAGGATTAACGAGGCCAAAACCGAATCCGTTACCCTTAGCTGCGTGCTTTTTGGCGTAGTTATAGAGATACTCCCAGAGTTTCGGCGTCAGTATATATTTGCTGTCAACCACGGGTTCCAGCAGTTCGCCAAATGACGGACGCTGTTCCGGATAAAAACGACTAATATCGCGCAGGGTAAAGCCCTGGTGAATATTCAGATCACGACGGAAACCGACCAAAACGATACGTTCTCGGTGCTGAGGTAAAAAGTGCTTTCCGTCGATAACTTTAGGATCGTTTTTGCCCATCTCAGCTGCATCCGCAACTTCATAGCCCAGTTCGTCGAGGGTATCCATGATGACTTTAAAGGTTTTACCCTTGTCATGGCTCTTCAGGTTTTTAACGTTTTCAAGAACAAAGATGGCAGGTTTTTTTGCGCGGATAATACGCGCCACATCGAAGAAAAGCGTTCCCTGAGCCTCACATTCGAAACCATGCGCGCGCCCGAGCGAGTTTTTCTTGCTTACACCCGCAAGGCTGAACGGTTGACAGGGGAAACCTGCCAGAAGTACATCATGATCCGGCACATGCTCATTAATGTAAGCATAGGCATCGTTTTCAGGTACTTCAGGTTTATCACTGAGCGTGACTTCCCGAATATCGAGATTGAAAGTGTGTTCCTGAGCATCGTTAAACCAGTTAGCTTTATATGTGCGCACAGCCTCTTTATTCCATTCACTGGTAAAAACGCACTGGCCACCGATGGTTTCGAAGCCCTTCCGTATACCTCCAATGCCAGCAAACAGGTCAATAAACCGGAAGGCATAGTCAGGGTGATGTGCAGGCGCTTCCGGAAGCATTTTTCGTAGAAGTTCCTCTTCGGCTAACGTCAGCGACTTAGGTGAGCACTTACCATTAATCCAGCGATTAAGAGTCTCGCGACTCCACTCATTTTTACCAACTTTTCTAAGCAGTTCAGCCACGTACTTCTGGTCATAGATTTCCAGCACCTGCCCGAGCAGCTTTTTATCATTTTCCTGTCGCAGTTGTTCTTCCGCCTCTGCTTTCTCAAGCAGATCCTGCGCCAGTAATTCAAATTCAGACATATTGCCTCCATTGGGTCTTATGGGTGAAACTGTATCACTCATTTGACCCAGAGGAAATGTTTTTATCTGGATATCTAAACAGGGTTATTGTTAACGGAAATCAGCTTTTTGTCATTACTGGACCAGAAAGATACTATCTGGCGGCATAAAAAGCGCCATGTCTCGCATGTCCCAACTTTAGAGGCTTCTGTGTCTCGCCAAAAAGGCCTGCTTATCAGCAGGCTCAATTGAATTGGAGATCCAGGTAGGTGAGTATTACTACTCACCTTCACTGCTAAGAAGAGTTACATCTAGACCATACGTTCAGGCCGTTTCCAGTTCAGCATCATCGTTCGACGCCCCGATATTAAGGAGCAGCCTGTCACATTCAACAATAACGTATTCCGGGATAAGATCGAATCGTGTGGGGTCTAGTTGGCAGATAAACTCGTTTTCAATATGATAGGTTTCATTCACAAACTTGCGAATGACACGGTTATCGGCCTCAGGTTCCAGTAGTCGGAACACCTGAAGTTTTTCATAGCCATTCGTGCAGCTTCGATATAACGACAGAATTTTGTCAGGATCATTCAGCAAGCTCAGCATATGGGGGTAATCAAAACCAAAAATATTTTTAGTGATTAAACAGCATCCATTAAGGAAGCTCTCCGGGTCCATCATCGGGTACCCTGTTCCTTCAATCAGAGGTAGGCGTGTGTCGATTGGTTCCTCTCGGCGGTGAAACAAGTTAGAAAGTACCTGATAAACATCACCTCGATTGTCCATGATTTCATAATGCCTGCGAAGATAAATGAGCTTGATCAGGTCATCACAGTCGGATTCGAGAACCACTTTGCAGATTTGGGCAAACGTCAGAATATCGCTTTCGCGGATAGGTAATTCAGTTATCGTGCCAGTGCTATAACGTAAATAGGATGCAGTAACCTGGTTACTAAACAACTTCTTCACCGACTTCAGAGTATCGATGATTGGCTCAACGTCATGTGTAAGCATCAGTACCGTCTGGTTTTTCAAACACTCAGATGAGTCACGGCGGAACAACATTTCTAGGATGGCAAATTTTTTGTTTTTATCAAACGAAGAGATAGGATCATCGAGAATAATCAGGTTGGGCTTACGAGCCAGGCATTCGTACATAAAAAGAACGATCGAAAAGGCATTACGCTCGCCGTAGCTCAAATGTTGGCTACCTCCACTGAGATAGTCGGTATAGTCGACATGGCGAAGCTTAAGACGGCACTGTTCTCCATCGCCAGATATATCTACCTGATAGCGGTAACCCGCATATGCCAGAAAAGTGTTGATATCCTTCTTGTGTTTCTGAATGAGCCGCTGCATGCCAGCGCGCTGCTTGTTGATTTGCCCCTGCAGCAAACCAGCCTGGGAAATGAGGCTATCTAACGAGGCGTTCAGTCGCCCAATTGTTGCAAGAGTTTTATCAGATTGCAGCTCGGAAAAATACTTCACATCCAAACGAAAAGAGGCTAAAGAGGCACGAATATTTCCGGCGTCGTTAAAAGTAAAACTGTTCAGGGTTTTTAATGTTAAGAGCATGGCCAGAAGATTTTCTGTCTGCTGCTTTACGGTAACAAGATAGTCTTCATGCTTCTTCTCCAATCCTCCCTGTAACGTCGTTATTTCCCTCAGACGGGAGCGTGCGGCTTCGGAAAAATACTCGCCTAATTTATCAAGTACTGTGATGATACCAACCAGATTTTTGATCACTGCTTTGTCATATTCAGCGCTTACTTTGCTAATTTGTTCTGCTTTTTCGTGAGAATCACCTGTGCAGAAAGGACAGCATCCCTCAGAGAGTGAGCAGAAATTTTCATACCCTTTGGTCTGCCACTCGATCCACTCTACATTACGAGGACTCTGAATAAATGGCTGATAAGGCTCTAGCCCGGAGGGAATATGCTGAAGCTTGTTACCCCCTGCCAACCCCTTCATCCCCGTAGAGGCTTTAGATAAGCCCTTGCTTGTCAGCTTGAACGCACCACTAAGCTCCTGAAGATGTGTAATAAATAGCTCAAGCTCATCATTACCACTGAATTCCTGCCGGATTGCCATTACCATCGAGTCGATCTCTCGCTCCGTTTGGTTGTAGGCTTCTGTTTTGATAAAGATGTCAAAGCTGTTACTAATCAGTTCATCTGGCTGAAATGTGAACTGAGATACGTACTTTTCATCAAAGCACATTACATCCTGAATTTGCTCTGTACCCGTTACACTGGGCTGAAATTCGTCGGGATTCGCTGCTCGAAACTTAAAAGGTAGCAGACTGTTAAGACCAGCGACATCACGAGAAACACTGTGCAAAATGGCACGTGATATGGTGCTTTTACCCGTGCCTGTTACCAACGGTGCAAAACTGATCCACCCCAGCGGTTGAAAATTGATCCAGGGGTTAATCTGCTCCTCTGAATACAGGGGAGCTTATGATCACTTTTGAGATTCGTATGGAAATTAAA
>NZ_JBQENX010000015.1:0-59464 GCF_052044775.1 Enterobacter sp. 22466 | reverse complement strand
TAGCAGGTAATATCTTTATTTGTCCGGGTATTCATCGTTCGTGTCCATCAATATAGATGGGCGCGATTGTTGCCAGACAGGACAACTTTCACAAGACGTCGCAGATGGTGCGCTTACCTACCAGCAGGGACAAAAATCTGGCTGGTTGCCGGCATCACCGATATGCGCAACGGCTTCAACGGCCTCGCCGCAAAGGTTCAGACGGCGCTGAAAGATGATCCAATGTCCGGCCACGTCTTCATCTTCCGGGGCCGCAGCGGCAGCCAGGTCAAACTGCTGTGGTCTACCGGTGACGGACTGTGTCTGCTGACCAAACGGCTGGAGCGCGGCCGCTTCGCCTGGCCGTCAGCCCGCGATGGCAAAGTGTTCCTGACGCCAGCGCAACTGGCGATGCTGATGGAAGGTATCGACTGGAGACAGCCGAAGCGGCTGCTGACATCACTGACCATGCTGTAGGCCTCTTTATCCTGGTTGTTGCTGTATAAGCCTGGTAAAATACGGGCTTATGAACGACACCTCTTCTGACGATATCCTTCAACTGAAACAGCGCCTGGCCGAACAGGAAGCGCTGAACCATGCGCTGCTGGAAAAGCTGGCCGATCGTGAACGCGAAATAGACCACCTGCAGGCGCAGCTGGATAAACTGCGGCGGATGAACTTCGGCAGCCGCTCCGAAAAGGTCTCCCGTCGTATCGCACAGATGGAAGCCGACCTGAACCGGCTGCAGAAAGAAAGCGATACACTGACCGGTCGGGCCGACGATCCGGCAGTTCAACGACCACTCCGCCAGACCCGTACACGTAAACCGTTCCCTGAATCGCTACCCCGTGATGAAAGGCGCATGCCTCCTGCCGAATCCTGTTGCCCGGACTGTGGTGGTTCGTTGAGTTACCTGGGTGAAGATGCCGCTGAACAGCTGGAGCTGATGCGCAGCGCCTTCCGGGTTATCCGCACGGTACGGGAAAAACACGCCTGCCGCCGATGTGATCGTATAGTTCAGGCATCGGCACCATCACGCCCCATCGAACGGGGTATCGCCGGTCCAGGGCTGCTGGCGCGGGTACTCACGTCAAAATACGCAGAACATGCGCCACTGTATCGTCAGTCAGAGATCTATGCCCGCCAGGGTGTGGAGCTAAGTCGTTCTGTGCTGTCAGGTTGGGTGGATGCGTGTTGTCGCCTGCTGGCACCGCTGGAAGAGGCGCTTCAGGACTATGTACTGACGGATGGCAAACTCCATGTCGATGACACGCCCGTTCCGGTACTGCTGCCGGGCAACAAAAAGACGAAGACCGGGCGGTTGTGGACGTATGTTCGCGATGACTGCCATGCCGGATCAACGCAGCCGCCAGCAGTGTGGTTCGCGTACAACCCTGACAGAAAAGGCATCCATCCGCAGACCCATCTTGCTGGCTTCAGCGGTGTACTGCAGGCGGATGCGTATGCCGGGTTCAAAGAACTGTACCGCGAAGGTCATATCAGGGAAGCCGCGTGCTGGGCGCACGCCCGCCGAAAAATCCACGATGTGCACGTTCGCACCCCATCAGCGTTGACGGAGGAAGCCCTGAAAAAAATAGGTGGGTTGTACGTCATCGAGGCGGATATAAGGGGAATGTCGGCAGAGCAGCGCCTTGCCGAACGTCAGTTGAAAACGAAACCGCGGCTGAAATCACTGGAAAGCTGGTTGCGTGAGAAGATGAAAACCCTGTCGCGACACTCAGAGCTGGCGAAAGCGTTCGCGTACGCGCTGAACCAGTGGCCGGCGCTGGCGTACTATGCGGAAGACGGCTGGGCCGAAGCCGATAACAACATCGCTGAAAATGCCCTGCGGATGGTCAGTCTGGGGCGCAAGAACTTCCTGTTCTTCGGCTCTGACCACGGTGGTGAGCGCGGAGCGTTGCTGTACAGCCTGATCGGTACGTGCAAATTAAATGGCGTAGATCCAGAGCGCTACCTTCACCATGTACTTGACGTCATCGCCGACTGGCCGGTAAACCGGGTCAGTGAACTGCTGCCCTGGCGCATCGCACTGCCAACTGAATAACACATCCCCGTCAATACGGTTCACTCTGTACGCTTACGGTAAACATAACGGGACTTTATCAGGGCAATCATTGTTGCCAGTCCCGCATGTATCTGTAACTGACAGGTTTTTTTCACCGGTACTGCTGTCATTTTTTCAGTGTTTGCCAGGTATGCCGACTGTTCTGCCAGAATCTGCCGGCATTCCGTGGTGAGCTTGCTGTCACCGGCAAGCCTGCATATCAGGCCGAGGGTACTGAGTCGCTCGAGCCGCCCCTTGATGCTAAGGCGGGTTTTGTCGCCCCGGCTCAGTTTTTTATCCGCATCCCGGTCGTCCGCTGCAGGCGCAGCGAACTGCTCATAATGCATCTGTAGGGTCTGCCGCAGGTTTACTGCGATATGCCCGGCGTCACCGGTGTTCAGCGCCAGCGCTTTTTCTGCTAATACAACAACCTGTGCGTTCAGGGGGGCCAGCTCAGCCTCCACATCCCTGATACTGAACGGCGTAAGTTGCCGGTTATCCAGAAGGGGGCTGTTCCAGTAAGGCACTTCGGTAAATAAAGAAAATGTTCCCGATGCCGCGGTGTAGCAGGCACTGGAATTGCCCACCGGACGACTGCCATTTTCCTGGTAATCATCTGCGGGCATACCGACCAGCGCTTTCATATCCGGAAAATGAAACAGACCGGGTTCATACAGACTGTCACGGAGCTCGGTTTCCCCCGTCGTATTGAGCGGCAGGCCGCTCTGATGGCATATTGCTTTCAGCGTTCCGGCCAGCCCCACCGGATAACCCGACGCGACATAATAAACGCCGCCCGCTTCCGAATTATGCAGGGAGTAAAGAAAATCCGGACGCGCCTGCCTGATGGCATTCTGCCATGCGATGTTCTCCGGCAGCGGATGCCGGCTCAGCCAGTCGCTGTCAGCAAACGGGAAGGCATACTCAGCCTGCTGGTTTAACGGCGGGCGGTAATAGTGTTCGTAGTAACACTGTGAGTTGCCTGGTGACGAGAACCACCCTTCATTCAGCCGCAGTGCGTCAGGCTCAATCGCTTTGATAAAGTGCCAGCGGAAAGGTAACGCTTCACGAAACGCTGCATCCTGGCATAAACGGGCTATCAGATACTCGATGGCAGCACATCCTATGACTTCATTCGGATGCGGGGCACCCACAAACAATGCTGACAGGGGACCTTTCCCGACGGATACCATATCGATGGGGTTCCCTGAGCAGACACACCCACCTCTGTTACAGTGACGAGTTCAGGATAACGGGTGTGCATCACTGAGGTATTTTTCGTCATCTCTGCGAGGGTCGGAAAAGCAGAAATATCCGGAACACTGCGGATAACGTCACATAACGGTGTGGACAGCATCAAAATGTCTCCATCTTTTGATTACCAGTAAGTAGGGTAAATCACTCAGGGTGTTAAATCCGCCCTGAAGCCATCAGAATTCACTATTCTGCACTGGCGGATTTAATCAAATCTCAACGATGTACTTAAATGTGGAGATCACCCGTAATGCTGCCCGGATACTGACTCCATTTCTTTGCCCTCATAAGAGGGCGCTCATACTTTAATACAGCGCTGGTTCATATACTTAAACTCTCATTCCACGTCGTTACAGCACGTTATGTTAATCTGCCTGCTGAATAATATTGAGGGATTAGCTATGGAATGGCTGGTAATTGATGTTGTTTATCTGAAAAAACAAAAAAACTATGCGCTCATCCTTCATGGGGGGCCATTAAAAATGATAGCGGAGGTCACCACTGATTTTCCCGTGCAGCCCGGCGATAGCCTTTATCCCGTCAGGGATGCCATCAATCCATTAATCAATGACTTATGTCTATTCATTGAAAGCTCTCAATTCACCCTTACTGACGGATTCCGGCACTGTAAATGAATAGCGCCCCTGCATGTTGATATGCCCACACTGTAACGGTGAAAGTTTCTCAACGTCTGAATCCAGAACCGGATAGCCCTCCCGCCTGAGCTGCTGAATTGCTGCATCCATCGTGTTCCACAGCACAATAATATTGAGCACCAGACCTAACGATCCAAGCTGATCTTCCTGGCCTTCACGGTAAGCCTGCCTCAGCTCTCCCCGCTTACCATGAAAGACATTTCTGGCCACCGCGTG
Organism: Enterobacter sp. 22466; assembly: GCF_052044775.1. Classification (NCBI taxonomy): domain Bacteria; kingdom Pseudomonadati; phylum Pseudomonadota; class Gammaproteobacteria; order Enterobacterales; family Enterobacteriaceae; genus Enterobacter; species Enterobacter sp. 22466. The sequence continues at coordinate 55,294 of NZ_JBQENX010000015.1, read as the reverse complement.
GCGACCCTCTCCACGGTTGAGTTGTTGCAACGTTCTTCGCCGTTTGTTTTCATCGTCGAGGTAAGTCAGCATATGAATAGTTTTATCTGCGCGGCCTATTTCGGCTATAGCCTGCGCCAGACTGGTTGGCCTGTCGCCCGTTTGCAGTGTGTTCATGATGGACATGACGTTCAGTCGTCCAAGTTTGAGGGACGCAATCAGCCGCAGAATATCATCCCAGTGTGGCTCTGTTTTTTTACCAAAATTAAGGCGATGCGAAGATATCGCATTAAACGGACCGTAATCTGCTTTAGGATCGGTGCGCCAGAATCTGGCTCTCCCCGTATCCGCGATCCTTGGATAAAAACGATATCCCAGCAGGCGGAAAAGCCCGAAAATAACATCGCTGTATGCCCCCGTATCGGTCATTATCTGGTATGGCATGATCCGTTTGTTGCTCCAGCACGACAGCCAGGATGACCAGGCTATCCCTGAGCGTTCCAGGAACAACGATGTCGTTTATCCCCGAATACTGATCATATATCAGGTTGTACCATGTAACCCCACGTCCTTCTTTGAAGTATTTAGGGTTGGGGCCGGCATGTACCGTGCGCACAGGAACCACAAATCGCATACCATCGGCTGACGCCACCTCACCACCACCCCAGATGTTCGCCAGGGGAACGCCACTTTGTGCTGCGACCAGAATGGCGTTGGCTGCCCTAATCGTTTCGTCTCTGATGTAATTGCTGTCTGTCCAGGTCAGACGGTCACGCTTCAGTGCCGCGACATCATTGCGTATAAAGGGCTCCGGACCGGTGTTACAGGCTTCTGCCATCAGCATGGCGCAGATGCTGATATTCAGGTCTGAGACGCGGGAGCTTTGCTCTGATGAATGGGTAAAGGCACCGGTGAAATGTGTCCTGGCATCGATTTCCAGTATCAGTTCAGGCAAATCAACGCGTGGCAACATGTCGGTCACCCGCTGCCGCAATGCGATAAGTGATGGCGTTTCTTCAATGGCATCCAGAGGACTCAGGATCAGCTCAGTTTTATCGCCATTCTCCGCAAATCTGACTGCCGGGTTTTCCGGTAGTCGGTCCAGTACATCGCGATATGTTGAATCCAGCTCTGTTGCAATGGCCGACAGAGTGGCACCTGGTGCTGATGATAATCCCAGAGAGCGGCAGATTATTGGACGCATAGCTTCCCATTCCTTACCTTCGACAAGCCCTGTCCGGGGGTCTGCATAAAGCCAGCTGGGATTGACATAAATATCCCGTTTTTTCAGTATAAGCTGAAGTTCCTTAAGTGCACAAAATGTATAGGCGTGAAAATCAATACTGCCATCTTTTCTTATCACATGTTGTTGCCACGGTTTATTGATTATTTCGCGTGGAGCATCGTTATCGGTTTTTTTCTTTTTTAAATTAACTTCAATCCAGCAAAGCGCTTCAATTAATGCCTCAGCTGAGGTATTGCCTTCAAAATGTATTCTGGAAAGTAAATCAGGCAAAAAACGTCGTACCGTTTTGAATTTAGCATCAAGCTCATTGAAGTAAACGTTATTAGCTGGTCGAATAATTGATGTCACATTATTTACAGCATGTTTCAATACATCTTCGGGAATAATGTTGAAGATATTATCACGAACATCAGTATCAGGTAACTTGTCATCAAGGATCATCCGACATGCTTTTGCCAGTATTTCCGCTGCGCGATCCAGATCTTTAAGCGTTCGTTGGCGATTCCGTTTATCTGCCTGAACCGCTTCATTGAACAGATCCCGGAGTAGTGCTTCAAGTAATTCAAGTGCATCATCCTAATGCCGTCGCCTCCATACAGCAGGAGAATGCAACAAGTGTAGCCAGTTTTCTTTTTTCTGGTAAGCGCTGAAGTGCTGTTGTTTTAGCCGTTGAGGCATAACGGGCCAGGGCAGCAATACGGGTATCCGAAACTGGCGTAATTGCTGGTAATGTCACTCCCAGATTACGTATTGTCTGAAGGCGGCCTATCGCCTGCACCAGTGATGCGGCATTCACTTTAGTGGGTCCGGTACGTAACTGATCGAGTAACGAATAGCGGCTCCCGGCTGGAACCGAAAGAAGCTCCAGAAGCCGTTGAGTCTGAGAGTCATCAATGCAGGCAGCCAGTGAATACCAGAGCCGGTTTTCAACCCTGCTGCGTAACCGGGCTATATAACGTTCGAGCAATGAATATCCGGGTAATAAGACTTTATGTGATAAAAGCCATCCGGTACATCTTTCAAAAAGAATACCCGGACGACTCGTTCCGGTCCAGCATAAAGAATATAACCAGCGGGTCAGTGAAAACGCCACACGGGTGTCGGTAAACTCCGTGTAACCATATATTTTTGTAATTTCATCTATATGTGGTCGACGTTGCTTTCCTGAGTTATATATATTAACCTGCTCACTACCACTCTCAATATGTAGTTGCTCTGCCAGAAAATCAATAACAACAACCGGAATTATTGTCGTTAAATCGGGGAAGCGACCGAGGTAACGGACTGTACATAATAATATGGCATAGCCCAACCGGTTATGGTCTCCCCGTTTTTCTGAAATATTCATCCGGTCAAAATCATCAAGATGAAAATAGCGAGCCAGTGTTTCCTTTGTCAGTTCGCCATGATAGTTACCGTAACCTGCTTTTTGATCTTCGGAAAGAAAATTAACTGGCATCGTAACCATCCTTAGCTCAGGGGCATATCACGAATTTTTTTGCGACTGATGGATTGCCCAGACGCGTTTGACCTGGCTGATGCTGCATCCGGCCAGCGTGGCCGTGCGCTCAATGGTTAATCCGGACTGCCGGAGGGTAATGATACGCTCATGGGTCACGAGATCGGCCTTCCTGCCCGCGTATTTGCCTGCAACTTTGGCGAGCTGAACACCCTGGCGCTGTCTTTCCCGCCGTATTTCGTAGTCATCTCGTGCGGTCTGAAGGGCAAGTTTAAGCAACAACTCCTGAACAGATTCAAGAACAATGCGGGAGACACTATCATTTTCTGCTACCACTTCTGACAAATCCACTATGCCTGGAATAGCCAGCCGGGCACCTTTGTCTCTGATGGAAGCAATCAGTTTTTCAGCTTCAGGAAGAGGGAGACGACTGATACGGTCAATTTTTTCGGCTATCACCACATCACCAGGCTGAAGGTCGGCGATCATGCGGAGAAGCTCAGGTCTGTCAGCTCTGGCACCCGATGCTTTTTCCCGATAAATACCAGCAATATAAAAACCACTGGCAATGGCCGTTTTTTCGATGTCAGCCTGGCGTGTCAGATCCTGCTCTGATGTACTTACCCTTTCATAGATGCGAGCAATTTTCATTTATGGTAGCCAAAATGAGTATAGTCAATCTGGCTATCATAAAAGAGGTGGCTAAAAATGGCAATCAGCGATGTAAATTGGCTGGTTGATTTTTGGCTATTTAAAATGACTGGTTAGTTGCGGTCTATTACATTACTTTATTGTCCCCCTAAACCACCTCCTGGAGAGGTGGTGAGTTTTTTCGATAATGCAATACTAAAGGATGGCGTACAAATTTTTAACCAACACTTTTGTTCATGATGTAATTCATAATATACCTTAACCCATTCTTATTAACTTTATTTTCTTTGCTTGTGGATATATCTACAGGTAAAAATTTATTTTTTCCTTTATCATAGAGAAAGTTATTTTCTGACATATCAGACGGAGCGCAACGTTTTGTGACCATTTCGGCAATAAGAGACATGAAGTTAGTAGTGGCATCAGCTGGAAAGTGTTTTATTTGAGATAAAGGAGCACCTTCTATTTTATTCATACGGATAGCTTTACCGGAAATAACATGTGCAGTATTTTCACCATAAAACATATTGAATGATTTAGCTTGATTGATAATTTCACTCTCATCAACGTTATCAAAAAATATCTTTAATACTTTATGGTCATTTTTCGCATCTTCTACAACTATAGCTTCTGCCCCCTCACCAATGGTGAGGCCAATGCTATCAGAATATGCATCGACAAAATCCGCAGAACTCATATATTTCGTTTGGTTAATTGCCTTTGTCTGAACACTATTTTCTGTTTTATTAAAAATTGTAGGTTTGCAGTTTTGGATGAAAGTCCCTATTCTATCTCTTAATTCTTGGTTTGAACATTGAGAGAATACCTTCTTTAGTTCAAAAGCCAACTTCATCGAATAAGCATTTGTTTCTATCGGTTGATTTTTAATAAATACATTTTTGGCTTCTGCTTTTGTAAGTCCAATGTGAGAATTGGCAATTTTCACAAGCTTATGCAGAGTCTTATTCGAAAGGTTTTTATTTTCAGCCTTTTTTAAAAGTGCAGTAGTAACTGAGTCGCTATAAATATCAATTCGCTTATTTACAAACATGTCATGCATCCATTATCAAATCAGTTAAGATAACAAGTAAATAAAATTACATCTATAAAAAAACGACCATGCAGCGCATAAGATATTATGACATATTCGCCGGGGATTGCGCGTTAATACGACTTAGGTTTCCCGGATTTGGTTACACTATTTTTACCGAGTTAGGCTAGAGGAATTTTGAAAAATTCAGTGCTGTAACGACAAGCGCGAGATAGCACCATTTGTCCTGCAGGCGAATAAAACTGATGTCACCAAACCAGATCTGGTTTGGTGCAACAGGGTTAAACTGCCGGTTCAATAGATTCGGTAATGCCGGGCTGTTGTTTAGGGGCCTACTCACCTCAATCCCCTTATACATGGTCGTGTTTGACACACTCCCATTATGGCATCTCTGATGCCGTTTAATAGAGCCTATGATGTTCCATTATGGCAGATTAAACACAGATTTATGATTCTCCCAGCATGATCGGGGAGCCCCATGAATAACAGCTAACAGCCAGAGCGGGTCTGAGTCAATCATCTGAATCTGAATTGTTCTCATGTCTGTCACAATATTCTTTCACATAAATGTGACTTATATCATAAAGTTTATCTCTCACGAATTTTTCCAGCTCTGATTTCAGTTTATCAACACTAAAATCCCGCTTCTCACTGAATTTTTTTAAGTTTTCAGCCAAATATTCCTTGGCCTCTCTATCAACTGCATTAAGCCGGGAATTAAAGCATTCTATTACTTCCTTATAAAAATCTCTCCATTCGCTGCCGTAGTCACCAAGTTTATAGTGATCAAAAATATCTTCGCGGATAAAATCAGTAAAATCTTCACGAGAAACATCATCGAATACATCAGTAAAGTGATAATCAAGAAAGTTTTCTACAGCTTGTTCTGTAATCTTATCTGATGAGTTATTTCCAACAGCCAAGCTGAGTAGTTGCTCCAGTAATTCTTCACTAACAAACAGCTTTTCACAGGAAGGTAAAGGTGGCAAACTTGTCAGTTTAAGATCTTTCAGATTTAAATTTGGTTTTTTTGTTGGTTCATTTAAGCATTGGTTTATTCTTTCAACAGCTATATCTCGCTGTTCTCCAGCACCTTGCACTGCTTCTCCTCTCCACTTATCACATTTCTGCTTTAAAATGTCAGCCTCGGTCTTGTTATCTTCTCCCTGACAGTATGAATGAGGTGATGGGCTGCGTTGAACTGCATATTTTATACTCACTTATTTAACTTAATAATTCAAATGGATTTTATTTTAACTGGATGATAACTGTACATCCAGAACACACCTGATTTACATTTATTTATCTTCAGCAAACTCAATAGCTGAAAAATATACCAATTTTAAAATGACAATATCTGTACCATGTCTGTTCCCCGCCTCGCTAAATGTAACGACTCGTAATCAGCACAGATTTCAGCAAATGTTTCTTTCGCTTTGTCACTTACATCTCGATTGCTTACAACTTGATAATGGAGTTACTTTGATACTGAGAATTAACTGAGGTTGATCATAATGATCTATAAATATCACTCAGTCATTCTATGGTGCTATAAAAAAACGCCACAAATCCATAATGGTATTTTTAAGGTACACCTAAAACAAACAGTTCGGTGAGACAGTTTTTCTGTCTCATTTGTGGGGGCTCGTCCGGGTGACACGCTGATGGTGACGCGGGTGGATCGTCTGGCGCGCAGCATCCAGGATTTGCAGGGTATCGTGTACAGCCTGAATCAGCGCGGGATCACCCTCAGGGCCACAGAGCAGCCGGCGTAAATCCATCCCGTCAGACTCCCTGTTGCAGCTGCGGCAGCGTCTTGATCGCCTGCCGCCCAAAAGCCCTGAACGGGCATCGCAGATTGCAGCAGTCTCTGCATTATATGGACTCTCTACCACGTCTGTGTACCGGGCGCTCAATGATTTGCTAAAACCCCGCCCGATTCACCGGCAGGACCATGGGCAAGCGCGGGTACTTCCCCGAAAGGATATGGAACGTTACTGTGAACTGGTCTCTGCACTTAAGTTTCGCACCACCAACAAAAAGGGCCGCCATCTTTCCACCCGCCGGGCGATTGAATTACTGGAGGATTACGGTGTTGATACTGAACAGGGACACTTTCAGTCTCCAAAAGGTGAACCCACACTGATGCTGTTCAGTGTTGTCGATGACCGTAGTGGTGTCGCATACCAGGAATATCACTGCGGGTATGGTGAAGATGCGGGATCCGCCCTGCGATTCCTTTATGCCGCTATGGCACCAAAAGTCGATCCCGCTTTTCCCTGAACTCCTCCCTGAGTCCATTAGAAGAGGCGTCAGGGGTAGAAAACGTTGCTTAGCGTGAGTTTTCGTTCCGCTGAGCATCAAACCTCTTACCACACCTAAACACCAGTTAATCCGGTATCCGGTTATGACATGTGGATGTTGGAATCGCTGAGAAGCCTGTCCTTCCCGGAGGCGCTACAGAAGGACAGGTATGAGAGAGGAGAGATGCATTTACTGTTTTTTGTGTGATTTTAGCGGGAAGCGACGCCGCACCAGCACAAAGAACAACGGCACGAAAAAAATGGCCAGAACAGTGGCAGAGAGCATTCCGCCCATAACACCTGTACCCACGGCGTGTTGGCTTCGGGAGCCTGCACCAGAACTGATCGCCATCGGCAATGTACCGAAAATAAACGCCAGTGATGTCATTAATATCGGTCGCAGACGCTGACGGCATGCCGTTAGCGTTGCCAGGATGAGTTCTTCTCCTTTCTCGTTTTGCTCATTTGCAAATTCGACAATCAGTATTGCATTCTTTGCTGACAGACCAATGATGGTCAATAGTCCGACCTGAAAGTAAACATCGTTTTCTAGCCCCCGAATCCAGGTTGCCAGTAATGCTCCGGTCACGCCGAGCGGGACTACTGTCATGACGGAAAAGGGTACTGACCAGCTTTCATATAGCGCTGCAAGGCACAGAAATACAACCAGTAGCGATATAGCATAGAGTGTCGGCGCCTGGGAGCCGGAGAGGCGTTCCTGGTAAGACATGCCGGTCCATTCCAGCCCAAAACCCGCTGGCAGTTTAGCCGCCAGCCTCTCCATAATATCCATGGCTGTACCATTACTGACACCAGCCGCGGCCTCACCCTGAATTTCGACGGATGAATAGCCATTGTAACGTTCAAGACGCGGAGAACCGGCTCCCCAGTGTGATGAGGCAAAAGCGGAGAAGGGAACCATCGTGCCAACATTGTTGCGCACGTACCACAGATTGATATCGCCTGGTAACATACGGTACTGTGCTCCACCCTGCACATAGACCTTTTTGGTCCGTCCACGATCCATAAAATCATTGACATAGCTCGAACCCCAGGCGGTTTGCAACGTGTTATTAATATCCTTAACGGCAACACCGAGAGCTTGTGCTTTTCGCTGATCAATATCAATATGCAACTGTGGGCTGTCATCAAGACCGTTGTGGTGCACACGGGCTAGCTGATTGTTTCTTGCCGTTTGTGCAAGCAACGTATCTCGGGCAGTCATCAACGCAGCATGACCCGCACCAGCATGATCTTCAAGCTCCATATCGAAACCGGCTGAGCTACCCAGACCGTTGATGGCTGGCGGGCTGCTGACGATAACTCTGGCCTCATTTATGTGCTCAAATACTTTAGCTGCGCGTTCAATAATCGCAAAAGAAGAGCCGGTTTTCGGGTCACGTTTATCCCAGCCTTTCAGGCGCACGAATACTCTGGCGACGTTCTGTCCATTACCACCCGGACCTGCACCGACAATGGAAAATACGGAGGAAACATCCTGTTTTTCGTTATTAAGGTAATAATCTTCTACCTTCTTCACAACTTTCAGCGTCTGCTGCTGCGTCGAGCCGCTGGGTAGTTGCACAGACGTGCTGAACACGCCACGATCTTCAAGCGGCAGGAATGAGGTCGGTAGACGTATAAACATAAATACCATACCACCTAGTAGCAGGCCGTAAACCAGGAGCCAGCGCAGCGTGCGGCTGAGCATACGACCCACGAACGTTTCGTAGTAACAGGCGTTACGGTTAAAAACGTCGTTAAACCAGCCAAAGAAACCCTTCTTTTCATGGCTTCCCTGGGTAACCGGTTTGAGTATAGTGACGCATAATGCGGGAGTCAGGATCATCGCGACCAGAACCGAAAGCACCATTGCCGAGACGATGGTAACGGAGAACTGGCGATAAATGACACCGGTGGTGCCGCCAAAGAACGCCATGGGTATGAATACCGCTGACAGCACCATAGCAATACCAACCAGTGCCCCCTGGATTTGTCCCATTGATTTGCGTGTTGCATCCTGTGGTGAAAGACCTTCTTCACTCATGATGCGCTCGACGTTTTCCACCACGACAATAGCGTCATCTACCAGCAAGCCTATTGCCAGCACCATTGCAAACATGGTGAGAATATTGATGCTGAAGCCGAAGGCGAAAAGAATCGCGAACGTCCCCATGAGTACCACGGGGACCGCGATGGTTGGGATAAGAGTCACACGAAGGTTTTGCAGGAACAGATACATCACGAGGAAGACAAGAACGATGGCTTCAAGCAACGTTTTTACAACGTCGACAATAGAGGCTTTGACAAATGAGGATGTCTCGTAGGCGATTTTATATTTTAATCCGTGTGGAAAATATTGTGATAACTCATTCAGACGATTAACCACCCGGTTTGCTGTGACCATCTCGTTAGCGCCGGAGGCGAGCTTAATCCCAAGTCCTGAGGCGGGCTGGCGATTAAAACGACTGAGATAGTCATATTTCTCCGATCCCAGCTCTACAGTGGCTACATCGCCAAGTGTGACTTCCGAACCATCCTTATTGACGCGCAGGGTGATATGCCGAAACTGTTCCGGCGTCTGCAGCAACGACTGCGCCGTAAGCGTCGCATTCAGCGCCTGCCTCTTCACTGAAGGTGTACCGCCCAACTGACCGACCGCAACCTGGGCATTCTGTGCGATGATTGCATTAGTAACATCCTGTGTTGTCATCTGATAGTTTGTGAGCTTTGTTGGATCCAGCCATATACGCATTGAGTACTGAGAGCCATAAGCGTCGACATCTCCGACCCCGTTAATGCGACTGATAGGATCCTGAACATTACTTGCGACATAATCGGCGATATCCTGTTTGTTCATGCTACCGTCGGTGGAGACGAAAGCAATGGTAAGGATATTACTATCTCCGGTTTTACGTACCGTGACGCCCTGATCCTGTACATCCTTCGGGAGTTTACGTAACGCGGATTGCAGCTGATTTTGTACTTGCTGTACCGCTGTATCCGGATCAGTTCCGGCAGTAAAACTGAGCGTCACTGTTGCCTGACCGTTAGCGCTGCTCTGTGACGACATGTACAGCAGGTTATCAAGACCCGTCATATTCTGTTCAATAACCTGGGTGACCGTATTCTCTAGCGTTTGTGCGGATGCTCCGGGATAGCTTGCTGTAATTTTTACGTTAGGCGGCGCAAGGTCAGGATATTGTTCTACGGGGAGTGAAAAAATTGCAATGCACCCTATCAGACATAGCAGAATAGCCAGAACCCATGCGAATATAGGGCGGTCAATGAAAAAATTCGCCATCTTAATTAAAGCCTCATTGTTGTGGGTTTTCGTTTTATAATTGTTTTAAATCTATCCTTTATTCAGGTGGGTGTCCTGTAGTGTTTTATTTGGTAATGTAAAGGGGGGTGTTGTTGTATTAATAAATATTGTCGGGGTGTGCGTAATTTAATACGTCTTTTATTGATGTGGGTGATTGTCGGGTGAGCATGGTTGCATCACAAAAAAAAGATAAAAATATACAATAAAACAACCATAAAATATTTTGTTTTCGATGCTGTTGCAAGAGTCGGCGCGCCGCGACGATAAACTTTGCAACCATTTTAGCCGTACTGAAAATCAATCCACTCAACCAGATATTAAGTTTGCCACGACAGGACAACGATTACTCAGGCGAGGAGCGTATTTTGCAATTAATGGGCATGAGGAAGATGCTACCGTTAGCAGACATTATGTGTAACTTTACTCTTTACGGAGATGTTTTTATGATGCCCTCCCCTGCAGGAAACAGTTTATTTCCCGCTGCAAGCAGCAGCATTAACATTAATCCGATAGCCCATTCTGACACTTCTCCTGACGTGAGCGTATGGGAAAAAATTAAGGCGTTTTTCTGCTCAACGAAGAAGCCAGAAGTGCTGGAGCTCATCCGGCAGATTTGTCACCCGCCGGCCGGAACGACGCTGGAGCAGGTGGCCGGTAGATTTGAACAGCTCAGGACGTTCGCGTTTAGCGGATTTGCAGAAAACGTACAGTTCGGCCGGCACGAGGAAAACCACTTCTGCATTCTGGACGAAAACAGCCGGGAGATGCTGACGGTGATCCTTGATGACGCTGGGAAGTATACTGTGAAGTATGAGGGGGGTAATAAAATTTACAACCTGACCATGGATGATGAGGAAACCTGCCGCCAATTAGCGGAAGCCAGCCGGATTCATAACCAGGGACTCATTGCTGAACAGGCCTCTCAGCGATTCGGTATCCGGAATGACATACAGATGCGTCGGTCTATCGAAGAGGTTAGCCGGCTGGCTCATCCGTATGTACCGTTTGAGGTTCTGGGCGATGCCATGAATCCCCAGAGACTCGCTATTGAAACTATTGAAGCTATTGAACTGTCCATCCAGCAACATGGTATTATGAGTTACCGTGGCCAGTAGTCACAGAGGCTATTCGGCTGACTTAATAAGGATAGGAGCAGCCAGTTTAATTTTCTAAAATGCCTCGATGCCCGAGCGCGTGATTAGCTACCTGGAGAAGCTAGCTCCTCCAGGGGGGAACAGTACAGATTGACGAGATGTTCCTTGAAGAGATGCTGATGCACACCCAGTTCAGCAGTGATAACGTGATTATCAGTCGGCCCTCCGGGTGTTTTTTATTGATATCAGCACCACACTGAAAAATGCCCCCCTTATAACCACAACCTCGATTATCTGTATGACAACTGTGCAAGGGACCACTTCTGATTGACTGGCGGAATTTCAGATCGGAACATCGCTGCCCATTCTTAGCTATCTGTTTTTTCATGTAAAGTTCAGTTGCTCGGAGCCGTTCTGCTTCGGTAAACATTCATCTCCTGAGAGTCCAGGAAATCGTCCGCATCCCCAAAACGGCCAACAATCCTGGCGTTGACAGAATGGGAGGTGTTGTATCCGGCGCCGCTGGCAACTATGGACAGAGCGGCTGCGCTTAAGGCATTCAGGACATAGTGCTGTTTTACGTGTAGCACGAAGATGGATGGTTATCCCATCAGGAAGAACAACTTGTCGGCTGGATTACCACTCGCAAGGAAACTGTAAAAGAGTCTTAAGTGAAGGCATAGCGTTATCCATAGCTGAAAACAGCTTAGGACCTTGTTAACTAAAAAGTTTCATTGATTTTCTTCCCCCCATAGTTGCGGAAAGCCCACTTTCGCACCGTTAGTGACAGTGAAGTGGCTTGATGTGCGAAATTTGATATCACGTGATATCAATAGCGGACTATGTTTACCCTCCATAAGAGCGATATTATTTGTTAAGGAGTAGGTTTATGCTACCAGTATCGGGTTCCTCATCATCACCTATTCAGCGAGCAACGACATCAGAATCGAAGCCATCAGAAACAGCTAAAACAGAAGGCGAGTATAGAGAGATATTTTCCCAATGTGCAAATGAATTTCAGGCGCTTCGCAATATCAGTAAAACAGGTCTTTTTTTTAAATTAGATGAATTGGCGGATTTGGCCCAGGGAAAGGGGCCAGTGGTTGTCGCTGATGTGGAAGAGTTTTTCGGCATCACACAGCGCATTGCTCAACTGGAGGGGGAGGCGTTAGGGTGTGTGGAAGAGTATAAGACCCGTTTTCAGGAGTTTAAAGCAGCGCACTGTAATAAGGGAGAGGCTCTGGAGAACATCCCTTGGCTTGCAGGTGGTGACTTACCGGTAAGTCACGTCACCGAGCAGTCGGCCATTGAATCCTTAATCAAAACAGAGGAAATGACCAAAAAAAGCCAACTGCAGGTATTTGTTCAGGAAGATATTAAGGATAATCATCTGGTTCCTCACGAAAAAATTATCGTTGGGCGTGCAATTCAGCGTTTTCTTAATGCCACGACCTTAACCCTGAACTCATCTTTGGGGGGGCCTGCCTGCAACAATATCAAGGGAATGGCAAAGTTAACCGGAGCCGATGTGACGTTGCCTGCGGATCAGCCCGAAAAGTGGTCTGTACCGTTGGTCAGGGAAAGGTTATCCCCTCAACTGAAGAAGCTTTACATGCATATATCAAAAACCGGTTCTTCTTCCACGCTCTCAGCAGATGCAATGCACGTGTTGAAGGATAAATGTGATGAAGTGTTGAGGGTAGTTGATAGATTTGGCATCTTTAACGTTCCGGAAGAAATGAAACAACCCGATGGGGTATAATTAAGGGAACCTTTCCAGGAATTGCAAATATACCTGAGTTCTATAATGCCACAATTTTTTAGTACCGTCGTGCGCTGTGCGCATTATCTTCCTGGTAAAAAGGCCATGTTTATGGCCTTTTTACTACTTTGTTACTTGACTGCTTTATTCATCCCACAGTGAATCATTAAAAGTGACCGGGTTATCATGATAACGTTTTAATTTATCTCTTACCCATGAGTCGTGGTTCCCGATGTTACCGCCGCATCTGGCAGTTACTGCGCCGTGAGGGCCTTCATGTTAATCACAAGCGCGTGTACCGCCTTTATCATCTTAGAGGGCTGGGCGTAAAACGCAGACGGCGTCGTAAAGGGCTGGCAACAGAACGTCTGCCTCTGCTCCGCCCGGCGGCGCCCAACCTGACCTGGTCGATGGATTTTGTCATGGACGCGCTCGCCACCGGTCGCAGGATCAAGTGCCTGACCTGTGTGGACGACTTTGATCCCATTAGTTTTACCGAGAAAAGAAGGAACCGCGCCGGTTTTCCGGGAGAGTATTTTGTCTGCGAACTCAGGCTGGTCGCGCTGGCGGCGTCTGTCGGGGTGTAGATGATGATCACAGTGGCGGTAGTATGACAACGGGGCGAAATCCAGCTCATGGCATACTGGCCCGACCCCGTATTCGTCGAGCAGGGTATTCATCAGGGGGACTATATACAGAACACGTTACAAGCGGTGAAACACCATATTATAGCCCATTGGGGAACCTGTAAAAAAATGGATAAACAACTTATCATTGCCAATCAGGTATACACGCATCTTCACCAACTTCACAGACTGAAATAAATCATCCAGGCCGGGGAAATTCTTCTGTGGAGAATACTGATAATGGTGAATAAAAATACTTCCCGTATGATTGCTGTTGATCAGCCGCCATGTCTCATCAATGTGACGTAACATGGTTCCTTTACCATCATATAGCACGGCCGAGCCCGAGATCTGACTATTTTTAATATATATCGTGGTGACGAGATTAACATTACCCTCCGCGGTAGTAATAAGTTTACGCCCTTCCCAGAATCCATCTATTGCACTGGCCGCTGGGTGTGTCACGCCATAATACGCCGCACCAACAGGAAGCAGTATCACTGCCAGCGTATACAAGAGGATCTCTAGTTTGCGGAACATACTGTTTCCCCTTTCTGGCTTTCCCGACAACTGAATCGCAGGTTATCGACCTTTCCCTGGTAGATTACAGAAGCATCATCTTGTCCATCAGGCAAGACTCCAGGTGCAAAGATAGGCAACGAAGAGGGATCGATATGCTGATAAACAATAACGCGCGAAGACGTAAACAGATAAGCACCAAAGGTTGCCCCACCAATTAGCCCGATGATCCCCAACCGACAGAGCCACAACCAGGCATGAGAAAACCCAGTCGGTCTGACGGGGGGGGCAACCGGTAACGTCACCGACAATGGATATATGTGTATCTCATCATCCACATCCACGGTGTGCTCTTCAGCTGACACAACGTCCTCAACCTGGCTTCCGCCCAGACCAGAGCAGGATGGTGCAGTACCAAGCTGATAGCCCAACTTTGGGATCGTGATAATCATCGCCCGCCCTTCATCTCCCATAATTTTGCGCAGTGAGCGTACAATTTGCGCAATACTGTGCGGATTAACATAGCTCCCTTCCCAGACTTCAGACAAGAAATCCTGGTGCAGGGCGGGTTCCGGATATTTATCACACAGCAGCTTTAAAACCGCCGCCTCTTTTTTTCGAAGTTGCTGTTTGTCCTCTCCAATCGATAGCACCCGACTTTTGGGGTTGAAGACAAAACTACCGAAGATTATGTCATTTTGCTTATCACACATATTTTCAATATAAAAATAAAATCACATTAAATACTTGTAAATTATCATATCACATCCTTGATTTAACACACGACAACCATGATGCCACCTCTTCCAGGGTCAGCTCCGGATGGAGCTGATTTTCCTGCACATAAACCTCCTTATCCTCCAGGCGGAGAATAAGGTCTACTATTTCAATAGAGTCCATACCCAGCTCATGTTGCAACCTGTCCTGGGGCTGCATCAACTCCAGAGGATACCCATTCACCTGGTTTACCAGCAGATAAATTTCATGTAAATAGTTCATAAGTGGTGAGTATTCCTACTGCACATACGCATCACTCGCATCTCGGGTTAGTGCCCCAGCCTCACTTGTAATAACTCTTTTTGCTTTTTGAGCTGTGTTAAAAACCCCTACATTAGCTTTTTCTGCATCCTTTGACAGACGAGACGCTAAATCATGGTCTATATTTTTCTTCAACTTAGCACGCATATTCTTCAGTTGTTCTTCAAAATCTTTGTCAAAAAGAAGATCAGATTGCCGTGCCTGAGTCGTTACATCAGGTGAATTTTGCCCATTACTATCTGAAGAATGCGATACTTTCGCTGGTGAAACACCATCTGGTTGCAGAAAAACCGACGGAGGAACAGGAACGGAAACGTCGTGAATATCCGCCTGCTGGACTGGCGCTTGAACGTGAAGATGTTCGCGTTGCTCACTCACCGCAACTGAAACAGGAGATGGATGAGGTTGCAAGTCATCTACCGACTCTGTTATATCCACAGTCTGCTGTTCAGCTACATTAACCTGAAGAGGTTTGCGTTGCTCACTCACCGCTGGAACAGAAGGAAGATTATTACGAACGTTCTCGATAAGATTAGCGAAAAGTGCAAATTTCTGTTCTACAGCGTCACTCACAATTTTTCGCAAAGCATCCGTATCCAAATTTGCTGTTGCTGTTGCTGTTCCACCTGTTCCACCCGTTGCACTAATATTAAACACATGCGGCCCAGCCACGCCAGTTGATGGCAGATGGCTTGCAGGTACAACCGCTGGTTGTGGTTGTTGTGGTAGATTCTGCGGCGGAGCATCGGCCGAGTTATCCGAAGCGGTTCTCAATGTATGGAAAATGGCAGAGCGGTTATTTAATAACGTAGAAAACAACAACGGAATATTATTGACATGAACTTTGCCCAACAGTTGATTAGAACTTTCCACCAGAGTCGTTACTACCGAATTATACTGTTCAGTGTTGAAGGCGTTTTTTACCGCCTCGTCGCTTGATCTCCCGGTATGAGTACACCAGACATTTACCGCCTGCTGCGTCGTTTGATCAACAATGTGTTTATTAATCTCTTGTTGAGAAGTGGCATAAACCTTCTGAAGAGTCTGCCAAAAATTATTTGTGTTCACCCCATTATTTGATCGAAGTGCTTCGATGATAACATTCAATTGGCCTTTCTGCGTTTCAGGAAGGGCATCATGTACATTAGCAAGAGCACACTTTGCTAACAGAGCGTTTTTACCGAAACACTCGAATGATTCTAGATTGATTCCCATCCCAGACAAATAGTGCTCACTTCTGACGCCATCCATATTCCTATGCGTCACCTGTAACGGGCGTTTTTCTAATTCATGTTGTGCACAACCCATACAACGCAAATTGGCAGATGAATTAACAGCACTGGAACACAAGGAACCTACACCACGTGTATTTTCATTCCTTAAATCAGATGCACTAACAAGTTGCCTTAAATCGGGTAAGCACTGTGCCCTTGTTAAATTCATAACTAACCTCACATATAAAAAATATAGAAATGAACGATCTCTGTACGCCAAACTTTTTAACTGATTGTGCAGCAACCTTTATCTCGGTTCCGGTGCTGATGATGGGTACGTTGCGTACGCGTAGCCCTTAATGTCGAGTTTGTGTTCCGGACATCGGCGGCCCCTTTCCCTAGTGATGTTTCTGCCATTTGCGGAGATGGTCGCAGCGACCGAAATTGATGAGAAGTTTGAGATGCGCCCAGCGGGTACATCGGAAATCTGTACCCAAGATCTCTAGTTTCCTGATGGAACCTTTGCTGAAGAGCATTATTGAAATCTCCAGAACTAATAACGTGCATATATATCCTTATGACCGAAGGAAACCCTGTGCATTTTGGGAAAGCGAGCTGATAACACCACTCAATTCTTTATTAAGGTTATCGAAAGTGCTGTTTGCCTGACTATAGCGCTGAGCAAAGGATTGCATGTTGCTTTGTATTGTACTGCCTACGGTATTAAAATCAGCTAACCAAGCGTTATACTCCGGCGTTGCAACCTGAGCCTTACCATCAGTATAATCATCATCAGCCTTTGGATTAGGATAAGTTTGCGCTTTCGTATAAAAACTCAGATCGGCATGGACACTCCCATTATCATCGATAGTAAATGCTGGTGCTAATGACTTTTTAACAGCATCCTTTTGATCGGCTGACATACTCCCCCAATCCGGTACGGTCCCAAATGAATCCGTTTTCCAATGACGAAAGTTATCATACCCTCCCTGCATAGTGCTCGAATAAAAAATGACCTGATTAGCATCAGAACCAGCAGTAACAGCAGAGGTAGCTGCAGTCTGTACTTCACTATTATAGTCCTGATACATCTGCGCATATTTCGACATCAGGCCTGCATAAAAATCGACATAATTCGTTTTAATGCTGCCGATAGCTTTCGCAACCGCCGCCCACAGATCGGCATAACTATTGATACCATCATCACCGACATTATCATTTTTTTGTGATTTGGCTGACAAACCACAGAGCAACACCTCACCTTTTTGATGGGTGTTCTTCAGTTTACCATAGCCTACCGCGCGGATAAGTGCATCCTGATGTAGCTTCTCTAACGTGATATTGCCCGGTTCAGAGGTAATAGGCTTCACTGCCATATTATTCTCTCGTACCGGTAAACCAATCAGCATGCGTGCATCCGCAGGCAGAGTATTCAGCATCCTGGCCACTTTCTGAGAAACGCTTTGTAAACCTGGAGCTGAATAAATATCGGCTTTTTTTTCAGGCGCGTTCATACTGGGTGGGAAAAGAAAACTATTAATCATCGACATATTGTTTTCTGTCTTCATTGCCATTCACTCCGGAATATCAAGGGGAGCTCACTCCCCTGTATAAAATAGTTATGCGGCCGCACTCGCCATCGATGAAATAGTGTCTTGATTCTGACGGACTATTTGTTTCATGGTTTCCAGCGCTTCATCTTTACCTTTAGAGGCTGTTTCATGGCTCTTCTGTGCCGACCCAGTCAGGGTATTGTCAAGGTCTTTAGAAGTCTCCAGCATTTTTGACTGACTATTATCCGAGGCTGCTGCCGTCGCAAAACCGCTCTGAATCATGGTATCAGTGCTTCTGCCGAGCGTTTCCAGCGTTTGTGCACGTGTACGGTAATCAATATTTTTATTCGCAGTTACCGAATGATTATGCCGACCTATTTCTGCTGCGGCATTCATTCCAGGAAGATCAGCCTGCATAGCCATCTCAAGATCCTCAGGCGTATCACGACCGACCAGATCATTACGACTGGTCAGCCAGTTATTCCGTTGTTCCCCAACCATCTGATGGGCTTCTGTAGCCGGTACCAGATTCTCTTCAATAGAGGTATTCTCCCGCTTCATAGCCTTACCGATCATCAGCGAAGAGCCCACCGCAGCGCCAACCCCTAATGTAGCCCCCGTAATGGCCCCAGTCAGATTATTGTCCGCTGCAGATACAATTTTATTTCCCGCCTGTTGCGCAGCAGAAACCATCATCTCGCCAAACTGCCCTGCCTGGGTCGCCGCATTATTTTCCTGCTTTTGTTCAGCATCACGCACCGCCTGGAGTGCCTCAAACGCTACCTGACTACCCATAACATTACAGATAAAGACTTTTCCCTGATCGGGTCCTCCCTCCCCGGTATGGGACTCAGGGAAGCGCTGACCGCATTGTTGTGCCGCCTGTTCCAGCGCGTTGTCCGTGCGATTAAACACACTTGCTTTCATGTGACTCAGAGAATCAAGTGCCACACGCATCGATACTACACCTTGACCTTGCAGGGAAACCGGGGCCGAATGACTGGTCAGGAACGGTAGAAACACAGAGTTTGTCTGAGCAAGCCGCTGCTGTTGCACATCCTGGACGGTCAACCGTGCCTTCAGCGGTTGCTTAGTGACAACCTGATGGGAGAGTTTTTCCCCCATCATCGGTAATTTCGACAACAGTACTGCTTGATGTCGAATGATTCCTGCTGGTATTTTCATAAAAAATCCTTATTAATCAATAATATTAATTACGCGACAGCACCACGAGAGATCTGATTCGTGATAAACATCCCGACTTGAGTCTGCTGGTGGGTAGCGGCCGACATATCCTGCAGAATAGCGCTGGTGGTTTTCAGTTTGCTGGCAAAGACCTTCAGCGCTACGTCCATCAGCGTTTTCAACAGTTCCTGATTGGCCATATCCTGCATCAGCCCCGCTTCATCTTTTGATGCCTCTTTACGAAGCTGTGCAACATAGATCCCCGCTCCCGCCTGAGCGGCAGTATTCACGGTAGTCATCACCGAGACGCCGGTTTGCATGTGATTGCCTACTTTCATCAGGGTCTCGTTGTCTTTGGCCAGACCGTTTTTGGCGACATCAACGGCTTTACTCATGAGTTTGCGCATTAATCCCTGGCTTGCCTCTTCCATCGTTTCCTGTGCCACCTGCTGTTCTGTCTGTTGAGCTACCCGAGAAATGGCTTGTTCAGCCACTTCTTCACCAACCTCTTCGACGGCCTCTTTTGTTACATTCTCCCCGACCTCTTCAGCCACATCCGACGTGACGCTACCCGCTACACTTTCAGCGACATCACCCGCCACGGCATCCATTGCTGCACCAACACCGGCCTTAACCACGCTGCCAGCCACCGCAACAGCCGCCAGCACGGCAACCGCCGCCATGATCGCACCGAGGATTTTGCCAACCTTCTCCGCTTCAGCTTTATCAACACCAAAGGTCTCAAGCACGTTGGTCATCATGTTGCTGAAAAAATTCATTAGCGGTTTTACCACCGCATCCATGACTGGCTTGAGGGCATCTTGCATGAAAGAGTGCCCGGTCACCGCCTGATCGATAGCGTCCCCCACTGCCAGTGCCAGACCGACCGCCGCCAGCGCCAGAGAGGCCCCACCAGTAAACGCAGCAGCAGCAAAACTCACCGCTGTAATTACCCAGCCGATGATTTTGCCAATACAACCCATGGTTTTCTGCGTCTCTGCCGCTTTCGCCTCTTTGGCGGCGAAGTCCTTGGCTTTTTGCTCCGCGTCTTTCGCAGATGCTTCCTGCAGCTTTTTATTCAGATCCGCCTGCGCTTTCAGGTTTTCAGACGCGCTCTGATTGATAAGCTGGTTCATGAGTGCCATCAGATAGGTCAGACTGGCCGCATCCTTTTGGGTCGCTTTATGTTTCTCAGTCACGACTTGCAGTTGCTGGGACGAAAGGGAACTAATAAGTTTCTGCGATGCTTTTATATCAGCATCTACTTTTGCCTGACTCGCATTTACGGCTTTTAATGCAGGCTCCAGGGTGTCGGATTTAAATTTATCGCATTGTCCCTGCAGAGAAGATACTTTCGCCTTCGCCATGAATAATCCCTCTTTAGCGAGCGAAATTTTCCGCTGTAGCGCCTCAGGAACCGGTCTCCCCCAGACAGTATATTCTTTGGCCTGACTCTCTAAATCCGTCAGCGACGCCTGATCCTGCGCCACTCTGTTTTCTGCTTCCTGCAGTTTATCCGTCATCCCATCATATTTATCTTTATCTTTCTGATATTCCTCTTTGTCGTGAGCCAACGCTTTACCATCAGCCTCAAGTGCTTTCGCTAATGCACTATATTCCTTTTGTACCGCCGCATTCTGTAGATTAAGATTTTTTAACGCATCAATCGTTTTTTGAATCGAGTTATTACTCGTCATCTGGGCAATTTTGCCGAGCAATGCCATCAGGCGAGCATCTGACGTCAGATCGGAATCATCCTCTGCAGAGACACCCACATTATTCGCGGCATCAGGTGGAACTTTTTGCGCTGGCGTCGCCAGACGCGGCAGGGTACCAAGCCCGGACAGATGCCCAACAGGCTGTTGTTCATCCCGGCTTTGTGACTGGCGCAGCAACAGTTGTTCCAGTTGTTCTGGCGTCAACGTCTCCTGCATTGTTTTGGCATCACTCCCGCGCGCATGCACAGCGAAGCGAGAATCACCAAAGCGTTTAACCGCTGCATTACTTGTTTTTACTGCATTATTACTGGCTGATTCATGACCGAACAGATGCGCCAAATGGTTCAGGCTACCGGGATCAACCCCCACTGGTATGCTCATATTTACGTCTCACTCTATTTAATTTCGTCCGGGATCACGTCTTCCGTTGAAGCATCAGAAAAATCCATTTCCTCCATAGCTAAAAGATAGGCTTCAGCTTTTTCTGCTAGCTGAGTATCGTTCGCTTTTTCACATACAATTTCAAAGCAACGTCGGGCTAACACCCCACGCCTTAACATTAAATTACACTCACCGGCGTAAAACATCGGGCGATAATCATTATCAGAAAGCGAATATGCCAAAGCGTAAAACTCAATCGCCTTTTCATAGGATTTTTTTAGCTGGTGAACAGCAGCCAACCCGAGCATATATTCCGGATTATAAAAATCATAAACACATAAAAAACGAAACAGTGATTCAGCATCTTTCAACCGTCCCTGCTGATAAAAATCATATGCATATAAATACACATCCTGCATCACGGACTCTGGAATATTATGCACATCCTTCAGTGTGGCACCACTTTCCAGAGCTGTGAATATAGCATCATTATATTCATCCATCTGTTGCTGGCGACCATCTTTACCTGGGCGTTGAGCTGTATTCTGGCTCATAATATCCTCCATACTGTTTGGGTTTTTGAGTCTCCCCTCCCTGTAATAAACGTTAATTTATGTACTTTTGAGGGGCTAATATAGCGTTAGAAATACATGGGCAATACAAAAAAACGGCTATAATACGGTTAATTTCCCTCATCTTCACGAGGTGGAAGTGGTACATTCTCAGACTCAATATGGTCAGCCTGCTCTATGGGGTCTCGCCGGCCCGCATGTTCTACCTCCTGTAACCAGATGAGCACCTTCATGATCTCCAACAAGTCATCATCATTGAGAGAGATAAAACTAAAAAGTGCATACTTTTTATATAACCTACGCGTCAGTGGTGGGTAGCGAACAACCGGTATCCCCTCTTTTTCAGCAAATGCAATCGCCGCTTTTGCCTTCATGTTGGTGACACGAAGAGTTACAAAGGGCAACATTGCTACTTCCGGCTTAAAATAGAGTGCCATGGCGATGTGGGTAGGGTTAGCCAGTACCACTTCTGAGTTTCGTATGGCCATCTGCTCGTCCCCGGACAATATTTCCATGTGCGCTGTACGCCTGGCTCTTTTAATCTCCGGGTTACCATCACTTTCTTTACGTTCTTGTTTAACTTCATGTTTATCCATTTTCAGATCTTTAAAATAGATAAAAAACTCTGCCAGAGCGTCCGGGATCAACACCATAACAGCCAGGCTAATAAAGAGAAAAGCCACTTTGACAATTAAGCCCCCCCAGATAAAAGCAAGTTGTATAATATTTCCCTGTGATACGGAGAGCACTTCCTGTAAATCCTGGTGGACAAAAATATAAAAACAGCAAACAAATACCACTAAATAACACAGTGCCTTTACAAACTCTTTCACAGTACGCAGGCTGAATATTTTCTTTACACCCTCCACAGGGTTAAGAGCTTTAAAATTAAGCTTTAGCGCTTCGGTGGCAATCGTAAATTTCGTTTGCAATACTGTTATTGCCGCACCAGCAATAAAGCACAAGCCAATAAACGGAAGCACTATCGATAAAAACAGACTCAATACAGCCTTAAGATAATCCTTCACCGGCATAGCATCAGGATACCGCAGTATCTGGCGATAAAAGGCCATAAAGTGGGTGAAGCTCAAAGCATGTCCTAAATAAACTACGCCACACACCAGTACCACGGTAGTAGTAATATCCTTGCTCTTAAATGTTTGACCTTTTTTTGCCGAGTCTTTGCGTCGTTTTTCGGTCGGCTTTTCACTTTTCTCTGCCATAGGAGGCTATCCTGATTAATGACCAATAAAATGGTAAAAATGTGTTAATGAAAACAGGTCAAATAGCTGATGTGAAAGTACGTTATGCCCATAAAGCAGGAAAATAGAAAAAGCAATGAAGCTCTTAAATGACATAGACAGTGAAAAGGGGTTCAATTGCGGACAATATCGCGCAAAAACGCCCAACATGATTTCCGATAACATCATCGTCATCATCACTGGTGCCGCCATAACAATCGCATGTTCGCCCAGGATTTGGATCAACTTCCCCGCAACCAGCCAGCGCAGGTGTAAAAACGGACTGCCGGGAGGGATAAGCTGATAACTCTTCACCAGCGCATCCAGCAACAGTTCCATCCCTCCCTGAGCTAGGAAAATAGCGCCAAAGATAAATCCTAAAAACGCAGACATTGTTGAGCTCTGTAACCCGTTGACAGGATCGATACTTTCACTGATTGTGGCACCACGCTGGTTATCAAACAGTTCACCCATTGCATTCGCTATCCAGAAAGGTAAACACAG
This sequence comes from Enterobacter sp. 22466, assembly GCF_052044775.1. Classification (NCBI taxonomy): domain Bacteria; kingdom Pseudomonadati; phylum Pseudomonadota; class Gammaproteobacteria; order Enterobacterales; family Enterobacteriaceae; genus Enterobacter; species Enterobacter sp. 22466. The sequence continues at coordinate 31,873 of NZ_JBQENX010000015.1, read as the reverse complement.
CACCATCGCCAGCATCAATCCCAGCAGGGCTTCTTTCGTCAGCAGCAACACCCAGCCTTGCTCAGGATCAACCACATGCCCCAGACAGGGCCAAAGCCCGATCAAGGTTAAAAAGATCACCGTATTTTTAAGAATAGGGTTGGATAACATCTTGCCACCCGTCACTGGCAGCAGGTAAAACACCAGAGCCACCCGAGCGTAGGCCAGCATTATCATCATAGCGTTGTGCTGCAGCCAGATGTAAAGCGTTAGAATGCTACTCACTGATATTCTCCCCTTTAACGGAAAGCAATGGAGAAAGACTGAATAGCAAAATGCAACATTTCGACAGAAAACCAGCCCATCAGGCCAAAAATACTGGCAAAAACGGCCAGCATTTTCATACCAAACGGCAGCGTCTGTTCCTGGATTTGCATTACGGTCTGAAACAGGCCCACGATCACCCCGACAATGGTCGCCAGAGCAATTGGCACCGCAGACAATTTCAGCACCAGCAACAGAGCGGAATCCCCTATAAACGCGATATCATTCATTGGTTCATCAAATCCCCGTATTGCAGGATCATCCCTTTCGACAACAAGGTCCAGCCATTCATTGCGACAAACAGGATAAGTTTAATGGGTATTGAAATGGTCACCGGACTCATCATCATCATCCCCAGTGCCAGTAAAATACTGGAAACAACCATATCGATAACGACAAACGGGACATACAGATAAAAAGCGATTTTAAATGCGCTTTGCACTTCACTCAGCGCATACGCGGGCATCAGCGTAGTCAGAGGCAGAGCCGTCATATCGTCATTGCTGAGCACATGTTTATTTGTATCCTCGTCGCCATCATTTTGTTGAACACGATCAAAAAAGCGAATCAGCTCGTGATCGGAATAACGCACCAGATAGTCCCGATAGCTCCCCAGCCCCTGGTCAAAGAATAGCTCCATTGATGCGGTATCATTGAAACTGGTCTGATGGGTCTCCATCCAGGCTGAAATATGCCGGCAGACCGGCATCATCACAAACGCAGAAAGGATCAGCGCCACTCCATTCAGGGTCATCGTTGAGGGAACTTGCTGTACACCCAGCGCATTACGCACCATCACCAGCACGATGGAGAATTTGATATAGCACGTCCCCCCAGCGATAATGAACGGCAGTAAAGTAACAAAGGAGAGCAACGCTATCAGGGAGATATCACTTGTCATCGCCATGTTAGCTGTCCGTATCTGCGTGATAACGCGAATGAACCTGCATGATTTCCACCGCCAGACGTCCATCCCGTAGCGTGACAAGTTCGCCTTTCGCCACAGCCTGCTGGTTCAGGCAAACAGTAAGCTGTTTTTCTGCATCTACGGGTAGTGGCAGGAAGCATCCTTCCGTCATCCCTTCCAGCTCTGACAGCGATGCTTCATGTCTGCCCAAAACAAATTCTACACGTAGCAGAATATCACCCATCTCGAAGTGAACATCCTGATGCTGTACATCGTCTTCATGTTCCGACGTACTTTCGTTTTTCATCGTTTCACCCACAATCAGTACCTCTGGTTCAGTTTGATATAAATGAAAAATGGCATGTTGGTTCACCATAAGCCGTAGCGCCGACTGCTCAACAACCAGGACATCACCCGGCTCCAGGGTTGCCAGTTGGTTCAGCGTCAGGAATGAGTTACCCAAAACATAACGCAGCATCACGCGTAGCGACCCGGTGATAGAGTTCGACGGTGTGGAAACCGTCCCCGCAGGCCAGTCCATCACCGCCAGCGCCAGAGGTGATGCTGGAACCACCACCCAGAACGCCTGTGATAATGGCTCAGCCAGCTCAACATTCACCACCAGCCAGCGATCGTCAGCCACGATCCACTCGCTGACGCTTCCCCGGAATAAATTCACCAGGTATTCAACAGGAACATCCCGCCATGCCAGACCGGGTAATTGTTCACAATGTTTCTCCAGCCAGAGAGGAAGGCTGACAAATGCCGTGGCCTTTCTTTGTGCATCATCCTGAAGCGTCAAACAGAGATAACGGGTCTCTTCGTCCACCTTAACCGGTTCAATCCAGCTCCCGGGTAAACGCGAGCGCAGAGCATTTAAAGCACGCTCCTCCATAGAGACTGAGCGCAGAACCTCCCGTAAGGTCACGACTGTTCCTCCTCATCCTGCTGTTGCTGCCGGTGCTGCTGCCCTTCCCCCGATTCGTCCCCCGAGATTGGCGCCAGAACCAATGGGCTTTTTTCCGGCCAGTACTGCACCTGCTGACTAAGCGCATCTGCCACCCGCACACCCGATGGGTGCAGAAGCACAGGGTTGTCTGCCAGTTGTCCCCCTTTCACAGCCAGGCGGACGGAGTGGTTCCCCTCCCAGCTACGAAAGCGATACTCCATACCCAGTGTGGCTGGCGCCTCCACCGTCGATGTCATCTTCAGTAAGTGAGGGGGCTGGTGTGGTACCGAGACAGTGCTAGCTTCCTGACGGGGCGGCAACTCCTGTTGTGCCAGAACCGAGTATGGCTGAGTACTCACTGTTTCTGGGGTATCTTTGTGCAGTACAGATTTCTGATCCCGTGCTCCACTATCCTGCATGCTCCCTGACAAATGAAGATTTGCCGTTACCACAGGCGAGGTTAATGTCTGATGCAAAGCGAGGGACTGCTTGTGCTCCACAACGAGCGGCGAATGAATATTAAGCTCCTGCACCGGGCTGGATACCAAAGGTGCAAAATGCTGAGCCTGCACCGGGCTGGATACCGAAGGCGCAAAATGCTGATCCTGCATCGAACTGGATACCGAAGGCGCAAAATGCTGCTCTGGAACCGCACTGTTAGCGGTGATAGTGGCGGGGAGTGGCAAGTCGTTCAGCATCACCTCTCCGTTGAGGGTACCATGCTGGATATTGACTGACTCCGTAGTAACAGCCGTGTTCAAGGCTGAGCCAGCCCAATACACCTTACGCTTTATCCCACCCTCCATCTGGTGAATGGCCGTCAGGTTGTCATGCGATTTGACCTGCCCCGCTTCCCGCCATGCAAGTAACGTCAACGGGGGGAGAGCCTGCTGCATCACCGATTGAAACTGAACTCCCCCTTGCGCATGCCGTTCCTTTTTAAACTTATGCGCTATCATTTTATCCATTCCATCAGAGGGTACTGATACGGCTTCAGAGGGTAGTCGTGTGGATAGAGCCAGATTACTGGCAGTAATTTTCTCGGCCATAACTCGCGATCTCCTGAATATCGTTTTCAATCATGTTTTCTTGCCTGCGGATATGCTCCAGACGCAACTGGGTAAAGAAGCGTTGGATCTTGAGCTTGCGCTTATGCAATACAGCAGTCTGCTCCTGGCATTCCAGTAACTGCTGCTGATGCAACTCACGCGCCTCCTTAATATCCTGTATCTGTTGCCAGAGAGTATGCTGCTGACTGAGCAAGATACCCTGCTGACGAAGGCACTCTCTCAGCCCTGCCTGGGTCAGTGTTCCCGTCTGCAACAGGTCGCGGATCTCCTGACGCAATCTCTCCCATTGCTGTTGTAGGGCATCACCTTTCTCTCCCAGCGAGCGCAGGGCGTCCTGGTGAATCGCGCATTGTCGCAACATCGCATTCTGTTTACGCTCCAGCAGGTCGATAAATTGAATACCTTTACGCCAGGCAGCCATAGAACTGTTCCATCGTCTGGGCTATTGAGGTTTTCTGCGGTAAGGGTTGACACAAAAAATCACGCATCAGTGCTTTCTTATCAAAGGCCAAATCGTTATCGTCATTTTCTCCACGTCGGTACTCCCCCAAGTCCAGATACATCTGCATGTCGCGCTGGCGTACCAGCAATTCACGAAAACGCGCCGCCGCCTGTTGATGTGCAGGCTCTGTCACCTGATGAAACACCCTGCTGATGCTATGCAGAACATCAATCGCCGGATAATGCCCCTGAGCTGCCAGTTTTTGGCTGAGATAAATATGCCCATCCAGAATGGAGCGCACTTCATCACCAATCACATCTGCCTCCTCCTCATTTTCAACCAGTACGGTATAAAACGCCGTAATGGAACCTTGTGGGGTACAACCTGGCCTTTCGAGTAGTTTCGGTAAATTCTCGAAAACCGAAGCCGGATAGCCGCGACGTGCCGGTAATTCACCCATACCTAACGCCATGTCGCGCAGAGCTCGGGCGTAGCGGGTTATCGAATCAATGAAAAGCAGGACATTTCTCCCCTGGTCACGGAAATACTCCGCCACCGTGCTGGCTACCTGTGCGGCGTTGCAGCGTTCTACAGAAGAGCGATCGGATGTGGCATAGACCAAAACCACCTGCGCACAGCGGGAAGTATTTTTCAGTTCTTCAACAAACTCAGTGACCTCCCGGCCACGTTCACCAATCAAACCAATGACATAGACATCTGCTTCAGAATGTTCAATCAGCATATTCATCAATGACGTTTTTCCGCACCCCGCCGCAGCAAAAATCCCCAGACGCTGGCCCTGACCACATGTCAGCAAGGCATCAATCGCCCGAATACCGCTGTTTAATGGCCGGGATATCGGGCTACGCTGGCTGAAGTCCAGGATTTGACCTTCAATTTTCCGCTGTTCGCAATGTATGTGCTGGGGCAGAGGCCTCTGCCCCAGCGTGCCACAGATACGTCCCATTGCATCAACCACACACCCCAGCAAATTATCGCTGAGCGTCAAGCAAAAAGGCCCGCCAGTAGGTACCAGAACATGTTGTCTGGAAAACCCCGAACTGTCGCTTAGCAAGCTCAGCAGGGTACGGTTATCGCGAAAACCGATGACTTGAGCATGTCCGACAATCGTTTCATCCTGTAGCGAAGCCTGCACTTCACACACTTCACCAATCGACGTTCCAGGCAATTCGGCTTCAATCATGCTGCCCTGAATACGTAATGGATGAGCAATATGCTTAAAACATTGTGATAGGGAATGAGGCATGCCAGGACTCCGCGTTATACCAGAACGTTTTTATATTCAAGCAACTGATTAAAATAGCTATCAAGCATGGTCATAAACGCATCGACAGATTCCAGGCTCTTCTCTTTCACCTGTGCCCGGAGTTCCAAATCGCCCTCAACTTCATAAAGTGCAGGCTGACCAATGTGGAAACAATCCTCATCATGTTGCAGCAGAAGAGGAAGCAGTGCCGAGCTATTATGGGCAAGAGCATTTTCATTAAAGTCGGTCAGTTTTGCCCAAACCCAAACTTCATCATCAATGGCTGCCAGATTAATATCCGGATTGCCTTCCTTCATCGTCAGAGTTATCGTCGAATGATTATCCAGCCCCCCCTGAACTACATCACTAATTCCCATCTGATCAAGTGCCTGAATCAATAAATTTGAAAGATCATATTGCATAGCTGAGTTCTCCATTTATGTCATGAAAAGAGTAAATTGTTATTCCTGAATAACAGCGATCACATCAACTTCAATACCACTGGTAACTTCGCCGAAAGAAAGCACCTGCATTTCAGCATAGCGACTCTCGATAAGTTTCTTAGCAAAACGTCTTATATCCACTGATGTTAACAGCACCATATCACGCGTATTCACACCAATTTCTTCAACCTTCTGGGTCATTATTTGTAGAATGCCATCTATTTCAGGTGGTGACAGATTCAGAAAACTACCACCAGATGTCTGTCTTATTCCATTACGGATCTGGTCTTCTATTTCATGCGATAACACCAACGCACGGATTTTTCCTTGATAAGAAAAACGATCAGAAATATATCGTGCCATCGCACCACGAACGTGCTCCACAAGCATAATTGGGTCTTTTTCCTTTGGTCCCCATAGCACGAGTGATTCCAGGATAAGCTTCATATTGCGAATGGATATTTTCTCTTGCAACAAGCGCTGAAACACCTCAGAGATTCGCTGAACCGTGCTATTCCTGTAACACTCTTTTAGGAGCTCTGGATACTTTTTTTCGAGGTCATCAAGCAATGATTTCGTTTCCTGAATACCGAAAAACTCAGTGATATTTCCGGTCAATAACGTTGAGACGCACACATAAAGCTCATCAATGGCATTACGCGTCAGATAACCCAGCTTTTTAAGCTTCTCGCATTTATCATCGGAGATCCAGTATGAAACACCGCTAGCATCCCCCAGTTTTTTTACACTACTATCTAATAATTGTAGTTCTTCACCGCGCATCAATACTTTACTCATGCCCGGAAGAATACTGTACGATGCAACATTAATTTCATTAATTAGAACCTGGACAGATTCGCAAACAGATTTTTCGCGATAGCTTACAGCAATATCTGGTAATCGAACGCCATATTCAATGAAGAAGGACTTTTTAAAGTAGGTTGATAAATTTTCCGGTGTTAATTGCCCTTTATAGCCTTCAAAGAGAGCCAAAATAAGTGGGATCGTTTCAGGGATAAAGTCTCCATCAATCGTCACAGTACTGGCCTTATCCTCTCCAGCTTTACCATCCCCCTCTTTACCCGCTTTACCTCCTTCTTTTTTCTTCTCAGCCAGCACGTGTTTCACAAACAGAGCCAGTAGCAGGAGCGACAACAGTACAAATACCGGAAAAGGAAAACCTGGTAGCAACCCCATCATAAAAGCAAGACATGCTGTTACAATCAGAATGAATTTGTTGGCGAACAGATCCTGAATAATTTTTGCACCAAGATTATTATCTTCACTATTATTTACGCGTGTTACAATGAAACCACCACTAATAGATATCAACAGTGCCGGGATCTGTGCTACCAGTGCATCACCGATGGTGAGGATCGTATATACTGATAGTGCGTGAGAAGCATCCAGTCCATGTTGAACCATTCCGACAGACATTCCACCAATGAAGTTTACAAAAATGATGACAATGCTGGCGATGGCATCCCCCTTAATGAACTTCATCGCGCCATCAAGGGAACCATAAAGCTGACTCTCAGCCTCCAGTGATTCACGTTTTTTCTTAACCCCAGCTTCATCAAGCACACCTGCTTTCAGATCAGCATCAATACTCATTTGTTTTCCGGGCATAGCATCCAGTGAGAAACGAGCAGCAACCTCAGCAATACGCTCAGACCCTTTCGTAATCACAATGAACTGCACCACCGTGACAATAAAGAATATGACGAAACCGACGACCAGATTATCGCCAATCACAAACTGACCAAAACTGCTAACAATTTCCCCGGCATCAGCATTCATCAGAATTAGTCGACTGGTACTTATCGAAATGGCCAGACGAAAAAGAGTACTTACCAGTAATATAGAGGGGAACGTAGAGTACTCGAGAATATTAGAAATATAAAATGACCCCAGAAAAATCAACAGAGCCATGGTCAGATTGAGACCAATGAGAAAATCAATCAGCCATGTTGGCAACGGAATAATAAGCATGACAATAACAAGAACCATCATTGTTAAAATGATGAGCTCCGGCCTTGACCGTACTTGTGATATAAATGTACCAAGCATAGATGTTAACACCACCTCAAATCATCAAATGCGATTGCACTCTTTTAAAATTATTGATACAGGGTTATTTACGAGTAATAATCATTCCAGATACCAAGACGCCTCTCTTTTTTATAAAGAGAATGCATCATATCCCGAATCATCTCAATCAACCGTAATCGGTCCTCATTATTGGCATAAAAGAACTCAGATGTTCTGGAAAAAACATCCAAAAACATCTGCACAAATGTAACACGGTGTTTAATCAACACTTTAAACATGAATCTTTTTACAAAAGAAGACAACTGTTGTGGAAATTGTTCATATTCCAGCAAGCCAGTCATAAATAGAGAGATTAGCTCTTCTTCCTGATTATTGCTCGGTTGCATTAAAAAAGGAAACGCAGCCATTTTTTCAATCAGCAGACTATCAATACTGTTCAGCCCTCTTGTTAGAAAAAGCTTCCCGGAGAGCTGACCAAATTCCATATCATTAATTCCTGGCGATACTGATTTCATATCACAAAGTAGCGCACTGAGCATAAATGCCAGGATCCTTTGTCGATGCTGGCAACCAAATTGTGTGACCCAATCCTGATAGAGGTAGCTGGCAGGAATATCCAACTCCAGAAAATTGAGATAGGCTGAACGTAATGCCTTCGCAGTCAGTGCCTCCTGCCCCTGAGTAAATTTTTTTGCCACCCGCGCAACATTGACACCGGATTGTGTTTTCTGGGTATCCGTAAATTTCTCCAGATCCGCGATAGCTTTCTGAAGCTCTCTCTTCTGTAACGCTGACAATTTCCGTCGATACAGAAGCTCACGTAGAGCCTGCATCAGATCGCAATCATCCGGAAACATTCCTCTTCCCTGGCGCAATAACTCAGCAGCGCTCATTTTTGATTTCACCATCTGGCTCACAAGACTCTCCAGATTTTCATCAGCCAGTTCTTCCAGAATCGAAGACAAAAAATCATTCTCTTCAACATTCTTCTTGCCACTCTTCCCTGCCGACCGTCCGAAAACGCTAACAAGATCCGCCATCTCCTCCATGGCATCGGCAATTTCAGCCTGTAAATCTACTGCAACAACAGGCATACCATCATCAACAGGTACTAAGGTACTTTCTCCGCTTCGAACTGACGAGGGATTAAAATCGCGGAAACTTTTCGTATCAACAGTACTGATGGCCATAACAATTTCTCCCAATCAATCCGTCAGATAGCTTTTCAGCATCGAGACCGTCGCCTGCAGGGTAATCTCACGACCACGTGAATCGATACCCAGCTCAGGATTTTTACTATCGAATCCCTGGAAAAATGATCCATTGTCCAGTAATTTCGGCTGTATCAGGAACATACGAATATATTGTTTATGTTCAGAATAGTGGTAATCAAATAACCGCCCGAGGAAGGGGATATCTTTAAGCAAAGGAATACCAATGTCTCCGTGTTCATCCTGGTCACGACTGTATCCCCCTACTAATAAACTGTAGTTACGTGGCACTCGAGCTTCAGTGCTAATTTGCGTATTATCCACCACCGGTAGCTGATCCACAGTGGACGGTTGGGCACCATTTGCCAGGGGCAGGCCACCATCCTGAATATTCAAAATCATTTCAATTTCACGGCTTCCACTCGACAGACGCGGTAACACACTGATTTGTGTTCCATAGGTAATTTTTTCCAGCGATGCCACCCGCTCTCCTGTAAGCCGTGCATAAAAACTGGTGTTGTTATCAAAGAGAGCAGGAATATTTTCTTGTGTCAGCAGCTCCGGATGTGACACCACCTGAGCATTCCCTTCCTGCGCCAGAGCACTGATATCGGCCAGGAAGTGCAGGCTGCCTTGTGGGGTCAGTGAGCTGGTATTAAAGGTAATACCTGAGTTCCCAGTTGATCCTGCTCCTTGCCACTTAATACCCAGTTCGTCAACATCATCTTTTGCCACATCCAGTATCCACAATGACAACTGGATCTGCTGTTTAGGGATATCAATCGCATCCACCAGCTGCTGCACATAATTGACCTGACTCGCAGCCCCCTCAACCAATAAACTATTGGTATCCGGGTACGCGACAATACTGATATCGTTATTGTCGCTACCGCTTTCCGGAGAGGATAAATGGCGCTGCCCAGCCTGGTTCATATTCAGAGGTGGTAATGCCGGATAACCTGGACCTTGTTTCCCTTCTACTGCCAATGCATCCCGGGTATCGCGATCGACGGTCACTGTTGCGTGTGGTAGTGCCTGCTCCCCATTCTGCCAGGAATTATTCAACAACTGTTTGAGCACCGTCGCGACCCCAGGGATCGTTACTGGAGTATCACGCTGTGTATAGCTGCGGTCGGTGACAAACGCATTCTTGAGATGAATCACCCGGATTTCATTTTTGCCAGTATTCGGTGTTCCGTAGGTCGCATCCATATATTTGGCTGCCGCAACCACCAGATCGACATAGACAGGAGGTCCTGAAATATAGAATGACCCAACATCACCATTTGCACGGGGAGGATATTGCTCATCATAAAGAGACGTTGATTTCAGAAAAGCCAGCAGGCGGGAAAACGGTGCCCGATTTAACTGCACAACCCGACTCTCTAGTTCTGTCACATCATAAACATAGATAGCACTGCCATCGTAGTACCAGACCGATGACGTTTTACCCGTAATATCCCGCAGGAAAGCCCATGGCCTGTTGAGATCAAAATTTCCTGTAACTCGCTTTTTACCTGCAAGATCGCTGACAATAACCGGTTTGTGTAATTCATCAGAGAGGACCGAATAAAGCTGCCTGACGCTGCTGTCGCTGGCGACATACGTATTATCCGTGCTTGCCAGTGCAGGCTGACCTGCGCTAACGATGATCGCACATACTAAGAATAATATTTGGCAAGCACGCTTTAGCGACAACTTATTCATATAATAAACTTTCCAGTCTCCTGAACTCTTTTGGCGTAATACCAAAAAAGGTCTTTATTTCTGTAGAAAAATGTGATGATGAAGCGTAACCATTGTCCTGCGCTACGCAAACCACGCTATTTTTACTTTCCATCAATTGCAGTACACTGAGAGCCGCACGCCATATTCTGAGTTGTTTTTTAGCACCGCGATGCAAATAACGATGGCATAACTTTCTGAAGTATGTTTGCGACACACCATATGAGCTACAAATTTCATAGACCCGGCCTGGTGCTTTCACCATATCCTTTTCACCCTCACTCGCTAACATCGACAGCAGATATTTGATGATCCAGTAACACTCACTGCCCCTGATAAAATCATAAAAACCTGAGAGCTCTTCCCTTTCCTGATTCTGACGATTCAACACCAACATTTCGGCGATCGAAGCCTCACTTGACTCTTTAATGATAAAACTGGATACCTTATCACTATCAATTTTAATAACAGGAAAATGACCGGTACCGCCTCCCCCTCCTTCTTCTGCATTTTCAGAAAAAGCCAATAATGTGGCGGCATCGTAAACCGGGAGTATTTCAATACACCATTGACCGTGTAGCTCAATCTTCGCGCGACCATGAATAGCTAAAATGAGGGGATAAAAAGGCCTGACCCAACCACTTCGCTTTCGTTTACAGGAAACACTAAAATAAGCATCACTTGATATTGCCGTCATTTTCACCAACTCTTCATTCATGACGAAACTTGTGTCAGAAACGTTTTTTTTTCGCCACAAAAATGATGGCCTTAAGTCGCATCTTTTATCATTTTCAGCATCATTCATATTTTGTCTCTCCCACTACATTACAGGGTACATTACAGGGTACATTACAGGGTTACCCCCTGCTAACCGGCATGAGGTGAACGGGCACAGCATGTCCTGCATAGCGAACATTAATAATCTACCAAAAAAAAAACAGGTCAACCCGCAAAATGCAGATATCATAAATAAAATAAAAGATCACAAAAAGATCATAAATATATGATTATTTTCATCTCACCCAGTAATTTACAACCTGCTCTTGACAGATATAATTACTCTCAGGTCGGCGAGAACCTTTAAGCCATCACTAACTCGATTTGGAAAATGCAACTGCATTAAAGAGAACATGCTAACGAATGAATCTGCCTCCCCAGGAGGGACTACCCAGGATAATGATCGTGGCACCCCACATGCATTGTCCTACACATTAAAAATCATGTTTGGTCCTATGTATGGTAGTGAGCTCTACTTGCCTGCAGAAGACTATTTATTGGTTATTGCATCTAATAAAGATTTAATGATTGATGCCAGTTCCGACCCTGACGGTAGCGAAAAAAAACAGCATGTGTGCTCTTATGTACAAAACACGCTGTTCATTCCTGCAGATGTTGACATGCCTAATATGGTGTTACATCTGTCGCAGAAACCTGTCCCCCTTAATGATGAGAATAGTGAGCAATTGCCTGTTACTATATACGATGGCAAGGATATGCTTAATGAGGCGATAACATTACAAACATACTTCCAGTATCAGAATATTCGCCTGGCGCTGAAAAAAGCTGACGACTCATGGGCTCATGAGGCACTCATAGCATCACAATTGGACGCCGATAAAGACGAATCAACTTCCACCGAGTCCTTGAGCATTATTCCGCGCTTAGCCGTCAAATATAACCGACGGATCTTTTTATATGGATTATTGCTATCACTGACGATGGTCATATCTGCAGCCATTTTTTATCAGCATTATCAGTCAACACACAAGATTATGTCATTATCGCAGCGATTAGCTGGGGCACCGAGTCCTGTGCTAATTCTTCAGGGAAGGGATGATAATATTTACGCCCTGGCGACGCACTATCGCGATCTTCAATGGTTACAGGCCGCGCTCATAAAGCTTCCTGACCAAAAAAACATTAAAGCACTATGGAAAGACAATGTGCGCACGGATATATTGCTCCAGTTACAGCAATCCGGCATTCCGGTATTACAACTAGATTTATCCTCCCCACAGTATCCTACATTACGCATATTGCAAGGAGTGAACAGTGCTCGTATTAAGGATCTTCAACAGCTTCTGCTAAAGAAAATGCCTTATGCCAGACATATTTATTTACATCAGTACAGTAAAAAAACAATTTTGGAAAGTGCTGAGAATGGCCTTAAACGGTTGCAAATCCCCTATCATCAAATTAACACTGTTCAAGGATACACATTTGAAATCCACAACCAACTCAGCGATGAAGCACTCACGGATTTACAAAACTTCATAGCCCAGTTTTACGTGCTCTGGGGTAATCACTTCATTAATTTCTCTATCAACCAGGATGAAAACTGGCTGCAAGGGAAATCGTACCTTGATGCACCGAATGGCTATTTATTTGTTGATCGGCATCACTGGTATTTTCCACCTGCCTATGCTTTTTAATCTTATCAAATGAGGTAATATAATGTCATTTCAAGTATCAGGTAATCAACCCATTGACCCGGTCAATCAAAATGATGGGTTTATTGATTATCTTAGTGGGGATTTTGATACCGGGTCTACCTCTCTGTGGAATGATCTAAAAACTGCCGAAGTGGCACTTTCAAAAGACCCTTCCAATCCATCTGTGCTTGCCAATTTTCAGGCGAAACTTCAGGAGTATACTCTTTATCGTAACGCCCAAAGCAATACAGTTAAAGTCGCCAAAGATATTGGTTCTGCCATCATCCAGAACTTCCGCTAGTTAACAGCCCTGTGAGTATGGTTTCTGACCATACTCATTTTTATTACCGAGGAAATATTATGCCTGGTATTTCAATTACTGCATTACCCTCCCTGACCAAATTAATGCCGGTCGATTCGGCCACAACATCAAACACAGCGTTGTCGTCAGAAGGGCACCTTGATAACTTCATCTCGCAAGCTTACCACCAGCTTAGTCAGCAGGATGCTCAGTACAAAAACGCCATTAATGCACTCAGTGCACCTCAAATGACGAGTGACCCGAATATGCTGGCGCAATTACAGGTTCGCCTGGGGGAATACAGTAACTACATCTCTCTGGTAACGACACTTGCCCGAAAATCGGTCAGTACGGTTGAGACTCTGGAAAAAGCGCAATAATCCTATGTTCAAGCATATGTTGACATCGTTGTTATTGGTCATCTGTTTAGTCACGCTGAGTGGTTGTAATGATAATGCGTTACTCAGCAACCTTAGCGAACAGCAGGCTAATCAGGTTCTGGCAGTACTCCAGCAACATAACATTGCTGCCACCAAGAGTGGTACGCTGAAAGCGGGCTATACCATCAGGGTACACAATGCGGACAGCACCAGTGCTTTATCGATTCTGAACCAATACCAGCTCCCAGCTCCTCCGGACGTGCAGATTGCGCAGGCGTTTCCCGATAGTGCGCTGGTGTCTTCCCCCCAGGCAGAACAGGCACGGCTGTTATCGATGGAGGAACAACGCCTGCAGCAATCATTAAAGATTATTCCGCAAATTGTTAATGCCAGAGTGCATATTAGCTATCCGTTGCAATCCGGTGATGGGGGGAGCGCCTCTCCCACAGAACATCTTGCCGTATTGCTCACCTACAGCGGTGTTGTAGATAAAAATGTCTTGATTTCACAGATTAAAACGCTGATGAAAAACAGCCTTGATAATATTCTTTACAACAATATTTCGGTAGTGCTTTTCCCGGCTCCACAGGTGCAATATTCTCCACCTACACGTGATGATCGTAATGGTAATCCGCTGTGGTGGTATGCTTTGTGCGGCCTTTTGTTCCTTGCCCTGCTCTGCTCTGGCGCATTGTTCTACTGGCTACGGCGTAAACAGGTATCAGTACAACAGCCGGTAAAAAACGAGGAGGGTGTTGCTGAATGACCACTCCTTTATGGTTGTCACATCTTGTAGTGATGTATCATCCCGTTGTCTGGTGCCATCACAGCCATATTCCCGAAAGCTGGCAGCGCTGGGTTGACAAACCTGCCGCTCATCCCTTGCTTAACCACTGGCTGGCTCGACAATACCAGCTTCTGGAGAGGGATTTGAGTATCAGCAAACGGGAAGATCACCTGTTGCAGTCCGCTATACAACACTGGCATCGTCTTCCTGATGCTGCCATGCTGATCGGTTCACTATTACTGCGTGACGATCTCTTAGCTCAGGGAAGACATCTCTTTTGCTCTTCGGCGGTACAAACTTTTATTGCACTTCCTTTACCCGAAGTGCAGTACCGCTCGGCCGACATGGTCATGCCCCCCCCCCTTTCTGCGGCAGGCCAGCCCCTGCAGACAGGGGCGTCCTTTTTATTTGCCCTATTCAGTCAGTTTTCTCCTGCGCTTCACAAACGGGCCCGGCTGCTTTTTCCACTCACTTTGGGGATCCCAAAGGGGGAAGCCCCTCTGACCCCTGCAAATATCAACTTACTCATCATGGCACTTAATCATGCGTACCATTTCTCTTGATGACCTTCCAGACACGGTGATGGAAGGTCCGTTGTTTAAGGCGGGTGAACGCCGCCGTGCACAACGCCATGCCGAAGCGTTAGCGCAAACCTACCAGCGCTGCAAAAATATGATTGACGAAACAACGCAACAAGTCTCGGCTCTACAGAAACAAGGATACGCTGCGGGATTTCATCTGGTTTTCCAGGAGCTCGTCTCATTTCTGGAGAATTGCATCGCGATGCAGCATCAGTTAATCACCCGCTACCAGCATTATTTGACCGAGCGGCTGCATACTCTTTTCAACGAACCCGCCGTCGCGGAACTAATCGTCACTCACCTTATGGATGAGATAGATGGCAATGAGCCACCAACACTGCTGCTGCCGGTAGGTCTTTCTTTGCCTCCTTCGTTGCAACATTTTCGCTGCCTGCCCTCTCCCGATAACAGCTTTGGTGTCCAGTACCGTGATCAGGCCATTCGGTTTTCTGCCATTCCTTTGTGTCAGCAGTTGACGGCAGACGCAATAAATTGCCAGGAGGCACTCGCCGCGGGACAAACACTGGACGCGCTACCCGGAGATTTTCTGCAAGAAATCATCACGATGCTGAAGGAGTTTCGCTCCACCAGCACCGCAACACACCATGAAAACAACTTAGAAGAGGAAGAAGAACATGATAGGGAAGACTGATACCCGTACAAACCATACCAATGTGAGTGGAGTGGATCCGATCGACCCGGATCAGGCTTATAAAGATATTGTGCTCAACTATCTACACCAGCACAACGAACTCCCCCCCACTGCTGAATTACTGAAAACGCTCAAATCACTCTATCCAGGTAAATCCCCTTCCCTGACAACCCTCTCCTCCACTTTGCTTGAGGCTGATGGTGAACTACGTGAAGAACAAGGGACTACGCCTTACACCAAGGCACTGGATTCAGCGGCCTGTCAGCTACTGGGACTGAACAGTCTGTATTCGTTCATGTTGAACAAGGCCTTCTCTCAGCCCGAGAGTGAGAACGATTAACCTACCAGGCCACAGAAAAAGGATTTTTTTGTGGCCGTCTTTCATACTCTAAATTTATATGTTGAAAAAAATCATCTGCCTGATGCTACTCTTCGTCAGCTGCAGGCCCGCACTGGCAGCAAATGATTGTATCTTGTATGCCGCCCGTTGTTTTCAAATTAACCCATTGCTTATTAAAGCGGTCATCTGGCAGGAGTCACACTTTGATCAGTGTGCTGTCAATATAAATGCTAACAAAACGCAGGACATTGGTCTTATGCAGATCAATAGCATTCATCTGCCAATGCTCAGAACGATGGGAATTAAACGAGAAGAATTACAAAATAGCGCCTGCGTTAATTTGCTTTCTGGCGCTTACATTTTACATCAGCAGATCATCAACCATGGATACTCATGGGATACTATTGGACGATATCATTCCAGCACTCCTGTCTTCCATGACCGCTATATTCACTCCCTGCTCATGATACTCAAAAACCGCTCCCTGCGAGAGCACTTACTCACCCTCCACATCCCCATACGGCAGCCGGACAAAATACAACAGCTATTTTCTGGCCGATGTGTCGTACCACAATTAACCATTGCGGATACAGGTGATATGAGATAACTGTAAGCCAATCGCTGGCATATTAGCCTCTCATCAATCCAAGAGTGCTATAGACCTGGTCACAGAAAGCCAGCGCAGCTTCTTTATACTGAGATTCTTCGTACTGAGGATCACTAAGGCGCATCCTGACAGGTTGAATGGCGTCTGACATCAGTTGACAACGGGTATTCTCCACTGCCGGTAAAACCCGCAGTATCTCCCTTATGTCATCAGAAAGCGGGTCCAGGCCAGAACGCAGTTTGGGTAATGATTCACCCAAAATACCACACGCAGCACGCAAATCTCTCAGTTTGTCTTTATCAGGGGGTTCATTCCGGTTAAGTGCACCATGTACATCTTGCGCCAGGGACAGAAACCGTGAATGAGTTACAGCCGGATGAGCATTATGATTTCGTACTTCTTTCATACGGTCATTAATCATGCTCACTACCCGATGTCGTAGATTATTGAATCTCTCGTTGCGATCGCGGCAAGACTCGACCGACTGATGATAACGTTCAAGGGATGAAAATGCCATTCGTAAAGGAGCGTTGGTATTACTTTCAACTCTCTCTATCGTATTCCTCAGTTCGCCCATTGCCTGACCAAGTGCAGAGTATAGTTTTTGGTTGGACTGAACACTGACTGCTCTGGAAATACCGCTGAGCATAATCGACTCCTTATATTAAATGGATTCTATTTCACCGATTTCAGTACGTATATCAAATGCCGCTGCTCCAGTAATTACACCGGTAATTTCAGCCTGCGTCATGGGCAGAAGTTGTTCAGCGTCAACAAACCAAAAATAGTGCCCCCTCACTGGCTCCGGGAAATTTGCGCCAAACGAACCGCTGACCTTGATTGGAGCTTTAAAGTCGAGTTTGACTTTTTTCATGGTTGCAATCATATTGATAGTGATTTTTGATTTTGCGGGTACCTGAACCGTTGCTGTTGCCTGGGAGCTTTTCCTCGTCCCCGTGGAGCCAGACTTACCGCCACTCACATTCAGGCTAAACTCCCAGCCGGTAGAAAATATCCCTTCAACCTTAAATTCTGTTTTGAATTGCATACCGGTGGTGACTGACAAATTCCATCCCATTGTCTCCGTCCATGCACCAACCACCATTAAGGCTATTTCTGCTGACTGGTCAGAGTGATTGACCGCCGTGTTACTGCCGACAATAACCTCCCCAGATTCCAGTGGACTCGACGCCAGGAACTGGGGCACCCCCAGAATTTTATAGCAATGCATAGCGTACTGCTGAGTAATGGGGGGTTGATAGCCTGAATAATAAGTCTCATCATTAAGAGCAAGACCATCTGGTTCTGTGCCAAAGATCGCTTTAAATTTGTTCTTTACACTGTCCGGGCTGCTACCAAGAGCAGAAAGATCAGAAAATAACAGATATTCAAGAGCCATAATCTCCCCTTTTGATTCGATGACGCATCACCCTGAAACGCCCATAGTATTTAGGTTTAGAAATGCAACTTTTCAGACATGGTTTACGAGTAATATCGCCTGCCTCACTTCCGGTACAGGAAATATCTTCTTTTCTTGTTAAATCATGTCGAGAACGAAAAAAACCATAGGATGAAATAAATTTTTCAAATGAATTATTATTGATTAAAAATTCATCATACACAGGATTGGTAAGTAGTTCCACTCTATTAAAAAAACAGACCTGGATTTGATTTATCTCATTGTTAGAAAAAACCTTACCGCCCCCAAACAGCTTAAAACATTCAATCGCCTGCCGATACGCCCCAATTAATGCTGCCCGACAATTTGTTGTATCCTGTGCAACGATAAATGCATCTTCTGCCTTCCATATATTTATTATCATTTGCAGTGCAGTTTTTGCTTCCTTAACATATTCATCATCACCATTACTTCCAGTATCATTAGATACTATAACTATAGGGGGGGGATCATTCATAGTGACAATTTCAAGGGCATTTGATTTACCCCGAAAATAATAATCATCAGTGCTAAAGCGATTATACGGTTCTTTGTCGCATGCTCGCCCTGCGGGAACGCTCATTTTGTTTTCATCATGATGTCTAATTGTCACCGCTGAATTTTTCACGCGTCTAAGAAACACTAAAGATGAAAGCCCTTTGCTGACTGTACGAAACACACCATAACAAAATAGTGATAAACCAGATGAATATGAGATTTGCATAATACCTCCCCCTGGTTAGAAACGAGCCTGTGTGTCTGCGTAAACAACTATACATTCATTCACATGTAATTTGACTCAATTTTTTCAGTATTTTCTTTTCCTGTACTTCTTCATATGCTCTATACAAGGTTGAATCACTGAAATTTTCGTTAGTCATTTTAATTACATCTCTAATCAAAGCACACTTTGTATTTATTGCATCACAGCCACCAGCGTACTCTTTAGCATACTCTTCTTGATAAGGTTGAAGCACAGGAAATATCAAAAAAGAAAACGCCCCTGGTAATTTATTCACCACATGTTCCTCTAAGTACTTATATGATGCAACAATTTCAGAAAATCTTGACCTATCATTATCGCTAAAGATTTCACTATTTGCCAGGCTTGAAATGCACTCCCTGGCATTTTGTAAACAGCTAAGCTCCTTATCAATCTCAGAACAAACCTCCTCCTTAATGTTACTAAATGCCTTTTGAAAAAATCTATCTATTATCTTATTGAAAATCACAAGCTTCATATAATTAGAAAACATATCTTCAGTAAAGTCTTTGTTGCACAGTTTTCCTTTCGTGTTATGTGTATCTTTCATCTCATTAAATATGTAATCAACTATCTCCTTTCGCTTCTCTGCTTCATCACGTTTAATCACTCGCAGGCATTTATCCGCGATAGCCTCAACCATAGCTTTTTCATGAACCATGATGTCATCAAACTCATTCCTACTCAAATCACCCATATTATTAATGATACCTTTCAATGAGCGTACTTCTTCTTTCAATTCTGGAAAGAGACAAGTTAAAGCCCTATTTCCAGCGTTATCCAACCTTTCTACCTGAGCATTCAAATATTTGGAATTATTAATCACATCTGCTATGTCTGTATATTTTTTCGCAACTGGTATGTCTGTATATCCTTTCGCTACGACTCGAATCCCCACTAAGCTATTAAAGACACGTAGTATCATATTCATAAATCGTCTAGGTAGAGACGGTTGTAAGCCTTTAGCGTTTTGAATTGGGGAATCAATATTTTTTTTAACAGGTGCTATGATTGTCATTTAAAGTCTCCCGAAACAGTTTTTTTCAGTTAACGTAAAAAACACTTTCTAGACTATAGGATAGTCATCTATTTACGCATTGCAATAATATAAAAAAATAGCACAGAATTACTAAACTGGCGGTGGTAAATGCCCCAACACAGAAGGAACCTAATCAAGTCCATCGAAATTATCCAGGCTCAAAAATCTGACGTAATAAGCCACCATTTCCAACGGCGTATCCCTGGTATATCCCAGGACATCATGGACGGTATTGACGCTAAAAAATTCCCCCGTAGTCAGTGTCTGTCTGTAGGTTGAGGAGTCTGAGCCACGGGCAAGGCTCCCATGAACAACATAAACCATACAGGGCACAATACTCTGGCCTTTGCAAAGTGGTATAGGGTGGAAGCGTTATTTTAACAGCGGTGAGCTCCGTGGACGATACAGGCAAAGGCAGGGCAGGGCAGGGCAGGGTATCGTATTGTATCTCTTGCTTTATTATAACTTCCACTTCCATTTTTCGACTCTCCGCGATGGGCAACCAGATAACCTGCATGGCAGTCCTCAGTAACTTTCTTAGACAACGACAGTATTGCTTCAGTGACATAGTCTCTCCTCCAGACTTTATATACTTTAATGGTACAAATATGTCGTCAGGTTAATTTAACCTTCCTGCGGATATAAAAGCATAAAAACACAACTTTATTCACTACACAAAACAACACGAAACCTACACAGCAAATAAAAGCATAAATACAATAAAATAAACCCGTTTCTTATAATGGGTAATATTCATTTAGATAAATAAGGCATTATAAATAGTTACAAAAACTTAACTATGTTTTCCTAAACAAAAATGACGCGCGAATAAAAATCATGCAATATAAAAATTGGGCAAACCCACAAATATAAAAGGGTATTATCAATATGAAAACAACTCTTCTGTTATTAATGCTGGCATCAGCAAGCGCCCTGGCAAACAACCTGCCAACGGTTATCAATACTGAACAACACAGTGAAATCGGGACGGTATCGGTTTCCTCTGTGCCTGGAACAATGGACGATGCAATCCATAAAATGCAAAAAGAAGCACAAGATCTAGGAGGAAAAACATTGTATATCACCTCGCTCAGTACCCCCGGACACTCCAGTTTCTGGCAGGGAACTGCCGAGGTTTATCGATAAATTACCTCCCTCCTCTCGAATGGCTTAAAAGTCTTTTCAGGGGGGGGTTCTTTTTTGATATAAAAAACATAAAAACCCCATTTTAATAGTAAATCCTGCACACAGCTTTTACTCTTCCATATACCACCTAAGGATTTAATGTGTACATGTTCCTTCCCTTTCTTCTGGCACTCAGCAATACGCTGGTTGCACTTTTTACAGTAAAAAAACCGATAATTAGTTATTTACTCTGCATTACCCTGATTATCGTTACTCTGCTCTCATTCTGGCACCATTTAACATCCCCTCTCAATATTTCCTTATAAGACAGGTTAATTGCGCCCATGATCAAAAAAAATAACTTGCATACAAAAAAACATCTCATTAAGTGGCTTAATATCGCTACGCTGTTCGCCATCGACATAGCTCTGATGGTTGCCTTTTACTATCAGTTTGACCGTAATGAACTCCCCTGCCCACTTTGTTTACTCCAGCGGACAGGACTTATCATTACAGGGCTTGCTTTTCTGTTTAACATCAGATTTGGTATCAAAGGAGGGCATTACAGTATTGCAATTCTGGGGGCGATCATCACCGGCTCGATTGCTGTAAGACAAATTTTGCTACACATCATGCCCAGGGATGCAGGATACGGATCCGTATTTCTCGGGCTCCATTTTTACACTTGGTCGCTGGTCACGTCAGTGCTCATTCTGATGGCCATCACTCTGATGCTCTCCTTATCGGGATCGGATAGTACAACCCCACCGTCATCCTCACGTCCTGGTATGGTGGTCATGCTGCTGTTTTGCGTGTTACTGGCCATCAATTTGCTTTCGACATTCCTTGAATGTGGTTTCGGGGAGTGTGCCGATAACCCCCTTCACTATCTGTTGCTGCAGAAATAACGTCACACTGACTATCTTACGGGAGACTCGAGGTGGCACGATAACCATTGGAAAGAGATTTGTTCAGTCAGTTGGCAGTACGATGCGCCACCGTAACCTGGCGGAACATTCCGTCCACCTGGTCCCTTGTCCACTGCGGCCATTTCGGCCATCACGCCAGCGATTCTCATGTCTCTTCTGCTATTCACCGCAACGGAACAACCATGAATCAGTCGATGAGCGTATTATGGAATAAACAACCAGACAGCGATGATACTATCAACGCAGACCGTTAATAATAGAGAGAATGTTTATTATGCCCTTTCAGGTTGGAAATGGATGTATTTCCGCTGCAATCAGCAGCAGATGCATTAAGGATATCGCCAGTTCTGACACTTCTCCTCACTTGAGCGTATGGGATAAAATTAAGGCGTTTTTCTGCTCAACGAAGAAGCCAGAAGTGCTGGAGCTCATCCGGCAGATTTGTCACCCGCCGGCCGGAACGACGCTGGAGCAGGTGGCCGGTAGATTTGAACAGCTCAGGACGTTCGCGTTTAGCGGATTTGCAGAAAACGTACAGTTCGGCCGGCACGGAGAAAAGCACTTCTGCATTCTGGACGAAAACAGCCAGGAGATGCTGTCGGTTACCATTGATGATGCAGGGAAGTATACCGTGAAGTGTCAGGAGCACCATGAAACCCACCATCTCACCCCGGACGCAGAACGGGGTGAGGAATGTCCAGAACATGCCACCGCCACAACGGCACCACAGACTCTAGAGGAGTATGAAGTGGTCTGGTCCGAGTGGAAAAAGGCTGCGCCATCAGCAGAGACCCATGACCGTGCTTTTGTGGTAGATGTCTTGCGTGACATCCACATCCATGACACATGTATTCTTCATCTGAACCGCCGGAGTATTTCCTCCTTACCGCCCTGTATTGAAATCATAGAAATCAACGATACCCTCGTGGCCAGCCTGTCGGCACTGCCGAATGGAGTACGGTATCTGAGTGTGAGTAACACTCCACTGACTAGTCTTTCGGCGTTGCCGGACAGTCTGGACACTATATATATCAACAATACCCAACTGACTGAACTGCCGAAACTGCCGGACAACCTGTTCAAATTAGTTATCAACGATGCCTTACTGACTGAACTGCCGGAACTGCCCGGCAGACTAAATTATCTTAGTATTTACATTCCCTCCCTGACCAACCTGCCGAAGTTGCCGGACAGCCTGACCAGTTTACAGATCACAGGTACCTTACTGACTGAACTACCGGAACTGTCCGGCGGACTAAGGGAGCTTCGGATTGAGATCCCCACCCTGACCAACCTGCCGGAGTTGCCGGACAGGTTGAGGACGATGGTGGTGCAAAACACCTCAATCACTAGTCTACCGGAAAGCATCACTCGCCTGCCTTCGGATGCTCGTATATATATAGCCAATACCCCTCTGTCAGAGCACACGCGCCAGACCCTGGAGACCATGACCAGTAGCCGGGGTTATTCGGGGCCCAGGATTAATTTCAATATGGCCGCTCCTTCCACTCCCCAGGAAGCCCGTCCGTTGCACCAGGCTGTCGCTGATTGGCTGGCGCCGGCGAAAGAGGGCGAACCCGCGCCCGATGACCGGTGGCAGTCCTTTGGACAGGAACATGATGCCACCTCCTTCAGTGCCTTCCTGGACAGGCTAGGCGAGACGAAAAACTGCAAAAAAAAAACCAGTTTTAAAGCACAGATATCGACCTGGCTGACGCAACTGGCCGAAGACGGTGAACTGAGAGCAAAAACCTTTGCCATGGCGACGGAGGCAACGTCAAGCTGCGAGGATCGGGTCACCCTTGCGCTGAACCAGATGAAGAACCTGCAACTGGTTCATGATGCAGAAAAAGGGAAGTATGATAACAATCGCCCTGAACTGGTTTCTGTAGGGCGTGAAATGTTCCGCCTGGAAAAGCTGGTGGAGATTGCCTGGGCTAAGGTCAACAAGCTGTTCTTCGTTGATGAAATTGAGGTTTATCTGGGCTTCCAGAATAAGCTGAAGGAGGTGCTTGAGCTGAGCAGCGTGACGAAGGAAATGCGGTTCTTTGACGTATCCCACATAACTGAATCAGACCTGCAGGCCGCCGAGATTCAGGTGAAGACCTCCGAAAACACACAGTTCAGAGAATGGATACTGCAGTGGGCACCGCTACGCAGCGTGCTGAAGCGCGCGTATCCGGAAGATTGGGAAACTCTATGTAAGAAGAAAATTTCGGATTATGACGATATATTTCAGATGCTGTCTGACACAGAGCTAAAACCGGCTGAGCTGGTCGGTAATACCGATGCTGAGCGTGCTGTCGGAACAAGAGCAATGGAGAGTACGGAACAGGCATTTCTTCAGGGGCTGAGCCCTCTGGCGGACAGGATGCTGGGCGAACATCTGAAAGCCCGATGGTCTTAACTGAGCCAGAATTTATCTGCCGTTCTGGCCGGACACCCAAAACTGCGTCGTCCGACGATGGAGGAAATCGGTTATCTTTACGCTGGACAGGATCACCGGCAGCCAGAGTGAATATATCCAGTGGCTGCTGAGGACTAGCACCGGTAAAGGTAAGCGGGAAGTAAGCGCCCCGGGAAGGAAGTGAGGTAAAAATTAGTTTACAGAGAGGGTGACGTTCCAGGGCAACAGCTCTTTCACGCAGTTGGCAGGCCATGTATTGATGACGTTGATCACGTGACGCAACCAAGCTTCCGACCCTGTACACGATTCTGTGTAACTGCTTTTTCTCAGAAGTGACCGTCCAGGGGCGGTCACCGAACTCGATAATAAAGCGGCTCATTGCCATACGCCAGTCCCTCAGCGGCATTCGTTGTGTAGATCACCTTACGGATGTCTGCCGGGTAAGCGAAGAACGTCACCAGGTTGGTCCAGTTTGCCTGCCAGCTCCGGCTTATCTGCGGGTAGCGGCTGTCCCAGGCGCTGGCGAACGCTTCCAGCGCCTGCTACCCTGCTTCTTCCGTGGGGGGCCTGATAGATGGCTTTCAGGTCGCAGGTGACGGCTTTGTAGTCCTTCCATGAGGCGAACCGCAGGCTGTTGTGCACCATATGCACGATGCACAGCTGGATGCGGGCTTCCGTATATACCGTGTTGATGGCATCCGGGAAGCCTTTCAGGCCGTCGACACAGGCGATGAGTATATCGCTCAGGCCGCGGTTTTTGAGTTCTGTCAGCACATTGAGCCAGAACTTCGCGCCCTCGTTTTCGACCAGCCACATACCCAACAGTTCTTTCTGGCCTTCGATGCTGATACCCCGCGCCAGGAACACGGATTTATTGATGACGCGACTGCCCTACCGGACCTTCAGGACGATACAGTCAAGGTAAACAATGGGATAAACCGCATCCAGTGGACGATTCTGCCATTCGGTAACCTGTTCCATCACGGCGTCGGTGACCTTCGAGACCAGCGCCGGTGAGACATCGGCGTCATACAGCTCTTTGAACCCTGCAGCTATCTCGCGGGTGGTCATCCCGTTGGCGTACAACGATAAAATCTGGTTATCCATCCCGGTGATCCGTGTCTGGTTTTTCTTCACCAGTTGCGGTTCGAAAGAGCCATCACGATCGCGTGGAGTGCGTAGTTCCAGAGGGCCATCGCCGGTGGTAGCGGTCTTTGTGGAATAGCCGTTGCGGGAGTTAGCACCCGGTTTAGGCTGGTTTTTATCGTAGCCCAGATGGTGGGACATTTCGGCGTTGAGAGCCGCCTCAACGCTGATTTTCTTCAGCAGGCGATCGAACTGGCTGAGATCGTCAGGGGTTTTGAGATTTTTGGACAGTTCATTAGCCAGAGCCTGCAACTGTTTTTCGTCCATAAATTAACCTTCATTTGATGCTGGATTGAACATATCAAAATCAGGTAATTACACAAATTTATGTACAGGCTCGCCTTATCGGCGAATTTGAAATGCCTCCGGCTATGCCGGAGGATATTTATTAGGTTTTTCTTTTTATTATCTCTTGCATTTCTGAAACAACAGGCTTGAATTGTTCCCTCAGTTCGCAAGAAGGTGAAGCTGAGCCTCCTGAGTTTTTATTCACCTCCCTCACAGGGCCATATAGTTGATTATCTTCTGCCCAACCATCCCAACCATCCCAATCCTTACCCCCTCCTAAAGGAGCTTTTGTTTTAGCATCGACATAATATTCATCACATTTCACCACCATATTCTCAGCAGAATTATTATTTACTCGTTTCAATTGTTCCAACATACCCCCATATTTTTGCAAGCTACGACCGTATTTCGTGTTCGTTCCTGCTGCATTTGGAAATCGAGCTATAATAGAACTTATTTTTGCCTCAATCATTTCTCTTGCAAATTTACTATCTTTATCCCTCTGAGTTTCCAAAGCATAGGTGATAGCGGCCTCACTACTTCTTCCACAGTGTGCTTTAAACCAGGTTGGTAGGCTAGTAACTGGTGATAACATATAATACCTCATATTGATTTTTGTATTAAAAAAGCAATGCCAGCTTAATATAAATCACGGCCTAAGGATTCATATATCTAAAATCGACACAACGTTCAGATATACATAAATAATGAGATCATAAACAGCAGGAAGAATATACGGTCTATTCAGTCTAACACAGCTGAAGCTGAGCCATGAAACAGTTAATGGCATCATGGCTCAGTGTCAACATTATTTTCGAGAAAAATCTGGCATCTTCAGATAAAAGGTGCGATTTAAACTGGTTTTGCAGCTCTCCGGGAACTTTACATGGCTTCAGATGCTCCACCTGAAAGGTATTTACTCGCAATTTTATCCAGCATCAGACCAAACTCAGAAGGAGTGATTATCCCTTTAGCTTGACATATTTTACCCACTTTACATAAAATTTTTCTTTCTGCATATTCCCTGAATGTTGCCTGTCTATTTTTGTTTAAAAATAGTCGGGGGTATCTTCGTTGGGTAGATGAGATAATAGCCGTTAAAAATGGATTTGCTCCAGAACCGGCAGGAATAAAGATATCATTATGCATTTGACCTTCAAGACCCACGTTTTTCGCTGCATACCCAGCCTCTCTCAAATACTCTGAAGTATCAAGTCCCAAGGAAATCATTTCTTTGCAAAAGACATCCTTTTTATTGCTATAAACTGATGCCAATGCAGCATCACATGCCTGACTGGCATAAACGGTGTCTTGCTTTGCTTTTTCTATTAAATCTAACGCCTCAAGCTTTTGGATAATAAAACTCTTAATTGTGTTATGGCTAATAGCTTGAGCTCTAACTCTATGGTGCAATGAATTAATATTCTTAACGTTATTTCTTGCATGGCGCAATTTCAAGCATCGATTTTTAAAGCTGGTTGTAGTATTTTTTACTCCCTTTAAAAATCTAAAGGGAAATCTTTTGTGCGTTTTTTTACGTTCAGAACCATTCTTTGTGCTACGATAATAACTGGCATGGTAATCATATGATGTTATATAAGTCATCATAACTCTCCTTTCTAGTATGCATATAATTAAAAAGAGGAACCGATTACTACAAAATACTATTATTTAAGCATCAAGCTGACACTTCAGAGTTCAATAACACATGTGTAATACGCGCTTATCTGCTGGAAACAATGTTATTTCCACCGCAATCAGCAGTAGCTGCACAACAACAGCGCCCTCAGATATTTTTCCGGAAATTCACACGTGTGAGAGGATTGTAGCCTTTTTCTACACAGAACATCCGGGATATCAGGTCTGACTGCATGGTAAGGACGTTGCTAACCGGACACCTTAAAGTCCGTGGGTCATATTGAACCTGAAAGGTCCTCATGAAAGAGAACTGCCCGGAAGTAAATCAGGCTTCCGGACAACCCCGCTACCTTATGGTAAGACAAAGAAGAGCATAAAATATTCAGGAAAACGAACATGACACTTACAATTTTTTCGAAAAAATATCTTGCGATTCAGGTTTACACCACATAGATAAAAAGCACCGAGCCACTTCACTGTTATTTTAACAGCGATGAACATAACCTGGTTTTCTTGAAACCATGCGTGCAATATTTCGTGAAATTTCTTCACCCACCGTTATCTTATCCCCTGATTGTTTACGCTTTTCCCCAACTGGACGATTTCCATTCTGCATCGCAGAACTCCGGACCAGGCCGATATAACGACCAGATTTCACTGAATACTCCTGCTCCTTAGGCTTATACTTAGGCCGCGGAGTGGTACAACCCGGCACAACCAAAATACCGCCGATGAACATACATGTTCTCCTCTACATTATACTCTTGTACGAATGCATCCGGTTATGAAAAACTAAAAGAATCCCTGAGGTTCAGAGGTAAAGCTACTGATAATACTTTTCGTCTGCTGATAGTTTGCAATCGCCATTTTATGCGTTTCCCGGCCAACCCCCGAAAGTTTATAGCCACCAAATGCAGCATGAGCAGGATAAACATGGTAGCAATTAACCCAAATCCGGCCCGCCTGTATTCCTTGCGACATACGATGTATGGTCTGCGCATTGCGTGACCATACACCAGCACCCAGGCCGTATACCGTATCATTCGCAATTTCCAGCGCCTGCTTTAGCCCCTCAAACGGCGTGACCCCCAGCACTGGGCCGAAGATCTCCTCCTGGAAGATCCGCATATTATTATTGCCTTGTAACAAAGTCGGCTGAATATAATACCCATCTGGGTATTCGTCCACTTCAGCCCAGTGCCCTCCCATCAGCAATGATGCACCTTCTTTTTTTCCAAGATAAATATAATTGAGAATTTTATCAAACTGCTCACGTGAAACCTGCGCACCAATTTGCGTATCAGTATCCAGCGGGGACCCCTGTTTTAATGCCTGACCACGGAGGATGACATGTGTGATAAACGGATCAAATATAGATTTCTCGATCAGGGCTCTGGATGGGCAAGTACAGACTTCCCCCTGATTAAAATATCCCATCAGCATTCCTTCAGCACATTTATCTACGTACGATGACTCCTGTTGCAGAATGTCCGAAAAATAGATATTGGGTGATTTTCCGCCAAGCTCCACCGTTGAAGGAATCAATAAATTAGCAGCATTATGTAGTATTTTTCTTCCTACTTCAGACGACCCGGTAAACGCAATTTTGGCGATCCGGGACGAAGTCGCCAGCGCAATACCGGCCTTCATCCCCGTGCCATTAACAACATTAACAATACCCGGTGGCAACAGATCAGCAATCAATGACATCAGTACCATTACTGACGCAGGTGTTTGTTCTGCAGGTTTAAGTACCACACAGCACCCGGCAGCCAGAGCGGGTGCCAGCTTCCATGCAGCCATCAACAACGGGAAATTCCAGGGAATAATCTGTCCCACAACACCGATCGCCTCTTTGAGATGAAGCACTTGCGTTTGGGTATCCAGCATCACTGCGCAACCTTCTTCAGCGCGCAGACAGCCCGCAAAATAGCGGAAGTGATCAACCATCAGCGGAATATCGGCCGCCAGACATTCCCGAATTGGCTTCCCATTGTCCCAGGTTTCTGCGACTGCCAACATTTCTGTGTTCTGTTCAATACGATTAGCAATGTTCAGCAGCAACTGACTACGCTCCTGGATTGATGTCTGGCTCCACTCGGGAAAAGCTGCATGGGCTGCATCCAGCGCAAGATTAATATCGTCGTCGTCAGAATCTGCTACCGAACAAAAAACATTACCATCGACAGGGGAAATGTTATCCATATACATTCCCGCAGTAGGCCGACACCACTCCCCTCCAATGAAATTATCATATTTTTCTGCGAAGTTAATTTTCGCCCCTTCAGTGTTAGGCATTGCATATTTCATCATCACTCTCACTATATATAAAATAGAATCTTAAACGATAAGGCTCTTTACAGCTCTTTCCAAATTATCCTCAGACATCAAAGAACTACCAATTAAAAAACCATTAGCATACTGACTAAGGTCCTCAATCTGTTGCCGAGAATAAATACCAGATTCACTAATGATCGTCATATCTGCGGGGAAAAGTGGAGCTAAACGTCGGGTTCGCTCCAAATCAATAGACAGGTCTCGTAAGTCGCGATTATTAATTCCCACAACTTTGGCGTCTAATTTCACCGCTCGCTCAACCTGCTCTTCATTACTAACCTCAGTCAAAACACCCATATTTAATGTATGGGCTACGTACGTTAAATGCTTATAACTTTCATCATCCAGAATGGATAGCATCAATAAAATAGCATCAGCTTTAAAATGCCGGGCAAGATAAACCTGATACTCATCAATGATGAAGTCTTTACACAAAATTGGCTGACTGGCAAGTTTACTCACCTGCATCAGATATTCATAGCGCCCCTGAAAATATTTTTCATCAGTAATTACAGAGATAACATCAGAATATTCCCTGTATACATCAACGATAGATTCAATATCGAAATCACTTCGTATCACCCCCCAGGACGGAGAAGCTTTTTTACACTCAAGAATGAATGCCAATTCGTTTTTCTTCTGTAGTGCCTGATAAAACGAACGCTGACTATTCCTAAGTCGCCACTTAAAACTCAGCAAAGGTAATAGCTCTTTCTGTTGTTTTATCCATACAGATTTATCTTTTGTGATTTGTTGTAAAATATTGCCATCCATCCCCTGCTCCTATTTCATTAGATGCCTATTTTATAGACTCACAATGCTTACCAGAACAACTTCAGAAAAAAAAATAAACAACTCAATGAATGGTTTCTATCATAAATCGACACTACATAGCACAGCCATACTTATACAAAATTTTACTTTCGACTTTAAAACACCAAAAAAAACCCGCTGGCTAGCGGGGGAATAATAAAAACATAACATAACATAACATAACATAACAAAGAGCAGGTATAGTGCCACCTTCCCGATTCTAATAAATACAAAATTTCGGCAACTGCACTCTCTGAACTATTCTGTCACATTAGCGGTGACAGGTCGGAAAAAGCTTAATTTACCGGGATTTCAGGTGGATAAAAAGATAAAACTGCTTCGCCGGCAACAATCCATCAATTCGCGGATGCCTATATACAAAATTTTCACCCAGCGAAATGACCTGAGCCCCAGTATCAGCCGTATCCGACAATTGATATTACTATGGTCTTGCTCAACCTGATTATTAAGCTACTTACTCTGCATGGCCGTTTTTGGGGTGCGTACGATTTCCTGGACTCTCAGGAGATAAAACTGGACTGACCCCACAACAGTAGACATTTCCTGTCCTCACGACGAGGCCTGTTCAAAGGCCTCCGGACTGACGCCGCCGAGGTGACTGTGGCGCCGGGCCCGGTTGTAGAACACTTCAATGTAATCGAAGATATCGGCCCGGGCCAGATCCCGGGTTTTATAGATACGTTTTCTGATCCGTTCTTTTTTCAGTGAACTGAAGAACGATTCAGCCACTGCATTATCCCGGCAGTTGCCACGCCGGCTCATACTCGGGGCCAGATTATTGGCCCGACAGAACCGTTGCCAGTCGTCGCTGCCATACTGGCTGCCCTGTCTGAGTGCACGATGACCTCGCCGTCCGGTTTTCGCCGCCAGACGGCCATCATCAGCGCGTCGAGTGCCAGTTCGCGTGAGAGAGTGGGCTTCATCGACCAGCCGACCACATTACGGGCGAAGAGATCGATAACCACCGCCAGATACAGCCAGCCCTGCCAGGTGCGGATATAAGTAATATCTGTGACCCAGACCTGATTGGCCCGGACAACAGTAAACTGCCGCTGCACGCGATTAGGGGCAACCACTGAAGGTCGGCCGGCGATACGACGCGGCGCTTTATAGCCGCGCACGGCTTTGATCCGGTTCAGTTGTATAATACTACCCACCCGGTTTTTTACCGCAGGTCTCCCCGATTTCGTTCAGGTCGCCATGAACCCGCCGGTAACCGTATACGCCTCCGCTCAGTGAATATAAGTCACGGATAAGCGTCAGCAGGCGCTGGTTATCTTTATCGCGTGCCGAGACCGGGTTATGCAGCCACGCGTAGAACCCGGCCCGGGCGACATTCTGTACCCGACACATTGTCATCATGTTACCAACGGTGCAAAACTGATCCACCCCAGCGGTTGAAAATTGATCCAGGGGTTAATCTGCTCCTCTGAATACAGGGGAGCTTATGATCACTTTTGAGATTCGTATGGAAATTAAA
>NZ_JBQENX010000014.1:0-80028 GCF_052044775.1 Enterobacter sp. 22466 | reverse complement strand
CGCTTTCCCGCTTCAGAGTCAAGCGTTTAATTTGCTTTTCTCTGCTGACCCGGCGGCGTGTGTGCCGTTGTTCCGTGTCAGTGGAGGCGCATTATAGGGAGTTATTCTGAAGTGACAAGCACAAAATACAAAAAACTTTTCGTTCGCTCACTTTTCAAACTCTGTGCTTATTTATGCTGCGAATCGCGTGATAAATGCGCGATTTCCCGCGCAAAACTGGCCACCTGAGACCAGTCGGTATAAACCACTTCTTTACGCGTATCGGTTTCACCGCCGGTCATTTTCATAATCAGGCGAATCATAAAGCGGTCATACCAGCGATAGCGAGGATAACGCAGCGCCCCTGCAAAGACCGCGCAGAGATCGGGCCGCCACGGAGAGTTCAGTAAAAACTTGCGCGTATAGCTGTTGGTCTGCGGTGTACGCTTTTCTGCTTTGCGCGCCACCAGGTTGACCGAGTAGAACGCCCCTGGCAGCTTATTGAGTACCGCCGTATGCTTTTTCACAAAGCGATCCAGCGCAGGATGGAAATGACCGTAACGAATAGACGCCCCGATGACTACACGATCGTAATCCTGCCAGGTGATTTGCTCCGTACGGTTCAGGTTCACCACATCAGAGTAAATGCCCAGCTCTTTTAATTCAGAAGCCAGATAAGAGGCAATCTCACGCGTTTGCCCGTCTCGCGTAGAGAAAAGAATAAGTGTTTTCACCGACGACTCCTTATTCGCGCCAGAATGTTGGGGTGAACAGCACCAGCAGCGTAAAGACCTCGAGACGCCCAAACAGCATATTGGCGATTAAGATCCATTTCGCGACCGGGTTCATACTGGCAAAGTTATCCGCCACGACCCCCAGGCCAGGCCCGAGGTTATTAAGTGTTGCCACAACGGACGCAAAGGCAGAGAAATCATCCACCCCCGTCGCGATGATCGCCAGCATACTGACGATAAAGACCAGGGCATACGCCGAGAAGAACCCCCACACCGCTTCAAGGATACGTTCCGGCAGTGCCCGGTTACCCAGCTTGATGCTATAGACCGCATTCGGGTGCACCAGGCGTTTTAACTCACGGTTCCCCTGCTTAAAGAGCAACAGAATACGAATCACCTTCAGGCCACCGCCCGTCGATCCGGCGCAGCCGCCAATAAACGCAGAACACAACAGCAGCACGGGCAGGAACAGCGGCCAACGGGCAATGCTGTCCGTGGTAAAGCCTGCGGTTGTCGCCATCGACACCACCTGGAAGAACGCCTGGTTTAGCGTGGTCAACGCCGAGTTATAGACATCGTGGAACCAGAGCACCAGCGTACAGATGACCACCAGCGTGAGCTGGACGCCAATAAACATGCGGAACTCCGGATCGCGCCAGTACACCTTAAGGCTACGTCCGCTGAGTAATGAGAAGTGTAGACCGTAGTTACAGCCGGAGATCAGCAGGAAAATAGCGATAATCGTATTAATAGTTGGGCTATCAAAGTAGCCCACGCTGGCATCGTGGGTAGAGAATCCGCCGATGGCGATTGTCGCGAAGCTGTGCCCAATGGCATCGAACGCAGGCATGCCGGCAAACCACAGCGCCAGCGCACAGGCGACAGTCAGTAAAACATAAATCAGCCACAGGGTTTTCGCCGTCTCGGCAATACGCGGGCGCATCTTGTTATCTTTCAGTGGCCCCGGCATTTCTGCCCGGTACAGCTGCATGCCCCCGACGCCCAGAATCGGCAGGATAGCCACAGCCAGGACGATGATCCCCATACCACCGAACCATTGCAGCATCTGGCGATAAAAGAGAATGGCGTGGGGTAACGAATCCAGCCCCACCAGCGTTGTCGCCCCGGTGGTCGTTAAGCCGGAGAAGGATTCAAAAAAGGCATCCGTGATGCTCAGGTTGGGTTGTTCGGAGAAGATAAAGGGCAGCGAACCGACGCTCCCCAGCACCGTCCAGAACAGCACCACAATCAGAAACCCTTCACGTGATTTTAACTCACCTTTCTGACGACGGTTTGGCCACCACAGCAGTGAGCCAATCGCCAGTGCGACAAAGAAGGTCTGGGTAAATGCCCGCCCCGCACCGTCCCGGTAGATAAGCGCCACCAGTCCTGGGAGAATCATCGTCCCGGAAAAAAGTATGACCAGCAGTCCAACGATTCGGGTTATGGCACGAAAATGCATCTCTGCCGCTTCCTTTGGTATTCAAAAAGTGAGGTGGGGATTATTCTTCAATCGGCAGCAATTGCAACGAACCGCGACTAAAATCCGCCAGTTTTGCCGAAAAAGCAGCCAGTTCAGCCTGAGGAAGCGCCACACGCAATTGCACCATTGCCTGGTAATCACTGTGTGCAATCACACCGTTAAACTGTTTGAGCAGCGCTTCGACACCCGATAGCTGGGCGTAGTCGCACAACAAAGTATATTCGGTGAGTGGCGTTTTGCGGGTGGTGACCAACATATTAAGCGCCTGCTGTACGCCACCGCCATAGGCTTTAACCAGCCCACCGGTACCTAACAAGATGCCGCCGTAGTAACGAACGACCACGGCGGTTATTTCGCCCACACCGCTGCCCATGAGCTGGGAAAGCATGGGTTTACCGGCAGTGCCCGCAGGCTCACCGTCATCAGAAAACCCCAGCTGCTGCGAGTCGTCCGGCGGCCCGGCGACCCACGCCACGCAGTGATGACGTGCATCAGGATGCGCAGCGCGGACAGACTCTACAAATGCCTTTGCCGCCTCTACGCCGTCGGTGTGTGCCAGCAGCGTAATAAAGCGGCTTTTCTTGATTTCCTCAACAAAGGTGACCGGTTCAGCCGGTATCAGCCAGCTTTCCATCAGGCCAGCTTCAGGTCTCGCGTCATATTCTCGATACCGTTCTCATGAATCACCACGTTATCTTCGATACGAATGCCGCCAAACGGTTTCAGCGCGTCAATTTTTTCCCAGTTGAAGTGCTTGCTGAACTGACCTTCGCGCCATGGCGCTAACAGCGATTCGATAAAGTAGATCCCCGGCTCAATGGTCAGCACCATGCGCGGTTCAAGAATACGCGTGCAGCGCAGGTAAGGATATTTAGACGGCGCGGCAAGGTGCGTGCCGGTATCATCCTGCATAAAGCCCGCGACATCGTGTACCTGCAGACCCAGCGGGTGGCCGATACCGTGCGGCATAAAGGGCCCGGTCAGATCGTTTTCGACCATCGCCTCTTCGCTCATGTCTTTCACAATCTGGTGTTTACGCAGCAGTTTAGCGATGCGCTGATGGAACTGGATGTGGTAATCCACATAGCTGGTTCCGGCTTTCATGGTGCTGATCAGCGCCAGTTGCTCATCGTTGACGTCTTTAATCAGGTGCGCAAAATCGGTATCCGCATTGGCCGCCCAGGTACGGGTCAGGTCTGCCGCGTAGCCGTTGTACTCTGCACCCGCGTCCAGCAGGAAGCTGCGCATCTCAGACGGCACATGGTGATCCAGTTTGGTGTAATGCAGCACAGACGCATGTTCATTCAGGGCGACGATGTTGCTGTACGGCACATCGGTATCACGGTGACCGGTCGCGGTGAGGTATGCCTGATTGATATCGAACTCGCTCATACCGGACTGGAACGCTTCATGCGCCGCACGGTGGCCATTCACCGCCGTTTTTTGCGCTTCACGCATGCAGTAAAGTTCGTAGTCGGTTTTATACGCGCGGTAATAGTGCAGATAATCCAGCACCCCTTTCGGGTTGAGTTTGTCTGCCGGGATATCCAGCCCCAGCGCACGCTCGGGTACCGGACCAATGTAGGCGATATTGCCACGCGCGGCTGGCAACAGGCTGCCAATACCGTCGGCTTTTGGTAACGCAATAACGTCCACTTCTTCTGTCCAGAAGCTGGTCGGCAGTGGCTCAACGTTGTGCCAGTAATCGACTGGCAGATAGAACCACAGTTTCGGCTTGTTCACGCCATCCACCAGCAACCAGCAATTTGGCACCTGGGTTACCGGCACCCAGGCCTTAAACTGCGGGTTAACTTTAAACGGATACGCATGGTCGTCCAGAAAGGTATTCATCAGCTCGCCGGAGTGGATTAACAGCGCATCCAGCTTAAAGCGGGCGAGTACATCACGGGTACGTTCCTGTAGGGTAACGATATGATTTTTATAAAGCGAAGCCAGTGAGTCCATCATTCTTCCTTTCGTTTTTTTGACCTCAAGTCCTCGCATCTTAGCACACCTGTCTCCGGCTGCGTGATTTCCACCGACCGTGATCAATGCAGCAATTTCTTAATGAGTAATTTGCATTTTATTAACATAAATCCCACACTCCGACTCATCTGGTATGACCAGATCCACTTGCTGGATTCAGGAGACTGACATGCTCTACAAAGGCGACACCCTGTACCTCAACTGGCTGGAAGATGGCATTGCCGAACTGGTGTTCGATGCCCCCGGCTCAGTCAATAAGCTCGATACCGCGACGGTGGCCAGTCTTGGCCAGGCGCTGGATGTACTTGAAAAGCAAACTGATTTAAAAGGGCTGCTGCTGCGCTCGAACAAAGCGGCCTTTATTGTCGGTGCCGATATCACCGAATTTCTTTCACTGTTCCTGGTGCCTGAAGAACAGCTGAGCCAGTGGCTGCACTTTGCCAACAGCGTCTTCAATCGTCTGGAAGATCTGCCTGTCCCGACCCTTTCCGCCGTTAACGGCTACGCGCTGGGCGGCGGCTGTGAATGCGTGCTGGCCACCGACTACCGCCTTGCCACGCCGGATCTGCGCATCGGTCTGCCGGAAACCAAACTGGGCATTATGCCGGGCTTTGGCGGCTCCGTACGTATGCCGCGCATGCTGGGCGCCGACAGCGCCCTGGAAATCATTGCCGCAGGTAAAGATGTCGGCGCAGAGCAGGCACAAAAAATCGGCCTGGTCGATGGCGTCGTGAAACCAGAAAAACTGATTGAAGGCTCCCTTGCCATTCTGCGCCAGGCCATTAACGGCGATCTCGACTGGAAGGCCAAACGCCAGCCGAAACTGGAGCCGTTAAAGCTCAGCAAGATTGAAGCGGCCATGAGCTTCACCATCGCCAAAGGTATGGTGATGCAGACGGCGGGTAAACACTACCCGGCGCCGATCACGGCGGTGAAAACCATTGAAGCCGCAGCCCGCTTTGGCCGCGACGAAGCACTGAAGCTCGAAAACCAGAGCTTTGTCCCGCTGGCACACACCAATGAAGCCCGCGCGCTGGTTGGCATCTTCCTCAACGATCAGTTCGTGAAAGGCAAAGCAAAACAGCTGACGAAAAACGTTGAGATGCCAAAACATGCGGCGGTCCTTGGCGCAGGCATTATGGGCGGCGGCATCGCTTACCAGTCTGCCTGGAAGGGCGTGCCGGTGGTGATGAAAGATATCAGCGAGAAATCCCTGACGCTGGGGATGACCGAAGCGGCCAAGCTGCTCAATAAACAGCTGGAACGCGGCAAAATTGACGGTCTGAAACTCTCAGGCGTGATCTCTACTATCCAGCCCGTACTGGAATACACCGGTTTTGACCGCGTCGATGTGGTGGTTGAGGCCGTGGTAGAGAACCCGAAAGTGAAGAAAGCGGTGCTGGCCGAAACGGAAGAGAAAGTGCGTCCGGAGACCGTACTGGCCTCTAACACCTCGACGATTCCGATTAGCGAGCTGGCAAGCGTCCTGAAGCGCCCGGAAAACTTCTGCGGAATGCATTTCTTCAACCCGGTGCACCGTATGCCACTGGTCGAAGTGATCCGCGGTGAAAAAACCTCTGACGACACCATCGCAAAAGTGGTGGCGTGGGCCAGCAAGATGGGCAAAACCCCGATCGTGGTCAACGACTGCCCGGGCTTTTTCGTCAACCGCGTGCTGTTCCCTTACTTCGCGGGTTTCAGCCAGCTGCTGCGCGACGGCGCGGATTTCCGCAAAGTCGATAAAGTGATGGAAAAACAGTTCGGCTGGCCAATGGGTCCGGCGTATCTGCTGGATGTGGTTGGCATTGATACCGCGCATCATGCACAGGCGGTTATGGCAGCGGGTTTCCCGCAGCGCATGCAGAAAGATTATCGCGATGCGATTGACGCCCTGTTTGACGCCAACCGCTTTGGTCAGAAAAACGGTCTGGGCTTCTGGCGCTATAAAGAAGACAGCAAAGGCAAACCGAAGAAAGAAGAAGATCCGGCGGTGGATAGCCTGCTGGCCGGGGTGAGTCAGCCAAAACGTGACTTCACGGACGATGAAATCATCGCCCGGATGATGATTCCAATGATCAACGAAGTGGTGCGTTGCCTCGAAGAAGGCATTATCGCCAGCCCGGCAGAGGCCGATATGGCGCTGGTCTATGGCCTGGGCTTCCCTCCGTTCCACGGCGGCGCGTTCCGC
The DNA here is from genome assembly GCF_052044775.1 of Enterobacter sp. 22466. Lineage (NCBI taxonomy): Bacteria > Pseudomonadati > Pseudomonadota > Gammaproteobacteria > Enterobacterales > Enterobacteriaceae > Enterobacter > Enterobacter sp. 22466. The sequence goes on along the minus strand of NZ_JBQENX010000014.1, from coordinate 73,658 downwards.
TGGCTGGATACGCTCGGCAGCGCCCGCTATCTCGATATGGTGCAGCAGTATCAACACCTCGGCCCGCTGTATGACGTGCCGGAAGGGTTGCGTAACAAAGCGCGCCATAACGAACCCTATTACCCAGCAGTTGAGCCAGCCCGCCCGGTTGGCGAGCTGAAAACGGCTTAAGGAGTCACAATGGAAAAGGTTGTCATTGTTGATGCGATTCGCACCCCAATGGGCCGTTCAAAAGGCGGTGCCTTCCGTAACGTGCGTGCTGAGGATCTCTCAGCACACCTGATGCGTAGCCTGCTGGCGCGTAATCCGGCGCTGGACCCGGCTGCGCTCGACGATATCTACTGGGGCTGTGTGCAACAGACGCTTGAGCAGGGCTTCAACATTGCCCGTAATGCGTCGCTGCTGGCGGAGATCCCGCATTCGGTGCCGGCAGTGACCGTCAACCGTCTGTGCGGTTCCTCAATGCAGGCGCTGCATGATGCGGCGCGTATGATCATGACCGGCGATGCCCAGGCCTGCCTGGTCGGCGGCGTGGAACACATGGGCCATGTGCCAATGAGCCACGGGGTCGATTTCCACCCTGGCATGAGTCGTAACGTGGCGAAAGCCGCAGGCATGATGGGACTGACCGCCGAAATGCTGTCCCGTCTGCACGGCATCAGCCGTGAAATGCAGGATACCTTTGCCGCGCGTTCTCATGCTCGCGCATGGGCCGCCACGCAATCCGGCGCGTTTAAGAATGAGATCATCCCGACCGGCGGCCACGACGCTGACGGCGTTCTGAAACAGTTCAGCTACGACGAAGTGATCCGTCCGGAAACCACCGTTGAAGCGCTGTCCACACTGCGTCCGGCGTTTGATCCGGTTACCGGCACGGTTACAGCAGGGACCTCGTCAGCGCTGTCTGACGGAGCGGCCGCGATGCTGGTTATGAGCGAAAGCCGCGCCCGCGAGCTGGGGTTAACACCACGCGCTCGGGTACGTTCGATGGCGGTTGTAGGATGCGATCCTTCAATCATGGGTTACGGCCCGGTTCCGGCCTCGAAGCTGGCGCTGAAAAAAGCGGGATTGACCACCAGCGATATCGACCTGTTTGAGATGAATGAAGCGTTCGCCGCGCAGATCCTGCCGTGCATCAAAGATCTGGGGCTGATGGAGCAGATCGACGAGAAGATTAACCTCAACGGCGGCGCGATCGCCCTCGGTCACCCGCTGGGCTGCTCCGGGGCGCGTATTAGCACAACGCTGATTAACCTGATGGAACGCAAAGACGCGCAGTTTGGTCTGGCAACGATGTGTATTGGGTTGGGTCAGGGTATCGCGACGGTGTTTGAGAGAGTGTAAGGCGATAACGTAGGCCCGATAAGCATCGCGCCATCGGGCTTTTGCCGGGAGGCGCTGCGCTTTCCCGGCCTACGAGAGGTACCTCGCCGCAAGTGACGCCATTGGCGAAGAGAGACAGTTTAGTTGCCGTTCTTCCCGCCTGTCAGGGGCGGGTTTTTTATTTAGATAAACGCAAACGCATCGCCAAACAGACGATCTTCACGTGCATCACGTTCGTTACAGAACAGGTCACGGGCAATTTTCGCCATCTCAAAGCGGCCCGCGATATAGATGTCGTGCCCTGCCAGCGTGCCATGATCCTGCAGTACCGCCGTCAGCACCGTCCCGCTACGCCCACGCCAGCCCTCTTCCGGCTGCTCAACCACCGGCTCAACACGCAGGTTGGGATGGTTAACGCTCAGCGCTTCCAGCTCAGAGAGGTCGTAGAGATGTTTCTCTTCGCGGCCACCCCAGTAAATGGTGATATCACGGTCTGGATTACGGGCCAGTGCGGTCAACAGAATAGAGCGCACATACGAGAAGCCTGTGCCGCCAGCGATCAGGATCAGTGGACGGTCTTCGTCATCGCGCAGCCACGCTTCACCGTGTGGAATATCCACTACGATTTCGCGTTCCTTCAGGATCCGATCCATCACCGCCATCGCATACAGGTTAAGCTCTGACGCACCAATATGAAGCTCAATAAATTCCTGCTCCGCTGGCGTTGAGGCCATAGAGAAAGGACGCTTATCACGTTCATCCATCACGACCATCAGGTACTGACCAGCACGGAAAGAGAATGCCGCTTCAGGCACTAAACGGACGCGATATACGGTGTCGGTGATAGCATCTACCGAGGTCACTTTACAGCTTAAGGTTGTCATTCGCTCTCTCTGTCGGGAAGTCTATAGGGCTTAACGGTCAGCCTGCGGTTTACCGTTACTCATTATGGCCAGTTCGTCCCAGATCGCGTCAATTCGCGCGGTCACAGCAGGATCTTTCTTGATCGGGCGACCCCATTCACGGTCGGTTTCGCCAGGCCATTTATTTGTGGCATCCAGTCCCATTTTTGAGCCAAGACCGGAAACCGGCGAGGCAAAATCCAGATAATCTATCGGCGTGTTTTCCACTAACACCGTGTCGCGTGCCGGATCCATTCGCGTGGTAATGGCCCAGATAACATCATTCCAGTCGCGGGCGTTAACGTCATCATCGCAGACAATCACAAATTTGGTATACATAAACTGGCGCAGGAAAGACCATACGCCCATCATCACGCGTTTCGCGTGGCCAGGATACTGCTTCTTCATTGTGACCACCGCCAGGCGATACGAGCATCCTTCAGGCGGCAAATAGAAATCAACAATTTCCGGGAACTGCTTTTGCAGGATCGGCACAAACACCTCATTCAGCGCCACGCCCAGCACTGCGGGTTCGTCCGGTGGACGTCCGGTATAGGTGGAGTGATAAATCGCATCTTCACGCTGGGTAATGTGCGTGACGGTAAACACCGGAAAGTTATCCACTTCGTTATAATAGCCCGTGTGGTCACCGTACGGGCCTTCGGGTGCCAGCTCGCCCTGTTCAATGTAACCTTCCAGGACAATCTCTGCACTCGCGGGCACTTCGAGGTCGTTAGAGATACACTTCACGACTTCCGTTTTGGTGCCACGCAACAGTCCTGCGAAGGCATATTCCGACAGCGTATCCGGCACTGGCGTGACCGCGCCCAGAATGGTGGCGGGGTCGGCACCTAACGCAACAGAGACCGGAAAACGCTCGCCCGGGTGCGCAGCGCACCACTCCTGGAAATCCAGCGCGCCACCGCGATGCGACAGCCAGCGCATAATAAGCTTATTCTTGCCAATCAGCTGCTGGCGGTAAATACCCAGATTTTGACGCTCTTTGTGTGGCCCGCGTGTGACGGTGAGCCCCCAGGTGATGAGTGGCGCAGCATCTTCAGGCCAGCACTGCATGATCGGGATTTTGGTCAGATCAACCGCATCGCCTTCCAGCACTTTCTGCTGGCATGGCGCGCCGCGAAGGCGTTTGGTTGGCATGTTCAGTACCTGCTTAAACTGCGGCAGTTTATCGAACAGATCGCGGAAGCCTTTCGGTGGCTCAGGCTCTTTCAGAAACGCGAGAAGTTTACCTACTTCACGTAACGCGGTGACGTCCTCTTGCCCCATGCCCAACGCCACACGGCGAGGGGTTCCAAACAGGTTGCACAGCACCGGCATTGAATAACCTTTCGGGTTTTCAAACAGAAGCGCCGGACCACCGGCACGCAGGGTGCGGTCAGCAATTTCTGTCATTTCCAGATAAGGATCGACAGGAAGCGTAATGCGTTTGAGTTCGCCCTGCTTTTCCAGCAGCGTCAGGAAGTCGCGGAGATCGTGGTATTTCATGCAGTTAATCATGGCCTCTCTGTAAGCGCTTCATTATACGGCGTAAGCCTGCGTGATGCTGTAATTTTGTTAAATTAGCGTGAACTTCTGCATCCTGTTCCCATTTCGGCCATTATAATCAACTTAGCGATCCCGCCAGGGTTTTGATATGCTTGCGCCCGAAACTAAGGGAAAGAGTGATTATGCAGGCCTGGTATTTACTGTATTGCAAACGCGGGCAGCTTCAGCGCGCGCAGGAACATTTAGAACGTCAGTCTGTAAATTGCCTGACACCCGTGATCACGCTTGAAAAAATGCAGCGCGGGAAGCGCACAACCGTCAGTGAGCCGCTATTTCCGAACTATTTGTTCGTGGAATTCGACCCGGAAGTGATCCACACCACTACCATCAGTGCCACGCGTGGCGTCAGCCATTTTGTCCGTTTTGGTGCGCACCCGGCAACGGTGCCGTCGACGGTGATCCATCAGCTTTCGATTTATCAACAACCTGAAGATATTACCGACCCGGAAACCCCGTACGCGGGAGACAGTGTTGTCATCACCGAAGGTGCCTTCGAAGGCCTGCAGGCGATATTCGCCGAGCCAGACGGTGAAGCACGCTCCATGCTGTTGCTCAATCTGCTTAATAAGCAGGTGCTGCAAAGCGTGAAAAACACCGACTTCCGCAAAGTTTAAAAATCAATGCCAAACAGGCGACGCACGTTGTCATCTGTCTGCGCAGATAACCCATGCGGATCTTCTCCGCGCCACTGCGCCACGCTCGTCAAAATATGCCCCAGACAGGCCGGTTCGTTACGTCGCGATGCCGGCTTAGGTTTCATATCACGCGGCAATAAATAAGGCGCATCGGTTTCGAGGAGCAACCGGTCGGCCGGGATCGCCGGCAACAGTTCGCGAAGCGCGAGCCCGCGACGTTCATCGCACACCCAGCCGGTAATCCCCAGATAAAGCCCACGATCCAGACAGTCCAGCGCCTCCTGACGAGTACCGGTAAAGCAGTGCAGCACTGCGCCAGGCAGTTTATCCAGCCAGGGGTCCAGCAGCGCGAGGAAGCGCTCATGCGCGTCACGACAGTGCATAAACACCGGCATTTCAAGCTCGGCCGCCAGGGCGAGTTGCGCCGTAAACGCGTTTTCCTGTTCGGCAGGGGTGGAAAAATTGCGGTTGAAATCGAGGCCACATTCACCAATGGCCACCACTTCGGATGTTTTCGCCAGCCTGTGTATGATTTCAGCACTCTCCGAGGTCCACTGGCTACTGTCGTGAGGATGCACGCCCGCGGTAGACCAGCAGCGATCGTAGCGTTGAGCCAGCTGTCGCGCCTGCTCGCTTTCATGCAGATTGGTGCCTGTCAACAGCAGGCCTTTTACGCCAGCGTCAAACGCACGCGCCACCACGTCGTCACGATCTTTCGCAAACTGCGAACTGGTCAGGTTGAGTCCGATATCAAACATGCAGATCCCCATATGACAACCGCCCTGACGGGCGGCTGGTTTTACTCTTCAGTGCTCTTTTCAGAGACGTCGTCTTCGTCCTCTGATCGGCGCCCTTTCCCCACATAGAAACGCGAGAAGAAAACGCCAACCTCAAACAGGCAATACATCGGTATGGCCAGCAGCGTTTGCGAGAAGACATCGGGCGGCGTCAGCAGCATGCCGACCACAAATGCGCCGACCAGGATATACGGACGCTTCTTACGCAGGTCATCCGGGGTTGTCACCCCTACCCAGCAAAGCAGCACAATCGCTACCGGCACTTCGAACGCCACGCCGAACGCCATAAACAGCGCCATCACAAAGCTGAGATAGCTGGCGATATCGGTCGACACCTGTACCCCTTCCGGCGCGGTATGCGTCAGGAAGCCGAAGGCCAGCGGGAAGACCACGAAATAGGCAAACGCCATGCCGATATAGAACAGCAGCGAGCTGGAGACCAGCAGCGGGATCACCAGTTTGCGTTCATGCTTATACAAGGCCGGCGCCACAAACGCCCAGACCTGGTAAAGAATGACCGGAGCAGAAGCAATCAACGATACCCAGAACGTGAGCTTAATGGGCGTGAAGAACGGCGAAGCAACGTCCGTCGCGATCATCGTCGCGCCCAGCGGCATCTGCTTTATCAGCGGCGCAGAGACAACCTGGTAGATATCGTTGGCGAAATAAACCAGGCATAAGAAAATAACGAAAACCGCAATAATGCAGTTTAACAGGCGCTTACGCAGCTCTATGAGGTGCGTAATGAGCGGTTGAGTATCATCTACTGCCATGTTTACGCTTTATCACTCGACGAGGGGGATGATTCGGTAACAGGCGCGGCGGGCTTTGCCTCAGCCGCTTTGACCACAGGGTCTTCCGGCTGCGCCTGTTTTTTCAGTTCAGGTTCCTGCGGCGTATGTTCAGGCGCGGTGGCCTGATGCTCCGCGCTGGCAGGCGTTATGCCCTCGCGCTGCGCTTCACTGTTCTTCACCACCGGGTTGTGAATGGTGTTTGCTTCATCGCTCGCTTTTTCAGGATCGTTGACGCTGTAGGAGCGCTTCATGGATTCTGCCGCTTCGCGCAGTTCATCCATTGAAGCTTTCAGTTCCGGCGTCAGGTTATCCATGCTCGCCTTCTCAACCTTTTTCAGGCTTTCCTGAAATTCCTGCAGCTTAAGCTCCTGCGCCAGCTCGTTCTGTACGGTAGTCGCCAGCGAACGAAGCGCACGCACCCACCCCGCAACCGTTTTTACTGCAACGGGTAAACGCTGCGGACCCAGCACAATCAGGCCAATCACAAAGACCAGCAGCAGCTCACCAAAACCAATGTCGAACACGACTTATACCTGCTCTTTATCGTGGCGTTTAGCGTCTTCCTTTTTGGCATCTTCTTGCTTGTCGGAGATGGACTTAGCAGTGAAATCAGCATCCTGGCTGGTTTTATCCTGCTTGTTCTCATCATCGCTCATCGCTTTTTTGAAGCCTTTGATAGACGCGCCCAGATCGGAACCGATAGAACCGAGCTTTTTGGTGCCAAACAGCAGCACGACGATGACGGCAATAATTAACAATTGCCAGATACTGATACCACCCATACAAATTCCTCAGTGATAGATGATTAATTAGTCAGGCCGCATTATACGTACGCAGCCTGGTGATAGCGACGACTGTTCAGCGCGTCTTTCTCCAGCCAACGAACCAGACCACTATTCCGGCGGCCATCAGCCAGGCGGGCGCCATCTGCCAGTCCGGGCGGTTGATTAACAACAACGTACCACTTAGCAGCAGTGTTGCGCCAATACCAAACAGATAGCGAGACTGGCCCTGACGCACACGATTCGACTGAAGCTCGTGGGCGATTTTATCCATGCTGAGTTGCAGGTTCTTGCTCTGACGCAAACTGTCATACACCAGTTCAGGAAGCTCCGGCATTTTTTCAACCCAGAACGGGGCTTTATCTTTGAACGCACGTACCAGTGCCGGAATGCCAACCTGATCTTTAATCCAGGATTCCAGGAAAGGTTTCGCCGTCTTCCACAAGTCTAACTGAGGATAGAGCTGTCGACCTACACCTTCAACGTAAAGTAATGTTTTCTGGAGTAAAACAAGCTGTGGCTGCACTTCCATGTTGAAGCGGCGAGCGGTGTTAAACAGATTCAGTAGCACGTGACCGAACGAGATTTCCGCCAGCGGTTTTTCAAAAATCGGTTCGCAGACGGTACGGATGGCAAACTCGAACTCTTCGACATTGGTATCCGGCGGAACCCATCCTGAATCGACGTGCAGTTCGGCCACCTTACGGTAGTCGCGGTTAAAGAAGGCGATAAAATTCTCCGCCAGATAACGCTTATCTTCTTTATTCAGCGAACCGACAATACCGCAGTCAATGCCGATATATTGCGGGTCATCCGGATGCTCATAGCTCACAAAGATATTGCCCGGATGCATGTCTGCGTGGAAAAAGCTGTCGCGGAAGACCTGGGTAAAGAAGACTTGTACACCACGTTCGGCCAACAGCTTCATGTTCGTTCCCTGCTTCTCCAGGGCCACGACATCCGAAACAGGAATACCGTAAATACGCTCCATAACCATCATGTTCTGGCTGCAGTAGTCAGAATAGACTTCAGGGACATACAGCATCGGGCTGTTTTCAAAATTGCGACGCAGCTGGATGGCGTTGGCCGACTCGCGCAGCAGGTTCAGTTCATCGATTAGCGTTTTTTCGTATTCCCGTACCACCTCCAGCGGGCGCAGGCGGCGTCCGTCAGGGAGCAGACGTGGAACCCAGCGCGCCAGACGATAGATAAGCTTCATGTCCGCTTTGATGATCGGCAGAATATCCGGGCGGATAACTTTGATAACGACTTCTTTGCCATTCTCTTTCAGACGCGCGGTATGCACTTGGGCAATGGAGGCAGAAGCCAAAGGCTGAATGTCGAAATCGTCGAACCAGGTCTCAACAGGAATATTGCCCATCGCCTCTTCGATCTGTTTTTTCGCGCGCACGCCGTCAAACGGGGCCACGCGATCCTGCAGCAGCGCCAGCTGATCGGCAATCTGGGGCGGGAAAAGATCGCGACGGGTAGAGAGCATTTGCCCGAACTTAATCCATACCGGGCCCAGCTCCTGTAGCGCCAGACGCAGGCGTTCACCCAGCGGCTGACCTTTATGGCGATTAGGCATCCAGAACAACATCCGCCGCCAGATACGAAGCGGCAGCGTGATACGCATTTTGGGGATAAGCTCGTCGAGCCCGTAACTCAAAAAGGTGTGGACGATAAAATAGAGGCGCCGAATTTCACCAGGCGTCATTTGCCCTCCAGTTTTTCCAGCCGTTTGGTTAACGCATCAACCGCACGTTCAACAGCCGCGGTCTCTTCCGCGAACCAGGCCACTTCCAGCGGTCCGGGGGCCATACGCCACTCTTCGGTCAGCACTTCTGCCGCATAGCGCTGCTGACGTTGCAGGCTTTTACGCAGGAACGCGGTACCGCCATGCAGGGCTTTGCCGATCCCTTCCGCTGCAATGTCGCCAATAAAAGGCGCAAGCAGCTCTGCCGGGTCGAACTCAGCCAGATCGCTGAGCGCAACGAAATTTTGTACGACCTGTATGTCGCCTTCCACTTCCAGCTCACCGCTACGGATCAGCGCCGTCAGCTGCTGGCGGTCACGCAGTTTTGGCAGCACGCTCATGTGCGTGATAACAGAGCAGTCGGCTTCTCCTTCCCACTCCCCCAGAACGTCAAGCTGGCGTTCGCTGAAGACCAGCACAAGCGGCGTCGAGAACTCTTTTAAAACGATGCGTAATACCTTCCCATTAAGCCGCTGACGCGCGGCTTTTAGCGCCGGCGCACGATAGAGGAAGGCATTCAGTACATTCTCGATGCCTGCGGTGACTAAGGGTTTAAAGGGCACGGGACACCTCCACTCAGAACTTATAACCGCGATGCAGTGCGACGACACCCGCCGTCATGTTGAAATACTCAACGTTTTCAAACGCCGCGTCCTGCATCATGGCCTTCAGAGTGTCCTGATCCGGATGCATGCGAATGGATTCCGCCAGATAGCGGTAGCTTTCTGCGTCGTTTGCCACCAGCTCGCCGATACGCGGCAGAACGTGGAATGAATAGGCGTCGTAGGCTTTGCTCAGTGGCTCGATAATCGGTTTGGAGAACTCAAGCACCAGCAGACGTCCACCCGGTTTCAGCACGCGATACATTGAGCGCAGCGCTTTTTCTTTATCAGTAACGTTACGCAGGCCAAACGAGATGGTGATGCAGTCAAAGGTGTTGTCCGGGAACGGCAGCGCTTCGGCGTTTGCCTGCACATACTCAACATTCCCCACCACGCCGATGTTACGCAGCTTCTCGCGTCCCATTTTCAGCATGGAGTCATTGATGTCGGCCAGAACGACACGCCCGGTTTCACCCACCAGACGGGAGAACTTCGCGGTCAAATCGCCAGTACCACCGGCAAGATCCAGTACCGTTTGTCCACGACGTACACCGCTACAGTCGATGGTGAAGCGCTTCCACAAGCGATGAATGCCGAATGACATCAAGTCATTCATCACATCGTACTTCGCCGCCACGGAATGAAATACGTGGGCCACCATGTCAGCTTTCTGCGCTTTGGCGACAGTCTGAAAGCCAAAGTGCGTCGTGTCTTGTGAATCGTCAACCATCTCAGAGCCTGCTTATCAGTAAAATGTTCGTGAAGTGTAACAGATTGGGCGCGTTTGCCCTACGTTTCAACCACCACGTAAGAAACGCGCCAGATGCGGGTCTGGCGATAACTCTGCCGCTAACTCGTTGTCTTCACTGTCTCTCTTTTGTTCATCAGCGCCTTCCCGCAGGCGAAACTCTTCGTCCTGTGCCGTGGCTTGTTCAACCAGTTCCGGATTAATCTCGCGTTTAACCTCTACCCCCAGTCCGCGGAAGGCTTCGGCTTGCGCCAGCAGATTGCCACGCCCGGAGGCGAGTTTTTTCATCGCCTGGCGGTAGTTGTCCTGCGCGCGGTCCAGGCTTTGCCCGACCGAGGACATATCATCCACAAAGAGGCGCATTTTGTCGTACAGCTTGCTGGCGCGATCGGCAATCTGCTGCGCGTTGCGGCTCTGATGTTCATAGCGCCACAGGTTGGCAATGGTGCGTAACGCCACCAGCAGCGTGGTGGGACTGACCAGCATAATGTTGTTTTTCAGCGCTTCAGTTATCAGTTCGGGCTGTCTGTCGAGTGCCAGCAGAAACGCGGGCTCTACCGGGATAAACATCAGGACATAGTCAAGTGAGCGCAGCCCCGGCAGCTGCTGGTAGTCTTTTCTGCCCAGCAGACGAATATGGTTCCGCACGGAGGCAATGTGCTCCTGTAGCGCCGATTCGCGGGTGTAGTCATCCTCCGCGTTGAAGTAACGCTCATAGGCCACCAGCGTCATTTTGGCGTCAATCACCACATCCTTGCCCTGCGGCAAACGCACGATGACATCCGGCTGCATTCGCGAGCGGGCGTCGTTTTCGATGCTGACCTGAGTTTCGTATTCATACCCTTCACGCAGACCAGAGGCTTCCAGCACCCGGGTGAGGACGACTTCACCCCAGTTACCCTGCGTTTTGTTATCCCCTTTCAGGGCACGGGTCAGGTTGACCGCCTCCTGCGCCATTTGCGCATTCAGCTGCTGCAGATTACGAATTTCATGTGCCAGGGTGTGGCGCTCACGGGCCTCCTGACCAAAGCTGTCCTGCACCTGACGACGGAAACCGTCCAGTTGCTCACGCAGAGGCGTCAGGAGACTGTTCAGACTCTGGCGGTTTTGTTCATCAACGCGGCGGTTGCTGTGTTCAAAAATGCGGTTTGCGAGGTTCTCAAACTGTTCGCTGAGACGCTGCTCGCTGTTGATCATCTGGCGGATTTTATCTTCCGCATGCAGTTGAGTGGATTCAAGGCGGGTCGTTACTTCACGGAGATCGGCTTCCAGTGAAGTGTTGATATCACGCAGATTGCGCAGTTCGTTGTTGAGTAACTCGCACTCGTCTCGCCAGTGTTCACTCAACGCAAGTTGCTGTTTTGCCCCGCTTAGCTCGGCGACTATCTCTTCACGCTCTGCCAGCTGGTCGGCCTTTTGCTGCGCGTGCTGATAGCTGGAAATCAGCCAGCCTATCGCCACGCCCGCCAGCGCAATCACCGCGTAAATCAGGATTGAGAGATCCACAATGCCCCCTGCATCAACGTATTACCGCACAAAATAAGATTGTGCTGTATAAACGTCCAGTTTGAAAGGGTTTTCCTGCGAGGCGCTACGCAAAAAATAAAGGCCGAACGTGTCGGCCTTTGGTTGCAGAAGAGGGAACTAGATTAGACGACGCGCGGCTTCAACCACGATTTTCACCGCATGACTTTCGGTCTGCTTCATGGTTTCGGCGTTCGGGATCTCCTGCTGGGTACGGTTGACGATAACGCCCGCCACCATACCGGCACGCAGACCCTGGCTTGCGCACATGGTCAGCAGCGTTGCGGATTCCATCTCATAGTTCATCACGCCCATAGACTGCCACTCTTCCATAGAACCTTTAAAACGGCTCACCACACGGCCAGAGAAGGTGTCGTAACGCTCCTGGCCTGGGTAGAAGGTATCGGAAGAGGCGGTTACGCCCACGTGCGTGGTGGCGCCAACGGATTTCGCCGCTTCAACCAGCGCCGTCGTACATTCGAAATCGGCAACCGCCGGGAACTCCATCGGTGCAAAGTGCAGGCTTGCGCCATCCAGGCGCACGGACGCGGTCGTGACCAGCACGTCGCCGACGTTAATATGCGGCTGAATAGCGCCAGTGGTACCGATACGCAGGAAAGTACGGATGCCCAGCTGCGCCAGCTCTTCAACGGCAATGGAGGTAGACGGGCCACCGATACCGGTAGAGCACACAATCACGGCCTTACCATCCAGCTCTGCACGCCAGGTGGTGAATTCACGATGGGCTGCCAGCTTAACCGGCTTATCCATCAGCGCGGCGATCTTTTCCACACGCTCAGGATCGCCCGGGACGATAGCGAGCGTAGCCCCTTGTAAATCGTTTTTGGTGAGGCCGAGATGAAAAACATCAGACTTAGACATAGGTGACTCCTCTGTGGGTCGGTTAGTCAGAAGAAGTAAAACGGTACTTTACAGAAGCAATACGCATAATTTCGTGACACATCTCACCATGAATGAAAATGATTGCAGTAAATTTCCATAAAAAAGTGATTTACATCACATTAACAAGTTATATCGTGGCGTGCTGCACAAAAGATAGACCGTTTAAGGCACTGTGGGTTGTTAACCTGGTGTCTATATTTACCTTTGCGCTAACTCATTGGTACGGAGAATGCCATGACTGAAAAAACCGGTTTTGCACCTGCTGCGGCCCCGCATGCCTCGACCATCGTCTCAACGCCTGAAGACGCCATCACGGCGGGAGAGACCTCCATTCCCTCGCAGGGGGAGAATATGCCTGCTTACCACGCGCGACCAAAATCGGCTGACGGTCCGCTGCCGATCGTGATTGTGGTTCAGGAAATTTTCGGCGTTCACGAACATATTCGCGACCTCTGCCGCCGACTGGCGCTGGAAGGTTATCTGGCCGTTGCGCCAGAGCTCTATTTCCGTCAGGGCGATCCGAATGACTACAGCGACATCCCAACGCTTTTGAGCAACCTGGTCAGCAAAGTGCCGGATGCACAGGTGCTGGCCGATCTGGATCATGTTGCCAGCTGGGCGGCGCGTAACGGCGGTGATGCGCATCGCCTGATGATAACGGGTTTCTGCTGGGGGGGACGCATTAGCTGGCTGTATGCCGCACACAATCCGCAACTGAAAGCTGCCGTGGCCTGGTACGGTAAACTGGTAGGCGAAAAAACGCTGAACTCGCCAAAACATCCGGTTGATATCGCCACAGACTTAAATGCCCCGGTGCTGGGACTGTACGGTGGTCAGGACACGGGTATTCCACTCGATACAGTAGAGACTATGCGTCATGCGCTACGCGCGGCGAATGCGAAGGCGGAGATTGTGGTCTATCCGGATGCCGGGCATGCGTTTAACGCCGATTATCGTCCGAGCTATCACGCAGAATCTGCGAAAGATGGCTGGCAGAGAATGCTGGCGTGGTTTAGCCAGTATGGCGGGAAGAAAGCGTAAACATTAAAGCCCGGTGGCGGCGATGCCTTACCGGGCCTACATAACGGGAGCAACGAACGTCTTATCCCTGACGCAAATTCTGCGCCGCCTGCACCATGTTCGCCAGCGCCGCGCGGGTTTCAGGCCAGCCGCGGGTTTTCAGACCGCAGTCCGGGTTCACCCACAGACGCTCTGCCGGAATGCGCTGGGCGGCTTTCTTCAGCAGGGCTTCGATCCACTCCACGCTCGGCACGTTCGGGGAGTGAATGTCATACACACCCGGCCCGATTTCGTTCGGGTAGTCGAACTCTTCGAACGACTCCAGCAGCTCCATATCTGAACGCGAGGTTTCAATGGTGATCACGTCGGCGTCCAGTGCGGCGATCGAATCCATGATGTCGTTAAATTCGCAGTAACACATATGGGTGTGGATCTGCGTGTCATCCTTCGCCACTGCGGCGTTGATGCGGAATGCTTCCACACCCCACTGCAGATAGGCAACCCAGTCGCTACGACGCAGCGGAAGCCCTTCACGCAGGGCCGGTTCATCAATCTGGATGATGCCAATGCCCGCCGCTTCCAGATCCGCCACTTCATCACGCAGCGCCAGCGCAATTTGCTTCGCGATCGTTTCGCGGCTGACGTCCTCACGCGGGAAGGACCAGCAAAGAATGGTCACCGGACCGGTCAACATGCCTTTTACCGGCTTGTCAGTCAGGGACTGGGCATATTTAGCCCATTCGACGGTGATCGGGTGCGGACGGCTGACGTCACCGATCACCACCGGTGGTTTTACACAGCGGGAGCCGTAGCTCTGTACCCAGCCGTTTTGGGTAAAGACAAAACCGTCCAGATGTTCACCGAAGTACTCCACCATGTCGTTACGCTCTGCCTCCCCGTGAACCAGCACGTCCAGACCTAAGCGCTCCTGCTCCACAATCGCCTGTTTGATATGTTCCGCGATGCCGGTGCGGTAGTTGGCCGCATCAAGGTTGCCCTTTTTGAAGTCCAGACGAAGACCGCGGATCTCGGTAGTTTGCGGGAAGGAACCGATGGTGGTGGTTGGCCATGCAGGTAAGTTGAAACGGGCACGCTGGGCTTCAGCACGCACTTCATACGGGCTTTGACGCTGGCTGTCCTGCGCGGTGATGGCCGCCAGGCGTTTTTCCACCGCCGGGTTGTGAACGCGAGCCGAGTGACGGCGCGCCTGAATCGGGGCGCTCCATTCGGTAATCGCCGCCGTGTCACCGCTGTTCAGGGCATCACGCAGCAGAGCCAGCTCTTCACATTTTTGCAGCGCAAAGGCGAACCAGCTCTTCACTTCCGCATCCAGACGGGTTTCTACGCTGAGATCGATCGGGCTGTGCAGCAGGGAGCAGGAAGAGGCAACCCACAATTCACGTTTGCCGACGATATCCTTAATCTGCGCATATTTCTCTGTCAGATCGGCGCGCCAGACGTTACGACCGTTCACCAGCCCGGCAGAAAGCAGCCAGTCCGCTGGCAGGCGTTTATGCAGTTCTGCGACATTATCTTTGCCGTGCACCAGGTCAACGTGCAGGCCCTGCACCGGCAATCTGGTGATGGTGCCGAGGTTCGGCGTCACACCTTCAAAGTAGGTGGTAAGCAACAGCTTCACCTGCCCGGTGAGTGCATCGTAAGCCGGTTTGAAAGCATCAAGCCATGCTTGTGGCAGTTCGAGCACCAGCGCCGGCTCGTCAATTTGCACCCACTGAATACCGCGTTTGCCCAGCTCAATCAGCACCTGTTTGTAGACCGGCAGAATGTCCTTCAGCAGGCTCAGACGATCGAACGGCTCGCCTTTGACTTTCCCCAACCACAGGTAGGTCACAGGCCCCAGCAGCACCGGTTTCACCTGATGCCCCAGCGCCAGCGCTTCATCCACTTCATCCAGTAACTGGGTCCAGGTCAGTTTGAACTGCTGCCCTTTAACAAATTCCGGCACCATATAGTGATAGTTGGTGTTAAACCACTTGGTCATTTCCGCCGCTGCCGCTGGCTCACCGGTTGGCGCCCGGCCACGGCCGATGCGGAACAGCGTGTCGATATCTACCGATCCATCGTTGTTCTGATGACGAGCCGGTACGTTGCCAAGCAGCAGGCTGGTCGTCAGAACATGGTCGTACCAGGCGAAATCGCCCACCGGCAGCAGGTCTACCCCCGCCTGTTTTTGCTGCTCCCAGTGGCGGGCACGCAGTTCGCGGCCCACTGCCAGCAGCTCTTCACGCGTGGTGTTTCCCGCCCAGTAGCTTTCTTGCGCTTTTTTCAGCTCACGACGCAGGCCAACGCGAGGGAAACCGAGAGTGTGATTGCGGATTGTCATGTCATGCCCCTTGTGAAATTTGTTATTTAGACGTCCAGATGTTTACACATCTATAATTGGCAGGTACTGTATATTCCTCAAGCGCAAAATGTTCATGGCGAAGTGAAGGACTTTCATGATCGAGATAAAACACCTGAAAACGCTACAAGCGTTGCGAAACTGCGGTTCTCTCGCGGCGGCGGCGGCCTCACTGCACCAGACTCAGTCCGCCCTTTCTCACCAGTTCAGCGATCTGGAACAACGTCTCGGCTTTCGTCTGTTTGTGCGTAAGAGCCAGCCGCTGCGCTTTACCCCGCAGGGCGAGATCCTCCTGCAACTGGCTAATCAGGTGCTGCCGCAAATTGCCAGCGCGCTTCAGTCCTGCAATGAGCCGCAGCAGACTAAATTGCGTATCGCCATTGAGTGCCACAGCTGTATTCAGTGGTTAACTCCCGCGCTTGAGAACTTCCGCCAGAAGTGGCCGCAGGTGGAGATGGACTTTACCTCCGGCGTGACGTTTGACCCGCAGCCGTCTCTCCAGCAGGGCGAACTGGATCTGGTCATGACATCAGACATCCTGCCACGTAGTGGCCTGCACTATTCACCGATGTTCGATTATGAGGTGCGCCTGGTGCTGGCGCCGGATCATCCGCTGGCCAGCAAGACGCGTATCACCCCGGAAGACCTGGCGACTGAGACACTGCTGATATACCCGGTGCAGCGCAGTCGCCTGGATATCTGGCGCCATTTCCTGCAGCCAGCGGGTATCAGCCCACAGCTGAAAAGCGTGGATAATACGTTGCTGTTGATTCAGATGGTGGCCGCCAGAATGGGCATCGCGGCGCTGCCGCATTGGGTGGTGGAGAGTTTTGAACGCCAGGGCCTGGTGGTCACCAAAACCCTGGGTGAAGGACTGTGGAGCCGGCTGTACGCCGCAGTGCGCGATGGCGAGCAGCGTCAGCCGATAACGGAAGCGTTTATTCGCTCAACGCGGAACCAC
Source organism: Enterobacter sp. 22466 (assembly GCF_052044775.1). Taxonomy (NCBI): domain Bacteria; kingdom Pseudomonadati; phylum Pseudomonadota; class Gammaproteobacteria; order Enterobacterales; family Enterobacteriaceae; genus Enterobacter; species Enterobacter sp. 22466. The sequence goes on along the minus strand of NZ_JBQENX010000014.1, from coordinate 56,983 downwards.
GCGTGCGACCATCTTCCGTTTGTGCGGAGCGCGGAGCGACCCAACGCCGATGTACCCACAGCGAAGCCAGGATCACCGCTCCCCCAATAAGGAAACTTGGCCAGTGTGGCTGTTGCTGCCAGATGGCAAGATTAACCAGCAGCCCCGCGGGTACATGCACATTGTTCATGATCCCCAGCGTACCGGCGTCTACCTGCGTAGCGCCGTAGTTCCACATGAAGTACCCCAGCCCTGAGGCCACCACACCCAGCCAGACCAGAATGCCCCACTGCACGGAGGTGGTAGGTAGCTTTTGCGGGTTACCCAGCATAAACCACGCCGCGACCGCAACCACCGCCGCCCCCAGATAGAACCAGGCAAAGGCGTTGTGCTGCGGCATCGGGCGGGTTTCCATCAGGCGCTTGTAGCCCACCATGCCGATGGCGAAGCTGATGTTTGCTAACTGCACGAACATCAGGCCGGTCCAGAAGTGATCGCTCACTTTATCGTAGCGAATAATCGCCGCGCCAATCACCGCCAGCGCCGCGCTCAACAGATAGCCCCAACGCAGACGACGCCTGCTGAGCAGGTCGTAAATCAGCGTGATGTAGAGCGGCGTCAGCACCGTAAAGAGCAGGAACTCCGAAACGGACAAGTAGATATACGCCCGAAAGCTGAACAGATACATGATGCCGAGCTGCATCGCCCCCACCAGCATATAGAGCAGAATGGTCTTCAGTGATTGTCCGCGCATCCGCAAAAAGGGCAGGAACACCAGCGCCGCCAGCCCCACGCGCATCAGCACCGAGAAATAGCTGTCGACCGATCCGGCAAGGTATTCGCCAATCAGGCTAAAGGAGAAGGCCCACAGGATAGTGGTGATAATGAGTAGCGCCACAATGCTTGTCTCTCAGAAAGAAGGAGAGGCATTGTAGCGAACTCTTTAGTTGACAACTGAGCGATAAATAATCAAATGAAGATTATTCAAGGAACAGCTTGCGCAGATATTTCGGTACCGCGTTGTCTGCGTTAGTGCCGATCACTTCCAGCTCCGGGTGCAGGTCTTTCAGGCGCTGATGCGCGTTCTGCATGATGCAGCCTTTACCCGCCATCGAGAGCATCTCAGCATCGTTCATGCCATCACCAAAGGCGATACAGTCTTTCAGCTCAAAGCCCATGCGTTTGGCTACCGCTTCCAGAGCGTGACCTTTGGAGACCCCCCCCGCCATCACTTCCAGGCAGGTCAGCGTGGAGAAGCTTACGTTGACGCGATCGCCCCAGCGGGCGTTGATCGCCTGCTCCAGCGGCAGCAGTTCTTCGTGACTTTCGCAGGTAAAGAAGACTTTGCTGATCCCTTCCGGCTCCAGCAGACCTGGCTCATACAGGGAGTAGTTAAACACCGCTTCTTTGAAGAAACGCATCTCTTCCGGGCGATGACGGTTCATGAACCAGTCATCATCGCGGTAAACGTTCGTGACGATAGCCGGATTATTGTGCACCACACCGAACAGATCGGCGGCAATATCGCGATCCAGGTTGTGGGTAAAGATCAGATTGCCATCGGTGTCGTGCACGCGCGCACCGTTGGAGGTGATCATGTACGATTTGATCTCCAGGTTATCGCGGATCTGCCCCACGTCCACGTGGTGGCGCCCGGTGGCAAACACAAAGTTCACGCCGCGGGCAGTCAGCAGTTTTAACGTCTCTTTCGCGTAAGGCGACAGGGTGTGGTCGGGAGAAAGCAGCGTGCCATCTAAGTCAGATGCAACAACCTGGTACATAGGGAAATTTAACCTCAATAAAAAATCAGTTATGCCTGTCGAAAAATTCAACAATGGCGTTGAGCGCGACTGAGCGCATAGCGTCCTTTTCGAAAAGGATCTCATGGTACGCGCCGTTGATGACCAGTGGTTTACCCCCTTCACAGGGGTGACCCGCGGCAGCGCGCAATTCACAAAAACGGTCGTGCATGCGGTTATCCACCACACGCTCTTCTTCTGCCTGGATCAGCAGCGTCGGCGTATCATCACAACTAACCCCTGCCAGAACCTGTTCACCGGCAAGAATGCCCTCCCGTACCCAATGATACGTTGGGCCACCTACGCGCAGGCGCGGTTCATCGGCATAAAAACGCAGGTTACGACGATACCGTTGCCGGCTATGGGTCAGCACGTTCAGAGCAAACGGCAATGCGCGCCAGCGCCCCGTCCCGATGGCGTACCCTTCACGAATGCGCTGATGGCCCTCAGCCCAGTCAAGGATATGGCGCACCATCCAGTCAGGAAAACGCATGACGATGCCATACATCGGCGCGGTGAGCGCAATGGCATCGCACTGGTGCTCATAACGTTGTAAAAACAGCGTTGAAATCGCGCCACCCATCGAGTGCGCCAGAATATAGCGCTTACGCCACGGGCCTGGCTCGACTTCCTGCTGCCAGAATGCGGCAAGATCGTCGACATAATCGCTGAAGTTATCCACATGACCGCGATGGGTGTCGGATAACATACGCCCGGACAGTCCCTGCCCGCGGTGGTCGATAATCAACACGTCGAAGCCCAGATGGAACAGGTCATAGGCCAGTTCGGCGTATTTAATGTAGCTCTCAATACGACCGGGACAGACCACGATGACCCGATCGTTTTTTACATCACGGAAACGAACAAAGCGTACCGGGATATTCCCGACGCCTGTAAACTCATCTTCCTCACGCTGGCGCCAGAAATCGGTCAGCGGCCCCATGGAGAAAGCAGCAAATGCGTTTTCTCGTGTTTCCCAGTCCTTTTTCTGCTGCAACATCGGGTTTCCACCCCCCGTAATTCAGGGAATATCGTTTTTTTCGTAACCGGTCACAAAATGACTCAACAATAGCGTATTGTGGCATAAAAACAGACGATTCGGGAGTTTCAAATGACCTTTGAGTGGTGGTTCGCTTACCTGCTGACATCCATCATCCTCAGCCTTTCACCGGGTTCGGGCGCAATTAATACCATGACAACCTCCATTAACCACGGTTATCGCGGGGCGGTGGCGTCTATTGCCGGTTTGCAGGCTGGGCTGGGTATTCACATTGTGCTGGTCGGTATTGGTCTGGGGACGTTGTTCTCCCGCTCGGTGCTGGCGTTTGAAGTGCTGAAGTGGGCCGGTGCGGCGTATCTGATTTGGCTCGGCATTCAGCAGTGGCGCGCAGCAGGCTCGATTGACCTGAACACCCTCGCCCGGACGCAAACGCGCGGTCGCCTGTTTAAGCGGGCGGTGTTTGTGAATCTGACCAACCCAAAAAGCATCGTTTTTCTGGCCGCCCTGTTCCCACAGTTTATCGTCCCGCATCAGCCGCAGGTAATGCAGTACGTAGTCCTGGGCGTGACCACCATTGTTGTCGATATTATTGTGATGATTGGCTACGCAACACTGGCGCAGCGAATTGCGGCATGGATTAAAGGGCCTAAGCAGATGAAGGCCCTGAATAAAGTCTTTGGTTCGCTGTTTATGCTGGTTGGCGCGCTGCTTGCGTCAGCGCGTCACGCTTAGCGAGAAATAATAAGATGAATACCAAAGCCGGCGAACAGCGCGCCGGCGAAGCCGTCAATCCACTTCGCGATGCGCTGATAACCACGGCGCATCGCCGGTAAGGCAAACAGGCTTGCGACGATGGTGAACCACGCAAACGTCTCAACCACGATCAGCAGGAAGATCCCCCAGCGCGCACCCGCCCCCACGCTGTCGCCCACGAACAGGGAGAAGACGGAGCCGAAATAGATAATCGCTTTCGGGTTCGCCAGGTTGGTCAGCAGCCCTTTCACAAAGCTACGGCCGCCCGTAGCCAACTCGACCTTCGGCTCTTGCGGCTTTTTCTCTTCTTTCTTCAGCGCCCCGCGCAGCATCTGGTAGCCCATCCAGCACAGGTACAGGCCACCACCGACCATAATGATGTTATGCAACCAGGCCATCTTCGCCAGAATCAGATTCAGACCGAGCAGTGCGACTGCCGCCCAGACCATGACGCCCATGGTAATACCGAGCACGCCCATCATCGCCTCTTTGCGGGAGCGGCTGACGGCGGTTTGTGACACGAAGAAAAAGTCAGGGCCTGGGCTCATCAGCGCAACGATGTGCACTAACGCCACGGTAAGAAATAGCATTAACATAATTAGCTCGCGGGGAAATAATTCAGTGAGTCATCATCCTGGCACTTTTTTGCCCGGCTGACTACTCCTCATCATCACCATCGGCATGTGAACGGATGAGCGCCATGAACGCTTTACCAAAGCGCTCCAGCTTGCGCGTACCGACGCCGTTGACGCTGAGCATTTCGCTGGCGCTGAGCGGCATTTGCTCGGCCATCTCGATCAGCGTCGCGTCGTTGAAGACCACATATGGCGGAATGTTCTCTTCATCAGCAATCGCTTTACGCAGCTTGCGCAGTTTGGCAAACAGCTTGCGATCGTAGTTACCGCCGTAAGACTTCTGCATCACCCGCGGTTTCAGGGCGACAACGCGCGGCACGGCGAGCTTGAGTTCAACATCCCCGCGCAGTACCGGACGCGCAGCTTCGGTGAGCTGAAGCGCGGAGTGCTGGGCGATGTTCTGTGTGGCAAAGCCGAGGTGAATCAACTGGCGAATAATGCTGACCCAATGCTCGTGGCTCTGGTCCTTACCAATACCGTAGACGGGCAACTTATCGTGGCCCATGTCGCGGATACGCTGGTTATTGGCGCCACGTAACACTTCCACCACATAGCCCATCCCGAAGCGCTGATTCACACGGTAAATGGTCGAGAGCGCCTTACGCGCGTCCATCAGGCCATCGTACTGCTTCGGCGGGTCGAGACAGATATCGCAGTTGCCACACGGCTCCTGACGCCCCTCACCAAAGTAGTTGAGCAGCACCAGACGGCGGCAGGTTTGCGCTTCAGCAAACGCACCCATGGCGTTGAGCTTGTGACGCTCGATATCCTGCAGCTGTCCCTGCGGTTTCTCTTCCAGACAGCGGCGCAGCCACGCCATATCGGCCGGATCGTAAAACAGCATCGCTTCCGCAGGCAGGCCATCACGTCCGGCGCGGCCGGTTTCCTGATAGTAGGATTCGATATTTCGTGGAATATCGAAGTGCACCACAAAGCGTACGTTGGGCTTGTTAATGCCCATCCCGAATGCCACCGTCGCCACCACAATCTGCAGATCATCGCGCTGGAATTTTTCCTGCACGTCGGCGCGGATATGGTTTTCTAACCCGGCATGATAGGCCGCCGCGCTAAAGCCGCGGTTTTGCAGACGCGCAGCGGTGTCTTCCACCTTCGCGCGGCTGTTACAGTAAATGATGCCTGACTTGCCGCGCTGCTCCTGCACATAACGCAGAAGCTGATCCAGCGGCTTGAACTTTTCCATCAGCATATAGCGGATGTTCGGGCGGTCGAAACTGCTGACCTGGATAAGCGGGTCGTTCAGCCCCAGCAGGCGGACGATATCCAGCCGCGTGGTGTCATCTGCCGTGGCGGTCAGCGCCATAAACGGCAGTTCGGGGAAGCGCTGGCGAAGCTGGCCAAGTGCGGCATATTCCGGGCGGAAGTCGTGGCCCCATTGCGAAATACAGTGCGCTTCATCAACGGCCAGCAGAACGGGATTCCAGTGCGCCAGATGGTCGAGGAAGTTATCCAGCATCAGACGTTCTGGCGCGATATACAGCAAGCGAATCTGTCCGGTACGGCAACCGGCCATCACCTCTTGCTGCTGCTCGCGGGTTTGCGTGGAGTTAAGACAGGCCGCTGCCACGCCGTTGGCGAGCAGTTGGTCAACCTGGTCTTTCATCAGAGAAATCAGCGGCGATACCACGACCGTCAGGCCATTAAGTACCAGTGCAGGCACCTGATAGCAGAGCGATTTACCGCCACCGGTCGGCATTACCACCAGGCAATCACGACCTTCCAGCACGGTTTCAATGATGGTTTCCTGGCCAGGACGGAATTGCTGATAGCCAAAGGTTTCATGCAAAACCTGTTTAGCCAGCGATTCCTGATTCAATACTTCCGCCTGCGCCACGTTAACCCCATATGCCAGAAATGAAACAGGCGCTATTTTCAGCGCCTGAGAGAGAAACTTCAACGATTAACGCAAAAACATTCGAGCAGCCTAGAAAATATCGTTCAGCATTACGCCCACACCCACGCGGGTCTGGTTAAAGTTGTAATCGATGAGCGACTCGCCGTAACCGCTGTAGACCTGGGTATAAATACGCACGTGTTTGGTCATCGGGTAGCTTAAGCCCACTTCTGCGCCACCGTAACCGGTGTTCCAGTTGTACTGGCCCCTGGCGCTCAGTACCGCATCACCCAACTGATAACCAATTTTGAGCTGATAGTAGCCCATATATTTGGTGATATCCGGGTTGTCATCGGTGCTGCCCACCACGTACCACGGCTTCACTTCCACCATCAAATTACCATTCTGCGCCATCAGGCGCGTATAGGCGCGGTTCCAGCTACGTGAGGTGGGATCGGAACGGCCGTTGGAGTCATGGTTGAAGCCCACTTCAACGTCACGCAATGTCCAGCCTGCAAACTCATAATCCGTTGCGAAACCCAGAAACAGCTGTGGCTCATAGTTGGTTTCACGGAACGGTGAAGATTCACCGCTGTTGGAAAGCTGCCACCAGGATTTCTGCGTATAAGACGCCCCGAGTACCGAATTCGGCCCCAGAATGCCGCGCCAGAATGGGAACGCGAGGCTGAGCTGATACTTCACCTCATCTTTACGCGCATTCTCAGCCCAGTCATAGGAGCGAATCGCCTCTTTGTTGAGATCGCTGGTCCAGGTGTAAAGCACATAGTTGGTGTCGTACGGGTAGAGCGTGAACGGATTATCATGCTCCTGCAGCAGGTTAGCGATAATGCTACCGCGAACAGCTGGCGTATCGTGCACTTCTTTGACTGTCGCTTCCTGTGCATATGCTGTGAGGGGCAGTGCAACCGCTGCCAGTAACCAGGCCAGATACGTCCGCATCGGTGGTGATCTCCTGCAAAGTGTTAAAAGACTCGAATTGTTATATGGCGCACATTCTACAGACTTCTGTCGCAACTTCTGCATCCTCGTTTCTGAAAGTGGCATTCTTGCTTGCCCAGGCATAAAATCAACATTTCATTAACATTAAGGATGTGATGCCTCATGTCAGCCATGCTTACCGCCGAAGAAGCGTTAAAACTCGTGGGCGAGATTTTTGTTTACCATATGCCGTTTAACCGCGCGCTGGGACTGGAGCTGGAGCGGTACGAGAAAGCCTTTGCCCAGCTCAGTTTTAACAACCAGCCGATGATGGTAGGCAACTGGGCGCAGAGCATTTTGCATGGCGGGGTGATTGCCTCCGCGCTGGACGTGGCGGCAGGGCTGGTATGCGTTGGCAGCACCCTGACGCGCCATGACACCATCAACGAAGACGAACTGCGCCAGCGGTTATCCCGTATGGGTACCATCGACTTACGCGTCGATTACCTGCGTCCCGGGCGCGGAAACCGCTTCACCTGTACCAGCAGCCTGCTGCGCGCGGGGAACAAGGTTGCCGTCGCGCGTGTTGAACTGCATAACGAAGAACAACTTTATATCGCCAGCGCAACAGCCACTTATATGGTGGGTTGAAGCCGAAAAATCGGGTAAAGTTGATTCACTTTTTTGTCACGGATTTTCCCGATGGATGCTAAACAGACGCGGCAGGGCGTGCTACTCGCCCTTGCCGCTTATTTTATTTGGGGTATCGCACCCGCTTACTTTAAGTTTATCGCTTACGTACCGGCCGATGAGATCCTCACTCATCGCGTCATCTGGTCCTTCTTCTTCATGATCGCGCTGATGAGCGTTAGTCGTCAGTGGTCTGGCGTCAAAACGCTGCTACAAACTCCGAAGAAGATCTTTCTGCTGGCACTCTCGGCAGTACTGATTGGCGGAAACTGGCTGCTGTTTATCTGGGCGGTGAATAACCATCACATGCTCGAAGCGAGTCTGGGGTATTTTATTAACCCGCTGGTGAATATTGTGCTGGGGATGATTTTCCTCGGCGAGCGCTTCCGCCGGATGCAGTGGCTGGCGGTGATCCTCGCCTTCTGCGGCGTGCTGGTTCAGCTGTGGACCTTCGGTTCACTGCCTGTTATTGCGCTGGGGCTGGCGTTCAGCTTTGCGTTCTACGGGCTGGTGCGTAAGAAGATTGCCGTGGAAGCGCAAACCGGGATGCTGTTTGAAACCCTGTGGCTGTTGCCGGTGGCCGCTATCTATCTGTTCGCCATTGCCGACAGCCCGACCAGCCACATGGGCAGCAACCCGTGGTCCCTGAATGTGATGCTGATGGCCGCAGGGGTGGTGACGACCATCCCACTGCTCTGCTTTACCGGTGCGGCAACGCGCCTGCGTCTGTCCACGCTGGGCTTTTTCCAGTACATCGGCCCAACGCTGATGTTCCTGCTCGCGGTGGTGTTTTACGGCGAAGTGCCGGGTGCGGATAAGATGGTGACGTTCGCGTTTATCTGGGTAGCACTGGCGATTTTTGTCGCAGATGCGATTTATACCCAGCGCAGGGTACGTAAAGGGCTGTGATCTTCCCCTCACCCTAACCCTCTCCCACCGGGAGAGGGAATTCGATCGTAGAGCGGGTAAGCGCAGCGCGCCCGCCAGATTTTTTACAACCAGTTGCGACGCTTGAAATAGAGATACGGCGCCAGCCCGGCGAGGATCATAAAGATAATCGCGCCCGGGTAGCCGAAACTCCACTTCAGCTCCGGCATAAACTCAAAGTTCATCCCGTAGCTGGATGCCACCAGCGTCGGCGGCAGGAACACCACCGATACCACCGAGAAGATCTTGATGATGCGGTTCTGCTCGATGTTGATAAAGCCCATCGCCGCCTGCATCAGGAAGTTAACCTTCTGGAACAGGGATTCGTTGTGCGGCAGCAGAGATTCGATATCGCGCAGGATCTCACGCGCCTGTTCCAGCTGGCCACCCGGCAGACGCGCCTTGCGCACCAGGAAATTCAGCGCACGCTGGGTATCCATCAGACACAAACGCACTTTCCAGCCGATATCTTCCAGTTCCGCCAGCGTGGAGAGCGCTTCGTCGTATTCATCGCCCTGATGCCCTTCCATGATGACGCGGCTCAGTTTTTCCAGATCGCTGTAGATGTTTTCAATCTCATCCGCCAGCTGTTCAATTTTGGTTTCGAACAGATCGAGCAGCAATTCGTAAGCATTGCCGTCCACCATCGCCTGGCTGCGGGCGCGCATACGGTAGAGACGAAACGCCGGCAGTTCACGTTCGCGCAGGGTAAACAGGCGCCCGTCGCGAATGGTAAATGCCACGGTGGAGTTTCCCGCGTGATCTTCGGCATCTTCAAAGAAGAAGAAGGAGTGGATGTGCAGGCCGTCTTCGTCTTCAAAAAAACGTGCGGATGCTTCGATGTCTTCCAGTTCCGGGCGAGTTGCCAGACTCTGCCCCAGCTCAGATTGTACGCGCAGGCGTTCATCGTCGTCCGGCTCGACCAGATCCACCCATACGGCATCAATGAGGGGCTGTGACTCTTCGGCTTCAAGCCGAGTCAGTCGGTTATTTTCGAGTTGAAATGCGCTCAACATGACCGGGACTCCCAATGCAAAAAATATCGGACAGTTCGGTGGGCACACAGAAACAAATTGGGTTTCAGACCATTAAACAGCCTGACTCAGCGCGACGGGAATAATGCAGGTCGCTGACAACCACTAAGGCCATCAGCAAGAGGAGATAGCCTTAGGAGTTGTTCCTGGATGACAGGGAATTGAGCCAGTATCTACTGGGTGTGTCCAAGGCGAATGTCCTCTTAGCGTAATCGTGCGCGCATGTTACGCCAGCAGCAACTGTGGCGTCAACACGCAACGAAACGCTGAAGGGCATTAATTGACCTTCAACGTATAAGGCTAGCAGATTATTACAAAATAATGATACTTTTCTGAATGTTACACTGTTTCCAGCTTAGCATACGCGGCCACCAGCCATTTGATCCCCTGGCCCTGGAACGCCACCTGCAGGCGACTGTGCTCGCCGCTACCTTCCAGGTTGACGATGGTGCCTTCGCCAAACTTCGAATGGCGCACGCGCTGGCCCAGCTTATAGCCAGTGTCGGTTTCCGCGATGGGCGAGCCCATCCGCTGATGGCTGACCGGGCGGCTGATACTGGCGCGCAGACGCACCTCTTCCACACACTCTTCCGGCAATTCGCCGATAAAGCGTGACGGACGGTGATACACCTCTTTGCCGTACAAACGACGGGTTTCGGCGTAGGTCAGCGTCAGTTTCTGCATCGCTCGCGTCACGCCGACATAAGCCAGACGGCGCTCCTCTTCCAGGCGTCCGCCTTCATCCAGCGACATCTGGCTCGGGAATATCCCCTCTTCCATGCCGACAATAAATACCTGCGGGAATTCGAGGCCTTTAGCAGAGTGGAGGGTCATCAGCTGAACCGCATCCTGCCAGGTATCCGCCTGCCCTTCGCCCGCTTCCAGCGCGGCGTGGGAAAGGAATGCCTGCAGCGGCATCAAATCTTCGTCTTCTTCGTTGTAGCTGAACTGGCGCGTTGCCGTCACCAGCTCCTCTAAGTTCTCAATACGGGTCTGGCCCTTCTCGCCTTTCTCCTGCTCGTACATCATGCGCAGGCCGGAGTCTTTGATCACCCGGTCGGTCTGCACGTGCAGCGGCATATCGGCCGTTTCCTGGGCCAGCGCGTCAATCAGCTCAAGGAAGCGCTGCAGCGCGCTGGCGGCGCGTCCGGCGAGCGCCTTTTCCTGCAACAGTTCGCGGCACGCCTGCCAGAGCGTAAGCTGGCGATCGCGCGAGGCCTGACGCACCACATCCAGCGTGCGGTCACCAATGCCGCGGGTTGGCGTATTCACCACGCGTTCAAACGCCGCATCATCGTTTCGGTTAGCGATCAGGCGCAGATACGAAAGCGCGTCTTTGATCTCCTGACGTTCGAAGAAGCGCATGCCGCCATAAATACGGTACGGCATGCTCACCTGCAGCAGTGCCTCTTCCAGCACGCGCGACTGGGCGTTGCTGCGATAGAGAATGGCACACTGTTCCAGCGCGCCACCGTTGTCCTGCCAGGTTTTGATGCGGTTCACCACGAAACGTGCTTCGTCGAGCTCGTTGAAGGCGCAGTAAATGGAAATCGGTTCGCCGTCGACACCGTCGGTCCACAGCTTTTTACCCAGGCGCCCGTTGTTGTTTTCAATCAGGGCGTTGGCCGCGCTGAGGATATTGCTGGTCGAGCGGTAGTTCTGCTCCAGACGGATGGTTTCGGCGCCGGGAAAGTCATTGAGGAAGCGCTGGATGTTTTCCACCTGCGCGCCACGCCAGCCGTAGATGGACTGGTCGTCATCGCCCACGATCATCACCTTGCCGGTATCCCCGGCCAGCAGGCGGATCCAGGCGTACTGGATGTTGTTGGTATCCTGGAATTCGTCCACCAGGATATTGGTGAAGCGTTCGCGGTAGTGCTGCAGGATATGCGGTTTGTTCAGCCACAGCTCGTGGGCGCGCAGCAACAGTTCGGCAAAGTCCACCAGCCCGGCGCGGTCACACGCTTCCTGGTAGGCCTTGTAAACGTTCTGCCAGGTCTGCTCCACCGGGTTGCCAAAGCTCTGAATATGGTGCGGGCGCAACCCTTCGTCTTTCTGGCCGTTGATGTACCACATCGCCTGACGTGGCGGCCACTGTTTCTCGTCGAGATTCATCGCCTTAATCAGGCGTTTCAGCAGACGGAGCTGGTCTTCGCTGTCGAGGATCTGGAAATCCTGCGGCAGATTGGCATCCATATGGTGCGCGCGCAGCAGACGGTGCGCCAGACCGTGGAAGGTGCCGACCCACATGCCGCCCTGGCTGGTGCCCATCAACTGGGCGATACGGTGGCGCATCTCCGCCGCCGCCTTGTTGGTGAACGTGACCGCCATGATGGAGTACGGAGAGCAGTTTTCCACGCTCTGCAGCCAGGCGATACGGTGAACCAGCACGCGCGTCTTACCACTGCCCGCCCCAGCCAGCACCAGCAGGTTGGTACGCGAGGCGGCAACCGCGTCACGCTGTTTGTCATTAAGGCTGTCGAGCAGGTAAGAAACGTCCATTGGCACCGTCACATAGTATTCAGGAACACAGCAAAGCGCCCGGTGGCGCTTTGCTTACCGGGCCTACAACTGCAAAAACCCTGGTAATTTATACAATATTACTGGTGATTATATCAGCGTCGTGAGGGATGCCAACCGTGAAATTTCCAGGTGCGGCAGAAGACGGCTGTCCGGGGCGATCATCAGGTCCGTCTTTTCTGGCTTGATCCAGCAGGCCTGCATACCGCAGCGGATGGCACCCGCTACGTCTGTGGTCAGGTCATCACCCACATGCAACATTTCGCCGAGCGGCAGGTTCAGCTTCTCCGCCGCCAGATGATACATATCGTTAAACGGCTTCGAGCGTCCGTGCGGACCCGCCCGCAGCACAAATTCAAAGTAATCCCCCAGACCAAACAGCTCCGGCTGCGCATTGCCATTGGTGATTGCGACCAGCGGCCATTTTTCTGCCAGTTTTGCCAGCGTGTCGTGCGTTTCCTGCGGCACGTCGATACGGCTGCGCCATTTGGCGAAGTTTTCCATTGCGGCTTCAGCCCCGACGGCCGCATCCTGCGCGCTCAGCCCAGCGTTGAGCATCGCCTGCTCCACCGCACGGCGACGCCATTCGGTTACATCGTGATAAATATCCGGCTCGGTCTCACGCAGGGACTGGCGCAGCAGCTGAAAGTCCTTGTTCTGCATCGTCTTCAGCGCCGGATGGTAGTTCTGAACAAACGCCAGCGACTCCTGCTCAGTACGCAGGATCACTTCACGGTTGTCATAAAGGGTGTCATCAAGATCAAACGTCAGGGCTGAGATGTGACCCAGTGGGCGGTAAAAACGCATTATTTCCCCCGTTTGGCGCGTGGATGCGCCGCGTCATACACCGACGCAAGGTGTTGAAAGTCTAAGTGGGTATAGATTTGGGTGGTGGAGAGATTCGCGTGGCCGAGCAGTTCCTGCACGCCACGCAGATCGCCACTCGATTCCAGCATGTGGGTGGCAAAGGAGTGGCGCAGCTTATGCGGATGGACGTGGCTGTTCAGCCCCTGCTTAATACCCCACTCCGCAAAACGCTTCTGCACATTACGCGCCGAGATCCGCTTGCCGAGTTTAGACAGGAACAGCGCATCCTCCTCGGCGCCAAACAGCCCGCGCAGATCCAGCCAGTGCTCAATCCACGAGACGGCATTACGGCCAATCGGCAGGCGGCGCTCTTTGCTGCCCTTACCCATCACCCACACTTCGCCGGACTCCAGATCGAGATGTTTTAAATCGAGATTAACCAGTTCGGAAAGACGCAGACCCGCACCGTACATGACCTCCAGCATCGCGCGATCGCGCACGGCCAGCGGGTCGTTGAGGTCAATATCCAGCAGGCGGTTTACATCGTCGACGTCGATATTTTTCGGCAGGTGACGCGGGGCTTTCGGCGTGGCAATGCCTTTCGCCGGGTTGGCTTTTAAGCCGCCCTGGCTCACCAGCCAGTCGAAGAAACTGCGCAGCGCAGACAGCCTGAGCGCCAGACTCGCCGGGCTTAGGTTTTTTTTACGACTGCGCACAACAAACCCGCGGACGGTCGCAGCGTCACATTGTTGCCAGCTTTTCAGGCCGATCTCATCGGCAATCTGCATGATGGCATCAAGCTGACGCTGATAGTTAAGCAGCGTAATCGGGCTTAGCTGACGTTCAACGCTCAGGTAGCGCAGAAAGCGTGAGACGTCAGTCGTGAGCAGGGCGTCCGTCATACGCGCTCAATCCAGCGCTCCAGCAGCTCAGGCAGCATCAGGGCGATCTCCTGCAGCAGCTGCGTACCTTGTCCCTGCTCGTAATGATGCGCATCGCGGCTGGTAAATAACATCACCCCCAGATCGCCATCACGCCCCATCATCGACATCGCCACCGAGCCTATCGCTTTGGCTTCCGGCAGTACCACCAGCAGTTCCGGTCCGTTAAGCGGCCCAAGATAGTGGTGCTCATGGCCCAGACGCTGAATACGCAGAGGTTCAAACGCCTGGCGACTCAACGCCAGATGGGTAAAACCAGACGGCGCGCCAATGCGCCAGCGGTCAGGGAAAAGACGGATCGTAGCGCCAGCCAGCCCCAGTTCACGCGCCCAGCGGTGGAAGCGGCTGAGAAATTCTTCAAGGCTGTGCGCCGAGGCCAGACGCGCCTGCAGATGCAGCAGACGATAGAACAGGCTTTCGTTCGTGTTGGCCTGCTCCATCAGCAGCGTCATGTTCTCTTCAAGCTGACTGATGTGGTTGCGCGAGCGTGCCATATGCCATTCGACCAGCGACACGGTCCCGCGAACCGGATGCGGCACACGCATCGCTTCGACGACGCGTGCATTGCGAATAAAAAACTCAGGATTGCGCAGCAGATAATCAACAACAGCCCTGTCGTCCAGTTCCGTCACCGTTTCCTGCAGTTCTTCCCCTGGTTGTTTCATAGATGGATAAACCCGTCATAGACATGTGCCGCCGGGCCAGTCATATACAGTGGATGACCCGGTCCTTTCCAGGCGATATCAAGACGACCGCCTGGTAACTCCACGCGAACCTCTTCGGCCAGTAACCCCTGAGAGATACCGACGGCCACCGCAGCACAGGCACCGCTCCCGCAAGCCTGTGTTTCGCCCGCGCCGCGCTCGTACACACGCAGGCGGATATGCTCGCGCTTCACCACCTGCATAAAACCGATATTCGCCCGTTCCGGGAAACGTTCGTGGCTTTCCAGCACCGGGCCAAGGGTTTCGACCGCGGCCGTTTCCACATTATCGACCTGAATCACACAGTGCGGGTTGCCCATTGAGACGACGCCACACAATACTGTCTGCTCGGCCGCACGCATAATATAGGTCTTTTCCGCTTTGTTTGCGCGAAACGGCACCGCGGAGGGCTCAAAGTTTGGTTCGCCCATGTTCACACGCACCAGTTCGTCATCGGTAACGCTGAGCACCATGCGGCCATTCGCCGTACTGACGCGTATATCGCGTTTATTGGTCAGCCCTTTCAGGCGGACAAAGCGGGCAAAACAGCGCGCGCCATTGCCGCACTGATTCACCTCGCTGCCATCCGCGTTAAAAATACGGTAGTGGAAATCGAGGTCGGGATCGTACGGCGGTTCAACCACCAGCAGCTGATCGAACCCCACGCCCAGGTGTCGATCCGCCAGGCGGCGGATCAGTTCCGGGGAGAAAAAGACATTCTGCGTTACCGCGTCGACGACCATAAAATCGTTACCAAGGCCATGCATTTTAGAGAACTGCATCATTTGCTCCATTGCGCGGGTACAGAACGTGATCGTCAGAGATTAACCTGAGTCGGGCCACCGTTGTTGCCACGATCGTTAGTATCTGGCGTAGATGACTCAATGCCGCTTTGCACGGGTTTGGTCGGTGGCGGTGCCGTTTTATCCGCAGGCGGGAAGTACAGCGGCCCCTTCAGTCCACAGCCAGTCAGACTAAACAGCGTGATGAGAACGGCAAGCGTTCGGAAAGCGTTTTTCATTATAAAGTTGCCCGTAAGTTCAAATCTGTTTCTATCATCGCAGGAGAAGACACAAAAGCAAGAGTTTGCCGCTTTCCTGCAACGGGAATTATTTAGGGTTATACTGCCGGCATCACGAAAAACAGGAACAAAACCATGAACGACAGTGAATTCCATCGCCTTGCCGACACCCTGTGGATGACCATTGAAGAGCGCCTGGACGACTGGGAAGGCGACAGCGATATCGATTGTGAAATCAACGGCGGTATCCTGACCCTCAGTTTCGAAAACGGCAGCAAAATTATTATTAACCGCCAGGAGCCGCTTCACCAGGTATGGCTGGCGGCCAGACAGGGTGGCTACCATTTCGATCTGAAAGGGGATGAATGGGTTTGCGACCGTAGCGGTGAAACCTTCTGGGATCTGCTGGAGCAGGCTGCAACCGCGCAGGCGGGTGAAGATGTGAGTTTCAGGTAGTGTTGTTGCCCGGTGGCGGCTACGCCTTACCGGGCCTACAACGGCTCGGACCGTAGCCACCCGGCGAAAAGCATCACGAGAAATACTGCTGCAACAGCGGTGCGGTGTCCTGATTTGCAGGCGCTACAGGCGTGACGGCCTGGGTCCGGAACGGAATCACCTGCGCACGACCATCGACGTTCACAATCTGGTAGAACTGCGGCAGGTTGAAATTGATGAAGCTGGAGCCGTAGGTAAAGCGGTCGTGTGATGAAGAGTAGAAGCGGCTGACGTCACGCACCAGCTCCTCTTTACTGCCTTCACAGTGGTGATACACCTCGGCGCGGTTGGTCTCATCCAGAATGTAGATATTGAAACCGGCATCGTCTCCCGACTCTTCAAAGAAGAACTGGATAATCCCTTCACTGGCAAAGCCATCCACCACCTGTGGCAGTTTGACGTGGTTGGTCTCCACCTGAACCGACAGGCCATGCAGTTTGTTGTGGGAAATCGCGCCGTAAAACTCAATGGCGTTCTCCAGCTTTTGCACCGACACGTTCAGACGTTCGAAGAACAGACCCCAGGTTTGCCCTGAAACACGCAGCGCTTTAAAGCGGCCGGTCTCCTGACGGGTACTGGAAAGACGCAACTCAATACACTCTGAAACTAACTGCTGCACGCGGGTACGAATCAAACCCCGCAGGTGCTGGCTGTAGCAGAACACTTCCACGCTGTCCGGCGGCGCGGCATCCTGGTGCATCTTGCCGAGAATGGTTTTCAGCGCTTCGATCATCGCCTGCTCACCGTTGAAATGCAGGGTACGCACTTCGTTCCACGAATTGCGGTACAGCAGATCCACGCTGCCGACCAGGCAGTTTTGCTGCTCGCCAAAGCTGAAGACGTCCAGCTTGCGGAAGTCAAAATGCACGACCTGATTGCGGAAGGCCGCCGTCGGGTCATATTCCAGGTTGACGATAATCGCCAGATGACGAATTTCACACGGGCTGTAGAGCGCTTTTGGCGTGGGTGCCGGCAGACGCAGCGGGAAGTGATGGGAGACATCTGCCACCATCTCCTGCAGTTTGGCTAAATCGACCACCTCGTTGCCTTTGATAAACAGGCGGGTGCGCGAGGTCAGCAGGCCGTTAAACCAGGCCCAGGCCACCAGCTTGTTCAGGTAGCGGTTGTACTCCAGCGGCTGATGACTGATGATCGAATCCATGCTTGGCGCACGGTTATACAGATACCACCCGGTGCGGTTCGCGCGACCCGGCGGCACATAGATAAAGGTCAGGTTAGGCTCTGACAGATCGGGGGAAATCTGTGGGTTAACCAGGGTGACTTTGCCCGGCAACGCTTCAAACGCGGCATACAGTTTGCGGGTCAATACCCCGATGTCCTGCGGGCTGGCGGAGACGCTGAGGTTGTTACGGCGCGCAAAGCGGATCAGGTTACGGTAGCTTTGCATCATCGCATCAAGCAGTTCGTTGTGCGCTTCACGTACCTGATCGATTTTCCAGTTGGCGCGATTGTCGAGCATGGAGAGACGCTCTTCGCCCCATCCCCACTCTTTGACTAACTGTGTGACCACTTCACGACGCCAGCCAACACAAGCGCGTTCGCGGCTCAACTTCTCACAAACTTTGAGATAGAAACATCGACGCACCAGGTCGAGACGCGTGGTGTCATCAATGGCTTTCAGGTATTCGGTGACGCGCTCCAGCATCATGCAGTAGGCATCAAGCCCGAAAGAGACAATCTCTCCATCGTGCAGACGCTGCTTGATATCTTTCGCCAGCAGGCGCGGGGTGGGGTATTCCCAGGAATAGGCTTCGAGCAACAGCGTTTTCAGCACCGCTTTGTACGGTGAGTCGATGCTCTTATAAAGCTGCCAGAGGCTGGCGCCAAAGTACTCTTCTGCCGACAGGGAGCTCAGGCCGCCCAAATCCAGCCATTCGTTTGGCGTCAGTACGCCCTGTGCGTAAAGCGACATGACGTAATCGTCGTAATGCTCTTCTTCTTCGCACGGGACCATATTCCACAGAATACGCTTCCCGGCCAGACGCACTGCCGTACGGTAAAATTCGTCCAGCAATAAGATGTGCTGCGTCGAGCCGCAGTCTTCACCACCCAGACTGCCGCTTTCGTTATGGCGGAAACGGTTTTCATCAATCAGGAAGAAGCTCACTTCCACGCCGAGCGACGCTGCCCAGCTTTCCAGCAGGCTGCATTTACGCTGCAGTAGCTGACGCTCTTCGTTATCGAGCCAGGATTGATGGCAGACCCAGATATCCAGGTCAGACGAACAGCTTTGCCCTACCGATGAGGTGCTCCCCATGGAGTAAACGCCGGTGATGGGCAGCTCACCTTTCGGTGATTCCTGCGGCGGCATGCCACGGTAGAGCTCAAGTTCGTTGAGATAATGCTGTTGGGTTTCATCAGGCGTGAAAAGGCAAATGCCCTTGGGAACGTTACCGTCAAGGTAACCCGGCATCAGCGGATGGTGATAGTGCAATAATGTCGGCAGCAGACTGTATACCTGCTGGAAAGCAGGGCCCATAGCAGCAAGCGCGCGATCCACACGCAGTTGATTTATGGCATCCAGTCTCTGTTTCAGAGTCTCAATATAGAGGTACAAGACGTATCGCCTGATGTTTCCGGGTGTCGCAAGCTATTCAAAAACAAAAATAACAGCGCGCCCGCAGTATTTCAAAAAGATAACCGTTACCCTTTTTCGTCCTTATCATTATGCTGGTACCGACGAAAAAATGGTCTAAAACGTGATCAATTTAACACCTTGCCGATTGACCGTAAAGAAAGTTGCGCTACATACAAAGTGTAGCACCGTTCTGTACGTGTAAATTCCTTAATACGGCTGTGGCTGACGAGAACCCCCGCCCTGTCCCTCTCTTCTTCATCACCGTAAAACTGCCATCCCAGAGTCAACAATGTTAGGATGGTTAGCGATTGATAATGACGGTAACAAGCATGTTAGACAATGTTTTGAGAATTGCCACACGCCAAAGCCCTCTTGCGCTCTGGCAGGCACATTATGTTAAGCAGCGCCTGGAAGCCTGCCACAGCGGCTTGCGCGTCGAGCTGGTGCCCATGGTCACGCGCGGTGACGTGATCCTTGATACGCCGCTGGCAAAAGTGGGCGGCAAAGGCTTGTTTGTCAAAGAACTGGAACTGGCATTGCTTGAGAACCGCGCCGATATCGCCGTGCATTCGATGAAAGACGTGCCCGTCGAGTTCCCGGAAGGGCTGGGACTGGTGACCATTTGCGAGCGCGAGGATCCGCGCGATGCGTTTGTCTCTAATCAGTTTGACTCGCTTGATGCGTTGCCTGAAGGCAGCGTGGTTGGCACGTCCAGTTTACGTCGCCAGTGTCAGCTGGCTGAACGCCGTCCGGACCTGATCATTCGCTCGCTGCGCGGTAACGTCGGCACACGTCTGGGCAAGCTGGATAACGGCGATTACGATGCCATTATCCTTGCGGTAGCAGGGCTTAAGCGTCTGGGTCTGGAGTCGCGCATTCGCGTCGCGTTGCCGCCGGAGCTCTCTTTACCAGCCGTGGGTCAGGGCGCAGTCGGTATTGAGTGCCGTCTGGATGATACTCGTACCCGTGAACTGCTTGCTCCACTGAATCATGACGAGACAGCCATTCGCGTAAAAGCCGAGCGTGCGATGAATACCCGCCTTGAAGGGGGGTGCCAGGTGCCGATTGGCAGCTATGCTGAATTAATTAACGGTGAACTGTGGCTGCGTGCGCTGGTTGGCGCGCCGGACGGTTCGCAGATGGTACGCGGTGAGCGCCGCGGTAAACCGCAAGATGCTGAGCAGCTTGGCGTTTCGCTGGCGGAAGAGCTACTGGATAACGGTGCCCGCGAAATTCTCGCTGACGTTTACGATGGAGAACCCCCTGCATGAGTATTCTCGTCACCCGCCCTTCTCCCGCAGGAGAGCAGTTAGTGAGCCGTCTGCGCGCACTGGGGCAGGTGGCCTGGAGTTTTCCGCTTATTGAATTCTCCCCGGGTCGGGAGCTGTCCGCGCTCGCCGACCAGATGAATACCCTTCAGGAAGGCGACCTGCTGTTTGCCTTGTCGCAACATGCCGTGGAATTTGCCCATGCGCAGTTACAACAGCAGGGACTGAACTGGCCTACCGCGCCACGCTATTTCGCGATTGGCCGCTCAACCGCCCTGGCGCTGCATACCGTAAGCGGAACAGACGTACGTTACCCGTTAGATCGGGAAACCAGCGAAGTCTTGCTACAATTACCTGAATTACAAACCCTAATCGGAAAACGGGCGTTGATTTTACGCGGTAACGGCGGACGCGAACTGTTAGGCGAGACGCTACGCGAACGCGGTGCTGACGTCACGTTTTGTGAATGTTATCAACGCTGTGCAAAACATTACGATGGTGCACAAGAGGCGATGCGCTGGCAAACGCGCGGCATTACAACCCTGGTGGTGACCAGCGGTGAAATGCTGCAGCAACTCTGGTCGCTGGTGCCACTTTGGTATCGTGAAAACTGGTTACTCCACTGTCGGCTGCTGGTCGTCAGTGAGCGTCTGGCGAACCTCGCCCGGGAACTGGGCTGGCAAGATATTCGGATCGCTGATAACGCCGACAACGATGCGCTGCTGCGCGCATTACAATAACTCTCATAATGGGATGCCATAATGACGGAACACGATAAATCCTCCGCCGTGGTTGAAGAGACCAGGGAGACTGTGGACATGACGCCGCAGTCAGAAACGACTGAGAAAACCGTTGAGAAGAAAAACGGCAGCAACAAAACCAGCCTCGCGCTGAGCGCGATTGCCATCGCCATTGCGCTGGCAGCAGGCGTCAGCCTTTACGGACTGGTGAAACAGCAAAGCACCAACCAGACGGCCACCAGCGACGCGCTGGTTAATCAGCTCACCGCGCTGCAAAAAGCGCAGGAGACACAAAAAGCCGAGCTGGAAGGCGTGATCAAGCAGCAGGCTGCCGCGCTTGCCGATGCGAACAACAAACAGCAAGAGCTGACCAAACAGCTCGAGGAAGTTCAGCAAAAAGTTGCCACCATTTCCGGTACCGATGCCAAAACCTGGCTCCTTTCTCAGGCCGATTTTCTGGTGAAACTGGCCGGGCGTAAGCTCTGGAGCGATCAGGATGTCACCACCGCCGCCGCTCTGCTGAAAAGCGCAGATGCGAGCCTGGCGGACATGAACGATCCAAGCCTCATCACCGCCCGTCGCGCCATTACCGAAGATATCGCCAGCCTCTCCGCCGTTTCGCAGGTGGATTACGACGGTATCATCCTCAAGGTGAACCAGCTGTCGAACCAGATTGATAACCTGCAGCTGGCGGATAACAACGACGACGATTCTCCCATGGATTCTGACGGCACTGAGCTGTCCAGCTCCCTGAGCGAGTGGCGTGTAAACCTGCAAAAAAGCTGGCAGAACTTTATGGATAGCTTCATCACCATTCGTCGCCGTGATGAAACCGCCGTGCCGCTGTTAGCGCCGAACCAGGATATCTACCTGCGTGAGAACATTCGTTCCCGTCTGCTGGTCGCGGCCCAGGCCGTGCCGCGTCATCAGGAAGAGACCTACAAACAGGCGCTGGATAACGTGTCTACATGGGTCCGTGCCTACTACGACACCAATGATGCCACCACCACGGCGTTCCTCGACGATATCGACAAACTGAGTCAGCAGAACATCACCATGAACGTGCCGGATAAACTGGCCAGCCAGCCGATTCTGGAAAAGCTGATGCAAACGCGCGTCCGTAACCTGCTGGCACAGCCGGGCGTTCCGGCTGCGCAGACGGGTGAACCTGCACCAGCCGCCGCGCCCGCGTCTGAAAGCGCCCCACAAGGAGAGTAACGATGCTTAAAGTCCTCTTACTCTTTATCCTGCTGATCGCCGGGATCGTCCTTGGGCCGATGCTTGCCGGTCACCAGGGATACGTGTTGATCCAGACCGACAATTACAATATCGAAACCAGCGTCACGGGTCTGGTGATCATCCTGATCCTGGGCGTAGTGGTACTGCTGGCGCTGGAGTGGATCCTGCGCCGTATTTTCCGCACCGGTGCTCATACCCGTGGCTGGTTCGTTGGCCGCAAGCGCCGTCGCGCCCGTAAGCAGACCGAGCAGGCGTTGATTAAACTTGCCGAAGGCGACTATCAGCAGGTTGAAAAGCTGATGTCCAAAAACGCCGACCACGCCGAACAACCCGTCGTGAACTATCTGTTGGCTGCTGAAGCAGCTCAACAGCGTGGTGACGAGGCCCGCGCCAATCAGCATCTGGAGCGCGCGTCGGAGATGGCGTCCGACAACCAGATCCCGGTTGAGATCACCCGCGTTCGCCTGCAGCTGGCACGTAATGAAAACCATGCGGCGCGCCACGGCGTTGACCGTCTGCTGGAAATCACCCCTCGCCACCCTGAAGTGCTGCGCCTTGCCGAGCAGGCCTATATCCGTACCGGTGCCTGGGGTTCACTGCTGGACATTATTCCTTCGATGGCGAAAGCCGACGTGGGTGATGATGAACATCGTGACGAACTCCAGCGCATGGCGTGGATTGGTTTGATGGATCAGGCGCGTGCCGATCTGGGCAGCGATGGTCTGAAAACCTGGTGGAAGAATCAGAGCCGCAAAACGCGTCAGCAGGTTCCTCTACAGGTGGCAATGGCGGAACACCTGATTGAATGTGACGATCATGACACTGCGCAGGAGATCCTCCTCGACGGTCTGAAGCGCCAGTACGACGACCGACTGGTCATGGTGATCCCGCGTCTGAAAACCAACAACCCTGAGCAAATCGAAAAAGTGCTGCGTCAACAGATCAAAACCGTTGGCGATCGTCCGCTGCTCTGGAGCACACTGGGCCAGTCGCTGATGAAACACGGTGAATGGCAGGAGGCGAGCCTCGCCTTCCGTGCGGCGTTAAAACAGCGTCCGGACGCGTTTGACTACGCGTGGCTTGCCGATACGCTCGACAAGCAGCATAAACCGGAAGAAGCTGCCGCCATGCGGCGCGACGGTCTGCTTTTGACGTTGCAGAATAACGGGAATCAGCAGTAATCGTTAAAGAGGCCAAATGGCCTCTTTTTTTTTGGTAAAAAAAACGCCTGCTATAAAAGCAGGCGTTAAAACAGGTCTGTAAGACAACATATTTGGTGCTTCACTCAACGTTATGCCCATGGTGTCTGATGAGGCCGAAGCGACATCTGTCAGTGGACGATAAGCACCGTAAATGGCTCTGCATCATTCCTGAGTTTATGAGGCACTGAGGCGAACATAAGAGATGGAATGAGCATCTACACGCATATTATTGCACGTTACATGCCAACGTTACACGAAGAAATTTTACATCGCGCAACATTTTAAGATAAAAGGAATTTCTGCTGCCAGGCCCTATCTCAAGCACCATAAGATGTTGGCAAAAGCGCAGAAGTGTCGTCAGAAAGAGACGGTTAAGACACTTATGCAATATTATTTTAATTTTCAATTAATTAAGTGTCGCTGGTTCGCGACAACAGGAAACACGTGCGTCGGGGAAGGGATACAGAGGTGAAAAGCCGCAGAAAACAAAAAACCCCGCCGAAGCGGGGTTCAAAATTGGTCGGCGAGAGAGGATTCGAACCTCCGACCCACTGGTCCCAAACCAGTTGCGCTACCAAGCTGCGCTACTCGCCGATGTACTGCTTTTTGAATTTTTAGTTCAATTCATTAAAGTCGTGGTGCGAGGGGGGGGACTTGAACCCCCACGTCCGTAAGAACACTAACACCTGAAGCTAGCGCGTCTACCAATTCCGCCACCTTCGCAATTCACAACTCTTCAATAATGGGGTGGCTAATGGGATTCGAACCCACGACAACTGGAATCACAATCCAGGGCTCTACCAACTGAGCTATAGCCACCACTGTATTCTTTCACGCGGTACTGACTACTTCTCAGACCACCGCAGCTCTAGCGCCGGGATTAAAATGGCGCGCCCGACAGGATTCGAACCTGAGACCTCTGCCTCCGGAGGGCAGCGCTCTATCCAGCTGAGCTACGGGCGCTTAGCGCCGTTGCGGGGCTGGATATTACGTACCTCCGCCCCCGCTGTCTAGTGCTTTTTTGAAAAAAATGCGCGTTTGGTTATGGTTTGCACATTTTGCCGCTTATTCCTCCACTTTCTGCGTGGTGGCGCGGCGCCCCAGCCCAAATAGCTTATAAGCCGCCGTGACTGTGGCCAGGAAGATCATCCCGACAAACAGCGACATGCGGGTATCATCATTAAAGTACATCCCAATTAATACGCAAATCAGGAATGCCATCGTCAAATAGTTCGCATACGGGAACAGAATCGAGCGGAACGGATGGCTGGCAATCGCCTTTTTATGCGCATGGCGGAAACGCAGTTGGCTAATCAGGATAACGAACCACGGCACCATTCCCGGCAGCACGCTGGCGCTGTAGACATACACAAATACGCGCTGCGGATTTGGAATGATGTAGTTCAGGCATGAACCAATCAGCAGGATGGCAATCGACACCGCCACACCCGCAACAGGCACACCCGCACGAGATACCTTACTCATTGCCGCTGGCAACTGGTTGTTCTTCGAAAGCGCATACAGCATACGGCCGCAGCTGTACATTCCGCTGTTACAGCCAGACAACGCCGCCGTCAGGACAACAAAGTTGATGATACCTGCCGCCGCCGTGATACCAATCTTCGCGAACGTTAAGACAAACGGGCTACCGGTCGTACCGATGTCGTTCCACGGGAAGATGGTCACGATAACGAAGATCGCCCCCACATAGAAAATCAGGATACGCCACAGCACCTTACCCACCGCACTACGCAGCGTGACCTGCGGGTTCTTCGCTTCACCGGCGGTAATACCGATAAGCTCAACACCCTGATAGGACGCGACAACGATACACAGCGCCGTCAGGAAGCCTTTCCAGCCGCCAGCGAAGAAGCCGCCATGTTCGGTCAGGTTACCGAAGCCAATCGCGTGGCCACCGTTGCCAAAGCCGAAGAAAATGACGCCGAGTCCAACCACAATCATCACGATGATGGTGGTGACTTTAATCATCGCAAACCAGAACTCAATTTCACCATACAGGCGAACGGCTGCCAGGTTTGCCAGTGCCACCAGCCCCACAGCAATCAGCGCCGGTATCCACTGGACCATATCCGGGAACCAGAACTGCACATACACCCCGATTGCGGTAATCTCCGAGATACCGACCGCCATCCACATAAACCAGTATGACCAGGCCGTCAGGTAGCCAAAGAACGGGCTCATGTAGCGGTGTGCATAGACAGCGAAGGAACCCGTCACCGGCTCCAGGAAGAGCATTTCCCCCATCGAACGCATGATGAAGAAAACAAACAGGCCAGCAATAATATAAGCCAGCAAAACTGATGGTCCTGCCCACTTGAGCGTGCTTGCAGAGCCCATAAACAGGCCCACGCCGATAGTGCCGCCCAGCGCTATCAGTTCAATATGACGAGCTTCCAGCCCACGCTGTAGCTCCGGTTTTTTCTCTGCCATAGATCCTCGGTTGTGTTTGCTGTTTCCCGGCTTAATGCCGGGTATTGTTTTTTAGGGGTACTAAAATACGGTGCGAATGGTTTCTTAAATTCTGCAAAATGGCAAACGATGCATTAAAAAAATAAATGCATTGCACAGATTCGCAGCAGTTTTGCAGGGGAGTTGCAGCGCGAATAGCATATCGCGCTACATTTTGATTACATTTTCCCGGTGTAATGCCAGGCGAGATAACGCAGCAGACGGAGCTGGCGTTTAATACGTGTCGGCTGCGACAGCAGGCGGTACAGCCACTCCAGTCCAAGATTTTGCCATACCTTCGGCGCACGTTTTACATGGCCAGTGAAAACGTCATAGGTCCCGCCGACGCCCATATAGAGGGCATCAGGGCAAACCAGACGACAATCACGCATCAGAATTTCCTGGCGCGGTGAGCCCATCGCCACGGTGACGATTTTCGCCCCGCTGTCGCGCACGCGGTCAAACAGCGCCTGCCGGTCCTCCGGCTTAAAGTAACCGTCCTGACTGCCCACAATATTAACATTCCACTGATGTCGCAGCTTTTGTTCGGTCTGTGCCAGAACCTCAGGCTTACCGCCAATCAGAAACACTGGCGTACCTTCTGCTCCTGCCCGCGCCATCAGCTGCTCCCAGAGATCGGCCCCCGCGACGCGAGAAACATTAGCGCCAGGAAACTTTTTGCGGATGGAGCGCACCACGCTGATACCGTCCGCGTATTTAAACTCGGCGGCGTCTATCAGGCTTCTGACTTCCGCGTTATCTTCTACCGCCAGCATC
This sequence comes from Enterobacter sp. 22466, assembly GCF_052044775.1. Lineage (NCBI taxonomy): Bacteria > Pseudomonadati > Pseudomonadota > Gammaproteobacteria > Enterobacterales > Enterobacteriaceae > Enterobacter > Enterobacter sp. 22466. The sequence continues at coordinate 30,593 of NZ_JBQENX010000014.1, read as the reverse complement.
TTTTCCGCATTGATGGCGACCAGCGTACCGGATTTCATCTGGCCGTCAGCAAAGAGAAAATCCAGCGCGTGTTGCATATCGCGCCAGCCAATAAGCTGCAGGCCACGAAGCGCGTAGCGCGGTGCAGAGGTTGTGTCGGTCATGACTATCCTTACTCAGACTTGCGATAGCGTTCTGCTGCCCTGTGGCTCGCGCTTATGCACGAGTCCTGCACTGTCAAACAGCCAATACAGCAGCTTGGCCAGCAGCAGACAGACGCCGAAAACGACCATGAAGAAAACCACACGCGAGACAAATGAATCCAGACCCTCGCGCGCCAGAACGATCATATTGAAAATGGCACCAAAGCAGAAACTGTGCAAAATGGCGGCCTTGTAGCGGTTAGTCTCTTCATTGCCAAGTACGTAGAGCCAGTCAAACCATTTGATAATCAGCCCTACCACCACCGCGCCCGGCAGAATAAACCAGCTTCCGCCCATCACCACCAGCGAACCAATCAGCGTGGGGGAGATAGCCAGACCAGAATGGTTGTTCAGCACTTCCCAGGTAAAGTAGTTCGCCGTATTGAGCACGGCACCTGGACGATCAGGCCATAGCCACGATGGGATAAAGACATAGAAGTCACGCACAATGGGCGCCAGCCCCTGAAAATCGATCTTGTCGTAGTTTTGCAGCAGTAAAGCGAGGTTTTCCCACGGCGAGAAGGTATCGCGCGTGAGATACAGGAAGGTGTAAAACGCTTCGTCACCGGCCACGTTCAACCCGTAGCGCTTCAGGGCCAGCCAGAACATCCCCACAATGCCAAACACGCCCGCTGCCGCCAGCATCCAAAGGGAAATCCACCCGCGAATGATGCCGATAAACAGGAAGATCGCAAAGGCGATAATAATGTTGGCGCGCGTCCCCCCCACAATCATGTAGGTCAGGAAACCAAAGGCGACCGTGCTCACCAGGAAGAAGAGCCAGGCCTTACTGTCCTGGCGCAGGAAAAAGATCACCAGCATTGCCGGGATGAAGAAATAGAAGAAGCGCTTAAGCGCCACGCCCGAAACTTCGGCAGAAAAAATCTGGCTGTAGGAGTGCAGCTTAAACAGCAAAAAGCCGTTATGCATGAAGAAGATCCCCACGCTGACCAGCGCGATGGTCATCAGCATCACCCACGTCAGATGGGTCTCCACCCGGTTCATGGTGAACAGCGGACGACGCGGCGCACTCGCTTTCACCGCACGCAGACGCGTTTTATAGGTGACGTAGTACACCGCATAGAAGCAGGTCGCCGACAATAGCGCCTGGAGCAGGATCTCCGGCGGCGCAACGCTCACGTCAAAACGGAAAACCAGAATGCTGGTCAGTGGAAATCCGAAGAAGAAGGTCAGAAGAAACAGTAACGAGAAGAAGACGTTAAAGTTAAAACGCACGCGGCGGAACTCAAACCAGGTCAGTGTGGCGATGAATAAGGTGCTCAGAAGCCATACCACTAACAAGCCGCTGAATTGCAACTGGCTCATGCGTTGTCTCCTGAAGCGATACGCAGCGCACGGTGCCACGGCGTAAGGTAGTTCGGGCTAAAGAAATCGATGGTACTTTTATCCACCAGCGCCAGCTGACGCTGGGCTTCACGTACCACCTCCACATTCAGGGTATCCGTGGTGAACAGCACCGGAATGTGTTGCTCAGCCATATCCTGCCAGAAGGGGTTATCGCGATTAAGCACACACGGAACGCCAGCCTGAATCAGCAGACACAGCGTACCAATCCCCTGCTGGCGGGCAAAGATGAAATAGCCGAGATCGCACTGACGAAGCAGCGCCAGATAGTCATCAAATTCCAGCTTATCGCACAGGATATTCACATTCTCCGGGCTAAACAGCGACAGAGCCTGCTGACGAACGTCAGTGATATAAGCATCATTATTGGCCGGATAGCCCATCGGCACAACGACATTCACCGTGTCGCCAAACTGCTGATGTACCGCCTTCAGCGCAGCAATATGCTCGTTGCTGCGATCGCCGGAGTTGCCTACCAGAATCGTCAGTTTGCCCTCACGCGGCGTATCGTTTGCCATGTTATTCAACGCCGGGTTCATGCGGGTCGGGAAATAGAGCAGCTCACCGCGAACGTTGGGGTGTTGTTTCGCAAAGTAATTGAGATCGCCACGAGTGGCAAATACACGGCCAACGCGGCCCTGCGCCATACGCCGTAGCGGGTAGAACAGTCGGAATTTCCAGCCGCGGGAGACTTCATAGAGATCGGCTCCCCAGATATGCCAGCTGCACTGGGAAGGTTTAATCCCGCCGCTCAAAAGAGCCAGCCACAGACCGGTATTAAATTGTCCATGGAAGAAGAAGCGCTGCTCACGATCCGCCTTCGCTTTGGCGACAACCGCCTTCGCCAGTGCGGCTTTATCCGGCCAGAAAGTGAGAGTTAGCGCCGGGCACGCCTCGCTCAGACCCTTATCCTGGCCTGCAACCATAAACTCGCGCGCATCGGGATCCCCCGGTGCCAGCTCATCATTGAAGAACCGCAAAACGGTCTGGTTATGGTGTGGGATATCCGATCCCAGTATGTGAATCAGTGCAGTCATGCGCGTTTACGCCAAAGTAAAAATACGCCGCAACAGGCAGCGAAATAAACGATATAGGTTGCCATATAGGCCTGAGCCGCCCCCAGCGCACCGTGTGCCGGGATCAGCCAGTGTGAGAACGCCGTCAGGAGCGTAAACTGGCTGATCTCCGCCAGGATATACAAACGCAGCGAGGCTTTCGCAATCACCAGATACCCGAAAACGTAAGCACCTACTTTCAGCACATCCCCCACCAGTTGCCAGGCAAACAGATCGCGCATGGCGATGAATTTCGCCGAAAAGAGCAGCCAGATGGCGACATCACGCAATAACCACACGGTAAAACTGGCCGCCGCCACGGCGGGAAGCACAAAACGCAGCGAACGGGCAATCTCGCGGGTAATATCCTGTCGGGAGCTCAGACGCGATAAGGTTGGCAGCAACCAGACGCTAAAGGAAGCCGTTATAAATTGGAGGTAGGCGTCAGAAATGCTGCTGACACCCTGCCAAATCCCCACCTCATCCCAGCTGTAATGCGCCGCCAGCTGGTTTCGCATCATCACGTAGGCCACCGGCAGCGTCACAGAGGTAATGAGCGCCATCAGCGTAAATTTGCCAAGCTGGCCCGCCAGGACTTTGTCCCATTGCGGTTTCAGGTAGCGTAAAGGGATAACACCCCGACGCATCAGCATAAACGACGCCGGAACGACCACTAACGCAGGTACCAGTGCCAGACCCAGCAGCGCACCTTCATAACCGCCCAGGCGATAGCAAAAATAATAGGCGATAACACCAATGACGCTGCCCAGGATCAACGCAAGCGCGTTCCCGGCAGCATCACGAAACCCTTTCATCAGCGCCAGTAGCAGGTTAGCCCACGCAATCCCCATCTGAACCAGAGCGACCAGACGCACCAGCCCTTCATAATGCGTATGTCCAAACAGCCCCTGACTAATGGGAGCCGCCGCCAGCAGAAACACCGCGGCCAGCAGAGTCGAGAAACCTAACACCATCGCCGACGATGTGCCGACAACTTTGCGCAACTGCGCCGCGTCGTCCTGATGCTGTGCAACGTATTTCGTGACGCCGTTGAAGATCCCGGCGCCGGCCAATACCCCAAGAACGGTGACCAGCTGGCGGAAATTGCCCGCCAGACCCACCCCAGAAGGGCCGAATGAGACGGCCAACAGCTTGACGACCAGCAGCCCGGCGCCAATTTTGACAAGCGTGGACGCGGCGGTCCACACCGATGCTTTTGCCAGAGACATATCAGCCGAAATAGCTCAGAAGGGTATTAATCACCGTACGCTGGTTAACCGGCGCGAGGTTGTAGAACAGTGGCAAGCGAAGCAAACGCTCACTTTCTTTCGTGGTGTAACGGTCTTCACCCGCGAACGTCCCGAACGCTTCACCGGCCGGGCTGGAGTGCAGCGGGATGTAGTGGAACACCGCCATAATCTCCGCCTCTTTCAGCCAGGCAATCAGTTTGCTGCGATCGTCGTTATCGCGCAGTTTGATGTAGAACATATGGGCATTGTGGACGCAGTCTGCCGGAATGGTCGGCAGCGCAATACGTCCGGCTTTTGCCAGCGGTGCCAGCGCGTCGTAATAGGTTTGCCACAGGGACAGACGCTGCAGGTTAATGCGCTCTGCCGCTTCCAGCTGTGCCCACAGGTACGCCGCCTGCAGATCCGCCATCAGATAGCTTGAGCCGATATCGCGCCAGGTGTACTTATCAACCTGGCCACGGAAGAACTGGCTGCGGTTGGTGCCTTTTTCGCGAATCACTTCCGCACGCTCAACCAGCGCGCGGTCATTGATCAGCGTCGCGCCGCCTTCACCACCTGCGGTGTAGTTTTTGGTTTCGTGGAAGCTAAAGCAGCCGATATGGCCGATGGTGCCGAGCGCGCGTCCTTTGTAGGTAGACATCACGCCCTGAGCGGCATCTTCCACCACAAACAGGTTATGCTTTTTCGCGATCGCCATAATGGTGTCCATTTCACAGGCCACGCCCGCGTAATGGACCGGAACAATCGCCCGCGTTTTATCAGTGATCGCCGCTTCAATCAGCGTTTCATCGATATTCATGGTGTCCGGACGAATATCCACAAAGACAATTTTCGCCCCGCGTAACACAAACGCGTTCGCCGTGGAGACGAAGGTGTAGCTCGGCATAATCACTTCATCACCGGGCTGAATATCCAGCAGCAGTGCAGCCATTTCCAGCGACGCCGTACAGGAAGGGGTCAGCAGCACTTTAGCGCTGTGAAAACGCTGTTCCATCCACTGCTGGCAGCGACGGGTAAACCCACCATCACCGCAAAGTTTGCCGCTGCCCATAGCAGACTGCATATAGTCGAGTTCAGTGCCCACGACGGGTGGTGCGTTAAATGGAATCATCTTGTCACCTGTATAACCAGTAGGCGGTGGCGTCGATGTTGGCACCACTCGCAATATAACGTTTAAGCGCAGCGGTGTTGCCCATCTGGGTCGCCACCCGCAGCGTCGAGACCTGTTGCTGCTGCGCGCAGTGTAGCGCCGCCTGCATGAGTTTCTCGCCCATGCCCCGCCCGGCTAATAAGCCGATACGCGCCTCGCGCTCGTTGAGCTTGCGAAGCGAAACAAAGCCCTGGATCGGGCCGTCCGCCGCGCGGAACACCAGACAAAGATGATCAAACGTCCCCTTTACCGCATTTTCAATCCACTGGGCATAGAAACGTCCGCTGTCTTCAGGAGCATACCAGGGGGCACGAAAGCGGCTGCGGGCAAACGCCTGCGCCGCCATTTCGCGCAGTACGGGGATATCCTGCTCAGTTGCGATCTCCGCGCCTGGCGCCTCATGCCGGGTTAGCGTAATGGCAAGATCAACTTCACCTTCCACCAGCTGAAATCCGCGTTGCTGAAGCGCATCCAGCAGATCAGCACGCTCCGCCGGGATCTTCGCCTGTACCCGCTGCCAGACGCGAAAGTCGGCGTCAGTCAGTGCCGGTGCCGTTTCGCGCAGGCGCAGAATGGCTGAAGGCAGGCCAAAAAACTGGCTCTCCCACTCAAGGGACTCAAGCGTCCCGTTCAGGTTGTTCAACGCCAGACACCTTTGGTATCAACAACGTAACGCTGCTGAACGGCATGAGCGGGAGTCGCTTTAAACTCTTTATGATCCACCAGCAGCACCAGTACGTCCGCCGTGGTCAGCGCGTCATCCAGCGCGGTAAGCGTGCAGTGCCCCGCCAGTTTTGCCGGCAGTTCATGAATATTCGGCTCGACCACCAGCGTTTCGCCCGTGTGCCATTGGGCAATCATCTCAGCAATTTCCATTGCCGGGCTTTCGCGCAGATCGTCGATGTTGGGTTTGAACGCCAGGCCAAAGCAGGCAATTTTCAATTCGCTGGCCCGTTTGCCGCTCTCAGACAGACAATCTGCTACCGTGGTTTTAACCTGGTTCAGGACCCAGTGTGGCTTGCTGTCGTTGACTTCACGCGCGGTGCGGATCAGACGAGCCTGATCCGGATTTTGCGCCACGATAAACCATGGGTCGACGGCGATACAGTGACCGCCCACGCCAGGGCCTGGCTGCAGAATGTTAACGCGCGGATGGCGATTCGCCAGGCTGATTAACTCCCAGACGTTAATCCCCTGATCGGCGCAGATCAGCGACAGTTCATTGGCAAAAGCGATGTTCACGTCGCGGAAACTGTTTTCGGTCAGTTTGCACATTTCGGCGGTACGGGAGTTGGTCACCACGCATTCGCCTTCGAGGAAAATCTTGTACAGCGCGCTGGCGCGAGCGGAACAAACAGGCGTCATACCGCCAATCACGCGGTCGTTTTTAATCAGTTCGACCATGACCTGTCCCGGCAGCACGCGCTCCGGACAGTAGGCGATATTGATATCGGCCTGTTCTCCCGCCTGCTGCGGGAAGCTTAAATCAGGCCGGGCTTCTGCCAGCCATTGTGCCATCTGCTCGGTTGCACCAACCGGAGACGTGGACTCCAGGATCACCAGCGCCCCTTTCTTCAGCACAGGTGCAATAGATTTCGCAGCGGCCTCGACGTAGACCATGTCGGGCTCATGGTCGCCTTTGAATGGCGTCGGCACAGCGATGAGATAAGCATCGGCTTCAACCGGCGTGGTACTGGCGCGCAGGAATCCCCCATCAACGGCCTCTTTGACCACGCGGTCGAGATCGGGCTCCACAATATGGATTTCGCCACGGTTAATGGTTTCCACCGCGCGCGCATTGATGTCCACGCCTACAACCTGTTTTTGACGAGAGGCAAATGCTGCCGCAGTAGGCAAGCCAATGTAGCCAAGACCAATGACAGAGATGGTAGTAAAACTCATAGCGATACCCGATTGTGTTTAAGTGCATGCAAAATACGGCCACAAGCCAGCCCATCACCGTACGGGTTATGGGCCCGGCTCATCGCCTGATACGCTTCTTCGTCGTGCAACAGACGCGTCACTTCATCGACGATGCGCTGCTTATCCGTGCCGACCAGACGCACCGTACCCGCTTTTACCGCTTCCGGACGCTCGGTGGTTTCACGCATCACCAGCACCGGCTTGCCAAGGGAAGGCGCCTCTTCCTGAATACCACCTGAATCGGTGAGGATCAGCCAGGCATGATTCATCAGCCAGACAAAGGGCATGTAATCCTGCGGCTCAATAAGAAGGACATTTTCAACATGCCCCAGTATGCGGTTGACCGGCTCGCTGACGTTAGGGTTGAGATGCACCGGATAGACAATCTGCACGTCTTCATTTTGCGCAGCGATTTCAGCCAGCGCATGACAGATTTGCTCGAAACCCCGGCCAAAGCTCTCACGACGGTGGCCGGTGACCAGAATGGTTTTTTTACCGTTGTTCAAAAACGGATAGCGCGCAGCGAGTTCACGCTGGAGATCGTCATTTGACAGTACGCGGTCACGTACCCAAATCAGGGCATCGATAACCGTATTGCCTGTCACAAAGATTTTTTTGTCAGCGATATTTTCACGCAGCAGGTTCTGGCGCGAATTTTCGGTGGGTGCAAAGTGGTACATCGCCAGATGCCCGGTGAGCGTACGGTTAGCTTCTTCCGGCCATGGCGAGTAAAGGTTGCCGGTACGCAGGCCCGCTTCAACGTGCCCGACAGGAATACGTTGATAAAACGCCGCCAGACTGGTTGCCACGGTGGTGGTGGTGTCGCCATGCACCAGCACGACATCAGGCTTAAAGGATTCCAGAATGGGCTTAAGCTCTTGCAGAATACGGCAGGTTATCTCCGTTAATCCCTGCCCCGGCTTCATAATATTGAGGTCGTAATCCGGGACGATGGAAAAGAGCGTTAAGACCTGATCAAGCATCTCCCGGTGTTGCGCAGTCACGCACACTTTCGCTTCAATATCAGGATCGCTGGCCAGCGCATGCACCAGAGGGGCCATCTTGATGGCCTCCGGCCTGGTGCCAAATACGGTAAGTACTTTCACATCGATTCTCTTCGATTAGGCGATGAAGGCCGTAGCCTTCATCGTAGACGGCGTTCTTAATTTGTGCGACGACGTATTAACGCCACGCCAGCGCCCGTCAGTGCGCCTACAATCCCCCACATGATCATCAGGAATGCACGACGCGGACTATCGCGTTTTACAGGTTCTTCAGGCGTTCGCAAATAACGATAGGTCTGAAAACGCGGGTCCAGCGTTGGACCGACATTCAGGGTGTTGAGCATGGCGCGGTTTTGATCGTAGTCGAGGTCAAAATCAGGGCCAACGGCCTGAAGGTTTTCCAGACGTGCCTGCAGCATGGGACGACCAAGCAGGAACATTTCAGAATCAGGCAGTTCATCCGCCGGGACATCCGTTTCGCTGCGGGAAATATTGTGCTGCTCTGCAATTTTCAGCGCCTGCTCAATATTGTGTACGCGGCGGGAGAAAATGGCTTGTGCCACCTCTTCCTGACGTTTTACCTGGGCTTTCATCTGGATGGTACGGGCCGCCCAGGCGCCTTTAAGCTCTTCATTGAGGTGGCTTGCAGCACGCTGGCTGGCAAAAGCCACATACTGACGCAACAGATTATTGGCATCCGGTGCCGTTTCCGCTATCAGTTTGACGCTATCATTAACGTTACGCAGCGCATCTCCCGGCATAAACTGAATGTTGTTTATCAGGTCATCCAAAAACGCAGCATCCGCTTTACTGTTGCCCACCATGCGTTGCTTGTAATAGTCCGTCTGGCTCCAGAAATCACGACGCGTGTCCCAGGAGGCCAGTTGCATCACAAACTCTTTATACGCCTCATCCATGACGGAAACCTGATCGGGAGTCGCCAGATTCGCCTTGATATCCAGGTTACGCAGGAACTGCTGCTGGGAATAAAACCCGCCAAGCATGTTAACCGTTGGTCTGTCTGTAATTGCCGTGGCGCTCCACTCTTGTTTTGCAAAGAAGGTGTAGGCCAGCGCTAACAGTGCGAACCCCAGCGCGATCCCCGCAATCCAAAGTTTGCCTGCCCATAACACGCGAAACAAACCCCGAATATCCAGTTCATTCTCAGTTACCACTGATTTCGCTCCCGCCAACGGTTGAGTCATCATAGTCCCGGTTTTACTTAGTTAATGTTGTGTTTTTGTCATTGTTACGACGCATCCTGCGTTTAAGACGTTTAATGAATCGCGCCACTTTCCATGCGCGCTTGATGCAGTAGCCGTACAGGAAAAACGCTAGCAAGAATAATACCAACATTACCCATTCTGGAATGAAATGCGCATATTCTGCAGCGACGCCAATCGCGGCCAGAATAGCAGCGGCAAGGGTAATCAGGACAAACGCCTGACGAGAGGTAAAGCCCGCGCGCATGATGAGATGATGAATATGCTGACGGTCGGGAGAGAAAGGACTCATTCCTTTACGCAGACGGCGATACATAATCGCCACCATATCCATTAATGGGATGGCAATGATCCACAAGGCCGTCACAGGGCTAATCGGATGAGTTTTACCCTGCGTGGTTTCCAGCAAAATCCAGATAACCGTAAAACCAATGAGTGTACTGCCCGCATCACCCATAAAGACTTTATAGCGACGCCCCAGCGCACCGAGGTTCAGGAGAATATAAGGCAGGATGGCGGCAATCATGGCGAAGCACCACATTGACAAACTGTACTGACCATCAAACCAGAGAATGATGCCGATAGCGGCAAAGGAAACCGAAGACAACCCGCCGAGCAGACCGTCAATACCGTCCACCATGTTGAAAGCGTTAATCGCAGCCCAGACAGCAAACAGCGTCAGGAAGAAGCCAAATGGACCCAGGACTAACTCCCAGGGGCCAAACACATAACCGAGGCTTCTCAGGTAAAGTCCGCCAACGACCATCATAATCACGCCAATCGCCGCCTGGACGGTGGCGCGGATCTTCACCGCGATATCGAATCGGTCATCCAGTGCCCCAACGAGAACCAGGACACCCGCACAGGCAAGATAGAGGGCGGCGTGTGGAATATAATAATCCGCAATGCCAAACGTGAAACAAATGCCAGCGTAAACAGAAATCCCTCCCACCAGAGGAATAAGTCCCTGATGACGTTTACGAAAATTAGGTTTATCCACCAACCCTATTCTTTTTGCCACCTTACGCGCAATGAACAAAAAACAGGTTGTGAATAAAAAAATACTGATCAGCTCAGTAACGGCGGTGAGTAGATTCACAATGGATTGCTCTCAACAAATGTTAGTCCCGGAAGTATAACCATGAAGCCTCCGCCTCAGAAGTATTAAAGGTGGCTTCTTACAACTCCCTTTGTATATTTTTCAATCAATTATTTCTTTGACTGTACAAACGGTCCTATTGTCGCACCGACCGGTCAAAATTGGGAGTGTGTGGTAATAGCGTATAGTCCATAAAAGAAAAACGCCACGTAAAAACGTGGCGTTCACTGGCTTTATTTGCGTTACGAGCGCTTCATCATGTCGAAGAAATCGTCGTTGGTTTTGGTCATCGCCAGTTTGTTAATGAGGAACTCCATTGCGTCGATTTCACCCATCGGATGGATGATTTTGCGCAGGATCCACATTTTCTGCAGCTCTTCCTGAGTGGTGAGCAGCTCTTCCTTACGGGTACCGGAGCGGTTGTAGTCGATAGCCGGGAAGACACGTTTTTCCGCAATCTTACGAGAGAGGTGCAGTTCCATGTTGCCTGTCCCTTTAAACTCTTCGTAGATAACTTCGTCCATTTTGGAGCCGGTATCGATCAGCGCCGTCGCGATGATGGTCAGGCTACCGCCCTCTTCCACATTACGTGCAGCACCGAAGAAGCGCTTAGGACGATGCAGGGCGTTAGCATCCACACCACCGGTCAGTACTTTACCGGAAGCCGGGACCACGGTGTTGTAGGCACGCGCCAGACGGGTGATGGAGTCGAGCAGAATGATAACGTCTTTCTTGTGCTCAACCAGGCGTTTCGCCTTCTCGATCACCATTTCCGCAACCTGAACGTGACGGGATGCCGGCTCGTCAAAGGTAGAAGCCACAACTTCACCCTTCACCAGACGCTGCATCTCGGTCACTTCTTCCGGACGCTCGTCAATCAGCAGTACCATCAGCACACAGTCAGGATGGTTGTAGGCAATGCTCTGCGCGATATTCTGCAGCAGCATGGTTTTACCCGCTTTTGGCGGTGCCACAATCAGACCACGTTGACCACGACCAATTGGCGAAGCCAGATCCAGAACGCGTGCGGTTAAGTCTTCGGTAGAACCGTTACCACGCTCCATACGCAGACGAGAGTTCGCGTGCAGAGGCGTTAAGTTCTCAAAGAGGATCTTATTACGCGAGTTTTCCGGTTTGTCGTAGTTAACTTCGTTAACTTTCAACAGCGCAAAGTAGCGTTCACCCTCTTTTGGAGGACGAATCTTACCTGAAATGGTGTCACCAGTGCGGAGGTTGAAACGGCGGATTTGGCTGGGGGATACGTAGATGTCGTCAGGGCCGGCGAGGTAGGAGCTGTCTGCAGAGCGGAGGAAACCAAATCCGTCTTGCAATATCTCCAGCACACCGTCGCCAAAGATATCTTCGCCACTCTTAGCGTGCTGCTTCAGGATGGCGAAAATGATGTCCTGCTTGCGCATACGAGCCTGGTTTTCCAGTCCCATATTTTCGCCGAGAGTGATCAGCTCAGAAACCGGCGTATTCTTTAATTCGGTAAGATTCATAATGGTGTGGGTTCTTAAACTCGGGGTGATTCTCGAACTTAATGTTGTGAATGGTATGGCAGGGTCATCCATGCCTGTTTAGCGGCCATCAACTCATGTCTGTTCGCTGTCTGGTCACAGGGAAAGAACGCAGATCTGAAACGACAAGACGGATTGAGTGACAAGCCCGGAATTTAGCCACTTCACGCACTGTTTATGTTAACAACGGGAAGTTTCGGGTAAAACAAGATTCAAACAACAAGATATGTTTAAAACGAAGTCATAGCTAACTTAGCACGACTTAAGCCGGGCGTCCAGAGTTGCAGATCATTTAGGACTCTGGACGCGCAGCGGAGAAACCTTACGCCAGGTTAGCGTCGAGGAACTCTTTCAGTTGACCTTTGGACAGTGCGCCCACTTTGGTCGCCGCCACTTCGCCATTTTTGAACAGCAGCAGGGTCGGGATGCCACGGATGCCGTATTTTGGCGCGGTGCCCGGGTTCTGGTCGATGTTCAGCTTGGCAACGGTCAGTTTGCCCTGATATTCGTCAGCGATCTCATCCAGAATCGGGGCGATCATTTTGCAAGGACCACACCATTCAGCCCAGAAATCGACGAGGGTCAGCCCGTCAGCCTTAAGTACGTCCGTGTCAAAACTGTCGTCAGTCAGGTGAATAATTTTATCGCTCATATATAACTCCACAGGAATAAGCCTGGTGCGTTGGTTTCGCCTTCATCAACGACGTGTTGATGTCGCATTAACCAACTAAAGGTTGACTTTATTTCACCGGATACGCTTTCGTAAAGCAATAGTAAGCTGATATTCTACCACGCTATGAGCAAAACACATTTAACAGAACAGAAGTTTTCCGACTTCGCCCTGCACCCAAAAGTGATTGAAGCCCTTGAAAACAAAGGGTTTCATAACTGCACGCCCATTCAGGCTCTCGCCCTGCCGCTGACGCTGGCCGGTCGTGACGTAGCAGGGCAGGCGCAAACCGGTACTGGCAAAACGATGGCGTTCTTAACGTCAACGTTTCATTATTTACTTTCTCATCCAGCGATTGCAGACCGCAAAGTTAACCAGCCGCGCGCGCTTATCATGGCTCCGACGCGAGAACTGGCGGTACAGATCCACGCAGACGCTGAACCCCTGACGCAGGCGACTGGCCTGAAGATCGGCCTGGCTTACGGCGGCGATGGCTACGATAAGCAGCTGAAAGTGCTGGAAAGCGGCGTGGATATCCTGATCGGAACCACTGGCCGTCTTATCGACTATGCAAAACAGAACCACATTAACCTTGGCGCAATCCAGGTTGTGGTGCTGGATGAAGCCGACCGCATGTACGATCTGGGCTTCATTAAAGACATCCGCTGGCTGTTCCGTCGCATGCCGCCGGCAAATCAGCGTCTGAACATGCTGTTTTCCGCGACCCTTTCTTATCGCGTACGCGAGCTGGCGTTCGAGCAGATGAACAACGCCGAATATGTGGAAGTGGAACCGGAGCAGAAAACAGGTCACCGCATTAAAGAAGAGCTCTTCTATCCCTCCAATGAAGAGAAAATGCGCCTGCTGCAGACGCTGATCGAAGAAGAGTGGCCAGATCGCGCCATTATCTTCGCGAACACGAAACACCGCTGTGAAGATATCTGGGGCCATCTGGCTGCGGATGGTCACCGTGTGGGTCTGCTGACCGGCGATGTCGCACAGAAAAAACGCCTGCGTATTCTCGACGAATTTACCCGTGGCGATCTTGATATTCTGGTCGCAACTGACGTGGCAGCACGTGGTCTGCACATTCCCGCCGTCACGCACGTCTTCAACTATGACCTGCCGGATGACTGCGAAGATTACGTACACCGCATTGGTCGTACTGGTCGTGCGGGCGCAAGCGGTCACTCTATTAGCCTTGCGTGTGAAGAATACGCGCTGAATCTTCCGGCGATTGAGACCTACATTGGTCACTCTATTCCACAGAGTAAATACAATCCGGATGCGCTGTTAAGCGAACTGCCGCCGCCTAAGCGCCTTACCCGCGCCCGCTCCGGTAATGGCCCGCGTCGTTCTGGCGCACCGCGTAATCGTCGTCGTTCAGGTTAAGAAAATATGCTCAGCTCCACCTCGCTTTATGCGGCAATTGATCTCGGTTCGAATAGTTTTCATATGCTGGTTGTGCGCGAGGTGGCGGGAAGCATACAAACGCTGACGCGCATTAAGCGCAAGGTCCGCCTCGCGGCGGGCCTGAGCAGCGATAATTATCTCTCTCCCGAAGCCATGGAACGTGGCTGGCAATGCCTGCGTCTTTTTGCCGAACGCCTGCAGGATATCCCCCATTCGCAAATTACCGTTGTCGCCACCGCGACGCTGCGCCTGGCAGTAAATGCCGTGGATTTTATTGCCAAAGCGCAGGAAATTCTCGGGTGCCCGGTTCAGGTTATCAGCGGTGAAGAAGAAGCGCGTCTGATCTATCAGGGGGTTGCGCACACGACGGGGGGCGACGATCGCCGTCTGGTTGTCGATATCGGGGGTGCCAGCACCGAGCTCGTCACCGGCACGGGTGCGCAGGCGACTTCGCTGTTCAGCCTGTCGATGGGCTGTGTGACCTGGCTTGAGCGCTACTTTGCTGACCGAAATCTGGGCAAAGAGAACTTCGATGAAGCGGAAAATGCCGCCCGCGAGGTGTTACGTCCGGTGATGGACGAACTGCGCTATCACGGCTGGAAAGTCTGCGTAGGTGCTTCAGGTACCGTGCAGGCGTTGCAGGAAATCATGATGGCCCAGGGGATGGACGAGCGGATCACGCTGACCAAGCTCCAGCAGCTGAAACAGCGCGCGATTCAGTGTGGTCGTCTGGAAGAGCTGGAGATAGAGGGCCTGACGCTGGAACGCGCGCTGGTCTTCCCGAGTGGCCTGGCCATTTTGATCGCCATTTTTACCGAACTGAACATCCAGTGTATGACGCTGGCTGGCGGCGCGCTGCGTGAAGGTCTGGTCTACGGAATGCTGCATCTTTCAGTTGATCAGGATATTCGTACCCGCACTCTGCGTAACGTACAGCGCCGCTTTATTGTCGATACCGATCAAGCGCAACGGGTGGGACAACTGGCCTCTTTGTTTGCCGATCAGGTCAAGAACAGCTGGGATATTGAACCCTTAAGCCGCGATTTGTTGCTAAGTGCCTGTGCGCTGCATGAAATTGGTCTGAGCGTCGAGTATAAGCAGGCGCCGCTGCACGCAGCCTGGCTGGTGCGAAATCTCGATCTGCCGGGTTACACGCCGGCACAAAAGAAACTTCTGGCAACGTTACTGCTGAACCAGACCAACGCCGTTGACCTCTCCTCGTTACATCAGCAAAACGCTGTGCCGCCGCGCGTGGCCGAGCATCTGTGTCGCCTGCTGCGTCTGGCAATTCTGTTTGCCAGCCGACGTCGCGATGATTTGCTGCCCAACATTCGTCTGGTGGCGGATGACGAAAGACTGTCGCTGACGCTGCCGGAACACTGGATTGATAATCACCCGCTTGGGGCAGAGATGATTGAGCAGGAGTGCCAGTGGCAGAGCTATGTGCACTGGGCGCTTGAAGTGAAATAACACGCTGTACACTGCCGGGTGGCGGCTTCGCCATACCCGGCCAGCACATTCTTATCCCTTCTCTTTGGCTTTTGCCAGCATCGCGCGAATGTTCGCGACGTTAGCCTGGCCTTTGTGCATCCGTTCTTCTGCGGTAATGACTTTGCGCTCCTGTTCCCAGATCAGATCGTCCTGCGGCAGTTCCAGCAAGAAACGGCTCGGTTCCGGGCGCACCAGCTCACCGTACTGTCTGCGCTCTTTGCACAGCGTGAACGTCAGCTCTTTCTGCGCACGGGTGATCCCCACATAGGCCAGACGACGCTCTTCATCGACGTTATCTTCATCAATGCTGCTCTGGTGCGGCAGTAAGCCCTCTTCCATGCCGACCAGATAGACATACGGGAATTCCAGCCCTTTTGACGCATGCAGCGTCATCAGCTGCACCTGATCGGCCTCCTCTTCGCTCTCACCGCGCTCCATCATGTCGCGCAGCGTAAAGCGGGTGACGACCTGAGTCAGGGTCATCGGCTCGTCGATTTCAGAACCTTCCAACATTTCCGTCATCCAGCTGAACAGCTGGTTAACGTTTTTCATGCGCATCTCCGCCGCCTTCGGGCTGGCAGAGGTTTCATACAGCCAGGACTCGTAGTCGATGCCGTGGATCAAATCGCGAACGGCGGCAACCGGTTCGCGCTCCGCCAGGCGCTGGACTTCGCCAAGCCAGTGGGTAAAGCGGGTTAACGAATCATAACCGCGCCCGGTTAACGTCTGGCTCAGCCCCATATCGAAGCTGGCGGTAAACAGGCTTTTGTTGCGCGTCATCGCCCATTCACCGAGCTTTTGCAGCGTCGCCGGGCCGATTTCACGTTTCGGCGTGTTCACGATACGCAAAAATGCGCTGTCATCATCCGGGTTAGTCAGCACGCGCAAATAGGCCAGCAGATCTTTGATTTCAGGCCGCGAGAAGAACGAAGTTCCACCCGAAATTTTGTACGGGATGCGGTTCTGCATCAGCATCTTTTCAAAGACGCGTGACTGGTGGTTGCCGCGATAGAGTATCGCGTAATCTTTATATTCCGTTTTATTGACGAAGTGGTGAGCAATCAGCTCGCCCGTCACGCGCTCCGCTTCATGCTCTTCATTATTGGCGCTGAGCACTTTGAGCTCCGTGCCATAGCCAAGTTCGGAGAAAAGGCGTTTTTCGAAGACGTGCGGGTTATTGGCAATCAGGATATTTGCCGCTTTCAGGATGCGCCCGGATGAGCGGTAGTTCTGTTCCAGCTTGATCACCTGCAGCGCCGGAAAATCTTTGCTCAGCAGCACCAGGTTTTGTGGGCGCGCACCGCGCCAGGAGTAGATTGACTGGTCATCATCGCCTACCACGGTGAAACGCGCGCGCTGTCCCACCAGCAGCTTCACCAGCTCATACTGACTGGTGTTGGTGTCCTGGTATTCATCCACCAGCAGGTAGCGGATCTTATTCTGCCAGCGCTCACGCACCTCTTCATTACGCTGCAACAGCAGCGTGGGCAGCAGGATCAGATCGTCAAAATCCAGCACGTTACACGCTTTCATATGTGCATCGTACAGACCGTAGCAGTGAGCGAAGATCCGATCCCGCTCACCTTTGGCGCTCGCCGCCGCCTGAGCGGGGGTCATCAGATCGTTTTTCCAGTTGGAGATCGTCGAGATCAGCTGCTGCAACAGCACTTTGTCATCTTCGATCAGCCCCTCGGTAAGCTCTTTAAGCAATGCCACCTGATCGGTGTCGTCGAAGAGCGAGAAGTTGGATTTCATCCCCAGCGCCGCGTATTCACGTTTGATGATATCCAGCCCCAGCGTGTGGAACGTGGAGATCATCAGGCCTCGCGCCTCTTTACGCCCCAGCGTCTGGCCGACACGCTCTTTCATCTCGCGCGCCGCTTTATTGGTAAAGGTCACCGCCGCAATGTGCCGGGCCTGATACCCACAGCCGCGGATCAGGTGGGCAATTTTATTCGTGATCACTCGGGTTTTACCGGAGCCAGCCCCCGCCAGCACCAGACACGGTCCGGTGACAAATTCGACAGCTTGTTGTTGTCCGGGGTTTAAACGCATAAATGATCACTCAATGAAAGTCAGGAGGGGAGAATAACAGCGTGGTAGTATAGCGAGCCTAATCCATACCACTCAAGGCACGATCATGGCAAAAACAGCAGCAGCACTGCATATCCTTGTTAAAGAAGAGAAACTTGCTCTGGATCTTCTGGAGCAGATCAAAAACGGCGCCGACTTCGGCAAGCTGGCGAAGAAGCACTCCATTTGCCCGTCAGGCAAACGCGGCGGTGACTTAGGTGAATTCCGTCAGGGTCAGATGGTTCCGGCGTTCGACAAAGTGGTCTTCTCCTGCCCGGTACTGGAGCCGACTGGCCCACTGCATACGCAGTTCGGCTATCACGTGATCAAGGTCCTATATCGCAAATAAAAAGCCGGGTAGCGGCTGCGCCTTACCCGGCCTACGTCTTAGCGTTTTGTAGGTCGGGTAAGCGAAGCGCCACCCGACAAGGTTGTTAACCCGCTACCGCGATACGTTTCATATCAGTCATGTAGCCACGCAGTTTATGACCTACTTTCTCGATCTGGTGGCTGCGAATCGCTTCGTTCACATCGCGCAGTTGCGCGTTATCTACCGCACCTTCCGCAATGGCTTTGCCCAGATCGCCCGGTTGCAGGGTGGTCATGAACTCTTTCAGCAGCGGTACGCACGCATAAGAGAACAGGTAGTTGCCGTACTCCGCGGTATCAGAGATAACCACGTTCATTTCGTACAGACGCTTACGGGCGATGGTGTTCGCGATCAGCGGCAGCTCGTGCAGTGATTCGTAGTACGCAGACTCTTCGATGATGCCGGAATCCACCATGGTTTCGAACGCCAGCTCAACACCTGCTTTCACCATCGCGATCATCAGTACGCCTTTATCGAAGTACTCTTGCTCGCCGATTTTACCTTCATACTGTGGCGCAGTTTCGAACGCGGTCTTACCGGTTTCTTCACGCCAGGTCAGCAGTTTTTTATCGTCATTCGCCCAGTCCGCCATCATGCCGGAAGAGAATTCGCCGGAGATAATGTCGTCCATATGTTTCTGGAACAGTGGCGCCATGATGGTTTTCAGCTGTTCAGACAGCGCGTAAGCACGCAGCTTCGCCGGGTTGGACAGACGATCCATCATCAGGGTGATGCCGCCCTGCTTCAGCGCTTCGGTGATGGTTTCCCAGCCGAACTGAATCAGTTTTTCTGCGTATGCCGGGTCGGTACCCTCTTCCACCAGCTTATCGAAGCACAGCAGTGAACCGGCCTGCAGCATGCCGCAAAGAATGGTCTGCTCGCCCATCAGGTCAGATTTCACTTCAGCTACGAAGGAAGATTCCAGAACGCCCGCACGGTGACCGCCGGTCGCCGCTGCCCATGCTTTGGCAATCGCCATGCCTTCGCCTTTCGGATCGTTTTCCGGGTGAACGGCGATCAGGGTCGGCACGCCGAAGCCACGCTTGTACTCTTCACGCACTTCCGTACCCGGACACTTCGGTGCCACCATCACTACGGTGATGTCTTTACGGATCTGCTCGCCCACTTCAACGATGTTGAAGCCGTGGGAGTAACCCAGCGCCGCGCCGTCTTTCATCAGCGGCTGCACGGAGCGCACAACGTCAGAGTGCTGTTTGTCTGGCGTCAGGTTAACAACCAGATCCGCCTGCGGGATCAGCTCTTCGTAGGTACCCACTTTGAAACCGTTTTCGGTCGCTTTACGCCAGGAAGCGCGTTTTTCAGCAATCGCTTCTTTACGCAGGGCGTAAGAGATATCCAGACCGGAGTCACGCATGTTCAGGCCCTGGTTCAGGCCCTGCGCGCCACAGCCGACGATGACCACTTTTTTACCCTGAAGGTAGCTCGCGCCATCGGCAAATTCATCGCGCGCCATGAAGCGGCATTTGCCCAGCTGCGCCAGCTGCTGGCGCAAGTTCAGTGTATTAAAGTAGTTAGCCATGGGTGATACCTCGTGATGTTGTGTGTCTTATTGTTCGGTTCGCGTTTCAGCGAGAATGTACCCACATTACAGCAGGAAATGTATTGCGGAAATTGATATATTCACAACATCACGTTGCAATATCTGCAATGTAAAAAGGGGGAGTGAAATCCGTGGATTTACGCGATCTGAAAATGTTTTTGCATCTGGCAGAAAGTCGCCATTTTGGCCGTAGCGCCCGGGCCATGCACGTCAGCCCATCCACGCTTTCACGCCAGATCCAGCGCCTTGAAGAGGACCTCGGCCAGCCGCTGTTTGTGCGGGATAATCGCACCGTTACCCTCACGGAAGCGGGCGAAGAACTACGAGTCTTTGCTCAACAGACGTTGCTACAGTACCAGCAGCTACGACATACCATCGATCAGAAAGGGCCGTCTTTGTCCGGCGAGCTGCATATTTTCTGTTCTGTAACGGCCGCCTATAGCCATCTTCCCCCCATCCTTGACCGCTTCCGCGCGGAGCATCCTTCGGTTGAAATTAAGCTCACTACCGGCGATGCCGCCGACGCAATGGAAAAAGTGGTGACCGGTGAAGCGGATCTGGCCATTGCCGGGAAACCGGAAACCCTGCCGGGCGCGGTGGCGTTCTCTATGCTGGAGAACCTGGCGGTGGTGCTGATCGCCCCGGCGCTACCCTGCCCGGTGCGTAATCAGGTGTCGGTGGAAAAGCCGGACTGGTCAACGGTACCGTTTATCATGGCCGATCAGGGGCCGGTGCGACGCCGTATCGAACTCTGGTTCCGTCGTCAGAAAATCAGTAATCCGTCGATTTACGCGACGGTGGGTGGACATGAGGCGATGGTCTCGATGGTGGCGCTTGGCTGCGGCGTGGCGCTGCTGCCGGAAGTGGTGCTGGAAAACAGCCCGGAACCGGTGCGCAATCGCGTGATGATTCTGGAGCGCAGCGACGAGAAGACGCCGTTCGAGCTTGGCGTGTGCGCACAAAAAAAGCGGCTGCATGAGCCGCTTATTGATGCGTTCTGGAAGATATTGCCGAACCATTAAAGTCGGGTGGCGCTACGCTTACCCGACCTACACGCAGACCTCCCCTTAGCCCGCCAGGAAGAAGCGGAACGCCGGGTTGTGGGTTTCGTCGTGGCACTCATAGCCCAGTTCGTTCAGGCGCGTTTCGAAATCCGGCTCGTGCTCAGCCAGCTCAAACGCTGCCAGCACGCGACCGTAATCGGTGCCATGGCTGCGGTAGTGGAATAGCGAGATGTTCCAGTGCGTGCCCAGCGTATGCAGGAACTTCAGCAACGCGCCCGGTGATTCCGGGAACTCAAAGCTGTAGAGACGTTCCTTAAGCGGCTTCGACGGACGACCGCCGACCATATAACGCACGTGCAGTTTCGCCATCTCATCGTCAGAGAGATCGACCACGCTGTAGCCGCCTTCATGCAGCAGGTTGAGGATCTCTTTGCGCTCTTCCAGACCGCGGCTTAAACGCACGCCGACAAAAATGCAGGCGTCTTTCGCATCGGCAAAACGGTAGTTGAACTCCGTTACCGAACGGCCACCAAGCAGCTGACAGAACTTCAGGAAGCTACCCTTCTCTTCCGGAATGGTCACCGCCAGCAGGGCCTCACGCTGCTCGCCCAGCTCGCAGCGTTCAGAAACATAACGCAGACCGTGGAAGTTGACGTTAGCACCCGAGAGCACGTGCGCCAGGCGCTCGCCGCGGATGTTGTGCTGGGCGATGTATTTTTTCATTCCAGCCAATGCCAGCGCGCCGGACGGTTCCGCCACCGCACGCACATCCTCAAAGAGATCTTTCATCGCCGCGCAGATGGCGTCGCTGTCGACGGTGACGATGTCATCAAGATACTCCTGGCACAGGCGGAAGGTTTCGTCGCCAATACGTTTCACCGCCACGCCTTCGGCAAACAGCCCAACGCGCGGAAGATCGACCGGATGACCCGCATCCAGTGCGGCCTTCAGGCAGGCTGAATCTTCCGCTTCCACGGCAATCACTTTAATCTGCGGCATCAGCTGTTTGATCAGCACCGCCACGCCTGCGGCTAAACCACCACCGCCCACCGGAACGAATACACGGTCAAGATGGGCATCCTGCTGCAGCAGTTCCAGCGCCAGGGTACCTTGTCCTGCAATCACCATCGGATGATCGAACGGCGGTACCCAGGTGAAGCCCTGCTGCTGCGCCAGCTCGATCGCTTTGGCTTTTGCTTCGTCAAAGTTAGCGCCGTGGAGCAGCACTTCGCCACCGAAGCCACGCACCGCATCCACTTTGATATCTGCCGTGGCAACCGGCATCACGATCAACGCTTTCAACCCCAAACGGGCAGACGAGAACGCCACACCCTGCGCGTGGTTGCCCGCCGACGCGGTAATCACGCCGCGTGCTTTTTGCTCGTCGGTCAACCCGGCCATCATCGCGTAGGCACCGCGCAGCTTGAAGCTGTGCACCGGCTGACGGTCTTCGCGCTTCACCAGAATCACGTTGTCGAGGCGCGAAGAGAGTTTTTCCATTTTCTGCAGCGGGGTGACCTGCACCGCTTCATAGACCGGCGCGCGTAGTACTGCCCGGAGATATTCCGCCCCCTCTGGGGCGGCGGATAAGGGTTGTGACTCGGCCATCATTAGCCCCCAAGTTTCGATTTATCGCGTACCGCGCCTTTGTCTGCACTGGTCGCCAGGCTCGCGTAAGCGCGAAGGGCGAAGGAGACTTCACGCTGGCGGTCCTTCGGCGTCCAGGCTTTATCGCCGCGCGCTTCCTGTGCTTCACGACGAGCCGCGATCTCCTGATCGCTCAGCTTGAGCTGGATCCCGCGATTCGGAATGTCGATTTCAATCAGGTCACCGTCTTCGATGATCGCGATATTGCCGCCGCTCGCCGCTTCCGGTGATACGTGGCCGATGGAGAGGCCGGACGTACCGCCGGAGAAACGTCCGTCGGTGATCAACGCACACGCTTTACCAAGGCCCATCGATTTCAGGAAGGTGGTTGGGTAGAGCATCTCCTGCATGCCCGGCCCGCCTTTTGGCCCTTCGTAACGGATGACCACCACGTCGCCTTCCACGACTTTGCCGCCCAGGATGGCGTCTACCGCCTCGTCCTGGCTCTCGTACACTTTGGCCGGGCCGGTAAATTTGAGGATGCTGTCATCCACGCCTGCGGTTTTTACGATACAGCCGTTTTCCGCAAAGTTGCCGTACAGCACAGCCAGACCGCCGTCTTTGCTGTAGGCATGCTCCAGCGAACGGATGCACCCTTCGGCACGGTCATCATCCAGGGTGTCCCAGCGACAATCCTGCGAGAAGGCCTGCGTGGTACGAATACCGGCGGGACCCGCACGGAACATATTTTTCACTGCCTCGTCCTGGGTCAGCATCACGTCATATTTATCCAGCGTCTGCGGCAACGTCAGACCGAGAACGTTCTTCACATCGCGGTTCAGCAATCCGGCGCGATCCAGCTCGCCGAGAATACCGATGACGCCACCCGCGCGGTGGACGTCTTCCATGTGATATTTCTGGGTACTTGGCGCGACTTTACACAGCTGTGGCACTTTGCGGGACAGCTTATCGATGTCACTCATGGTGAAGTCGATTTCGGCTTCCTGCGCGGCGGCCAGCAGGTGCAGCACGGTATTGGTAGAACCGCCCATGGCGATATCCAGCGTCATGGCGTTTTCGAACGCCGCCTTACTGGCGATGTTGCGCGGCAGCGCGCTGGCATCGTCCTGCTCGTAGTAACGTTTGGTCAGTTCAACAATGCGCTTACCGGCGTTGAGGAACAACGCTTTACGGTCAGCGTGCGTCGCCAGCAGCGAGCCGTTGCCCGGCTGAGAGAGGCCCAGCGCCTCGGTCAGGCAGTTCATGGAGTTGGCGGTGAACATCCCGGAACAGGAGCCGCAGGTTGGGCACGCGGAGCGTTCCACCTGGTTACTCTGCTCATCAGACACTTTCGGATCCGCCCCCTGAATCATCGCATCGACGAGGTCGAGCTTGATGATTTTGTCAGAAAGCTTGGTTTTACCCGCTTCCATCGGGCCACCGGAAACGAAGATCACCGGAATGTTCAGACGCAGGGAGGCCATCAGCATCCCCGGGGTGATTTTGTCGCAGTTGGAGATACAGACCATGGCATCCGCACAGTGAGCGTTAACCATGTATTCCACCGAGTCGGCAATCAGCTCGCGCGACGGCAGTGAATAGAGCATGCCCCCGTGCCCCATTGCGATACCGTCATCCACCGCAATGGTGTTGAATTCTTTCGCCACACCGCCCGCAGCTTCAATTTGCCCGGCAACCAGTTTACCGAGATCGCGCAGGTGCACATGGCCCGGCACAAACTGGGTGAAGGAGTTCACCACGGCGATAATCGGTTTACCGAAATCAGCGTCGGTCATCCCGGTGGCGCGCCACAGTGCGCGGGCACCGGCCATATTACGGCCATGAGTGGTGGTGGCGGAACGATACTTAGGCATGCTTTATTTACTCCCGTCTGACTATTAAATGGGACGGTGCGTGCCGCCCCATATTTATGCTTATTGATTAACCTGATCCAACCAGCCGTATTTGTCTTCTGTTTCACCGGTGAAGAGGCCGAAGAAGGCTTGCTGAATACGTTTGGTGACCGGACCACAGCGGCCTGCCCCCACCTGGATACCATCTACGCTGCGAACCGGCGTGATCTCAGCCGCAGTACCGGACATAAAGACTTCATCGGCCAGATACAGGGATTCACGGGACAGAACCTGCTCACGCACTTCGATACCCAGATCTTTCGCCAGCTTAATGATGGCGTCACGGGTAATTCCCGGCAGGGCTGAAGAGGTAAACGGTGGGGTGAACAGGATGCCATCTTTCACTTCAAACAGGTTTTCACCTGCGCCTTCAGAGATATAACCGTTCACATCCAGTGCGATGCCTTCCTGGTAGCCGTGGCGGCGCGCTTCGCTGCCAACCAGCAGTGAGGAGAGGTAATTCCCGCCCGCCTTGGCCGCAGTTGGGATGGTGTTAGGCGCCACGCGGTTCCAGGACGAGACCATTGCGTCGATCCCCTGCTCCAGCGCTTCTGCACCCAGGTACGCCCCCCACGGGAACGCAGCAATGATCACGTCAGTGGTATAACCGGCTGGCGGGTTAACGCCCATCCCCACATCACCCACGAACACCAGCGGTCGAATATAAGCGCTGGTGAGGTTGTTCTTACGAATCACCTCGCGGCAGGCTTCCATCAGTTCATCAACACTTTGAGAAACCGGGAAACGATAAATTTTGGCTGAGTCATGCAAACGCTGCATGTGTTCACGATGACGGAACACCACTGGCCCTTTGTGAGAGTCGTAGCAACGGATGCCTTCAAACACAGACGTACCGTAGTGCAGCGCATGGGACATCACGTGGACCTTCGCGTCCTCCCAACGAACCATCTCACCATTGAACCAAATGTAATCAGCTTTTTTTGTCGTCATTTTCTCTTCCTGTCACGCTCAGGCGCGGATTTGTTGTGATGTGGTTGTGCTCTGACAGATGGCTACATGGGCAACATCTACCAGCTTTGATAACTGACTAAACAGTAAGTCGACCGGGCGCGGACTGGCAACGGTTAATTCGATACTGATGTTTTGGGCGTCAGTGGCCGTCTCCATATTCATAGAGCAAATCTGAAAGCCACGAT
This sequence comes from Enterobacter sp. 22466, assembly GCF_052044775.1. Lineage (NCBI taxonomy): Bacteria > Pseudomonadati > Pseudomonadota > Gammaproteobacteria > Enterobacterales > Enterobacteriaceae > Enterobacter > Enterobacter sp. 22466. The sequence continues at coordinate 5,583 of NZ_JBQENX010000014.1, read as the reverse complement.
GACGGACCACGCGCAAAACGCGCTCTAATGTTTCTGGATTGAAGCGAGCCTGAACGGCGACCTGATGTTGCATCATGATAATTTCTCCAGCATTTGTGAGTTACTGGCACCTGGCGGTACCAACGGCCAGACGTTCTCAAGCTCGTCGATTGAGACATGAAGCAGGTAAGGCCCTTCGCTTGACAGCATGGTGTCGAGTGCCGCTTCAACCTGGTCTTTACGGGTGATGTGCTGTCCAGGGATGCCAAAGGCGCTGGCCAGAGTGAGGAAATCGGGGTTGTCAGTCAGGGTGGTCTCGCTGTAGCGCTCCTCGAAGAACAGCTGCTGCCACTGGCGCACCATCCCTAAACGCTGGTTATCGAGCAACACGATCTTCAGCGGCAATTGTTTACGCTTAACGGTGCCCAACTCCTGAACGTTCATCATGAAGGAGCCGTCACCGGAGATACAGATGACCGTATCGTTCGGGCGCGCAACCTGAGCACCCACCGCGGCAGGCAGGCCGAAGCCCATCGTGCCTAATCCGCTGGAGGTGATGAAGTTTTCCGGGCGGGTGTAGGTCATGTGCTGCGCAGACCACATCTGGTGCTGGCCGACATCGGTCGTCACTACGCTGTCTGCCGGTTTACGGTCAGACAACTGCTTCAACAGCAGCGGCGCATAGATGGCCTCACCCGGATGGTCGTAACGCCAGGCGTGCCCGGCACGCATTTCAGCCGTGTGCTGGCGCCACTCGCGGATATTCAAAGGTTGCTGTAACGCCGGCAGCAGCGTGTTGAGATCGCCCTGCAGCGCAACATGCGCCTGACGCAGTTTGTTCATCTCCGCCGGGTCGATATCCATATGGATAACTTTGGCGTTTGGCGCGAAGGTATTCAGCTTGCCGGTCACGCGATCGTCAAAACGGGCACCGACGGCAATCAGCAAATCACACTCCTGCACCGCCAGGTTTGCCGCTTTGGTACCGTGCATCCCCAGCATGCCCAGGTAGTATGGGTAGTCAGCATCGACGGCCCCCAACCCTTTCAGCGTGCAGGTGGCTGGCATTTGCGTCACTGCGATAAACTCGCGCAGGGCCGGAACCGCCTGTGCCATGCCGACGCCGCCGCCGACATACAGCATCGGCTGGGTTGCCTGCGCCAGCATCCGACGCGCTTCTTCGACTTCCGCATGCGGGTACGCATCGTCGCTCTCCACGGTGGAGAAGTGCGGTTCCAGTTCGCCGACTGCGACCTGGATGTCTTTCGGGATATCCACCAGAACCGGGCCAGGACGGCCAGAGCTGGCAATACGGAACGCTTCCGCCATCACGCCCGGCAGTTCTTCGAGGGACTGCACGAGGAAACTGTGTTTGGTGCAGGCCAGCGACAAGCCGAGCACATCGACTTCCTGGAAGGCATCGGTACCGATGAACGGCGAAGCCACCTGGCCAGTAATTGCGACAACGGGAACAGAGTCGAGCAGTGCATCAGCCAGACCGGTAATCAGGTTTGTGGCGCCCGGTCCAGACGTTGCCATGCAGACACCCGTTTTACCGGTGGCACGTGCATAGCCAATGGCCGCCATGGCTGCGCCCTGCTCGTGTCGGCACAACAGGTGTTCCACGCCGCCGTCATACAGTGCATCGTAAATCGGCATAATTGCGCCTCCCGGATAACCGAAGACCGTTTCGACTCCCTGTGCGCGCAACGCATGTACTACCCACTGTGCCCCATTCATAGTTAGTTCCCCGTCATAAATCGGGAGAAACAGAATTTTGTGCTATTTGTCATTCTCTGCTCCTCGTTTAAGTTTTTTAGTCATAAAAAAACCCCCGGACCTTTCGGTGCGGGGGTCTTAGTTCGTTAAGGCTTGATTTCTAAGCCTTTCCTCGTCCAAGTGCAGCCCCGCACGGTGGGATAATAATCACCACCACGCTAATCACGACCAGGCTAATCACTCGTAGAAGGGCTGTCATTTTCAGTTCTTTTTGCATCTTGTTCGAAGGAATGCCTAAAGAGTTATCACAGTTATTAAACCAAACACAAGATTTATTTATGACGGATTTGATTAGCAGGCAAATCATATTCCTGAAAACCGTTGTTTTATATAAGGAAATTAGATAGTGAATATTTTTCATTTTTTTGGCGTGTTTTAGCGCTCTGCAGCGTTCCGTCCTTCTCTTTGCGAGATGGCTTCCGAATGAGTGAAATAGTTACAGTATGTCGCTAAAAAGCAGGAATGAGCGTCGTAAATAAGCCAAATGACGCTCAACAGGCAAAATCAATACTGACATAGTGACTCACTGAGGAGGTGCTTATGTCACTGTCAGTTGTTTATACGCGCGCGGCTATCGGAGTAAAGGCACCGCTTATTTCTGTGGAGGTTCATCTGAGTAATGGGCTCCCTGGGCTAACACTTGTCGGCTTGCCAGAAACCACGGTCAAAGAAGCCAGGGATCGGGTACGCAGCGCAATTATCAATAGCGGTTATACCTTCCCTGCAAAGAAGATCACGATCAATCTTGCTCCCGCAGATCTGCCCAAAGAGGGCGGACGATACGATTTACCTATCGCTATTGCGCTTCTCGCAGCCTCTGAGCAGCTCAACACAGCGAGGCTAGGCTCGTACGAGTTCATTGGCGAACTGGCGCTTACAGGCGCGTTAAGAGGCGTTCCTGGCGCCATCTCTGGTGCGCTGGAAGCCATTCATGCCGGTCGACAAATTATTGTAGCCAATGAAAATGCCTCAGAAGTGAGCCTGATTGCGGAGAAAGGTTGCCTGGTCGCGGGGCATTTGCAGGAGGTCTGCGCATACCTTGAAGGCCGACATGAGCTGTCTGAACCGGAAGAAACGGAAGATATTCTGCCAGAAAGTCCGGATGACCTCAGCGATATTATCGGGCAGGTGCAGGGGAAGCGGGCGCTGGAGATCACCGCTGCCGGGGGACATAACCTGTTGCTGATAGGGCCGCCGGGAACGGGGAAAACCATGCTGGCGAGCAGGCTGAACGGGTTATTGCCGCCACTCAATAATCATGAGGCACTTGAAAGCGCTGCGATATACAGCCTGGTGAGTTCTGCCTCGTTGCACAAACAGTGGCGACGTCGGCCTTTTCGCTCTCCACATCATAGTGCCTCCCTGACGGCCATGGTCGGCGGTGGCTCCATTCCGGGGCCGGGAGAGATCTCGCTGGCACACAATGGCATCCTGTTCCTCGATGAGCTGCCTGAGTTTGAACGCCGCGTTCTGGATGCGCTGCGGGAACCCATCGAATCGGGAGAAATCCATATCTCCCGCACGCGCGCTAAAATAAGCTACCCGGCACAATTCCAGCTGGTTGCCGCCATGAATCCCAGCCCATCAGGCCATTATCAGGGGAATCATAATCGCTGCACGCCTGAGCAAACGCTGCGCTATCTGGGAAAGCTGTCAGGCCCTTTCCTCGATCGTTTTGATTTATCCCTGGAGATCCCCTTACCTCCTCCCGGTTTGCTTAGCCAGACGACTGTGCGTGGTGAAAGCACAGCTGAAGTACGCAAGCGGGTCATCGCCTCACAGGCACGACAGTACGCACGTCAACGTAAGCTAAATGCCCGTCTGGACAATGCTGAGATTCGGCAGTTTTGCCATCTTAAGGCTGAGGATGCCTGCTGGCTTGAGGAGACATTGACGCGATTTGGGCTCTCGATCCGTGCATGGCAGCGCCTACTGAAAGTGGCTCGCACCATTGCCGATGTGGAAGGAGACCCAGAGATTGAAAGACACCATCTGCAGGAAGCGCTGAGCTATCGCGCCATTGATCGGTTGTTGCTGCACCTGCAAAAATTACTGGCATAAAAAAAGGAGCCGAAGCTCCTTTTCTCATCAACTTAGTCGTCAGACTCGGTGTAGTCTTCCGCACCTTCCATCTGCGGCTTACCGCCAGACAGCGTATGGAAACGCTTTGGACGCTTGATGCGTGCCATGTACTTGATCCATACACGTTCCGCTTCAGACTGCGGCTCACGCTCACCGCGACAAACAGCAACGAACTGTTTTTCGTCTTCAGTCGCAGGCTCACGTTTACCCAGATCCAGCTCGTTAAAGGCATAACCATGACGCTCAAGCAATTGCGCCTCTTTGATGGTGAAATCGCCGTGACGAGAGAACCCGCGTGGATAATTTTTATTGTCGAAAAAACGATTAGTCGTCGTAAAGCTTTCCGCCATCCTACACGCTCCTAATTCTTTGGCCGAGCTATTTATGGCGCGGAGTATTAGTTACGCTTGACAGAGTGTAAAACAAAACATTTAAATCATAACGACAAATAATTTTGTGGAGAAAGATGTGGATACGGAATTGCTAAAAACTTTCCTTGAAGTGAGCAGGACTCGCCACTTCGGGCGAGCAGCTGAAGCCCTTTATCTGACGCAGTCAGCAGTCAGTTTTCGTATTCGACAGCTGGAAAATCAATTAGGTGTGAATCTTTTTACCCGCCACCGTAACAACATCCGTTTGACGCCAGCCGGCGAGAAACTGCTTCCCTATGCAGAAACGTTGATGAATACCTGGCAGGCGGCCCGCAAAGAGGTGTCTCATACGTCCAGGCACAATGAGTTTTCTATTGGCGCCAGCGCATCATTGTGGGAATGCATGCTCAGTCAATGGCTTACCCGGCTATATCATTCGCACAGCCATTTGCAATTCGAAGCCAGAATTGCGCAACGTCAGTCGCTTGTTAAGCAACTCCACGAACGTCAGCTGGATCTTCTGATCACGACTGAAGCTCCCAAGATGGACGAATTTAGCAGCCAGATTGTTGGACAGTTCAGCCTGGCACTCTATGCTTCTGCCCCTTCGATGATGAAGGCAGACCTGAGTTATTTACGTCTTGAGTGGGGGCCGGATTTTCAACAACATGAGGCTGGGTTGATCGCGCCTGATGATGTGCCACAACTCACGACCAGTTCAGCGGAGATCGCCTGTCAACAACTCGCATTACTGAAGGGTTGCACCTGGTTACCTGTACGCTGGGCAGATAGTCAATCCGGACTCCATACCGTGCTGGATTCCACCACGCTTTCCAGACCGCTGTATGCGATTTGGCTGCAAAACAGTGACAAGCAAACACAGATAAAAGATCTGCTAAAAATCAATATCATCGATTGATGCATAAGCCTGCAGGGATGCAGGCAGCATATTCAGAAGGGGTATTTTTTACCGTTTTTCAGGTAAAAAAAATCCTTTGCCGAAGCAAAGGATTATATATGGCAGGGGCGGAGAGACTCGAACTCGCGACACCCGGTTTTGGAGACCGGTGCTCTACCAACTGAGCTACGCCCCTAAAGTTTTTTACCATTAAGCCTGCCGCGAGGCAGGCTTAATGTCTTTATAAGTGGCGGAACGGACGGGACTCGAACCCGCGACCCCCTGCGTGACAGGCAGGTATTCTAACCGACTGAACTACCGCTCCACCGAAGACTGCTGTAACCACCGGATTAACGCACCGGCTTACTACTTAATTTGATGCCTGGCAGTTCCCTACTCTCACATGGGGAGACCCCACACTACCATCGGCGCTACGGCGTTTCACTTCTGAGTTCGGCATGGGGTCAGGTGGGA
>NZ_JBQENX010000013.1:0-101203 GCF_052044775.1 Enterobacter sp. 22466 | reverse complement strand
GCCTGGCGGCTTTAGCGCGGTGGTCCCACCTGACCCCATGCCGAACTCAGAAGTGAAACGCCGTAGCGCCGATGGTAGTGTGGGGTCTCCCCATGTGAGAGTAGGGAACTGCCAGGCATTAATTAAGAAGAACCCCGTACCGTAAGGTGCGGGGTTTTTTGCATTTGTTTTCTCCCTCACTCTGCGGGAGAGGGCATCAGACCGCACACCATCCCACAATAAACTCAGCAATCCTATCCTCATCATTTAAATCCAGCACCGGAACCTCAACATCGAGAGCGACATCGCTGGCCACCGCAATCACATGCGCATCCAGCGTTAACTCACTAACATCGTGCCCGGCATCACTTCTGAACAGCAGGATCTTTGCAACTGCTTCATGCTTAAACCCCTCAACCAGCACCAGATCCAGCGTGGAATGATCCATCCGACTGACCAGATACGCGAGATCCAGCGGTGCTTCATCAGGCGTTTCCGTCATCAATGCCCAGCGCTGATCACTTGCCACCATGGTTTGCGCGGCACCTGCCTTACGCAGTTCATAGCTGTCTTTTCCCGGTTTATCGACATCCATATTGTGGTGGGTATGTTTGATCAGTCCGGGGCGAATGCCTCTGGCACAAAGTGCGGGTATCAGCTTTTTAAGCAGCGTCGTTTTCCCGGTACCACTCCAGGCTGCAATAGCTAAAACAGGCGTCATTTTTTCTCCTGCATGGTCTGTAAATCTTCCGTCGTATTCACGTTCACAAATGCAGATTTCCAGTCGCTAAAATCAACGGAATGGCCGCCTGACTGACGCATAAACACCATCACTCTTCGCTCTCCAGCCGTCAGATAATCCTGCAGCGCTGGAATTAATGATCGATGAATCAACGTAATAGCAGGATGGTCACGCTCACCGTCATGTACCCACACAACCGGCGCTACGCCACGAAACGTCATCAGACGCTCGACAAGACAAGAGGGAATAAACGGCGTATCGCACGGGCAGAAAACAAACCACTCTGCCAGAGACTGCTGCATAACCGAGAGCATGCCGGCCAATGGTCCGGAGTAATTCCCAAGAGTATCCTGATATACGGGGTATCCGCTGCGTTGATAAATATCGATATGGCGGTTGGCACTGATAGCCATTGCCGTAACCTGATCTGCAAGCGTATCAGCAACATGTTGCCATAATGGCTTACCGTTAAGGTGCAGAAGCCCCTTATCTTGTCCCCCCATGCGCGTTGCTCTGCCACCCGCCAGAACCACTCCGATGATTTCATGACCCGGATTCACAAATATCGCCTCTTTTATTGTGGGATTGACCCTGCTAACGTGTCACTCTAAATGAAAGGAGCACCACCATGAAATGTAAACGTCTGAATGAAGTCATTGAACTCCTCCAGCCAGCCTGGCAAAAAGAGCCAGAGCTGAATCTGATGCAATTTTTACAGAAACTGGCGAAAGAGTCAGGTTTTGAAGGTGAACTGACGGACCTTTCTGACGACATCCTGATCTATCACCTCAAAATGCGTGACTCTGCCAAAGATGCTGTTATTCCTGGTATTCAGAAAGATTATGAGGAAGATTTTAAAACCGCATTGCTGCGCGCCCGAGGCGTAATTAAAGAGTAAAAGCTTGTAAGCGGCGGCACCGAAATCGCCACAAGATGATATCCTGAATCATTCGTATAATTTCCGGATGATCGGATGAACGACCAGGCTTTCACTTTCCAGACATTACACCCGGATACCATTATGGATGCGCTGTTTGAGCAGGGTATTCGGGTGGATTCCGGGCTAACCCCATTAAATAGCTACGAAAACCGCGTCTATCAATTCCAGGACGAGGATCGTCAGCGCTTCGTTGTGAAGTTCTATCGTCCCAAGCGCTGGTCCGCTGAACAAATTCAGGAAGAGCATCAGTTTGCTCACGATCTGCTGAATGATGAAGTTCCTGTTGCCGCACCGATAAAATTCAATAACCAAACGCTGCTTATGCACGAAGGGTTTTACTACGCCGTATTTCCCAGTCTGGGGGGCCGCCAGTTTGAAGCGGACAATATCGACCAAATGGAGTGGGTTGCCCGCTATCTTGGGCGCATGCATCAGACGGGACGCAAAACGCCGTTTATTGCCCGCCCGACTATAGGTACTCAGGAATACCTTATTGAACCCCGTCAGGTCTTCGAAACCTCAGCGCTTATCCCCTCTGCGTTGAAGGACGCGTTTCTCAGCGCGACGGATAAACTTATTGGGGCGGTAAAAGCCTGCTGGCGCGATGATATTTCCGTTCTGCGTCTGCATGGTGATTGTCATGCCGGGAATATTCTCTGGCGCGATGGCCCACTGTTTGTTGACCTCGATGATGCGCGGATGGGGCCGGCCGTGCAGGATTTGTGGATGCTGCTCAACGGCGACAAAGCCGAGCAACGTATGCAGCTTGAAACGATTATTGAAGCCTATGAAGAGTTTAGCCCTTTTAATTCAGACGAAATTGCCCTGATAGAGCCTTTACGCGCGATGCGTTTTGTTTATTATCTCGCATGGTTAATCAGGCGTTGGGATGACCCCGCATTTCCTCGTAATTTCCCGTGGCTTACCGGAGAGGATTACTGGCGTAGCCAGATATCCACATTTACTGAGCAGGTTAAGGTTCTTCAGGAGCCCCCTCTGCAATTAACGCCGATGTATTAATTGGACACACCCAGGAGAGAGTTAATCATGAAAAAAATTTGGCTGGCGCTGGCAGGTATGATTCTGGCATTTAGCGCTTCTGCTGCGCAGTTTACCGACGGCAAACAGTACATCACACTGGAAAAGCCCGTTGCTGGCGAGCCACAGGTTCTGGAGTTCTTCTCGTTCTATTGCCCACATTGCTACCAGTTCGAGCAGGTGCTGCATGTTTCTGACAACGTGAAGAAAAAGCTGCCGGAAGGCACCAAAATGACCAAATACCACGTAGAATTCCTGGGTCCATTGGGTAAAGACCTGACTCAGGCGTGGGCTGTTGCCATTGCACTGGGTGTGGAAGATAAGATCACTTCTCCAATGTTTGAAGCCGTTCAGAAAACCCAGACCGTTCAGACCACGGCTGATATCCGTAAAGTGTTCGTTGACGCTGGTGTGAAAGGTGAAGACTATGACGCTGCGTGGAACAGCTTTGTCGTGAAATCTCTGGTGGCTCAACAGGAAAAAGCTGCTGCCGATCTGCAACTGCAGGGCGTTCCGGCGATGTATGTTAACGGCAAATATCAGCTGAACATGCAGGGCATGGACACCAGCAGCATGGATATCTTCGTACAGCAGTACGCAGACACCGTGAAATACCTGGTCGAGAAGAAGTAAACCCAATGATATAAAAACGCCGGTCATTGACCGGCGTTTTTGTTTGAAGCTTTGATGTTCTCTATCTGCTCATCTTTCTCTTTCCAGAGCGTATTAAGCCAAAGCTGGAAACGACGTTTGAAGTTCTTATCGTTAACGTAATCCCCATGCAGTTCGGTATCAATTGGCACCAGATCGACACGAACAACAATACGCGTCAGCTTGCCGCTGAGCATATCGAAGAAAGGCGTCTTATCGTTTTCCGGATAGCAGAGCGTCACGTTCAGTAATTTATCGAACTGCGCCCCCAGCACGTTAAGCGCCATTGCAATTCCCGCCGCCTTGGGCGGCAGCAGGTTCTGGTATGGAGAGCGAGTCTGGAGACGCTTCTCGTCTGTAAACCGTGAGCCTTCGACAAAGTTCACAATTGTCGTTGGATGAGCGCGAAATTTCTCGCACGAACGTCGCGTCGTTTCCACATCTTTACCACGACGCTCCGGGTGACGAATCAAATAGCTGCGCGAATAGCGTTTCATAAATGGCATATCCAGCGCCCAGCAGGCCAGGCCGATAAAAGGTACCCAGGCCAGCTGTTGCTTCAGGAAGTATTTATTCATCGGGATATGCTTACGGAACAACACGCATAACACCACGATGTCGGCCCAGCTGTGGTGATTGCAAATCAGCAGATACCAGTTCTTTTTATTGAGTCTTTCGAGACCCTCAACGTCCCACTTAAGATGGGGGTTCAGGTACAGCAGGATGGCCAACCCTTCGCACCAGCAGTACATCATGAAATTACAAAACGCCGACACGGCTCGCCAAACCGTAGGCAAAGGTAACAGCAATTTAATTATCCCGGCGATGATGATCGGTACAGAACAGGCGATCGTCACCAGAATAGTTAAAATGATGCTTAACAGTAATGTTATTGCAGCGAGCAATCTCGACATGATGAGCTTTTTCAAATAGTTAGCTGTAATTAAGCGACCGATTATTCGGTGCAGGGCGCTGATTTTATCAGAAATCAGACAAAATAATGGCGCTTTCATACTGTGACATGATGGCTTATCTCCCGCCGCAGAAGATTTCACTACAATTACGCCGCAAACGGGGTATATATCCACATATGCTATATTTTCATCATCAGGCAATGTAAATCAGGGTTTGCAGATAACATTATGATAATTAAGTGTAAATTATATAACTCTGTGAGATTGTAGCGTTTGTTATTCATATGAAGTGAAAGTATTCACAAAGTTATCCACAGATTTTTTTTGCGAGCGATCCTCACGATCGCAAAATCTTTTCCTGTATCAGGCGCTAATAACTGATGTTTTCATCCTTCTGTGGCATCCTTTACCCATAAATTGATTAAAGGCACGGACATTATGGTTCAGATCCCAGAAAACCCTCTTATTCTCGTCGACGGCTCTTCTTACCTGTATCGGGCGTATCATGCGTTTCCTCCTCTGACCAATAGCGCAGGGGAACCTACCGGCGCGATGTACGGTGTGCTTAACATGCTGCGCAGCCTGATCCTTCAGTATCAGCCAACCCACGCGGCAGTCGTATTTGATGCGAAAGGCAAAACCTTCCGCGATGAGCTGTTTGAGCATTACAAATCCCACCGTCCGCCAATGCCTGACGATCTGCGTGCGCAGATTGAGCCGCTGCATGCGATGGTGAAAGCGATGGGTCTGCCACTGCTGGCGGTTTCAGGTGTGGAAGCGGATGACGTCATTGGCACTCTGGCCCGTGAAGCCGAAAAAATGGGCCGTCCGGTTCTCATCAGCACCGGTGATAAAGATATGGCGCAGCTGGTGACGCCAGGGATCACCCTGATTAACACCATGACCAACACCATCCTCGGCCCTGAAGAGGTGGTCGCAAAATATGGCGTGCCGCCAGAGCTGATTATCGACTTCCTCGCATTGATGGGCGACTCATCAGATAACATCCCGGGCGTGCCGGGCGTTGGCGAAAAAACGGCACAGGCGCTCCTTCAGGGACTGGGTGGGCTGGATACGCTGTATGCGGAGTCTGACAAAATCGCCGGGCTCTCCTTCCGTGGCGCAAAAACTATGGCCGGGAAGCTGGAAGAGAATAAAGAGGTGGCTTATCTCTCCTATAAGCTGGCGACGATTAAAACCGATGTTGAGCTGGAACTGGGATGTGAACAGCTAGAAGTGCAACAGCCATCAGCAGACGATCTGCTGGGTTTGTTTAAAAAATATGAATTTAAGCGCTGGACCACCGACGTGGAAGCCGGTAAATGGCTGCAGGCAAAAGGCGCCAAACCTGCAGCGAAGCCAAAAGAGACGATTGTCATCGATGCCGACGATCAGGCAGAAGAGGAAGCCGCTGCGCTCTCTTTTGAGCACTACGAAACCGTTCTTGAAGAGTCACAGCTGGTTGCCTGGATCGAGAAACTGAAAAAAGCGCCGGTGTTTGCTTTCGACACGGAAACCGACAGTCTGGATAACATTAGCGCCAATATGGTGGGCCTGTCCTTTGCGACAGAGCCGGGTATCGCTGCTTATGTTCCCGTTGCACATGATTACCTGGACGCTCCGGAGCAACTCTCTCGCGAACGCGTGCTTGAGCTGCTTAAGCCGATTCTGGAAGACGACAAGGCGTTGAAGGTAGGGCAAAACCTCAAATACGACCGCGGTATTCTGCAAAACTATGGTATTGAGCTGCGCGGTATCGCGTTTGATACCATGCTGGAATCCTACATTCTGGACAGCGTAGCGGGTCGTCATGATATGGACTCCCTGTCTGACCGCTGGCTGAAGCACAAAACCATCACCTTCGAAGAGATTGCCGGAAAAGGCAAAAATCAGCTCACCTTTAACCAGATTGCGCTGGAAGAGGCAGGACGCTACGCGGCAGAAGATGCCGACGTCACGCTGCAGTTGCATCTGAAAATGTGGCCAAAACTGCAGAAGCACGAAGGGCCGCTGAATGTGTTTCAGAACATCGAGATGCCGCTGGTACCTGTCCTTTCACGCATCGAGCGTAACGGCGTAAAAATCGACCCGACGGTACTGCATAACCACTCGGGTGAACTTGCCCAGCGTCTGACCGAACTTGAGCAAAAGGCGCATGAGCTTGCCGGTGAGCCGTTTAACCTCTCATCGCCAAAACAGCTGCAAACCATCCTGTTTGAAAAGCAGGGGATCAAACCGCTGAAGAAAACGCCAGGCGGTGCACCATCCACCTCGGAAGAGGTGCTGGAGGAGCTGGCGCTGGATTATCCACTGCCAAAAGTCATTCTGGAGTACCGTGGTCTGGCAAAGCTGAAATCGACTTACACCGATAAGCTGCCGCTGATGATCAATCCGAAAACGGGTCGTGTGCATACCTCATACCATCAGGCGGTGGCGGCTACTGGTCGACTATCCTCGACCGATCCAAACCTGCAGAACATCCCGGTACGAAATGAAGAAGGGCGACGCATTCGTCAGGCGTTTATTGCGCCTGATGACTATCTGATTGTCTCTGCTGACTACTCGCAAATCGAGCTGCGCATTATGGCGCACCTCTCGCGTGATAAGGGTCTGCTGACAGCATTTGCCGAAGGGAAGGATATCCACCGGGCAACCGCCGCTGAAGTCTTCGGTCTGCCGCTGGACAGCGTGACAAACGAACAACGCCGCAGCGCGAAAGCAATCAACTTCGGCCTGATTTACGGCATGAGCGCCTTCGGTCTTTCACGCCAGCTCAATATTCCGCGTAAAGAGTCGCAGAAGTATATGGATCTCTACTTCGAGCGTTATCCGGGTGTACTGGAGTATATGGAACGCACCCGCGCTCAGGCGAAGGAGAAAGGCTACGTTGAAACCCTGGACGGTCGTCGTCTCTACCTACCTGACATCAAATCCAGCAATGCGGCGCGCCGTGCGGGCGCAGAACGTGCCGCAATCAACGCCCCGATGCAAGGAACCGCTGCTGACATTATCAAACGCGCAATGATTGCCGTGGATGCCTGGCTGGAAAAAGAGAAACCGCGTGTGAAAATGATCATGCAGGTACACGATGAACTGGTGTTCGAAGTGCACAAAGACGATCTCGATAGCGTGTCGAAGAAGATCCACGAACTGATGGAAAGCAGCATGAAACTTGATGTGCCGTTGCTGGTGGAAGTGGGGAGTGGTGAAAACTGGGATCAGGCTCACTAACGGTTCGGCGAATAACGCGCTTTTTATGTAAGTTAGCAACATAACGACGTGCGTTTTGTGACGATCATTAGAATTCCCTATGTAAAGAATGAAAAAAAACTACAAAAAGTGCTTTTTCTACAGCAAAAAAAGGGGTAGAGTTAGCGGCGTAGGGTACAGAGGTAAGATGTTCTATCTTTCAGACCTTTTACTTCACGTAATCGGATTTGGCTGAATATTTTAGCCGCCCCAGTCAGTAATGACTGGGGCGTTTTTTATTGCGGCAAAGAAAATGACAGACAAAAAAAAGCGCGGACATTTCCGCGCCGGGTATTACTCTTCTTCCGCTTCTGTCGCGGGTTCCAGCTCGTTGAACCAGCTATCGAGCTTCTGACGCAGCTTATCCACCCCCTGCTTTTTCAGCGAGGAGAACGGCTCAACCTGCACGTCACCATTGAAGGCCAGTACTGCTTCGCGAACCATATTCACCTGCGCTTTACGCGCGCCGCTCGCCAGCTTATCCGCTTTTGTCAGCAGCACCAGAACAGCAATATCACTTGCGACAGCCCAGTCGATCATCTGCTGATCAAGGTCTTTCAGCGGGTGACGGATATCCATCAGCACGACCAGACCTTTCAGGCACATGCGTTTTTCCAGGTATTCACCCAGCGCACGCTGCCACTTGATCTTCATCTCTTCCGGTACCTGCGCGTAACCGTACCCCGGTAAGTCGACCAGGCGTTTGCCTTCAGCCACTTCAAACAGGTTAATGAGCTGAGTTCGGCCAGGTGTTTTTGAGGTACGCGCCAGGCTCTTCTGATTGGTCAGCGTATTCAGCGCGCTGGATTTACCCGCATTCGAGCGGCCAGCAAAGGCCACTTCGATGCCGGTATCAGAAGGCAGGTGGCGAATATCGGGCGCACTGGTGACAAAATGCGTCTGTTGGTAGTTCCAGGTAGTCACGTGGTCGTCTCCAAAAATCGTAATCTGCGGGGGATTATACCTGAATGCGGGCAAAAGGCTTTTTTCATTGTACCTGGCCTGTAGGCTTAAGCCCTGGCCGATGTGAGAGATCGGCTATTAATACTATGGGAGATTTCAGAGAAATCGCAGGTGTAAAAAAATACAAACTGTTTTAAATCATAGGATTAATATTGAGTCATTATCTGAAAATCCGTTTTTGTACTCTTTCGTTGCTTGTTAGTTTAACTGAACAAGGTAAAGTGTGCGTCAAGGCGGGGGTGCCAACAGGATAAGGACTTAGGGATAAGGGTCAGGAGCGCCAGGAGGCGAAGACGCAGGATTGTCAGGATGACCAGCGCCTGGAGGCGTTTTAACAGGAAAGGGAACCGTACACGGACGGTATCAGCCAAAGGATAAACAGGGTTTGTTGTAGGCAAACACGGAATGTCTGACCCGTTAAGGGTTGTGAGTCAGGAAAAAAGGCGACAGATTGCTCTGTCGCCTTTTTTCTTTGCTTGCTTTCTGCTAGATTTCGCCGCAATTCTATACTGAAGAAAACGACTTAAAGATAAAACATCATGAAAAAACCGACCTCCGCAGCGGGCGCTAAACGCCCTGCCAAAGCACGCCGCAAAACGCGCGAAGAACTGAACCAGGAAGCGCGCGATCGCAAACGCGATAAAAAACATCGCGGTCATGCTGCGGGTAGCCGTGCAAACGGTGGCGGTGCATCTGGCGCTTCTGCGAAAAATAAGCCGCAGAAAGATCCGCGTATCGGCAGTAAAACTCCCATTCCACTGGGCGTGACAGACACCCCGGTCACTAAGCAGCACAAACCAAAGAGCGAGAAACCTATGCTTTCACCGCAGGCTGAGCTGGATTTGCTGGAGAACGATGAGCGCCTGGACGCGCTGCTGGAACGTCTTGAAGAGGGTGAAACCCTGACCGCCGACGAGCAGTCATGGGTGGATGCCAAACTGGATCGCATCGATGAACTGATGCAGAAGCTGGGCCTGTCATACGACGATGACGAAGAAGAAGACGAAAAGCAGGAAGATATGATGCGTCTTCTGAAGGGTGGAAACTAACATTTGCACCCGGCAGGAACGATAGTCCTGCTTATAACCCTTCCGGTTATATGTTATCTGGTGTGGTTATTCGTTAAACTACGGCGGTTGTCGCGGCGACAGAAGTGGCTGCGCACCCGAATGATGGTCCGCAATGGAGCCAGAACGGGCCGCCGTATACGAACGCGACACCAACGGAAGGAGTGAGCATGTCTGTACCATCTATCGACTGGGATTTGGCCCTGATCCAGAAGTATAACTATTCCGGGCCGCGTTATACGTCATACCCTACCGCGCTGGAATTCTCTGATGCCTTCGGCGAGGATGAGTTTCAGCAGGCTATCGCGCGCTATCCAGAGCGCCCGCTGTCGCTCTACGTCCATATTCCGTTCTGCCATAAACTCTGCTACTTCTGTGGCTGCAATAAAATCGTCACCCGTCAGCAGCATAAAGCCGATCAGTATCTGGATGCACTGGAGCAGGAAATTTTGCACCGCGCGCCGTTGTTTACTGGTCGTCACGTCAGCCAGCTTCACTGGGGCGGCGGTACGCCAACCTATCTGAATAAAGCACAGATCAGCCGCTTGATGGCGCTTTTACGCGGCCACTTCAATTTTAAGGAAGATGCAGAAATCTCGATCGAGGTCGATCCGCGAGAAATCGAGCTGGATGTGCTGGATCATTTACGTGCCGAAGGCTTCAATCGCCTGAGTATGGGCGTGCAGGACTTCAATAAAGAGGTCCAGCGTCTGGTGAACCGCGAGCAGGACGAAGAATTTATCTTTGCCTTACTCAACCATGCGCGTGAAATTGGTTTCACCTCAACCAATATCGACCTGATATACGGCCTGCCAAAGCAGACGCCGGACAGCTTTGCTTTCACGCTTAAACGCGTAGCCGAACTCAACCCGGACCGCCTGAGCGTATTTAATTATGCGCATCTGCCGACGCTCTTTGCCGCGCAGCGCAAAATCAAAGATGCCGATCTGCCTTCTGCTCAACAGAAGCTGGATATTCTGCAGGAAACCATTACCTCGCTGACCGAAACCGGCTATCAGTTTATTGGCATGGATCACTTTGCCCGTCCGGATGACGAGCTGGCCATTGCTCAGCGCGAAGGGGTACTGCATCGTAACTTCCAGGGTTACACCACCCAGGGCGATACCGATTTGCTGGGGATGGGCGTTTCCGCCATCAGCATGATTGGTGACTGCTACGCGCAGAACCAGAAAGAGTTGAAGCTGTACTATCAGCAGGTGGATGAAAAGGGCAACGCGCTGTGGCGCGGCATCGCGTTAACACGTGACGACTGCATTCGTCGTGATGTGATTAAGGCGCTTATCTGCAACTTCCGTCTCGATTTCAGCGACGTTGAGTCGCTGTGGGATCTGCACTTCAGCGATTATTTTGCAGAAGACCTGAAGCTCCTGGCGCCGCTGGCGAAAGACGGGCTGGTGGATGTGTCGGAGAGTGCGATTGAGGTCACGCCGAAAGGGCGTTTGTTGATTCGTAATATCTGCATGTGCTTTGACGCTTACCTTCGCCAGAAAGCGCGTCTGCAGCAGTTCTCGCGGGTGATTTAAGCCGCAAAAGCGCGAAACGTAGGCCGGGTAAGGCGAAGCCGCCACCCGGCTTTTACATTTTTACCCGCTAGCTAAACAGCCCAACCAGCGCCGCACACAACACAGCAGCAACTGCGGTTTGCGGCGTGTGGCTTTCAGCTGCTCCGCTAGAGAGCATATTGACTAATGTTTCCAGCATGATGTTCACCCCCAATTTCCGGGCACGATCATACAAAACTCATCGACACAGTAAAGCGCAAAATAACGGCAATTTGCGCTCAATTAATAATCTTTACACAGAAGTGAAAATCACTCCATTCCCAGCTCTTTAAGCTTGCGTGTCAGGGTATTACGTCCCCATCCCAGCAGGCGGGCTGCTTCCTGTTTATGGCCCTGCGTATGACGGAGCGCGGTGGTTAACAACGTGCGTTCCATCTCCGGCTGCGCCTCAGAAAGCAAATTTTGATGACCGGAACGCAGCGCGCGGTCGGCCCACTGTGCCAGCAGCGTCGCCCAGCTGTCCGGCAGCGCATGGCCTGTGCTGCTTTCGGGCGCGGTCGCTTCAAAAAGCTCAGCCGGTAAATCCTGAATCAATACCTCCTGTCCGGCGGCCATGACGGTGAGCCAACGACAGGTGTTTTCCAGCTGACGCACGTTCCCCGGCCAGGCCAGGCGGGTGAGGGCGGCATCGGTTTCCGGGTGAAGCTGTTTAGCTTCTACACCCAGTTCACGCGCGGCAACCTGCAGGAAGTGACGTGCCAGGCGAGGAATATCTTCACGGCGTTCACGTAACGGCGGCAGATGGACGCGAATAACGTTCAGGCGATGGAATAAATCCTCACGGAATTTACCCTCCTGCACGCGTTGCTCCAGGTTCTGGTGCGTCGCGGCAATAATGCGCACATCCACTTTCACTGGCGCATAACCGCCTACGCGATAAAACTGTCCGTCGGCCAGCACACGCAGAAGGCGGGTCTGAACATCCAGCGGCATATCGCCAATTTCATCCAGGAATAATGTCCCCCCATCTGCCTGTTCGAAGCGGCCCTGACGAATGGTATTCGCACCGGTAAATGCCCCTTTCTCGTGGCCGAACAGTTCGGATTCAATCAAATCCTTCGGGATCGCCGCCATATTGAGGGCGATAAACGGCGCTTTTGCCCGCGGGCTGTGGCGATGTAAGGCGTGCGCGACCAACTCTTTCCCGGTTCCCGATTCACCGTTAATCAGTACGCTGATGGACGAACGCGACAGACGGCCAATAATGCGAAACACATCCTGCATGGCCGGTGCTTCGCCAATGATGTCCGTGGTAGGGCCGAAATCGGGCGCATTACGGGGCTGTTGCTGCTCCTGGTAATGGCTAATGGCACGCTCAACCAGCGCGACCGCTTCGTCGATATCAAACGGTTTGGGCAGGTAATCGAATGCCCCTTGCTGATAGGCGCTCACGGCGGCATCCAGATCGGAGTGTGCCGTCATTATGATGACCGGAAGCATCGGGTGGCGTTGTTTGATCTGCTTTAAAAGCGCCAGCCCGTCCATACCCGGCATACGAATATCCGACAGCAGAACATCCGGCGTTTTGGTGGTGAGTGCGTCGAGCACTTCGCTGCCGCTCTCAAACGTCGTGCAGCTTAATCCCGCTCCTGTGAGCGCGCGTTCAAGCACCCAACGGATGGAGCTATCGTCATCGACTACCCAGACTATCCCTCGTTGCATAAACGTCACCTTTATTTTTTAATCGGCAGGAAAACCGAAAACTCGGTATGTCCCGGCCAACTGGTAAATTCAATTTTTCCAGAGTGTTGATCGATCAAACTGCGGGCAATGGATAACCCCAGCCCGGTACCGCCTTCGCGACCGCTGACCATCGGGTAGAACAGGGTGTCCTGCAGATGAGACGGGATCCCCGGCCCGTTATCCTCAACGTCGATGCGTGCCGCCAGCCGATAGCGCACGCCATGCAAGGTGAGCTGGAATGCGGTACGGGTACGCAAAATGATTTCGCCGCCTTCCGGTCCCAGAGCCTGCAGCGCATTACGCACAATATTCAACAGGACCTGCTCAATCTGGTCCGGATCGTGCGCCAGTTCCGGCAGGCTGGGGTCATAATCCCGCACCAGGGTGACGTTCTCCGGCAGCTCCATCGAAACGAGTTTCACCACCCGCTCAGCGACTTTATGAATGCTTTCTGAAACGTGCATGCCTGGCTGTTGCGGCCCGAGGAGGCGGTCAACCAGGTTGCGCAGACGGTCGGCCTGCTCAATGATGACGTTGGTATACTCCGCCAGCGCAGGGTCCGGCAGCGCTTTGGTTAACAGCTGCGCCGCCCCGCGTAATCCGCCCAGCGGATTTTTGATTTCATGCGCCAGGCCCCGCACCAGATCGCGGGCGGCAATTTGCTGCGCATGTTGAAGTTGCTCCTGGCTCAGTCGGCGCTGATTGTCCATCGGCGCCATTTCGAGCAGGATCAACCCTTCAGGAAGACGTTGCGCGGTGAGCGACAAAATATGCGAGCGCCCGTCGATGACCAGCGTCACTTCGTTATCGGTGAACCCCTGACCGGCCTGCAGACTTTCCTGCATCAGGCCAATGTTCAGCGAAAAATAGCTCAATAATTCTGGCAGCGGAGTGCCAAACAGTTTGCGTGCGCTTTGGGCGAGCAGTTGCTGCGCCGCCGGGTTGGCGTAATGAACAGCCAGCTCGTCATCGACCAGCAAAATGCTGTTAATTAAAGAATTGAGGATCTGCCCAGCATCGGGCAGCGTGCCAGTTGCCATTCAGCAGTCTCCTGGAGTTGGTTGCACTAATTTAGTGCAGTATAGCTTTTTCGTCGTAAAAAGCGCGTGAGATCAGGTTGTTGGTGGAGAAAAAAGCCCATCCGGAGATGGGCTGAAAGTTTCCACGGCAACAAAAAAAAGCTTTCGGGGCCGCGCCTGAAGAGTGGCGCGAAACCCGTTGTAACTTAAACGCTGTAGTACAGTTCGAATTCAACCGGATGCGGAGTCATGCGCACGCGGTCGTTCTCTTCAGTACGCAGGGCGATGTAGGCATCGATAGCGTCATCAGTGAATACGCCACCCGCAGTCAGGAACTCGCGGTCTGCGTCCAGCGCCTGCAGGGCTTCTTCCAGAGAGCCAGCAACCTGTGGGATCTCTTTCGCTTCTTCTGGTGGCAGGTCGTACAGGTTTTTGTCCATCGCTTCGCCTGGGTGGATCTTGTTCTTGATACCGTCCAGACCGGCCATCAGCAGTGCTGCGAAGCACAGGTATGGGTTAGCCGCTGGATCCGGGAAGCGCACTTCGATACGACGCGCTTTAGGAGAAGCCACCACCGGGATACGGATAGAAGCAGAACGGTTACGTGCAGAGTAAGCCAGCATAACAGGTGCTTCGTAGCCTGGGACCAGACGCTTGTAAGAGTTGGTGGTTGGGTTCGCCAGGGCGTTGATCGCTTTAGCGTGTTTGATTACGCCGCCAATGTAGTACAGCGCCTGCTCAGACAGACCTGCATATTTGTCACCAGAGAACAGGTTGGTACCGTTCTTGGACAGGGACATGTGGCAGTGCATACCGGAACCGTTGTCGCCAAACATTGGTTTTGGCATGAAGGTCGCGGTTTTACCGAAACGGTGCGCAACGTTGTGCACAACGTATTTGTAGATCTGAATTTCGTCCGCTTTTTTGGTCATGGTGTTGAAGCGGGTTGCCACTTCGTTCTGACCCGCAGTCGCCACTTCGTGGTGGTGAGCTTCTACCACCAGGCCCATCTCTTCCATCACCAGACACATGGTGGAACGGATGTCCTGTGCGGAATCGACCGGAGGAACCGGGAAGTAACCGCCTTTCACGCCAGGACGGTGACCTTTGTTACCACCTTCGTATTTG
Organism: Enterobacter sp. 22466; assembly: GCF_052044775.1. Lineage (NCBI taxonomy): Bacteria > Pseudomonadati > Pseudomonadota > Gammaproteobacteria > Enterobacterales > Enterobacteriaceae > Enterobacter > Enterobacter sp. 22466. The sequence continues at coordinate 86,247 of NZ_JBQENX010000013.1, read as the reverse complement.
GTGGAGGAGTTCCATGCACCTTCGATGTCGTCGATAGCCACGTGGGAGCCAGAGATAGAGGCACCGAAACGAATGTCATCGAACAGGAAGAATTCTGGTTCTGGCCCGAACAGAACGGTGTCTGCGATGCCAGTAGAACGCAGGTACTCTTCAGCGCGTTTAGCGATGGAGCGTGGGTCGCGGTCGTAGCCCTGCAGCGTGCCTGGCTCGAGGATATCGCAACGGATGATCAGGGTTGGCTCTTCGAAGAATGGATCAATGACCGCCGTGGTCGCGTCTGGCATCAGAACCATGTCAGATTCGTTAATGCCTTTCCAGCCACCAATGGAGGAGCCGTCAAACATTTTGCCTTCTTCAAAGAATTCGGCGTTTACCTGATGAGCAGGAATTGTGACGTGTTGTTCTTTACCTTTGGTATCAGTGAAGCGCAGATCAACAAACTTCACTTCATGTTCGTTCAGCATCGTCAAAACGTGTTCAGCGGACATACTTAACTCTCCAGATTGGTCATTGTCGTCGTGGTAACGAGGTCTTCAACTTCTATCAAGGTGGCTATGAGGCCATCTTTTTGCCGTATTTTTATAAAGCGAAATCTGTGCCAACTTTTAAAACACCCCAAAAAGGCGTTATCATGCGCACCATAGTGCAAAAGTGCTGCACCACAATGGTTATGTTGCACCAGTATAGTGCTTCAGTGTGAACACTGAGCACCATATTGGTGCAATTTTCGTTAAAGTGCCCTTTTTACGCTCCGTGAAAGCGATCACAAAGCATCTCTGCAATACTTGTTTGCGGGGGATGTTTGTGATCCTGTTTTGTAGTGCGATTAATCCGTGTACAATAACGCGCTATTTCTAATGCCTGAGGCAAAGTTGTGATCGAAAATTTGCGTAACATCGCCATCATCGCGCACGTTGACCATGGTAAAACTACCCTGGTTGATAAGCTGCTGCAGCAATCCGGTACGTTTGATGCTCGTGCCGAAACTCAAGAGCGTGTGATGGACTCCAACGATTTGGAGAAAGAGCGTGGGATTACCATCCTCGCGAAAAACACCGCTATCAAATGGAATGACTACCGTATCAACATCGTTGATACCCCAGGGCACGCCGACTTCGGTGGTGAAGTTGAGCGCGTGATGTCCATGGTGGATTCCGTGCTGCTGGTGGTTGACGCCTTTGACGGCCCAATGCCGCAAACGCGTTTCGTGACCAAAAAAGCATTTGCCCATGGCCTGAAGCCTATTGTTGTTATCAACAAGGTTGACCGTCCTGGCGCACGTCCTGACTGGGTTGTTGATCAGGTGTTCGACCTGTTCGTTAACCTTGATGCGACCGACGAGCAGCTGGACTTCCCTATCATCTACGCTTCGGCGCTGAATGGTATTGCGGGTCTGGATCACGAAAATATGGCGGAAGACATGACCCCGCTGTATCAGGCGATTGTCGATCACGTACCGGCTCCGGATGTTGATCTCGATGGTCCACTGCAGATGCAGATCTCCCAGCTGGACTACAACAACTACGTTGGCGTTATCGGTATCGGCCGCATCAAGCGCGGTAAAGTGAAGCCGAACCAGCAGGTTACTATCATCGATAGCGAAGGCAAAACCCGTAACGGTAAAGTGGGCAAAGTGCTGACTCACCTGGGTCTGGAGCGTATCGACAGCGATCTGGCTGAAGCGGGCGACATCATCGCGATCACCGGTCTGGGCGAGCTGAACATCTCTGACACCATCTGCGACCCGCAGAACGTGGAAGCGCTGCCAGCCCTGTCTGTTGATGAACCGACGGTAACCATGTTCTTCAACGTCAACACCTCTCCGTTCTGTGGTAAAGAAGGTAAATTCGTTACCTCTCGTCAGATCCTTGACCGCCTGAACAAAGAGCTGGTGCATAACGTTGCACTGCGCGTTGAAGAAACCGAAGACGCTGATGCATTCCGCGTTTCCGGTCGTGGTGAGCTGCACCTGTCTGTTCTGATCGAAAACATGCGTCGTGAAGGTTTCGAAATGGCGGTTTCCCGTCCGAAAGTTATCTTCCGCGAGATCGACGGCCGTAAACAAGAGCCGTTCGAAAACGTAACGCTGGACGTTGAAGAGCAGCACCAGGGTTCTGTGATGCAGGCTCTGGGTGAGCGTAAAGGCGACCTGAAAAACATGAATCCAGATGGCAAAGGCCGCGTACGTCTCGACTACGTGATCCCAAGCCGTGGCCTGATCGGCTTCCGTTCTGAGTTCATGACCATGACTTCCGGTACCGGTCTGCTGTACTCCACCTTCAGCCACTACGACGACGTACGTCCGGGCGAAGTGGGCCAGCGTAACAACGGCGTGCTGATCTCCAACGGTCAGGGTAAAGCGGTTGCGTTTGCGCTGTTCGGTCTGCAGGATCGCGGTAAGCTGTTCCTGGGTCACGGTGCTGAAGTGTATGAAGGCCAGATCATCGGTATTCACAGTCGTTCTAACGACCTGACTGTAAACTGCCTGACCGGTAAGAAACTGACCAACATGCGTGCGTCCGGTACTGACGAAGCAACGGTTCTGGTTCCACCGATCAAGATGACGCTGGAGCAGGCTCTGGAATTCATCGATGACGACGAATTGGTAGAAGTGACTCCACTGTCTATCCGTATCCGTAAACGTCACCTGACCGAGAACGATCGTAAACGTGCAATGCGCGGTGCGAAAGAAGAGTAATACACTCCTCTCTGGTCAACAAAACCCCGTCCTTGTGGCGGGGTTTTTCTTTTTCTACCCTGTGCGTACTTCATAGCCAAAGCTTATCTTTCCCGCTACAGTTACTTTTCCACGGCGAGCAGGAGATAAACATGCTTTATATCTTTGACTTAGGAAATGTAATCGTCGATATCGATTTCAATCGGGTGCTGGGCGCATGGAGCGATTTTAGCCGTGTCCCGCTGGCGACGTTAAAACAGAGTTTCGCCATGGGCGAGACATTCCATCAGCATGAACGGGGTGAGATCAGCGATGAAGTGTTTGCTGAACGTCTGTGCCAGGAAATGGATCTGCCGTTAAGCTACGAACAGTTCTCCCATGGCTGGCAGGCTGTATTTGTCGCTATCCGCCCTGAGGTTATCGACATCATGCATAAACTTCGCGAGCAGGGTCACCGGGTCGTCGTGCTGTCGAATACCAACCGCCTGCACACCACGTTCTGGCCTGAAGAATACCCTGAAGTTAAGGCTGCGGCAGACAAAATCTATCTCTCTCAGGAGATGGGGATGCGTAAACCCGAAGCGCGAATTTATCAGGCTGTTCTGCAAGCGGAAGGATTCTCCGCGTCCGATGCGGTCTTTTTCGATGACAATGCCGATAATATAGAGGGAGCTAACCAGTTGGGTATTACGTCAATTCTGGTGACCGGAAAAGAGACGATACCGAACTACTTTGCGAAGCAGTTATGCTAAAAACCGTTCATCAAAAAGCCACGCATCATACTCGCCCGCTCAGGGCATGGCTAAAACTCCTCTGGCACCGTATTGATGAGGACAACATGACCACGCTGGCGGGTAACCTCGCCTACGTGTCGTTGCTCTCCCTGGTACCGCTGGTGGCGGTTATTTTTGCGCTTTTTTCCGCCTTTCCGATGTTTGCAGACGTCAGCCTGCAACTGCGTCATTTTGTCTTTGCGAATTTTATCCCTGCAACCGGGGATGTTATCCAGAACTACATTGAGCAGTTCGTTGCCAACTCCAGCAAGATGACGGCTGTGGGGGCGTGCGGCCTTATCGTCACCGCGCTGCTGCTGATGTACTCCATCGACAGTGCGCTTAATACTATCTGGCGGAGCAAAAAAATCCGCCCGAAGGTCTACTCCTTTGCTGTTTACTGGATGATTTTAACCCTCGGCCCGTTGCTGGCGGGGGCGAGCCTCGCGATCAGCTCCTATCTGCTTTCGCTGCGTTGGGCCAGCGATCTCAATGGTGCCATTGATAACGTTTTACGTATTTTCCCGCTGATTTTATCGTGGCTCTCTTTCTGGCTGCTCTACAGTGTGGTGCCGACCACGCGCGTGCCGAACCGTGATGCGGTTGTCGGGGCGCTGGTGGCTGCAGTGCTTTTCGAACTGGGTAAGAAGGGGTTTGCCCTTTACATCACCATGTTCCCCTCCTATCAGCTGATTTATGGCGTGCTGGCGGTGATCCCCATTTTGTTTGTCTGGGTTTACTGGACCTGGTGTATCGTCTTGCTTGGTGCGGAAATAACTGTCACTCTCGGCGTATACCGCGAACTTAAAAAAGCAGCAGAAGCTGAAAAACAACAAGAAGCAGACCAACCATGATTGCATTGATACAGCGCGTAACCCGTGCCAGCGTCACCGTGGAGGGAGAGGTGACGGGTGAAATTGGCCCAGGACTTTTGGTGTTGTTAGGTGTCGAAAAGGATGACGACGAACAAAAAGCCAACCGCTTATGTGAACGCGTGCTGGGCTACCGTATCTTTAGCGATGCGGAAGGCAAGATGAACCTTAACGTCCAGCAATCGGGCGGAAGCGTGCTGGTGGTTTCTCAGTTCACGCTGGCCGCCGATACCGAACGCGGCATGCGCCCGAGTTTCTCAAAAGGTGCGGCCCCGGATCGGGCAGAAGCGCTTTACGACTACTTTGTTGAGCGTTGTCGCCAACAGGAAATGAATACGCAAACCGGACGATTTGCTGCAGATATGCAGGTATCGCTGGTGAACGATGGCCCCGTCACATTCTGGCTCCAGGTATGAGCCAACTGGCGGCGTGGCCGCGGGTAACAAGAGAGAGTACAGCTATGTATCACCTTCGAGTACCGCAAACGGAAGAAGAGTTAGAAGCCTATTACCAGTTCCGCTGGGAAATGCTGCGCAAGCCATTACATCAGCCTAAAGGGTCTGAGCGCGACGCCTGGGACGCCATGGCACATCACCAGATGGTGATGGACGAAGAGGGTAACCTCGTTGCCGTCGGGCGTCTGTATATTAACGCCGATAACGAAGCCTCTATTCGTTTTATGGCGGTTCATCCCTCCGTGCAGGATAAAGGGTTAGGCACGCTGATGGCGATGACCCTGGAGTCTGTGGCTCGTCAGGAAGGTGTCAAACGCGTGACCTGTAGCGCCCGCGAAGATGCCGTTGAGTTCTTCGCTAAACTCGGTTTTGTTAACCAGGGCGAAATTACGACCCCGCAAACCACGCCGATTCGTCACTTTCTGATGATCAAACCCATCGCCACGCTGGATGATATTCTCCATCGCGCCGACTGGTGCGGGCAGTTACAGCAAGCCTGGTATCAGCACATCCCTCTGAGTGAAAAGATGGGGGTGCGAATTCAGCAGTACACCGGGCAAAAATTCATTACCACCATGCCGGAAACCGGCAACCAGAACCCGCACCACACGCTGTTTGCTGGCAGCCTGTTTTCGCTGGCCACACTCACCGGCTGGGGGCTTATCTGGCTGATGCTGCGTGAACGTCACCTTGGCGGCACGATCATCCTGGCAGATGCCCATATACGCTACAGCGCACCGATAAGCGGCAAGCCCAGTGCCGTAGCCGATCTCGGTTCCCTGGGCGGCGATCTTGACCGTCTGGCGCGCGGCCGCAAAGCCCGTGTACAGATGCAGGTTGAACTCTTTGGCGATGAAACCCCAGGCGCGGTGTTTGAAGGCACCTATATCGTTCTCCCTGCGAAGCCCTTTGGCGCGTATGAAGAGGGCGGGAACGAGGAGGAATAAGCTCCCCGTTGTTATCGCCGGGCGGTGTTTATCCGCCAGGCGATGTCCCGAAGAACGTCTCGCGCCGATGGACTAACGCCGCCAAGCTGGAAGAAGCCGTGGATCACGCCCAGCCAACGTTGCGTAGTGCACATAACCCCTTGTTCTGTCATATGTTGATAAAGCGTTTCACCCTCGTCGCATAGCGGATCGTACTCGGCGGTAATAATGTGTACCGGCGGCAGGCCGTTAAAATCATCCCGCCAGAGTGGACTGGCTTCAGGATGCAGGCGGTCTGTCTCTGCCAGGTACATCTCATAACCACTCAGCAGCGTATCGCGCGTGATAACGTAGTCCAGGCCATTGAGGGTATAGCTTTCGAAACTCGCCGTGGCATCAAGCATGGGGTAGATAAGAATGAGCTGCGCCGGGTTCCAGAGGCCTTTAGCCTTGAGCCGCAGCGCCGTTACCAGCGCCAGATGGCCTCCTGCACTGTCTCCACACAGCGTCATCCGGTTTTTATCTACACCTAATTTTTCTGAATTTTGCCAGACAAGATCCGCCGCTCTCTCTGCGTCGTCATGCGCGGCGGGGAACGTATGCTCCGGTGCGAGCCTGTACTGAACCGCAATCACCCGACAATGACCGTAGAACGCCTGCTGGCGAAGCTGATTGTCATGGGTTTCAAACCCACCGCTGACAAAACAACCGCCATGGTAGTAGAGGGCACAGGGTAACGTTTCAGGGCTATTGAGAGGTGAAAATACCCGAAAGGTAAGGCCATCAATGACAAGTGTTTCAACCTGCACGCGGGTTTCGGTCTCGCCGGAAAGTACGGTGCTGGCTACATATCCGGCTCTTCGGTCATCAATACTCTGCTTTCGCGCGGAAGGTCGGCCTGCAGCGATAAAATCCTGTACAAGCTTATCTATACCCTTTTCCAGTGCCATGATGATGTCCTTTTATCTGTATGTATATACAGCTTTATAGCCTGATTTACTGCAGATGAAAACAGCGAAATCTGAGGATGTGAACGTTATGGAAAGCGGCTCGCAAAATTGATTATTCCCGAAAAAATGCCCTTTAACCCTAAATTGATAAGGTGTATTTTGCCTGAAAATTAACCGCGGATGATATACTAAGGTGATATATGAGTGTTTTGGCGGAACTTGATATGGGCAGAATACTGATCGATTTATCTGATGATGTGATTCAACGGCTGGATAACCTCAAGCAACTGCGAAATCAACCGCGCGCTGAGCTGCTACGGGAAGCGATAGAACTGTATCTCGACCAGCAGAGTTCGTCTGTTATCCGCGATGCGCTTGGCCTGTGGGGCGACAAGAAAGAGGACGGTCTGGAGTATGAACGTAAGCTGCGTGAGGAATGGTGATCATGACTAATATGGCCGTGTTTGATACCAATATCCTCATTGATCTCTTCAACAACCGTGTCGAAGCTGCGGATGCGATTGATCATGCCGCGGCACATCGAGCCATCAGCTTAATTACCTGGATGGAAGTGATGGTGGGCGCACGCAGGCATGGACATGAAGCGAAAACGGCAGCCGTGATGGGCGCTTTTGAAATTATCGATGTGTCTCGGGATATTGCGGAAAGAAGCGTTTTACTGCGTGAAAAACATGGAATGAAACTGCCTGATGCTATCATTCTGGCCACAGCCCAGAGCAGAAAATGTCCGTTGATTTCTCGAAATACGAAAGATTTTGCGGGTATTGATGAGGTCGTTACGCCTTATCAACTGTAGGCCGGGCAAGCTCGCGCCGCCCGGCACTCTCACAGGAGATTACTCCCCTTCACCCGGGAACAGGAACGGGTTAATCGAGCTACGGGCAAAGCCCTCCTGCTCCATCTTCGCGTCAAGAATCAGCGAGGCGAGATCGTCGGCCACCGCTTCAACTTTCGGGTCTTTTTCCTGATACAGAATCTTCAGGTACGTGCCGCAGTCGCCGCAGCTTTCGGCTTTCACCGCCGCGTCTTCATTTTCCAGCGACCAGTAGTTGAGATCGCGGGTCTGCTCGCAGTTGCTGCACTTCACGCGCACCACGTGCCACTCGGTTTCACACAGGTTGCAATGCAGGTAGCGCAGGCCCTGAGTGGTGCCGATTTGTACCATGCTGGACACCGGCATTGAGCCACACACCGGGCAGAACTGACGTGCTTCACCGTATTCGGCGCGCGCTTTGCCGGGGATCAGGCTGGCCATTTGTGCCCAGTAGAGCGACAGCGCCGCCCAGATAAACGGCGCTTTATCACTGCTGACCTGCGAGAAATCAGAAGCAAACAGCGCACTTGCCATCTCTTCCAGTTCCAGATCGGAGGCTTTTTCGAGATTTTCAATCACCGCCAGCGCGGTGCCGCTCATCTCTGGCTTCAGTTCGGCAATCAGCGAATGCAGCAGTTTGTGCCAGTGCTTATCACGTGGCAGCACATGAATATCCAGCGGCGGTTTGCCCTGCTCACTGGCTTCTTTGATGCGCGCCGTCAGGTCCATTTGCAGCGGGTGGTCGTACAGCACCACTTCCTGCGCATGGGCAACCAGCGCGGCAAAACGCAGAAAATCGCCCAGCGGGTTGTTCTCTGCCAGCTCGCGCAGACGCTCTGCGCGGCGGTTGTAGAGGTTCTTGAGTCTGGGGAATAACAACGGCGGAATATATTCCGCCGTGCGTTTCTCGCTCGACCCCAGCTCATCTTGCGGGATTATGCGAATACTCATTCAGATGACTTTTCCTGTTTCTGGCGGACTTCACGGTACCAGCGCGGGTGATGTTTCTTCGCCCACGTGCTGGTGACCCAGCCTTCCACCATCGCGGTAATGGTGCCTTTCACCCAGAGGGCGGCGTAAATATGCACCATGATAACCACAATTAACGCCACTGCGGCAAATGAATGCAGCATCAGCGCGAATCGGATCACCGGGATTGAGAAAGCAGGCGCAAAATACGGACGCCAGATGATCACGCCGCTGACCAGCAACAGGACCAGGAAGATAATCGCCGCCCAGAATACGCACTTCTGGCCGAAGTTATAACGCCCGGTATCACCCACTTCCTCGTTGACGACGATCTTACGAATATTCTTCGCCCAAAAGATATCATCCCGATTGATTAGGTTATGGTGCCAGTAACGGAAAAACATGATGATGAACGACGCGAACATGATGACGCCAACAAACGGGTGCAGGATACGCGCCAGCTGCGGTGTCCCCAGGATTTGCATCAGCCAGTTAAAGGACGGGAAGAAGAAACCCAGCCCGCTTATCGCCGCCAGCATGAAGCAGAAGGCGGTGACCCAGTGGTTGATGCGTTCCGGCGCGGTGTAGCGCACGATGGTGTCACGTTTTTTCATTTGCGCACCTCGTCTTTCTCTTCATGCAGGTTATCGTCTTCCTCTTCCGCGCGGTTCGGACCGACACCGACGTAATGGAAGATGCTCGCCGCGAAGGTGGCAGCAAAGCCCACCGCCGCCAGCGGTTTCCAGATGCCTTTCCAGAATTTCACGGTGGCGCTGATTTCCGGGTTCTCCGGCAGGCCGTGATACAGATTCGGTTTGTCGGCATGGTGCAATACGTACATGACGTGCGTACCACCCACACCGGCCGGATCGTACAGGCCAGCGTTATCGTAACCACGGGTTTTCAGTTCGCCCACGCGTTCGGCCGCCAGCGTTTTCATATCCTCTTTGGAGCCAAAGTGGATAGCGCCGGTTGGACAGGTCTTCACGCAGGCTGGCTCCTGGCCAACGTTCACGCGGTCAACGCACAGCGTACATTTGTAGACGCGGTTGTCTTCCGGGTTCAGACGCGGTACGTCGAACGGGCAGCCCGCGATGCAGTAGCCGCAGCCAATGCACTGCTCGGACTGGAAGTCGACGATACCGTTGGCATACTGAATGATAGCCCCTTCTGACGGACACGCCTTCAGGCAGCCCGGATCCGCGCAGTGCATACAGCCGTCTTTGCGGATAAGCCATTCCAGTTTGTCGTTCTGCTCCACTTCCGAGAAACGCATCACCGTCCAGGACTTCGCGGTCAGGTCCGCCGGGTTGTCGTACACCCCGACGTTGTGACCCACTTCGTCACGGAGGTCGTTCCACTCGGAACAGGCCACCTGACAGGCTTTACAGCCGATACAGGTAGTCACGTCGATAAGCTTCGCCACTTCCTGCTGGTGGTCCCGCGCCTGAGGCGCGGGGGTGAAACCGTTAGTCGCGGAACGACGAATAATGTCCTGAGATTGATAAGCCATAAGTCGTCTCCGTTACACCTTTTCCACATTCACGAGGAAGGCCTTAAACTCCGGCGTCTGCGTGTTCGCATCACCGACGAATGGCGTCAGGGTGTTAGCGATAAACCCTTTCTTCGCCACGCCCTCATAACCCCAGTGAATCGGAATACCGATGGTATCCACCTGCTGACCGTGAACGTTCAGCGTGCGAATACGCTTGGTCACTACCGCCTTGGCCTTGATATAGCCACGGTTAGAGGAGACCTTCACGGTATCGCCATGGGCAATGCCGAGCTTGTTCGCCAGCTTCTCGCCAATCTCCACAAACTGTTCCGGCTGCGCGATGGCGTTAAGCAGCGCGTGCTTGGTCCAGTAGTGGAAGTGTTCGGTCAGACGGTAAGTGGTGCCCACGTACGGGAACTTGTCCTTTTTACCCAGCGCTTCAAAGTCGCCCTTGAAGATACGGGCAGCCGGGTTAGAGACCACGTTCGGGTGCAGCGGGTTAGTGCCCAGCGGCGTCTCAAACGGCTCATAGTGTTCCGGGAACGGCCCTTCCGCCATCTTGTCGATAGCAAACAGACGTCCCATCCCTTCAGGCTGCATGATAAACGGCCCAACGTCGCTGCCTGGTGCGGCAGTACTGTAGTCCGGAATATCCACGCCGCCCCATTTTGCGCCGTCCCATTTCAGCAGCTGACGCTTCGGATCCCACGGGTTGCCCTGCGGGTCTGCAGACGCACGGTTATAGAGAATGCGACGGTTCAGCGGCCATGCCCATGCCCAGCCCAGCGTATTGCCGAGGCCCGATGGGTCAGCGTTGTCGCGGTTGGCCATCTGGTTGCCTTTCGGCGTCCAGCTACCGGCGAAGATCCAGCAGCCACTTGAGGTGGTGCCGTCATCACGCAGGTGCGCGAAGGTGCTGAGCTGATCGCCTTTCTTCGCCAGCACGGTACCGGTGGCCGGGTCGATAACGTCCGCCAGCGCCTTACCGTTGCTCTCCATCGCCACTTCTTCAGGCGCTGGATTTTCTGGCGTCGAGTAGTTCCAGGTCATGTTCAGAACCGGTTCCGGGTTCGCACCGCCTTCTGCCGCGTACATCTTACGCAGGCGTAAGAAGATACCGGCCAGGATCTCGCCGTCGTTCATGGCGATGCCCGGGGCGTCCGCACCTTTCCAGTGCCACTGCAGCCAGCGTCCGGAGTTGACGATAGAACCGTTCTCTTCCGCGAAGCAGGTGGATGGCAGACGGAACACTTCGGTCTGAATCTTCGACGGATCGACGTCGTTCGATTCGCCATGGTTCTGCCAGAAGGTCGAGGTCTCGGTATTGAGCGGGTCAATCGTCACCAGGAACTTCAGTTTCGACAGCGACTCAACAACCTTGTTCTTGTTCGGGAACGAGGCCACCGGGTTGAAGCCCTGGCACAGATAGCCGTTCACTTTGCCCTGATGCATCATCTCGAAATATTGCAGAACGTCGTAACCTTTGTCCCACTTCGGCAGCCAGTCAAAGCCCCAGCTGTTTTCTGCCGTCGCTTTGTCGCCGAAGAAGGCTTTCATCATCGAGACGAAGAACTTCGGATAGTTGCCCCAGTAGTTCACCTGGCCTTCGAGTAGCGGTTTAGGCGTGCTGGCTGTCAGGTAGGTTTGCAGGTCCGGTTGTTTCTCGCTTGGCAGGTTCATATAACCCGGCAGGCTTTGAGACAGCAGACCAAGGTCGGTCAGACCCTGAATGTTGGAGTGACCGCGCAGGGCGTTCACGCCGCCGCCTGCCATCCCCATGTTGCCGAGCAACAGCTGCACCATCGCCATGGTACGAATGTTCTGCGCACCAATGGAGTGTTGCGTCCAGCCGAGGGCATACAGGAACGACGCGGTTTTGTCTTTGGCGCTGGTTTCGGCGATAAGCTCGCAGACCTTCAGGAAGTCAGCCTTTGGGGTACCACAGATGTTTTCAACAACGTCCGGCGTATAGCGGGAAACGTGCTCTTTCAGCAGGTTCCATACGCAGCGCGGGTGTTGCAGGGTGGTGTCGCGCTTCGCAAAGCCTTTCTCGTCCAGCTCGTAGTTCCAGCTGGTTTTGTCGTACTTGCGTTTTTCGGCGTCGTAACCGCTGAACAGGCCATCTTCGAAGTGGTAATCCTCACGCACGATCAGGCTGGCGTTGGTATAGGCTTCGGTGTATTCGCGGTTATATTTTTCGTTGGTCATCAGGTACAGCAATACGCCTGACAGGAAAGTGATGTCAGTACCTGAACGAATAGGGGTGTAGAAATCCGCCACTGACGCCGTACGCGTAAAGCGGGGATCGATCACAATCAGTTTCGCACCGTTGTGGATTTTGGCTTCCATCGCCCAGCGGAACCCGACAGGGTGCGCTTCAGCGGCGTTACCGCCCATCACCACAATGAGGTTGGCGTTCTTGATGTCGACCCAGTGGTTGGTCATCGCACCGCGACCAAATGTTGGAGCAAGACTTGCTACCGTTGGTCCGTGTCAGACACGCGCCTGGTTGTCGACCGCGAGCATACCGAGTGCGCGCGTAAATTTCTGGGTTAAATAACCGGTTTCGTTACTGGAAGCGGAGGCACACAGCATCCCGGTGGAGAGCCAGCGGTTGACCGTGACGCCGTCGGCGTTCTTCTCAACAAAGTTGGCATCGCGGTCTTCTTTAATCAGTTTAGCGATGCGGTCAAATGCCTCTTCCCAGCTAATTTGCTGCCATTTATCGGAGCCTGGCGCGCGATATTCCGGGAATTTCAGGCGGCTTTCGGAGTGGATAAAGTCCACCAGACCGGCCCCTTTCGGGCACAGCGCGCCGCGGTTGACCGGGTGGTCCGGGTCGCCCTCGATGTGGAAGATAGACGCTTTGGCGTTTTTAGCACCGTCGCCGAGGCTATACATTAACAGCCCGCAACCGACAGAGCAGTACGTACAGGTATTACGGGTTTCACGGGTGCGCAGCAGTTTATACTGCCGCGTTTCCGCCAGCGCTACGCCGGGCGCAAAGCCCAGTGCCGCTGCCGTGGTGCCTGCCATACCGCCAGCGCAGATCTTAAAGAACTGCCTTCTGCTGACCTGCATGGGTCACTCCTTGTTTCGACATTGCTTACATATGTAGTTTTGACTTCGCGGTTGAATAATGACCGCAAAGGAGAAAAATTTGCGTTAATCCCTCATTTCTCCGGGGGATATCACCAGAATACCACAATGTCGGTACGCCTGTTCCAATGGCGTTAAAACAAAGTGAACGTATTATCACCGTGCTGATTATAAAGTGTGATATCAATCACATTATAAACCCCGCATGTTACAGGGGTGTAGCATGGTGCCGGTTGCACCTCTCCAGAATGAGTAGGTACACTTCATGCGGTTGGGTGCTGAAAAGTTGATCCATACTATGCGTAAGGCCTGTGGTTTATGCTGCAATAGCAGGCTCACCTTCGTGGTTGTTCAGGAAAACCGTTGTGTCTAAACAAAACCGTGCTACCCACTCGTCACCACTGCCAACAGGCATTGTGGCGCTGTCGGTACATCGACCCCCTCACATTACCCACGCCACGCCTGATTTTCTGGCGGAAGAAGTCCCTGTCGCCCTGGTGTACAACGGCATCTCGCACGTTGTAATGATGGCGTCGCCTAAAGACCTTGAACTGTTCGCCATCGGGTTTTCGCTCTCGGAAGGCATCATTGCGCATCCGCAGGACATTTATGGCATGGATGTGGTTCAGGCCTGCAATGGTCTGGAAGTGCAGATCGAACTTTCCAGTCGTCGTTTTATGGGGCTGAAGGAGCGTCGTCGCGCGTTGGCCGGACGAACGGGGTGCGGCGTCTGTGGCGTTGAGCAACTGAACGATATCGGCAAACCTGTTGCGCCGCTACCTTTTACCCAGACCTTCAATCTGGCCAACCTCGACCATGCGCTTGCCCATCTCAACGACGTGCAGCCCATCGGTCAGTTGAGCGGTTGTACGCATGCGGCGGCATGGGTTCTGCCATCGGGCGACATCGCCGGGGGACATGAAGACGTGGGGCGTCATGTGGCGCTCGATAAACTGATGGGCCGTCGGGCGCGGGAAAGCGATCTCTGGCAGCAGGGCGCAGCGCTGGTTTCCAGCCGCGCGAGCTACGAAATGGTACAGAAGTCTGCGATGTGCGGAGTGGAGATCCTGTTTGCGGTGTCGGCTGCAACCACGCTGGCGGTGGAGGTGGCGGAGCGCTGCAACCTGACGCTGGTGGGGTTCTGCAAGCCGGGAAGGGCGACAATTTATACCCATCCGCAGCGATTAATAGTTGATCAGTAATTTTGAACGATAATAGCAAATCCTTCCGCTTTCAGTTGTGGGTTATGAGGTCTAGTATTTATCTCATCAAGGCACGGTGCCTTACCTAAACAACTTAACGAAAGGGTTTATCTCATGAAAAGCATCAAAACTTTTGTCGCTGTAATCGCTCTGGCTGCTTCATTCGGTTCTTTCGCTGCACAAACTGTTACCGCCTCTGCCTCTACGCTGGATGGTGCTGAAGCGAAAATTGCCGCTCAGGCTCAGGAAGCAGGCGCGTCATCCTACAAAATTACCCAGGCGTTCTCGGGTAACCGCGTACACATGACCGCAGAACTGACCAAATAAGCTGTGTTGCCACTGTCCCTTGCTCTTCGGAGCGGGGACAGGTGTAATTAAAAACTATCCCTCTTCTCGCGTGTAAAGGCTTTACCTCTGCGCCTCCTTTCTTTGTCATCCCCTGTTTTAGCATTCGTCGTAAAATAACTCTCTGAAATAACGTGTCTGGTCAGTCTTGCGATAACATTATTTTTTTAAATACTTTTAAGTCGCTTGAGCGTACTGCTGCCTTTTTATATTCACATTTCAAATAATTCATCTGAACTGTTAAGGCAATCCTCAGGTGTAAATCCTAAAGATGATTTAGACAATTGATAGGGATTATTAATGCTGGTATTTTTCGTACAAATATTGGTTTTCTCTTTCTTCGGTCAAATGTCGATATTTGGCTTTGTTTTGTCTATCACCTTAATAAGGAAATTGAATGAACGCGCTTATCAAAAAAGGAATGCTGGCCACAGTGTTAGCGATGTCGGTTAATACAGCTATGGCTGCACAAAGCATTGATATTAAAGTAACCGGTAAGATCCTTCCCTCTTCCTGTACCCCTTCCTTTCCAAGCGGCGGCGGTATTGCTGACTTCGGTACCATGAAAGTGGCCTCGCTCAACTCGACCAGCATGACTCCGCTGGCGGATTTGAAAGAAATTCCCGTTACCATTAATTGTGAAGAAGCCACACGTGTTGCGGTGAAATTTACCGATGCGCGTGACGACTCATCCCCAACAGAAAGTGTCAAAATGGGTAATGGTTTTTCGGGTTCACCATTTAATATGTTTGGTCTGGGAATGTATAACGATAAAAAAATTGGTGCCTATACACGAGCGTTATTCCGCAATCAGGGTGCAAACACTAACGGCAATGGTGACTCACTTTATCCATTGTTGAGTATAGATGGTGGGGAAACCTGGCTTGTTAAAGGCACCGACTACATGCAAATTAACAGCGACAATTCTGAAATATATGCCTTTACTTTAGATACAGCGAATGGCATACCTTCTCCAGAAAGCAAGATCAACTTTAAAGTTGCTGTGAGTGCCACTATTAACCCAACCAACGATTTAAATGTTACGGATGAATTGACACTGGACGGTTTAACCAACATTGAGCTGGTTTATCTTTAATTATCACACAGCTGATAATTCACTGCTCCTCAGATTAGGGGAGCAGTGCCCATCAATATTAACGGACTAATATTATGATTGTTTCTAAAAAAACGCTGCTCTGCGTTTGCCTTTTCTCGTCGTTGCAGACGTTTGCCGCCGGTATGGTGCCCGATACTTCCCTGCTGTTAATTAACGAAGACGAACGAGGCGCGAGCATGGATGTGAAAAATAGCGACGATAACGCCCAGCTTCTCTATACCCGCATTGTCGATTTACCGGACGATCCTACACCCGGTGTTATTGTCACTCAACCGGTGGTGCGTGTAAATGCCGGTAAAACGCAGCGTGTTCGCTTTGTCTTAAAAGACAGCGCGGAAAAATTAAAAACAGAACACCTAAAACGCGTCATTTTTTCCACTATTCCGCAACGCGAGCAAAATAAAGTCAAAATGGTGTTCAGCCAGAACCTGCCCGTCATTATTCGCCCGGCAGGTCTCGACGTGAATATGGAACCCTGGAAAGGGCTACGCTGGCAGATTAAAAATGGCAACCTGACGGTATTAAACGATACGCCTTATGTGGTGCGTATGGAACAAAAAGCAAAATTATTACCCTCCGAAACTCAGGTGAGATTTGAAAAAAGCTATATTCTTCCCGGCCAGACGATGATAGCGACGCCAGAAAATAAGCTCTCTGGACTGAATAACAAGGTGGAGATATACCCTGCTACCCGCTTTGGCTATAAAGCCAGTTCTTACGTTGCCGAATTACAATAATAATATCAGATGGAGTGGTCATGATAATGTCCTCCTGTAAAACAGGTGTGCTGGTCTTTTGCCTGAGCTCGGTGGCGTTCGGCATTCGCGCAGAAATTCTTCCCACTGCAGCACCCACTATGGAGCTGGCAAGAGCGTTATTCGACACCGATGCGTTAAAAGAGAATGGCCTTGACCCGGCAATTGCTGACTATTATGCCGTCGCCCCGCGATTTATGCCTGGCTATCATAATGTTACCGTGCTTATTAACGGCAAAAAGCGCGGCATTATGCCCGTGAAATTTAATGATCAAGGTCTTCCCTGTATTGATGGCGAATTCCTGGACGCGGCCGGGTTATATAAAAAGCTCAAGCGTGGGACCTGTCCCTTCATTCATCAGTACTGGAAAAACGCGACGGTGGTCACTTCACCGGACGTAGAGGAAATTTCACTGGTTGTTCCGCCAGAGGCCATTAACCCGGAAAGCGGTCGCCAGGTGGCTGATGTCCGTGGCGGACGCGCGGCTATGCTGAACTACGCCATGTTTGGCACCCATTACGACTTTGATGATGATAAATCCGATCGCTTCCAGTCTTCGTTTGAGTTTGGTTTTAACGCAGGCGACTGGATTGTGCGCAGTTCGCAGTTTATCAGCGACGGCAGCGGCATGGCGTTCGGGAGCGAATCGCTATACACCTACGCACAGCGTACCTTTACCGACTACGGCGTGATGGTGCAGGGGGGGCAAATTAACATCGCCAACAGCCGCTTCAGTATCCCCGGGATTTATGGCGTACAGATGATGCCGGATAACGCTCTCCTGCCGGGTTATAGCAGCGGTATTGAGGTTAGCGGTATTGCCCGCAACGCCCAGGCGCGTGTGGATATTCGCCAGGGCGGACAGCTGATCTTCTCCACGCTGGTGCCCGCCGGGCCGTTCACCTTAAGCGATGTACCTGTTGCAAATCTGAACACGGATTTAAACGTCACGGTGACGGAAACCGACGGCAGCGAAAGCCATTTTACGGTTGCCGCCAGCACCTTCCGTAGCAACCATGTTGGCCGCGCGCCGGGATTTTCACTGGCCGTCGGGCGTGCGGAGGATATGGAGACAAACTTTACGCAGCCCTGGATTGTCGCCGCGTCAAACGGTTGGTCCATCAACAACCGGATGAACTTTCTCGCCGGCATGGTGATGGCAGATAACCACTACTACGGTTTTTCAGCCAACATTGACACCGTGCCGATGCAGCATATGTATGCCTCGCTGGGTTTTCTCGGCTCGATTGATAACCTTTCACAAACCGATGGCAATAAAACCACGCTGGATCTCGGCTATTCATTACCGTGGGGGCTCGGCCTGTCGCTGGGTGGGAGCTACGGTACGCCGAAGTACCGCGAAATGCAGGAGCTGTACAGCGACGACGATGATTACTCGACCACCAAATACGACACCAGCGTTGGCATGAGCTGGTCGAACACGACGCTGGGCCGTTTCTCTCTGAGCTACTACAACAACCAGACCTGGAACAGCGAATACGATAGCCGTCGTATCATTTCGTCATGGTCCCGGTCGTTCCGCTATTTGAGCGTCAGCGTAAACTGGGAATCAGACATCAGCCACGGTGATAAGAGCACCAGCGACAGCGATATGTTTTATGTGAACGTCTCTGTGCCTCTGGGTCGCTCCGGCGTTTCCACCAACAGCTGGTACCGCGAAAACGAGGGCAAAGCTTCTTACGGCACCCGTGCAATGGGTTCACTTAACGACGACAACACCTACACGGTGGGCGTCTCTCAGGATCACGATGACAGCGTAACCAACTGGGACAGTTCGCTGAACAGTAACCTGCACTACACCACGCTGGCGGTGGGGATTGGCGGTGACAATGAAAGCAACAGTAACGCCTCGATCGCGCTGAGCGGAGGCATTGTCGCGCACGATGATGGCGTCACCTTCTCACCTTATCCGGTAACAGATACCTATGCGGTAGTGGCGCTGGACAAGCCCGTTGCCGGGGTGGCGATAGGTACCCCGCGCGGTAACGTCTGGACGGACAAATGGGGCAGAGCGGTTGTCCCCGCCCTGACACCGTTCAGTGAAAGCACGGTTGAAATAGATACGCAAAGCCTGCCGGGCAACCTGGACATCAGCAATGGCCATGCGTCGCTGAAGGCCGCTCATGGGGCATTTGCACACTGGAAGTTCTCAACGCTGAGCCAGCGGCGCGTGCTGCTGAACATTACGCGTGCGGACGGTACGCCGTTACCGAAAGGGGTTTCTGTGGTGAATGGCAAAGGGGAGTACATCACCTCTGCACCGGAAGACGGCATCATCTTCCTGAATGATATTTCCGCCAGCCAGACGCTGTATGCGAAGCAGGATACTGGCCGTTGCACGCTGAGTTTCACCTTGCCGGAAGCGGATCCCACTCAATTCTACGAGGAGATAAACGGAAAATGTCTCTGATTTTTCATCGCACGAGTCTGCTGCTGCTGGCCTGCGTCGCCCTCAGCCATGCTCCCTCCGTCCTGGCAGAAGAAGAGTGTCAGGTGGTTTCGTCAGTAAAAAATATCAACAATGGTCTGTTGCGTCGGGAGACAATGCGCGCGGTCAGTACCGATATTGCCGGAAAAACGTACCGGGGTTACGCCTCGTCAGAACGTGAGATCCAGGTGTCGGTGATCTGCCCGGCTGTGCGCAAGATCCGTCTGCAGGTGGATGGCCCGTCCCGGGGAAACAGAGCGTATCGCTTTAGCGACAACGGTGCGCTGAAAATTACGGCGAAAGAGGCGCGCATGGATAATGGTGTCGTGCAACTGGCGGCCGTGCCGCGCGGATCGGCGCAGGTGACCGCTGGCGCGGCGGAGGTCGCGCTACCGCCGGATATGTCACTTGTCGCGGTGAACGGCAGCGAGATGGCGGGCAAACAGCTGGCCGTTACCCTCTCTGTGGCCACCTATCTTAACGATAACGCGTTTAAGACGGGCAACACGGCGGAGCTCGAAGAGATGCTGACGGTGAATTACGTTACCCTCGCGGCGCAGTAAACGCCGCCTTGCCCGACGGACGCGTGCTGTCGGGCTTTTTTACGTCATTCCCACCAGACGTAGCAGCGCGGTGACGACCGCCGCCGCCACGATCACCACAATTAATGGCATTTTCCGCCAGGCCAGAAATACGGCAAACGCCACGCCCAGCACACGCGCCATCCCGGCGAAGTGTTCCCCTTCATAGAAGGTTGTCGCCAGCGCCACGGAAAACAGTAACACCGTTGCCGCATCCGAGAGCAGCGCCTGTGAGCGCTCTGACAGCGCCAGCCGGTTTCCGAGTTTGGCGCCGCCGAGACGCATCAGATAAGTTCCTGCCGACAGAATGGCGATGCCGAGAATAAAGAGCGTCATGTTTTCCATTATTTTTTCCTCGCGCCCAGCCCAAGTAATGACAACAGCACCGGTAAGCCCACCGGGGCGAACGGCACGGCGGCCAGCGACAAGGCAGCACCGCTACAGGCGCGGATAAGCGTGGTGCGGTTTTTAAACGCCGGAACCACTAAGGCCAGCAAAATGGCCGGGAACACCGCGTCCAGCCCGATGGTTTCCGGATCCGGCAACAATTTACCGACCATGGCGCCCAGCAGGGTACCCAGCGGCCAGATGATGGCCACCCCTAACCCGCACAGCCAGTAGGCTGTTTTTCGCTGCTCGGGGGTTTTTTGCGACAGCCCAAACACCACGCTTTCGTCATTCATGATGTGGCAGCCGAGGAAGCTCAGACCGCGTTTCCCCACCAGCTCACGCACCGTAACACCAAACGGAACATGGCGGGCGTTCACCAGCAGCCCGGCCGCGGCCGCGGCCAGTGGGTTACCGCCACTTGCCACGATGCCGATAAACATGAACTCCGAGGCGCCCGCCAGCACGGTAACAGAGAGCACAAACGGTACCCACAGCGGAAAACCGTAGGCCATCGCCAGCGAGCCGTAAGACATCCCCACCACGCCAACGGCGAGGCATACAAGGATAATTGCTTTGATGGTGTCGCCTTTCAGGCAAGAGAGAGAACGTTTCATACAATTTTAGCCATATCGAACGTGTATCCATTATAATGAACGGATCAGATTCGTATTACAAGATGAACGAATCGTTCGATTTATAGAACAAGAGGCCGTTTATGACGCAGCCAATCAGCGTGATCGCCAAAAGCCTGGTGCGAGAACGCCTGCGAACCGGGCTTTCACTGGCGGAAATTGCCCGCCGTGCCGGCATCGCCAAATCCACACTTTCTCAGCTGGAGTCCGGCAATGGCAACCCCAGTCTGGAGACACTGTGGTCGCTTTGCGTGGCGCTGGATATTCCTTTCGCCCGCTTACTGGAGCCGCAACAGCCGACCACGCAGGTGATCCGCCGCGGTGAAGGTACAAAAGTGGTCGCCGGACAGGCCAATTATGAAGCCATTTTACTGGCGGCATGCCCCCCGGGCGCACGACGCGACGTCTACCTTCTCATCACCCAGCCAGGTGCAGATCGTATTTCCCAGCCCCATTCCCCGGGTTCGATTGAGCATATTATCGTGACTCAGGGTCGGGCACTGGTCGGCCTGCTCGACGATGCAGAAGAGCTGGGGGCAGGGGATTACATCTGCTATCCCGCCGATCAGCCGCATATTTTCAAGGCCCTGGAGCCAGACACCTACGCGCTACTGGTCGCGGAACAAAATTAACGAAGAGACGCAAACGCATGTCGCTGAAAGCCATCGCCAAAGAACTCGGACTCTCTGTTACCACCGTCAGCCGCGCGCTTAACGGATATGACGACGTCTCCTGCGAGACGCGCGCCCGGGTGGAAGCAGAAGCCCAACGCCGTGGCTATCGGCCCAATACCTTTGCCCGTCGTCTGAAGATGGGCAAGATCGACGCGGTTGGGCTGGTTTTCCCTGTGCATCCTGTTCCGCTCAATAACAGCGTGTTTATGGACATGGTCGGCGAAATTAGCCACGAACTGGCGCGACATGAAATCGATCTGCTGCTGATTGCCGATGACGATCTGGCCGATAAACACAGCTATATGCGCATGGTGCAAAGCCGTCGCGTAGATGCGCTGATTGTGGCACACACGCTGGATCACGATCCGCGCCTGGAGCAGTTGCAGGCTGCCGGTTTCCCTTTCCTGGCTCTCGGACGCAGTCAGTTGCCGCAGCCGTACGCCTGGTTTGATTTTGATAACTACGCGGGCACCTACCATGCTACCCGCTGGTTAATCGGAAAAGGCCATCAGCGCATTGCGTTACTCGGCGAGAGCAATAATCAGGCATTCATTACTCAGCGCCGTCAGGGCTATCTCGATGCGCTCCGTGAAGCCGGGCTCTCCAGCGAGTGGCTGCGCG
The DNA here is from genome assembly GCF_052044775.1 of Enterobacter sp. 22466. NCBI lineage: Bacteria > Pseudomonadati > Pseudomonadota > Gammaproteobacteria > Enterobacterales > Enterobacteriaceae > Enterobacter > Enterobacter sp. 22466. Next base: position 64,429 of record NZ_JBQENX010000013.1, on the reverse strand, counting down.
CCATGCCGCCTTCTCGCCGGGTCGGTTATGCCACGACGAAAGAGCTACTCTCTCTGCCGCATCCCCCCACGGCCATCATTACCGACTGCAACACCCACGGCGACGGCGCGGCAATGGCGCTGGCACAGCTTGGTCGTTTAACCGGCGAAAATGCGGTATCGCTGGTGGTCTACGATGGCTTGCCTCAGGACAGCATCGTGGATATCGACGTGGCGGCGGTGATCCAGTCCACCCGTCAGGGTGTCGGAAAACAGATTGCCGATATGGTACGCCAGCTGATAAACGGCGACGATCTTGCGCAACTGCAGGTGCTCTGGCAGCCGGAATTCTCCCCAGGCCAGACGGCCTGAAGTCACTATATTTCTAAAGCCGATCACAGATCCGAAACGTTTTGGTTTGTATCCGAAACGTTTCGGATCAACACTCAGATCATCCCGATGACAGGAGATGTCTGATGCAAGAAACGATTTTACGACTTGAAAGCAACACGACAGACGTGGTGATAAAAACCCACCCGTTTGCCGAAATTCTCTACTGGGGGCCTCATCTTCAGCACTTTTCGGCGCAAGATGTCATAAGTCTTGCGCGTCCTGTGGCAAATGGCAGGCTCGACGTCGATTCGCCGGTGACGCTGATGGCAGAACTGGGCCATGGTTTGTTTGGATCGCCGGGCATCGAGGGCCACCGCCATGGGCTGGATGGTTCGCCGGTATTCAAAACCACACGCGTTCAGCAGCAGGGACACACCCTGACGATAATGGCGGAAGATGAACTGGCTGGACTGCGCCTGACCAGCGAACTGTCGCTTGATAAGAGCGGTGTACTGGTGGTGCGTCATGGCCTGACCAACCTGCGTGAACAGGCGTGGCAGGTTGACCGTTTTGCCGTCACGCTGCCCGTGGCGGAACGCGCCCAGGAGGTGATGGCGTTTCATGGCCGCTGGATCCGTGAGTTCCAGCCGCACCGCGTCAGGCTGGAGCATGACAGCTTCGTGATTGAGAACCGCCGGGGTAGAACGTCTCACGAACACTTCCCGGCGCTGATTTCAGGCACGCCGTCGTTCAGTGAAATGCACGGCGACGTCTGGGGTGTGCATCTGGGCTGGAGCGGCAACCATCGCCTTCGCGCTGAAGCCAAAACCGATGGCCGTCGCTATCTGCAAGCGGAAGCGCTTTACCTGCCAGGGGAGATGGCGCTGGAAGAGGGACAAACGCTCTGGACGCCACGCCTTTATGCGAGCTACTCCGCGCACGGGCTGAACGGGATGAGCCAGCAGTTTCACCGCTATCTGCGCGACAACATCATCCGTTTCCCTGAAAACAAACCACGCCCGATCCATCTCAACACCTGGGAGGGGATCTACTTCAGCCACGACCCGGAATACATCATGCGAATGGCTGACGAGGCAGCCGCGCTGGGCGTGGAGCGCTTTATCATTGATGACGGCTGGTTCAAAGGGCGTAACGACGACCATGCCGCGCTGGGCGACTGGTATCTGGACGAGAAAAAATACCCGAACGGCCTGCGACCCGTGATCGACCACGTCAAACATCTTGGTATGGAGTTCGGTATCTGGATTGAACCGGAGATGATCAACCCGGATTCCGATCTCTACCGCGCGCACCCCGACTGGGTGCTGGCGTTGCCTGGTTACACGCAGGCCACAGGGCGCCATCAGCTGGTGCTCAACCTCAACATTCCGCAAGCGTTTGATTACCTGGTGGAGCGCATGAGCTGGCTGCTGGGCGAGCACGCAGTCGACTATGTGAAGTGGGATATGAACCGCGAGCTGGTGCAGCCTGGCCATAACGGCAGAGCCGCCGCCGACGCGCAGACCCGCCAGTTTTATCGACTTTTAGATGTGCTGGGCGAGCGTTTCCCGCATATTGAATTTGAATCCTGCTCCTCCGGTGGCGGACGAATCGATTACGAAGTACTGGCCCGCAGCCACCGCTTCTGGGCGTCCGACAACAACGACGCGCTGGAGCGCTGCACCATTCAGCGTGGCATGAGCTACTTCTTCCCGCCAGAGGTGATGGGCGCGCATATCGGTCATCATAAATGCCACGCGACGTTCCGCCAGCACAGCATTGCCTTCCGCGGTTTGACGGCGCTGTTTGGCCATATGGGGCTGGAGCTGGATCCGCTCACTGTGGATGAGAAAGAGCGCGAAGGTTATCGCCGTTACGCTGCGCTGCACAAGCAGTGGCGCGAGGTGATCCACCACGGCACCCAGTGGCGCGTGGATATGCCGGACGCCACCACGCTGGCGCAGGGTATCGTGAGCGAAGACAAATCGCAGGGGCTGTTTATCGTCAGCCAACTCGCGATGCCGGATTATACCCTGATGATGCCGCTGCGCATGCCGGGGCTGGAGGCCAGCGCGCAGTACCGTATCTCGCTGCTCGATCACCCGAATATTCAGATTACGGGCAAAGGCGGGCACACCATGCGCAAGCTGCCGGCATGGATGGAGACACCGCAAACGGTGAGCGGTGAGTGGCTGACGCAGGCGGGTATTGCGCTGCCGATTCTCGACCCGGAAACCGCCATTCTGATTGGTGTGGAACGCGTGTAAGGGTGACGGGCCGGGAAACTGGCCCTCCGTTGAGGATAAAAATAATGAACACAACAACCTGTACCCACAAAGACAACCCTAATTTCTGGATCTTCGGGCTGTTCTTCTTTCTCTACTTCTTCATCATGGCCACCTGCTTTCCGTTCCTGCCGATCTGGCTGTCGGATATCATTGGCCTGAACAAAACCCATACCGGTATTGTTTTCTCCTGTATCTCACTTTCCGCCATTGCCTTCCAGCCGGTACTGGGGGTGATTTCCGACAAGCTGGGGCTGAAAAAACATCTGCTGTGGATTATCTCTGCGCTGCTGTTTTTGTTTGCTCCTTTCTTCCTGTACGTTTTCGCGCCGCTGCTGAAAACCAACATCTGGCTGGGTGCGCTAAGCGGCGGGCTGTATATCGGCTTTGTTTTTTCGGCGGGGTCCGGAGCGATTGAGGCCTATATTGAACGCGTGAGCCGCAACAGCGCCTTTGAATACGGCAAGGCGCGCATGTTCGGCTGCCTCGGCTGGGGATTGTGCGCCTCAACGGGGGGCATCCTGTTTGGCATCGATCCGTCGTATGTTTTCTGGATGGGATCGGCGGCGGCGCTGTTGCTGATGCTGCTGCTGGTGGTCGCGAAGCCGAAGCCCAATCAGACGGCACAGGTGATGAATGCCCTGGGTGCCAACCAGCCGCAGATCACCGCGAAAACGGTCTTTAACCTGTTCCGTCAACGCAGAATGTGGATGTTTATTCTGTACGTGATTGGCGTGGCCTGCGTCTATGACGTTTTTGATCAGCAGTTCGCCACCTTCTTCAAAACCTTCTTCGCCACGCCGCAGGAGGGCACTCGCGCTTTTGGTTTCGCGACGACGGCGGGGGAGATCTGTAACGCCATTATCATGTTCTGCTCGCCGTGGATCATTAACCGCATTGGCGCGAAAAATACGTTGCTGATCGCCGGGTTGATTATGGCGACGCGCATCATCGGCTCGTCGTTTGCCACTACCGCCGTGGAGGTCATCGCCCTGAAAATGCTGCACGCGCTGGAAGTCCCGTTCCTGCTGGTGGGGGCATTCAAGTACATCACCGGCGTGTTTGATACGCGACTCTCGGCCACTATCTATCTGATTGGCTTTCAGTTTGCCAAACAGTCAGCGGCCATTTTCCTCTCCGCCTTTGCCGGAAATATGTATGACCGGATCGGCTTCCAGGAGACGTATCTGATGCTGGGCTGCTTCGTGCTGGCAATTACGGTGGTGTCGGCGTTTACGCTGAGCAGCAGGCAGGAGATAGCCGCTGCCGCGGGCGCGGCAGCGTTAACCAGTCAGTCCAGATAAAACACCGCTTCCAGCCCGGTACTCACCGGGCTGTTGTCCGGGTTCGACGGCATGACATCACGCATGTGCTTCCACCAGCGCTGGCAGACGTCGGTATTCGCGACCGCATTCCAGCGCTCCTCCGATTCAATCTCTACGGTGGCAAACAGCAGGTTACGTTCCCGGTCGAGATAAATGGCGTAGTGATGCGCGCCGTGGTCCTTTAGCACCACTTCCAGCTCCGGCCAGATGGGGTTGTGGCGACGCGCGTACTCCTCGTGCGCGTCCGGGTTAACCTGCATAACAAAAGCTTTGCGGATCATAATGCCTCCAGATATAACTCGCGTACCTCGTCGCGGCTGGCGGTGCGCGGGTTGCATGGCGCGCACGGGTCGGCGAGGGCTTTATCCAGCCAGCCTTCAATGTCCGCCTTCGTTACGCCGAGCTGGCTGAAGCCGGACGGAATGCCGACGCGGGCGCTCAGGTCGCGAATTGCCTGAATTGCTGACAGGCTGGCTGCTTCGTCGCTCATGCCGCGCGTGTCGACGCCCATCGCCTGCGCCACGCGAGCAAACCGTGCTACGGCGTTCGGGCGGTTAAAGTTTTCAATGATCGGCAGCAGGATGGCGTTGCACACGCCGTGCGGCAGGTTGTGCGTCGCGCCCGGCTGGTGCGCCAGGGCATGCACGAGCCCGAGGCCAGCACTGTTAAACGCCATGCCCGCCAGATACTGACCAAACGCCATCTGCTCGCGTGCTTCCAGGTTATGGCCGTCGTCGACCGCTTTGGGCAGCCAGAGGTTAATCAGGCGAATTGCTTCCAGCGCGTTGGCATCGGTCAGCGGGTGCGCGCCAACGGAGACATAGGCTTCAATGGCATGGGTTAACGCATCCATCCCCGTTGCGGCGGTCACGGAGGCAGGAATATTGAGCATCACGCTGGCATCATCCACGGCGATATCCGGAATGATGTTCGGGTCGATGATCACCTCTTTCACCTGACGCGCAGAATCGATAATCACCGCGTTACTGGTCATCTCCGCCGCTGTGCCTGCGGTGGTGTTGATCGCCACCAGCGGTACGCCCGGGTTTGTCACCTTGCCGACGCCGGAATAATCGGTGGATGGGCCGGGGTTGGCGGTGAGGATCTTAATGGCTTTGGCGGTATCAATAGGGCTACCGCCGCCGAAGGCGATGAGGTAATCACATTCCGCGTCCCGATAGGCTGCATAGCCTTTTTGCACCAGCGCTTCCGTCGGGTTCGGGAACACGTCGTCGAACAGGTGATACGACATCTGATGGGCATCCAGCGCGGTAAACAGGCTGTCCAGCAGGCCCAGCTTCACCAGCTGACCGTCGGTGACAATCAGCGCTTTGCCCCACCGTTTGTCTGCCACCCGCTTGACCATGTCGCCTATAGCGCCCGCGCCGTGCAGACTGATTTTTGGAAGTGCCAACATAAAGCTCATGATAATTCTCCTTAACTATCGCCCGTACCGTCCGGTCAGCGAGGGTTTATGCGTATATTTCCAGCGCTGACCGCAGCGGGTTCACGCCGAAGCGCTTGCCGAGCGCAATAAGCTCTTCGCGGGTAATGGTCTGCTTCATACCGCCCATGGAATAAACCTTTACCAGCACTTCCGCGGATTTCTCGGCGGTGTCGATCAGGCCGAAGGTTTCATCCAGCGTCGGACCGCTGCCGAAGACGCCGTGGAATGGCCACAGCACCAGCGAATGTTTTTGCATATCTTTGGCGGTTGCCTGGCCGATTTCGTCGGTACCCGGCACCATCCACGGCAGAATGCCGACCCCGTCCGGGAAGACCACCAGACACTCGGTGCTGCCTTCCCACAGCTTGCGGGTGATGAAGTCAGAGCTGTTTTCCAGCACGTAGGTCAGGGCGATCAGGTTGGTGGCGTGGCAGTGCATGATCACGCGGTCTTTGCCGTCGGTCGCCTTAATGCGCTCGCAATGCGAGAGGAAGTGCGCCGGCAGTTCAGACGTGGGTACCGCCTCATCGGTCAGGCCCCACAGGATGTGGTAGCCCGCGCCGTCGCTGTCCACTTTCACCACGCCAAGGTTGGCCTGCGGATCGAGCTGAACGTTGCGGAAGAACTTGCCGGAGCCGGTGACGATAAACGGCGTATTGGCGAGCAGCGGCATGGGCTGGCTCAGGGCAATATAGCGTGGCGTCTGGTGGAAATCGGCGGTGTAGGGTTCGATATCCGCGTCGTCCAGGCGCAGCGTGAGATTACCGCCGTTACGCTCGTCCCAGCCCTTCAGCCAGGCGTCAGAGGTGGCTTTGATCATGCCCTGGACGAACCAGGAGGTGGTGATGGTCTGCATAGTTTTCTTTTCCAGTTATCGCGGTGAGGTTGAATCCCTCACCCCAGCCCTCTCCCACAGGGAGAGGGGGTAAAAGTTCCCTCTCCCTGTGGGAGAGGGGTAGGGTGAGGGCAAAATTACCCGCGCTGACTCAATACGTCTTTCTCATACGCACGCACGTTTTCCAGCCACTGGCTGCCTGCAGGCGCGTCGTTGCGCTGGCAGTACATCTCCCACACGGCCTGCCATGGCAGGGATTTCTGCTCTTCCAGCAGCGCCAGGCGCGCGGTGTAGTCACCGTTTGCTTCCAGCTGTTTCAGCGCTGCGGTTGGCTCCAGCAGCGCGCGCAGCAAGGCTTTTTTCATATTGCGGGTGCCGATCACCCACGCTGCGATGCGGTTGATGGAGGCGTCAAAGAAGTCGAGGCCAATGTGCACGCGGTCGAAGAGGTCATGACGGATGATTTCGCTGGCAATCGCCTGGGTTTCGTCATCCAGCAGTACCACGTGGTCACTGTCCCAGCGCACCGGACGGCTGACGTGCAGCAGCAGGCGCGGCACGAAGAGCATGGCGGCGGAGATTTTGTCGGAGATCACTTCTGTGGGGTGGAAGTGACCGGCGTCCAGGCACAGCGCGGTCTGACGGCTGGTGGCGTAACCCATGTAGAACTCGTTCGAGCCGACGGTGTAGCTCTCCGCGCCAATGCCGAACAGCTTGCTCTCCACCGCGTCGATGTGGTGCGCCGGATTGAGTTTTTCGCTGATGGCCTCATCCAGCGCGGCCAGCAGGCGCTGACGCGGGGCGAGACGGTCGACGGTGATGTCTTTCATGCCGTCCGGGATCCAGATGTTCATCACTGACGGCGTGCCAAGCTGCTCGCCAAACCAGGCCGAGACGCGGCGGCAGGCTTTGACGTGGTCGATCCAGAACTGACGAATGTCGTCGTTGGCGTGCGCGAGGGTAAACCCGTCCGCGCTCAGCGGATGCGAGAAGCAGGACGGGTTAAAGTCCAGACCCAGCTTGTTGGCTTTCGCCCACTCCACCCAATTCCTGAAATGCTCCGGTTTGATTGCGTTACGCGCCACCGGCTCGTCAGACTCCAGATAGATCGCGTGCAGGTTCAGGCGTTTTGGTCCCGGGATCAGGCTCAGCGCCAGCTCCAGATCCGCACGCAGTTCGGTGGCGTTGCGCGCTTTGCCCGGGTAGTTACCCGTCGCCTGAATGCCACCCGTCAGGGAACCGCCCGGGTTCTCGAAGCCGGCGACGTCATCGCCCTGCCAGCAGTGCATGGAGACCGGCAGACGGTCGAGCTGGCGCAGCGCCGCGTCGACATCCACGCCGACGGCGGCGAAACGCTGTTTAGCCAGGTCCCAGGCTTGTTCAAGTTGAGTGGTCATGCGCAAAGCTCCTTAGTCAGTCGTTTTTGCTGAAACTGCGCCCGGTAGCGGGCAATTTCATGGCAGGGATTAGGAATGAAGGTGGTCAGGCAGGTATTCGCGGTGACCACCGAGCGGAATTCGTCGACGTCTGAAAGTTCGTCCAGGGTCATCAGCTGAATGCCGATGTTACCGAGCGTGGACGCCTCCACCGGACCCGCCACCACGGTGATGCCGCAGGCATCGGCGCAGAGCTGGTTCAGCAGCTGGTTCTGGCAGCCGCCGCCCACGATATGCAGTTGGCTGAACGGTTTACCGCGAAGGCTCGCCAGCTCGCTCAGAACATCCGCATAGAGCAGGGCGAGGCTGTCAAAAATGCAGCGCGCCAGCTCGGCAGGACTGGACGGTACCGGCTGCCCGGCTTCAAAACAGGCGGCCTGGATTTCAGCGCTCATATGCACCGGATTAATAAAGCGGTCGTCGTTCGGGTTGATCAGGAACGTACAGGCCTTCAGCTTTTCGGTTTCTGCGATAAGCGCCGGCAGGTCGGAAATGTGCTGCTCTTTCAGCATTCGCTGGAGCAGCCACAGGCCCATGATGTTCTTCAGCACGCGGTAGCGTCCTTCGGCACCGCCTTCGTTAGTGATGTTCGCCGCCATTGCCGCGTCGCTGGTGTAGGGCGTTTTGCTCTCAAAGCCCATCAGCGACCAGGTGCCGGAAGAGAGGTAAGCCGCATCTTTGCTGACCAGCGGGGAGGCAATCACCGCGCTGGCGGTGTCGTGACTGGCGACAGCGACCACCGGGATTTCATTTCCCTGTGGGCAAATCCAGTAACCGATTACGTTACCCGGATGGGTCGGCGTGCCGAACCAGGACGGTGAGGCGCCTGTCCAGGCCAGCAGGTGTTCATCCCAGCTGTCGGTGTTGATATTGACCAGTTGGGTGGTGGTGGCGTTGGTGTATTCCCAGTTCATGTTGCCGGTCAGCCGGTAGCTTAAGTAGTCCGGGATCAGCATCGCGTGCGCCACCTTTTTGACCAGCTCCGGCTGCTGCTCAACCAGCGCGCGCAGCTGATACAGCGTGTTAAAGGGCAGAAACTGAATGCCGCTGCGGCCATAGATGGTGTCCTTGCCAAGCTGCGCGATGGCCTGTGCCATCAGCCCGTCGGTGCGGCTGTCGCGATACGAGACGGGCAGGCCGACGCGGTCGCCGTGGCTGTCGAGCAAAACGTAGTCCACGCCCCAGGTATCAATGCCGATGCTGTCGATGCGTATGCCGTCATTGCAGACGTTGTTCAGCCCGGTGCGGATCTCCGCTTCCAGGGCATCAATATCCCAGGTATCAAAACCGTCCTGTTTTTGCAGGCAGTTGGCGAAACGGTGCATTTCGCGAAGCGTAAGTGTGTGCTGGCCGCAGTCCCAGGTGGCGAGCATTACGCGGCCGCTGGATGCGCCTAAATCGACAGCCACACAATGGCGAAAAGTCATGGTCAGGTCCCTTCTTAAGTCATTGGTGTTGAGTGTAAAAAAGGGAAGAAAAGACCACCTTCTCGTCACTGACAGCCCGAATCTCGCGCTGGCAAGAAAGCAAAGATGAACGTGAGGGAGTTCACAATTTCCAGTCAGGGCGGGGTTTTCGGGCAATGTGACGCTGACCGCATTTCCCGATTTTTCCGTCTGTTTCTTGAAAAATGGACAGCTTTTGCGACGTTTGCTGTCAAAAATTTAAGGTGAGTGTGGAAGGCCTTAATTACTATTTTGAGAACTTTTCTCATTGGTGGGGGCCGTTATGACCGTACTGCACAGCGTCGATTTTTTCCCGTCGGGAACGTCTCCGGTCGCGATTGAGCCACGGCTCCCGCAGGCTGCGTTTCCTGAACATCATCATGATTTTCATGAAATTGTGATTGTCGAGCATGGGACAGGCATTCACGTCTTTAACGGCCAGCCGTACACCATCAGCGGCGGTACGGTGTGCTTTGTGCGCGATCACGACAGGCATTTGTATGAACATACCGACAACCTGTGCCTGACCAACGTGCTCTATCGTTCGCCGGACGCATTCCAGTTTCTGTCGGGTTTAAACAAGCTCCTGCCCCAGGAGCAGGATGGACACTACCCGTCGCACTGGCGGGTCAATCAGTCCACGTTGCAGCAGGTGCGCCAGCTGGTGAATCAACTGGAGCAGAGCGAGGACGGGCAGGCGATGCATGCCATTGCCACCCGCGAGCTGCTGTTTATGCAGCTGCTGGTACTGCTGCGGCGCAGTAGCCTGGTGGAAGGGCTGGAAAATAACGACGCGCGGCTGAACCAGCTGATGGCCTGGCTGGAGGACCATTTCGCCGAGGACATTTGCTGGGAAACTCTGGCGGATGATTTTTCGCTGTCGTTGCGTACGCTCCATCGTCAGCTCAAGCAGCACACGGGGCTGACGCCGCAGCGCTACCTCAACCGCCTGCGCCTGATTAAAGCGCGTCACCTTTTGCGTCACACCGATGAAAGCGTCACGGATATCGCCTATCGCTGCGGTTTTGGCGACAGTAATCACTTTTCGACCCTTTTTCGCCGCGAATTTAACTGGTCCCCACGCGATATCCGTCAGGGGAAGGATACTTCACTCCAGTAACGCGAAGGCAATCACCGTTTTATTGCCGCAAAAAGGCTAATAATGTCCGGTTATTCGCCGTAGAGGTTAGGGTGTGGCCGCTCAGTTAATCCTTCGCAAAGATGATTTTTTTGCCTCCGCGAGTCAGGCCGTCGCGGTGGCCGACCGCTACCCGCAAAATGTCTTTGCCGTGCATACCCACGAGTTTTGCGAGCTGGTGCTGGTGTGGCGCGGCAATGGTTTACATATCCTCAACGACAGACCCTACCGCATCACGCGTGGCGATCTTTTTTACATTCGCGCCGAAGATAAACACGCCTACGCCTCGGTTAACGATCTGGTGTTGCAGAACGTCATCTACTGCCCGGACCGACTCAAACTGAATGTCGACTGGGCGGCCCATGTCCCCGGTTTTCTTAATGCCAGAGGTGAACCGCACTGGCGCTTAAGCAGCAACGGCATGGCTCAGGTGCGCCAGACGATCTCCCAGCTCGAGCAGGAGAGTCAGAAGAGCGATCCGGAGGCAAATGCGATGTCAGAACTGCTTTTCGCCCAGCTGGTCATGACCCTCAAACGCCATCGTTATGCCACCGATAACCCCTCCGCGACCGCACAGGAAGCGCTGCTGGATAAGCTGATCACCCGGCTTGCGGGCAGCCTTAACAAAAGTTTCGTGCTGGAAAAGTTCTGCGAGCAGGAGCAGTGTAGCGAGCGCGCGCTGCGCCAGCAGTTCCGCACCCAGACGGGGATGACGGTGAACCACTACCTGCGCCAGCTGCGCATCTGCCACGCCCAGTATCTGCTCCAGCATACGGAGCTGATGGTCAGTGAAGTGGCGATGCGCTGTGGATTTGAGGACAGTAACTACTTTTCGGTGGTGTTTAACCGCGAGGTGGGGATGACGCCGGTTCAGTGGCGTCATCGTAGTCGAAAGGCAGCGTAATCAGTTCGCCATGCCGAGGCCGACAATGTTAGCGGCAATGATGATCACCACGCAGCCCAGGCTCAGTACGCCCACCGGACGACGCCCGGCGTTATTCCACTCCTTCAGTACCAGCCCAACCAGCCCGCCGCACAGCACGTAAAAGCTCATGTGCAGCATCCAGCTTATGTAGTCGTATTGCGGTGGAATGCTGGCGTGACCCCAGGCGTAGAAAAAGAATTGCAGGTACCACATGAGGCCACCCAGCATCGACAGCAGTACATTGGTGAGGATTAAGGATTTTGCCAGTGAGAAATCGGCCTTTACCGACAGATCCTTCACTTTTGCCAGACGAATGAAGCAGAAGCCGAGGTTGACCAGCGCACCGCCGCCCATGATGACCACGTAGCTAGGCAGTGCCACGTACAGCGGGTCGACGCCCAGCGCGGCGGCCGCTTCGTGCATAGGTTTTGCGGCGTTCATGGCGAACGACATGCCCGCCGAGAAGATGCCGCACATCACTGCCAGCAATAGCCCTTTCTTCAGGTTAAAGTCTTTGGCTTTGATGCCCATCTTGCGCTCTTTCAGTTGACCCGCACGGGTGACGATACCCACGCCGATCACCGCGACAAGCACGCCCAGCAGCGTCATCTGCCCGCCTTTGGTGTTGATCAACACGTCGACATTGCCGTTAAGAATGGGCGTCATCAGCGTGCCGACGATCAGGGTAATGCCAATCGCGATGCCGATACCCATCGACATCCCGAGGTAGCGCATGGTCAGGCCGTAGTTGATGTTGCCGATGCCCCACATCGCACCGAACAGAAACACCGGCAGCAGGGTAGAGGCACTGAAGGAGGTGAAGTAGCCCCAGAAATCCGGGAGCAGCATGGCGCTAATGGTCCACGGCAAAATCAGCCAGGACACGGTACCGCCAACTGACCACATGGTTTCCCACGACCACCCTTTCACCTTTTTAAACGGGGCATAGAAACAGGCTGCACTGGCTGCGCCTATCAAATGCCAGAAGATACCCATCGTAATCGCATGATTCATTTTTACGTCCTCATCGTTTTTATAGTCGGTGGCTTCCCGCCGACTTGATGAGTGTAAAAATTAGGCGGTTCATGAACCTTCAGAAGGTTGCCGCACTTCTGTTTTGGATGGCAATCAGCACGTTAACCGGGTGAGCAGTCTCACAATTTTGTCATCATGCAAAATCTGAATAACCTTATAAAAACTACGGCATTGATAATCATTTTCAATATCATTTAATTAACTATAATGAACCAACTGCTTACGCGGCATTAACAGCTGTGCCGCCCGACACTAATGGAGAGGATTATGAGTTATACACTGCCATCCCTGCCGTATGCCTATGACGCACTGGAACCGCATTTCGACAAGCAGACGATGGAAATCCATCACACTAAACACCACCAGACCTATGTGAACAACGCGAATGCTGCGCTGGAAAGCCTGCCAGAGTTCGCTAACCTGCCTGTTGAAGAGCTGATCACCAAACTGGACCAGCTGCCAGCGGACAAGAAAACCGTACTGCGTAACAACGCAGGTGGTCACGCGAACCACAGCCTGTTCTGGAAAGGCCTGAAAACCGGTACTACCCTGCAGGGCGACCTGAAAGCGGCTATCGAACGTGACTTCGGTTCCGTTGACAACTTCAAAGCGGAATTTGAGAAAGCCGCTGCAACCCGTTTCGGCTCCGGCTGGGCGTGGCTGGTACTGAAAGGTGACAAACTGGCGGTGGTTTCTACCGCTAACCAGGATTCCCCGCTGATGGGTGAAGCGATCTCTGGCGCATCCGGTTTCCCAATCCTGGGTCTGGACGTGTGGGAACACGCTTACTACCTGAAGTTCCAGAACCGTCGCCCGGACTACATCAAAGCCTTCTGGGACGTGGTGAACTGGGACGAAGCAGCAGCACGTTTCGCTGCGAAAAAATAAGGTTGCATTGACGCCTGTGAGAAGCGAGTCTGATGACTCGCTTTTTTTGTATCTGAAGGAGTAGAGATGCATTACCCGGTGAATGTGTTTACAGGCAAGGTAAGGGAATACGACGGCAGCCGCCCGAGCGCCATCGCCAAAGTGCAGGTTGACGGTGAGCTGACGTTAACCGATCTTGGGCTTGCGGGGGACGAGCAGGCCGAGAAGAAAATCCACGGCGGGCCCGAGCGCGCGTTGTGCCACTATCCGCGCGAGCACTATCAATACTGGATTACCGAATTCCCCGAGCAGGCGGACCTTTTCGTTGCCCCCGCGTTTGGGGAAAATCTCTCCACCGAAGGGCTGACCGAGAAGAATGTCTTCATCGGCGATATCTTCCGCTGGGGCGAGGCGCTTATTCAGGTGACGCAGCCACGCTCGCCGTGCTTCAAACTTAACTTCCATTTCGGCATCAACGACATGTCCGCACGGTTGCAGAGCGCCGGCAAAACGGGCTGGTTGTACCGGGTGGTGCTGGCGGGTCAGGTATCCGTGGATGCGCCGCTGGAGCTGGTGTCGCGCCTCAGCGATGTGTCGGTGTATGACGCCTGCGCCATTGCCTGGCATATGCCGTTTGATGACGAGCAGTATCATCGCCTGTTGTCGGCGGCAGGGTTATCCACCAGCTGGACCAGAACAATGCAGAAACGCCGCAGTAGCCGGCAGATCGAGGATAATTCGCGGAGATTGTGGGGGAAATAGTGCCCCTGACCCCGGCCCTCTCCCCAAAGGGGAGAGGGATAGGGTGAGGGGATTACGAACGCTTATACAACGGTAACCACAGCGTTAACCGCAGCCCGCCCAACGGACTGTCGTCGGCTTTCACCCAGCCGCGATGCTGCTGCATGGCGGTTTCAACAATCGCCAGACCCAGCCCGGTGCCGCCAGATTCACGATCCCGCGCCTCGTCGGTGCGGTAGAACGGACGGAAAATTTGCTCGCGGTCTTCCGGACTCACGCCAGGACCATCATCATCGACAATGATCGTGATGCCGTCTTTATCCACCGAGAAGGCCACCTCAATCTTCGTATGCGAGTAGCGCAGGGCGTTACGCACGATATTCTCCAGCGCGCTCTCCAGCGTGTTGGGGTTACCGTACAGCGGCCATGGCCCCGGCGGGAAGTTGACGGTGAACGATTTACCCATCTGCTCCGCTTCAAACGCCGCGTTGTCTAACACTTCATGCCACAGATGATTGGCTTTCACCGTTTCACTCACCAGCGCGTTTTTCTGCTGATTGCGCGACATCACCAGCAGATCGTTGATCATGCTGTCCAGACGCTGGGCTTCGGTTTCGATACGTTCCAGCTCTTTGCTTTCACCGCTGCGGCGGCGCAGCAGCGCGGTGCCCAGCTGGAGTCGCGTGAGCGGCGTACGCAGTTCGTGCGAGATATCCGACAGCAGACGTTGCTGCGTGGTCATCATGCGCTCAAGTGCGGTGACCATCTGGTTGAAACTGGCCCCGGCGGCAAGAAATTCCTGCGGTCCGGCTTCCAGCTCAGGGTGCTGTCGCAGGTTGCCCTGTGCCACTTCGTCCGCGGCATTTTTCAGCTTACGCGCCGGTTTTGCCAGACTCCACGCCAGCCATAACAGCAGCGGTGAACTGACCAGCATCGTCACAATCAGCAGCAGAAGCGGACGGTCAAACAGCAGGTTAATAAAATCGGACTGGGAGTTGCTCGCAGGGCGAATCAGGTAGAGCTGGTAATTATCTTCCCCGTCTCTGACGGAGAAAGGACCCACCATCTCAACCCGACCATATTTTTTCTTCTGCGGATGATCGGCGTTATCCGCCTGGCCAATGAAGTTGCGGATAATCTGCATTTCGTGGCGATCTGCGCCAATCACGCGGCCTTCGCTGGTCACCAGCAGCAGGCGTTGTCCGGGAGGTGCCCATTTGTCGATAGCGCGAAACAGCCTGCGCCACCACATCAAATCGTTTGGCGGATCGTTTGCCAGCTCGGCTTCTACGTGTTGCTCGATCATCACGCCCTGACGTTGCTCGCTGTCGAGAAGCTCCGTCATCTGGCGTGAGTCGAGTTTTGGCAACATCAAAACGAGCATTAAAACCAGGGCCAGCGTCAGCCAGAAGATGGCGAAGATGCGGGCGGTTAAGCTTCCTATCATGAAGCGGAGACCATCAGATAGCCGCGACCACGCAGGGTTTTAAACCACGGGTGACCGTCTTTACGCTCCGGCAGCTTGCGACGCAGGTTCGAGATATGCATATCGATAGCGCGGTCAAACGGTGTGAGGCGTTTACCCAGCACTTCCTGGCTTAGGTGTTCACGCGATACCACCTGGCCGAGATGTTGCGCCAGCAGATACAGCAGCGTGAACTCGGTGCCGGTCAGCTCCAGCGTTTCACCGTCAAAGCTCGCTTCCTGACGGCCCGGATTCAGGCTCAGGGAGTCCACTTCCAGCGTCGGTGAACTGTTGTCAGTATTCTGCTGCTGTTCGCTCCAGTGGGAACGACGCAGGATAGCGCGAATACGGGCGACCAGTTCACGGTCGTTAAACGGCTTAGGTAGATAGTCATCCGCACCCAGCTCAAGGCCAAGTACACGGTCTAGTTCGCTGCCGCGCGCGGTCAGCATGATAACGGGGGTCTGGTGTGTCTGGCGAAGCTCTTTCAGCGTATCAATGCCGTTTTTCTTCGGCATCATGACGTCGAGCAAAAGTAGATCGATGCTGTCGTCAAGGAGACTCAGCGCCTGCTCGCCATCATGGGCGACCAGAACGTTGAAACCTTCCATGTCGAGCAACTCCTTTAAAAGAGATGTGAGCTCTCGGTCATCATCAACTAACAGGATTTTATTCATTGTTTAAATACCTCCGAGGCAGAAATTACGACATCAAGGCTATCTAATCCATGACTTTACGTTGTTTTACACCCCCTGACGCATGTTTGCAGCCTGAATCGTAGACTGTCTCTCGTTGAATCGCGACACGAAAGATTTTGGGAGCAAGTGATGCGCAAAGTTACCGCTGCCGTCATGGCCTCAACGCTGGCGTTCAGTGCGTTTAGCCAGGCCGCTGTAGCTATCATCGGCGATAACGAGTCCTCACAAGAGGGCATAACGCAGCACAGCAGCCAAAGCCATATGTTTGACGGCATAAGTTTAACCGAACATCAGCGTCAACAGATGCGAGATCTGATGCAGAGGGCACGACACGATCAGCCCCCTGTTAATGTTAGCGAAATGGAGACAATGCATCGCCTTGTCACCGCAGAAAATTTTGACGAAAGCGCTGTACGCGCTCAGGCCGAAAAAATGGCACAGGAGCAGGTTGCCCGCCAGGTAGAAATGGCGAAGGTCCGCAACCAGATGTTCCACCTGTTATCGCCCGAGCAGCAAGCGGTTTTGAACCAGAAACATCAGCAACGAATGGACCAGTTGCGTGAGGTTGCACGGATGCAGCGAAGCTCAGAAGCGACGTTTTTCAGTAGCAATAGCAGTACCCGTAGTAACCAGTAAACCCTGTTTTCCTTGCCATAGACACCATCCCTGTCTTCCCCCACATGATGTGGGGGTTTTTTTTGCCCTTCATTCTGATGTGTTAACCGTTTATTCATCCTTTGACTCCGTAACCTTCCGTTATACTAGCGGCATGGCATGACAGGAGTATTTATGAATCAATCCTATGGAAGACTGGTCAGCCGGGCCGCCATTGCCGCAACGGTCGTGGCCTCAAGCTTACTGGTCATCAAAATATTTGCGTGGTGGTACACGGGCTCGGTCAGTATTCTGGCGGCGCTGGTGGACTCGCTGATGGATATTGCCGCCTCGCTGACCAACCTGCTGGTGGTGCGTTACTCACTGCAACCGGCGGATGAAGAGCACACCTTCGGACACGGCAAAGCCGAGTCGCTGGCGGCGCTGGCGCAAAGCATGTTTATTTCCGGCTCTGCGCTGTTCCTGTTTTTAACCGGCATTCAGCATCTTGTTTCGCCATCGCCGATGAACGATCCCGGTGTGGGCGTGATTGTGACAGTGGCTGCACTTATATGCACCCTCGTTCTTGTAACATTTCAGCGCTGGGTGGTTCGCAAAACCCAAAGCCAGGCCGTACGGGCAGATATGCTTCATTATCAGTCTGATGTTATGATGAATGGCGCTATTCTTATTGCGCTCGGTCTGGCCTGGTATGGCTGGCATCGGGCCGATGCGTTGTTTGCGTTAGGGATTGGCATCTATATTTTATATAGCGCCTTGCGGATGGGGTATGACGCGGTGCAATCGCTTCTCGACCGTGCGCTTCCCGACGCAGAACGCGATGAAATTTATACTATCGTGACCTCCTGGCCGGGCGTCAGTGGTGCTCACGATCTTCGTACGCGGCAGTCAGGGCCGACCCGCTTTATTCAGATTCACATAGAAATGGAAGACAACCTGCCATTGGTTCAGGCTCACGTTATTGCTGAGCAGGTGGAGCAGGCGATTTTGCAGCGTTTTCCTGGATCGGACGTCATTATTCACCAGGATCCCTGCTCGGTTGTACCCGGTTATGTTGGGCTTTCGTAATTCGTTGTAAAAAAGTGAGCCAGGCCAGCATTTTGTGTATAAATTACCGCCATTTGGTCTGACCTGAATCAATTCAGCTGGAAGTGGTTGATATACTATTTGCAGTATTCGTTGGTCGACAAGTTTCTTCCGGCAACAGATTTCAATTTTGCATTCCTAAGTTCAGAGGTAGTCATGATTAAGAAAATCGGTGTGTTGACAAGCGGCGGTGATGCGCCGGGCATGAACGCGGCAATTCGTGGGGTTGTTCGTGCAGCGCTGACGGAAGGTCTGGAAGTTTTTGGTATCTATGATGGTTATCTGGGTCTGTATGAAGACCGTATGGTTCAGCTCGACCGTTACAGCGTGTCCGACATGATCAACCGTGGTGGTACCTTCCTCGGTTCTGCGCGCTTCCCGGAATTCCGCGACGAACACGTACGTGAAGTGGCTATCGAGAACATGAAAAAACGCGGCCTCGACGCACTGGTTGTTATCGGTGGTGATGGTTCGTACATGGGTGCAAAACGTCTGACTGAAATGGGCTTCCCGTGCATCGGTCTGCCTGGCACCATCGACAACGACATCAAAGGCACTGACTACACCATCGGTTACTTCACCGCCCTGGGAACTGTTGTGGAAGCAATTGACCGCCTGCGTGACACCTCTTCTTCTCACCAGCGTATCTCCATCGTTGAAGTGATGGGCCGTTACTGTGGTGACCTGACTCTGGCTGCGGCTATCGCGGGCGGTTGTGAGTTCGTCGTGGTACCGGAAGTGGAATTCAGCCGTGAAGATCTGGTTGCAGAAATCAAAGCCGGTATCGCCAAAGGTAAAAAACACGCCATCGTCGCGATCACCGAGCATATCTGTGACGTTGATGAGCTGGCGAAGTACATTGAAGCAGAAACCAAACGCGAAACCCGCGCGACCGTTCTGGGTCACATCCAGCGTGGTGGTTCCCCGGGGCCATACGACCGTATCCTGGCCTCCCGTATGGGCGCGTACGCCATTGAACTGCTGCTGCAGGGCCACGGCGGTCGTTGCGTTGGTATTCAGAACGAAAAACTGGTTCACCATGACATCATCGACGCCATTGAAAACATGAAGCGTCCGTTCAAAGGTGACTGGCTGGACTGCGCGAAAAAACTGTACTGATAGGTATCCAGGGTAAATGCAAAACGGTAACCCCTGGGTTACCGTTTTTTTATGTTTGCTCCCTCTCCCGTGGGAGAGGGCTGGGGTGAGGGCATCAGGCCACTCACCCATTTTTTATTCCTTAAAGTTATAGCCAATCTTTTTTTATTCTTTAATCATCGATTCCGTTTCTGGCACGCTGCATTCATCAAAACAAAACACATGAGAGCTGGGCGATGAATAAATGGGGCGTGGGTTTAACATTATTGCTGGCATCGACCAGCGTTCTGGCTAAGGATATCCAGTTACTGAACGTGTCTTACGACCCGACACGTGAGCTGTACGAGCAGTACAACAAAGCCTTTGCGGCACACTGGAAGCAGGAAACAGGCGACAATGTGGTGATTCGCCAGTCTCACGGCGGCTCTGGTAAGCAGGCGACGTCCGTCATCAACGGCATTGAAGCGGATGTGGTGACGCTGGCGCTGGCCTACGATGTGGACGCGATTGCCGAACGTGGCCGTATTGATAAAAACTGGATTAAACGCCTGCCGGATAACTCCGCGCCATACACTTCGACCATCGTTTTCCTGGTGCGTAAAGGCAACCCAAAACAGATTCATGACTGGAACGATCTGGTGAAACCCGGCGTGTCGGTCATCACGCCGAACCCGAAAAGCTCAGGTGGCGCACGCTGGAACTACCTGGCAGCCTGGGGCTACGCCCTGCATCACAACAATGGCGATCAAGCCAAAGCTCAGGAGTTCGTCAAAGCGCTGTATAAAAACGTTGAGGTGCTGGACTCCGGCGCGCGTGGCGCAACCAATACCTTCGTAGAACGCGGCATTGGCGATGTGCTGATTGCCTGGGAAAACGAAGCCCTGCTGGCGACCAACGAACTGGGTAAAGACAAATTCGAGATCGTGACCCCGAGCGAATCTATCCTCGCGGAGCCGACCGTTTCTGTGGTGGATAAAGTGGTTGAGAAAAAAGAGACCAAAGCGGTGGCGGAAGCTTACCTGAAGTATCTCTACTCGCCAGAAGGCCAGGAAATTGCGGCGAAGAACTTCTATCGTCCACGCGATCCGGCAGTGGCGAAGAAATACGAAAGCGTATTCCCTAAACTGAAACTCTTCACTATTGATGACGTGTTCGGTGGCTGGACGAAAGCGCAGAAAGAGCACTTCTCTAACGGCGGAACCTTCGATCAGATCAGCAAACGCTAACGTTTTGTAACGAACGACACGGTGACCCGGTGTGAGAAATCCACCGGGTTTTTTATTTGGTCATCATTTTGCGTTACTCTTTGGCCTCTATTGAAAACAGGGAACGCGTTGTGAAAAAAATTATCTTACTGATTCTGATCGTTATCGCCCTTGCCGCGGGTGGCGTGTACTGGATGAAAGCAGGTAATCCAAATGCGTTGCGTCACATCGTGCTCGACCAGTGTGTACCCAATCAGATCCAACATCGTCATCCGGCGCCGTGTGCGCAGGTGAAACCTGACGCGGGCTATGTGGTGTTCAAGGATCGCAACGGGCCACTGCAGTACCTGCTGATGCCGACCTACCGCATCAACGGCACCGAAAGCCCGCTTCTGACACAGCCTCAAACACCCAATTTCTTCTGGCTGGCATGGCAGGCCCGTAGCTTTATGAGCATGAAGCATGGATCCGAGGTGCCGGACAGCGCAATATCATTGACCATCAACTCACCCACGGGCCGCACGCAGAACCATTTCCATATTCACATCTCCTGCCTGCGCCCGGACGTGCGCGAGAAGCTCAATGCCGTGCAGGGGCAAATCAGCACCCAATGGCTGCCACTTCCTGGCGGACTGGAAGGGCATGAATATCTCGCCCGCCGGGTGACGGAGAACGAGTTGGTACAGCGGAGCCCGTTTATGATGCTGGCAGAAGAGTTACCGGAAGCGCGTGATCATA
The DNA here is from genome assembly GCF_052044775.1 of Enterobacter sp. 22466. Lineage (NCBI taxonomy): Bacteria > Pseudomonadati > Pseudomonadota > Gammaproteobacteria > Enterobacterales > Enterobacteriaceae > Enterobacter > Enterobacter sp. 22466. The sequence goes on along the minus strand of NZ_JBQENX010000013.1, from coordinate 43,734 downwards.
TGGGGCGCTTCGCGCTGGCGATGGCTCAGCAGTCGGATGGCTCGTTTGTGTTGCTGGCGACTGAACGGAATCTGCTTACGCTTAACCGCGCGTCGGCTGAGGAATTGCAGGATCATCAATGCGATATCCTGAAGTGACCCCACCATAAATAGCGTTTACTCGTCCTGCCTGTCGCCGTAGACTTGCTGAAAAAAACGACAGGAGACAGGCATGTCGCTCTGGTTAACCCACCCTCTGTTTGTGCCCTCAGCGATAGTCGGCGTCACCATTGTGTTATGGGCGACGTCGCTACTACCGGAATTCATCACCGCGCTGCTGTTCTTCACGGCAGCGATGACCGCCAGAATAGCCCCGCCGGAGGTTATTTTTGGCGGTTTTGCCTCGTCTGCTTTCTGGCTGGTGTTCAGCGGCTTTGTACTTGGCGTGGCGATCCGCAAAACCGGTCTGGCTGACAGGGCCGCGCGGGCGCTCTCCGCCAGGCTTACCGACTCCTGGGTGCTGATGGTAGCCAGCGTGGTTCTGCTGAGCTATGCCCTGGCATTTGTGATGCCATCGAACATGGGGCGTATCGCGCTGCTGATGCCCATCGTTGCTGCCATGGCAAAACGCGCCGGTATTGCCGACGGGTCACGCGCCTGGTTTGGACTGGCGCTGGCTGTCGGGTTCGGCACGTTCCAGCTTTCGGCCACCATCCTGCCTGCCAACGTCCCTAACCTGGTGATGAGCGGCGCGGCAGAAGGATCATACGGCATTCATCTGAACTACGTTCCTTATCTGCTGCTGCACACGCCGGTGCTCGGTATTCTCAAAGGGGGGATTCTGATTGGCTTAATCTGCTGGTTATTCCCCGGCAGCCCGCAGCCGCCCAGGGAGCTGGCGCCCGCTGAACCGATGGGGCGAGATGAAAAACGTCTCGCCTGGCTGCTGACGTTGGTGCTGGGAATGTGGGTGACGGAGAGCTGGCACGGTGTGGGGCCTGCATGGACGGGGCTGGCGGCATCGGTCATTGTGATGCTGCCACGCGTTGGTTTTATCACCGGAGAAGAGTTCTCGACGGGGGTGAATATGCGCACCTGTATTTACGTGGCGGGCATCCTTGGACTGGCGATTGTGGTGACGCAAACCGGCATCGGCACGGCGGTGGGGGAGACGTTGCTGCAGATTATGCCGCTGGATGCCGACAAACCGTTCACCAGTTTCCTGGCGCTGACCGGGATCACCACGGCACTGAACTTTATTATGACGGCTAACGGGGTTCCGGCGCTGTACACCACACTGGCGCAGAGTTTCTCGGAGGCGACGGGCTTCCCGCTATTGTCTGTCATCATGATTCAGGTGCTGGGCTATTCCACGCCGCTGCTGCCGTATCAGGCGTCGCCGATTGTGGTGGCGATGGGACTAGGAAAGGTGCCTGCAAAGGCGGGGATGGTGCTTTGTCTGGCGCTGGCGATTGCCACGTATCTGGTGCTGCTGCCGCTGGATTATTTATGGTTTAGTGTGTTGGGCCGGTTGTAGCGATATGGCAGGGCGGGTAAGCGCAAGCGCTACCCGCCACAACAGCATTACGCCTGTTTAGCCGCTTCTGCCGCTTTAACGATCACCGCGAAAGCGTCAGCTTTCAGGGATGCACCGCCAACCAGCGCGCCATCGATGTCTGGCTGGGTGAACAGTTCAGCTGCGTTGGAGGCGTTTACGGAACCGCCGTACTGGATGATAACCTGCTCTGCCACTTTCGCGTCGGCTTTCGCAATGTGATCACGGATGAATTTGTGAACCGCCTGAGCCTGCGCTGGGGTGGCAGATTTGCCGGTACCGATCGCCCATACTGGCTCGTAAGCGATAACCGCGCCTTCGAATGCTGCCGCGCCCTGCGTTTTCAGCACCGCGTCAATCTGACGTGCGCACACTTCTTCAGTTTTGCCCGCTTCGTTTTCTGCTTCGGTTTCACCGATGCACAGAACCGGGATCAGACCCTGCTCTTTCAGCACCGCAAATTTCTTCGCGATGAATTCGTCGGATTCTTTGTGGTAGGTACGACGCTCAGAGTGGCCGATGATGATGTATTTCGCGCCGATGTCTTTCAGCATTTCAGCAGAGGTTTCACCGGTGAATGCGCCAGACAGGTTAACGTCAACGTTCTGTGCGCCCAGAATGATGTGGCTGCCATCAGCGGCACGTTTAGCCAGATCCAGGTACATATCCGGCGGAGCGATAGCAACCGCGCAGCCTGTCACGCCAGCCAGCTCTGTACGCAGGTTAGCAACCAGTTCGTTTACCATGTGGCGGCTGCCGTTCAGTTTCCAGTTACCCATCACTAAAGGATGTCGCATTTCAATTCTCCACGCTCAATAAGCGAATTAAGGAATATGGCCACCCTGACGGGCAGCATGGTCTGTGAATCAGTATAGAGATTTTCCCTCGAAAGGCTTTGCTTTTTGTCATTAATTCGCCCCTCCGAGTGTGTCTGATAGTGCCAGCTTAATCGGTTCAACAGCGAAGGTCAGGCCTTTTTCGCCGTTATCTGCCACCACATAGCGCACTGCCCCTTCGGTATCGGCGTAGTAGCGCTTGTTTTTACCCGCGGCCAGCAGTTTTTGGAGCTTTTGCTGGCTCTGTTTTTTTGTCAGTGCAGGGGTGAATGCCTGCAAAACCGCACTCATGTACTCCAGTGCCTTCGCTTTAGCGGCTTTCTGCTCCGGCCCCTGAACAGGTAGCCAGGTGATCTGCATGCTCTTGATTTTTAGCGTGCCGCGCTCCAGCGCCGTTGATGCGTACAAGTTCTCGTTAATCTTGCTGGCGGCACGTGTCAGGGTTGGGGTATCGCGGGCGCTATCAATGGCACGAAACTCATCCAGTGGCAGCGTTGGGTTGGTCTGGTTAAAGGTTTCGCGAAACTGACTGATGGACTGATCGAACGACGGGGCACCCGCCAGAAGATAGGGCGCAGTAGTCGGGGCAGTGGTTTCGGCGGCATGCAGGGGAAAACCGGTGCTTAACATCGCTAAACACAGGAAAAGAGAGTGTGCCGAATTTTTCATCAACATTGCCCCTGGCCGTAAGTGCTCATGATTAAATCGATATATGGTCGGCTTGTCAAAAGGTCACAACTCCAGGGTAAAATGCGCACTATATGATAATAAGGAACCTTACATGACCATACAGCAGTGGTTGTTTTCATTCAAAGGGCGTATTGGACGCCGTGACTTCTGGATCTGGATGGCCGCGTGGATTGTCGCCATGCTGCTTCTGTTTTTTGTGGCCTATAACGCATGGCTGAGCACCCAAACCGCGGCGTTTGCGCTGGTTTGTTTACTGTGGCCAACGGCGGCTGTGGTGGTGAAACGCCTGCACGATCGCGGTCGTTCGGGGGCATGGGCTTTTCTGATTATTCTGGCGTGGATGCTGGTGGCAGGGAACTGGTCGATGCTTCCGTCCATCCTCCCCTGGGTAGTGGGCAAACTGCTACCGACGATTATCTTTGTAATGATGGTTATCGATCTGGGCGCGTTTATTGGCACCCAGAGCGAAAACAAATACGGAAAAGACACCCTTGAGGTGAAATACCGCTGATCACCAGTAGTGCTCGGCGGTCATATGACCCGGCCGGCGGCGAAGGTGTTTCGTCATCTGCCGGGTATCTTTCAGAAGCTGCTGCGTGTCCCGTACCATCTGCGGGTTACCGCACAGCATCACGTGGCTGGTCTCGGCACGCATCGGTAAGCCAACAGCCTCTTCCAGAGCACCACTCTCAATTAACGCCGGTACCCGACCAGTAAGCGAACCCGCCGCCGTTTCGCGGCTCACCACGGTCTGGATTTTCAGCTTTCCGGCGTACTGCTGTTCCAGCTCCTGCATCTGCGGCAGATAGCTTAAGTCTGCGGCGTAACGCGCCGCATGGACCAGCACGATGTTTTTAAACCGCTCCAGGTCTTTGCCGTACTGCAAAATGGAGAGATAGGGGCCGATGGCCGTGCCGGTTGCCAGCATCCACAGGGTTTCGCAGTCCGGGATTTCGTCCAGGACGAAGAAACCTGCCGCGTCACTCACAATCTGTATATCATCACCCGGTTTAAGCGCCGCCAGGCGTGGGCTGAGTTTGCCGTCCGGGACGGTGACCAGATAGAACTCGAGATCCGGGTTGTCGGGCGCGTTGACGTAAGAGTAGGCGCGCTGCACGCGCTCGCCGTCGATATCCAGCCCCAGCTTGGCAAACTGACCGGCCGTAAACGGATGGATGGGAGCATGCACGGTGAGACTAAATAGCGCATCGGTCCAGAATTGTATCTTAGTGACTTTACCTGTTACCCAGTCCGCCATGATCTTCTCCTGTGCTGTTTCTTATGTCTATCTTCCGTATTTGTGGTGAAGATATCCAGCCCATTCGGGCCGGAAAGCTCTATCGATCAAACGGTTTTACAGAATGTGCGTCTGTACGTCCGGGTCTTTACGGTCGAGATAGTGAATTGACTGAATGCGACGAATGGTGCGCGATTTGCCGCGGATCAGCAGCGTTTCCGTGGTCGCCATGTTGCCTTTGCGGGTGATGCCATCCAGCAGATCGCCTTTGGTGATGCCGGTCGCGGAGAAAACAACGTTGTCGCTGCGGGCCATTTCGTGAAGTGCGAGGACTTTATTGGCTTCAATACCCATTGCCTCACAGCGCGCCAGCTCTTCTTCGCCCATGCGACGATTCTCTTCGCTGTCGCCTTTGACCTCATGGCGGGGTAGCAGGCGGGCCTGCATGTCGCCATCCAGCGCGCGGATCACCGCAGCAGAGACCACGCCTTCCGGCGCGCCGCCAATACCGTACAGGACATCCACTTCACTGTCTGGCATGCAGGTCAGAATGGAGGCCGCCACGTCGCCATCCGGAATGGCAAACACGCGTACACCCAGCTTTTGCATCTGTGCGATGGTGGCGTCGTGGCGAGGTTTTGCCAGAATGGTGACGGTGAGTTCGCTCAGCGGTTTATTTAACGCGCTGGCGATATTACGCAGGTTCTCTTCCAGCGGCAGGCTGAGGTCGATAGCGCCTTTCGCGCCAGGACCGACAATCAGCTTTTCCATGTACATATCCGGTGCGTTGAGGAAGCAGCCTTTGTCGCCCACGGCCAGTACGGCCAGCGCGTTGGCCTGTCCCATCGCCGTCATGCGCGTACCTTCGATCGGGTCGACGGCGATATCCACGGCATCGCCTTTGCCGGTACCCACTTTTTCACCGATGTAGAGCATTGGCGCTTCGTCGATCTCGCCTTCGCCGATCACAATGGTGCCGTCAATATTGACCTGATTGAGGACAATGCGCATGGCATGGACAGCCGCACCGTCGGCGGTATTTTTGTCGCCACGGCCAAGCCATTTATAGCCTGCCAGGGCAGCGGCTTCGGTAACGCGGGAAAACTCGATAGCAAGTTCACGTTTCATGAGGTACTCGTGCAATCAAAAGGAATTGCACGAAGTTTATCACAGAGTGGGGCGAGGCGAGGGGACCGGTGCAGCCGGAGCCCCTCACCCTGACCCTCTCCCCGGGGGAGAGGGAATGTATGATTACTCTTCGTGCTCTTCCCACGCCAGGGCACGTTTAACCGCTTTCTTCCAGCCGCTGTAGCGGTAGTTACGCTCGGTGGTTTCGATGCCAGGGCGGAATTCACGTTCGATAACCGCTTTTTCCTGCAGCTCGTCCAGATTCTGCCAGAAGCCGACGGCCAGACCGGCGAGATACGCTGCCCCCAGCGCGGTCACTTCACGTACTTCCGGGCGTTCCACGCGGGTGCCCAGAATGTCAGACTGGAACTGCATCAGGAAGTTGTTCGCGACCGCACCGCCATCCACGCGCAGAGCGTGCAAACGAATACCGGAGTCAGCCTGCATCGCTTCCAGCACATCACGCGTCTGGTAGGCGATAGATTCCAGGGTGGCGCGAATAATGTGGTTGGAATTCACACCACGCGTCAGGCCGAAAATCGCGCCGCGTGCATACGGATCCCAGTATGGTGCGCCCAGACCGGTAAACGCAGGTACCACGTACACGCCGTTGGTATCCTTCACTTTGGTGGCGAAGTATTCGGAGTCGAATGCATCGCTGATAAGCTTCATCTCGTCACGCAGCCACTGGATGGATGCCCCCGCCATGAATACCGCACCTTCCAGCGCATAGTTCACTTCACCGCGTGGGCCACAGGCGATGGTAGTCAGCAGACCGTTTTCTGATTTCACCGCTTTCTCGCCAGTGTTCATCAACATAAAGCAGCCGGTACCGTAGGTGTTTTTCGCCATCCCTTCTTTCACGCACAGCTGGCCGAACAGAGCCGCCTGCTGGTCACCGGCGATACCGGCGATAGGAATACGCGTGCCGCCTTTACCACCGATGTTGGTCTGACCGTACACTTCAGAAGATTTACGTACTTCTGGCAGCATGGCACGTGGGATATCCAGCGCGTCCAGCATCTTGTCATCCCACTCCAGGGTGTTGATGTTGAACAGCATGGTACGCGAGGCGTTGGTGTAATCCGTGACGTGAACGCGACCCTGGGTCATCTTCCAGATAAGCCAGGTATCGACGGTGCCGAACAGCAGTTCGCCGCGTTTTGCACGCTCACGTGAACCTTCCACGTGGTCAAGGATCCACTTCACTTTGGTACCCGAGAAATACGGGTCGACCACCAGGCCCGTGGCGCTGCGGACGTACTCTTCCATACCGTCGCGCTTAAGCTGTTCACAGATCTCTGACGTACGACGGCACTGCCAGACGATGGCGTTATAGATAGGCTTGCCGGTTTCACGTTCCCAGACGATGGTCGTTTCACGCTGGTTGGTAATACCAATCGCGGCAATCTCGTCGGAACTGATATCGGCTTTCGCCAGCACTTCGACCAGCGTGGAGCTTTGCGATGCCCAGATCTCCATAGGGTCGTGTTCTACCCAGCCTGGACGAGGATAGATTTGCTCAAATTCGCGCTGTGATACGCTGACAATGTTCGCGTCATGATCCATTACGACAGCGCGGGAGCTGGTGGTGCCCTGGTCGAGCGCAACAATATATTTTTTTTCGGTCATGGTGTAAGTCCCGTAGTCAGATTACAGCGAAGCTTTTTGTTGTGCGGCAGAAGTCGATTCTTTCTCCTCGTCCACACAGGTGTCGCACGGTAAGTGGCGACCAATTAATTTGCGATAGCTAAACGCACCCAGCGCAGCCCCGACAACCGGTGCAAACAGCGGTACCAGGAAGTAAGGGATATCTTTGCCGCCGGTGAAGGCCACGTTGCCCCAGCCAGCGATAAAGGCGAACGCTTTCGGTCCGATATCACGCGCCGGGTTCATCGCGAATCCAGTCAGCGGGCCCATGGATGCGCCGATCACCGCAATCAGCAGGCCAATCAGCAGTGGTGCCAGCGGGCCGCGCGGAATGCCGTTTCCGTCGTCGGTCAGCGCCAGGATAACGCCCATCAGAATAGCGGTAATCACCATTTCAACTGCGAACGCCTGCACAAAATTGATATGCGGGTTTGGATACGTTGAGAAGATACCTGCCAGATCCAGACTTTCGACACTGCCGCGCACCATATGATGCGTCTGTTCGAAGTCGATGAAAAGATTGTAATAAAGCCCGTAAACTAACGCCGCTGCGCAAAACGCGCCGGCAAATTGAGAAATAATGAAAGGAACAACTTTGCGTCCGTCGAAGCACGCGAACAGCCACAATGCGATGGTCACCGCCGGGTTAAGATGTGCGCCAGAAACCCCTGCAGTCAGGTAGATGGCCATTGCCACACCCAGACCCCAGATGATACTGATTTCCCACTGACCAAAACTGGCACCCGCCACTTTCAGTGCAGCAACACAGCCCACTCCGAAGAATATCAACAACCCGGTACCAAGGAACTCGGCAATGCACTGGCCTTTTAAGGTTGATGTCTGACTCATAATCGGAATCCTGAAGAGATTGATGTTTATTGTTAGCATGACCGCCCGTGACAGCCATGATGTCCTGTAGACATAGTGTTAATTTATCGTTAACGAGCAAAAACGAGAAATATCGAAATCAAAATGTGTGGTCTGTGTCAATAAAATGAGCGTTTGCGCGCCATAAAGCGCATTTTTGCATCAGCGCGAGAATGTGAGCTGAATCATTTCATTAACTAATGAGTTAACAACTTAGGGGTAATTGCCGCGAACGCACCAGGACGAGGCCGAAAAGTGTTGCAAACCGCGATCTGCGCGGTGTGTCGCTGGACAGGGGCGACGGGGCTTCATACAATCGGCATAGATGTTGTGCGCGTTTACGTTAAAGCGTCGCCTTGCAATTCAGGAGAGGTAGGATCATGTCTTTAGAAGTGTTTGAGAAACTGGAATCGAAAGTACAGCAGGCGATTGACACCATCACGCTGCTGCAGATGGAAATTGAAGAGCTGAAAGAGAAGAATAACAGCCTGGCGCAGGAAGTGCAGACCGCTCAGCACGGCCGTGAAGAACTGGAGCGCGAAAACAACCAGCTGCGTGAACAGCAGAACGGCTGGCAGGAACGTCTGCAGGCGCTGCTGGGACGTATGGAAGAGGTTTAATTCCCCCTGGGATTGAACTGAGCAGGCCGGGTAAGGCGAAGCCGCCACCCGGCTTTTTTATGATTATCGCAATTTGGCAATAACCATAAAAAAGGCCGCCCGAGGCGGCCTTAACGCTACTTGTCCTGCGCTGTCGTAGTAAAAGCAACAAACACTTTCGGTTCATCACTCTTCACAACGAGTACGCTGGCGACAATGAACGCAATACATAAATAGCGTTTCATTATGCGGTCCCTGCTGCTAACCGCTCCACCGTTCACCACCGGTGATAAGTCGGTGGACACAAGCCTTGGTATTAGCCTGTTTTACGGTTGTGAATACACCTTTCCCTGGACCGATGCCCATTTGCGAGATGGCGGAAAGGGACGCTGCATCATAATAAGCAGCAACCGTGGTGTTAAGGTATTCATACACAATTAGGATTTTATTAAGGTTCTGAGGGGTTGCCCAGGGTTTGGACGAGAGTATGATGAAGATCCTTGGTGTTAGCCTGCAAGCCTTCCCAACGGACCGCGAATCCCGAGGGACAAAAAAACCGCCACATTGCTGTTGGCGGTTTTTTTATGGCGCTCGCTTACTGTTTACTACTCGATATCCAGTGGATCTTCGGAGAGGATAATGCCGGTGTTATCGGCATAGAGATGGTCGCCGGAGAAGAAGGTCACGCCGCCGAAATTGACGCGGATATCGCTTTCGCCAATGCCTTCACCCGCGGCGCCTACCGGAATGGCAGCAATCGCCTGAATGCCGATATCGAGGTCTTCGAGATCGTCCACCTGGCGGACTGAACCGTAGACCACGATGCCTTCCCATTCGTTTTGCACGGCAAGACGGGCCAGTTCAGCATCTATCAGCGCACGACGTACTGAACCGCCACCATCGACCAACAGCACGCGACCACGACCGTTCTGTTCGAGCAGATCGTACAGCAACCCGTTATCCTCGAAACATTTCACCGTGATGATTTGTCCGCCAAACGACGACCGCCCACCAAAGTTGGAGAACAGCGGTTCAACGACGTTGACATCTTCCTGGTAGATGTCACAAAGCTCGGAGGTATCGTATTTCATAGGTTTAACGCTCTGTTGCTGCGAATGTGTTCAGTATATCGTGCGAAATGCGTTGTTGGCAAAATCATCAATTGTTAATTGATATTTGTCAGTTAACTCAGCGTCTGGCTCAGGACAATCCCTATCACGAACAACAGGTTAGTGAGCAATGCGCCTTTTACCGTACGCTCAAGCATCGGTGGCATGGCTGCCGGGCTGAGTTCACGCATCACAAAGCGGGCCTGTTTAATCAGTAGCGGCGCGGCGAGCACAAACAGCCAGCCCCAGAGACTATGCAGCGAGATCAGGTTGAACAGCCCGAGGCAGAGCAGGGCGCCCATCAGCAGGCAGGCATGATAGCGACGCGCGTTAACCGGCCCCAGACGCACGGCCAGCGTGTTTTTGCCGTTCTCACGGTCGCTGTCGATATCGCGCAGGTTGTTGATGTTAAGTACCGCCGTTGCCAGCAGGCCGCAGGCGGTCGCGGGCAGGAAAAGAGCAGGGATGAGCGTATGCGCCTGCAGGTACCAGCTGCCCATCACGCTCAACCAGCCGAAAAACACCAGTACGGAGATATCACCCAGGCCGATATAACCGTAAGGGCGCGTGCCGACGGTGTAGGTAATGGCGGCGATAATGGCGAGCAGGCCCAGCACCAGAAAACCAATGAAATCACTGGTGGTTTTCGAGGCGACCGTCACCAGCGCCAGGCCGGACAAACAAATCAGTGCCACAGTGATAATCAGCGCGCGCTTCATCTGAGCCTGGGTAATCACCCCTTTCTGCATTCCGCGCAGGGGGCCGATACGGTCAGGTTTATCGCTACCTTTAACCGCATCGCCGTAGTCGTTGGCAAGATTAGAGAGGATCTGCAACAGACCGGCGGTGACCAGCGCCAGCACGGCAACCAGCGGATCGAAATACCCCTGCCACCAGGCAAGGACGGTACCGACGATAATCGCGGCAAAGGCCAGAGGAAGGGTTTTAGGGCGCAGACTTTCGAGCCACGCCTGAGTACGGCTGATATCAGTCATAGTTATTTAGCCAATAAAAATGGGGGCATTAGCCCCCATTAAACGTGATGAGAATGCAATAACCGCGATTATAGGATAAAACGGCTCAGATCTTCATCTGCCACTAACGCATCCAGGTGTTTACCCACATATTCTGCGTCAATGGTAATGCTTTGACCGTTCAGATCACTCGCATCATAAGAGATATCTTCCATCAGGCGTTCCAGCACCGTGTGCAGACGACGCGCACCGATGTTCTCGGTGGTTTCGTTGACCTGCCAGGCCGCCTGGGCGATGCGTTTGATACCGTCTTCGGTGAACTCAATGTTCACCCCTTCGGTCGCCATCAGCGCTTTGTACTGTACGGTCACGGACGCGTTTGGCTCGGTCAGGATACGTTCGAAATCTTCGGTGGTCAGCGCCTGCAGCTCAACGCGGATAGGCAGACGACCCTGCAGTTCCGGGATCAGGTCAGACGGGCTGGCAATCTGGAACGCACCGGACGCGATAAACAGGATGTGGTCGGTTTTGACCATCCCGTGTTTGGTGGAGACGGTGCAGCCTTCAACCAGCGGCAGCAGGTCGCGCTGCACACCTTCACGGGAGACATCCGGGCCAGACGCGTTACCGCGCTTACAGATCTTATCGATTTCGTCGATAAACACGATACCGTGCTGCTCAACCGCGTCGATAGCATCCTGCTTCAGCTCTTCCGGGTTCACCAGCTTCGCCGCTTCTTCTTCAATCAGCAGCTTCATCGCATCTTTGATTTTCAGCTTACGCGCTTTCTGTTTCTGACCGCCCAGGTTCTGGAACATGGACTGCAGCTGGCTGGTCATCTCTTCCATGCCAGGAGGAGCCATGATTTCCACACCCATTGGTGCGGCGGCGAGATCGATCTCAATCTCTTTATCATCCAGCTGGCCTTCGCGCAGCTTTTTGCGGAATGCCTGGCGCGCCGCAGACGGTTCAGCCTGCTGTTCAGCCTGGCCCCAGTTGTTTTTCGCAGGCGGGATCAGCACGTCGAGGATGCGCTCTTCAGCCATCTCTTCCGCGCGATAGCGGTTTTTCTCGATCGCCTGGACGCGAACCATCTTGATTGCCGAGTCGGTCAGATCGCGGATGATAGAGTCCACTTCTTTACCTACATAGCCCACTTCGGTGAACTTAGTGGCTTCAACTTTGATGAACGGCGCGTTAGCCAGTTTCGCCAGACGACGGGCGATTTCGGTTTTACCGACACCGGTTGGGCCGATCATCAGAATGTTTTTTGGCGTCACTTCATGGCGCAGCTCTTCATCGAGCTGCATGCGGCGCCAGCGGTTACGCAGGGCGATAGCCACGGAGCGCTTGGCATTGTCCTGGCCGATAATATGTTTGTTCAGTTCGCTGACAATTTCGCGTGGGGTCATTTCAGACATGGGAGATCCTTACGCTTTAGAGGTCAATTCTTCGATGGTGTGGTTGTGGTTGGTATAGATGCAGATATCACCTGCAATATCCAACGCCTTCACAGCGATATCACGTGCATTCATGTCGGTATTTTCCAACAGTGCGCGAGCTGCAGCCTGGGCATAAGGGCCGCCAGAGCCGATGGCAATCAGGTCGTTTTCCGGCTGAATGACGTCACCGTTACCGGTGATGATCAGCGATGCGGTTTCATCGGCCACGGCCAGCAGCGCTTCGAGTTTGCGCAGCATGCGGTCGGTTCGCCAGTCTTTCGCCAGCTCAACGGCGGCTTTCACCAGATGACCCTGGTGCATTTCCAGTTTACGTTCGAACAGTTCAAACAGCGTGAAGGCATCAGCCGTGCCGCCTGCAAAACCGGCGATCACTTTGTCGTTGTATAAACGACGGACTTTTTTCACGTTGCCTTTCATTACGGTATTACCCAGCGTGGCCTGGCCATCACCGGCGATTACCACGTGGCCGTTACGGCGTACACTTACTATTGTTGTCACGAGCAGACCCCCTGGTTACAGAATCGGGAAACAGAAGCCCTGAGCCTGTGCTCAGGGCTGAATAGAAAGATAGATGGGGGGGAATTTGGGGGTTTCAACCCCCGGAAGCAAGTCGGATGCAGTTTGTGTGACCGGCAACTTTCAAACGAGAAATCGTGCCATCGGCATTTTCTTTGCCTTTGACCGGGCCAATCACCACGCGATTCCAGCCGTTATTGGTGGTAATGCGCGAGTCAAATCCTTCAAATGCCAGCTGAGCACGCACCGTTTCTGCCTGCTCGGCACCTTTGAACGAGCCGCACTGCACCATCCAGCGGCGTTCGTCTTTCTTCTCAGCCGTCTGCTTCGGTGCCTCGGTCTCTTTGGTGACCGGTGCGGCCTGCTGTGTTTTCGGCTGCTGCGCGGTGGTATGCGCAGGCGTCTGCAGCAGATCCTGATACGGTTGAGCCGTTTGCTTCTGCGCCTGGGTCTTCGGCTGTTGCTGAACAGGCTGAGACTGCACCGTTCGCGTCTGCGGTTGCTGGTACGGCTGTTCCGTCACGCGCGGCTGCGCTTTAGGCTGCTGGACCGGCTGGCTTTGCGTCCACTGCTGCTGCTGTTGTTGCTGCTGAATCTGTGCCTGACGCTGGCGCTGCAGTTGCAGCGTTTGCTGACGCTGCGCCGGCGTTTGTTCATTCCACGGCACTTCATTCAACTGCGTAGGCTGCTGGCGCATATCGGCCTGCATCTGTGCCAGCAACTGACGCTGCTCATCCGTGAGCTGATCGGCATTCTTCACCTCGCCACCGGCGGATGGCTCGGTCGGCGCCCGCACGCCAGGCTGACGGCTTTCCAGCTCTTTAATATAGCGCCAGCGCTCTTCAGGCTTCGGTGGCAGACCATTTCCGACCACTTTGTTGCCCTGAAGGGCCTCAGACTCTTCTTTTTTATGGTGCGTGATGAAGTACAGGCCGCCAATAAAGGCCACCAGTACCGCCGCAGCAATAGCGACCATTGCTGGCGAGACAGCAGGCAGGTTACGTTGCTTTTTCTTTGCGCTACTCTTTTTGCGTCGCGAAGGTGCCGGCTGGCCGCGACGTACATAATCTCGTTGTGCCACTATCGTTTCGCTGTATTTATTCGTTCGTCAGTCCGCCATGTTACTTAAGCGGCGGGGCTTTGACCAGATAAGGGTGTCCTAAAGACATTTACTTTAAGTCAATGCCTGGGTAGAACCACGAACAATCAGCTCGCAGTCCAGCAACCTCGAACCGCTGCTAACTGTTTGACCATGCAACTGATCGAGCAGGAGAAGCATCGCTTCACGGCCAATGTCGTAGCGTGGTTGCGAAACGGTTGAGAGCGGGGGATCGCAAAATTCTGAAAGCGAAATATTATCGAAACCGATAATCGACAAATCTTTCGGTACGCGCAGGCCGCGGCGTTTCGCATACGATAATGCGCCCAGCGCCATCACGTCGCTGTGGCAGAACACTGCGGTAGGCGGCTCAGGCAACGCCAGCAGTTTTTCCAGCGCCTGTCCACCGGCTTCAAAGGTAAAATTACCGCGTGCAATATAGTGCGGGTCAACCGTCGCGCCGGTACGGCGAAGTGCCTGAACATAGCCCTGCAGGCGATAGTGACACAGCGGCATCTCTTCTGGCCCGGCAATGCAGCCAATCCGTTTATGCCCCAGCTCCTGCAGATAGTTAACGGCGTTGAACGCGGCGGTCAGGTTATCGATATGTACCGTTGGCAGCTCAAGCTCTGGCGCAAACTCGTTGGCCATTACCATCGGCGGTAAATTGCGCTGCTCTTCAATGCTGGCATCAAACGGCAGGCGCGAGCCAAGCAGCAGCATGCCGTCGATCTGCTTGGTGATAATGAGGTCAATAAAGGTTTTTTCCTGCTGATTCTGGTGCGCGCAGTCGCCAATGAGCACCAGATACCCTTGCTCCGCAGCGGTCACTTCGATGCCGCGAATAATTTCGCTGAAGAAGGGATCGCAGATGTCCGGCACAATCACCAGGATGGTACGCGACTCATTACGTTTCACGTTACGCCCCATTGCCTGCGGAAAATACCCCACTTCCAGCGCAGCCTGCTCTACCCGGTTGCGGGTCGCCTGGGAGACTTTATCCGGGTTCATTAATGCGCGGGACACGGTTGCCGTAGAGACTTGTGCTTTCTGGGCAACGTCTTTCATGGTCGCCGTGGCAACCTCTTTCCTGGACTTCAACGTCTTCTCCTCGCCTGAACACCGAACTTCTGACGCCACCATTTTTACAGATAGTTAATGGAATCGGTTACAGAATTTTCATAAAAAGTGTGAGGGACGTTAAATTTTTCGATCCGTCTTCAGCCTTCGATGGGATCAACGTCAAGCACCCACTTCACTTTGCGCGCTTCTGGCAGGGTGTTAATCAAGGCCAGCGTGCCGCTGACGATGTGCTGTAAACGGATGCGCGAAGGGTGTTGCAGCAAAATCTGCCAGCGAAAACGTCCGCCGCGCTTGGGGGCCAGCGCCGGAACCGGCCCTAAAATCCACAATTGATTATCGACCAGCGGGCTGGCCTGCAGAAGGTTTCTCAACTGCTGCAGGAAAAGCGGCGCCTGCTGGTTGTTGTGATCTTCCGCGCGGATGATCACGTGGCTGGTCCACGGGGGAAGCTGCATGGTCTGGCGTTCAGCCAGTGCCTGCTCGGCAAACGCGTCATAGCCTTTGTGCAGCAGGGTTTGCAGCAACGGATGCTCAGGATGGTGCGTTTGCAGTACCACTTCG
Organism: Enterobacter sp. 22466; assembly: GCF_052044775.1. NCBI lineage: Bacteria > Pseudomonadati > Pseudomonadota > Gammaproteobacteria > Enterobacterales > Enterobacteriaceae > Enterobacter > Enterobacter sp. 22466. The sequence goes on along the minus strand of NZ_JBQENX010000013.1, from coordinate 28,389 downwards.
CCCTGTTTCCCGGCACGTCCCGCGCGTCCGGCCACCTGGGTATAAAGCTGGGCAAAACGCTCGGCTGAGCGGAAGTCGGCAGAGAACAGCGCGCCATCGACATCCAGCAGGGCAACCAGCGTCACGTCCGGGAAGTGGTGTCCTTTGGCCAGCATCTGGGTGCCAATCAGGATGCGCGCGCCACCGCGATGCACTTCTGCCAGCTGCTGTTCCAGCGCCCCTTTACGGCTGGTGGTGTCCCTGTCGATTCGGGAAATGGGCACGTCCGGGAAGAACGGTTCCAGGGCCTGTTCCAGCTGTTCAGTGCCCAGACCAACCGGCACAATATGCGTTGACCCGCACGACGGGCACTGACGCGGCACCGGGCGTTGGCTGTCGCAGTGGTGGCAGCGCAAATGGCGCTGGGCCTGATGGAAAGTGTAGTAGTGGTCGCAGCGCGGGCACTCGGCAATCCAGCCGCAGTCGTGACACAGCAGTGCGGGGGCAAAGCCACGTCGGTTGAGGAACAGAATAACCTGGTTCCCCGCCTGCAAATGCTGGCGCATGCGGGTAATAAGCGCGGGCGCTAGCCCCGCCTGCACCTGCTGACCTTTCAGATCCAGCACGTGTTGAATGGCCGGACGCGCATTCCCCGCGCGGCGCGTCAGGCGCAGCATATGGTATTTACGCTGACGAACGTTATGCAGCGTTTCGAGCGCCGGGGTAGCAGAGCCCAGAATAATGGGGATTTGCTCGCTGTGCGCGCGATAGACGGCCAGATCGCGGGCGTGATACCGCCAGCCTTCCTGCTGCTTATAAGAGCTGTCGTGTTCTTCATCGATGACAATGACGCCAAGATTTTTGAACGGCGTAAACAGTGATGAACGGGTGCCAATCACGATCGCCGCTTCGCCGTTTTTCGCTTTCAGCCAGGCGCTGAGGCGTTCGCTGTCATTCAGGCCAGAGTGCAGCACCTCAACCGGCGCATTAAACCGCTCACGAAAGCGGGCGATGGTTTGCGGCGTCAGGCCAATTTCCGGCACCATCACCAGCGCCTGTTTGCCCTGCGCAAGCACATTTTCCAGCACACTGAGATAGACTTCTGTCTTGCCGGATCCGGTGACCCCGGCCAGCAGCCAGGCGGAGAAATGATCGGAGGCGCTGTGAATCGCCCCCACGGCGGTGGCCTGTTCAGTGTTCAGGCGCAGGCGATCGCCAGAGACGGAAAATTGCTCCCGCCAGTCATACAGGGCCGGTGCCTCGCTTGCCAGCTCGCTCAGCCCTTTTTTTCGTAGTGCCTGGAGTGCGGTTTCGCTGACTTCCAGCTCATCGACCTGATGGCGCCAGATTTTCCCCTGACGCAGGGCGGCCAGCGCCTGCTGTTGCTTCTGGGAGCGCTTCAGGCTGTTAATGTCCACCGCCTGGCCCTGTTCGGTCGCAAACCAGTACCACATTGGCGCGTGGCTGGCGCTTTTGCCCTGGCGCAGCATAATCGGTAAAGCGTGGAACAGAACATCGCCAATCGGATGATGATAATAATCCGCCGCCCACAGCAGCAGTCGCCAGGTGCTGGTGGAGTAAACGGGCTCGCTATCGAGCACCTCAACGACCGATTTCAGTTCGTTAAGCGGCAACTCGCTCTTGTCGCTGACGGAGACGACGATCCCTACGCGCTGCTGTTTGCCAAAGGGCACGGTCACGCGACAGCCCGCTTTAACGCTCATGCTGTCGGGCAGCAGATAGTCAAACGTGCGGGGAAGCGGAACGGGCAGGGCAACGTGAGCGACGGGCATCGAATCTTCCTGACTTGAAAAGTGGCGCGTTAGTATACACATTAGTGAAAGCGGCGTGCGGATCAGTTTGCATACGTTGGTCAAATTCTGTATGATTCGCCGCCTTTGGTGTACTTTACGCCAAAGAACTTACATTCAACATCGCGTGGTGTCTGGCGTTAGGGCTGGAAGAGCGACGCGGCCTTAACTGAGGTTCTCCCATGAAAAAAGATATTCACCCGAAATACGAAATGATTACTGCAAACTGCTCTTGCGGTAACTCTATCCAGATCCGCTCCACCGTGGGTCACGATCTGAACCTGGACGTGTGCGGCAAATGCCACCCGTTCTACACTGGTAAGCAGCGTGACGTTGCAACCGGTGGCCGTGTTGACCGCTTCAACAAGCGTTTCAGCATCCCGGGCGCTAAATAAGTTTCCCGAAAAAAAGGCACCGCAAGGTGCCTTTTTTGTATCCGCTAATCAGTATTCCCACGTCTCCGGGTCGATACCCAGTTCACGCATGATCACCTTCGCCTCTTCCGGGATTTCGTCGCTACGCTCTTTGCGCAGGTCGTCATCGTTCGGCAACGGTTGGCCGGTAAACGCATGCAGAAACGCTTCGCACAGCAGTTCGCTGTTGGTTGCGTGGCGCAGGTTGTTCACCTGACGACGCGTACGTTCATCGGTGAGGATCTTCAACACCTTCAGAGGAATGGAAACCGTAATTTTCTTTACTTGCTCACTCTTCTTACCGTGCTCAGCGTATGGGCTGATATATTCGCCGCTCCATTCAGCCATGAGATACCTTTAATCCTCTCAGTCATTAATCTAAAGGTGCAAAACCTGTAACCATCGGTTTTGAACCGTAAACCTGCGTAGTTTACCGTAGAGACGATACCGTGGCACGGATATTGCCGCTGCAGCGTGCACTAAAGCATATAATTTTAACGGCTATTTGCGCATTGCTCAATCTATACGCAAAGAAGTTTAGATGTCCAGATGTATTGACGTCCATACTTTCAATGTTTACTCTGGTGCCTGACTTTTCACCTAATTAGCCAGGAAGCCTTCACCATGACGCGTAAACAGGCCACCATCGCAGTGCGTAGCGGATTGAATGATGACGAGCAGTACGGCTGTGTTGTCCCGCCGATTCATCTTTCCAGTACCTACAATTTCACCGGATTTAATGAACCCCGTGCGCATGACTACTCGCGTCGTGGCAACCCTACGCGCGACGTGACCCAACGCGCGCTGGCGGAACTGGAAGGTGGCGCAGGGGCAGTATTAACCAATACCGGCATGTCTGCCATTCATCTGGTGACCACCGTGTTCCTGAAACCGGGCGATCTGCTGGTTGCGTCGCACGACTGTTACGGCGGCAGCTATCGTCTGTTTGATAGTCTGGCAAAACGCGGTTGTTACCGGGTGTTGTTTGTCGATCAAAATGACGAACAGGCGCTGAAACAGGCGCTGGCAGAGAAGCCGAAGCTGGTGCTGGTGGAAAGTCCAAGCAATCCATTGTTGCGCGTTGTCGATATTGCGAAAATTTGTCAGCTCACAAGGGATGCGGGAGCGATAAGTGTAGTGGATAATACGTTCCTCAGTCCGGCCCTTCAGAACCCACTGGCGCTGGGTGCAGATCTGGTATTGCATTCATGCACTAAATATCTGAACGGTCATTCTGATGTGGTCGCGGGTGTGGTGATTGCAAAAGATCCCGACGTTGTCACCGAACTGGCATGGTGGGCCAATAACATTGGCGTCACCGCCGGGGCCTTCGACAGCTATCTGCTGTTACGCGGGATTCGCACGCTGTCGCCGCGTATGGAGGTGGCACAGCGCAATGCCCAGGCGATTGTCGATTTCCTGAAAACGCAGCCGCTGGTGAAGAAGCTTTATCACCCGTCGCTGCCTGAAAACCAGGGGCACGAGATTGCCGCGCGTCAGCAGAAAGGGTTTGGCGCGATGTTAAGTTTTGAACTGGACGGTGACGAGCAAACGCTGCGTCGCTTCCTGAGCGGGCTGTCATTGTTTACGCTGGCGGAATCGTTGGGTGGGGTTGAAAGTTTAATCTCCCACGCCGCGACCATGACGCACGCAGGTATGGCACCAGAGGCACGTGCCGCCGCCGGTATTTCTGAGACGCTGCTGCGGATCTCAACCGGTATTGAAGATTCTGAAGATTTAATTGCCGATCTGGAAAATGGCTTCCGGGTCGCAGCCAAGGGGTAATCATGAGTGTGATAGCGCAGGCAGGGGCGAAGGGTCGTCAACTGCACAAGTTTGGTGGTAGTAGTCTTGCTGATGTGAAGTGTTACCTGCGCGTTGCAGGGATCATGACAGAGTATTCACAGTCGGGTGACATGATGGTTGTCTCTGCGGCGGGCAGCACCACCAACCAGCTGATTAGCTGGCTGAAATTGAGCCAGACCGATCGCCTCTCTGCGCATCAGGTGCAACAGTCCTTACGCCGTTACCAGAGCGAGCTGATTGCCGGTTTGCTGCCCGCAGACGTGGCGGATGGGCTGATTAGCGCTTTTACGCATGACCTTGAGCGTCTGGCCGCCCTGCTGGACAGCGGTATTACCGATGCGGTGTACGCCGAAGTGGTGGGCCACGGTGAAGTGTGGTCTGCGCGTCTGATGGCCGCCGTGCTGCAACATCTGGGCGTTGAGGCAGCCTGGCTCGACGCGCGTGATTTCCTGCGTGCCGAACGCGCCGCACAGCCACAGGTGGATGAAGGTCTATCCTACCCGCTGCTGCAACAGTTGCTGGTACAGCATCCGGGTAAACGCATTGTGGTGACCGGCTTTATCAGCCGCAGCAATGCCGGGGAAACCGTGCTGTTGGGGCGTAACGGCTCTGACTACTCGGCGACGCAAATCGGTGCCCTGGCGGGCGTGTCCCGCGTCACCATCTGGAGTGACGTCGCCGGTGTTTACAGCGCTGATCCACGCAAGGTGAAAGACGCCTGCCTGCTGCCGCTGCTGCGCCTGGATGAAGCCAGCGAGCTGGCACGTTTAGCCGCGCCAGTTCTTCACGCGCGTACGCTGCAGCCGGTTTCCGGCAGCGATATCGATCTGCAGCTGCGCTGCAGTTACACCCCGGATCAGGGCTCCACGCGCATCGAACGCGTGCTGGCATCCGGTACGGGGGCGCGTATTGTCACCAGCCACGACGACATTTGCCTGATTGAGTTCCAGGTCCCGGCGGGCCAGGACTTCAAACTGGCGCATAAAGATATCGACACGATCCTCAAACGTGCTCAGGTGCGTCCGCTGGCGGTTGGCGTACATAACGACCGTCAACTGCTGCAGTTCTGTTACACCGCCGAAGTGGCGGACAGCGCGCTGAAAATTCTGGATGAAGCGGGCCTGCCGGGCGAGCTTCGTCTGCGTCAGGGGCTGGCGCTGGTGGCGATGGTGGGCGCGGGCGTCACCCGTAACCCACTGCACTGCCACCGCTTCTGGCAACAGCTGAAAGGGCAGCCGGTTGAATTTACCTGGCAGTCGGAAGAGGGCATCAGCCTCGTTGCCGTCCTGCGTAAAGGGCCAACTGAGAGCCTGATTCAGGGTCTGCATACCTCTCTGTTCCGTGCGGAAAAACGCATCGGCCTGGTGCTGTTCGGTAAAGGCAACATCGGTTCTCGCTGGCTGGAGCTGTTCGCGCGCGAGCAGGTCACGCTCTCAGCACGTACCGGCTTTGAGTTTATCCTCGCCGGGGTGGTGGACAGCCGCCGCAGTCTGTTGAACTACGAAGGGCTGGATGCCAGCCGCGCGCTTGCCTTCTTTAACGATGAAGCGGTTGAACAGGACGAAGAGTCGCTGTTCCTGTGGATGCGCGCGCACCCGTATGACGATCTGGTGGTGCTGGACGTAACCGCCAGCGAACAACTTGCCGATCAGTATCTTGATTTCGCCAGCCACGGTTTCCACGTTATCAGTGCGAACAAACTGGCGGGGGCAAGCAGCACCGACAAATACCGTCAGATCCACGACGCGTTCGAAAAAACCGGTCGTCACTGGCTCTATAATGCCACCGTAGGTGCGGGTCTGCCGGTTAACCATACCGTGCGCGATCTGATTGAAAGCGGCGACAGCATCCTGGCGTTGAGCGGTATTTTCTCCGGTACGCTCTCCTGGCTTTTCCTGCAGTTTGATGGCACCGTGCCGTTCACTGACCTGGTGGATCAGGCGTGGCAGCAGGGGTTAACCGAACCCGATCCCCGCGTCGACCTCTCCGGTAAAGACGTGATGCGTAAGCTGGTGATCCTGGCGCGTGAAGCCGGTTATGACATTGAACCTGGTTCTGTTCGCGTCGAGTCGCTGGTGCCGGCGGGCTGTGAGGAAGGATCTATTGACCACTTCTTTGAAAACGGTGATGAGCTGAACGAGCAGATGCTGCAACGTCTGGAAGCGGCAAACGAGATGGGGCTGGTGCTGCGCTATGTGGCGCGTTTCGAGGCCAACGGTAAAGCGCGTGTGGGGGTTGAGGCGGTGCGTCCTGAACATCCGCTGGCGGCGCTGCTGCCGTGCGATAACGTCTTTGCAATCGAAAGCCGCTGGTACCGCGATAACCCACTGGTGATCCGTGGCCCGGGGGCAGGGCGCGATGTCACCGCCGGGGCGATCCAGTCGGACATCAATCGTCTCGCTAAATTACTGTAACCCCTGTCTTTCCCTCTCCCTGTGGGAGAGGGTTAGGGTGAGGGCATCAGACCGCACTCACCCCCCATCATGAATTTTCTTCATCTTCCCTGAGCATTCCTCACCGTTATTGTTGATTATTTCTGTTGACGTCCCTCCGCTTTTCCGTCATTTTTACATCTGGACGTCTAAACGTATAGAAGTTCACAACACAACAAACAACGACACGCGAAAGATAGAGGTAAGGTATGAGCTTTTTTCACGCCAACCAGCGGGAAGCCCTGAATCAGAGCCTGGCCGAAGTAAACGGCCAGATTAACGTCTCTTTTGAATTTTTCCCGCCGCGCACCAGTGAAATGGAGCAAACCCTCTGGAGCTCTATCGATCGCCTGAGCAGCCTGAAACCGAAGTTTGTCTCCGTGACCTACGGTGCGAACTCCGGCGAGCGTGACCGTACGCACAGCATTATCAAGGGCATCAAGGATCGTACCGGTCTGGAAGCGGCTCCTCACCTGACCTGTATCGACGCCACCCGTGATGAATTGCGTGCTATCGCTCAGGATTACTGGAACAACGGGATTCGTCATATCGTCGCCCTGCGCGGCGACCTGCCGCCGGGTAGCGGTAAGCCCGAAATGTATGCGGCGGATCTGGTCGCGCTGCTGAAAGAGGTTGCCGATTTTGATATCTCCGTCGCAGCGTACCCGGAAGTGCATCCGGAAGCGAAAAGCGCTCAGGCCGACCTCCTTAACCTGAAGCGTAAAGTGGATGCCGGTGCGAACCGGGCCATTACTCAGTTCTTCTTTGATGTGGAAAGCTATCTGCGCTTCCGTGACCGCTGCGTTTCTGCGGGCATCGACGTTGAAATTATCCCGGGTATTCTGCCGGTCTCTAACTTCAAACAGGCGAAGAAATTTGCCGATATGACCAACGTACGCATTCCACTGTGGATGTCCAAAATGTACGAAGGGCTGGATGATGATCCGGAAACGCGCAAGCTGGTGGGTGCCAACATCGCGATGGACATGGTGAAAATTTTAAGCCGTGAAGGGGTAAAAGATTTCCACTTCTACACGCTGAACCGCGCGGAGATGAGCTACGCCATTTGTCATACGCTCGGCGTTCGTCCGGCGTAGCGCGCATAAAGCCCTCATATAAAGGGGGCTTTTTAGTCTGGCTAAAAGTTAAAAGGTATTAGCTATCGAATCTGTGGATTAATTCAACTATATCTTATTGCTAGTGGTGTATATCGTAACGGTAACACTGTAAAAGGGAGCATAGCGATGAGCACGTCAGACGAGAGCAATAAAGCGGCATCAGTCGGCAAATGCCCGTTCCATCAGGGCGGCGTCGATCACAGCGCGGGGGCAGGTACAGGCAGCCGTGACTGGTGGCCAAAACAACTCCGCATCGATCTTCTTAACCAACACTCCAATCGTTCGAACCCTCTGGGTGAAGACTTCGACTACCGCAAAGAATTTAGCAAGCTGGATTACTCTGCCCTTAAGGGCGATCTCAAAGCACTCTTAACCGACTCTCAACCGTGGTGGCCTGCCGACTGGGGAAGCTATGCGGGCCTGTTTATTCGCATGGCCTGGCACGGTGCGGGTACCTATCGCTCGGTGGACGGGCGTGGTGGTGCTGGACGCGGTCAACAGCGCTTTGCGCCGCTGAACTCCTGGCCAGATAACGTCAGTCTGGATAAAGCTCGCCGTCTGCTGTGGCCGATCAAGCAAAAATACGGTCAAAAAATCTCCTGGGCCGATCTGTTCATTCTTGCGGGCAACGTGGCGCTGGAAAACTCCGGCTTCCGTACCTTTGGTTTTGGTGCCGGGCGTGAAGATGTCTGGGAACCGGATCTCGACGTCAACTGGGGTGATGAAAAAGCCTGGCTGACCCATCGTGACCCGGAAGCGCTGGCGAAACGTCCTCTGGCGGCCACTGAAATGGGGCTGATCTACGTTAACCCGGAAGGGCCAAACGCCAGCGGTGAACCGCTGTCAGCGGCGGCAGCCATCCGCGCAACCTTCGGCAACATGGGGATGAACGACGAAGAGACCGTGGCGCTGATCGCTGGTGGTCATACGCTCGGCAAGACCCACGGCGCGGGTGAAGCAACGCACGTTGGCACAGACCCGGAAGCGTCTCCGATTGAAGCGCAGGGCCTGGGCTGGGCCAGCACGCATGGTACCGGTGTAGGTGCAGATGCCATTACTTCCGGTCTGGAAGTCATCTGGTCACAAACCCCAACCCAGTGGAGCAACTACTTCTTCGAGAACCTGTTCAAATATGAATGGGTGCAAACCCGCAGCCCGGCCGGTGCGATTCAGTTTGAAGCCGTGGACGCGCCTGAGATCATGCCAGACCCGTTCGACCCGTCGAAAAAACGCAAACCCACCATGCTGGTTACCGACCTGACGCTGCGTTTTGACCCGGAATTCGAAAAAATTTCCCGTCGCTTCCTGAACGATCCGCAGGCCTTCAACGAAGCATTTGCGCGCGCGTGGTTCAAACTGACTCACCGCGATATGGGGCCGAAATCGCGTTATCTTGGCCCGGAAGTGCCGAAAGAAGATCTGATCTGGCAGGATCCGCTGCCGGAGGCAGTATTCAATCCGACCAAAGAGGACATTGAGAGCCTGAAAGCGGAAATTGCAGCATCCGGGCTCTCCGTGAGCGAACTGATTTCCGTGGCATGGGCGTCGGCCTCAACCTTCCGCGGCGGCGACAAGCGTGGCGGTGCCAACGGTGCGCGTCTGGCACTTGCGCCTCAGCGCAACTGGGATGTTAATGCCGCAGCCGTACGTGCATTGCCTGCTCTGGAAGCTATTCAGCGCACCACCAATAAAGCCTCACTGGCCGATATCATCGTGCTGGCGGGTGTGGTAGGCGTTGAGCAGGCGGCGAAAGCGGCAGGCGTTTACGTCACCGTACCGTTCACGCCGGGTCGTGTGGATGCGCGTCAGGATCAGACGGATATCGAGATGTTTAATCTGCTCGAACCGATTGCCGACGGTTTCCGCAACTACCGTGCGCAGGTGGATGTTTCCACCACCGAATCGCTGCTGATTGATAAAGCCCAGCAGCTGACGCTGACCGCGCCAGAACTGACGGTGCTGATTGGCGGCCTGCGCGTACTGGGTGCAAACTTCGATGGCGGTAAGAACGGTGTGTTCACCAATCGCGAAGGCGTGCTGAGCAACGATTTCTTCGTCAATCTGCTGGATATGAACACCCAGTGGAAGGCGACCGATGAATCGAACGAGCTGTTTGCCGGAAGCGATCGCACCAGCGGTGAAGTGAAATACACTGCCACCCGCGCTGACCTGGTCTTCGGCTCTAACGCCGTTCTCCGCGCGCTGGCAGAGGTGTACGCCAGCAGTGATGCTCACGAGAAGTTTGTCCGCGACTTCGTAGCGGCGTGGGCGAAGGTGATGGATCTGGACCGTTTTGACGTGAAATAACCATTGAGCCGGGTACGCGTAGCGCACCCGGCTTTTTTGTTACTCCCACTCCTGCAGGAAACGCTGCCCATACTGGTCGGCGACCAGCAGCGCCGCATAAACCTGATCCGGCGACACGCCACCCGGCATGTTGTGGATGGTCTCTCCCTCAGCGCAAGACGCTTCGGCAATCAGGCGCATTTTGGCCGGAATGTCTTCTTTGATGTTCAGCTGCGCCAGCGTGATCGGTAATCCAACGCTGTGGCAAAGCGCCGCGACGGTTTCGATCTCCTCAACCGGTGCGTTTTCCAGCACCAGTTGCGTCAGCGTACCAAACGCCACTTTTTCACCGTGATAGAAGTGATGCGCATCCGGCACTGCCGTCATCCCGTTGTGAATGGCATGCGCTGCCGCCAGCCCGCCGCTTTCAAACCCTACGCCGCTCAGATAGGTATTGGCTTCGATAATGCGTTCCAGCGCCGGGGTCACTACGTGCTGCTCGGCGGCCAGCATCGCTTTTTCTCCCTCTTCAATCAGCGTGTTGTAGCACAGCTCGGCGAGCGCTAACGCGGCCTGCGTACACTTGCCGCCCGCCATGGTGGTCGCGCCACTGCGGGAACAGGCACGCGCTTCAAACCAGGTGGCAAGGGCATCGCCAATCCCGGCGGCCAGCAGACGCGGCGGCGCACCTGCCACCACTTTGGTGTCGACAATCACCATATTGGGGTTATGCGGCAGCATCAGATAGCGTTCAAATTCGCCGCTGTCGGTGTAAATCACAGAAAGGGCGCTGCACGGGGCATCGGTGGAGGCGATAGTCGGGGCGATAGCGACCGGCACGTCCATAACATGTGCCAGCGCTTTGGCGGTATCCAGCGTTTTACCGCCGCCAATACCCAGCACCGCCATGCAGTCCGCACTGTCGGCCAGTTTTTTCAGACGATCGATCTCATTCTGCGAGCATTCGCCGCCAAACGGCGCGATTTCGGCATCTAGCTCTGCATTTTTAAAACTCTGGCGCAGGGTCTCTTCGGCAAAACCCAGCACAAATTTATCGCCAACAACCAGCCAGCGTGTAGCCAGAGGTTTCAGATAGTCGCCGAGACGGGTGAGAACATCAGCGCCCTGGATATATTTCCCCGGCGATTGAATGATACGGTCCATAACATATCTCCCTTAGAGGTTGAGGTTACCAAACGCGTTTTTCCAGTCCTGCTCGAACTTCTCTACCGCTGACTCTACCGCCGGTGTGCCGAGCATTTGTTGCGCTACGTCTAAGGGAAGCGTGATAGCTTCACATCCGGCGAGCAGGCAGTCCAGCGCCTGGCGTGGCGTTTTGAAGCTGGCTGCCAGCACCTTGCTCTCCGGTGCATGCTGTTCCAGCAGGGATTGCAGCTCCTGAACCATGCGAATACCGTCCCCGCCCTGGGCATCTACGCGGTTTACATATGGCGCGACATAGTTTGCCCCGGCCAGTGCAGCCAGCAGGCCTTGCGCGGCGCTGTATACGGCGGTCCCCAACGTAGTAATGCCCGCTGTTTTTAGCGCCTTAATGGCGATGAGCCCCTGGGCGGTGACCGGGATTTTCACCACGATATCCGGGATGGCATTGCTCAGGCGTTTGGCTTCGTCCACCATGCCTTCTGCGTCGCGGCTCATTGTTTGGGCAAATAGCGTGCCTTCTGGCCCAATGGCGTTTTGCAGGCGCGGCAGTACCTCCCAGACAGACTCACAGCTGGCGGCAATGATGCTCGGATTGGTGGTGACGCCTGCGATGGGGAAAATGCGCGCAAGGCGTTCAACTTCCGCCACGTTGGCGGTATCCAGATACAGTTCCATTATTTTTCCTTAAGTCAAAAAGATTGATTTAAGGATAAGGCGGAGCGGCAGGCAGGATATACAGGTCAATTTTGCCAAATACTGGACAAATGTAATGTGCTTAGCGATGTGCGATGCCGATCACAGTGCTAGTTTTTGGCGGTTAACTGGCTGTGATACTGGCGGCGATATTCGGAAGGAGAACGTTCGGTGTGTTTGCGAAACAGGCGGCAGAAGTAGTTGCTGTCCATAAAACCGCATCGTGCGGCGATATCCTTGATTTTGAGATCGTAGCCTTTAAGCAACTGTCGGGCATGTTCAAGACGGGTTTGGGTCAGGTATTCGTTGAATCCGACACTGCCAACTTTCTGAAAGAGATGGGAAAGATAGTTTGGGGAGATGTAGAACGCCTGCGCCACCGATTCGCGCGTTAACAAAGAGGCGTGATGTTCGTCGATATAGCTACGAACCGCTTCGAAGAGCGCGCGGCTGCGGTTGGCGGTATGGATGTCGCTCCCCAAAAGATCCCGGCAGTGGCTGAGCAGGCTCAGTACTACCAGCCTGGCGGTCTCTTGTTAATCCGGTTGCATCTGTAGCTCGGCCAGCGTCTGGAGGAGAAAAGCACCGGTTCGCGGCCCACGTCGGGCAACCTGTACCTGTTGCAAAAGCGTATGCTCACACTGTAACTCGATGACCATTTGCTGCTTACCGAAGTGTATTTGCAGGAAGTTAGCCGGGTGATGAACAATGTGTCCGGAGGAGGAAAATATCGCCTCACAGGGGTTATTCAGGGTAATGACAAGGCAGGGCGCTGTTCGGGAGGGCTGTCCAGCCGGGGCTGAGAAATGAATCTGACCCAGCGATAACGTGCGGTTAACCAGATCTTTCAAAATTCGGGTGATATCGGAATGCATCAGGAGACTACCGAAATTTGCCGGGTGGCGCTGACGCTTACCCGGCCTACCTGTCGTAGGCCCGGCAAGCGAAGCGCCGCCGGGCAGTGAGCATTAACCGGTGTTACGCATACCCGCTGCAACGCCCGCAATCGTCACCATCAGCGCTTGTTCAACGCGTGGATCCGGCTCTTTCCCTTCTTCTTCCGCCAGACGCGAACGGTGCAGCAGCTCTGCCTGCAGAACGTTCAGCGGGTCGGTATAGATGTTACGCAGCTGGATAGACTCGGCAATCCACGGCAGGTCTTCCATCAGGTGGGAATCGTTAGCAATATCCAGCACCACCTTGATGTCGCCTTGTAGCAGCTCGCGCAGCTCTTTACCCAGTGCCCACAGCTCAGGCTTCACCAGACGCTGATCGTAATATTCCGCCAGCCACAGGTCAGCTTTCGAGAAGACCATCTCCAGCATACCCAGACGGGTAGAGAAGAACGGCCAGTCGCGGCACATGGTTTCCAGCTCACTCTGTTTACCGTCTTCCACCACCTTCTGGAGCGCCGCACCGGCACCCAGCCAGGCTGGCAGCATCAGACGGTTTTGCGTCCAGGCGAAGATCCACGGGATCGCACGCAGAGACTCCACACCGCCGGTTGGGCGACGCTTAGCCGGACGTGAACCCAGCGGCAGTTTACCCAGCTCCTGCTCTGGCGTTGCAGAGCGGAAGTAAGGCACGAAATCTTTGTTTTCACGCACGTAGCCGCGGTACAGATCGCAGGAGATATCCGACAGCTCGTCCATGATATGGCACCAGGACGCTTTCGGCTCTGGCGGTGGTAGCAGGTTCGCTTCCAGAATCGCACTGGTATAAAGCGACAGGCTGCTGATGGTCACTTCCGGCAGACCGTATTTGAAGCGGATCATCTCACCCTGTTCGGTGACGCGCAGCCCGCCTTTCAGGCTTCCCGGCGGCTGTGACAGCAGTGCCGCGTGCGCAGGCGCACCGCCGCGACCAATGGAGCCACCGCGACCGTGGAAAAGGGTCAGCTCAATACCGGCTTTCTCGCAGGTTTTGATCAGGGCGTCCTGCGCCTGATACTGCGCCCAGGAGGCGGCCATCACGCCTGCATCTTTTGCGGAGTCAGAATAGCCGATCATCACCATCTGTTTGCCCTGAATAAAGCCGCGATACCAGTCGATATTGAGCAACTGGGTCATCACGTCGTTGGCGTTGTTCAGGTCGTCGAGGGTCTCAAATAGTGGCGCTACAGGCAGAGCGTAGTCGATACCGGCTTCTTTCAGCAGAAGGTGAACGCCCAGCACGTCGGACGGGGTTTTCGCCATGGAGATCACATAGGCGGCCACCGATCCTTTCGGCGCATCAACGATCGCTTTACAGGTGTTGAGCACTTCGCGGGTTTCGTTGCTTGGCTCCCAGTTGCGCGGCAGCAGAGGACGCTTAGAGTTCAGCTCGCGGATCAGGAAGGCCTGTTTGTCGGCTTCAGACCAGCTTTCATAGTCGCCGATGCCGAGATAGCGGGTCAGTTCGCCCAGCGCTTCGGTATGGCGGGTGCTCTCCTGACGCACGTCGATACGCACCAGCGGCACGCCAAAACACTTCACGCGGCGCAGGGTGTCGAGCAGTTCGCCATTGGCGATGATGCCCATGCCACAGGCCTGCAGTGATTTATAGCAGGCGTATAGCGGCTCCCAGAGCTGTTCGTTCTGGCTCAGGAGACCTTCTGGCTTCGGCAAGCGCTGGCCTTTCAGGCGTGCTTCCAGCCAGGCCTGGGTCGCCATCAGCTGGCTACGCAGTTTTTTCATCAGGAAACGATACGGCTCGCTGGCACCTTCTTCACCGGCCAGCGCGCGCAGTTCTGGCGTCGCTTCCACCATCGACAGCTCGGAGATCAGCACATGAATATCTTTCAGGAACAGATCGGTGGCTTTCCAGCGACTCAGCAGCAGCACGTGGCGGGTGATTTCTGCCGTCACGTTCGGGTTACCGTCACGGTCGCCGCCCATCCAGGAGGTAAAGCGTACCGGGACAAAATCCACCGGCAGGCGGTAGCCCAGGTTCGCTTCCAGCTGTTCGTTCAGCTCACGCAGGTAGTTCGGAACGCCTTCCCACAGGCTGTTTTCCACCACTGCAAAGCCCCATTTGGCCTCGTCTACCGGGCTTGGGCGATGCTTACGAATTTCATCGGTGTGCCAGGACTGAGCAATCAGCTGGCGCAGACGGCGCATCAGCTGGTTACGTTCGTAGTCGGCAATGTCTTTGTTATCCAACTGCTTCAGGCAGTTGTTCACTTCGACCATTTTGTGGATCAGGGTGCGACGGGTGATTTCGGTTGGGTGGGCGGTCAGCACCAGCTCCAGCGAAAGGGATTCCACCGCTTTTTTGATGGTGGCTTCGTTGAGGTTTGGCTGGTCTTTGAGTTTACGAAGCGTACGGGCAATGACTTCCGGGTTGCTGGCAGCTTCGCCGTTTGGCGAAATGCTGTGGTATTGCTCAGCCGTGTTTGCCAGGTTCAGGAACTGGCTGAATGCGCGTGCAACAGGCAGCAGCTCATCGTTAGAGAGGTTCTGCAAGGTGGTGAGCAGCTCCTGACGACTCGCTTCGTTACCGGCACGGGAAGATTTAGACAGCTTGCGGATGGTTTCAACGCGGTCGAGGATGTTTTCCCCCAACGCATCTTTGATGGTATCTCCAAGCACTTTGCCGAGCATACTGACATTACTACGCAACGCGGAATATTGTTCGTTCATAAAAACCCAGTCACCCCATCATTTTTGTTTATGCCCATGCGAAAATCTTCTGGACATTATTTTGTCATCTCCCTTTATAAAGCCACGTAAAACCCCCGTCGTCAATTGCTGCGAAAACGGTTCAGCAAACGAATAAATGCAGGCAATTTACGAAATTTAATTCGCATTGCGTCAGATAAGAGATGCTTATGGGAATGTGACGGAGATCGCGGGATTTGTTGCCCTCACCCTAACCCTCTCCCACCGGGAGAGGGGACTAATCGGTGCGGTTTTAATGCCAGCAGAAGTGATGCACGACCTGGGTAATCAGTTCGCGGGTTGGCTTGATAAAACGGGTTTCCAGATATTCATCCGGCTGGTGCGCCTGGTTGATGGAGCCAGGGCCAAGTACCAGCGTCGGGCACAGCGTCTGAATAAACGGCGCTTCGGTGCAGTAGTTCACCACATCGGTTTTCTCGCCGAGCAGTTTTTCCACCACCTCAACCAGCTGATGATCCGGTGGACATTCATAACCCGGGATCGGCGGATGCAGCTCAGACACCGTCAGGCGACCTGGCCAGCGTTCACTTACCGGGGCCAGCGCTTCGGTCAGCAAACCGTCGAGATCGCTTAACGTCATGCCCGGCAGCGGACGGATGTCCATGTGCAGCTCACAGCAGGCGCAGATACGGTTGGAAGCATCACCACCGTGCAGACTGCCGAGGTTCAGTGTCGGATACGGCACGGTGAAGGCGTCGTAGTGGTACCGCTCTTTCAGTTCGTCGCGCAGAGTCATGATGCGGCCGATGGCGTCGTGCATCAGCTCAATGGCGTTGACGCCACGCGCCGGATCGCTGGAGTGGCCGGACTGGCCCATCACGCGCACCGCCGTGGAGATATGGCCCTTATGCGCACGGATCGGTTGTAATGACGTTGGCTCACCGATGATGGCGCAATCCGGGCGAATAGAGGTATTTTCTGAGAAGTAACGTGCCCCCGCCATGCTGGTCTCTTCGTCGGCGGTCGCCAGAATGTAGAGCGGCTTTTTCAGTTTGGTCACGTCTACATCACGCAGCGCGTCAAGGATAAAGGCGAAAAAGCCTTTCATGTCGGCCGTGCCCAGCCCGTAGAGTTTGTTGTCATGCTCGGTCAGGGTAAATGGGTCGCGGGTCCAGCGGCCATCATCAAAGGGCACAGTGTCGGTATGACCGGCCAGCAGAAGGCCGCCTGCGCCGTGTCCGGTACTGGCGAGCAGGTTAAATTTATGGCGTGTTCCGGGAACAGGCTGAACCTCAACGTTAAAGCCAAGATCGCTAAACCAACCCGCCAGAAGATTGATTAAAGACTCATTGCTCTGATCCAGCGCTTCTTCGGTCGCGCTGATGGAGGGTGTGGCAATCAGGGCGCGGTAAATCTCGATAAATGGCGGTAAGTTCATTTTCATTGTTGACACACCTTAGGTCGTGATAGTATCAATATTCATGCAATAAATGTGAATAAAAATACATTAACGTTGAGCATAAAGGAACCCGATGTTGAATACGCTGATTGTAGGCGCTAGCGGTTATGCGGGCGCAGAGCTTGTAAGCTACGTGAATCGCCATCCACATATGACCATAACCGCTTTGACCGTGTCAGCGCAAAGCAATGATGCAGGAAAGTTAATTTCCGATTTGCATCCGCAGCTTAGGGGCATTGTCGATCTGCCGCTGCAGCCGATGTCTGACATCAGCGAGTTCACTGACGGCGTCGACGTGGTGTTTTTGGCCACCGCGCACGAGGTCAGTCATGACCTGGCGCCGCAATTCCTGGCGGCCGGTTGCGTAGTGTTCGACCTCTCCGGCGCGTTCCGTGTTAACGACGGCGCGTTCTACGAAAAATATTATGGCTTCACCCATCAGCACCCGGACCTGCTTGCAAAAGCCGTGTATGGGCTGGCGGAGTGGAGCGCAGACAAGCTGAAAGAAGCGGATCTGATTGCCGTCCCGGGCTGCTACCCGACGGCCGCACAGCTTTCTCTGAAGCCGCTGATCGACGCAGACCTGCTGGATCTGAATCAGTGGCCGGTGATCAACGCCACCAGTGGCGTCAGCGGTGCCGGACGCAAGGCCGCTATCTCTAACAGCTTCTGCGAAGTCAGCCTGCAGCCGTATGGCGTGTTTAATCACCGCCATCATCCGGAAATCACCACCCATCTGGGTGCGGATGTCATCTTTACGCCGCATCTGGGCAGTTTCCCGCGTGGGATCCTCGAAACCATTACCTGCCGCCTGAAACCGGGTGTGACCAAAGCGCAGGTGAGCGAGGTCTTTACTCGGGCGTATGCGGATAAACCGCTGGTGCGTCTGTATGACAAAGGCGTGCCCGCCCTGAAAAACGTGGTTGGCCTGCCGTTCTGCGATATCGGCTTTGCCGTGCAGGGCGAGCATCTGATCGTGGTGGCAGCAGAAGATAACTTACTCAAAGGCGCTGCCGCTCAGGCAATGCAATGTGCAAATATTCGTTTCGGTTTCCCGGAAACACAGGCTCTTATTTAAGGTGTGATGATGAACCCATTAATTATCAAACTCGGTGGTGTACTGCTGGACAGCGAAGAAGCGCTGGAGCGTCTGTTTACCGCGCTGGTTAACTATCGCGAATCACATCAACGTCCGCTGGTGATTGTCCATGGCGGCGGCTGCGTGGTGGATGAGCTGATGAAAGGGCTCAACCTGCCGGTGAAAAAGAAAAATGGCCTGCGCGTGACGCCTGCCGACCAGATTGACATCATCACCGGTGCGCTGGCAGGTACGGCGAATAAAACCCTGTTGTCCTGGGCGAAGAAACACCACATTGCCTCCGTTGGCCTCTATCTGGGCGATGGCGACAGCGTAAAAGTGACCCAGCTCGATGAAGAGCTCGGCCATGTTGGACTGGCACAGCCAGGTTCGCCTAAGCTGATTAACACGTTGCTGGAAGGCGGTTTCCTGCCGGTGGTGAGCTCTATCGGGGTGACCGAAGAAGGTGAGCTGATGAACGTGAATGCGGACCAGGCGGCAACGGCGCTGGCCGCGACGCTGGGCGCGGATCTGATCCTGCTCTCCGACGTGAGCGGTATTCTGGACGGCAAAGGTCAGCGCATCGCGGAAATGACCGCGGCAAAAGCCGAACAGCTGATCGCCCAGGGCATTATCACCGACGGGATGATCGTCAAAGTAAATGCGGCACTGGATGCCGCCCGTACGCTCGGACGCCCGGTGGATATCGCCTCCTGGCGTCACGCGGAGCAGCTTCCGGCGCTGTTTAACGGCACGCCGATTGGCACGCGTATTCTTGCGTAATCGATTTAATGTTTTGTAGGCCCGGTAAGCGCAGCGCCACCGGGCAATGAAATTCAAAGATATTAAGGAAGCATGTTATGGCACTTTGGGGTGGGCGTTTTACACAGGCAGCGGATCAACGGTTCAAACAGTTCAACGACTCTTTGCGCTTCGACTACCGCCTGGCCGAACAGGATGTCGTCGGCTCTGTGGCCTGGTCCAAAGCGCTGGTGACGGTAGGCGTACTGACCGCAGAGGAACAGCTGCAACTGGAAGAGGCGCTCAATAATCTGCTGGAAGAAGTGCGTCTGGATCCGCAGCAAATCCTGCAGAGCGATGCCGAAGATATTCACAGCTGGGTGGAAGGGAAGCTCATCGACAAAGTCGGCCAGCTGGGTAAAAAGCTGCATACCGGCCGTAGCCGTAACGATCAGGTCGCCACCGATCTGAAATTGTGGTGTAAAGATACCGTTGGCGAACTGCTGGCGGCTAACCGTCAGCTGCAGAGCGCGCTGGTGGAAACGGCGCAGAACAACCAGGACGCGGTGATGCCGGGTTATACCCACCTGCAGCGCGCGCAGCCGGTAACCTTTGCCCACTGGTGTCTGGCCTATGTCGAGATGCTGGCGCGTGATGAAAGCCGTCTGCAGGATACCCTGAAGCGTCTGGACGTCAGCCCGCTGGGAAGCGGTGCACTGGCGGGTACGGCATATGAAATCGACCGTGAGCAGCTGGCAGGCTGGCTGGGCTTTGCCTCTGCCACCCGTAACAGCCTGGACAGCGTCTCTGACCGTGACCACGTGCTGGAACTGCTGTCGAATGCCTCTATCGGCATGGTCCACCTGTCACGCTTTGCCGAAGACCTGATCTTCTTTAACTCTGGCGAAGCCGGATTTGTTGAGCTGTCTGACCGTGTGACATCCGGCTCTTCCCTGATGCCGCAGAAGAAAAACCCGGATGCGCTGGAGCTGATCCGCGGTAAGTGTGGCCGCGTGCAGGGCGCGCTGACCGGCATGATGATGACCCTGAAAGGGCTGCCGCTGGCGTACAACAAAGATATGCAGGAAGACAAAGAAGGGCTGTTCGACGCGCTCGACACCTGGCTGGACTGCCTGCATATGGGCGCGCTGGTGCTGGACGGCATTCAGGTGAAACGTCCGCGTTGCCAGGAAGCGGCGCAGCAGGGTTATGCAAACGCGACCGAACTGGCGGATTACCTGGTGGCGAAAGGGGTACCGTTCCGTGAAGCACACCATATTGTAGGCGAAGCGGTCGTGGAAGCGATTCGTCAGGGGAAACCGCTGGAAGATCTGGCGCTTGCCGACCTGCAGAAATTCAGTGCGGTGATCGGGGAGGATGTGTATCCGATTCTTTCGTTGCAGTCATGTCTGGATAAGCGTGCGGCGAAAGGTGGAGTCTCGCCGAAGCAGGTGGCGCAGGCGATTGCGGACGCGAAAAACCGGTTGGTTTGATTTGTGCGGGCTGGTGCCCTCACCCCGGCCCTCTCCCACAGGGAGAGGGAGCAAACACTAAAAATGGCAACTTCGGTTGCCATTTTGCTTTTACCCCCGGGCTTTTTTACGCAAAAAAAATGCGGACCACGGGGTCCGCAAAAGTTCACGTTGGCTTTAGTTGTTCGAGTTTTGAGAGAAACTCGCTGACGGTGCGGGGACGTCAAGGGTCAAACACGTGCCGCCTCGTCTATGTGGTGTATTATTCAACAGAATGCTTGATAGGGATAATCGTTCGTTGCTATGCTATCTATCGCCATGAACTATCGTGGCGACGGAGGATGAATAATGAATATTCGTGATCTTGAATACCTGGTAGCGTTAGCCGAGCATCGCCACTTTCGCCGTGCGGCAGATTCCTGCCACGTCAGCCAGCCTACGCTGAGCGGTCAGATCCGCAAGCTGGAAGATGAGCTGGGCGTGATGCTGCTGGAGCGCACCAGTCGTAAAGTGCTGTTCACTCAGGCGGGATTGCTGCTGGTGGATCAGGCGCGCACCGTGCTGCGCGAGGTCAAAGTGCTCAAGGAAATGGCAAGTCAGCAAGGGGAGACCATGTCCGGCCCGCTGCATATTGGCCTGATCCCAACCGTTGGTCCGTACCTTCTGCCGCACATCATTCCGATGCTGCACCAGACGTTCCCGAAACTCGAAATGTATCTGCATGAAGCGCAAACCCATCAGCTGCTGGCACAGTTAGATAGCGGCAAGCTCGACTGCGCCATTCTGGCGCTGGTAAAAGAGAGCGAAGCCTTTATCGAAGTGCCGCTGTTTGACGAGCCGATGATGCTGGCGATCTACGAAGATCACCCGTGGGCGAACCGCGATCGCGTGCCAATGGCCGATCTTGCCGGTGAAAAGTTGCTGATGCTGGAAGATGGTCACTGCCTGCGCGATCAGGCGATGGGCTTCTGTTTTGAAGCGGGTGCGGATGAAGATACCCATTTCCGCGCAACCAGCCTGGAAACGCTGCGCAATATGGTGGCGGCGGGAAGTGGTATTACGTTGCTGCCTGCGCTGGCCGTGCCGCGCGAGCGTAAACGTGACGGTGTGGTTTACCTGCCGTGCATTAAGCCAGAGCCGCGTCGTACCATTGGGCTGGTTTATCGCCCGGGATCACCGCTGCGCAGCCGCTATGAGCAGCTGGCAGAGGCCATCCGTGGTGCGATGGATGGCCATTTTGACAACGCGTTAAAACAGGCGGTTTAAACCGTTCAGCGCGGCGACCCGATAGGCTTCCGCCATGGTCGGGTAGTTAAAGGTGGTGTTAACGAAGTACTCAATGGTGTTACCGCCACCTTTTTGCTCCATTATCGCCTGGCCGATATGAATGATTTCCGCCGCGCGTTCACCAAAGCAGTGAATACCGAGGATCTCTTTCGTCTCGCGATGGAACAGGATCTTCAGCGTTCCCACGCTCATGCCCACAATTTGCGCCCGCGCCAGATGTTTAAACTGGGCGCGACCCACTTCGTAAGGCACCTTCATGGAGGTCAGCTGCTGCTCGGTTTTCCCCACGGAGCTGATTTCCGGAATGGTGTAAATCCCTGTCGGAATATCTTCGATCAGATGCGCCGTCGCTTCGCCTTTTACCAGCGCCTGCGCCGCAATGCGCCCCTGGTCATAAGCCGCGGATGCCAGGCTCGGGTAACCAATCACGTCACCGACCGCGTACACATGCGGCAGGGCAGTCTGGTACATGCTGTTGACCTTCAACTGACCACGACTGTCCGTTTCCAGACCGATGTTTTCCAGCGCCAGTGAATCGGTATTACCGGTACGGCCGTTGGCATACAGCAGGCAGTCGGCTTTCAGCTTTTTGCCAGACTTCAGATGCATGATCACACCGTCGTCGCAGCCTTCTATTTTTTCGTACTCTTCGTTGTGGCGAATCACCACACCGCTGTTCCAGAAGTGGTAGGAGAGGGAGTCTGACATCTCCTGATCAAGGAAAGCCAGCAGGCGGTCGCGGGTGTTAATCAGATCAACTTTGACATCCATTCCGCGGAAAATAGACGCATATTCACACCCGATCACCCCCGCGCCATAGATAATCACATGACGTGGTTCATGGTGCAGGCTGAGGATGGAATCGCTGTCGTAGATGCGCGGGTGTGAGAAGTCCACGTCTGCCGGATGGTACGGGCGGGAACCACAGGCGATAACAAATTTTTCAGCGGTCAGGGTTTCAACCGAACCGTCGTGACACTCCAGCGCCAGCGTGTGTTCATCCACAAAATGCGCATTGCCCTGAAGAATTTCGCAGTGGTTACGCTCGTAAAACCCCTGACGCATTCGTGTCTGTTGGTTAATAACGGTATCTGCGTGATTCAGGATATCGGCAAAAGAGGAACGAAGAAGTCGGGAGTGGTCGCTGTAAAGAGGGTTCTGGTTAAATTCAATAATGCGGCTAACGGCGTGGCGGAGGGCTTTGGAAGGGATGGTGCCCCAGTGGGTGCAACCGCCGCCAACATTATGGTAGCGCTCTATAACCGCTACTCTGGCTCCCTGTTTCACCAGTCCCATAGCAGCGCCTTCGCCGCCGGGGCCGGAACCAATAACTATTGCGTCGTAATCGTAGGAATGTGGCATGGCAAGGCTTACCTGTTCTTATACATAAAAGCAACAGAATCATAACATCATTGCCAGAGTAACCCAATTATCGTTGTGCTTTTTTCCGGCAGTGGAGCACAAAGCGCGCGTAAACAATCATTCACAAAGCCAGACAAACAGATTAATTTTATTCTCTGGTATAGTGCCATCAGGCCTTTGGAAGGATTCAACTATCGTGATGGGCGTAAGAGCACAACAAAAAGAGAAAACCCGGCGTTCGCTGGTGGAAGCCGCATTCAGTCAACTGAGTGCTGAGCGGAGTTTTGCCAGTTTGAGCCTGCGTGAAGTCGCACGCGAGGCCGGGATTGCGCCAACGTCCTTCTACCGCCATTTCCGTGATGTGGATGAACTGGGTCTGACCATGGTCGACGAGAGCGGGCTGATGCTGCGCCAGCTTATGCGCCAGGCGCGGCAGCGTATCGCAAAAGGCGGCAGCGTGATCCGCACCTCCGTGTCGACCTTTATGGAATTTATCGGCAACAACCCCAACGCCTTTCGCCTGTTGCTGCGCGAGCGTTCAGGGACGTCAGCGGCATTTCGTGCCGCTGTCGCGCGTGAAATTCAGCATTTCATTGCGGAACTTGCCGACTATCTTGAACTCGAAAACCACATGCCGCGTGCATTCACAGAAGCGCAGGCTGAGGCAATGGTGACGATTGTGTTCAGCGCAGGTGCCGAAGCGCTGGATGTCAGCATTGAACAACGTAAGCAGCTCGAAGAACGACTGGTATTGCAGCTACGGATGATCTCCAAAGGCGCATATTACTGGTATCGCCGTGAACAAGAGAAACTGGCACATCAAACCGAAGAGTGAAGGTGAGTAATGAAACAGTCAGGTCAGGATAAAGGGACGCTGTTGCTGGCATTGATCGCTGGCTTATCCATTAATGGCACGTTTGCCGCTATTTTTAGCTCAATCGTACCCTTCTCTATTTTCCCGCTCATCGCACTGGTGCTGACAGTTTACTGCCTGCATCAGCGTTACCTGAACCGCACCATGCCGGTTGGGTTACCGGGTCTGGCCGCTGCCTGCTTTATTCTGGGCGTGTTGCTGTACAGCACCGTGGTACGCGCCGAGTACCCGGATATTGGCTCTAACTTCTTCCCTGCAGTACTGTCTGTTGCGCTGGTGTTCTGGATCGGCTCTCGCATGCGCAGCCGCAAGAGCCAGTTGCCAGAATAAGATGTGGGGTTGTGTAGGCCGGATAAGCGAAACGCCATCCGGCACAACATTACCGTGCGGTAAGTAAGACGCCACACTCCATATGGTGGGTATACGGGAACTGATCGAACAGCGCCAGACGTTCAACCTTGTGCGTCTGGCTTAATGTTTCCAGGTTCTTGCACAGCGTTTCCGGGTTACAGGAAATGTACAAAATACGCGGGTATGCCTGCACCATCTTCTCGGTTTCGCTGTCCAGGCCGCTGCGCGGCGGATCGACAAAAATCGTCTCGCACTGATAGCTCTTCAGATCGATCCCCTCAAGACGGTTAAACTCGCGCACACCGTTCATGGCCTGCGTAAACTCTTCTGCTGCCATACGAATAATCTGCACGTTGTCGATATGGTTGGCGGCAATGTTGTACTGCGCGGCCGCAACGGACGGTTTGGCAATTTCCGTCGCCAGTACGCGCTCGAAATTGCGCGCCAGTGCCAGCGAGAAGTTGCCATTCCCACAGTACAGCTCAAGCAGATCGCCCTTTGACCCTTCGGTCGCTTTCAGCGCCCACTCCAGCATTTGCACGTTCATCGCCGCGTTAGGTTGGGTGAAGCTGTTCTCTACCTGACGGTAAACCATCTCTTTTCCTGCCACCGACAGGCGCTCATCGATGTAATCCTGATCCAGCATGATTTTGGTTTTTGTCGCGCGGCCAATCAGGTGAACGTTGATGTCTTGCGCCCGCAGCGCATCGCGCAGCGCTTCTGCCTGCTCGCGCCACTCGTCATTAAGCGCCTTGTGGTACAGCAGAGAGACAATGGCCTGATTGCTTTGGGTGGTCAGGTAATCAATCTGGAACAGCTTGTGGCGCAGCACAGGATTGTTGCGGACTCCTTCAATCATTAACGTCATGAGCTGGTTAATCAACTCACTCGCCGCCGGGAAGCTGTCTACCCGAATACGCGATTTGGTCTGCTGATCGAAAATGATGTGGTACAGGTCGTCGCCATCGTGCCAGATGCGGAACTCAGCGCGCATACGGTAGTGGCTGACGGGCGAACGGAACACCTCAGGAACGGGCGCGTTGAACGGCGTCATCATACTTTGCAGGCGGACAACTTTCTCTGCCAGCTGTGCGTCGTACTGTTCTGTCGGGAGGTGTTCGGGGGTCATGATGCGTCCTGAGTGATAAAGAATTACGCGGGGATTGTAGGGATTGTGCAGTGGATGTCCAGATTTAATGGCTAATAGCTATCTGGACATCTATACGTGTCTAATTGTAGCATTCTGTTTCCGGTCTCCTGAGAGTGAAAAGGGAATCCAGTGGAAATCTGGAGCTGACGCGCAGCGGTAAAGACTGGCGGGATGAGAGTTGTAGACACTGTGAAAATGGGAAGTCTTCATCCGTATAACGCCACCTAGCCCGAAGACCTGCCGGGATCACGTCGCATTTGGTTTCATCATCGCGTGCTATAGATGAGGCCTGCGGCATCCTTCTTATATTGTGGATGCTTTAACAATGATTAAAAAAGTATCGCTGTTGACGGCGTTGTCCGTCACGGCATTTTCGGGCTGGGCGCAGGATAGCGCTGACTCGTTGGTGGTGACAGCAAATCGTTTTGAACAACCTCTTAATACCGTTCTGGCGCCCACGTCTGTGGTCACGCGTGATGATATTGAACGCTGGCAATCCACGACCGTTATCGACGTTATGCGCCGCCTGCCGGGTGTGGATACCGCGCAAAACGGCGGAATGGGGCAGTCTTCTTCACTCTTTATTCGTGGCACTAACTCCAGTCATGTTCTTATCCTCGTCGACGGGATCCGCCTTAACCAGGCTGGTGTTACGGGGTCGTCCGACCTCAGCCAGTTCCCTATCGCGCTGGTGCAGCGTATCGAATACATTCGTGGCCCGCGTTCGGCGGTGTATGGCTCCGATGCGATTGGTGGCGTAGTGAACATCATTACCACCCGCGCCAAGGACGGTACGACTCTGAATGCAGGCGTAGGCTCGCATGGTTACCAAAATTATGGCGGCAGTACGCAGCAGACGCTGGGTGACTCCACGCGTGTGACGCTGGCAGGTGATTACACGTATACCAAAGGCTTTGACGTGGTGGCGGACGGCAACAACGGCGGCGTTCCGCAAACCGATCGTGACGGCTACATGAATAAAACGATCTACGGTGCACTTGAGCATGCGTTCTCCGCTCAATGGAGCGGCTTCGTTCGCGGGTATGGCTACAGCAACCGTACTGCCTATGACAATTATTACAATCCAAATGTGCTTGTTGATACCCGTCAGTTATATAGCCAGACCTGGGATGCCGGAGTGCGCTTTAACGACGATATCTTCCATTCGCAGTTGCTTTCCAGTTACAGCCACAGTAAGGACTTTAACTACGATCCGCATCTTGGGCGTTATGACTCCACGGCGACGCTGGATGAAATCAAACAGTACAACGTTCAGTGGACAAACTCTGTGGACGTGGGCCACGGTAATATCGGCGCGGGTATCGACTGGCAGAAGCAGAGTACCGAACCTAACACCAACTACGTGTCGAATGCCTACGACATTCGCAACACGGGCATCTACCTGACCGGGTTGCAGCAGTTTGGTGACGTCACTCTGGAAGGGGCGGTTCGCAGCGACGACAACTCACAGTTTGGTCGCCACGGCACCTGGCAGAGCAGTGCAGGCTGGGAGTTTATTGACGGTTATCGTTTCATTGCCTCTTATGGCACAGCCTATAAAGCACCGAATCAGGGGCAACTCTATGGCTCTTACGGCAATGACCGTCTTGAGCCTGAAGAGAGTAAGCAGTGGGAAGGTGCGTTCGAGGGGCTTACCGCAGGTGTGAACTGGCGTGTGTCGGCTTATCGTAACGATGTTGAGAACCTGATCGACTTCAACAATAACCTAATGGAGTTCTACAACGTCGGCAAGGCACGTATTAAAGGTGTCGAAGCTACTGCCTCGTTTGATACTGGCCCGGTCATGCATACTGTCGGTTATGACTATGTTGATGCCCGCAATGCGGCAACCAACCAGCTGCTGGACCGCCGTGCTAAGCAGCAGGTGAAGTACCAGCTTGATACCCAGATCTATGATTTTGACTGGAGCCTGACTTATCACTACCTGGGTACGCGCTACGATACCGACTTCGGTACCTGGCCGAGTCAGAAGGTCAAAATGGGAGGGGTAAGTCTGTGGGATGTCGCAGTTTCATATCCTGTCACCTCTCACCTTACAGTTCGTGGTAAAATAGCCAACCTGTTCGATAAAGATTACGAGACAGTTTATGGCTACCAAACTGCAGGACGGGAATACACCTTGTCTGGCAGCTACACCTTCTAATCCGCGTCCCACCGTGCTGGTATTTGATTCCGGCGTCGGTGGGCTTTCGGTCTATGATGAGATTCGGCATCTCCTGCCGGATCTCCATTATATCTACGCCTTCGATAACGTCGCTTTCCCTTATGGGGAGAAGAGCGAGGACTTTATTGTTGAGCGTGTCGTTGAAATCGTCACCGCAGTACAGCAGCGTTATCCCCTGGCGCTGGCGGTCATCGCCTGTAATACCGCAAGCACGGTATCGCTGCCAGCCTTGCGCGCAAAATTTCAGTTCCCGGTTGTGGGTGTCGTTCCTGCTATAAAGCCAGCTGCGCGCCTGACGGCGAATGGTATTGTGGGTCTGCTGGCTACGCGCGGTACGGTGAAGCGTCCTTATACGCGTGAATTGATCGATCGTTTTGCCAATGAATGTCAGATCGCGATGCTCGGTTCGGCAGAGCTGGTGGAGATGGCTGAAGCGAAGCTGCATGGCAAGACGGTGTCACTTGAGGAGCTGCGTCGTATTCTTCGCCCGTGGCTGCGTATGCCGGAACCTCCGGATACCGTCGTACTGGGCTGCACTCACTTCCCGCTCTTACAGGAAGAATTGTTAGAAGTACTGCCGGAGGGAACGCGTCTGGTGGATTCCGGTGCGGCTATTGCCCGTCGTACTGCCTGGCTGCTGGAACATGAAGCGCCGGATGCCAAATCTGCCGATGCGAATATCGCTTTTTGTATGGCATTAACAACTGAGACTGAGCAACTTTTACCCGTTCTGCGCCGTTATGGGTTTGAAACGCTCGAAAAACTCGCGCTGTAGCACGGTTTTGAGCAAAAAAGAGACGGTTGAACGTTTTTTTTTAAAGAGGGGTTGTCAACGTCTGAGAACTCCCTATAATGCGCCTCCACTGACACGGAACAACGGCTTGCAAGCCGCCGGGTTAGCGGGGTTCAGAGATGAATGCCGACAGAGAAAAGTGAAAATAATCACTTGACTCTGAATGAGGAAAACGTATTATACGGGACCTCGCAACGGTGAGCGAAAGCCGCGTTGCACTGCTCTTTAACAATTTATCAGACAATCTGTGTGGGCACTCAAAGTGACATGGATTCTTAATGTCTTCGGACACTAAATGAATACCAAGTCTCAACGAGTGAACACGTAATTCATTAC
>NZ_JBQENX010000012.1:0-107687 GCF_052044775.1 Enterobacter sp. 22466 | reverse complement strand
AAATTGTTAAAGAGCAGTTGCGACGCGCTTCAGCGCTCTGTCGCGAGGTGGCGTATATTACGCTTTCCTCTTTCAGAGTCAACCCTGATTTTCAGGATTTTTTCTCTTCAACCGACCGGTCTGTTTGTGAAGTGATTCACATCCGCCGTGTCGATGGAGGCGCATTATAGGGAGTTCCCGGGCGACCGCAACCGAAAAGTTGCAAAAAGATGACTGACTGCTGTATTCCCCAGCAAAACCCCGCCTTATACCCTTTTACGCACAGACTTATCCACAATACAACGCATAAGCACAATAAGAACCCACGGATTGAGGGGGATAATCAACTATACTATTGGCAAATATTCTCCCCGACAGACGACATCCATGACCACACAACGCCTCACCCGAGACTGGCGGCTCCCTGGCGCAGGCCTCATGACGCTGCTGCTTCTTATTGCGGGCTTCACTCTGCACGCACACTGGGGTGCTTTCATCCAGTGGTGCCTTGCCACACAAATTACCCTGCACCGTTATCTGGTGATGTACCTTCTGCAGCTTAATAACCATCAGTACAGCGGTGGATTATGGCTTTTAACCGGCGCTTTCCTCTATGGCGTACTTCATGCTATCGGGCCGGGGCACGGCAAATTTATTGTCACGACCTATCTCAGTACCAATAAAGAGAGCGACCTTGCCGCCCGGGTTGTCCCTTTTTTTGGCAGTATGCTGCAGGGCGTCAGCGCCATTCTGTTTGTGTTTATTCTGGCGGTGGGGTTTAACCTGGCTTCAGGGGATATCAGTACCAGCCGCTGGTATGTCGAGAAGATAAGCGCGGTCCTTATTGGCGCATTCGGCGCGTTTGTCATTTACCAGGCGCTGAAAAGCCTGCGTCCGCGCAGGATGAGGATCTCCGCCATTACGCCTCTTCATCAGCATGACGAACAGTGTGGCTGCGGCCATCACGGCGTAGGTGCAGACCTGACGCAGGGTGACTGGAAAACCCGTCTGGGTGTGATTCTGGCGATCGGTGCGCGTCCGTGTAGCGGGGCCATTATGATCCTGATGTTCTCGAACGCGCTGGGCATTGTCACCTGGGGAATGGCTGCGGTAATGACCATGTCGCTGGGAACCGCGCTGTCGATTATGGGGCTATCGCTGGCTGTGCGTTACGCCCGCGAGCGTACGGTTTCCTGGTTTGGCGGCAGCACCTCGCTGAACTGGCTGGTTCCGGCGGTCAAGATTGCTGGCGGGATTGTTCTGATCCTGTTTGCGACCATCCTGTTCCTGACGGTGATCCCCATCAGCGCCAATGGCGATTACATCGCCGCAGGATGCTAATAAAAGAAAACCCGCCAGCGGCGGGTTTTTTTATTACTCGTTGATGCGTGGATGTTGGTCCACCAGTCGGGAGCGTTTTTTCTGCAGTTCTTCAATCTCTGCGTCAATATCTTCAATCTTCTGCTCGACGTTATCGTAGTGCTCGCGCAGGATCTCTTTCGCTTCCTGGATATCTGATGCCGCAGGCGTCGCCCCTTTCAGAGGACGGTTCGCCGTCTCCTTCATGGTAATCCCGGTAATCAATCCAATCACCGCGATCACCATCAGGTAATAAGCGGGCATCATCAGATTCTGCGTGCTTTCCACCAGAGAGGCGGCAAGCGTCGGCGTCAGACCGGCAATCAGTACTGAGATGTTAAAGGCCGCCGCCAGTGCACTGTAGCGGATATGCGTCGGGAACATGGCCGGCAGTGTAGAGGCCATCACCCCGATGAAGCAGTTGAGGATCACCGCCAGCATCAGCAAGCCGGCAAAAATCAGGCCCAGCACATTGCTGTTAATCAAAATGAATGCCGGAATGGCAAGGGCAAACAGCGCAACGCTACCCAGAATAATGAACGGTCGACGGCCGAAGCGGTCACTCAACAGACCCATAATCGGTTGCACAAACAGCATACCCACCATGATGGCGATAATGATCAGCACACCGTGGTCTTCCGAGTAGTGCAGGTTATGCGACAGATAACTCGGCATGTAGGTCAGCAGCATGTAGTAAGTCACGTTCGTGGAGATCACCAGACCGATACAGGCCAGCAGGCTGCGCCAGTGTTTGGTCGCGATCTCTTTAAAGGAGACTTTCGGGCCATCCTGCAAACCTTCACGATCGCCCTGCTCAAGCTTATCAACGTGCTGCTGGAATGCAGGCGTCTCTTCAAGCGCATGACGCAGGTACAGGCCAATGATCCCCAGCGGCAGCGCCAGGAAGAACGGAATACGCCAGCCCCAATCCAGGAAGTTCTCTTCACCGACCACGGTCGAAATCAGCACCACCACGCCCGCGCCCATGACGAACCCGGCAATAGAACCGAAGTCCAGCCAACTGCCCATGAAACCACGCTTACGGTCCGGGGAGTACTCTGCAACGAAGATCGAGGCACCGGTATACTCTCCCCCGACGGAGAAGCCCTGAGCCATCTTACACAGCAGCAGTAGAATCGGCGCCCAGATACCAATCGTGGCATAGGAGGGGATAAGGCCGATACAGAACGTACTGATCGACATAATGACAATGGTGATAGCGAGGATCTTCTGACGGCCGTACTTATCACCGAGCATACCGAAGAACAGACCACCCAGCGGGCGAATAAGGAAGGGAACCGAGAACGTACCCAGCGCGGCAATCATCTGCAGGCTGGGGTCGGCGCCGGGGAAAAACACTTTACCTAACGCATAGGCCACAAAGCCATAGACACCAAAATCGAACCATTCCATCGCATTACCGAGCGAGGCGGCAGTGATCGCTTTACGCAGTTTTGCATCATCGATGATGGTGACGTCGCGAAGCGTGATGGGTTTAATCTTTTTCCTTCTAAGCATAGCTTTCCTCGTAGACTCAGCCCTGTCCATTACACAGTTCACCCGGTGAACAGTGCAACGGGGATCCGCTCCATGCGAATCGCCTTATTCAAGCGTAGCAGGTTTACTTACATTGACGTTTTACGTCGATACAACCGAACCTGTTGACGCCTGTCTGGGCAGTTAATGACCTTTTTACCCTACCAGCGTTTATATTTGTGATCAACTTCACACATATTTTTCCTTATCGTCAATTGCGTTCAGTATTTGTCAATTACGGCACAGAAGACCTTTCCCAACCATCCCAAAAGCACGTCCTCACGCACGTTATTATTCCGTTCCCAACGTTCAAAAAAACCATTCGGCTTCACATCAGATTTACATAAATTTTAATTATTAAAACATGGTTCGAATATTTACATTGAATATGTGATGGAGATAACTAAAACACTGTTTTATTTTCATTGAATCATCATTCCAATGATCGCATGATAAATCCGAACACAACGTCCAGCGTGTTTTTGAGCAGCGTTAATCAAAAGCACGACATTAATTTCATTGTATGGAAAACGAAGCCCTCCGCTTCGTAACCATTTAATTAATTGAATTTATTGATTTTATTTTTCATAGCATTCCGTCCGCCACGCGGGACATGATGTGAGGGTTGTACATGAAGATTAAAGCCACAATAGAACGCATCCCCGGTGGGATGATGCTGGTTCCCCTGGTACTGGGCGCCATCCTGAATACCCTGGCACCTGATACGGGTGCTTATTTTGGTGGTTTCACAAAAGGAATGATCACGGGCACCGTTCCCATTCTCGCCGTCTGGTTCTTTTGTATCGGCGCATCTATTAACCTGCGGGCAACAGGAACCGTATTACGTAAATCCGGAACGCTGGTTATAACGAAAATTGCAGTGGCCTGGGTTGTGGCAATGGTCTGTGCGCTGTTCATTCCGGAAAATGGAATTCAGACCGGATTCTTCGCCGGATTATCCGTTCTGGCGATCGTCTCCGCGATGGATATGACCAACGGTGGTCTCTATGCCAGCCTGATGAACCAGTACGGTACAAAAGAGGAGTCAGGCGCGTTTGTGCTGATGTCTCTGGAGTCCGGTCCGCTGATGACGATGTTGATTCTGGGCTCGGCAGGGCTGGCCTCGTTTGAACCACACCACTTTGTCGGCGCGATCCTGCCGTTCCTGATCGGTTTTGCTCTCGGTAATCTGGATCACGATCTGCGCGATTTCTTCAGCAAAGCCACGCCGGTACTGATCCCGTTCTTCGGCTTCGCGCTGGGAAATACCATTAACCTGAACGTGATCCTTGATACCGGACTGCTGGGTATTGTCCTGGGCGTGGCCGTGATTATTATCACCGGCATTCCGCTGATCATTGCCGATCGCGTAATTGGCGGAGGAAACGGAACGGCAGGTGTAGCCGCCTCTTCAGCCGCAGGGGCCGCCGTGGCGAATCCGGTGATCATTGCCCAGATTAACCCGGCTTTCGAACCGGTTGCGGCCTCGGCAACGGCGCTGGTTGCCGCCAGCGTGATTGTCACCGCGATCCTGGTGCCGATCATCACGGCGCTGTACGCGAAGCGCTTCGGCAATCTCCCCGAGCCGGATACAGAACCGAAAGCGGTAGAGCTTCATCATTAACACACCGCATCAGACCCTCCCTCTTCCCGCCGGGGAGAGGGGTTCAACCAAAAATTTCTTCCACCATCCCATCCACCAGCCGCTTTGCCGAACAGAGTCGCGGCATACCCAGCGCGACCGTCTGCCAGTTTTGTGTCACTGACCAGCTCACCGGATGTTTATCCGCCTGACACCAGTCCCCCAGCCAGCCCAGCATATCTTTATGATCGATGATCCCCGGCGTGGAGGGCGTAGTCAGCCACTGGTGATAGAAATGGCGGGTAGTGGGAGAGGCATTGATCCCCTGCGCCAGATAATTTGCCGCCATACTGCGCAGGTTATCCTTAAGCATTGCCGCCACGTCTTCATTCGCCAGACGACAGGCATCGCCAAATGCTCCCCAGCGCAGCTCTTCCAGCACAATGTAGCAGCGTCCGGCCAGCGACCAGCCGTCATAGTTTCCGGCTCGCCAGCGGGTAAAAATCTGCTCGCTATGCTCGCCCGCCTGCACCGTTAACCCGCGCTGGGTTAACGCCTTTTCTTTATATGCCGCGCGTTGAATGAAATGCGAAGAGAGTTCAGCATACTGCTGAACCAGGCCCGGCGACTGTTGCACACGTGGAGTGGTTTGCTGGCGCAGCGCAACCAGTTTGTCTGCCATGCGCGTCAGCGCGAGATGACCCGGATCCAGCATACCGGCAAGTTTTTCCGCCAGCCCCAGGCGCAAAGCCGCATTTTCGTTGAGCATTCCCGCCATAGCCCAGGGCCGCAGCCGGGTGTGCGTCATGATCTCCTGAGTCAAACGCTCACGAAACTGCAGCTGTTGCGGCCCCAGGTGGGTATGACGCGCCGCGTCTACCCCCTGGACCAGATCGACCATAAATTTAGGATGGATACACTCCAGCATCCGCCCGGGACCGTCCAGTAGCTGTGTTGTCATGGTTGCTCTGCCGCGAAAAGGGTTTGAATATCATCG
The DNA here is from genome assembly GCF_052044775.1 of Enterobacter sp. 22466. Classification (NCBI taxonomy): domain Bacteria; kingdom Pseudomonadati; phylum Pseudomonadota; class Gammaproteobacteria; order Enterobacterales; family Enterobacteriaceae; genus Enterobacter; species Enterobacter sp. 22466. The sequence continues at coordinate 102,234 of NZ_JBQENX010000012.1, read as the reverse complement.
CGTAACAGTCGGGTATCTTCCTGAATCCACGTCGCAGTGGTAATACTTTCTTTCAACAGCTGGCTGAGCGCTCGGGTCGAATGCTCATTTTGCTGACGTACTGCGAGGCTATCACGCAAGCTTTCCTGTAACCCGGCAAGGCATAACGAAAATTCTGCAAAGAACGTTGCCATACCCGCCGTAACAGAGACATCGACCTGAGCGGTTAAAGCTTTACGGATTTGTTCACAAAACTGATCAATATGCTGCGTAAATTTGTCATGCAGCTGCGCAATATCGATAACGTATCGCGTGCGTGTCGCCACATACTCTTCCCAGCCCCAGCCAGGATTGTTCAGCCAGCGCGAAACCGTCTCACGCACGCTGCCCGTGGTCGATGGCTGGCCTGCCGGGCGGTTGTCCTGCGCGATCGCATCGTTAAACAGCGCCCGCGTATTGAAGTTAAGCTGGTTCGCCTGAAACGCCGGGAAGCTGATCCGCGCCCGGAAGCCGGCATGGCTCAACTGCTCTTTAATACGCAGTTCAATCGGCCGCATTGCCTCATTCAGCGAACGCGCCAACGTAGACTCCAGTTGATCAAAACGTAGCGCCAGTTCACGGCTGATTTTTGTCTGCGCATCCAGCATGACCTGCTCGCAGGAAGAGCGGATTTTACTCAGCGCAATCTGCGCCTGCCCTTCATCATCCAGCACCAGCTGTGTCAGCGCGTCCGGCTCGTCGTGGCGATGATTCAGCGGATCAATACCGGCCAAATCAAGAATATTGTGACGCTCAAAGACATGTCCAACCGCCTGTTGAAGGGCCTTTTTCTGCAACGCCATAAAATTGTCAGTGGCGTGAAGGGCCTGCTCCACTTCGTGTTTGACTTCCTCGCTGGCCACCCGCTGACGCGTCTGCAGCAGGGCCATATCCTCTTCGAGACGCGTAATATTCAGTTCCAGCGACTCAAAGGCGACCGTCAGTGCCTGATAGCGAAAATCAAGATGCTCCCTGGCATTTTGCGCGTAGTTAAGCAGCTTATGCGACGCCGAACGCAGCGCAAATAACGACGCATTGGCATAGGCGGCGTAAATCAGTTTGCGGATCGGTTGTTCAAATAACGAATCTTCCCACAGCAAATCAGCGGCATGGCGAATATGCTCGATATCGTCCAGGTCCGCCGTACGCCAGCGGCGTCCCAGCGCGGCTTCGGCAAAGTCCTGCACCCAGCGCTGCTCCTGATGATCCGGTAACTGCCCGTGCGTCGCCATCTCATAGCGGGCGCGGTTCGCCAGATAGGCCCACATCGACGAAACAGGGTAAATTTGTCCCGGTGAGATATTCCCTTTCATTAAGGTGCCGGAGATCATCGCCCTGACCTGCTCTTCATCATCGCTGTTGCGATCTTTCTGGTCGAATTTATTCACCAGCGCATATAAAGGCACCGATTTTCCCGCCACCGAAATGGCCTGACGAACCTCTTCATCAGAAATCGATTTGAGCTGCGTATAGTCCATCACCGCCAGTACGGCGGAGGCACGGGACAACTGCTCGGTGAGCATTTTTTGCAGATGCGGTTGCCCGGCTTCATTTGGCCCAGGCGTGTCCAGCAGCGTCAGTTGCCCCAGATGCGCATCCAGACCCGCAAGATGCACAAACTCCACCTCAATCACCGGTATATGTTCTATCGACGCGTACTCAGAGAACGGGAACGCCACGTCCAGTGCCTGAGAGAGCCTGACGAGGTCATTCAGGCTTTTCAGACAATGAAAGATCGGCTGCGCCCCAAGGTGGTGCTTCTCGAAAGCTTCCCCCTTTTCAATTCGCTCCAGCAGCGTATTCATGTCTTTATCAATTTCAAGACGCTGAGCCAGCTTGCCACGATCTTCATCACAGAGCTTTTTCTGCAGCAGCTGGATCAAATCATCGATGGGAGAGACATGCGAGAAATGCAGCACCGGCTCCTTCTGGCCCGGCGTATGACGGATCAGGGTAGGAAGCGCCGTCATCGGTCGATTACGGTTGGGCAACACTTCGGTGCCCACTATCGCATTAATGGTGGTCGATTTTCCCGCCTTCATGGTTCCCACAATAGCCAGCACCATTTCCAGTCGGGTTATTTTGCGTAATTCATTATTCAGCATCGCCTGCTGTGCTTCGACACCACGCGCGCTAAAATGCAGAGGTAAAACGTTGTTCTTTTCACCCGTAATGGCCGTCGCGGTACTCTCCATCATCGCCATCGGCATTGATTTCAACGTATCAAGATTTTGCAGGGCGAGCTGTAACAACCGCTCTGCTTCCTGGCTTAATTCAAAAATGGTCTGTGTGTGCATGATAAAAGCCTTTCCTTAACGCAAATTTATTACTTTTATTAAGCCACCTGGTTTTAATTATCTTTTTCGGCTTATATGATCACGTGTGGAAAACATGTTCACCGAAATATAACTGATTGAAGACAATCAGAAATAATTCGCTATCCTTGCATGGCGTGTAAAGCTCTACTCCTGGCCTGATAGCCAAAAGATAAAAAGCGTAGCCCATTTTTAAGAAACTTCAGGATATATCATCATTATTTACCCACCTAAAAAGAGAGGGAATGGCTCACCGTCATAACAGATGTATGACGACGAAAACCGGCGATAAATAACAATGTGTCGCTTCACCTTATCCGAAATGGAGGAGCGTAGCAATTTGCCGCAATAAAATATTCGATATATTGAGTGTCATTTCTTCCCAACGCGTTAATGAAGTTAGCATCGCTTAACCGACTGACAGAAAGTGTCACTCGCAACACGCTTTTCGGTTTTTTTTTATTAAACAATATCACCGACAACCGTGTGGATTTGCGTTATACTTGCCCTCTTTTTCGGCGCTCTGCCGTCATTTTGCTGGCACTTTCCAGCGTGTTATGCACTTTTTGAGGATACCCCTATGCAACTTCCACACTGCCCGAAATGCAATTCTGAATACACCTATGAAGATAATGGCATGTTCATCTGCCCGGAATGCGCTCACGAATGGAATGACGCAGAGCCGTCACACGATGCCGACGCGCTGATCGTTAAAGATGCTAACGGTAATCTGCTGGCCGATGGCGACAGCGTTACCGTGGTGAAAGACCTGAAGGTGAAAGGCAGCTCTTCCATGCTGAAGATCGGTACCAAAGTGAAGAATATCCGTCTGGTTGAAGGCGATCATAATATCGACTGCAAAATTGACGGCTTTGGCCCGATGAAACTGAAATCCGAGTTTGTGAAAAAGAACTGATTTACCCGCCCGGTGGCGCTTCGCTTACCGGGCATACAACCACTACACTTAATGGGCTTTTCTTACGTGAGGTAAAGATTATGCCGTTAAGTCCCTACATCTCTTTCGCCGGTAACTGTGCAGAGGCAACCGCCTATTATCAGCAGGCCGTCGGCGCAGAGCTCCTCTACAAAATCACCTTCGGCGAAATGCCCAAAGGCGAAAACAGCGAAGAAGGCTGTCCGTCTGGTATGCAGTTCCCGGATTCCGCTATTGCCCATTCCAACGTTCGTATTGCGGGCAGCGATATCATGATGAGCGATGGCCTGCCGCCGGGCAGCAAAGCGCAGTACGCCGGGTTCACGCTGGTTCTCGACACTCAGGATGTCAATGAAGGCAAACGCTGGTTCGACAATCTCGCGGATGGCGGAAATATTGAAATGGCCTGGCAGGAGACCTTCTGGGCACACGGTTTCGGTAAAGTCACCGACAAATACGGCGTGCCGTGGATGATTAACGTCGTTAAGCAACAGCATTAATTTTCTGGCGGTGGGCAGTCTGCCTCCGCCTGTCATCAAACTCCGCTCAACTCTTCAAACTCCCGCAACCTGCACTTAACCCAAATGTCACATTGATGCGCCAGCATGAGGCCACATTTATTGTGAGGCCCAGCATATGCAAACCGTCATCCGCGTCGAGAAACTGAGCAAGACCTTTCATCACAACAAGGCTCTGCATGCCGTTGATCTGACCGTCCAGCAGGGCGACATGGTGGCGCTGCTGGGGCCATCCGGTTCAGGTAAATCCACCCTTCTGCGTCACTTAAGCGGCCTGATTACCGGCGATAACACCCCGGAATGCCACGTCGAGTTGCTGGGCAACACCGTACAGCGTGCAGGGCGACTGGCGCGGGATATCCGCAAAAGCCGCGCGCAGACAGGGTACATCTTCCAGCAATTTAATCTGGTAAATCGACTGACGGTGCTGGAGAACGTGCTGATTGGCGCGCTCGGTAGCACCCCATTCTGGCGCACCTGTCTGCGCTGGTTCTCCCCGTTACAGAAGCAAGAGGCGTTGCGTGCGCTCACCCGCGTAGGCATGGCTCACTTCGCCCATCAGCGCGTCTCCACCCTCTCCGGTGGACAACAGCAGCGCGTGGCCATTGCCCGCGCCCTGATGCAGAAAGCAAAAATCATTCTAGCCGATGAACCCATTGCCTCGCTGGATCCGGAATCGGCCCGCATCGTGATGGAAACCCTGCATGACATTAACCAGAACGACGGCATCACCGTGGTGGTGACGCTGCATCAGGTGGATTACGCCCTGCGCTACTGCGAGCGCATTGTCGCCCTGCGTCAGGGACATGTGTTCTTTGATGGCGCAAGCCACCAGTTTGATAACGAACGTTTTGACCATCTCTACCGCAGCATTAACCGTGTCGAAGAGAACGCGCAGGCTGCATAACGTCCCCACTACGAGGAATGGAAATGAGCTATAAAACGGTTGCCGCGCTGGCTTTCACCAGCATGTTCAGCATCAGCACCCTGTTAAGCCCTGCGCACGCTGAGGAGCAGGAAAAAGCGCTGAACTTTGGCATTATTTCGACGGAATCACAGCAGAATCTGAAGCCTCAGTGGGAACCCTTCCTGAAAGATATGGAAACCAAACTGGGGATCAAAGTGAACGCCTTCTTCGCCCCGGACTACGCGGGCATCATCCAGGGGATGCGCTTTAACAAAGTGGACATCGCCTGGTATGGCAACCTCTCCGCCATGGAAGCGGTGGATCGTGCAAACGGCCAGGTCTTTGCCCAGACCGTTGCTGCCGATGGCTCCCCGGGTTACTGGAGCGTGCTGATCGTCAACAAAGACAGCCCGATCAATAACCTCAACGATATGCTCGCCAAACGCAAAGAACTGACCTTCGGCAACGGCGATCCGAACTCTACTTCAGGCTTCCTGGTGCCGGGCTATTACGTCTTCGCCAAAAACAATGCCTCTGCCAGCGACTTCAAGCGCACCGTCAATGCCAGCCATGAAACCAACGCCCTGGCCGTGGCCAACAAGCAGGTGGACGTCGCCACCAACAACACCGAAAACCTCGACAAGCTAAAGACCTCCGCCCCGGACAAGCTGAAAGAGCTGAAGGTGATCTGGAAATCCCCTCTCATTCCTGGCGACCCCATTGTGTGGCGCAAAAGCCTCTCTGAAAGCACCAAGGACAAGGTGTACGACTTCTTTATGACCTACGGCAAAACGCCGGAAGAGAAAGCCGTTCTGGCGCATCTTGGCTGGGCGCCTTTCCGCCCGTCAAGCGACCTGCAGCTGGTTCCGATTCGCCAGCTGGCGCTGTTTAAAGAGATGCAGGGCGTGAAGGACAACAAAGGCCTGAAGGACGAAGAGAAGACCAGCAAAGTGGCGGCCATTCAGGCCCAGCTGGAAGACCTGGATCGCCTGACCGCCGCACTCGGTGCGATGACCAGCGTAAATAAAGCGGTGCAGTAACGCTTTTCTCCCTCTCCCTCAGGGAGAGGGAACTAAACACAAAGGAGTCGACATGCAAACCATCACCCTCCCACCGCCGAAGCGCAGCTGGTTCTCGCTGTTCAGCTGGGCCATCCTGCTGGCGGTGCTGGTTATCTCCTGGAAGGGCGCGGAGATGGATCCGCTGCTGCTGTTTAAAGACGCCGGTAACATGGCCACCTTCGCTGCCGACTTCTTCCCGCCCGATTTCAGCCAGTGGCAGGACTACCTCGGCGAAATGGCTGTCACCCTGCAAATCGCCGTCTGGGGTACCGCCCTGGCCGTTATTCTCTCCATTCCGTTTGGCCTGATGAGCGCGGAAAACATCGTCCCGTGGTGGGTTTATCAACCGATGCGCCGCCTGATGGACGCCTGCCGCGCCATTAACGAAATGGTGTTCGCAATGCTGTTCGTGGTCGCCGTGGGTCTGGGGCCGTTCGCGGGGGTCATGGCGCTGTTCATCCACACCACCGGCGTACTCTCCAAGCTGCTTTCCGAGGCGGTGGAAGCCATTGAGCCCGGCCCGGTCGAAGGTATTCGCGCCACCGGCGCCAACAAAATTGAAGAGATCCTTTACGGCGTGCTACCCCAGGTCATGCCGCTGCTGATCTCCTATTCGCTCTACCGCTTCGAATCTAACGTCCGTTCCGCCACCGTCGTCGGCATGGTCGGCGCAGGCGGCATTGGTATCACCCTGTGGGAGGCGATCCGCGGTTTCCAGTTCCAGCAAACCTGCGCCCTGATGGTACTCATCATCATCACCGTCAGCCTGCTGGATTTCCTCTCTCAACGTTTGCGTAAGCACTTCATCTGAGAAGCGAGGCTTTGATTGGTATGCACTTATCCAGACATCCGACCAGTTACCCTACCCGCTGGCAAGAGATTGCAGCAAAACTCGAAGTGGAGCTGCGCACCCATTACCGCTGCGGAGACTACCTGCCAGCCGAACAGCAGCTTGCAGACCGCTATGAAGTGAACCGCCACACCCTGCGCCGCGCCATCGATCAACTGGTTGAGCGCGGATGGGTGCAGCGCCGTCAGGGCGTCGGCGTGCTGGTGCTGATGCGTCCGTTCGACTACCCGCTCAATGCACAGGCGCGCTTTAGCCAGAACCTGCTCGATCAGGGCAGCCATCCCACCAGCGAAAAACTGCTCTCCGTGCTGCGTCCGGCCTCCAGCCATGTCGCCGATGCGCTGGGCATTCAGGAGGGTGACAACGTCGTTCATCTGCGCACCCTGCGCCGGGTCAATGGCGTGGCCGTTTGCCAGATAGATCACTACTTCAGCGACCTGAGTCTCTGGCCGGTGCTGCAACACTTCTCCAGCGGTTCACTGCATGACTTTTTGCAGGACGCCACGGGTCTTGTGCTCAAACGTACCCAGACGCGCATCAGCGCCCGCCGCGCGCAGGCGAAAGAGAGCAAGGTGCTGGAAATTCCCAACATGGCTCCGCTGCTCTGCGTGCGCACCCTCAACCACCGTGACGGCGAGATCAACGCGACGGAGTACTCCGTCAGCCTGACCCGCGCCGACATGATTGAATTCACCATGGAGCACTGAATGCATTTCGATACCTCCACCCGTCAGCGCTGGATGCGCGTCCTGGCGCACAGCCAGCCCGTTGCGCTGGCGAGTCGCATGAGCGCGCTCAACCTGACGCCAGACTATGAAACGCTCCGCGCGCCGGAAATTGGCCTGGTACAGATCCAGGCAAGAATGGGCGGCACCGGGGAGCGCTTTTTCGCCGGTGATGCCGCCCTCACCCGCGCGGTCATTCGTCTGACTAGCGGCACGCAGGGCTACAGCTACGTGCTCGGTCGCGATAAACCGCACGCCGAACGCTGCGCGGTGATCGACGCCCTGCTGCAGGAACAACCCCATTTCCAGACCCTGATGGAAACCCTGATTGCCCCGCTGGAAGCCGACCTCGCCGCGCGCACTGCCGCACGTCAGGCGCAAGTCAATACCAGCCGGGTCGACTTCTTTACGCTTGTTCGTGGAGATAACGCATGACGCTTCAACCCGCTTTTACCCTGGCCGTCCAGGATGCCCAACACAGTTTTCGTCGCCTGCTGAAAGCCATGAGCGAGCCAGGCGTGATTGTCTCCCTGCATCAGCTCTCCCAGGGCTGGCTGCCGCTGAATCTGGCGACCACCAGCGTACTGCTGACCCTCGCCGACAACGATACCCCGGTGTGGCTTTCAGGGACATTATCCAATGACATCGCCAGCCAGAATCTGCGTTTTCACACTAACGCCCCGCTGGTTGAGCAGCCCCGTCAGGCGGTGTTTGCCGTTGCCGATGAGCAAATCAGCCATGAGCAGCTCAATGCCCTGAGTGAAGGCAGCGCGGTGGCACCGGAGACCAGCGCCACGCTGATCCTGCAGGTCGCCAGCCTGAGCGGTGGTCGCATGCTGCGCCTGACCGGGGCGGGGATTGCCGACGAACGCATGGTCGCGCCACAGCTGCCGGAGTGCATTATTCATGAACTGACCGAACGCCCGCATCCGTTCCCGCTGGGCATTGATCTGATCCTGACCTGCGGCGAGCGCCTGCTGGCGATCCCGCGAACCACCCACGTGGAGGTGTGCTGATGTACGTTGCCGTCAAAGGGGGCGAGAAGGCCATCGCCGCCGCCCATGCGCTGCAGGCGCACAGACGACGGGGTGATGAACAGCTTCCCGAGCTGAGCGTCGCCCAGATTGAGCAGCAGTTGAACCTGGCGGTGGATCGGGTGATGACCGAAGGCGGCGTCGCCGACCGTGAACTGGCGGCGCTGGCGCTGAAGCAGGCCAGCGGCGACAACGTCGAAGCCATCTTTCTGCTGCGCGCCTGGCGCACCACCGTTCCCCGCCTGGCGGTAAGCGAGCCGGTCAATACGGCAGAAATGCGCCTGGAACGGCGAATTTCCGCCGTTTATAAAGACATTCCCGGCGGCCAGCTCCTTGGCCCTACGTACGACTACACCCACCGCCTGCTGGATTTCACCCTGCTGGCGAACGGCGAAACGCCGCCGCTCAGCACCACGGAGACCGGGCAGGAAGCGTCTCCGCACGTCTTTAGCCTGCTGGCGAAGCAGGGCCTGGCAAAGGCCGAAGAAGAGACCGGAGCGCAACCCGACGACATCACCCGCACGCCCCCGGTTTACCCCTGTTCCCGCTCGTCTCGCCTGCAGCAGTTGATGCGCGGCGATGAGGGCTATCTGCTGGCGCTGGCCTATTCAACACAGCGCGGCTACGGGCGTAACCACCCGTTTGCGGCGGAGATCCGCAGCGGCTATCTCGACGTCGAAATCATCCCGGAAGAGCTGGGTTTTGCTGTGAACGTCGGTGAATTGCTGATGACGGAGTGCGAAATGGTCAATGGTTTTGTCGCGCCAGAAGATGACACCCCACACTTCACCCGCGGTTACGGGCTGGTCTTTGGCATGAGCGAGCGTAAAGCCATGGCGATGGCGCTGGTAGACCGCGCCCTGCAGGCGCCGGACTACGGCGAATCCATTTCCGGCCCGGCACAGGACGAAGAGTTCGTGCTGGCCCACGCGGATAATGTCGAGGCGGCGGGCTTTGTTTCGCACCTCAAGCTGCCGCACTACGTTGACTTCCAGGCCGAACTGGAACTGCTGAAACGTCTGCAACGGGAGCGTGAAAATGGCTAACTTAAGCGGCTACAACTTTGCTTATCTGGACGAGCAAACCAAACGCATGATCCGCCGCGCCATCCTGAAAGCGGTCGCCATTCCCGGCTATCAGGTGCCGTTTGGTGGTCGAGAAATGCCGATGCCCTACGGCTGGGGTACGGGCGGCATTCAGCTTACCGCCAGCGTCATCGGTGAGTCAGACGTGCTGAAGGTCATCGACCAGGGAGCCGACGACACCACCAACGCCGTCTCGATTCGCAACTTCTTTAAGCGCGTGACGGGCGTCAACACCACCGAAAAAACCGAAGATGCGACGCTTATCCAGACCCGCCACCGCATTCCCGAAACACCTCTTACGGAAGATCAGATTCTGATTTTCCAGGTGCCGATCCCGGAGCCGCTGCGCTTTATCGAGCCGCGTGAAACCGAAACCCGCACTATGCACGCCCTGGAAGAGTATGGGGTGATGCAGGTGAAGCTGTATGAAGATATCGCCCGCTTCGGCCATATCGCCACCACCTACGCCTATCCGGTGAAAGTCAACGGGCGCTACGTGATGGATCCGTCGCCGATCCCGAAATTCGATAACCCGAAAATGGACATGATGCCTGCCCTGCAGTTGTTCGGTGCCGGGCGCGAAAAGCGCATCTACGCCGTCCCGCCCTACACCCGCGTGGAGAGTCTCGATTTCGATGACCACCCGTTCACGGTGCAGGAGTGGGACGAGCCGTGCGCCATCTGCGGCTCGAAACACAGCTATCTGGATGAAGTGGTGCTGGATGACACGGGCAAACGGATGTTTGTCTGCTCCGACACCGATTACTGCCGCCAACAGAGCGAGGCGAACAGCCAATGAAACCGCTGCTTTCAGTGAACAACCTGACTCACCTTTACGCGCCGGGCAAAGGCTTCAGCGACGTCTCGTTCGAGCTGTGGCCGGGCGAGGTGCTGGGGATTGTCGGTGAATCCGGCTCGGGCAAAACCACCCTGCTGAAGTCCATCTCCGCGCGCCTGGCCCCGCAGAACGGCGAGATTTTGTATGAGGGCGCCTCCCTCTATGGCATGAGCGAGGCTGAACGTCGCCGCCTGCTGCGCACCGAGTGGGGCGTGGTGCATCAGCATCCGCTGGACGGGCTGCGTCGTCAGGTCTCGGCGGGAGGCAATATCGGCGAACGGCTGATGGCGACCGGCGCGCGGCACTACGGCAACATTCGGGAAACCGCACAGCGCTGGCTGACCGATGTAGAGATCCCCGCCTCGCGCATCGACGATTTGCCCACCACCTTCTCCGGCGGCATGCAGCAGCGTCTGCAGATCGCCCGTAACCTGGTCACCCACCCGAAGCTGGTGTTTATGGATGAACCCACCGGTGGGCTGGACGTCTCCGTGCAGGCGCGCCTGCTCGACCTGTTGCGCGGTCTGGTGGTAGAGCTGAACCTGGCGGTGGTGATTGTCACCCATGATTTAGGCGTCGCCCGCCTGCTGGCGGACCGTCTGCTGGTGATGAAGCAGGGCCAGGTGGTGGAAAGTGGGCTAACCGACCGTGTGCTCGACGATCCACTCCATCCGTACACCCAGCTGCTGGTGTCGTCCGTGTTGCAGAATTGAGGGCGCCCCCCGGCAAAACGAACGCCGTACCTTGTAGGCCGGGTAAGCGAAGCGCCACCCGGCAAGAAAACGCCACGAGGCCAAAATGATCCACGTAGAAAATGTCAGTAAGACCTTTGTGCTCCACCAGCAAAACGGCGTGCGTCTGCCGGTGCTGCAGAATGCCTCTCTGAAGGTGAACAGCGGCGAATGCGTGGTGCTACACGGCCACTCCGGCAGCGGAAAATCGACCCTGCTGCGATCCCTGTATGCCAACTACCTGCCGGACGAAGGCCACATTCACATTCGCCACAACGATGAGTGGGTTGACCTGGTTCAGGCCCCCGCGCGTAAGGTGCTGGAAGTCCGCCGCTCGACGATCGGCTGGGTGAGCCAGTTTTTGCGGGTGATCCCGCGGATCTCAGCCCTGGACGTGGTCATGCAGCCGCTGCTGGATCTCGGCGTGCCGCGTGAAACCTGCGCCGCCAAAGCCGCCAGCCTGCTGACGCGTCTCAACGTCCCCGAGCGCCTCTGGCATCTTGCCCCGTCGACCTTTTCCGGTGGCGAGCAGCAGCGCGTGAATATCGCTCGCGGGTTTATCGTCGACTACCCGATTTTACTTCTTGATGAACCCACCGCCTCGCTCGACAGCAAAAACAGCGCGGCGGTGGTGGAACTGATCGAACAGGCCAAAGCACGCGGCGCGGCGATCGTCGGGATCTTCCATGACGAGAGCGTTCGCAACCGCGTGGCAGACAGACTGCACCCGATGGGGACAAACGCATGATTATCAATAACGTCAAGCTGGTACTGGAAAATGAGGTCATCGACGGCTCGATTGAGATCCGTGACGGCACGATCCGCGCGTATGCCGAAACCCGAAGCCATTTGCCCGAAGCGATGGACGGCGAAGGCGGCTGGCTGCTGCCGGGGCTGATTGAGCTGCATACCGATAATCTGGATAAATTCTTCACCCCACGCCCAAAAGTGGACTGGCCCGCCCATTCGGCGATGAGCAGCCATGACGCGCTGATGGTCGCCAGCGGCATCACCACCGTGCTGGACGCGGTGGCGATTGGTGACGTGCGCGACGGCGGCGATCGGCTGGAGAATCTGGAGAAGATGATCAACGCCGTGGAAGAGACGCAAAAGCGCGGCCTCAACCGCGCCGAACACCGCCTGCACCTGCGCTGCGAACTGCCGCACCACATCACCCTGCCGCTGTTCGAAAAGCTGGTGGACCGCGACCCGGTCTCGCTGGTCTCGTTGATGGACCACTCCCCGGGGCAGCGCCAGTTCGCCAGCCTCGAAAAATACCGCGAGTATTACCAGGGCAAATATTCTCTTAACGATGTGGAGATGGCGCGCTACGAGGAAGAGCAGCTGGCGCTGGCGGCACAATGGTCACAGCCGAACCGTGTTTCGATTGCCGCGATGTGCCGGGACCGTAACATCGCGCTGGCCAGCCATGATGATGCCACGCACGACCATGTCCGCGAATCCCACCAGCTTGGTAGCGTGATCGCTGAATTTCCTACCACGTTTGAGGCGGCAGAGGCTTCCCGCGTACACGGCATGAACGTACTGATGGGGGCTCCGAACATCGTGCGCGGCGGCTCGCATTCCGGCAACGTAGCGGCAAGCAAACTCGCCTCGCTCGGCCTGCTGGATATCCTCTCTTCCGATTACTACCCCGCCAGCCTGCTGGACGCCGCCTTCCGCGTCGCGGATGACGACAGCAACCGCTTCACGCTGCCGCAGGCGATTCGCCTGGTAACCAGGAATCCGGCATCGGCGCTGAATCTTCACGACCGGGGCGAGATAGCCGAAGGAAAACGGGCGGATCTGGTGCTGGCCCACCGTAAGGGCGAGCACATCCATATCGACCACGTCTGGCGTCAGGGAAAACGGGTGTTCTGATGGGAAGACTCATCTGGTTAATGGGGCCATCCGGCTCCGGGAAGGACAGCCTGCTGTCCGCCTTACGGCAGCGGGAACACCCGCAGCTGCTGGTCGCGCATCGCTATATTACCCGGGCGGCGAATGCCGGCAGTGAGAACCATATCGCCCTGAGCGAACAGGAATTCTTCACTCGCGCCGGGCAGAATCTGCTGGCGCTCAGCTGGCACGCCAACGGCTACTACTACGGGATTGGCATTGAGATCGACCTGTGGCTGCATGCGGGGTTTGACGTGCTGGTCAACGGCTCCCGTGCGCATCTGCCCCAGGCTCGCGCCCGGTATGCCTCGGCGCTGCTGCCGGTCTGTCTGCAGGTTTCGCCGGATGTCCTGCGCAGCCGTCTGCAAAGCCGCGGACGCGAAAGCGAAAAAGAGATCGCGCAGCGTCTCGAACGCGCAGCGCGCTACACCCCGGCGGATTGCCACATCCTCAACAACGACGGAAGTTTGCTACAGTCAGTCGATAACGTTTTATCGCTTATCCGTCAGAAGGAGAAACAGCATGCCTGACTGCACGCTTCGCCCCGCCACCGCCGACGATGCACAAATCGTTTACGCGCTGATCTGCGAGTTAAAACAGGCCGAATTTGATCACCAGGCGTTTCACGCCGGGTATCTGGCCAATCTGCAGGACCACAATATGCGTTATCAGCTGGCAGAGCTGAACGGACAGGTGGTGGGTATGATTGGCCTGCATATGCAGTTTCACCTGCACCACGCCAGATGGATCGGCGAAGTCCAGGAACTGGTGGTAATGCCCGAGGCGCGTGGTCTCAAAGTGGGAAGTCAATTGCTGGCATGGGCAGAGGATATCGCGCGACAGGCGGGCGCGGAGCTGACGGAGCTCTCCACCAGCGTCCGGCGGCTGGACGCCCACCGTTTTTATGTTCGTGAAGGGTATACGCAGAGCCATTTTCGTTTCACCAAACCGTTGTAGAGGTGCACGATGAGTCTGACGATCACGTTAACGGGCACCGGCAGTGCCCAGCTGGTCCCGGTGTTTGGCTGCGATTGCGCGGCGTGCCGCCGGGCACGTCTGCAGGATAACTATCGTCGTCGCCCCTGCAGCGCGGTGGTCAAATTCAACGATGCGGTGACGCTGCTGGACGCCGGTATTCCGCACCTGATGGACGACTGGCCGGCCGGCAGCTTTCAGCAGTTTTTGCTGACCCACTACCATATGGATCACGTTCAGGGGCTGTTCCCCCTGCGCTGGGGGGTGGGTGCGACCATTCCGGTCTACGGCCCGCCGGATGAAGCCGGATGTGACGACCTGTTCAAACACCCGGGGATTCTGGATTTCAGCCATACGCTGGAGCCATTTGTGATGTTTGAGCTGCAGGGCCTGCGGGTGACGCCGCTGCCGCTCAACCACTCGAAGCTCACCTTTGGTTATCTGCTGGAGTCCGCCCACAGCCGCGTGGCGTGGCTCACTGATACTGCCGGATTGCCGGAGAAAACGGTCAAATTTCTGCTCAACAACCAGCCTCAGGCGATGATCATCGACTGTAGCCATGAACCGCGCCCGCAGACGCCGCGCAACCATTGTGATTTGAATACGGTGGAAGCGTTAAACGAGGTCATCGGCTGCCCGCAGGTGATCCTGACCCATATCAGCCATCAGTTTGACGTGTGGATGATGGATAACCCGCTGCCGCAGGGCATCGAAGCGGGGTATGACGGGATGGTACTGGTGCTGGACTAAGCGATTTCCCTCTCCCGTGGGAGAGGGTTGGGGTGAGGGCAACAGGCCGCACTTAACCGCGATCGTAATCGTCTTCTAACCGCCGCTCATCCTCTTCCAGGCGTCGTCTGTCGTCATCAAGCTGGCGCTGACGCTCGTCCAGACGGCGGCGTCTGTCTTCGAGCTGCCGACGGCGGTCGTCATACTGACGGCTATCAATGCGACGATTATCGTCATAACGATCGTCATCGTCGTCATCGCTGCTGCGGCTGCTGCCGGGATTATAGGCATCGTTGATCGCCTGCTGAATGTTGCCAATGGCATCATCAATCACATCGGCATGCGCCAGTTGGCTGGAGAGTGACAGCAGACCAAATAACAGAGCGGTAAAGTAACGTTTCATAAGGCCAGACTCGCAGGTGAACTGGCCTTACGGTAATGAACCGCAAACGGGAGAGGTAGCGGAGGAATCTCAAATTCTTTAGCGAGGCGACGCTTCCATTATTTGACGCGCTCGCTGTTTATTCTCTGCGACCAGCACAATCCCGGAGCATTTTTGGTCCGGAGAATGACTCCAGATGCGGTCTTCAGGAATACATCCTCCGTCATATATCACCTTGCTGCCATCATAAGGCCAGAATGCTCCCTGCTCTGTGTCGAGTACAAAAACAGCGATTTGGTCGGATTCACGGGCTATTTTCTGCCAGAGCATCTTTCCACCCTCATATTGCTCGAAGTCGCTGATTAAGGTCACGCCGCAATGTAAGACCAACGCTTCATAGAGACGAGTCGCCAGCCCTTTGTCTCGTTCGGCAGGATCGACGCAAATGCCTTCTACCTGGACAATGCGAGTATCTTCCCAGCATCGTTCTACTGCGATAATGTCCTTTCCCAGATGGGCTTTATGCTGTAAATCCAGAGCAGCAACAACCCGATGTCGGGGAACGCCATCAAAGGTTTCGATATCTGCTTCAATAATTGCAGCCCGGGGCGTCTGGCTATCATAAATGATATGTAACACCCGACCGGAGAGTTCAAATTCATCTACGAGCGTAAATGACCTGGCAACCGTATTCGGGCTGTATGTTGTAGGCATCACGATCATTTGTGAGTCCCCTCTTGTGAGTACCGGCATAATTTCCTTTATATCTTAATCCGCTAAATTTTGCGCAGATTAGCATCACCGACTTTACTCAGGCTCTTGATGAAATCCTAAATTCGCTGTTTAAGCGCTGATTTTCCGCAGCGCCTGCGCCAGCTGTACGCGGGTAAACGGTTTGCGCAGTAGCGCTACCTCCGGCAGCTGCGGGTTGTGCGTCGGACGTAAATCCTGCCCGCTGATCAGCAACACCGGCAGTTGCGGGTAGTGGCTGCGTACATGGTTAATCACCTCCGCCCCGCTCAGGCTGCCCGGCAGCATCAGGTCACTGATAAACATGCCGATATCCGGCGAGGCCGCCAGCATGTTCAGTGCCTGCTCACCGCTTTCCGCTTCAAGCGTCAGGTAGCCAAGCTGATGCAATTGCTCGCACAGGGTCTGGCGAACATCGGCTTCATCTTCCAGTACCAGCACCAGCCGTTCGGTTTCTGCGGATGCGGTGGCAGAGAGCGTTTCATCTTCAGGAACGGCGGGTAGCGTCGAGCGCGGCAGATGGAGCCGCACGGTGGTACCTTGCCCCGGTGCGCTCTCAATTTCCACACGGCCGCCGGACTGACGCACAAAACCGTACACCATCGACAGCCCTAACCCACTTCCACTGCCGGTCTGCTTGGTGGTGAAGAACGGCTCAAAGACCCGGGATTTGACCTCCTGCGACATGCCGCTGCCGTGGTCGATCACCTCCAGCGCCACCATATCCTGTCTGCGCCCGTCGCTGCGGGTCACACGCTGGTTCCACGTGCGGATCTTAATTACCCCCGTCTGCCCCTCCATCGCATCGCGGGCGTTCATCACCAGGTTGATAATGGCGTTTTCCAGCTGGCCGACGTCTATCCACGCCGCCCAGGCCGGGGATTGTGCCTCAATCTCCAGGGTCAGGGTGGCGGGCAAGGAGTGGCGCATCAACTCTCTGAGATTCTCCAGCAGCGGTTTCATCTCTACCGCATGCGGGGTCAGGGATTGCTTGCGCGAAAACGCCAGCAGACGCTGGGTCAATAACGCACCGCGCTCGGCGGCATTGAGCGCACGGACAATACGTGGGGCATCACTGGAGGCGGGATCGGTCAGCTCCAGGCTTCCGATAATCACCGCCAGCAGGTTGTTGAAATCATGTGCCAGCCCGCCCGTCAGTTGTCCGACGGCCTTCATCTTCTGGCTGTGCAGCAGCGCCTCCTCCAGTCCCTGACGCTCAATGCGGTCGATCTCCATCTGGGAGGTTTTCTCTTTCAGCAGCCGGGTTGTGTGCTCCAGTGAAGCGGTATTGCGGGCAAAGACGTTAAACGCACGCGCCAGCTCCCCCAGCTCATCACGCCGCTGCAGCGCGGGCACCGAAACATCCTGCTCACCGTGGGCAAGACGCGACATCGCCCGGGAGATCGCCGTCAGGTTAGAGCCGAGGTTGCGGTAGATATACCAGCAGGCGCATCCGGTGATGATCAACGCCAGCACGGCGAATATGCTGATAAACACGCTGATGGACCGCAGCTCCTGGTGGCTCTGGGCAGTGCGCAGCCGGGAAGCCTCCGCCACCTGCTCAACGTACTGATTGATATCGCTGTTTAATATCGCCACCAGCGCCTTGATGTGAAACATATACCAGCTTATCGCCAGGTCGCTCTCTTCGAGCTGCTTTGACAGCGGGGCAAGCCTGCGCAGCTCGTCGTTGAAATCGGGCAGAACAAGATTCACCACGGGCTGCGTCGCGCGCTGGGGCAACGCTGCGGTAACGGCGTCCAGCTGCTGTAAGGTGGCGCGCGGTGAGGGGGTATCGATGGCGGCGAGAATCAGCCTGTCCATTTCCACGAGCTGCTGTGCATCCGGGATGTTGCTGCCAGACCGACGGTTAATATCCTGCAGATGGCGTAAATAGCTCTGGCTTTGATACAGCGAGCTCAGCAGCGCGTTACGCTGCAGATGGCGCCGCTGTCCGCGCTCCAGCATGCCCGTCACGCTTTGCTGTAACTCATTACTGCGACGAATAATACGCGCCACCAGCCCCGGCTCCTGCTGCGCTAAGGGCGCGTCCGCGAGCTGCTCCAGCGAGTGCCGCAGCGCCATTTGGGTCTGCTTCAGCCTCTCGGCCTCCCCTTTGTATTCCAGCGCCCCCACCACCTGTGAAAGCCGTACCGCCGCAGTGGCCACGCTGGCGGTATCACGGGCGAGGTTCATGCTGCCGGTCATGTCATCCAGCGTCTGCTGTTGAACCTGTTCCTGAATCTGGCTGGCGTGACGAAAGCCGAGTACCGCCACGCCGCTCACCATCAGCGTAACGGCGACCACCAGCAGATTGAAAATCAGCAGGCGTCCGCGGGCGCTGGCGAAAAACGGGGGGCGTGATGGCATGGATTTGGGCTCCTCTGCGATTTGGTGTCCCCTCACCCTAACCCTCTCCCACAGGGAGAGGGAAAAGAGAAATGTGACAGCGATTAACTATTCATAACTATGACAAATATGAACGGCTTCTGACATTTTGCATTTACGCACCTGTGATGAAGTGCAGACATCAACCTTCACAGGAGATCCGCCATGAGCAGAATCCCGGTACTGGAGATGCGCAGCATTGCCAAAACGTTTGGCAACTTCCACGCGCTCAAGGGTGTGGATTTGACGGTCTTTCCCGGTGAGATCCACGCGCTGATGGGCGAAAACGGCGCGGGAAAAAGCACGCTGATGAAGATCCTCGCCGGCGCCTACACCGCGACCAGCGGCGAGATCCTGATTGACGGTCAGCCGTATCACATTAAAGGCCCGAAGGATGCGCTGGCCGCAGGCATTACCCTGATCTATCAGGAGATGCAGCTCGCCCCCAACCTGACGGTTGCCGAAAACATCTTTCTTGGCAGCGAACTCTCGCGCGGCGGACTGGTACAGCGTAAAGAGATGGCCGCCCAGGCTCAGGCGGTCATCGACCGTCTGGGTGCACACTTCAACGCCACCGACCTGGTGATGAAGCTGACTATCGCCGAACAACAGCAGGTGGAAATCGCCCGCGCGCTGCACCGTAACAGCCGCATTCTGGTGATGGATGAACCCACTGCCGCCCTCTCCTCGCGTGAAACCCATCGTCTGTTTGAACTGATCCTGCGCCTGCGGGATGAAGGGATGGCGATCATCTACATCAGCCACCGCATGGCGGAAGTGTACGAACTCTCTGACCGGGTCAGCGTCCTGCGCGACGGGCAATACGTCGGCAGCCTGACGCGCGACAAACTGAACGCGTCTGAGCTGGTGAAAATGATGGTGGGTCGCCCCTTAAGCGATCTGTTCAACAAAGAGCGTGATATTCCGCCTGGCAGCCCGCGCCTTAACGTGCATCACCTCACCGACGGTAAAAAAGTCCAGCCCTGCAGCCTGCAGGTGCGTTCCGGGGAAATCGTCGGGCTGGCGGGGCTGGTCGGTGCCGGTCGCTCCGAGCTGGCACAGCTCATCTTCGGGGTACGTAAAGCCACGGGAGGAATGATTGAAGTGGACGGTGAGCCGGTGGTGATCCACTCCCCACGCGCGGCCATTGAAAACGGGATCGGTTTTCTCACCGAGAACCGCAAGGAGCAGGGGCTGTTCCTGGAGCTGGCGGCGCAGGAGAACATCACCATGGCGACGCTGGAACGCGATGCGACCTTCGGCATGCTTAACCGCAAAAAAGCGCAGTCCATTTCTGACGATGCCATCGCCCTGCTTAACATCCGCGTGCCTCACGCCCAGGTGCGTGCGGGCGGTCTGTCAGGCGGTAATCAGCAGAAACTGCTGATCTCCCGTTGGGTGGCGATTGGCCCGCGTATTCTGATCCTCGACGAACCAACGCGCGGTGTCGACGTCGGCGCAAAAAGCGAAATCTACCGCATCATGAACCAGATGGCGCGCAAGGGCGTGGCGATTTTGATGATCTCCAGCGAGCTGCCGGAAGTGGTGGGCATGAGTGACCGCGTCTATGTCATGCGTGAAGGCAGCATCGCCGGGGAACTCCACGGACACGACATCTCTCAGGAAAACATCATGACGCTGGCAACCGGCGTGAACGACTCACATCATCAGGCGGTGCAACTATGACAACTCCAACCCATCCGCAACAGGTGGCAAAATCTGCCTCCGCCAAAAAAATGCTGATGAGCGATCTGATGCAAACGGTCGGCATTTTGCCCATTCTCATCCTGATCGTGGCGGTTTTTGGCTTTATCGCCCCCAACTTCTTTACCGAAAGCAATCTGCTCAACATTACCCGCCAGGCGTCGATCAACATCGTGCTGGCCGCAGGGATGACCTTCATCATTCTCACCGGCGGGATCGACCTCTCCGTCGGATCGATTCTGGGCACCACGGCGGTCGCTGCGATGGTGGTCTCGTTAATGCCGGAATTCGCCGGACTTTCTATTCCCGCCGCGCTGATGCTCGGCCTGGTACTGGGCCTGTTCAACGGCGCGCTGGTGGCCTTTGCCGGACTGCCACCGTTTATTGTCACCCTCGGCACCTACACGGCATTGCGCGGTGCGGCGTATCTGCTGGCCGATGGCACGACGGTGATTAACTCGAACATCAATTTTGAGTGGATAGGCAATAACTATCTTGGCCCCGTGCCGTGGCTGGTGGTGATCGCCCTGGCGGTGATTGCGGTGTGCTGGTTTATCCTGCGCCGCACCACGCTTGGCGTTCACATCTATGCGGTGGGTGGCAACATGCAGGCAGCGCGCTTAACGGGCATCAAAGTCTGGCTGGTGTTGCTGTTTGTATATGGCATGAGCGGCCTGCTCTCCGGGTTAGGCGGCGTGATGAGTGCCTCGCGTCTCTACAGCGCCAACGGAAACCTGGGCATGGGTTACGAACTGGATGCGATTGCGGCGGTGATCCTCGGCGGTACCAGCTTCGTTGGCGGGATCGGCACGATCACCGGCACGCTGGTGGGGGCGCTGATTATCGCCACACTTAACAACGGCATGACGCTAATGGGCGTCTCCTACTTCTGGCAACTGGTGATCAAAGGGGCGGTGATCATCATTGCGGTGCTGATCGACAAATACCGTACCCGACACCATCAAAGTGCATAACAACAATACCCTACGTGAGGAAGAGAGCATGAGATTGAAGCCCATATTGACCGCGCTCTGTGCTGGCGCGCTGCTTGCCGCAACGCCGTTTGCGCAGGCGAAAGATCTGAAGTCCATCGGCGTAACGGTGGGTGACCTGGCCAACCCGTTCTTCGTACAGATCACCAAAGGTGCCGAGCTGGAGGCGCGCAAGCTGGCGGGGGATAACGTCAAAGTAACGCTGGTCTCCAGCGGGTACGATCTGGGCCAGCAGGTGGCGCAGATCGACAACTTCATTGCCGCCAAAGTGGACATGATCATTCTTAACGCCGCAGATTCCAAAGGGATCGGCCCGGCGGTAAAACGCGCGAAAGAGGCTGGGATCGTGGTGGTCGCGGTTGACGTGGCGGCAGAAGGTGCAGATGCGACGATCACCTCCGATAACACCCAGGCGGGGGAAATGGCCTGTAAGTACATTACTGACCGCCTGAACGGCAAAGGCAATGTGGTGATCATCAACGGACCGCCGGTGTCTGCCGTACAAAACCGCGTGGAAGGTTGCCAGACAGAGTTCAAAAAACACCCGGATATCAAAGTCCTGTCGGATAACCAGAACGCCAAGGGCAGCCGTGAAGGGGGTCTGGAAGTCATGACCTCGCTGCTGGCGGCCAATCCGAAGATCGATGGCGTCTTCGCGATTAACGATCCGACCGCGATCGGTGCCGATCTGGCGGCGAAGCAAGCGCAACGCAACGAGTTCTTTATCGTTGGTGTGGACGGTAGCCCGGACGGCGAAGAAGCCCTGAAGCGGGAAAACTCCCTGTTTGTGGCGACGCCGGCACAAGATCCGCAGGTCATGGCGGCAAAAGCGGTTGAGATCGGCTATGACATTCTACAGGGCAAACCGGCACCGAAAGCGCCTGTGCTGATCCCGGTGACGATGATCGATAAAAAGAACGTTGGCACGTATAAGGGGTGGACGGTTAAGTAACGATTGTGCGGCCCGATGCCCTCACCCTAACCCTAACCCTAACCCTCTCGCACAGGGAGAGGGGACTGGGCCGACAAAAAACACAAGGAGTCCCCATGAAACGCTCCGAAATCAACGAAATCCTCGGCCACACGCGGCAGTTTTTCTCCATGCACGACGTGCATCTCCCCCCTTTTGCCAGCTTTCCGCCTACAAAATGGCAGCAGCTCGATCAGGCCGCCTGGCAGGAAGTGTTTGACCTTAAGCTCGGTTGGGACGTAACGGCCTTTGGCGGCAGCAGCTTTGCCGCGCAGGGACTCACGCTGTTTACCCTGCGCAACGGCTCCCCAAACGGCACGCCGTATGAAAAATGCTACGCCGAAAAAATCATGCACGTACGCGACGGCCAGGTCACGCCCATGCATTTTCACTGGCGCAAACGGGAGGACATCATCAACCGCGGCGGTGGAAATCTCATTATTGAGTTATGGAATGCCGGCGCCCATGAAGAGACCGAAAACACCGACGTCACCGTCACGATAGACGGTTGCCAGCAGACCCACGCCCCCGGCAGCCAGCTGCGCCTCACACCAGGGGAGAGCATCTGCCTGACACCCGGCCTGTACCACAGTTTCTGGGGTGAACGCGGTTTTGGCGACGTGCTGGTGGGCGAAGTTTCATCGGTCAATGACGATGAACACGACAACCACTTTTTGCAGCCCGTTGCCCGCTATAACAACATCGAAGAAGACGAACCGGCGGTGCTGGTGCTGTGCAACGAGTACAACCTGTTTCGGATATAAGGGGTAAATGATGCCATTGATTTCTCTTGCCGACGGTCTTGCGCACGCCAGGCAACATCGCTACGCGCTGGGCGCGTTCAACGTTCTCGACACCCACTTCCTGCGCGCCCTGTTTGCCGCGGCGAAGCAGGAGCGCTCGCCTTTTATCATCAACATCGCCGAAGTGCATTTTAAATACGTGTCGCTGGAGTCGCTTGTCGAAGCGGTTAAGTACGAAGCCGCCCGCCACGCGATCCCCGTGGTACTCAACCTCGACCACGGCCTGCACTTTGACGCCGTGGTACGCGCCCTGCGCTTAGGGTTCAGTTCCGTGATGTTCGATGGCTCGACACTGAGCTACGAAGAGAATCTTCGTCAGACGCGTGAAGTAGTGAAGATGTGTCACGCGGTGGGCGTGTCGGTGGAGGCAGAGTTAGGTGCCGTCGGTGGCGATGAAGGCGGGGCGCTCTACGGCCATGCGGATGAAGCGTACTTTACCGACCCGCAGCTGGCGCGGGAATTTGTCGATTCAACCGGTATTGACGCGCTGGCCGTCGCCATTGGCAACGCACACGGCAAATACAAAGGCGAGCCGAAGCTCGATTTCCCCCGTCTGGACGCCATTCGCCAGCAGACCGGCCTGCCACTGGTGCTGCACGGCGGCTCCGGGATCAGCGATGCTGATTTTCGTCGCGCCATTGAACTTGGTATTCATAAAATCAATTTCTATACCGGCATGTCCCAGGCCGCGCTTTCCGCCGTTGAGCAGCGTATGGCCAACCGCCAGCCGTTGTACGATGAGTTTGCCGAGCTGTTGCTGGGCATAGAAGAGGCGATTACCGATACGGTTGCCGAACAGATGCGCATCTTTGGCAGCGCGGGGCAGGCATAATGGAACGCAAAGGGATCATCGCCGCGGGCAATATGCTGGTGGATCACGTTCACCAGATCGTGCAATGGCCGGAACGCGGCTGGCTGGCAGAAATTACCCACAGCGAACGTTCCACCGGCGGCGCGCCGCTCAACGTCCTGCTGACGCTGGCGAAAATGCATGTCGGCCTGCCGCTACAGGCTGTGGGGCTGATTGGCGAAGACAGCGACGGGGATTACATTCTGGCGATGCTCGACCAGTATCACGTCAACCGGCAGCGCGTACAGCGCACCACCTTTGCGCCAACCTCCATGTCGCAGGTGATGACCGACCCCAGCGGACAGCGCACCTTTTTCCACTCACCCGGGGCCAACCGCCTGTTGGATCTCCCCGCGTTTGACCGTCTCGACGGCACAATGAAAATCTTCCACCTCGGCTACCTGCTGCTGCTCGACAGTCTGGATATGCCAGATGACGAATACGGCACCCGCAGCGCACGTCTGCTGGCGCAGATGCGCGAGCAGGGGTATGAAACCTCGCTCGATCTGGTCTCCCGCAAGGGCGATCCGCGCTATCAGCCGCTGGTCCTCCCTGCCCTGCGTCATCTCGATTATCTGGTCATTAACGAACTGGAAGCCGGAGAGTTTAGCGGCCTTGAGATGCGCGACAGCAACGACGCACCGCACGTTGCCCACATCGCTGAAGCCGCCGCGCAGCTGCTGGCGGCAGGCGTCCGGCAGCGGGTGGTGATCCACTGCCCGGAAGGCGCCTGGGGAGAAGCCGCAAACGAAGAAGGACGCTGGATCCCCTCATGGCGGCTGACTCAGGAGGAGATTATTGGCAGCGTCGGCGCGGGCGACGCCTTTTGTGCTGGCTTTTTATATGGCTGCCATGAATCGCTGCCGCTGGCAGAGAGTATTTATCTGGCACATGCCTGCGCCCGGGCAAGCCTGCTGGCCGCGAATGCCATTGATGGAGCAAAAACGCTGGAGGAATTGACGCGCTTTATTCAGGAGAGCAACACCTAAATTAACAAAAATTGCGATTTTTGATTACAGTTCTATGAATTTTGCATAGCCGAACTACACTCTCTGCGTCTGGCACATTCGGCGTGGGCAACATAATGCCCACACGCTTTTCCGAAATGAGAGGTACAGAGGACAAGGAAAAATGTTCGCAGCAATTATCATCGCTATATTTATTATCAGTGTTATTTATGCGCATTCGCGCGGCAAAGAAAAACAGACGCTTTCCCGTCAACTTTTCGACCACTCCACCTTTATGGCGCCCATCAATATGTTTATGACGGCGTTCTCTTCGCTGCCCGCCAGACAGCCCTTTTTTGAAACCGAGCGCTTTCCGGAATTAAATAAACTGACGGAAAACTGGGAGGTCATTCGCGAAGAGGCGCTGCGTTTGCAGGATCATATTAAGGCGGCACAAAATCATAACGATGCCGGTTTTAACACCTTCTTTAAACGCGGCTGGAAACGGTTTTACCTCAAATGGTATGCCGATGCGCATCCCTCGGCTCAGACCCTGTGCCCCGTTACGACACAACTGGTGAGTGAGATCCCATCCGTGAAAGCGGCAATGTTTGCCGAACTCCCGGCGGGCGCGAAGCTCGGCAAGCATCGCGATCCCTACGCCGGCTCGGTTCGTTACCATTTAGGCCTGGTCACGCCAAATGACGATCGCTGCTTTATAGAGGTTGACCAGCAGCGCCACAGCTGGCGTGACGGTGAGGCTGTCATCTTTGATGAAACTTACGTGCACTGGGCGGAGAATAAAGCGGATCACACGCGGATTATTCTCTTCTGCGATATCGAACGTCCGATGAAATGGCGCTGGGCGCAGGCGGTTAACCACTGGGTCGGGACAACGCTGATGTCAGCGGCCAGCTCCCCCAATGACGATAACGACCGCACCGGGGGAATTAACCGTATCTTCAAATATGTGCACGCCGGGCGAGAACGCGGTCAGCGACTGAAGAAGCGCAATCGAAAACTCTATTACGCACTGAAGTACCTGGTCATCACGGCGATTTTCGCCGCGCTTATTGTCGCTGCCATAACGTAAGCACTTACGCCGCCCTATCGGGATGACAGACATCGGCGGCAAAGACGTAGCCCAGCCCGCGGATCGTTTTGATTAATGCGGGCTGGTGCGGATTGGCTTCGATTTTCCGGCGCAGGCGCATGATCAATACGTCGATGGTGCGGTCAAACACATCGGCACTTTCGCTGTGGGTCAACTCAAGCAACTGCTCGCGGCTCAGTACCCGGCGGGCATTCTGGGTAAGCGCCAGCAGCAGGCCGTATTCACCCTGGGTCAACGGTACGGGGTTACGCTGCGGATCGATCAGTTCGCAGCGGGTGGTATCCAGCGTCCAGCCATTAAAAGCAATGCCCGCCACTCGTGGCGCGGGCGTGTCAGCCGCCAGCGCTCCGGTACGCCTGAGCACGGCTTTAACCCGGGCGACCACCACACGCGGATTAAACGGTTTGCCAATGTAGTCGTCGGCACCCATCTCCAGCCCTACCACCACGTCAGACTCACTGCCCAGCCCGGTAAGCATCACCACCGGCAGATCCGGGCGTTGCTTTTGCAGCTGCAGCAGGACCTGCAGGCCGTTGATATCCGGCAGCATCATGTCCAGCAGGACCAGGGCAATTTCCGGTTCCTGATGAACCCGGTTCAGTGCATCCTGTCCGTTATGGCAGACGAGCACCGTAAAGACGTGCTCGCTGAGCACATCCTGCAGCAGCTCGCACACTGCCGTATCGTCATCAACCACCAGAATCGCCGGTTTCATCGCATGCTTCCGTCAGGGGATTATGTTAAGTCTGAACTATTCTGCCGTCGGCTCCAGCCAAATGGATTTTTACGTGACGGAATTACAACCCATGTCACATCCGCTGCCTTTTCGACACGTCAATTTTGACGATTGCCTGCTTTTCGTCAGGGTTTTGCCGTGAGATCGCCCGTAAAGTCGGGTGATACCCACACTGAAAACATGGCATAAAAGCTGCATTATGGCTGCGAAATGATTAACTGGAGCAGACTGATGAAAAAAGTCGTCACGGTTTGCCCTTATTGTGCCTCAGGTTGCAAGATCCACCTGGTGGTCGATAACGGCAAAATCGTCCGGGCGGAGGCCGCACAGGGGAAAACCAACCAGGGCACGCTGTGCCTGAAAGGTTACTACGGCTGGGATTTTATTAACGATACCCAAATCCTCACCCCGCGCCTGAAAACCCCCATGATCCGCCGTGAACGCGGTGGCAAGCTGGAAGCCGTCTCGTGGAACGAGGCGCTGGACTACGTCGCCACTCGCCTGAGCGCCATTAAGTCTAAATATGGCCCGGATGCGATCCAGACCACCGGGTCATCACGCGGGACGGGTAACGAAACCAACTATGTAATGCAAAAATTCGCGCGCGCCGTTATTGGAACCAATAACGTCGACTGCTGCGCTCGCGTCTGACACGGCCCATCGGTTGCAGGTCTGCACCAGTCGGTCGGAAACGGCGCAATGAGCAATGCAATTAACGAGATAGACAACACCGATCTCGTCTTTATCTTCGGCTATAACCCGGCGGATTCTCACCCGATTGTCGCGAACCACGTTATTCGCGCCAAACAGAACGGGGCGAAAATCATCGTCTGCGATCCGCGCAAAATCGAAACGGCACGTATTGCAGATATGCACATCGCGTTGAAAAACGGCTCGAACATCGCGCTGTTGAACGCCATGGGGCACGTCATTATTGAGGAGAACCTCTACGACCAGGCGTTTGTCGCCACCCGTACGGAAGGTTTTGAAGAGTATCGGAAAATTGTCGAAGGCTATACGCCAGAATCTGTCGAAGCGATCACCGGCGTCAGCGCGCTGGAGATCCGCCAGGCAGCAAGGATGTACGCCGGAGCGAAAACCGCCGCCATTCTGTGGGGCATGGGTGTGACCCAGTTCTATCAGGGCGTGGAAACCGTGCGTTCCCTGACCAGCCTCGCCATGCTGACCGGCAACCTTGGCAAGGCACACGTCGGGGTGAACCCGGTACGCGGTCAGAACAACGTGCAGGGTGCCTGCGATATGGGTGCGCTACCGGACACCTATCCGGGCTACCAGTACGTGAAGTTCCCGGAAAACCGCGCGAAGTTTGCCAAAGCGTGGGGCGTGGAAAGTTTGCCGGAGCACACCGGGTATCGCATCAGCGAGCTGCCGCACCGGGCGGCACATGGTGAAGTGCGGGCGGCTTACATCATGGGTGAAGATCCCCTCCAGACTGACGCCGAGCTCTCTGCGGTGCGGAAAGGGTTTGAGGATCTGGAGCTGGTGATTGTTCAGGACATCTTTATGACCAAAACCGCGGCAGCGGCGGATGTGATTTTACCGTCAACGTCCTGGGGTGAGCATGAAGGGGTCTACACGGCGGCAGACCGCGGCTTCCAGCGTTTCTTTAAAGCGGTGGAGCCGAAGTGGGATCTGAAAACCGACTGGCAGATTATCAGCGAAATTGCCACCCGTATGGGCTACCCGATGCACTACAACAACACCCAGGAGATCTGGGACGAGTTGCGGCATCTGTGTCCGGACTTCTACGGTGCAACTTATGAAAAAATGGGTGAGCTGGGGTATATCCAGTGGCCATGCCGGGATGAGTCTGAGGCCGACCAGGGCACGTCGTATCTCTTTAAAGAGAAATTTGACACCCCGAACGGGCTGGCGCAGTTCTTCACCTGCGACTGGGTTGCCCCCATCGACAAGCTCACTGATGAGTATCCAATGGTGCTCTCCACCGTGCGTGAAGTGGGCCACTACTCCTGTCGTTCGATGACCGGCAACTGCGCGGCGCTGGCAGCACTGGCGGACGAACCGGGTTATGCGCAGATCAACACCGCCGACGCTGAACGTCTTGGCATTGAAGACGAAGCGCTGGTATGGGTGAACTCGCGTAAAGGCAGGATCATTACCCGTGCGCAGGTCAGCGATCGTCCCAACAAAGGGGCGGTGTACATGACCTACCAGTGGTGGATTGGTGCCTGTAACGAACTGGTGACGGAGAACTTAAGCCCGATAACCAAAACGCCGGAGTATAAATATTGCGCCGTCAACGTGGAGCCAATTGCGGATCAGCACGCGGCGGAACAGTATGTGATCGACGAATATAACAAGCTGAAAGCCCGGTTACGCGAAAGTGCGATGGGATAACGATGTTATTTAATCGATGAATAAAGGGAGTGAAATATTCACTCCCTTTTTATTTCCGCTTAACTCATTAAAAATATCAATTATTGAACTGGAAAGCTGCTCGCAGAAACAATGTAAATTTCACGAAAGAGAATTACATCTTTGTATTTTGATTCAAATGGATAAGATGTGCGGCGGGTGCTTAAGACTTTCTGTCTTGAGCATTGTTGAGGGACAGAAAGTGGAAAGCCCCGGGAAATAGTCATTTACCCGAGGCTACCCCCAACAACCTACAGGTTGAGAGTAGCCTCTTATTCTTTTTTTGACAAGGAGTAAAAGGCATGACGCCATTAAAAACTGCGTTAGGCATTGTCTTTATTATCTGCCTGACGATAGTGATCTTTACCTTTATTACTCGCGGAAAGTTATGCGAACTGACAATAAAGAGTGAACATCAGGAGGTGGCGGCGAAATTAGCCTGCGTTGCAGGCTAACCTCTGCGGGCGGAATGACAGTTCCGCCCGGCTTGCAGGATGCTGAGGTCTTAACGCACCCGTTTTTTTATTCCATGGCCGCGATTATACTGCGCGGCGTGTACCCAGATGATAAGAATCCATGAAACCATTTTTACTGTTGTTATTACTTGTTACCTCGTTCGTCCATGCCGATGAGATTGGCAGCCAGTACAAAGCGCAGGCGGAGGCGGGCGATGCACGCGCTCAGTATTATCTCGCCGATACCTGGTTCAGCTCCGGCGACAGCAAGCAGGCAGCGATGTGGGCAGAGAAAGCGGCAAAAGGGGGAGATGTCGATGCCATGGCGCTCTTGTCCCAAATCCAGTTTACCCAGGGTGATTACGCCCAGGCCAAAGCGCTGGCGCAGCAGGCCACGATTGCGGGCAGCAAGCGTGGTGCCATTATGCTGGCACGCGTCCTGGTGAATACCCAGGGTGGCAAAACAGACTACCCACAGGCCATCAAACTGCTGCAGACGGCCACCGAAGATATCGACAACGACTCTGCGGTAGATGCGCAAATGCTGCTGGGTCTGATTTATGCCAACGGTGTAGAAGTGGCCCAGGACGATGCTCTGGCGGCATCGTGGTTTAAGCGCAGCTCGTCTCTGTCACGCACCGGCTATGCCGAATACTGGGCGGGGATGCTGTTCCAGCAGGGTGAGAAAGGCTTTATTACGCCCAATAAACAGAAAGCGCTCTACTGGTTAAACCTGAGCTGTACCGAAGGGTTTGATACGGGGTGTGAAGAGTTTGATGCGTTGAGTGGGGAGTAGAATCCCCTCACCCTAACCCTCTCCCCACAGGGGAGAGGGAAGAATACGTTACATTACTGGTCAGCCGTCTTATCAAAACGACCCAGCACCTCGCGTTCATACGCCAGCGCTTTTTTACGGTCGAACTTGTGTTCCCATTTGGCGATAACCAGTACCGCCAGCGCGTTTCCGACCACGTTCAGCGCCGTACGCGCCATATCGAGGATACGGTCAACACCGGCGATAAACGCCAGACCTTCCAGCGGGATACCGACGCTGCCAAGCGTCGCCAGCAGCACCACGAAGGAGACGCCCGGCACACCCGCAATGCCTTTTGAGGTCACCATCAGCGTCAGCACCAGCACAATTTCCTGCCACAGCGACAGATCAATGCCGTACAGCTGGGCAATAAAGATGGCTGCAATGCTCTGGTACAGCGTCGAGCCGTCCAGGTTAAAGGAGTAGCCGGTTGGCACCACGAAGCTGGTGATAGAAGCCGGGGCACCATAGGCCTCCATCTTCTCAATAATTCGCGGCAGCACGCTTTCAGAGCTGGCCGTGGAGTACGCCAGAATCAACTCGTCTTTCAGAATGCGGATCAGGATCCAGATGCTCAGCCCACACAGGCGCGCCACAATGCCCAGCACCACCAGCGCGAAGAACAGGATGGCGAAATGCACCAGAATCACCAGCTTCGCCAGCGGCCACAGGGAGGCAAAACCAAAGTTCGCCACGGTGACCGCGATAAGCGCAAACACCCCTACCGGCGCGTAACGCATCACCATGTGAGTGACTTTAAACATGGTTTCAGAGATAGAACGGAACACGGTGACCAGCGGTTCACGGTGCGTGGCCGGCAGAGAGGAGAGGCCCAGACCAAACAACACCGAGAAGAAGATGATAGGCAGCATCTCGCCCTTCGCCATCGACGCCACAATATTGGTCGGCACCAGCGACAGGATCGTACCCATCAGGCCATGCGCATGGCTCTGCACATCAGCGGTCGTACTTTGGTATTTCGAAATATCCACCGTCGCCAGTTGCGACATATCAATCCCGGAGCCTGGCTGGAAGACATTCGCCATGGTGATGCCGAGAATGATGGCAATCGTCGTGATCACTTCGAAATAGATAATGGTTTTTGCACCGATGCGGCCTAACTGTTTTGCATCACCGACACCGGCGATACCCACCACCAGCGTAGAGATCACAATCGGCACCACAATCATCTTAATCAGATGAATAAAGATATCACCCGCCGGTGAGAGCAGGTTCGCAATCAGCCACTCACGGCTGTCGCTGTGATAATGGAGATAACTCCCCAGCAGGATACCCAGCACAAGGGCCAGCAGGATTTGCCAGGCCAGGCTGACTTTAACGTTTTTCATAGAAACTGACTTCCTCAATGAAGCGCCTTATTCACACAAACTGCATGAATATGGAGACATACTGAAAGGGTATGAATTGTGTTGCGTTGGTTTATGGGATTTTTTAACGCGGCGTATGAGTATCATTTGCGCGGTATGTTGCGCAAGCCTTAAAGAACGACGCATTTCACTACGAAAAGCCGCGATGACGCGAGTTTATGATAATTCTTATAAATAACCGTTTGTTATAAAAACGCTTTTTTAAACGCAAATGTGAATAATCCGCACGGTAAATTATTTTCCTTCAAAGTTTCATTCGCTCATTTTTCATACTATTCAAACAATGCGTGATCTGTAGCCCAAATAATAAACAAAGCTTGTAAAGCCCCTACTATTAACGTTTTTGCGACATATTATTAACATCTTACAAGGAGAAAAAAAGCCATGAGCCAAATACACAAACATGACATTCCCGCTAACATTGCGGACCGTTGCCTGATAAACCCGGAGCAATACCACGAGAAGTATCAGCAATCTGTCTCTGACCCTGACGCCTTCTGGGGCGAGCAGGGCCATATTCTTGACTGGATCAAACCTTACCAGAAGGTGAAGAACACCTCCTTTGCGCCGGGTAACGTTGCTATTAAATGGTATGAAGACGGCACGCTGAACCTTGCGGCGAACTGCCTCGATCGCCATCTTGCCGAACGCGGTAACGAAACGGCTATCATCTGGGAAGGCGACGACGCCTCTCAGAGCAAACATATCACCTATAAAGAGCTGCACCGTGACGTATGCCGCTTCGCCAACGTCCTGCTGGAGAGGGGCATCAAAAAAGGCGATGTGGTCGCTATCTATATGCCAATGGTGCCGGAAGCGGCGGTGGCGATGCTGGCCTGCGCGCGCATCGGCGCGATCCATTCCGTTATCTTTGGCGGGTTCTCGCCGGAAGCAGTTGCCGGGCGTATTGTCGACTCAAGTTCGAAACTGGTGATCACCGCCGATGAAGGCGTGCGTGCCGGGCGCGGTATTCCCCTGAAGAAAAATGTCGACGAAGCGCTGAAAAATCCGAACGTCAAAACCGTCAGCAACGTTATTGTCCTTAAGCGTACCGGTGGCAAGATCGACTGGAACGAAGGGCGTGACCTGTGGTGGAGCGATCTGATTGAGAAAGTGAGCGACCAGCATCAACCGCAAGAGATGAACGCGGAAGATCCACTGTTTATTCTCTATACCTCCGGCTCCACCGGCAAACCCAAAGGCGTGCTGCACACCACCGGCGGCTATCTGGTCTATGCGGCCACCACGTTCAAATATGTCTTCGACTACCATCCGGGCGATATCTACTGGTGTACCGCCGACGTGGGTTGGGTCACCGGGCACAGCTACCTGCTGTACGGCCCGCTGGCCTGTGGCGCAACGACGCTGATGTTTGAGGGTGTGCCGAACTGGCCGACCCCGGCGCGAATGTGTCAGGTGGTCGATAAGCACCAGGTTAACATTCTCTACACCGCGCCAACGGCCATCCGTGCGCTGATGGCGGAAGGTGACAAGGCCATCGAAGGCACGGACCGCTCTTCCCTGCGCATCCTCGGTTCCGTGGGTGAGCCCATCAACCCGGAAGCCTGGGAGTGGTACTGGAAAAAAATCGGTAACGAGAAATGCCCGGTCATGGACACCTGGTGGCAGACCGAAACCGGCGGCTTCATGATCACCCCGATGCCTGGCGCCACCCAGCTAAAAGCCGGTTCCGCAACCCGCCCGTTCTTTGGCGTCCAGCCTGCGCTGGTGGATAACGAAGGCAATCCGCTGGACGGTGCCACCGAAGGCAACCTGGTGATCACCGATTCCTGGCCGGGCCAGGCGCGTACGCTGTTCGGCGACCATGAGCGCTTCGAGCAGACCTACTTCTCAACCTTTAAAAACATGTACTTCAGCGGCGACGGTGCGCGTCGTGACGAGGATGGCTACTACTGGATCACCGGGCGCGTGGACGACGTGCTAAACGTCTCCGGCCACCGTCTGGGCACCGCGGAGATTGAATCCGCGCTGGTATCGCATCCGAAGATCGCCGAAGCCGCGGTCGTGGGTATTCCGCACAACATTAAAGGCCAGGCGATTTACGCCTACGTCACCCTGAACCACGGTGAAGAGCCGTCGCCAGAGCTGTATGCCGAAGTGCGCAACTGGGTCCGCAAAGAGATTGGCCCGCTTGCCACGCCGGATGTGCTGCACTGGACTGACTCTCTGCCGAAAACCCGCTCAGGAAAAATTATGCGCCGAATCTTGCGCAAAATCGCGGCAGGTGACACCAGCAACCTCGGCGATACCTCAACGCTCGCCGATCCGGGTGTGGTGGAAAAACTGCTCGAAGAGAAGCAGGCCATCGCAATGCCATCTTAATCTTTTCTCCCTCTCCCTGTGGGAGAGGGCCGGGGTGAGGGCATCAGACCGCACCTTCCTCCCCTCACCCTAACCCTCTCCCCACAGGGGAGAGGGGATAAAACAAACCAACCTTACTTCTGGAGATTTCTGTGATGAATAACGATATTTGTCAGCAGATAGAGAATAGTGCGCACTACAGGGAGCTCGTCGATAAACGGCAACGGTTTGCCTTCTTACTTTCCATCATCATGCTGATTATCTACGTCGGCTTTATTCTGCTGATTGCCTTCGCTCCGCACTGGCTGGGTACGCCGCTGCATGAGGGCACCAGCGTCACGCGGGGCATCCCGATTGGTATTGGCGTCATCGTGATTTCGTTTGTGCTGACCGGTGTTTATGTCTGGCGTGCGAATGGCGAATTCGATCGTCTTAATAAAGCGGTACTGCGTGAGGTAAAAGCATCATGAAGAGAGTCCTGACGGCGCTTGCCGCCACACTTCCCTTCGCGGCAAACGCCGCGGATGCCATTACCGGTGAGGTACAGCGCCAGCCAACCAACTGGCAGGCGATTGTCATGTTCCTGATTTTCGTGGTGCTGACCCTGTATATCACTTACTGGGCGTCAAAACGCGTGCGCTCCCGTAACGATTACTACACCGCGGGCGGCAATATCACCGGTTTCCAGAACGGGCTGGCGATTGCGGGTGACTTTATGTCCGCCGCCTCTTTCCTCGGGATTTCCGCGCTGGTGTACACCTCCGGCTACGATGGACTGATCTACTCTCTCGGCTTCCTGGTCGGCTGGCCGATTATTCTGTTCCTGATCGCCGAACGCTTGCGTAACCTCGGGCGTTTTACCTTTGCTGATGTCGCCTCCTATCGCCTGAAGCAGGGCCCGATTCGCATTCTCTCCGCCTGCGGCTCGCTGGTGGTGGTCGCGCTGTATCTGATCGCTCAGATGGTTGGCGCGGGCAAATTGATCGAACTCCTGTTCGGCCTGAACTACCACATTGCGGTGGTGCTGGTGGGTGTACTGATGGTGATGTACGTCCTGTTCGGCGGCATGCTGGCGACCACCTGGGTGCAAATTATCAAAGCGGTACTGCTGCTGTTCGGCGCCAGCTTCATGGCCTTTATGGTGATGAAACACGTCGGCTTCAGCTTCAATAATCTGTTCACCGAAGCGATGGCGGTCCACCCGAAAGGGGAAGCAATCATGAGTCCGGGCGGGCTGGTGAAAGACCCGATATCCGCGCTTTCACTCGGTCTGGGTCTGATGTTTGGTACCGCAGGCTTGCCACATATCCTGATGCGTTTCTTCACCGTGAGCGATGCCCGCGAAGCGCGCAAGAGCGTCTTCTACGCCACCGGGTTTATGGGTTACTTCTACATTCTGACCTTTATCATCGGTTTTGGCGCCATCATGCTGGTAGGCGCAAATCCGGCGTTTAAAGACGCGGCAGGCGCGCTGATTGGCGGGAATAACATGGCGGCAGTGCATCTGGCCGATGCGGTAGGCGGCAATCTGTTCCTCGGCTTTATCTCGGCCGTGGCCTTCGCCACCATCCTTGCCGTGGTTGCCGGACTGACGCTGGCTGGAGCGTCAGCGGTGTCGCATGACCTGTACGCGAACGTGTTCCGCAAAGGCGCAACCGAGCGTGAAGAGCTGAGAGTCTCAAAAATCACCGTACTGATACTGGGTGTGGTGGCGATCCTGCTGGGGATCCTGTTCGAGAAGCAGAACATCGCCTTTATGGTGGGGCTGGCCTTCTCGATTGCGGCAAGCTGCAACTTCCCTATCATTCTGCTCTCCATGTACTGGTCTAAGCTGACCACCCGTGGCGCAATGGTCGGCGGCTGGCTGGGGCTGCTGACGGCGGTGATCCTGATGATCCTCGGCCCGACGATTTGGGTGCAGATCCTCGGTCACGAAAAGGCGCTCTTCCCCTATGAGTACCCGGCGCTGTTCTCTATCGCCGTGGCGTTTATCGGGATCTGGGTCTTCTCCGCAACCGACAACTCGCCGGAGGGTAATCTGGAACGCGAGAAATTCCGCGCCCAGTTTATCCGCTCGCAAACCGGCCTGGGCGTGGAACAAGGCCGCGCACACTGAGTCTTTATCCCCGGTCCTCGGACCGGGGAGTTCAGAACATCACCCACGCCACCAGCGGCGCGATCAGCACCATCACCACGCCAGAGAGCATCATCACCAGACTTGCTACCACGCCTTCCTGCTGACCCAGCTCATAAGAACGAGCCGTTCCCGCACCGTGTGACGCCGCGCCCAATCCCGCCCCTTTTGCCATCCCTTCGCGGATGGAGAGCCGCAGAAACAGCATATCGCCCACCGCCATGCCGAAGACACCGGTAACGACCACAAACAACGCCACCAGATCCGGCTGGCCGCCGAGTGGTTTGGCTGCCGCCAGCGCAAACGGCGTCGTCACCGAGCGCACAGCCAGGCTGCGCTGAATTTCATCGGGCAGCGTAAACAACCGCGCCAGCCAGACCGAGCTACAGACCGCCACCACCGTGGCGGTGATCACCCCCGCGCTGAGTGACATCCAGTGGCGTTTGATAATCGCCAGATTGTCGTACACCGGCACTGCAAAGGCGATGGTGGCCGGACCCAGTAGCCACAGCAACCAGTGGGATTCACCGATGTAGTTCTGCCAGGAGATATGGCCGAAAACCAGCATCAGCACCAGCAGGATCGGCGTAAAGACCAGCGGCATCAGCGGCAGGGCGTGAAAACGACGATACAGGCGCTTGTTGGCAAAGTAGATAACCAGGGTGGCAATCAGGCACAGCACGCTGATTTGAAAGTTAGTCATTTTTTTGCCTGCTGATTTCGAACCGATAGACTTTGTCCACCACCCAGGCGGTAGCGCCCAGCACCATCAACGTGCTCAGCGCGATGACTGCGAAGATCCGCCAGCCGTCCACCATCAGCAGTTGCGCATAATTTACCACCGCCACCACGGCAGGGACAAAGAACAGCAGCATCTCCGCCAGCAGCCAGCGCGCGCCGGCGCGTACCCAGTTGAGGGGGATTACGCGACAAAGGATGAGCGTCAACATCAGCAGCATTCCCACCAGGTTGGCAGGCAGCGGCAGATGCAGCCAGCCGACAAGATATTCTGCAAAAACAAACAGTCCCGCGTAGAGCAGTACCTGAACCGGCACCAGGAGTCGTTGCACAACGGCAGGCGTAACACGGCTTAACGCCACGGCCATGGGGGTTTTCCTCAAAAATGAGACGAGGCGCCAGTATAGTGAGCGCACGGTATGGACTGAAATGAATTAAAATCATCGAAGGTATAGTTTCGAGGAATAATCATGGACATAAGAACGCTGCGCTATTTTGTTGAAGTGGTTCGCCAGCAGAGTTTTACCCGCGCAGCGGAGAAGTTATTTGTAACCCAACCCACCATCAGCAAAATGCTGAAAAACCTCGAAGATGAACTCAACTGTACCCTGCTTATCCGCGACGGACGCAAGCTGTTGCTCACCGATACCGGGCGCGTGGTGTTCGAACGGGGGCTGGCGATCCTGGCCGAGTTTCGTCAGTTGGAAGCGGAGCTTGATGATATAAATCATCTGACCAAAGGGGTGCTGCGCCTTGGCATCCCGCCAATGGTCGGGATGATGATGGCCGGGCCGATTAGCCTGTTTCGCCAGCGTTACCCCGGCGTCGAACTCAAAATTTCGGAGTTTGGTGGGTTAACCGTCCAGCAGGCGGTTACTAACGGCGAGCTGGACGTCGCCATGACAGCCCTCCCCGTTGAGGAAGAGAGCGGTCTGGCGACGCTTCCGCTCTTTAGCCATCCGCTGTGCGTGCTGGTTCCCCGCTCCGGTGACTGGCTGAAGCGAGACTCAGTGAAACCTGAACTGCTCGGTGAATACCCTCTGTTGATCTACAACGAAGATTTCGCCCTCAGCCGCCAGCTAATGACGCTGTTTAATCAACATAGCGTGAAGCCGCGCATTGCGGTGCGCAGCGGCCAGTGGGATTTCCTGGCAGCGATGGTGCAGGCAGGCGTGGGGATTGCCATTCTGCCGCAGCCCATTTGCGAGCGTCTGGATAAAAACACGCTGCGCTGGATCCCACTCGAAAGCGATTTGCACTGGCAACTGGGGATGATCTGGCGAGAAGGGATATATTTGTCGCACAGCGCCCAGGCGTGGCTGGCGTGCTGTGAGGGGTTTTGGGGCCCCTCACCCTAACCCTCTCCCACAGGGAGAGGGAACCGATCGAGCGCCACCGGGCAAAATCGCGCTACTGATTCTCGATCAACAACGCTTCCAGCAGATCCAGATCGTGCAGCAGTTTCTGCAGCGTTTCGTTGCTGATTTGCCGCGTGGCACGCAGATGGTACAACTCGGCACGCTCGGAGCGCAGCGCCGCCAGACGGAACCGGCGCTCGAGGTTCTCCTCCTGCAGCGAGCTTTCCACATCGTTACGCCCGTCTGCGCGGCGACGCAAATTACCAATCACGCGTGAGCTCACTTCCGTCAGCAGCTGATTGTCGATGTTCTCTTCGGCATCGGCGGCCAGGCGCTCCTCCATTTTCTGGATGGCCACAATCGCCACTTCGGCGGTAGCGGCGCGGGCAATCCGCTCCTCTTTATGCTGCTGGGTGGCGTCGCCTGCATCAATATGCTGTAGCAACAGCGGCAGCATAATTACCCCGACGAACAGGGAGAAGAGGATCACCCCCGCCGCCAGGAAGACCAGCTCGTAACGCGCCGGGAAGACATCCCCGGTAGGCAAGAGCAGCGGAATGGAGAGCACACCGGCAAGGGTGATCGCCCCGCGTACGCCTGCAAAGGAGGCAATCAGCAGTTCACGCGTTGTCCACGAACCGAACTCCATCGGCTTTTTCTTCAGGAAGCGCACGCTGAACTTTTTCATCGTCCACAGCCAGCCAAAACGCACCAGCATCAGCGCCATATAGATCAGCACGATATCGGTAAACAACATCCAGGTTTCTACGTTAGGGTCGGCTTCGGCCGCCACCAGCGAGGATTCCATAATGCCCGGCAGCTGCAGGCCCAACAGCAGGAACACCATGCCGTTAAAGACAAACTCCAGCATCGCCCAGGTGCTGTTCGCACGCAGACGCATGGCCAGCGGTGCACGGCGCATTACGCCAGAGCGGGTGATGGTCATCCCTGCCGCAACCGCCGCCAGAATGCCCGATACCCCAATGTGTTCGGCAATCAGATACGAGGCAAACGGCAGCAGGAACAGCAGCACGATCTGCGTAGCCGGCTCATCGCCACCCCAGCGACTGAGAAAGCGCAGCGAACGGCCATACAGCCAGCTCACCACAAACCCGGCCAGGATACCGCCGATAGCCACCTTGAAGAATTCCAGCGTTGCGCCACCGATAGTAAAGATCATGGTCCCCATCGCGACGGCCACGGCGAACTTCAGGGCAACCAGACCGGAGGCGTCATTCATCAGCGCCTCTCCCTGTAAAATGCCCATGATTTTCTTCGGAATTCGCCCCTCACCCACAATGCCGGACAGCGCCACGGCATCGGTTGGCGACAGGACTGCGGCCAGTGCAAAAGCGGGTATAAGCGGGATCCCCGGGACCACCCAGTAGATCAGGAAACCAATCCCGACCACGGTCACAACCACCAGCGCCAGCGCCAGACCGAAGATTTCGCGCCCATGTTCCAGAAACTCGCGTGTGGGTGTTTTCCAGCCATCGGCAAACAGCAGTGGCGGGATAAACAGCACGAGGAACAGTTCCGGGTCGAACTCAACGTGCAGGCCGAACGTCGGCCACGCCAGCAGCGCGCCGATGGCAATTTGCATTAATGGCAGGGGGACCTGAAAGGGCAGTACGCGTGTGACCACCCCGGATAATGAGACCACAAGGGTCATGATGAGTATTGTGAAAAAGATTTCCATGCGTTCCCTGTTTGCTGTGTTACTTATGTACTACGGAAGGCGTCGTGCCTTTTATTCTATCCTCCCCAGAGTAACGCAAAAGGCAACGGGATGAGTCCTGAAAATAAAAACGGGCGGCCTGAGCCACCCGTTTTCGCATCAAAGGACAATTTAGATAGCCCAGCCGCCCGCGTAGAACACCACCAGCGCAACGGCGATGACCACGGTGCCGATGTTCAGCTTGCGCCACTCACCGGAGACCAGGCGCCCAATCACCAGTGACGCGAAGCCGATCATGATGCCGGTCACGATGTTACAGGTCAGCACGATAAACACCGCCGTGATCAGGCCTGACATCGCGTCCACAAAGTCCGCAAAGTCAATTTTCGCCACGTTGCTCAGCATCAGCAGGCCGACGTACATCAGTGCCGGAGCCGTAGCGTAGGCTGGCACCAGGTAAGAGAGCGGCGAGAGGAACAGGATCAGCAGAAACAGCACACCAACGGTAATGGCCGTGAGACCCGTTTTACCGCCTGCTGCCGTCCCCGCAGCGGACTCAATATAGACCGCAGCCGGAGCAGCCCCGACCAGACCCGAGAAGACGCTGCTCAGGGAGTCGGTGGTCAGCGCTTTGCCACCGTCGATAATCTGACCGTCTTTATCCAGCAGGTTCGCCTGACCGGCCACCGCACGGATGGTACCGGTGGCATCAAACACCGCCGTCATCACCAGCGCCAGCACGCTTGGCAGGATCACCGGGTTCAGCGCGCCGACAATATCCAGGCTGCCAATCAGTGAGTTACCGTTGTCATCGCTCAGTGACGGCATGGCAAAAATACCGGAGAAATGCACGGTCGGGTCGAAAATCAGGCCGACAATGGACACACCGATAATGGTCAGCAGAATGCCGCCAGGGACTTTCAGTTTTTCCAGACCAATAATCACCGCCAGGCCAATCAGGGACATGATCACCGGGAAGCTGGCGAAGTGGCCCAGCGCCACCGGCAGACCGTCCAGCGGGTTCTTAATGACCAGACCCACGCCGTTGGCGGCAATCAGCAGCAGGAACAGCCCGATACCGATACCGGTGCCGTGCGCCACGCCGTGTGGCAGATTGCGCAAAATCCAGCTACGAATGCCGGTTGCCGAGATAATGGTGAACAGCACGCCCATCAGGAAGACGGCGCCCAGGGCAACCGGTACGCTGATGTGTTGGCCCAGCACCAGGCTAAACGCGGTGAAGGCGGTCAAGGAAATGGCACAGCCAATCGCCATCGGCAGATTCGCCCACAGCCCCATTACGATGGAGCCAACACCGGCGACCAGACAGGTTGCAACGAAGACCGCTGCCGGTGGGAAGCCTGCTTTACCGAGCATGCCCGGCACAACGATGACGGAGTACACCATTGCCAGAAACGTTGTCAGACCGGCAACGATTTCCTGGCGCACGGTGCTGCCGCGAGCAGAAATTTTAAAGATGGCGTCAAGTGAACCGCCGGTACGCGCGGATGGCGTAGACATAGAAAACATCCCCTGAGAGTTTTTATAGAAAGTCCGTAAGCGTGGTGGAGACTCCACTGCCAGCAAAACGTCAAATCCTTGTGCTGCGTTTGCGACGAAAAGGGGCGTCACAAAAAAAGCAAACGTTTAGCTCCGCGCTTACAAAACGGGTGGTCAAATTTAGGCAAACGATTATCCAGCCTAATCACCGCCCTTTTCAACTGAACTTTCTCGTTTTTCGCTAAATTTCCCTTATGACGACGAAGAAATAAGCAGAGGATGCGCAAACGTTATCGTTAATGCGCAATCAGGTTACAAATCACCCTTCCCCCGGAATCGTTAATGGCCCACCTTGTTCCAGCGTTCTCTGCCAGGCAGGACAACTTTCGACCTTTTTCTTCCATGCATGGGTGTGCGGAAGATCCTCGATACCGCCCCGCGCCAGCAGGGCAAAAATCGGGAAACTCATCTGAATATCGGCCATGCTGAGTTTATCTCCGGCAAACCAGCTATGTTGAGCCAGGTGTGATTCAATAAACCGCGCGTGGGTTTCCAGCTGGCGGTTGAGATACGCTTTTTGTACTCCCTGTCCCAGCGCTTTCCCCAGCGTTCGTATTCCAAACGGCACAGGCGGTTTACCGAGGCTGTTAAAAACCAGCTTCATTAACAGTAGCGGCATAAGTGAACCTTCTGCATAGTGCAGCCAGAAGCGGTATTGCACCTTATGGGCAGGATCCAGCGGCTTAAGCTGCGATTCTGTGTCGTAGGTTTCCTGCAGATACTCCAGAATGGCACCCGATTCGGCAAGGATCAGCCCGTTGTCTTCGATGACCGGAGACTTGCCCAACGGATGCACGCGTTTAAGGGCCTCGGGAGCCAGCATGTTCTTTTCGCGCTGGTAGTGAACGATCTCATAGGGCAGAGAAAGTTCTTCCAGAGCCCAGATCACGCGGTGCGAGCGCGACTGGTTGAGATGGTGTACCGTGAGCATGGTTCTCTCCTGTTATTCATACTTTTTAACTATAGAAAATTGAACAACACCGCGAAAAAAATTCGCCTAAAAAACGGTCAGGTCTGCTGGCGAAAAAACGGACCTTGCGTAGAATTAAAGTGTCAGCACAAACCGGAACCTCCTCAACCAGCTCGACATGAGGGGTGCTGATGTCGGGGGAAACCCTCCCGTGAGCCAGCGGGATAGAGAGAAAGACAAAGACCGGAAAAAACTAAAGCGCCCTTATGTGGCGCTTTAGTTCTTTATTATGCTTTTTGCCGGGTAAGGCGCAACCGCCACCCAAAAACAGATGTCAATCCTCCTCCAGCAGCCGCGCCCCCGTCCCCTGTTCGCCCAATTTGTCACCGGGGTTGCGTAACGGGCAATCGCTACGCGACAAACAGCCGCAACCGATGCACCCGTCCAGTTCGTCACGCAGCGCCACCAGCGTATGAATACGCCGGTCCAGCTCCTCACGCCACTGGGATGACAGCTCTTTCCACTCCTTCGGACTTAGCGTGTGGCCTTCCGGTAGCACGCCGAACGCTTCGCCGATGGTGGCCAGGGGAATTCCGATTCGTTGCGCAATTTTGATAATCGCTACGTAGCGGAGTACGTCACGGGTGTAGCGCCGCTGGTTTCCGGCATTACGAATGCTTTTAATTAACCCTTTACTTTCATAGAAGTGGAGCGCCGATACCGCCACACCGCTTCGTTTAGCCACTTCACCCGGGGTTAAAAGCGCTTTTATTCTCGGCAATCTCTTTTCCATAAAACCTCTTTACCTCAAGTTAACTTGAGGAATTATACTCCCCCGCAGAGAAAACGACGAATCAACCAGGAAAGTTGTATCTACAGAGGGCAACCGTATGTCGCATCAGCAAATTATTCAGACACTTATTGAATGGATTGATGAACATATCGACCAACCGTTGAACATTGATGTGGTCGCTAAAAAGTCGGGCTATTCGAAATGGTATTTACAGAGAATGTTCCGGACCGTTATGCACCAGACGCTGGGTGAGTACATTCGTCAGCGCAGGTTACTGCTGGCGGCGCAGGCGTTACGCTCTACGCAGCGGCCTATTTTTGATATCGCGATGGATCTGGGGTATGTGTCGCAACAAACCTTTTCCCGCGTGTTTCGCCGCGAGTTTGATCGCACGCCGAGCGATTACCGTCACCAGTTGAATTAAGGTTTATCAGTGTAAAGGTTGCTGCTGCCAGGTCATAAACTCCTGGGGCGGCATCGCTTTCGCGAAGTGCCATCCCTGACAGAACTGTACGCCGCGCTTCAACAACCAGCTTACCTGCTCGGCAGTTTCTACCCCTTCCGCAATGGTTTTGAGCCGCAGGCTCTGCGCCATCTCGATAATGTGCTCGGCGATAAGATGACTGGTGCTGTTGGTGGTTAAGGTGTCGATAAAGGATTTGTCGATTTTCAGAATATCGACATTCAGCGAGTAGAGGTTGTGCAGGTTCGAGTAACCCGTACCAAAATCATCGATCGCCACTTCATAACCTGCCTGACGGAAGGCCTGGATGACCGGCGTGGTTTTCGGCACATCAATAAATCCGCGTTCCGTGACCTCGATTTTGATCTGCTGCGCACGCACGGCATAGTGCCGCGCCT
Source organism: Enterobacter sp. 22466 (assembly GCF_052044775.1). Classification (NCBI taxonomy): domain Bacteria; kingdom Pseudomonadati; phylum Pseudomonadota; class Gammaproteobacteria; order Enterobacterales; family Enterobacteriaceae; genus Enterobacter; species Enterobacter sp. 22466. Next base: position 58,571 of record NZ_JBQENX010000012.1, on the reverse strand, counting down.
TGTCGGAAATCATGGCGATCAATCGCGAGGAGTGGAAATCAGTGGCCGACAGGTTAATCGAAATATAGAGGTCCGGATGCGTCGCCAGGAAATGGCCCAGATCGCTGAACACCTCTTCCACCACATAATCCGTAATCCGTTCGCTCATCCCCTCTTTTTCCGCCAGCGGAATAAATTCCGCCGGGCTCATGACCGGCCCGTTAAAGCCAGGCCAGCGCAACAACGCCTCTGCTCCAACGCACCGGTTATTCTTGATATCAATAATCGGTTGATAATGGACACATAGCTGGCGTTTATTGAGCGCCCGGTGCAGTAACCGCCCGGGGGAGTTGAGTTCACGATGAGTGCGAGACCAGACCAACAAAATAATGATACTGCAGATCATTCCCAACGGCAGCGTCAGCGTCGCCTGATGGTAGAGCGTTTCATAAAAGCGTTTATTCGATGTGGAAACGATGGCGGCGATAGGACGTTTATCAGACTTCACCACCGTATAAAAACGGTCATCTTTTTGAAATACCACGTCCTTATCCCGAATCATCGAGTTTAATAAAGAAACGTTGGCTTTCTGACTGACGGAAAAGAAGGCATTCGTCACCGTGTCATACACTCCCCAGGAGAGGGAATGATCGTTCGACATCACTTCACTGTACGAAAGCGGATTAACCACCACGACATAATTCCCGCGCTGCATATATGTCATTTTATAGCCAGTGAAAAATGGCGTATCACGATAATAATAGATAGCGATATCGGGTTTACGGGTGTAATTAGCGGGGGAGATCGCGTAGGGCTGATCCGGGGTAAAAATGGATGAACAACGAAAATTCTGACCTTCGGCATAAATTAAATCAGCGATGAACAGACGGCCACGAACCACGTTCAACATATATTGGCGATGAGACGGCGTACAAACTTTACCCTGATATTTTTCCGCCTCGCCCCGGGCCAGATCAACCTGTTCAATAACCAGTTCAGTTTTGTCTAAAGCCAGTTCAGCAAATGTGCGTAACTGCGCGCTTGTTTCCGACACTGCTCTTAGCTGGGCAAACCATAGGGCAAGCATCACCGGCAGCATAACTACCATGATGATCCCTACCACTCTGAGCATCTTGCGCCGCGCGCTACGATTCATTTCCCGCCCTATATCCCTGCATGTTGTACGCCTGTAGTATTGAAGGCCGGATGCTTTGATAAACAGGTGATTACGTTGCATGAATCATGCGAAGTTAGCAACTGACTTTTAGTATTAAAAATCTTAAATTTCGTTATGACGATAATATTTGTCCGTAAGCTAAACTAAAAGTATTCGTTCCGTTTCTATTAAGGGAAATATTTATCCAGCCTGGACCCGGGGTTTGAAGATAACGCAACAGAGGATCGTTGATTAAGCCAAACTTCTGGCAGCATGAAAAAAGTACAACGTCAACATAACGTTTTATACTATTTGCGCGGGTGTATTTTGATCAATGTTTTATAAATGTTCAGCTATTACCACAATATTTCCAGGATTAGCCGAGAATAACGTTCCACTTATAAAAGTGCCATCGCCGGCGAGTCCGTTCCTCCACCGTTGCTCTCCCCCCGCTCGCCCAGAGGACGTTGGATCCGGCACGTTGTGGGTTCGCTCCCGCGGATGTCGAAGCCGTCCCCTCCTGTAACCTCTCTTTTCCAGAGCAATAAAATGCCCATTATGCGCGCACAGGCACTGGCGAATAAATCAACAAATGTGATATAGTTCACACATATCATGTAACGAGAAACACTGTTTCATTCAGTTCGTCTGTTTTGGAGAGGATGGGTTTTATGGCAACCATTACTACCAGCATGGTTCTCCTGCGCTGGCCTTTGTTGAGTGCGGTACTGATGTTTTTAGCCAGCACGCTGAACATTCAGTTTCGTAAATCTGACTACGCGGGTCTTGCGGTTATCAGTACGCTGTTAGGACTGGGCGCGGCTTGCTGGTTCGCAACGGGTCTGCTTGGTATCACCCTGCTGGATATTGCCGCCGTCTGGGAAAATATTAAAGTAGTGATGGTTGAGGCAATGAGCCATACGCCACCAGACTGGCCGATGGTAATTACCTGATACCAGACTGAATAAAAAAACCCAGACCGATGTCTGGGTTTTTTATTTTGCATATCCGTGAATCAGAACGGAATGTCGTCGTCGAAGTCCATTGGTGGTTCGTTAGACGGTGCCGGTGCGGATTGCTGCTGCGGGCGAGACTGCGCGCCGCCGCTGAACTGGTTGCCGCCCTGTGGCTGCTGAGGCTGGCCCCAACCGCCCTGCTGCTGGCCGCCACCTGCTGGTGCGCCACCGCCCTGACGGCCACCCAGCATCTGCATGGTGCCGCCAACGTTTACCACCACTTCAGTGGTGTATTTCTCAGCGCCGGACTGATCGGTCCATTTGCGGGTACGCAACTGGCCTTCAATATAAACCTGAGAACCTTTACGCAGGTACTCACCGGCCACTTCTGCCAGTTTGCCAAACAGCACAACGCGGTGCCATTCGGTCTGCTCTTTCATCTCACCGGTCGCTTTGTCACGCCAGGATTCGGAAGTAGCCAGCGTAATGTTGGCAACTGCACCACCACTCGGCATGTAGCGTACTTCCGGGTCCTGGCCCAGATTACCGACGAGAATCACCTTGTTTACGCCTCTGCTGGCCATGTTCGTGTCTCCTGAATACGTTTCTTAATAGTGTAAACGCGCGAGTGTACCATTTCCACGCGTCAATTTGCATAGTTGCGTGGCGGGTTCAGAAATCTCTCGCGAACTCGACATTGTTACACAGCTAAACAGAAAATGCATTCCAATACTGTATATTCAAACAGGTTAAATTGTGTCATAATTAGCCGTTTCTGACAGCCGGTTGTCCTTCAAACAAACCAGGCAATCCGTGTTCCAACCGGGAAAGGTGAATGGATAAGATCGAAGTTCGGGGCGCCCGCACCCACAATCTCAAGAATATCAACCTCATAATCCCTCGCGACAAACTCATCGTCGTGACCGGGCTTTCGGGGTCTGGCAAATCCTCACTGGCTTTCGACACTTTATATGCCGAAGGACAGCGTCGTTACGTTGAATCACTCTCTGCGTACGCGCGTCAGTTCCTGTCGCTGATGGAAAAACCGGATGTCGACCACATTGAAGGGTTGTCTCCTGCTATCTCTATCGAGCAGAAGTCTACTTCCCACAACCCGCGTTCAACGGTCGGTACCATTACCGAAATTCATGACTACCTGCGTCTGCTCTACGCCCGCGTGGGTGAGCCGCGCTGCCCGGATCACGACGTCCCACTGGCGGCGCAGACCGTGAGCCAGATGGTGGATAACGTGCTGTCGCAGCCGGAGGGCAAACGCCTGATGCTGCTTGCGCCCATCATCAAAGAGCGTAAGGGCGAGCACACCAAAACGCTGGAAAACCTGGCAAGCCAGGGGTATATCCGCGCCCGTATTGATGGCGAGGTATGTGACCTGTCGGATCCCCCCAAGCTGGAGCTGCAGAAGAAGCACACCATCGAAGTGGTGATTGACCGCTTTAAAGTGCGTGACGATCTGGCGACGCGTCTGGCGGAATCCTTTGAAACCGCACTGGAACTCTCTGGCGGTACGGCGGTGGTCTCCGATATGGACGACCCGAACGCGGAAGAACTGCTCTTCTCCGCCAACTTTGCCTGCCCGATTTGCGGCTACAGTATGCGCGAGCTGGAGCCACGTCTGTTCTCCTTCAACAACCCGGCGGGTGCCTGCCCGACGTGTGACGGTCTGGGCGTACAGCAGTATTTCGACCCGGATCGGGTGATCCAGAATCCTGAACTGTCGCTGGCTGGCGGTGCGATCCGCGGCTGGGATAAGCGTAACTTTTACTACTTCCAGATGCTCAAATCGCTGGCAGAGCACTATAAGTTCGATGTAGAAGCCCCGTGGGCCAGCCTGAGCCCGAACGTGCACAAAGTGATCCTGTTCGGTTCCGTTAAAGAGAACATAGAGTTCAAATACATGAACGATCGCGGCGACACCTCCGTACGTCGCCACCCGTTCGAAGGGGTGCTGCACAACATGGAGCGGCGCTACAAAGAGACTGAATCCAGCGCGGTGCGTGAGGAGCTGGCGAAGTTCATCAGCAACCGCTCCTGCGCCACCTGTGACGGCACGCGTCTGCGTCGTGAAGCTCGCCACGTGTTTGTTGAAAACACGGCGCTGCCGACCATCTCAGACATGAGCATCGGCCACGCGATGGACTTCTTCAACAACCTGAAGCTCTCCGGTCAGCGTGCAAAGATTGCCGAAAAAGTGCTGAAAGAGATCGGTGATCGTCTGAAATTCCTGGTGAACGTCGGCCTGAACTACCTGACGCTTTCTCGCTCCGCAGAGACGCTGTCCGGCGGTGAAGCCCAGCGTATCCGTCTGGCCAGCCAGATTGGTGCCGGCCTGGTGGGCGTCATGTATGTCCTGGACGAACCGTCCATCGGCCTGCACCAGCGCGACAACGAGCGTCTGCTCGGTACGCTGATCCACCTGCGTAACCTCGGCAACACGGTGATTGTGGTCGAGCACGACGAAGATGCCATCCGTGCTGCCGACCATGTTATCGACATCGGTCCGGGTGCGGGCGTGCACGGCGGCCAGGTGGTCGCAGAAGGCACCCTGAAAGACATTATGGCGGTGCCCGAATCGTTAACCGGCCAGTACATGAGCGGCAAGCGCAAGATTGAGGTGCCGAAACAGCGCGTGCCGGCGAACCCGGAAAAAGTGCTTAAGCTCACCGGCGCTCGCGGCAACAACCTGAAAGACGTGACCCTGACGCTGCCGGTGGGTCTGTTTACCTGTATCACCGGTGTATCCGGTTCCGGTAAGTCGACGCTGATCAACGATACGTTGTTCCCGATTGCGCAGACGGCGCTGAACGGCGCGACGCTTGCCGAACCTGCACCGTACCGCGATATCCAGGGGCTGGAGCATTTCGATAAGGTTATCGACATTGATCAAAGCCCGATCGGCCGTACACCGCGTTCCAACCCGGCAACCTATACCGGCGTCTTCACGCCCGTCCGTGAACTCTTCGCGGGTGTACCGGAAGCGCGTTCGCGCGGCTACACGCCAGGACGTTTCAGCTTTAACGTTCGCGGCGGCCGCTGCGAAGCATGTCAGGGCGACGGCGTGATCAAGGTTGAGATGCACTTCCTGCCGGATATCTACGTGCCGTGCGACCAGTGCAAAGGCAAACGCTATAACCGTGAAACGCTGGAGATTAAGTACAAAGGCAAGACCATCCACGAAGTGCTGGATATGACCATTGAAGAGGCGCGCGAGTTCTTTGATGCCGTTCCTGCGCTGGCGCGTAAGCTGCAAACGCTGATGGACGTAGGTCTGACCTACATTCGTCTGGGGCAGTCAGCGACCACGCTCTCTGGAGGTGAAGCGCAGCGCGTGAAGCTGGCGCGTGAGCTATCCAAACGTGGTACCGGGCAGACGCTGTATATTCTCGATGAGCCGACCACCGGTCTGCACTTTGCGGATATCCAGCAGTTGCTCGATGTTCTGCATCAGCTTCGCGATCAGGGCAACACCATTGTGGTCATTGAGCACAACCTGGACGTGATTAAAACCGCGGACTGGATCGTCGATCTCGGCCCCGAAGGCGGCAGCGGCGGCGGTGAAATCCTCGTCTCCGGTACGCCAGAGACCGTTGCTGAGTGCGAAGCCTCGCACACTGCACGCTTCCTCAAACCGTTGCTGTAATCGTCACACGGAGAGTTGCTGTCGGGTCGCTTCCGGCAGCAGCTCAACCGCCTGCTGATAAGATGCGTCCACCAGGTAGTAAATCTGCGACCCCGGGATGGAACCGTCGAGATAGACCGTACTCCAGTGCGCTTTGTTCAGATGTTTACTTGGCCGGACGTCATCGTGCTGCTGACGTAATAGCTCCGCCAGTTCCGGGCTGGTTTTCAGCGATGCCGCCGGGCGGCCTTCCACCTCTTTCACCATCGCAAACAAGACATCTCCCACTTTAATCTGCGTAGCTTTCCAGTCGCTGTGCACACTCTGCTCCGCGCCAGGCTTACTCATGCAGTACTGAAGTAGCTCCGAAATTGTCATCTTTATTCCCCTTGTAGCGTTGCGATAATTTTACGCGAACCACCGTGAATGCGATGTTCTCCCAGCCAGATCCCTTGCCATGTTCCCAGCAATGGCCGCCCGTTATGAACCGGCAGCATCAGCGATACGCCCAGCAGCGAAGATTTGATATGCGAAGGCATGTCATCCGCCCCCTCATAGTCGTGATCGTAAGGGGCATTGTCCGGAACGGTCTTCAGAAAATGCTGCTCCATGTCAGACCGGACGGTGGGATCGCAATTTTCATTAAGCGTGAGAGAGGCCGACGTGTGCTGAAGCAGCAGATGCAGCAAACCCGTTTTGACGCGCGACAGGTCGCGGATTTGCCCGATAACTTCGTCAGTCACCAGATGAAATCCGCGAGGTTTAGCGCTTAAGGTCAGGGTCTGTTGGTACCACATGTGCTGCTCCGTTATGAAAGTGAATCTTTCTAAGTGTGCAGCAAGAAGGCGAAAGGTAAAACCCACAGCGACGAGATTTGCTTAAAAAAGAGCCAAACTCGCCGCCTGCGGTTTAATATTCAGAGTTCACAATGACCTCTTCGCCAAACTTCCCGGCCATCGGCAGCGGTCGATAGGTCGAGTTAGAGGCGCGTAACACCCTGATTCCTCTGGCACCCACATCACGCGCGGCGCTGATATCGTTGTCAGAATCGCCGTAGAAGACTTTGATATTTTTCTGCTCCAGCCACTGGGTTTTGGTGTTTTGTCCCGGTTTGTCGCCAGCGAAAATCACCGGGTTCATGCTGGCCGCCGGGATGCGGAAATCGTCCTGCAGCGTTTTAGAGACCGTTTCCGTTTTGGTCTGGCTGCGCCCGGTTACGAAGTAAATGCTGTCGCCACGCTTAACGTGCATATCGATGAGCGCGCGGGCCACCTCTTTCGGAATGCTGAATTCGTCCCAGCCGTTGTTCATCTTTTCCCAGAATTCCGGGTTTTTCAGATACGCTTCGCTGTCCGGTGAGTATGTTTTTTTACCACGCCAGAAACCCGGGCTTGAGAAGAGGACGGTATCGTCAATGTCGAAGCCCACGGCCATTGGCGGGCGACCCATCAGGCTGTTTTCAATCTGAGCCACAGAAACCCAGTGAATGGGGGCTTGTTCAGCCAGAATGGCAGCGGTGGTGCCGGTGTAAAGCGGCGTCGGTGCGGAAGCGCGCGCGACGACCGTACTGTTAAGCGAGAACAATAAGCAGGCGGCGCTGAGCGCCAGTGTGATCTTGCGCATATTTTCCCCTGAATATTCAGTTTGTTATCGTTTTAATTTGAGCGACCGGTCAAAAATCTATCCGACCATAACCCCAGCGGGAGATGAAGGGAAGGAGTTTTTGCTTATGAAACTGAATAAAAAGAAGAAGATCACAAAGCGAGATGTCGACCTGAGCGGCCTGATGCCCTCACCCATGCCCTCTCCCACAGGGAGAGGGCGGAATAAATGATAGTGAGTACTTACATTACTGCAGCAAACGCCTGCGCAACGCGATGAACGTTACTGGCATTCAGACCCGCCACGCACATACGTCCGCTGGCAATCAGGTAGACACCAAACTCTTCGCGCAGACGATCGACCTGTGCGGCGCTCAGACCGGTGTAGCTGAACATCCCGCGCTGTTTAAGCAGATAGTCAAAGTTATGTCCCGGTACGGCCTCCTTCAGGACATTAACCAGCTCCTGACGCATCGACAGAATGCGCTTACGCATGGATTCCACTTCGGCAAGCCAGTTGGCTTTCAGCTGTTCGTCACCGAGCACGGTCGCCACCACCTGCGCGCCAAAGTTAGGCGGGCTGGAGTAGATGCGACGTACGGTCGCCTTCAACTGACCCAGCACACGGCCCGCCGCTTCGGCGTCTTCGCACACCACGGAAAGGCCACCTACGCGCTCGCCGTACAGGGAGAAGATTTTTGAGAAAGAGTTGCTGACCAGAACGGGCAGCCCGGCGCTGGCCACGGCGCGGATGGCATAGGCATCGTCTTCCATCCCGGCACCAAAGCCCTGATAGGCGATGTCGAGGAATGGGATCAGGTTGCGCGCCTTCAGCACCTCAATTACCGCGTCCCACTGGGCGTTGGTAAGGTCTGCCCCCGTCGGGTTATGGCAGCACGGATGCAGCAGCACAATACTGCGCTCTGGCAGGGTGTTCAGCTTTTCCAGCAGCGCGTCAACGCGCACGCCGTTGGTTTCGCTGTCGAACCATGGATAGGTCGCCACCTTAAAGCCGGCACCCTCAAAGATCGCCACGTGGTTTTCCCAGGTGGGATCGCTGACCCATACCCCTGAATCCGGGAAGTACTTTTTCAGGAAGTCCGCACCCACTTTAAGCGCGCCTGAACCGCCCAGCGTCTGGATGGTTGCCACACGTTTTTGTGCGAGCACCGCGTGATCGGCACCAAACAGCAGCGGCGCGATGGCGTTACGGTAAGTATTGAGCCCTTCCATCGGCAGATAAAGAGAAGCACCGTGCGGGGCGGCGCTAAGACGCGCTTCCGCTTCAGCAACCGCTTTCAACTGAGGAATAATGCCGTCCTCGTTGTAATACAGACCAATGCTGAGGTTCACTTTGTCGCTGCGAGGATCTTCTTTGAAACGCTCCATTAAGGAGAGAATGGGGTCGCCGGCGTAGGCGTCAACTTTCTGAAACACGCGATGGTTCTCCGGAATTCGATAAGGCAGGGAATTCAACAATAAACCGGATATGACAGAAGATCGAGCGTTTAACCTGTTTCATGCCGGGTCAGGCAACGCTGCCCCCGGCATTCACAGTAGTTTAGTCGATATACTTCATCGCCACCCTTGACGTCAGGCGCGTAATAAGTTCGTAAGCACTCACTTTCGTGATTTCCGCGATGCGTTCGACGGGCAAACCGTCACCCCACATCACCACATCGTCGCCTGCTTTGTCCTGCGCATCGGGGCCGAGATCTACGCAAATCATGTCCATCGCCACGCGACCAACAATCGTTACTTCGCGGCCATTGACCAGAACCGGCGTACCGGACGGCGCAGCGCGTGGATAACCGTCGCCATACCCCATCGCTACCACCCCCAGTCGGGTGTCACGCTCGCTGGTCCAGGTGCCGCCGTAACCCACCGGCTCACCCGCTTTATGCTCGCGCACTGCAATCAGCTTAGACACCAGAGACATCACCGGCTGGAAACCAAAGTCCGGCCCCCAGGGTCTGTTCTCCAGCGGCGATACGCCGTAAAGAATAATGCCCGGACGCGCCCAGTCGAAGTGCGACTGCGGCCACAGTAAAATCCCGCCAGAAGCCGCGATAGAGCGCATACCCGGCTTGCCTTCGCAGAAGGTGTTAAAGATATCGAGCTGCTGTTCAGTGGCGCCGCATTCAGGCTCATCAGCCCGGGCAAAATGGCTGACGATATTCACCGGCTGGCGGACGTTTTTGCACTGGCACAGACGCTGATAAAACGCCTGCGCGTTTTCCGGGCGTACACCCAGACGGTGCATGCCCGTGTCGAGCTTCATCCAGACGGTGACCGGCTCACTCAGCTCAGCGGTTTCGAGTGCGGAAAGCTGTTCTTCGTTGTGTACCGCCGTGTGCAGATGCTGGTCTGCAATGGTCGGCAGGTCTGCAGCCTCAAAAAAACCTTCGAGCAATAAAATCGGTTGGGCGATCCCCCCCGCGCGCAGGCGGAGGGCTTCTTCAAGACGGGCAACGCCAAAGGCGTCGGCATCGGGGAGCGTTCGCGCGGTCTCAAGAAGACCGTGTCCGTAAGCGTTCGCTTTCACGACTGCAACAAGTTTACTGGCGGGCGCCAGTTCACGCAGACGTTGCAGGTTGTGTCGCAGAGCGCGGCGGTTAATCACAACAGTTGCCGCTTGCATTTGATTTCCTTAGGAATTACTCATCATCATATTGAGGACCGGCATAGTTGTCGAAGCGCGACCACTGTCCGTTAAAGGTCAGACGTACCGTACCGATAGGGCCGTTACGTTGTTTACCGATAATAATTTCGGCGATCCCTTTCAGGTCGCTGTTCTCGTGATAAACCTCATCACGGTAGATGAACATGATTAAGTCGGCATCCTGCTCGATGGAGCCGGATTCACGCAGGTCGGAGTTGACCGGGCGTTTGTCGGCACGTTGTTCCAGGGAGCGGTTAAGCTGCGAGAGCGCCACGACCGGCACATGCAGCTCTTTGGCTAATGCCTTGAGCGAGCGGGAAATTTCCGCGATCTCCAGCGTACGGTTATCGGAGAGCGACGGCACGCGCATCAGCTGAAGGTAGTCGATCATGATAAGGCCAATACCGCCGTGCTCACGGGCGATACGGCGCGCACGGGAGCGCACTTCTGTCGGCGTCAGGCCGGAGGAGTCATCAATATAGATGTTACGTTTTTCCAGCAGGATCCCCATGGTGCCGGAGATACGCGCCCAGTCCTCATCGTCGAGCTGACCGGTACGGATTCGGGTCTGATCCACACGTGACAGCGACGCCAGAGAACGCATCATGATCTGCTCTGATGGCATCTCCAGACTGAAGATCAAGACCGGTTTATCCTGCAACATCGCCGCGTTTTCGACGAGGTTCATCGCAAAGGTGGTTTTACCCATCGACGGACGCGCAGCGACGATAATCAAATCCGACGGCTGCAGGCCTGCGGTTTTCTTATTGAGATCGTCATAGCCGGTGTTAACCCCGGTTACGCCATCGTGCGGCTGCTGGAAGAGCTGTTCAATACGGGCAACGGTGGCATCGAGGACATCGGCGATGTTTTTCGGGCCTTCGTCTTTATTGGCGCGACTTTCGGCGATTTTAAAGACGCGGGATTCCGCGAGATCGAGCAGGTCTTCGCTGGTGCGACCCTGCGGATCAAAGCCCGCTTCGGCGATTTCATTCGCAACGGAGATCATCTCACGAACAACGGCACGTTCGCGGACGATATCCGCATAGGCACTGATGTTCGCCGCACTTGGTGTGTTTTTTGAAAGTTCCGCTAAATAAGCAAAACCGCCAACGCTGTCCAGTTGCCCCTGCCGCTCCAGCGATTCCGCGAGCGTAATCAGGTCAATCGGACTACCGGACTCCTGCAGACGCGCCATTTCGGTGAAGATGTGGCGGTGCGGGCGGGTGTAGAAATCGTCGGACACGACGCGCTCGGCAACGTCGTCCCAGCGCTCGTTATCCAGCATTAAACCGCCCAACACCGACTGTTCCGCTTCAATCGAGTGCGGCGGGACTTTTAACCCGGCGACCTGAAAATCACGCTCACGAGGTTCAGTCTGTTTGTTGAAGGGTTTGTTTCCTGCCATAGTGAATGGAGTTACCGAGATAAAGAGTGGGTCGAAAGATTACCACATTCTGGAGGAAGCATGGCAACACGTATTGAATTTCACAAGCATGGTGGCCCTGACGTACTCAACGCGGTGGAGTTTACCCCCACGGCGCCTGGCGAAAATGAAGTACAGGTTGAAAACAAAGCCATCGGCATTAACTACATCGACACCTATATTCGCGGCGGCCTCTATCCACCACCGTCACTGCCGAGCGGTCTGGGTACCGAAGCGGCGGGCGTGGTCAGCAAAGTGGGCAGCGCCGTTAAGCATATTAAAGAAGGCGATCGCGTGGTGTATGCGCAATCGGCGCTGGGCGCTTACAGCTCCGTGCACAACGTTCCGGCTGACAAAGTTGCCCTCCTGCCCAATGCCATTTCGTTTGAACAGGCCGCGGCCTCCTTCCTGAAAGGGCTGACGGTCTATTATCTGCTGCGCAAAACCTATGAAATCAAACCCGACGAGCAGTTCCTGTTCCATGCTGCGGCAGGCGGCGTGGGGCTGATCGCCTGCCAGTGGGCCAAAGCGCTGGGCGCAAAACTGATCGGCACCGTAGGAAGCGCGCAAAAAGCCCAGCGTGCGCTGCAGGCCGGTGCATGGCAGGTGATCAACTACCGGGAAGAGAGCATTGTTGAACGCTTAAAAGAGGTAACCGGTGGCAAGAAAGTGCGCGTGGTGTATGACTCGGTAGGGAAAGATACCTGGGAAGCGTCTCTGGATTGCCTGCAGCGCCGCGGTCTGATGGTGAGCTTCGGCAACGCGTCAGGTGCGGTGACCGGGGTAAATCTGGGTATTCTGAACCAGAAAGGCTCGTTGTATGTCACTCGCCCATCCCTGCAGGGTTACATCACCAATCGCGAAGAGTTGCTCGAAGCCAGCAACGAGCTGTTCTCACTGATTGCCAGCGGGGTCATCAAAGTGGATGTGGCAGATGCGCAGAAGTACGCGCTAAGCGATGCGCAACGTGCGCATGAGGTGCTGGAGAGCCGGTCAACGCAGGGGTCAAGTCTGTTAATTCCCTGATCCCATAAAAGAAATTGGGCTTCCCTGAGGAAGCCCTTTCTTTTTTTTAGTTCGGCTGTATGTAGGGTACAGCTCGATGAATTCTTTAGCGGCAGTCATAGTGACAGATTCGATAAGTAAATCCTATTCCGTTCTAAGCAATGCCGCCGGAAAAGTTGCAGGTATGTGACGAACCCCTCAATACCTTAGTAACGAAAGCGGTTATTACGCTGATAAGTGGGCAGTTTTGGTGATTTAATCGCCCGTATCACCCACACCACTGCAACGGCCAGCAGCAGCCACGGCAGAAGTTTGATCGTCAGGGCAAATAATCCACCAATAAACATGACCACCGTCGCCACCACAAGCGCTGCCAGAATGCCGAGCAGCGAAACGCCTGTCGCTAACAGCATGACAAAAAAGCCAATCACAAAAAGTAGTTCCAGCATGGTGCTCTCCCACGAGTTCCCGAATAATGCAGTAAGCATTACAAAATCCATGCCAACATTAACCCATTGTTCTTAAAGCAAAACGCCCCGCAATGCTGTACGGGGCGTGGTGAATTTGACGATTTTTTAGCGAGATTTATCGTTTATCTGCGACCAGACGCAGTGCGTGTTCCAGCACCTCAATATCGGCACCGGCTTTATGGGCGTTCTCGCTGAGATAGCGACGCCACTGGCGCGCCCCGGGGATCCCCTGGAACAGGCCGAGCATATGGCGGGTGATATGGCCGAGATACGTACCGTTGCTCAACTCGCGTTCGATGTACGGATACATGGCTCTCACTACCGCAACCGGATCGCTGTCTGCTCCTTCAACGCCAAAGATTTCGCGATCGACCGTCGCCAGAATGCCCGGATTCTGATATGCCTCGCGACCGACCATCACGCCATCCATATGCGCCAGATGTGTTTTGGCCTCGTCGAGCGACTTGATGCCGCCGTTAATCGACATCGTCAGATGCGGGAAATCACGCTTCAGCTGGTACACGCGAGGGTAGTCCAGCGGCGGAATTTCACGGTTCTCTTTCGGGCTCAGGCCAGAGAGCCAGGCCTTACGCGCGTGGATGATAAACATCCCGCACTCGCCCTTTCCGGCAACCGTATTGATGAAATCACACAAGAATTCGTAGCTGTCCTGGTCGTCAATACCGATACGGGTTTTCACCGTCACGGGAATGGAGACCACATCGCGCATCGCCTTGATGCAGTCCGCTACCAGCTGTGCGTTCCCCATCAGACAGGCGCCGAACATGCCGTTTTGCACGCGATCGGACGGACAGCCAACGTTAAGGTTAATTTCGTCGTAGCCACGCGCTTCTGCCAGCTTCGCACAGTGCGCCAGCGCGGCCGGATCGCTGCCGCCCAGCTGCAGGGCTACCGGATGCTCTTCTTCGCTGTACGCCAGATAGTCGCCCTTCCCGTGAATAATCGCACCGGTGGTGACCATTTCGGTGTACAGCAACGTATGGCGGGAAAGCTGGCGCAGGAAATAGCGGCAGTGTCTGTCCGTCCAGTCGAGCATGGGCGCAATGGAGAAACGGTGTGCAGGAAAAGCAGTCTGGTGTTCTGACGACATGGCGAAGTTTTAAGCATCTGGTGGAAAAGGGGCGCTACTATAGCATAAAGAAAAGCCGGAGGCGCAACGCCTCCGGTGCCCTTTAGAACGTCATACTCAACTGCGCCCCGGCGCCCCAGGTTTCATCTTCACCGTACAGCCCCATCAGGTCGACGTGAACCGTGTTAAACGGTGCAAAACCGACACCACCGGTAAAGACGTTACTGTCATTCCCTTTCATATCGGCGCGATAACCCGCACGCACGGCCAGCCAGCTCAGCGGCGTCACTTCCGCACCTACGCCAACATACTGCGAGGTATCCTCGCTTTTAAAGCCCTTGGTTTCTGTCAGATCGCCATCGGCGGTCAGGGTCACGAGATCGTTGTGCCAGGCAGCCCCCGCCGTCACCAGCGGACGGATTTGATAGGTGTCTTTATAGCTCACCACTTCCCCCGTGCGCCCGTTGCGGATGCGAATATCTTTGGTGTCGATATCGCGTGACATCAGGTTTTGCCCACTCACCCCGACCGTCCAGTGTTCGCCGAAATCTGCCGCGATACCCGCATCCACGTTAAAGCCGGTATCGTCTGTCCGGTAGCGGCTGTCGTTCCACTTGTTACTGTCGTAATCGTAAATGGAGGTGGTGTAGTTATAGACCCATGTTTTCTGCAGCTTCGGCGTGACGCCAAGGGAAACCGGGACGCCACCCAGATCGAACTGACGGGCAATCGCAACACCATAATCGGAGACAATCGCCGCACGGCCAGACGCCGTAGAGTTGAGGTTTTTTGTGATTTGATCGGTACCGTTCAGGGCCGCATCCAGTGCAACCCCCGCCGCCACCGCATCACTGTTTTGAATACCGCGCAGGTAGTCAATATCTTGCTGATCGATAGAAGAGCTGACGCGCCCGTGGGCATAGCCTTTCGCCATAAAGGCCACGGAGAGCACATCGTTAGGGATACTCACCGCAATCCCCGCGCCTGCCGTTGCACGTGCAGTTTTGCCCTTGAGATAGTCCAGTTCATCGGCAAGATCTTTTGCCGCGCCCTGGAACTGATCGATTGAGCCCAGCGGATTGGTAATCACTTCAATGGGGGTAAGGCTATCAACCACATCCTTGTAGTGTTTGATTTTGTCGTTGATGGTATCAATCTCATCCTGAAGATTGTCTTCATCCGTTACCTGCACGCCGACGGACGGTAAAATAACCGTCACATCATCGTCCGGTTTTGCCTTTGCCAGCAGCGCGGGGTTGATTAACACCCCGCTGCCATAGCTGCCTGAAGCAACGCCCGTGCCACCCATTGCGTCGCTACGTGATTCTGTCCAGGTATTGGCTGCTCCCGCCTGATTTGCCATAAACAGGGAGACAGCGATGCTAACCACCGAAAATTTAAAATGTTTTTTCACAGTATGCTCGTCTTATTGTCGTTAATAACATCACCCTGTCTGTTATCACCCAAACAGGAACGAACTATTGCTGTGAATAAGTACAAAAAGACCCGCTATTTCCTTAAGTAAAACTCCGGACAGGCCTGTTGTTATTTGTGACGGCCCTCAATATTTATAGAAGAGGAAATTATTTTTTCCCAGGTTTTCCATCGTGCGGCCCAAAGAACTGAGGGGGATGATCAACCCAGCGATCTTCACGCGTGGCGGCATACACCGGATTAAGCGGATAGTAGATCCGGTTGTGCTTCTTGTTCGCCTCGCCAACGACCAGTAATCGCACCTCTTCTTCAGTGTTATTAATAAAGGTATGGCAGACGCCGGTGCCAGCAGGAAACCCTACACTGTCGCCGGGTTCAAGCTTCCACAAATAGCCGTTAATCCAGGCTTCCGGATATCCTTCCAGCACATAGATGAACTCCTCTTCGTCGCTTTCCGCGTGGGGATAGGAGGTTCGACGTCCGGGCGGCAAACGTTCGTGGTGAATACCAATCCGCCGGAGGCCAAGGTGGCGGGCCAGCGGTGCACCGATAGAGAAAAGCTCGTTACTGTCGGGATAGGTTGAATTATCTGGCTCTTCCACATCTCGCCAGTGCCGAATACAGTCAGGTTTTTTCATGGTTAATTTCCCGGTTTGCGATGGGTCAGGTATAGCACAGCCTGGCGGATCTCGGCGTTTTTACCAGAACATGATAAAGTGAGGGTTTCCATCCTATAACATCCGAGGTGCTGAATGGATAAGTCCACAAAAGAGCTGTTAGCGCAGGCAGAGAAGCTGTGCGCGCAACGCAATGTGCGCCTGACTCCGCAGCGCCTTGAAGTATTACGCCTGATGAGCCTGCAACAGGGCGCCATCAGCGCATACGACCTGCTCGATCTGCTGCGCGAAAGCGAACCGCAGGCTAAACCGCCTACGGTCTATCGTGCACTCGATTTCCTGTTAGAACAAGGGTTTGTACACAAGGTCGAATCCACAAACAGCTATGTGCTATGTCATCTTTTTGACCAGCCAACCCACACATCGGCCATGTTTATCTGCGACCGTTGTGGCGTGGTGAAAGAAGAAGGTGCGGAAGGCGTAGAAGATATTATGCATACGCTCGCAGCCAGAATGGGCTTTGCTTTGCGTCATAATGTGATTGAAGCGCATGGTCTGTGCTCAGCGTGTGTCGAAGTAGAGGCCTGTCGGCATCAGGATGAATGCCACCACGACCACTCGATCCTCGTAAAGAAAAAGCCACGCTAATCATAGTAAAGGCGGCTCATGGCCGCCCTCAGGGAGTACTTCCTTGTACTTGCGGGTATTATCCGCTTACCAACGGTAGTCGTTGCGTTTTTCCCAGTCGCCGACTTCTTTTTCAGCCTGGTCTTTCGCGTAGCCGTAACGTTCCTGAATTTTCCCGACAAGCTGATCGCGTTTACCTTCGATGACCGTCATATCGTCATCCGTCAGCTTACCCCACTGTTCTTTCGCTTTACCTTTGAACTGCTTCCAGTTGCCGCCGATTTCGTCTTTATTCATCATCGTGTCCTCATAGTTAAGCGTCGGTTCGTAACGTCCGTTACGTTCTTTTCTGCTGGACGTGATAATAATTGTAGTTAAGGATTCGGCGGTTTATTTCATATTCGGAATCTTTAACCGTCACGATATATCGTGACGGGAAGGAAGCCAGGTATTGTTTTGCCAGTGACGGTACCAGATAAAGCCCAGCGACACCCCCCGCAATGCGAGAAAGACCGCCAGAGAGAGCCATAAGCCATGGTTACCCAGCCAGGGGAGCGTCAGTAACGTCAGGGCAAAACCAGCCGCCGCCACCGCCATGCTGTTACGCATCTCCGCACCTCGCGTCGCGCCAATAAACATGCCGTCCAGCAGGTAACACCAGACCCCCACCACCGGCAAAATGACCTGCCAGATGAGGTAATGGCTTGCCAGCTCGCGCAGTGCAGGAAGGGAGGTCAGTAACGCAATAATCTGTTCGCCAAAACAGGCGTAAATCAGCGCAAACACCAGCGCCACCAGCCCCGACTGCCGACAGGCCGCCCGCCAGACATCCCGCAGCTGACCACTTTCACGTGCGCCATATGCCTGGCCGGAATGCGCTTCGACAGCATAGGCAAAGCCATCCAGCGCATAGGCGGTAAAGGTCAGCAGCGTCATCAGAACGGCATTCACCGCAACGATGTCTGGCCCAAGCCGTGCGCCAAAGACCGTCAGTGCGCCGAAGCAGAGCTGGAGCAGCAAGGAGCGCAGCATAATGTCGCGATTGAGCGCCAGCAGCGTGCGAATATTACCGCGCCATGCGCTCTTCAGCAGCGCAAGAGAGATCCCGCGCATGACCAGCACCCGCCAGACCATCCACAGACCGAGGATAAACGTCCCGTATTCAGCAATCGCCGTCGCCAGTGCCGCACCCTGCACATTCATATGCAGGCCCATCACCAGCCAGAGATCGAGCACGATGTTGAGGAGGTTGCCTACCACCAGCAGGATCACGGGCGCGCGGGCGTACTGCACGCCGAGTAACCACCCCAGCAGAACCAGATTGGCCAGCGACGCGGGCGCGCTGAGCCAACGAATTTCAAGAAAGCGTCGTGCCTGCTCCAGTACCGCTTCGCTGCCGCCAACGATATGCAGCGCCAGGTCAATCAGTGGGGTACGCAATATAGCGATTAACGCGCCGGCCCCAAGCGCCAGAATTAACGGCTGAACCAGCGCACGCGCCAGACGCAAAGGATCTTTAGCACCGTACGCCTGCGCCGTGAGCCCGGTGGTACTCATGCGCAAAAAAAGCAGGAGCATAAAAAGGAAGCTGGTCGCCGTCGCGCCAATCGCCACGCCGCCCAGATAGATGGGTGAATCAAGGTGACCAATAACTGCCGTATCCACCAGCCCCAGCAGCGGAACGGTGATATTGGAAAAAATCATCGGCAGTGCAAGACGCCACAATGCCTTATCGGATGCCGTCAGCAGTGACATGAAAAAATACCGGGAGTGGATAAGGGATCAGGCCACGGCGGATCCGTAGCCTGTCAGGATGAGATTACAGCCATTCTCCATTGCGAATAACCCCTACCGCCAGCCCCTCGATAGAGAAGTTTTGCTCGCGCAGGTCAACCACAATGGGGGAAAACTCGCTGTTTTCCGGCAACAACTGGACGGTATTGCCCTGTTTTTTCAGACGCTTAACCGTCACTTCATCATCGATGCGTGCCACGACAACCTGGCCGTTACGCACGTCTTGCGTTTTATGCACCGCAAGCAGATCGCCGTCAAGAATACCGATGTCTTTCATGGACATACCGCTTACGCGCAGCAGGAAATCCGCGCTCGGTTTGAACATGCCAGGATCAACCTGGTAGTGGCCTTCGATATGCTGTTGCGCCAGCAGAGGTTCACCTGCAGCGACGCGGCCTATCAGCGGAATGCCTGTCTCTTCTTCCACCAGCAGGCGGATACCGCGTGAAGCACCCGATACAATTTCAATCACGCCTTTACGCGCCAGCGCTTTCAGGTGTTCCTCGGCAGCGTTCGGAGAACGGAAGCCCAGACGCTGAGCGATTTCCGCACGCGTGGGTGGCATACCCGTCTGGCCGATATGATCCCGGATGAGATCAAACACCTCTTGCTGCCTGGTCGTTAACGCTTTCATTCCGCCCCCTGGGTGTATATACAGTTATGCTGTGAGTATATACAGTCAAAGGCGATTTTGGAACCAAAAACTGCACAAAAAACCAGGGACTTAATTATTCCTCGAGGCTCATCGGAAATGTGACCAAAGCAGCGTGACCCAGGTAATAGCTGCAGTAATAATCGCCAGCAACACGGCAGCAGACCCCATGTCTTTCGCCCGGCCAGAGAGCTCATGGAAATCAGAGCCGATACGGTCTACAACGGCCTCAATAGCGCTATTAAGAATTTCCACTATCATCACCAACAGCACGGAGCCGATCAGAAGCACGCGGGTAATGGCATCAACATCAAGGAAACAGGCGATAATCACGGCGACAATTGCGGCGATGCCCTCCTGGCGAAATGCGGCTTCGTTGATCCACGCGGCACGGAAACCTTTCCAGGAATAGCCGGCGGCTTTGATGATTCGGGTTAACCCAGTGGTATTATTGGCCATTAAAAGAACCTTTTATGAAAAAGAGCGTCAGTAACAGAAGGTGCAGCGTGTTGCGCTGCAGCCTGAAGTATGACGGGTAACAACAGAAATTTTGCGCGCTTTCTGTTATCCTTGCGCCGCAATTGCATTATTAACCAGAGGCTTTACATCGTTTATGTCCGGCTGGCCACGAATTTACTACAAATTACTTAATTTACCATTAAGCGTCCTGGTAAAAAGTAAGTCTATCCCAGCAGAACCCGCGCTGGAATTGGGGCTCGATACGTCGCGCCCTATTATGTATGTTTTGCCTTACAACTCGAAGGCAGACTTGCTGACGCTTCGCGCCCAGTGTCTGGCGCATGACTTACCTGACCCGCTTGAACCGTTAGAAGTCGACGGTACGCTGTTGCCGCGATACGTATTCATTCACGGTGGGCCACGCGTGTTTACCTATTACACGCCAAAAGAAGAGTCCATTAAGCTGTTCCACGACTATCTCGACCTGCATCGCAGCAATCCCGATCTGGATGTGCAAATGGTGCCCGTTTCGGTGATGTTTGGTCGTCGCCCGGGCCGCGAGAAAGGGGAAGAGAATCCGCCATTGCGCATGCTCAATGGCATTCAGAAATTCTTCGCCGTCTCCTGGCTGGGACGCGACAGCTTTGTGCGTTTCTCCCCTTCCGTCTCGCTGCGCAGAATGGCGGACGAGCACGGCACCGATAAGATCATCGCGCAAAAACTGGCGCGCGTGGCGCGCATGCATTTCGCTCGTCAGCGTCTGGCCGCCGTGGGACCGCGTCTTCCGGCACGTCAGGACCTGTTCAACAAGCTGCTGGCCTCCAAAGCGATCGCCCGTGCCGTTGAAGACGAAGCGCGCACTAAGAAGATTTCTCACGAAAAAGCACAGCAGAACGCTATTGCGCTGATGGAAGAGATCGCCGCGAACTTCTCCTATGAGATGATCCGTCTTTCTGACCGCATCCTTGGCTTCACATGGAACCGCCTCTATCAGGGCATTAACGTCCATAACGCCGAGCGCGTTCGCCAACTGGCGCATGACGGCCATGAAATTGTTTATGTGCCCTGCCACCGCAGCCACATGGACTACCTGCTTCTCTCGTATGTGCTTTATCACCAGGGGCTGGTGCCTCCGCACATCGCGGCCGGTATCAACCTGAACTTCTGGCCAGCAGGCCCGATTTTCCGCCGTCTGGGGGCTTTCTTTATTCGTCGTACCTTTAAGGGCAACAAGCTCTACTCTACCGTGTTCCGCGAATATCTGGGCGAGCTGTTCAGCCGCGGTTATTCCGTTGAGTACTTCGTGGAGGGGGGACGTTCACGCACCGGCCGTCTGCTGGACCCGAAAACCGGCACGCTGTCGATGACCATCCAGGCAATGCTGCGCGGCGGTACCCGTCCGATCACGCTGGTACCCATTTACATTGGCTACGAGCACGTCATGGAAGTGGGGACTTACGCCAAAGAGCTGCGTGGGGCGACCAAAGAGAAAGAGAGCCTGCCGCAGATGCTGCGCGGTCTGAGCAAGTTACGCAATCTCGGCCAGGGCTACGTGAACTTCGGCGAGCCAATGCCGTTGATGACGTACCTGAACAACCATGTCCCTGAGTGGCGCGAGTCTATCGATCCTATCGAAGCGGTGCGTCCGGCCTGGCTGACGCCAACGGTTAACGGTATCGCGGCTGAGCTGATGGTGCGTATTAACAACGCCGGTGCCGCAAACGCCATGAACCTGTGCTGTACGGCACTGCTGGCGTCACGTCAACGCTCGCTGACCCGTGAACAGCTTACGGAGCAGCTGGATTGCTATCTTGACCTGATGCGCAACGTTCCCTATTCGGTGGATTCAACCACGCCTGCCAGCACGGCGAGCGAGCTGATCGACCATGCGCTGCAGATGAACAAGTTTGAAGTCGAGAAAGATACGATTGGCGACATCATCATTCTCCCGCGCGAGCAGGCGGTGCTGATGACCTACTATCGTAACAATATCGCCCACATGCTGATGCTACCGTCGCTGATGGCGGCGATCATTACCCAGCATCGCCGTATTTCTCGTCAGGAGCTGCTGCGTCATGTAGAGACGCTCTATCCGATGCTGAAAGCAGAGCTGTTCCTGCGCTGGAGCAAGGATGAGCTGGCGATTGAGCTGGATAAAATGACTGAGGAGCTGCGTCGTCAGGGGCTGATTACCGTCGTTAACGATGAGCTGCATATCAATCCGTCACGCTCCCGTACGCTGCAACTGCTGGCGGCGGGTGCGCGTGAAACGCTGCAGCGCTACGCCATCACCTTCTGGCTGCTGAGCGCGAACCCATCCATTAACCGCGGTACGCTGGAGAAAGAGAGCCGGACGCTGGCGCAGCGTCTGTCCGTTTTGCACGGCATCAACGCCCCGGAATTCTTCGACAAAGCGGTCTTCAGTTCACTGGTACTGACGCTGCGTGATGAAGGGTTCATTAGCGACACGGGCGATGCCGAGCCGGAAGAGACGCTGAAGGTGTATCAGATGCTGGCAGAGCTGATTACCTCCGACGTGCGTTTGACGATTGAGAGTGCGACGCAGGGCGAGTGATGTGAAAAAGCCGGGTGGCGGCTTCGCCTTACCCGGCTCACAATCTGACGCTTCATATCATGCAGGCCCGGTAAGCTTCAGCGTCACCGGGCTTTTTTTTAGCCAAAATAGCTCATCGCCAGCCCCAGAAACAGCACCAGGCCCACGTAGTTATTATTCATAAACGCTTTAAAACAGGCATCACGCTCACGCTTTGCGATCAGCTTCTGCTGGTAAGCAAACAGCAGTCCCGCCACCAGCACTGACCAGTAAAACTCCCAGTTCAGCCCGTTCAGGCGGCCAATCGCCACCATCAGTGCCAGCACGGCAATCTGCAGGATACCGATAATCAGCTTGTCGTGACGACCAAACAGAATGGCGGTCGATTTAATGCCAATTTTCAGATCGTCGTCGCGGTCTACCATCGCATATTGCGTGTCGTAAGCCACAGCCCAGAGAATGTTCGCCAGGAACATCAGCCAGCAGCTCAGCGGTACCGACTCACTGACCGCCGCAAACGCCATCGGGATCGACCAGCCAAACGCCGCGCCCAGCACCACCTGCGGCAGATGAGTATAGCGTTTCATAAACGGATAGACCCAGGCCAGCGCGAGAGCCGCAACGGAAAGCAGGATGGTCATGGTGTTGAGGGTTAACACCAGCAGGAAGGAGAGCAGCACCAGCACGATGAACAGCACCCGGGCCTCTTTCTCTGTGACCTGCCCGCTGGGTAACGGACGATTGGCTGTCCGTTTCACATGTCCGTCGAATTTACGATCGGCGTAGTCATTGACCACACAGCCCGCCGCACGCATCAGCCAGACACCGGCCACAAACACGCCCAGGATCCACAGCGGTGGAACGCCCGGCGTCGCCACCCATAGCGCCCATAATGTCGGCCACAACAGCAGTAGCGCGCCGATGGGTTTATCGGTACGCATTAAGCGGTGATAGGCCAGCAGCTTGTTCTGCGTCAGGCTCCACTCCATTTTTTCTTCCTCTCAGTACAACGGCGATGCCGGTAAAAAAAGCTCCGTCAGTATTAACGGTTTACCGCTCAGGCGAAGACGGGAACGACGTCCCAACAGTTCGGCATCGCGACCAATCTCGATAAAATCCCGGGTAAGTTCAGACGAAGTGAAAAGGTACCGCCCGAGCGGGGTATTTCCCAGCCGTTGCAGTGCCAGCTCTGGCCCGGAAAGGGTGGATTCAGGCACCACCGTTCGCCCGGCGAGCCACGGCTCACCATCCGCGCAGAGCAAAATTTCACGCAACCAGTAGCGTGCTTCTTTTGGCAACAGCGGCAGTTCACTGGCAATGTCAGCGGAAGTGACAAACCCTTCCTGAATCATCGTCACCGTAACCGTCTTGCCCTGTTGCTCAAAACGTTTAGTCATGGAATCTTCCAGCAGCAACCAGTCAAGCTGCTGCGGGTCAAGCGCAGGTATTTGGTCAAAATAGCGCAGCGCACGCAGTTGCGTTAGCGCGGGGTGTGACATGCCGGACTCTCCGATACATAACGTAAAAGCATTGTATCGCAGATTGGCAAAATGAGGACGGACAAACAAAATTTAACGATCACTATCGCAACAGGGGCGCAACAAGGCGGGAGAAATGTTCGTGGCAGCAACAGCAGAACTTGATTTTGGTTAAGTATCGCGCGGATAAATTGTGAGCTAATGCAGCTCTTGGGAAGGAATATCAGAAACTTAATACATGGATGACAATAAAAATAGCCCCCCTAATCGGTCTTATCATCGTCCCATCTGGGATGACGATGGCACGTTTCATTATAAGCTTGTTCCTCAGCCAAAGGACAAAAACCACACGTCGGTTTGCCTTGTGCCGCCTGCAAAAGTGATCCCGGTGATTTTTATTCCTGGGGTGATGGGGTCAAACTTAAAAAATGAGGATGGTGAAGTCTGGCAGTTCAGTGCAGCTTCGCTCGTGAAATTGCCATTAGCCAATGCAAAAAAAAGAAAGCAACTGCTTGATCCGACGACCACCGTCGTCGATGACTCCGGGGAAATTTTAAACGACGGTGCGGATGGCAAAAAATTCCCGTCCCGTCGCGCCCGCGGATGGGGAAGTGCGTTTTACATGAGCTACGGAGAGGCGCTTGACCGGCTGCAATATCTGCTCAGCGACGACGATATCCTGATGGATAATTACTTTCGGGAGACACAGTTGCAAACGGCACGGCAGCGTTTTATCGGTGTCAGAATCGGTGACGAGCCTCAGGAGCAGGTGCTGAGCGAAGAAGAAGTGGCTCACGGGCACAAGTTCTTATTCCCGCTGCACGTTTTTGGTTACAACTGGCTGCAATCGAATGCGGACTCTGCGGCGTTGCTGGGCGAATATATCCGTAAGGTGCTGAGTGCGTACCACGGACGCCTGGCAGTCAACAAGGTCATCCTGATCACCCATTCGATGGGCGGACTGGTCGCCCGCCATTACTCGGAAAATATGGGCGGACAAGACTCAATCCTGGGCATTGTACACGGCGTTATGCCGGATCTCGGCTCACCGGCAGCTTATCGCCGCATGAAGATCGGTGAGCGTGGCATCACTGGAATGATTATCGGGGACAGTGCAGAAAAGCTGATGCCGGTGCTGGCACAGTCTCCCGGTCCGTTACAGCTTCTGCCGGGCATGGCTTATGGTCCGGGATGGCTGAAAATCAACAGTAAAGAGACTCAACTTTCCCTCCCGGTGGCCGATCCGTATGAGGAAATTTATCTAAACAAAACAGCCTGGTGGCGGCTATGTGAGCAGGATTTGCTGCTGGATGATACCAGAGTCGAATGGAATAAATATGAGAAAACAATAAGTAATATCGTTAAAAAATTTATTGAGAAGTTAAACGGCAAATACCACCCCCAGACCTGGCTATTTTACGGAGCCAGCAAATGCAACCCGTCCGATGGGTTCCTGACATGGGAAGAGCGGATCCCCCAGAGCGTCAAGGAAGCGCAGAGGTACAGGATGAATGCAGGTAACTCTTTTGAACTGTCCCCGTTAAGGTCCCATCAACTAATTTCATCCGCAAGCCCCGGCGATGGGACCGTGCCGATCACCTCCGTCTACACCTCCTCTTCACGTATTCAGGGCGTCCTGGCGACAGATGTCGATCATGAAGGAGCTTATGCTGTCGATCCTGTCGATCGCTCCCGCTCGGTATACAGCGATCTCTCCGACGCACTGGTATTCACGGTTCGCTCGGTGGTGAAAATTGTGCAGCAGGTTCCCGCCCCATGAAAAAAGACACCTCCCCCCTGATTGTCACGCTGACGCTCCTGTTGCTGGCGGCAGGATATTACATCCATAACTATGTGACATTCGTGCATGCGCCCCCGGCGTTAACGAACAAGGAAAAACGTATGGTTAATACCCTTTTTGCCACCACCAAATCCCAGTGCGTGGGGCGCTATGTGTTCGAGGTTCCGGCCTCATTCGAAAATACCCTGACTGACCGGGCACAGATTAATGAGATCCGCATCAGCAGCAAGCGGCTCTACCGCCCGGCATTTGAGCAGCGTATCCGGTTGCGGGAACAGAAACTGAAAAACAGCGCTACCGTGGACCCTGTAGATCAGCCATTTCTCAAGCAGATATACAAGCTGAGTGATAATGCTGTCATTTTTGACCGTAATGAAAATGAGAGTGTGGCGGGATTTGGGCGCGTTCTGGAGGGTCATCTCTACGTTGACGGAGTGGCGTTTATCCTCATGCAGGAGATTACCGATTATTCTGATCCGCGCTTCGCTAAAGAGCGAGCGTTTTATCTGCGCAAGGAGGCGGGAAGACCTGACTGGATGGCGAATGATAAACCTCAGAAACTGGCGGAATTACAGGACCTCATGTCCCGGCTGAGCGGACGGCAGAATGAGGATATTCCTTCCGTGCCCGGCACCTGTATTCCGCAAGGGTTTATCCGCGACGGAAACGGCAAGCCTAAGGAAGATATTACCTTTGTATATCCACATAACCCGGTCTTTTCCCTGTCGGTTTCCACTAATACCTATCTTGGCGATCCAGCGAGTATGCTGGAGCGAAGTGATGAGATTCAGCCCTACCTGACCCGGATCAATGCGAAGACTCTGCGTAAGGCAAAAACAGAAATTGCAGGATTTGAGGCTGATGAATGGCTCAATACCGCACCATCAGAAAAATCTCCGGGCAACCCGTCCGGGCAGTTGCTTTTTAACGTGATAGCTAATGAAAAAGTGGTCGATTTTCGGCATCCAATTATCGATGTGACAATGAGCAATCATACCCTGCCCCCACCGGATTACAGCGACGCTGAACTGGTGGAAATCTGGGATCGCATCATTCGTTCTTTCCGCGTCAGGGATAATGCGTTCTGAACAGATTGCCCCTGAGTAGTGGCCAAAAAAAGTGCGCCCGTTAGGGCGCACTAAACTACTAACAAAATCAGCACTGTGGGGAAACGGTTACCCCTTGCCTTTTACACTGCTGATAAAGGTGGAACGGGCAGTGGTTGAACCTAAACGTTCGGCTTCATCAAGCAGTTTCAGCGCCTTATCGACATCACCGCGCTTCACCGCCTGCTTAATGGCGTTGTTGAAGTATTCTTCGGTGTCGTTCAGTACCGGCTCAGCTTTCTTCGCCGGAGCAGGGGCTGCGGTCGCGGCTACCGTAGCCGCTGGCGCGGTATAAACAGGTGCAGCGGTATTCCCCACGGTCACCGGACCTGGACCAGACGAGCCAAACAGTGGGCCAACGAGTACGCTGGAAGCGCTGTTGGTGGAAACTTTCAGTTTGACCAGACCATCAGTGGTATGACGGGCAAGCGGATCCGGAATATCCGGGACAGAGTTACCGGTGCCTTTGGCATAAGCTTTCGCCGGGTCAACCAGCTTTGTTGTCTGCTGCAGATCTTTCTCGGTCGTGAATACCAGAACATAAATTTTTTGCTGACCCAGGGCAGGCGTCAGGCGCATAACACCTTCCAGCCGATCTGCACTCATCACGCCCGGTTCCTGATAGCTAAAATAGTCGCTCGGGAAGAACGCCGATGGCGTCATGTTTTGATCGAGGATCAGGACGTTTGGCGCAAACACGCTGGTCTGTTTGTTCACTTCGCTGGTCAGCGTCAGGGTCAATTCACCAATGTTCGCCGGTACGCTATAAGCCGCAACGGGGCCAGAAATCCCCGGCACATTCAGCTGTTGGCCGCCCATAGAGAGCTGGGTTGACTGCGTTTTGGATTGATCAACCGGCGTCCATGTCAGTTGCTGGAGTGCCGCTGCCGGGATAGCCGGCGCAGCACTGGTATTTTGTGGCACGAAATTCACGTCTGCCAGGGAGACGGCCGGAACACAGGCTAACAGCCCCGCAGAGAGGCACAGCGCGACGAGACTTTTCTTCATTTTCATTGTTATTACCTCTGATAGCGTGAGCACTGCGGTGGCCAGGCAATAGCGCGCAGTACCCTAAGGAGAGAGGGGCTTACGCCCCTCTTTTCAGGTCATTACGTCAGGTCTAACGAATTACCACCAGATTTCCATCTGGGCGCCGAAGGTCCACTCATCGTTGTCGCCACGGCTGAAGGTTTTCGCAGAGGTGTCACTGTAAGCCACACCAGAGGTGTAACCAGTGTCGCTGTTGTTTGCGTAACCCCATTTCTCATCCCACTTCGCGTAGGTTGCGAAGACACGGATAGCCGGACGGGACCAGATGCTGTCGCCAGCCTGCCATTGCTGTGCCAGGGTGATTTTGTACTGGCTGTTTTTCTCGTCAGTTCTCTGAGATTTGACGTTGTCGTAGCCCACTTCCAGCAGGGTGCTCATGATTGGCGTCCATTTGAACATCGGACGAACACCCACAGTCCACCACTCGGTACCGTTGTTATTGTCACGATCGATGTTCTGGTACATACCGACGTACATCAGGTCCCAACGGTCTGCCAGGGTGATTGCACCGTGGTCCAGCACACGCCACATGGAGCCGTCGTTATCAACGCTGCCACCCTGTGGAATACCCTTACCGTTAGAGGTCATGGAGTCCGTACCGTACTGCAGTACGAATTTGTTGAAGCCCTTCATCATGCTCTGGGTGTGTTCAGCAGTGAACAACCAGCCATCTTTAGAAGCGCCAGGCTGCAGGTAGTAGTCGTCAGGAATGTTGGTGTGACCATAGTCAACGCCCAGTTCCAGCGTACCGCCCGGGTTGGTTTCCAGACCGGCTAAACGCACGTCGAAGACGTCATTTGGTACAACATTGTCATAAATACGGTCGCCGTTGGCATCACGATCGGCGAAGGTTGCAGAACCGCCTGATTCAGAAGAGCGGGTGGCTGCCAGAGAGAGTTTACCAAAGCCCAGATCGATGTTTTCAATACCGGCACCAGGACCTGAGATGTCCCAGTAGTAGAAGTCGATCATATGGACGTCATGACGCTGATAGAAGCGCTTACCGGCCCAGATGGTGGAGCCTGGCAGCCACTCAATCAGGTTTTTACCCTGCACGTTAGCTTCACGGAAGGCCGGGCTGGTGGATTCCCAGTCGTTCTGCTGAGAAACGGAATACGCTACGTTAGTGTCGAAATAGAAGCTCTTGTCGCCCTCTTTCCACACTTCCTGGCCCAGTTTCAGCTCAGCGTACGTCTCACATTCGTTACCGAGACGGTATTTACTTTGAGCACCGGTTGCCTGGAAACATTGTTGTTCACCGCCACTCCCGGTCCAGCCAATGCCGGAACGAGCATAACCTTTAAAGTCTACAGCGCCTGCCTGGGCAGACATAATGCCTGCCGCAATGGCGAGTGCCAGAGGGACTTTGCGCAGAGTAATCATCATTCTATCTCCTGAGATCATTGCTTTTCTTTGAACACTTGACCTGTCGGTTTCGTGTCTTCTTTTGGGATTGCTTAAACGCCTGGCTCTTTGTGCAGCCGACGACATGCAGTGCCATCTTCACGGAACAGATGGCAACGCTCTGGCGGCAAACCGATAGCGAATGTGGCACCCTCTTCTACCAACACCACGTCATTCTGGCGGTAGACCAGGTTCTGACGGATGGCGGGGATCTGGATATGAATCTGTGTTTCGTGACCAAGTTGTTCGACGACCTGAACTTCACCTTCCAGCGTCACATCGGCGATGTGGCTCGGCAGTAAATGCTCAGGACGAATACCGAGGGACATGTTGGCCCCCACCTGTACGTTGGCGCTGTCGACCGGCAGCCAGACTTGCTGACGGTTTGGCAACTCCACCTGTACCTGTTCAATGGCTGTCGCCGTGACCTTGACGGGCAGGAAGTTCATCTTTGGCGAGCCAATAAAGCCCGCAACAAAGCGGTCTGCCGGATAGTGATACAGCTCCAGCGGTTTACCCACCTGTGCCACGCGGCCGGCGTCCAGCACCACAATTTTGTCGGCCAGCGTCATCGCTTCGACCTGATCGTGGGTGACGTAAATCATCGTGCGGCCAAGACGTTTATGCAGACGGGAGATTTCGATACGCATCTGGACGCGCAGCGCGGCATCCAGGTTAGAAAGCGGTTCATCCAGCAGGAAGACGCGCGGTTCGGCAACCAGCGTACGGCCAATCGCGACGCGCTGACGCTGTCCACCAGAAAGCGCCTTCGGTTTACGCTCCAGCAGGTGTGCCAGCTGTAACACTTCCGCCACCTGCGTGACGCGCTGGTTAATCACCTCTTTTTTTGCCCCCGCCAGCTTCAGGCCAAAGGACATGTTCTCGGCGACGGAAAGATGGGGATAAAGTGCATAAGACTGGAACACCATGCCGACGCCTCGTTCGGCAGGCGGGATGTCGTTCATTCGGGTATCACCAATCAGCAAATCACCGCTGGTGATGGTTTCAAGACCGGCAATCATACGCAGCAGAGTTGATTTACCGCAGCCAGATGGGCCAACAAACACCACGAATTCACCTTCGTGGATGTCGAGATTGATGTCTTTTGACACCACCACATCGCCCCAGGCTTTCGTTACATTACGCAGCTGTACGCTCGCCATGCCCTTCTCCCTTCGTTACAACCTGTCACCGACAGAAACATTCAAGATAAGTTCACTATGGGGTATCCATTACTTTCGCGAATCCTCCACCCCCCGGCTTTTTTATGGGGGAGGAGGCGGGAGGATGAGAGAGCAGGCTCTGCGACCGCAGCTGGCGGGCTGAGGCAAAATTCGTGAAGCCACCTGCAAAATTCAGCGTGTTTTTATGTGCGCCAGCACTCATAACTTAAATTTATGCAACACAGATCACACAAACCGGGGGTGGGGCGTAGGGGTTGGGAGGATGGAAAGAGGATGTCAAATAAGGAGACTGAGACACGTTGAACCACCTCAGTGTATCCACGAGCACATCACCAAAAAAGGATGGCAGATATGAAGATCAAGACTGGCGCACGCGTTTTCGCATTGTCCGCCCTGGCAGCAATGATGATTTCCGCACCGGCTCTCGCCAAAATTGAAGAAGGTAAGCTGGTTATCTGGATTAACGGCGACAAAGGCTATAACGGCCTGGCCGAAGTGGGTAAAAAATTCGAGAAAGACACCGGAATCAAAGTCACCGTAGAACACCCGGACAAGCTGGAAGAGAAATTCCCGCAGGTTGCGGCAACCGGTGACGGCCCGGACATCATCTTCTGGGCGCATGACCGTTTCGGAGGTTATGCACAATCCGGCCTGCTGGCGGAAGTCACACCTGATAAAGCCTTCCAGGACAAACTGTTCCCGTTCACCTGGGACGCCGTTCGCTATAACGGCAAGCTGATCGCTTACCCAATCGCGGTGGAAGCCCTGTCTCTGATTTATAACAAAGACCTGGTGCCTAACCCGCCGAAAACCTGGGAAGAGATCCCGAAACTGGATAAAGAGCTGAAAGCGAAAGGTAAGAGCGCGCTGATGTTCAACCTGCAGGAGCCGTACTTCACCTGGCCGCTGATTGCTGCCGATGGCGGTTACGCGTTCAAGTTTGAAAACGGCAAATATGACGTCAAAGACGTGGGCGTGGACAATGCGGGTGCGAAAGCGGGTCTGACCTTCCTGGTCGATCTGATCAAGAACAAACACATGAACGCGGATACCGATTACTCCATCGCGGAAGCGGCGTTCAACAAAGGCGAAACCGCGATGACCATCAACGGTCCGTGGGCCTGGACCAACATCGACAAGAGCAAAATCAACTACGGCGTGACGCTGCTGCCAACCTTCAACGGCAAACCGTCTAAACCGTTCGTTGGCGTGCTGAGCGCAGGTATCAACGCCGCCAGCCCGAATAAAGAGCTGGCGAAAGAGTTCCTCGAAAACTACCTGCTGACCGATCAGGGTCTGGATGAAGTGAACAAAGACAAACCGCTGGGTGCCGTCGCGCTGAAATCCTTCCAGGATCAGCTGGCGAAAGACCCACGTATCGCGGCAACCATGGATAACGCCCAGAAAGGCGAAATCATGCCGAACATCCCACAGATGGCCGCGTTCTGGTATGCCACCCGTACTGCGGTGATTAACGCCGCAAGTGGTCGTCAGACTGTCGATGCCGCGCTGAAAGATGCACAGGGTCGTATTACTAAGTAATGCCGTAGTCCCCTCTCCCTCTGGGAGAGGGTTAGGGTGAGGGTTGTCGCTATCTGCACGCCCTCACCCCGGCTCTCTCCCCCAGGAGAGGGAGAAAAGATCAAACGTTGTAGAGGAAGAACCCCATGGATGTCATTAAAAAGAAACATTGGTGGCAAAGCGACGTGCTGAAGTGGTCAGCGATCGGTCTGCTCTGTCTGCTGGTGGGTTACCTTGTTGTTTTAATGTACGTACAAGGGGAATATCTGTTTGCCATCATGACGCTGATTTTAAGCTCTGCTGGCCTGTATATTTTCGCCAACCGTAAGGCGTATGCCTGGCGTTATGTCTATCCGGGCGTGGCCGGGATGGGGCTGTTTGTCCTGTTCCCGCTGATCTGTACTATCGCTATCGCATTCACTAACTACAGCAGCACCAACCAGCTCGCGCAAGAGCGCGCCACTCAGGTGCTTCTGGACCGTTCTTATCAGGCAGGCAAGACCTTCAACTTTGGTTTGTATCCTGCGGGTGACGAATGGAAATTAGCACTGACTGACGGCGAGAGCGGCAAAACCTTTATTTCAGACGCTTTCAAATTTGGCGGCGAGCAGAAGCTGGTCTTAAAAGAGGCCCCTGCCCTGCCGGAAGGCGAACGCGCAAACCTGCGTATCATTACCCAGAACCGTCAGGCGCTGACTCAGCTCACCGCCGTGCTGCCAGATGAAAGCAAAGTGACCATGAGCTCGCTGCGCCAGTTCTCCGGCACGCAGCCACTCTACACCCTGGCAGATGACGGCACGCTGACGAATAACCAGAGCGGCGTGAAGTACCGTCCGAACAACGATATTGGTTTCTATCAGTCTGTAAACGCCGACGGCAGCTGGGGTGATGACAAACTCAGCCCGGGTTATACCGTGACCATCGGCTGGGACAACTTTACCCGCGTGTTTACCGACGAAGGGATCCAGAAGCCGTTCTTTGCTATCTTCGTCTGGACGGTGGTCTTCTCCGTACTGACGGTACTCCTGACCGTTGCCGTGGGTATGGTGCTGGCCTGCCTCGTGCAGTGGGAAGCCCTGAAAGGCAAAGCGATCTACCGCGTGCTGCTGATCCTGCCGTATGCCGTACCGTCGTTTATCTCAATTCTGATTTTCAAAGGGCTGTTTAACCAGAGCTTCGGTGAAATCAACATGATGCTGAGCGCGCTGTTCGGCATCAAACCGGCCTGGTTCAGCGACCCGACTACCGCCCGTTCGATGATTATCATCGTCAACACCTGGCTGGGTTATCCGTACATGATGATCCTGTGTATGGGCCTGCTGAAGGCCATCCCGGACGACCTGTACGAAGCCTCGGCAATGGATGGCGCGGGTCCGTTCCAGAACTTCTTTAAGATTACGCTGCCGCTGCTCATCAAGCCGCTGACCCCGCTGATGATTGCCAGCTTTGCCTTCAACTTTAACAACTTCGTGCTGATTCAGCTGTTGACCAACGGTGGCCCGGATCGTCTCGGTACCACCACGCCGGCCGGCTATACCGACCTGCTCGTGAGCTACACCTATCGCATCGCCTTTGAAGGCGGCGGCGGTCAGGACTTTGGTCTGGCGGCAGCGATTGCCACCCTGATCTTCCTGCTGGTGGGCGCACTAGCGATAGTGAACCTGAAAGCCACACGAATGAAATTTGACTAAGGAGGGCATCGATCATGGCTATGGTACAACCCAAATCTCAGAAACTGCGCCTCCTGGCGACGCACTTAGGGCTGCTGATTTTTATTGCGGCGATCATGTTCCCGCTGCTGATGGTCATCGCCATCTCCCTGCGTTCGGGTAACTTCGCTACCGGCAGCCTGATCCCGGACGAAATCTCCTGGGAGCACTGGAAGCTCGCGCTGGGCTTCAGCGTGGAGCATGCCGATGGCCGCGTCACCCCGCCGCCGTTCCCGGTGCTGTTATGGCTGTGGAATTCGGTGAAAATCGCCGGGATCACTGCGATAGGTATTGTGACGCTCTCCACGACCTGTGCATACGCTTTCGCCCGTATGAAGTTCCCGGGCAAGGCCTCACTGCTGAAAGGGATGCTGATTTTCCAGATGTTCCCGGCGGTACTGTCTCTGGTCGCGTTGTATGCCTTGTTTGACCGCCTGGGCCAGTATGTCCCGTTTATCGGCCTGAACACCCACGGCGGCGTGATCTTCGCCTATCTTGGCGGTATCGCCCTGCATGTGTGGACCATCAAAGGCTATTTCGAAACCATCGACGGCTCGCTGGAAGAAGCGGCGGCGCTGGATGGCGCGACGCCATGGCAGGCGTTCCGTCTGGTTCTGCTGCCGCTGTCGGTGCCTATCCTGGCGGTGGTGTTTATCCTGTCGTTTATCGCCGCCATCACCGAAGTGCCGGTCGCGTCTCTGTTACTGCGTGATGTGAATAGTTACACCCTCGCCGTGGGTATGCAGCAATACCTCAACCCGCAAAACTACCTGTGGGGCGACTTTGCTGCGGCGGCCGTACTCTCTGCCATCCCGATTACCGTGGTGTTCCTGCTGGCCCAGCGCTGGCTGGTCAACGGCCTGACGGCGGGCGGTGTGAAAGGTTAAGTTTCATCTGTTATGCCACTGCAACCCTCAACTTTAGACGTATTGTATTAACCCAACTTGTGACTGTTGTTAGGCGCTCTTCGGAGCGCCATTTTTTTATTCGCGCTTCAGCCGCTTCGAATTACACAACCAGAGGGTGATCAC
Organism: Enterobacter sp. 22466; assembly: GCF_052044775.1. Classification (NCBI taxonomy): domain Bacteria; kingdom Pseudomonadati; phylum Pseudomonadota; class Gammaproteobacteria; order Enterobacterales; family Enterobacteriaceae; genus Enterobacter; species Enterobacter sp. 22466. Next base: position 24,168 of record NZ_JBQENX010000012.1, on the reverse strand, counting down.
CAGCAGCAGGATCGCCGCCGAGTAGATCAGCACATCAAGGGGAGATTTATGATCGACGATGATCAGCCGCACTATCGCGGTGATCCCAATGTAGACAAAATAGCGCAGCGGGAAGTGAAAGCCTGACTGGAAATACTTCACAATCAGGGCGATAAATTCAAAGTAGAGAAAGTAGACCACCAGGCCTTCCACCAGCGCATATTTGCTGGTTTGCTCGGGGGCGAACAGCACATCTGCCAGATGCACCGTCTCTTTACCCAAAAAGACGACCAGGATCAGGCCAAGGCTCAGCAGACCGAGGTTCAGCACGGTCTGGAGGATAGTTGAGATGAACTCAACGCGCGGGCGAGTCAGGGATGTCATACAGCACCTCATTCTCCAGGGCGGGGTTCCTGTATAACGCAAAAATGTGACGTGGATCTATATTTTTTAATTATGTTTTATGTACGGAGGTAACGGATGGAGCGCAGACCTACCGGGGTTCGCAACGTAACCTGTGGCGAAAATGTCACTCTTTATGAGCCCTGCAATCTTTATGACTGCGTGCTTGGCAACGGTGTGTTTGTCGGCCCGTTTGTTGAAATCCAGGGCCATACGCGCATTGGCGATGAGAGCAAAATTCAGTCGCACACCTTCATTTGCGAATATGTCAGCATAGGCGAACGCTGTTTTATTGGTCATGGGGTGATGTTTGCCAACGATATGTTTCGCGACGGCAAACCCAATGCTGACCGGAACAGCTGGGGACGCATTACCGTGGGAAATGATGTGTCGATAGGCAGCGGGGCGACCATCCTGGCGGTCTCCATCTGCGACGGGGTGGTGATTGGTGCGGGGAGCGTGGTGACCAAATCCATCACCGAGAAAGGCATTTATGCGGGAAACCCGGCGAGGCTGCTGCGCCGCTTGTGAGTTGCCCGGTGGCGCTGGCGCTTACCGGGCCTACAACAGAAAAGGATAAGGGCTATCAGCGGAAGTTAATGTTCTTATCGCTGGTCATGTCATATAGCTGGAACTTACGACCCAACTGCTGGCCCCCATCGCGCGTCAGCGGCGTCCAGCCAATGGCCGCACGGCTGCGGGTTGGGCCGGATGAGAACAGATCCAGTGGAATCGACACATACACCCCTTTGGTGAAGTCCCCTTCCCCGTATTCGTCCGGCGAAACGTTGGTGATGGTGGCGTAACCGCCTACCACCACTCCGCTGTCGAAGTGTTTGGAGATATCCAGCGTGCCGCCCTTATCGCCCGCCAGGTACTGACCCACGCTGGCTTTCACCAGCACGTCCTGGGCGAACGACGGCGTCCAGTAGGCCGTCAGGTGACCGGTTTTCACGCTATAGTCGGTGAACTTCATCATGTCCTGCGCGCTACGCCAGTCACGCTGTTTAACGTAGTTGGCATCAATACCAAACGCCCAGTTGCTGTCCACCGGACGATAAAGCACTTCCGCACCCGCACCGCCGTACATGGTTTCCAGATAGCCGCCGTAGACCTGACCGTAGAAGCCATTACCGAAGTACTGGAAGTAGTTGGCCTGCAGGTTGTTTACGTAGGCATCGTTCTGCACATACTCACGGACGCGGGTACGCACGCGGGGCAGCTTCGAGTCGTTCGGCGGATTGGTGTAGTTGAACTTGTCGTAGTTGTTGGCAAGGTTGCCAAACAGGCTGCCGGTGGTCAGCAGGTGGTCGGTCACCCACAGATCCGCCGTTGCCATCACGCCCAACTGGTACATGTAGAAGTTTTCCGGCCCACCGACAGACTGGTTTAGCACCGGGTCGATGTGGAAATCGAAGCGCGATTTATCGATATACCAGCCCTGCTCGGTCGTCTCCGGCACGATCGGCTCAACGCGTTTTTGTACCAGCTCGGTTTCATGCCCCAGCGGCTCGCCCTCCAGATGGCGCTTAAGGCTGGCCACGTCCGTTTCCGTCGTCACCTGCGGCAGGTTCAGGCGGTTCTCCGTTACGCGGATCGTGCGGATCCCCTCCGGCAGATCGTTCATGATGATCCGGTTGGCACGTTCGATCCCTTCCCGCGAGTCGCGATATTTCACCTGCTCGCCGGTCACGTACAGCGTATCGCCTTTCACCTGAATCTTCGGATCGGCCAGACCAGCGTTATATTTCAGCAGTGTCAGCTGATTGGCCACCACGGAGTGCTGCAGAATGGCATCCTGAGGCTCTGGCTGATATGCAGGCCGCGCGTTGTCGTTATAGTGCGGTCGCATATCGTTAAAGTTCGTGCGCAGCGTAAAGCCGAACATGACGGTATTGCCGCGCTCGTAGCTGAGGTTAACGTCGGCCCAATCGGTGACGCGGTAAATGGCGCCGACGTTAAACTTGCTCTTCTGCTCAATTTTCCCGGCGAAGTCCTGTGAGTAGTCGTTTCCTTCGTACTCCAGCTTCAGGCGCAGCGGCTGCCACGGCGTCTGATACTCCACGCCGCCAAACAGGGACGCCGGGCCATGGAACATCTGGTCACCGTTAATGGAACCCGCTTTCTGATAGCTGTTATCGCGATAGCAGAATTTGTCGCTGTAAGTGCAGAACGGGTTTTTCACGTTGCCGCTGGTACCGAGATAGCCCCAGCCAAGCCCCAGTGAGAAGTCAAACGGCCCCCAGGCCTTACTGGCGACAATGTACTCCGCGTCGAACAGGCCGGTACCGCCGATATCTTTCGCCCCCACGGAAACCTGCGGCATCCAGTAGCTCTCTTCCCACAGACGCAGTTTTACGTCGAAGGCTTTATCTTTGTAGGTTTGATCGCCGGAGAACGCGTCCACGCTGCTGTACTGTTTCGTCCGTACGTCGGTGTAACGCAGCGTGGTTTCGAGCCATGGGAACAGCTGTACGGATGCAGAATAGTAGCGGTACTGGTCGTTATCACGATAGTTAAGGCTAATTTCCCCTTCTCGCGCCATACGCGCGGTAGGGGTTTGCAGTAAACCGACGCCACCGAAGTCTGACTGAGACGGGCCAATGGGTGCCGGATACGTTTCTGCATGACAGGCGGCACTCACACACAGTGCCAGCATGCTATAGAGATAGGTTTTTTTCATTATTCCGGTATCCGCTGTATCAGGGAATGAAGGATATCGGCATTCAGCCCGTCATACGCCTTCGTCCAGAAGTGGTCGGCAAAACCGACAAAAATTATGCTGCCTGGCATAGGTTCGATATGCCGCTTGTTCCAGTAGGCGACCGGTGCTTTTTGCGTGTTCCCGTCAGGGTAAATCACCCAGGCGTAGCTGTTATCCGCACCACTCAACAGGCTCTGCTCGTCGAGATAGCTCGCCACGTCGCGGCCGGGGGTAAAAGGCTTTTTCCCCGGACTGCTGATAAGCCCCATCACGGTGATGGTGGTAGGCTGCGCGGGGAGCCAGAGCGTGTAGTCGCCCTCGAGTGCCGGATTGCCTTTTTCCGTCACGCGGACTTCATCCGGATCGAGATTGACCTTTTGTCTTCCGGTGACCTTCAGCGCCAGAAGCTGCTGGCGAAGGCTGTTAATGGCTGCCGCATCGTCACCGTCTTCCTGCTCTGCTAACCCGGTTAACCTGGCGAGCAGCGCCTTGTGTTTTTGTTCCGCCTCAACCGTTGCCTGCCGCTCACCGATCACCGCCCCTGGCCACCAGCTGTTTGCCAGTCTTGGCTGGCCGACGAGATCAATCAGATGCCCGGCGTTCGTCAACGTTTTGGGCTGCGCGTTGTCCGGTGTGTAGACCTTCACCGTCCCGGCAGACCAGGCGAGCGGTGTGGCAAAGCTTGCGATCAGCGCAACGCGAATAAGTGTTTTCATGATTTCGCGGCCTTGATCAGCGTGGTTTTGACCGGGAAGAATCCGGCACCCAGATACTGCAATGACTGGCGGATCTGCCCGTCCTCATCCACCCAGAAACGGTTATGCCAGGTCGCCCGATCGGTCGTGACCTCTTCATCCAGTACGCGAACCTGAGTTTCGTCGCTGCCTACCCTGACGCTGTCCGTACCGTCCCAGCGGAAGGTAGAGCGGGCGGTGGCGTAACGAACCTGCTTGTGTTCCGTCCACCCCATTGTCCGCGTCCAGCTTGCACCGTCGGTGATCTGGTTCGGTTTGATGAGCGGATCGGCCGCGAGGTTGTTGACCTCGAGGAGGTTGTCGCCACCGAGCAGGGTTTTCACAATACGGCTATGTTGCGTCACGATGGTGGCCTGATCCTGCGTCACCCATTTCTGCTGCCCGTTTTCATCGAAAGCGAGCACCACAAACAGTTGCGGCCCTTCGTTGAGCTGCATGTACTGACTGGCATACGGCATGTTCTGAAGTTCATCATCGGTCAAATGCACGCCCGGTGTACCGAACATGCTTTCCCACAGTGAATTACCCAGCCCTTTGGTGGTGGCCGAGCACGCCTGCAACAGCAGGCAAATCAGGATGATTGCAGGTCGCTTCACGACTCTTCTCCGAAGGGGCGAAATAACCACACCGAAGTGTGGTTATGATTAAAACACCCGCTATTACTGGGTGCTGGTCGTTGTGGTGGTCGTGGTTCCGGTATTGGAGCCATCACCGCCACCGGTTGCCGCCAGCGCGACACCCACGGCTGAGCTTACGGTGCTGGCGCTGGCTGCGGTAGAAATCCCCGCAGACGCAGACGTCGCAGCCGACCCTGCTGCTTCCCCGACCTGAACCGGAGCTGCATAAACAGATGTCGCCGCAAGCGCAGATATGGCAAAAATGCCATACAGTACTTTCTTCATAACAATTTCCCTTCAATGAATGAATGGAGATTTGCCCGAAAAGAATTCCAGGCGGATTCGAGTATACACAACTAAAGCAGAGGGATTGCCGTACGGATAAATAGAGGAAGGGTTTTCGGACTATTGGATAAAATTGAAATACAAGAACAATTTAGAAATTAAAGAATAAATAAAAATCAAATAGATATAATTACACTCAGTAAAATCACTACTCCGTATAATCCTAAAATAAACCGTACTCATTAACCGGTCAAAGGGTATTTTCAGATAAAACTCAGAACGGGAATTTGAGCTAAATAACAGACATCAGGAATTATCCGATAAAAAAATGCCGGCATATCGCCGGCACGTTTTTATGAAGATTTAATTACGCACGCCATGCTTTATAGCGGTTAATCAAACCATTTGTCGAGCTGTCGTGGCTGCTAATCGCCTTATCATCACCCAGCTCAGGCAGAATGCGGTTCGCCAGCTGTTTGCCCAGCTCAACGCCCCACTGGTCAAAGGTGAAGATGTTCAGGATAGCGCCCTGCGTGAAGATCTTATGCTCATAAAGGGCAATCAGCGCGCCCAGGCTGAACGGCGTGATTTCACGCAACAGGATGGAGTTGGTTGGACGGTTGCCTTCGAACACTTTGAACGGCACAACGTGTTCCAGGGTGGCTGGATCTTTACCCTGGTCACGGTATTCCTGCTCTACTACCTCGCGGGATTTACCAAACGCCAGCGCTTCAGTCTGAGCGAAGAAGTTAGACAGCAGTTTCGGATGGTGATCAGACAGCGGGTTATGGGTGATAGCCGGGGCGATGAAATCGCACGGTACCATTTTGGTTCCCTGGTGAATCAGCTGATAGAACGCGTGCTGACCGTTGGTGCCTGGCTCACCCCAGATGATTGGGCCAGTCTGGTAATCCACCGCGTTGCCGTTACGGTCAACGTATTTACCGTTGGATTCCATATTGCCCTGCTGGAAGTAGGCCGCGAAGCGGTGCATGTACTGGTCGTATGGCAGGATCGCTTCGGTCTCAGCGCCGAAGAAGTTGTTGTACCAGATGCCGATAAGTGCCAGCAGCACTGGCAGGTTTTTCTCAGGTGCGGTGGTGGAGAAGTGTTTGTCCATCGCGTGCGCGCCGGAGAGCAGCTCAACAAAGTTGTCGAAGCCCACGGAGAGGATGATGGACAGACCGATCGCGGACCACAGAGAGTAACGGCCACCCACCCAGTCCCAGAATTCAAACATGTTTGCAGTATCAATACCGAACTCACCGACCGCTTTACCGTTGGTGGACAGAGCCGCAAAGTGCTTCGCCACGTGCTTGTTGTCGCCCGCGGTTTTCAGGAACCAGTCGCGCGCACTGTGGGCGTTGGTCATGGTTTCCTGGGTGGTGAAGGTTTTAGACGCCACCAGGAACAGGGTGGTTTCCGGGTTCACGTTCTTCAGCACTTCGGCGATGTGGGTACCATCGACGTTAGAGACAAAGTGCATGTTGAGGTGGTTTTTGTATGGACGCAGCGCTTCGGTCACCATGAACGGGCCGAGGTCAGAGCCGCCGATACCGATGTTAACCACGTCGGTGATCGCTTTGCCGGTGTAGCCTTTCCAGCTTCCGGAGATGATCGCTTCAGAGAAGGCTTTCATCTTTTCCAGCACCGCGTTCACTTCCGGCATCACATCTTTGCCATCAACGATGATTGGCGTATTGCTACGGTTACGCAGTGCCACGTGCAGCACGGCACGGTCTTCGGTGCGGTTGATCTTCTCACCGGAGAACATGGATTTGATGGCGTCGGCAAGCTGAGTCTCTTTTGCCAGATCCTGCAGTTTCGCCAGCGTCTCTTCGGTAATGCGGTTTTTGGAGAAATCCACCAGCATCAGGTCATCGAAGGTCGCGGAGAATTTGTTGAAACGATCGGCATCGTTCGCGAACAGCTCCGCGATAGTGACGTCTTTCATTTCATCAAAATGTTTTTGTAGTGCCTGCCAGGCAGCGGTCTGCGTTGGGTTGATGTTTTTCATTAGCAATACTCTTCTGATTTGAGAATTGTGACTGCGGTCGATTGTAGCGCCTGCAAATAAAAATTGTGATGGTTTTTATGCCATTGCCCTGGCCTGCATCAAACGCAGGTGAAAAGACCCGAAAAGTATAGCTGCTGACGCGCCCACCCGTGGCGGCGAAATGTCGGTCAAAACCGGGTAAAATGAAGCATAAAATATGGCCCTGTTATAAGTCCTGTTTCTCAGGGGTACCCCCCCATGAAAAATCCGCATAATCCCGGCATTGACAGGACCTCCCCCGCATTTTATTTATAGGGCCGTATTTTGCGCCTGCACCTGTTTTCGTTTCATTCTTGTGCCATGGTCGCTTTATTCATTCCCTGACACGAGGTTGTTATGACGAGTTTTGTGGTCGCCAAGTTTGGCGGCACCAGTGTGGCAGATTACGATGCCATGAACCGCAGCGCCGATGTGGTGCTGGCCGATCCGAATACCCGCCTGGTAGTGCTTTCTGCCTCTGCTGGCGTGACGAACCTGCTGGTTTCTCTGTCTGAAGGACTGGAGGCCACCGAGCGCTTCGTTAAGCTGGACGCACTGCGCAAAATTCAGTTCGACATCCTTGAACGTCTGCAGAATCCAAACGTGATCCGCGAGGAAGTAGAGCGCCTGCTGGAAAATATCACCACGCTGGCAGAAGCCGCTTCTCTGGCCACCTCCACCGCCCTGACCGATGAACTGGTCAGCCACGGTGAGCTCATGTCCACCCTGCTGTTTGTTGAAATCATGCGTGAACGTCATGTTCAGGCACAGTGGTTCGACGTGCGTAAAATCATGCGCACCAGCGATCGCTTTGGCCGCGCCGAGCCGGACGTGGAAGCGCTGGCCGAGCTGACCAATCAGCAGCTGGCCCCGCGCCTGGATGAGGGTATCGTGATCACCCAGGGCTTTATCGGCAGCGAAGCCAAAGGCCGCACCACCACGCTTGGCCGTGGCGGCAGTGACTACACCGCGGCGCTGCTGGGCGAAGCGCTGCACGCGACCCGCGTCGATATCTGGACTGACGTCCCGGGGATCTACACCACCGATCCACGCGTCGTCTCTGCGGCAAAACGTATTGATGTGATTGCGTTTGAAGAAGCGGCGGAAATGGCGACCTTCGGTGCGAAAGTGCTGCACCCGGCAACGCTGCTGCCTGCCGTGCGTAGTGATATCCCGGTCTTTGTCGGTTCAAGTAAAGATCCGAAAGCGGGCGGTACGCTGGTATGCAAGAAAACCGAAAACCCACCGCTGTTCCGCGCGCTGGCCCTGCGCCGTAAGCAAACGCTGGTCACGCTGCACAGCCATAATATGCTGCACTCGCGCGGCTTCCTGGCGGAAGTGTTTGGCATCCTGGCGCGTCATAATATCTCCGTGGATCTGATCACCACCTCCGAAGTGAGCATCGCGCTGACGCTGGACACCACCGGTTCAACCTCAACGGGTGACACCCTGCTGACGCAGTCGTTGCTGATTGAGTTGTCTGAACTGTGCCGCGTGGAAGTAGAAGAAAACCTGGCGCTGGTGGCGATCATCGGTAATAAGCTGTCGCGCGCCTGTGGCGTGGGCAAAGAGGTCTTCGGGGTACTCGATCCGTTCAATATCCGTATGATTTGCTACGGTGCCTCCAGCTACAACCTCTGCTTCCTGGTGCCAGCTGAGCAGGCGGAGCAGGTTGTGCAAAAACTTCATCAGAATTTGTTTGAATAAAATTCGTTAGCACGATAAACAATACCTATAAGCCGGGCACAGACCCGGCTTTTTTATAACTAAACAACACGACAATACTGCAAGGAATACCTATGTTATCCGCCATCACCCGGCTGTTCCCGTTATGGGCGCTGCTGCTCTCCATACTCGCGTATTACACCCCCACTACGTTCACGGGCATTGGTCCGTGGGTGACTACGTTGCTGATGCTGATTATGTTCGGCATGGGTGTACACCTAAAAATCGACGACTTTAAACGCGTGCTGTCACGCCCGGCTCCGGTGGCCGCAGGGATTTTCCTGCACTACCTGGTGATGCCCCTTGCGGCCTGGCTGCTGGCAATGGCCTTTAAGATGCCACCCGACCTCTCCGCCGGGATGGTACTGGTGGGCAGCGTGGCCAGCGGAACCGCGTCGAATGTCATGATCTATCTGGCAAAAGGCGATGTGGCGCTCTCCGTGACCATCTCTTCGGTATCCACGCTGGTTGGCGTCATTGCCACACCATTGTTAACCCGCTTGTATGTGGATGCGCATATCCAGGTGGACGTGATGGGAATGCTGCTGAGCATTTTGCAAATCGTGGTGATCCCGATCGCATTGGGTCTGGTCATTCACCACCTGTTCCCGCGCGTGGTGAAAGCCGTTGAACCGTATCTGCCTGCGTTTTCGATGGTCTGTATTCTGGCCATCATCAGCGCCGTGGTGGCAGGTTCCGCGTCGCACATTGCATCTGTGGGCTTTGTAGTGATTATCGCGATCGTGCTGCATAACACCATTGGTCTGCTGGGCGGCTACTGGGGCGGGAAACTGTTTGGTTTCGATGAATCCACCTGCCGGACGCTGGCCATTGAGGTAGGAATGCAGAATTCCGGCCTGGCGGCGGCGCTCGGGAAAATCTACTTCTCGCCGCTGGCGGCTCTGCCTGGTGCGCTCTTCTCGGTCTGGCATAACCTGTCCGGTTCACTACTGGCGGGATACTGGTCCGGTAAACCGATTGATGAACAAACGAAAAAAGATGCGGTGAAACAGGGTTAATTTACGGTACTTGCTTTACACTGAAGCCTCTCTCTCAGGAGGCTTCAGCAATGGCGACACCACGATTAACCCAGAAAGACATGACGGAAGCCGAGCAGCGTGAACTTAAAACGCTTCTTGACCGCGCACGCATCGCGCATGGCCGCACGCTGACAAACGCCGAAACCAATCAGGTGAAAAAAGAGTACATCGACAAACTGATGGCGCAGCGTGATGCCGAGGCGAAGAAAGCCCGCAAACTGAAAAAGCAGCAGGCATATAAGCCGGATACTGAAACGACCTTTTCGTGGTCGGCCAATACCTCTACCCGTGGAAGGCGCTAATTAGCGCCCCTTCTTTTTACGGCCCGGCTGGGTAAAACGTTTCCCGTTGCCCGGCTTGCCGCGCCCTTTTTCTTCCGCCTGAGGCGCCTTTACGACCGGACGCTTCATCGCCTGAGTTTTCGGTTTCGCTTTGGCCTTCGGCTTTGCTTCGGACGAGGAGTTCTCGATAAGTTTGAACAGCTCAATCAGCTCGTCGTCCGTTAGGTCACGCCACTCGCCCAGCGGGATCCCGGACAGGCTGACGTTCATGATGCGCGTGCGTTCCAGCTTCGTCACTTCATAACCGAAGTATTCGCACATACGACGGATCTGGCGGTTCAGGCCCTGCACCAGGGTAATGCGGAACGCGAAGGGTGCCTCTTTTTTGACCTTACACTTCTTCGTCACGGTGCCCAAAATCGGTACGCCTGCACCCATTCCTCGGATAAATTCGTCCGTCACCGGCTTATTCACCGTCACGATATACTCTTTCTCGTGGTCGTTACCGGCACGCAGAATCTTGTTCACCAGATCGCCGTGGTTAGTGAGGAAAATCAGCCCCTGGGAGTCTTTATCCAGACGGCCAATCGGGAAGATACGGCTGCTGTGGTTAACGAAATCAACAATGTTGTCCCGCTCGCCCTCTTCCGTGGTACTGACGATACCAACCGGTTTATTCAACGCGATAAACACCAGGTCTTCTGCATCACGCGGTTCGATGAGCTGACCATTCACTTTAACCACGTCGCCAGGCATCACCTGGTCACCAATAGTGGCGCGTTTGCCGTTGAGGAACACATTACCTTGTTCGATGTAACGGTCCGCCTCGCGACGTGAGCAGATCCCGCTCTCGCTAATGTATTTGTTTAATCGGGTTGATTGAGTTGGCAGCATAGTTTCTCCTGTGAAGGGCGAAATATACCTTACCTTGCGGCTGACAAAAAAGTCCTAGTAACCGTTGATCAGAAAATCGAGTGCATCCCGCAATGAAGCACTGTTGTCAGTGAGATCGGCAACGCGTTCACCTAACTCTTTTGAAGATATGCCTGACAGCATATGCATCATGACAACGCAAGGCTTACCCGCGATTTCAACGACAGGGCACACTTTCGCAGGCGGACGAATGCCGCCCAGCAGGCTTAATTCAACGGCGGGAGCGACAAGTACATGTTTCATCGCATTAGCAACAGGGTGCTGCATATTAATAAGCCATGGATAGGCTTTTCTCCCATTGCCTTCATTCTCATAAGCAAAATATTGCTCCATCAGAACGACCTCTGAAAATCACTAAAGGAGCCGTTTTCATCAACCCACTGGTTGATGGCCTCTATAGACGCTTTATTTTCTGCTAACCACTCTGCGCGCTGATGCGCACGAAACTGCTCCTGTAGAGCGGCCGTGAGTACAGCAGAGAGATTGAGTTTCAGCCGTCGCGCTTCTTCAAGAATTTCAGGTGCTAACGAAACATTGACTGATTTTTTAATGCCATGGGTAGTGCGCATGAGAACCCCCATTGGAATGCGCATGAATTGGCGAAGTGTAGCGTAATAAACGAGCATTTTCTATTCCCTTCAAAATATAAGGTCTGAATAGTAAATTGCGCTTTATAAAGCGTCACGCCTCGCAAATGGGTTTTGCGAGGCGCTTTCAGAGATTAATACTCATCCCGCTCGTCATCTTCATCCGGCTGTTCCATCACGCTGTACGCCACCGCACAGAACAATGAGTTAAGGCGTTTCATATCCCCCAGCAGCCCCAGATGCAGGGAGCTGGTTTCGATACTTTGCACGTTTTGCTGGTGCAGACGTTCAACGTGGGCGTGCGAGTAGCGGCGGTTGAGGATACGGAAACGATGTTTGTTGCGGCGCAGGCGGCGTGCGCTCGGCACATCACTTGAGAAGAAGACCAGCATCGCCAGCTTCAGGTTACTCAGAAGTTGTTCGTGCAGGGCTTCCAGCTCCTTCAGCCCTTCGACGGAGAACGCACGGCGGGCGGCCAGGGATTTATCAGCAATTTCACTGCCCATCCGCTCCACAATATCCGAGGCCTGCTCAAGGTTAAGCGACATTTCAATGATTTCCGCCCAGCGGCGGGACTCCTCTTCCGCCAGTTCATCCTGCGGGATGCGCGCCAGATAGAGCTTGATGGCGGTATAGAGCACGTTGATATCATCCGCGAGCCTGCGCAACTCTTTCTCTTCCCGCGGCTCGCCGTGCATTACCTTTTGCAGGCCTTCGAGCATGGTTTCCATCGCATCACCCATGCGCAGCGTTTCGCGGGCGGCATTGGCCAGCGCCAGCGCAGGGGTATCCAGCGCGGAGGTGTCCAGATGCTTCGGTTTCAGGCGCGCATCCAGCTCCGGCTCGTCGCGGATAAGCCGTTCACAGAAGCGCGCCATTGGCTCAGCAAACGGCACCATCGCCAGGCAGCGCACCAGGTTGTAGAAGACGTGGAAGTAGATCACCAGCTCTGCCTTCGGCAGAGAGAGGTTGTCCATCAGGTTCGCCAGTGGGTGCACAAACGGCAGAATAATCAGGCTGCCCACCAGCTTAAACAGCAGACTGCCGAGCGCCACGCGGCGGGCGGCAGCATTGGCGGCGCTGTTATTGAGCATCGCCAGCAGGCCAGAACCGAGGTTAGCCCCGATGACCAGACACAGTGCGACCGGAAAGGAGATCGCCCCGGCGGCGGTTAAGGTCGCCGTCAGCAGTACAGCCGCCAGGCTGGAGTAACTGACGATGGCAAATACCGCGCCAATCAGCGCATCCAGCATGATGTCACCGGTCAGCGAGGCAAAGATGACCTGCACGCCGTTGGCTTCGGTAATGGGCGTTACCGCCTGCACAATCAGTTCCAGCGCCAGCAGGATCAGCCCAAGGCCAATTCCCACGCGTCCAAGCTGGCCAGCGCGTGTCTGCTTACGCCCAAGGAAGAAGATAACCCCGATAAATATCAGCAGCGGTGACAGCCAGGAGAGGTCGAAGGTGAGGATACGTGCCATCAGCGCGGTACCCACGTCAGCCCCCAGCACAATAACCAGTGCAGGAGCCAGCGCCACCAGATCCTGCGCGACAAACGATGTCACGAGCAATGTGGTCGCATTACTGCTCTGAACCAGCGCCGTTACGCCAATACCCGCGCAGAAGGCGAGCGGTTTCTTCTCTACGCTGCTGCTGAGAACGGTACGTAAACGTGCGCCAAACACGCGCATCACGCCGGTACGGACAATATGGGTGCCCCAGACCAGCAGTGCGACTGCCGAAAGCAGATGTAACAGGGTCAGCACGGAAGGTTATCCTCCTTATCGTTATTCGTTTTCCTTAGGTCAGTATAAGGGTTTAAACGTAAGAAAGAGACAGGGCGCTCATTGAGCGCCCTGTTAGTTGTAAGGAAAAGTGACGTCAGTCGGCGTCGTAGCCGAGATTCGGCGCTAACCAACGTTCCACTTCAGAGACGCTCATGCCTTTACGCAGTGCATAATCTTCGATCTGATCGCGCTGCAGCTGCGCCACGGCGAAGTACTTGCTGTCCGGATGACTGAAGTACCAGCCGGAAACCGATGCCCCTGGCCACATCGCGAAAGATTCGGTCAGTTTCATCCCGGTATGGGCTTCAACGTCCAGCAGCTGCCAGATAGTGCCCTTTTCGGTATGTTCCGGACAGGCCGGGTAACCCGGCGCCGGGCGGATCCCCTGGTAGTTTTCGCGGATCAGCTCCTCATTGCTGAGATTTTCATTCGCCGCGTAGCCCCAGTACACCTTACGCACGCGCTCGTGCAGATACTCTGCGAAGGCTTCCGCCAGGCGATCGGCAATCGCTTTGACCATGATTTTGTTGTAATCATCGTGCTGCGCTTCAAAGGCGTCCGCCAGCGCATCCTCTTCCAGACCGCCGGTCACAGCGAAGGCACCGATGTAGTCGGCTTTACCACTCAGCTTTGGCGCGACAAAATCGGCCAGACAGTAGTTGGCAAACCCGACCTTTTCAGTTTGCTGGCGCAGGTGATGGCTTACGGTCAGCACGTGAGTGCGCGTCTCATCGCGATAAATTTCGATGTCATCGCCCACACGGTTCGCCGGGAACAGCCCCACCACGCCGCGCGGGTTGAGGGTTTTCTCTGCGCTCAGCTTGTCGAGCATGTCGTTGGCATCGTTAAACAGGCGCTTCGCCTCTTCACCTACTACCTCATCTTCAAGGATGCGCGGATATTTGCCCGCCAGCGACCAGGTCATAAAGAACGGCGTCCAGTCGATGTAGTTGCGCAGCGTTTCAATGCTGGCGGTCACCTCCTGCACGCCCAGACGATGGGCAACCGGCGGCGTATAGCTCGCCCAGTCAAACGCCAGATCGTTATCGCGCGCCGCCTGCAGCGTCACCGGCGGGGTGCGCGGTTTTTTGCGTGCATGCTGAATGCGGACGGTCTCGTACTCTTTGCGGGTCCGTGCCACAAAGTCATCGCGCTGGGTGTCGGAGAGCAGCGCAGAGACCACCCCCACGGTGCGCGAGGCGTTCTGTACATAGACCGTCGGACCGCTGTAGTTCTGCTCGATTTTCACCGCCGTGTGCGCTTTCGAGGTGGTTGCCCCGCCGATCAGCAGCGGAATGGTGAAGCCCTGACGCTCCATCTCTTTTGCCACATTGACCATCTCGTCAAGCGACGGGGTAATCAGCCCGGAAAGGCCAATCAGATCAGCATTGACTTCGCGCGCGGTCCTGAGGATTTTATCCGCCGGCACCATTACGCCAAGATCGATAATCTCGTAGTTATTGCACTGCAGCACCACACCGACGATGTTCTTTCCGATGTCATGCACGTCGCCCTTCACGGTGGCGATAACCATTTTACCGTTGCTGGAACCTTGCTCTTTGCTGGCTTCGATAAACGGCTCCAGATACGCCACGGCCTGCTTCATCACGCGCGCAGATTTCACCACCTGCGGCAGGAACATTTTGCCCTCGCCGAACAGATCGCCGACCACGTTCATGCCGTCCATCAGCGGGCCTTCGATAACCTCGATGGGCCGTGCGGCCTGCTGACGTGCCTCTTCGGTATCCTGCTCGATAAACTCGGTGATGCCTTTTACCAGCGAATATTCCAGCCGTTTCCTTACATCCCAGGCACGCCACTCGGCCTGCTGAACATTGGCAGCGTCGTCCGATTTGCTGCCGCGGTATTTTTCTGCCAGATCGAGCAGTCGCTCGGTGGCGTCGTTGCGGCGGTTCAGGATCACGTCCTCTACGGCATCGCGCAGTTCGGCAGGAAGGTCGTCGTAAATCGCCAGCTGTCCGGCGTTGACGATCCCCATGTCCATTCCATTGCGAATGGCGTAATAGAGGAATACGGCGTGGATCGCTTCACGCACCGGGTCGTTGCCGCGGAACGAGAACGACACGTTCGACACGCCGCCGGAGATCAGCGCATACGGCAGCTCACGTTTGATGTCTTCACACGCGCCGATAAAGTCCTGGGCGTAGTTATTGTGCTCTTCAATCCCGGTCGCAACGGCGAAGATGTTCGGGTCGAAGATAATGTCTTCCGGCGGGAAGCCCACCTCTTCAGTCAGTATCTTGTACGCGCGGCGGCAAATTTCAATTTTTCGCTCGCGGGTATCGGCCTGGCCCACTTCATCAAAGGCCATCACCACCACGGCCGCGCCATATCGACGGACCAGCTTTGCATGGTGAATGAAGATATCGACGCCTTCTTTCATTGAAATGGAGTTGACGATACCTTTGCCCTGAATGCACTTCAGCCCTTTTTCGATGACTTCCCATTTGGAGGAGTCAATCATGATCGGCACGCGGGCGATATCCGGCTCGCCAGCGATCAGGTTGAGGAAACGCACCATCGCCGCTTCGGCGTCGAGCATCCCCTCATCCATGTTGATGTCGATGATCTGCGCGCCGTTTTCAACCTGCTGGCGGGCAACGTCCAGCGCTTCGCTGTACTTCTCTTCTTTGATCAGCCGTTTGAACTTTGCCGAGCCCGTAACGTTTGTACGCTCCCCAACGTTCACAAACAGGCTGTCATCGCCGATGGTCAACGGTTCAAGGCCGGAGAGACGGCAGGCAACCGGCAGCTCGGGCAGTTTACGCGGCGGCAGACCGGCCACGGCATTGCTCATAGCGGCGATGTGCTCCGGCGTGGTGCCGCAGCAGCCGCCAACGATATTCAGGAAACCGGATTCAGCCCATTCGCGGATTTGCGCCGCCATGGTGTCCGCATCCAGGTCGTATTCGCCAAAGGCGTTTGGCAGTCCGGCGTTCGGGTGGGCGGTAACGTAGCATTCCGCGATGCGCGACAGCTCCTGCACGTACTGGCGCAGTTCATCCGGCCCCAGCGCGCAGTTCAGGCCGAAGGAGAGCGCTTCAGCGTGGCGCAGGGAGTTATAAAACGCTTCGGTGGTCTGGCCTGACAGGGTACGGCCAGAGGCATCGGTGATGGTGCCGGAAATCATGATCGGCAGGTCAACGCCCAGCGCCTCGAACTCCTCTTTCACCGCGTATATCGCGGCTTTGGCATTGAGGGTATCGAAAACCGTTTCAATCAGGATCAGATCGGAACCCCCTTCCACCAGCGCTTTGGTTGATTCACGGTAGGCCGCAACCAGCTGGTCAAAGGTAATATTACGAAACGCCGGGTCGTTCACGTCCGGTGAAATGGAGGCGGTGCGGTTGGTTGGACCCAGCACCCCGGCAACATAGCGCGGTTTCTCCGGCGTGCGGGCCGTCCATGCGTCGGCACAGGCGCGGGCGAGTTTCGCCGCCTCAAAGTTTATCTCCGCCGACAGGGACTCCATCTGGTAATCCGCCATGGCGATGGTTGTCGAGTTAAAGGTGTTAGTTTCAACGATATCGGCACCCGCCTCGAAGTAGGCGTTGTGGATATCCGCAATCACCTGCGGTTTGCTTAACACCAGCAGGTCGTTGTTACCTTTGAGGTCGCATGGCCAGTCCGCGAAACGTTCGCCGCGGAAATCGTCTTCACTGAGACGATAGCTCTGGATCATGGTGCCCATGCCGCCGTCCAGCACCAGAATTCGTTCATTTAACTGCGCACGCAGTTGCTCTACTTTGCTGCTCACACTTGCTCCCGACAACGCTCAACCAGGCCAAAAGGCTGCGGTCCATACTGGCACAATCTTGCAGGGTGGAAAAGTCACACGGCGGTAACATGAGACATGTTCACCATCACTCCTCCGATCAGTCAGGATAACGGTTGCAAAATTACCAAATAAAACGAAAATGATTTCCACGATACAGAAAAAGGAGATCGTCATGGTCACGACCGTTCCCGCGAAACGCGGCAGAAAACCTGCCGCCACCCCCGCCGCACAACAGGGCGGACAGGTTCAATCGCTCACGCGCGGTTTGAAGCTGCTGGAGTGGATAGCCGAGTCGCACAGCAGCGTGGCCCTGACGGAGTTGGCTCAGCAGGCTGGTTTGCCGAACTCCACCACGCACCGGCTGCTGACCACCATGCAGCAGCTTGGTTTTGTGCGTCAGGTTGGCGAGCTGGGGCATTGGGCAGTCGGCGCCCATGCGTTCATTGTCGGCAGCAGCTTCCTGCAAAGCCGCAACCTGCTGGCGATTGTGCATCCTATCCTGCGCAAATTAATGGAAGAGTCGGGTGAGACCGTGAATCTGGCCGTACTCGACCAGAGCGACCATCAGGCGATTATCATTGACCAGGTACAGTGTACCCAGCTGATGCGTATGTCAGCCCCCATTGGCGGTAAGCTGCCTATGCACGCGTCCGGTGCGGGGAAAGCCTTTCTGTCACAGCTGAGCGAGGAACAGGTGACGGGGCTGCTGCACCGTAAAGGGCTGCACGCCTATACCCACGCCACGCTGGTTTCACCGGTGCATCTGAAAGAAGATCTGGCGTTGACCCGTAAGCGCGGCTATTCGTTTGACGACGAGGAGCATGCCCTGGGCCTGCGCTGTATTGCGGCCTGTATCTTTGACGAGCATCGCGAACCGTTTGCCGCCATCTCCATCTCCGGACCAATTTCGCGTATGACCGATGACCGCGTAACCGAGCTGGGTGCGCTGGTGATTAAGGCGGCGAAAGAGGTGACGCTGGCGTATGGTGGGATTCGTTAGGATTGAGTGCGGTCTGATGCCCTTACCCTGCGGGAGAGGGAGAAAATCGGATGCAAAACCGCTGTTTACGACGGTAGGCGTACACATCTTCCACATGTCCGTTTTTGATCCGCGTTTGCAGCCCGCGCCAGTAGCTGGCACGAAACAGATCGGCATGCATCTCTTCAAATAATGGCCCAATACGCGGGTCGGCGCACAGCCAGTGGCGAAACTCCTCGGGAAAGACATCGCCCGGTGAGACGCTGTACCACGGCTCGCCGGAGAGTTCATCTTCGGGGTAACGGGGCGGCGGGATATCGCGAAAATTCACCTCCGTCATATAGCAAATTTCATCGTAATCATAGAATACGACTCGCCCGTGACGGGTGACGCCGAAGTTTTTAAACAGCATATCGCCCGGGAAAATATTGGCGGCGGCAAGCTGGCGAATCGCGTTGCCATACTCTTCAATGGCATCTTTTAAAGCCTGACCGTCGGCCTGTTCCAGCCAGATATTCAGCGGCACCATACGACGTTCGATATACAGATGACTAATCGCTATTTTGTCACCCAGATCGGTGATTTTTGCCGGTGCTTCCTGCAGTAACAGGGCCATTAGAGCCGGATCGATCTGCCGCTTATCCAGCACAAAATTTTCAAACTCCTGTGTATCCGCCATACGCCCGACGCGATCGTGTTCTTTCACCAGCTGATAGCAGGCACGAACATGCGCTGCGGTCATCTCTTTCTGCGGCGCGAATGTATCTTTGATGACCTTAAACACCCGGTCAAACCCCGGCAGCGTAAAGACCAGCATCACCATGCCACGAATGCCGGGCGCTTCGATAAATTGCTCATCAGCGGTGGTAACATAGCGCAAATACTCCCGGTAGCTTTCCGTTTTGGCATGCTTCTGACAGCCAATCGCCATATACAGCTCGGCGGTGGTTTTGCCTGGCAGGATCTCACGCAGCCACTCCACCAGGGCGGCAGGCAGCGGAGCGTAGACCATAAAATAGGAGCGGGCGAAGCCAAACACAATGCTGGCCTCGGCGCTGGTGGTCAGGCAGGTATCGACAAACAGTTCGCCGTCATCGGTACGGTGGATGGGCAACAGAAACGGCACGGTGGCGGAGGGCGTCACCAGCTTGCCCACCAGCCATGCGGCTTTATTGCGGTAGAAAAGCTCGTTGGCGACCTGCAAATGGCAGTGGCTGAGTGCCTCTTCGCCAAAGGATTCGTGGAGGTGGGCGATGATAAAGCCAATATCGCGGGCTTTATTCTCCCAGGGCAAGCGCAGCGGTAAGTCTGTTAACACGCGGTGCAGGAGCTTCTCCCAGCCGTGATCGGGGAAAAAATCCTTCGCCAGCGGGCGCGGAATGGTGCGAAAACGACGCTCCGGCTGGGAGCTGAAAATAAATAACCGCTCAGGAGATAAAGAGCGGTGGTCAAATAACCGGCAATACACGGAGTTGAAAAAGCTCTCCGCAATCTCGAAGCGCGGGTAGTCTGGCAACAAATGGGTGTAGTGCTCCTTAACGCGCAGTAAAAATTCCGCGTCCGGGTTTTTACCGTCGGTGATGCAGCGCAACTGCTCCACCACCAGACCCACATGATGGTCGTAGAGGTGAATACGCTGCTTCATGGCCTGCTGAACCGCATGCCAGTCGGCGTGCTCAAAGCGCTGCTGCGCGCCAGAGGTGACTTCCAGAAAGCGACCATACTGGGCATCGAAACCCTGCAAAATAGTCTGTGCAATCAGTAATTCCAGGCCACGCGACATAGATTCCCCCTCACCCCAACCCTCTCCCCAGAGGGGAGAGGGGGAAAAGATTAGAACTGAGCTTCTTCCGTTGAACCCGTTAAGGCAGTGACGGAGGAGGTGCCGCCCTGAATAATCGTGGTCACATTATCAAAGTAGCCGGTGCCCACCTCCTGCTGGTGAGACACGAAGGTGTAACCGTCTTTGCCCGCGGCAAATTCCGGCTGCTGCACCTTTTCAACGTAGTGCTTCATGCCCTCACCCTGTGCATAGGCGTGCGCCAGATCGAACATGTTGAACCACATGCTGTGGATGCCTGCCAGGGTAATGAACTGGTATTTGTAGCCCATGTCGGACAGCTGCTGCTGGAAACTGGCGATGGTTTTGTCATCCAGCTTTTTCTGCCAGTTGAAGGACGGCGAGCAGTTGTAGGCCAGCAGTTTGCCCGGGTATTTGGCGTGGATAGCATCGGCAAAACGTTTTGCCAGCGCCAGATCCGGCGTGGACGTTTCACACCAGACCAGGTCTGCGTACGGTGCATACGCCAGGCCACGGCTGATGGCTTGCTCAATGCCAGCATGGGTACGATAGAATCCTTCGCTGGTGCGCTCGCCGGTAATGAACTCGCTGTCGTACGGGTCACAGTCAGAGGTGATCAGGTCAGCCGCATCCGCATCGGTACGGGCAATCACCAGCGTCGGCACGCCGAGCACGTCGGCGGCCAGACGCGCAGCAACCAGCTTCTGAATCGCTTCCTGGGTTGGGACCAGCACTTTGCCGCCCATGTGTCCGCATTTCTTCACCGATGCCAGCTGATCTTCGAAGTGAACGGCCGCTGCACCGGCCTCAATCATCGATTTCATCAACTCAAAGGCGTTTAGCACGCCGCCGAAACCCGCTTCTGCATCCGCGACGATCGGCAGGAAGTAGTCAATAAAGCGCGGATCGTTTGGCTCGATACCTGCCGCCCACTGGATCTGATCCGCACGGCGGAAGGTGTTGTTGATCCGATCCACCACCGACGGCACCGAGTTTGCCGGATAGAGCGACTGATCCGGATACATGCTGGAGGCCAGGTTAGCATCCGCCGCGACCTGCCAGCCGGAAAGATAAATGGCTTCGATACCGGCCTTCGCCTGCTGCAACGCCTGACCGCCGGTCAGCGCACCGAGGCTGTTGATGTAGCCCTTTTTGGAGCCGCCATGTAGCAGATGCCACATCTTCGCCGCGCCATTTTGCGCCAGTGTGCATTCCGGATTGACAGAGCCACGCAGCTTCACCACTTCCTCAGCGCTGTACGGGCGACGGATGCCTTCCCAGCGCGGCTGTGTCCACTCTTTCTTCAGTTCTTCGATTTGTTGGGTACGGGTTTTCATGTGCAGATGCTCCATATTGTTATGTGGTGGATTTACGCAAGCAGGCGGTAACCTGGCAGGGTGAGGAAGTCGATTAAGTCATCTGAGGTTGTGATTTGCTCCATCAGGCGGGCGGCATCATCAAAACGTCCGCTGCTGAAGCGATGTTCGCCCAGTTCGTCCTGAATGACGCGCATCTCTTCGGCCAGCATCTGGCGGAACAGGGATTTGGTCACCGGCTTGCCGTTGCTGAGCGTTTTCTGATGGTGGATCCACTGCCAGATAGAGGTACGGGAGATTTCTGCCGTCGCCGCGTCTTCCATCAGGCCGTAGATGGGCACGCAGCCGTTACCGGAGATCCACGCTTCGATGTACTGCACGGCAACGCGGATATTGGCGCGCATGCCCTCTTCCGTGCGTTCACCCGAGCACGGCGCCAGAAGTTGCTCTTCTGCGATTGGGGCATCGTCATCACGGGTGACAAACAGCTGGTTTTTGTTGTCGCCGAGCACATGGTTAAAGACTTCCATTGCCGTATCGGCCAGGCCCGGATGGGCGATCCACGTGCCGTCGTGACCGTTACGCGCTTCAAGCTCCTTGTCAGCTTTCACCTTGTTGAGCACCTGATTGTTACGCTCAGCGTCTTTGCTCGGAATAAATGCCGCCATGCCTCCCATCGCAAAGGCACCGCGTTTGTGGCAGGTTTTAATCAGCAGGCGCGAGTAGGCGCTGAGGAAAGGTTTATCCATGGTGACAACCTGACGATCCGGCAGTACGCGATCCGGGTGGTTTTTCAGCGTCTTGATGTAGCTAAAGATGTAGTCCCAGCGTCCACAGTTCAGACCCACGATGTGATCGCGCAGGGCGTGGAGGATTTCATGCATCTGGAATACGGCAGGCAGCGTTTCAATCAGCAGGGTGGCTTTAATGGTGCCACGCGGCAGGTTGAAGCGATCTTCCGCATAGCTGAAGACCTCACTCCACCAGGCCGCTTCCTGCCAGGCCTGGGTCTTTGGCAAGTAGAAATAGGGGCCGCTGCCTTTCGCCAGCAGATTTTTGTGGTTGTGGAAGAAATAGAGGGCAAAATCAAACAGGCTGCCCGGAATGGCTTCCCCACGCCAGGTGACATGCTTTTCCGGCAGGTGCAGGCCGCGAACGCGGCAGATCAGAACTGCCGGATTGGGTTTTAACTGGTAAATTTTACCGGCTTCATTGGTATAGCTGATGGTGCCGTTAACGGCGTCGCGCAGGTTAATTTGCCCGTCGATCACTTTACGCCAGTCCGGGGCCAGTGAATCCTCAAAATCCGCCATAAAGACTTTGACGTTGGCGTTCATGGCGTTGATCACCATTTTGCGCTCTACCGGGCCAGTGATCTCAACGCGACGATCCTGTAAATCTTCAGGGATGCCGCGGATTGTCCACTCACCATGCCGAATGGAAGCGGTTTCCGAAATAAAACTAGGCAACTTGCCATTATCAATTTCCTGCTGTTGGTGAATGCGTGCCGCCAGCAGCTTATTGCGCTGTGGCGTAAAGCGGGTCACCAGCTCAGTCAGAAATTCGACCGCCTCTGCCGTCAAAATTTGCTGTTCTTGTTCGCCATACGGCTGGGTAAAGGCCAGTTCATCGACCGTCGTTGCCTGTTGAGTCATCACTCTGCTCCTCATCAAAGATCCAAATTCACATCCCCAATGCGAACGAAAGATCGTTGTGTAGTTTTCGCTCAGCAGAATTAAGACTATCTCTATTTTTTCTAAAATCAAAAACAATTTCCATTTTAATTAAAAAATACGTACAACTTATTGATAATAGTAGAATTAAAGTTTACGTAAATGTTGAGCGTCATTTCGGAAATAAAAAAGGCACCCGAAGGTGCCTGATGTGAATAGCTGAAACGCTTTAGGATCATTTAAAGCAGAAGATTACTCCAGCGTCGGATTCATGTGACGCAGATCGTATGGCGTTATCTGGTAGACGTAATAGTTGAGCCAGTTGGTAAACAGCAAATTCCCGTGACTGCGCCAGGTGGCTCGCGGCTTGTTCTGGGGATCGTTTTTCGGGAAATAGTTATACGGCACATCCGGATTAAGACCCGCTTCAACATCACGGAAATACTCTGACGCGAGGGTATGCGGATCGTACTCAGGATGCCCGGTCACAAAGGCAATACGCTTATCTTTGCTGGCAAACAGGTACGCATCACCATCTTCTGTTTCGGCCAGGATCTCCAGATCGGTGTAGTCACGAATCAGCTGCGCTGGGAAATCGGCGTAGCGTGAATGCGGGGCCAGGAAAGTGTCATCGAAACCGCGAGTGAGCAATGCATGAGGGTGAAGAATGTGGTGTTCGTATACGCCGGAGAGTTTTTCGGTGCGGGTTTGCTTAGGGATGCCATAGAGGATATTCAGCGCGGCTTGTACCGCCCAACAGACAAACAGCGTGGAGGTGACGTGATCCTTTGCCCACTCCAGTACCTGTTTGATCTGCGGCCAGTAGGCGACATCATTGAATTCGACCAGGCCCAGTGGCGCACCGGTGACAATCAGTCCGTCGAAGTTTTCCTCGCGGATATCGTCGAAGTTACAGTAGAAGTTGTTCAGGTGCTCAGAAGGCGTGTTACGCGACTCACGGGCATCGATCCGCAGCAGCTGAATATCTACCTGAAGCGGAGAGTTCGAAAGCAGGCGCAGGAACTGGTTCTCTGTTTCGATCTTTTTCGGCATCAGATTAAGGATGAGCACCTTCAGCGGGCGAATTTCCTGACCTGTCGCGCGTGAAGTGGTCATTACAAAGACGTTTTCTTCACGTAAGAAATTGACGGCTGGTAGCTCGTCCTGCACCCGAATCGGCATAACCTTGTATCCTCACAGCATACGTATAAACGTTTAGACATCCAGACAGCCAACGATACCCAGTATTGGCGTGAATGTCGAGTCTGCAAGCTAAAGGTGAGAAAGTTTCAAGGAGAGGGGGAAAACAAATGCAAAAAACCCCGCACCTTACGGTACGGGGTTCTTCTTGTTTGATGCCTGGCAGTTCCCTACTCTCACATGGGGAGACCCCACACTACCATCGGCGCTACGGCGTTTCACTTCTGAGTTCGGCATGGGGTCAGGTGGGACCACCGCGCTAAAGCCGCC
>NZ_JBQENX010000011.1:0-151004 GCF_052044775.1 Enterobacter sp. 22466 | reverse complement strand
ATTTATTTATTGATAGTTTGTGGCTATTTAAGTGGCATAATTCGATCGTCGAAACAGATCGAAACGGCAGTGACTGGCACAGAAAATCAGAACAGAAAACGCCAGACGGCACGGATAACCGACAGGAACTGCCGCCGCAGGTACTTAAAATGTTGAATGAATGTCCCTGAACGCTGCAGGACCACCGTAGCGTCGTCAAAAATATCTGCCGCCACGCTGACAAACTGCTCCCGGGCAATCCTGACTGCAGACTCAGTTCGTAAATCAGGATGAAGGTGGCTGGAAACGGGACTGCTGCTCCGGACAGGCAGCGCCCTGAGCAGCGCTTCGGCCCACTGTTCCAGGTTGTAGTGCTCTGCGGCAGAAACGGCAATGACAGGATGGACTGCTGCAAACAGTGTGGCTGCCAGTTCAGCGCGGGCAATGAGATGAATTGCCTGTTGGGGGGAAGGACGATGGCCGGGCAGGTCCCATTCCCGGCAGGGCTCTATTTTGTCAGCCTGAGAGAGGACGAATAGAAAGCTCTCCGGTTTCGCACCGGCAGTAAGCAGTTCGTGATAACAGCGGAGGTCATCCTTCCATGCACGGTCGTCTGCTTTCAGTACCCATACAACCAGATCCAGTCCGGGTGACTCTTCGCGGTAAAGGCGGCAATATATCCGGTCAAGTTCCGGCGTTTCCCCGATTCCGGGAAAATCCACAATATATAGAATACGGTTGTCATGGCAAACCTGATAACGCTGTATATGTCGCGTACACCCCCTGACGGCATCCACCTTCGCCGGGGGCGTTCGAAACAGGGTATTACAGAGGCTGGATTTACCTGCGCCTGTTTTTCCCATGAGCCCGATGACGGGCTCATATTTAATAATGCTGCTGAGTTTATGGCTGATAATAGCGGCCACATCCGCAGGCAGTCCGGACAGGAGCTGCGCCAGTGGCGTTTGTGCCGGGGATTGATTATTCATATTTCACCAGTGATAAAAATAACGGCTTATCACGGTGGTAATATAGGTTCGAAAATATTTACAACTAAAATTTTCGCCTGTATTCCTGCCGTAAGGACAGAAATACAGACCTTTCTCAGGGCCGACGGCGGTACGATTGTATAGCCTTTGCACGCGTGTCCAGTCCCCTGTAACGATCGTCTATCAGCATCTCAAGAACGGACATATTATCCGTCCGGTAATACTCCACCAGAAAGGCCAGCTTGTCTGCATGCTCTTCACTGAGCGTATCCCTGCCTTTACGGGCGGCCTGTTTTTTACGGAAGGTTTTCTGATAAAACGCTTTATTTAGTTTTTGGCATGTTTCCCGTTGTATTCCGGTATCAATATCCCATAAATCGAGGAGAGCATAAAAGGTATGGAATACTTCTTCCGCGTTAACCGGAGAAGGTAGCATCACGGGGCAGAGAGGATTGTCTCCCTCAGCAATAAAAGCCTGCTGATATTTTACCAGAGAACGGTATGCCCACATGCAGGTATCCGTATCGTCAGGGCTAAGCCATTTAAAACGCGTGAGGTGAATGGTTTTTTTACGCCAGATATCCAGGTTATATGTCAGCCAGCTGCGGATAGCGGGTGAGTCATTTGTTCTGACGCAGAGATAATCCACAAAAGTAATAAGTGCAGTCAGACGTTCATGATGACTGACAGGAGATAAGGTCAGTCCGGATTCTTTATACCAGGAACAATAAGGCATGTTAGTCAGGGCCTGATTTATGCGCTGGTTACAATTCGGATCCAGGCACGCACTTCCCCATAACCAGTATGTCGCCCGGATATCGTTTTCCAGCCACGTAAAGTTTTTCTCAGGAAGGATCGTTGTGCTGAGAGCCAGTTCCATTCTCCGGATAAATATCTGTCGCATCTCACTCTCAGGGAGATAAGCCTCAAGAACGTCATTAATAATTCGGCACGAACGGGCGACGTCCGGGTTATTACCGTCGAAGGCATTGTTTCTGCTTTCGGGGATGTGCGCATGAATATAGTGAAAGTAAAAACGACAGGCACGAATGTCTTTTGTTCTGATGTTCAGCCGGGTGTTGTCCGTCACGTATGCCCCCTTACCGGTCGTTGTTGTTCATGTATTGTTCGTTTTTAGCGTGTCATTATGACACCTTTTCGAAGTTAATGCGTAGCAATAATTTTGGAAACGTAGGTTTTGTGTAGTAATACGAGGTTAAAGTGATGTGCATGCGTAACTAAATCATAGTTCTCCGGGAAAAAGGCATGTTGCCGGGAAAGACGAAGTTATGGCCGCGAGGAAAAATACCAGACCGATATGAGGTGCAATACGATGACAGTGATATCTGAATGGAAGACTATTCCGTTTTCAGAATGATGGTGACAATAATCAGGTGCTAACTTGAGAGTGAATTTTGTTGAAAATACGTGGGTTAAACTACGAAAGAACGACATTTCTTCTTTTATTGCATTTTACATCTTTAGCTGATTATTGTTGTCGGGTTGGTAATATATAATATAGAAAGATAAATATAGATAGATGAATGTTGTATAGGGTAATTAGTATAATATTAAGTGATTAAGATTATATGGTGTTGATTAATCGATATTGTGTAATATGGATTGATGGGGGGTATGTAATTCGGAATGGCTAATGTTTTTAGTATAGAGTGGCCGGTATTATATGCCGCTACTGAAATGGTGTTGATGAGAACTGTTTATGTCATTGTCAGGAGTGTTGTATATTCCCGTGGGGTTGTTTAATCCTTGACATGGTGTAAATATCCGATAAGACAGTGACGGCTATGGTAATGAATACAGATGGTTTGTACTGATACGTGAAGTAAATTAATTAAATACTGCTGGTTGTTATTATATTGGATAAACCATAAATTTTAAGGTTATGAACAATGAGTATCAATACAGCCAGCTATGGCATGCTAAAATCCATCTATGTAAAACGCATCCAGAATACCCTTAATAAAGCCCTTCAGGAATACCCACGATTGTTTGTGCTGCGAGTTGACCTGCGTTTGCCAGATACTGACACCACGAGCTGTAATACGGATTCAACGGTGATAACACGGTTTATTGCATCCCTGAAATCACAGTTTATTGCAGACTTACTGAAAAAGCATAACGAAGGTAAGCGTGTACATCCCAGCCGGATACGTTATATCTGGGCACGGGAGTTTAATCAGTCCGGTAAAAAACATTATCATGTTACGTTATTACTTAACAGGGAGGCCTACGCTTATCCCGGGCGTTATAAGGCAATAAACGGTAAGTATTCGCATAATCTGGCCCTGATGATTATGGAGGCCTGGGTAAGGGCTCTGGGGCTCCATACGGTAGAAAACCATACGCAATATTATTCCCTGACAGAGTTTCCGGAGAATTGCTATTACCACCTGAGCAGGAACAGCGATAACTTTACAGAGCAACACACTGACGTTATGAACAGAGTTAATTATCTGGCAAAGGAGTACAGCAAGGATAATACAGACAGTCAGCGAAACTTTGGCTGCAGTCAGTTCTGATTACGGAAAAGTATTTTTCTACTGGAGAAAGGAATGTTATGGCGGAGTACCGGATAAACGATAAACCAGTCATTTCTGGTGCTTCTGTCTTTCATCCCTTTTAAGACAGAGAAAATCCTCATGACAAAAATGCATACAACGGCTGACCTGCTGAATGACAAACTTGTGGATATGGCATTCATTGCTGAGTTTACCGGGCTCAGTGATAAATGGTTTTATAAACTCATCCAGGATGGGCTGTTTCCTAAGCCCATCAAGATGGGGCGCAGTTCACGCTGGCTCAGGAGCGAAGTGGAGGCATGGGTACAGCAGCGTATTGCACTTTCCCGGATGTAAAACTATGCACTCATTGCGAAGGAGGCTCCAGTATTGTCACTCTGCAGCGACTCGATAAAGTAATGGCGCGCATCAGGATGGTATTCATGGTCGCTTGGTGCACCGGCCGCCTCCACTTCCCGGTGGTACACTTCATACTCCAGCGTCTGGGTTAAGGTCTGTTGCTGCTTCTATGTTATGTGCTCAAAGGAAAAGCATAATACGAATCTTTCGAAGCCATAGTTGAAAAGATTTCTATAACTGAATGGAGTCAAAATGGTGCTGTTGCAAATAGTCGGTGGTGATACATTTTTCATTCTCTTTTCCTAATGGAGCATAGCATGAACCCATTCAACGGTCGTCATTTTCAGCGTGACATCATCCTGTGGGCTGTACGCTGGTACTGGCGTAACCACTCCGATCTTTGACCGTGGCACATGGATGAAACCTATGTGAAGCTTAATGGCCGCGGAGCTTATCTTTACCGGGCTGTTGACCGCAGAGGGCACACTGTCGATTTTCATCTCTCCTCCCGTCGTAACAGCAAAGCTGCATACCGATTTCTGGGAAAGATATTAAATAATGTGAAGACGTGGCAGATCCCGCGATTCATCAACACGGATAAACCCCCTACTTATGGCTGTGCACTTGCTCAGCTTAAACGCGAAGGGTGATGTCCACCTGACGTTGAACACCGGCAAATTAAGTACCGGAATAATGTCATTGAATGCGATCATGGCAAACTGAAAAGAATAACAGACGCTACGCTGGGAATTAAGCCCATGTAGATGGCTTACTCCACCCTAAAAGGTATTGAGGTGATGCGTGCATTACGCAAAGGCCAGGTCTCAGCATTTTATTATTGTGATCCCCTGGGCGAGATGCGTCTGGTGAGCAGAGTTGTTGAAATGTAGGAATTTTCAATAAGGCAAAAGGCTACCCATCGCTAACGTTGCAACTGTGCAGTAAATTGTGACTTTTTCATCGGAACCACCTCCGTTTCATGGAGTGTAGATCATGCCGGAAATCTGTTTCTGAATGGAGCAGGATGTTGGGGCAGGGTCATCGGTTTCATGGCTTCAGTTCCTGTATCAGCAGAGTCAGGCGTTTTTCACTGACAGTAGCGTTGAGGCAAAGCGTCCTGCGCCCGAAGGTTACCTCACAGCAGATGTTCTGATGCGTTAAAACATTTGCTCAGGTAGCTATGAGCAAAACGCGAGAATGGTAAAGTTGGCAGTATTCGGTTTTTTCCAAAAAAATATGCGAATGAGAAGACCGCCGAATTGATTTATTTTTACGCAATTTCCCACGGGTTGTCCCTACCTAAAGTCGTATGAAGAAATGTCAAATGGTCAAACGCAATTTCTCGGGCCTTTTCTGCTTCTCCATTCAGTATCGCATCTAGTAGTTCACGATGATGTTCGTCTGTCTTATCCCAATTAGCTTTGTTACGGCGAATCGTATCCGCTGTATTGAGTACAGAACCCTGCAAGAGTGAGAAAAAGCTGTTCATCATGGCGTACAGAGCATGATTATGCGCTGCGTGTACGATCTCCATATGATACTCAGCATCGGCGCGTGCAGCTTCTTCCAGAGAACCATGAACGTAGGCATGAGCAAGCTTTTGATAGCTTTGTCGTAATTTTTGATGCTCCTCTGGTGTGCTGCGTATTGCAGCATAATACGCAGCGGCTCCTTCTAGCAATCGACGCAGTTCAAGAATGTCCATACGCGCCTGAGGATGGGTGGTCAGAATGGCAACCAGCGGCGGCGTAAAAACAGTCGTAAATGTATCCGCAACACGAAGACCTTCTCCTGGAATTTTTACCAGTAATTCTTTCGTAACAAGCTCGTTTAGGGCCTCACGAATGGGGGCCCGGGAGACCTGGAACATCTTTTCAAGGTTCCGTTCAGCCGGGAGCCATTCGCCCGGTTTAAGTTTTCCTGTCACAATGCTGTCAGTCAGTTGTTCACTGACGAGCTGAGAAAGGCGTTTTCCTCGCTGTGGTTGGATAGGAATGTAATGACTATCTGACAATGCTTTTATGCCTCATTTCTTATGAGAGATATTCAAAATTATAACAAATTTTTGCTGTAACGTGGTTTAGCAACACATCTAACGGATGTATTTAATCATATGTTCGATGCTGGTAGAAAACTTTAACCAGCAATTTTCCCAGGACTTATGGGTTAGCATAGGCAAATCCTGACAGAGTATATCGGTAAACTCTGCATGTTCGCACCAGCCCAGTGTCAACAGTGATCCTTTTAGCCTGTGTATTAAGCGACTAAAATCCTGTTTATCACCCTTTGCAATCGAGCTGAGAATGCGCTCCCGTTCAACTGGCCAATCACTGGAAAAAAGTCGATGAGCGTCCATGCAAAATTTATCAGCAGAATAAGAGGGAGCCGAATCGAACTGAGGTAAAAAACGATTTAGCGTCGTCCTGAGCTGCTCAAGTGAAATTGGTTTTAACAAAATGGCATCGAATTGAGGGCTACTAACGGTTGCCGCAGAAGTCGCGATCACAGGAGTCTTCACTCTGTGCTGGCGTAACCAGAGGACTAAGTCCTCACCGCTTAATATCGGCATGTGAAAATCTGTGATAATCAAGGCGTAATCGTTGAACTGTAATTTCTTCAATGCCTTTTCACCACTACTGGCGAGGTCTATATTGCTATAACCAATGGTCCGCAATTGCTCATGAATTAACGCAAGGTTCACTGGGTTGTCATCGACCGCCAGCAGTTTCGGTGTCGGCAACAGGGGTGGGGGGGTTATCTCTTCTCTCACTGGTATCTTATCCTCGGGAGCAAATCGTTGTTGTAAAAGTACTCTTAACGATGCAGTTGAAAAAGCGGTGAGACTGGTAAATTTCCCCGATGTTTCAGGTGCTAATGGACCATCAGGTGTAAGCAGGATAATCGCACTCCCTGTTGAGGCGAGAGAGGACAATGGTGGTAATTCAGTACTGGCGATGAGCGCAATATTGTCCGAGTAGTACAATGGTGGTTGAGCATTGATATCGTGGTGGGTGACCTGAATCCCCCAGTGAGACAAAGTACTGGTGAGCGATGCTTGCCACAGGGGGGATGAACAGTAAAGTGTTACAGGTAGATCTGCCAGCTGAGTATCCGGTATATCTGGCCGTATCAACGCATTTTCCAGTGGGATATCAAGGGTAAAGCGGCTGCCAACATCAATTTCGCTCTCGAGAAAAATCTCACCGTCCATCTGTCTTGCGATTTGTTGGCACAGCGCCAGCCCCAGACCCGTGCCTTCAGTATATTGGGGATGTTCTGCAACATTTTGGATAAAGGGTTGGAAGACTACTTTTTGTTTATCCTCTGGGATCCCGCAGCCAGTATCAGAAACGCTAATCTGGAGACGTTTTTGGCCTTTAGCATTCACTGTACGGCGGGTTTGCAGAATAATTGCCCCGTGTACCGTAAATTTATGAGCATTGCTGAGTAGGTTAAGCACTATTTGTTTAAGTCGTTGGCTATCACCATAAATATGTACATCTAAAGTTTCGTTAGGTAAAAAATAGAGTGCAACTTTTTTGCGTGTAATTAAAGGGGCCCACGTGTGTAGACATTGTTCCAGCAGCTCCACCACATTGTAAGGTTCATGGGTCTGCGTAAATACATCCTCCTTCATTTTTTCTTGATTCAATATACTATCAGTTAGCATCATTAAAGATGACATTGTATTATTGATAACATTAATTCTGGCCACTGCAGCTGGAGATTTCACTTCATTGCGCAACAACTCAAGGTTGCCGAGAGCTCCATGCAAAGGTGTTCGTATTTCATGAGCGATTCCTGCAATGAAAAAATCTTTACTGTGTTGATTAACTTGCGAAGGAGATTTGCGATACTGAGGTCGGGAGGAAATGTAGATAACGCTTATCCATATCAGAAAAAGGAGCAATCCTGACAGCGCAAACAGGAAACCATATTGCTGAATCAGCCTTGAAAATATTTCTCTGATACTGAAGGCAATTACTATTGACCAATGTGAATTTTTTATCTTAGTACTAATAAAAATATATGGCCAGACGAAATGCGGTTGCATATTATCAGATTTATGCGCTTTCCATTTTTTAGATTTAAGGATAGTTAATATGGTTTTTTTTTCATGTTCGGTATAAATTTCTCCATCCAGACCAAAGGCCGTGCCCCCGTTTTTTGAAATAATAAATTCCTCTCGAGCTTTATTGGGGTTTATAAAGTAGTAAGGAATGTCGATGGATTGAAACCTGATGCCAATAATATGTGTGACCTGGTTGTTTACTAATACAGGGGCGATACTATAAATAACGTGCTTTCCTGAAATGGCTTCGTCGTGCAATGGGACCCAGAAAACGCCATTATTCTTTATAAGATCAACATTATATTTTTGGGTGTTATTATATGAAACTTCATAAAGCGACTTTATCAGCTTTCGTGCATTGTCATCTGTCATTACTTTTATTATATCACTTTGATCGCTAGAGTGCCATGCAAGATAATCTTCTTTAACAGCTAGCAGGAAGTTATCTGTTATTGGTTTATTTTTTATGGTTCCGGCTGCAAAAATTGATGATAAATAGCTTAATAGTTCAAGTGATTTATTGATGCTTTCTGGTTTGTTATTACCCGGTGATAATATACTATAGAATCTAGTGACCTGTTTTATATTTTGCTCTGGAATACTATCTTTGTAGTTGGCTGTATTTTTATACTGAATGGCTAACATGTTAAGATAGGAGGATAGTTGAGTTGTGCGAATTTCAGCGAACTCGCGTGCGAGGATTAAATTTTCTTTTTTTGTTGTTAGGTATTTGTTGGTGTTTTGTGAGGAAATGGTGGCTGCGGTTGTTAGAAAAGTTAAAGCAAACAAGGTTCCAGTAAATAAATTCTTGCGGGGAGTAAGGATATTCCGGGGTTTAGCATTTATCATGATTAAAAGGTCAGGTGAGTCTATTGTTATATATTAAATATATTTATTCTGCATTTAATATTAGAATATGGCAAGGTGTGTGAAGAATAATCTTTGTTTAGGAAAGACATATCTTGTTCTGTTTGTTTTTGTGGACACTGATTTTTGTTGCAAGTGAATGGTAAGGAAAATAAGATAAATCGTTATTAATAAATTGATGGTTATATCGAGGCTTCATGGGAGATGTTTGCAAAGATGTCTGTGTTGTCACACAGACCCTTAAGGGTTTTTGTAACTTAAGGGGCTGGTGTTAAATGGAAAGAGCATGAGTGGATGTGGTACTATATTTTTTTAAAGTAGTCGCCAACGTCTTCTACTTCTTTAAATTGTTCTAATTCTTCAATGCTGAACATTTGTAGTGGAGATGGGGGCGTCTCGTTAGAAGATGGCGAGGGTGAGGAATGTAGTAAACCATGTGCAGCCTGTAGTTTATGGAACTGATTATCACAGAAGTTCTTGTGCCATTCTAATGAATATTTAGATTTAAATTTATTTTTGCAGAATTCGCAATGAAAAAGAGGTCCGCCGGAATGCCGTTTGATATGTTTTCTCAGGATATCTTTTCTGAGGTACGCTTTATTGCAGTTAGGGCAGTAGAAAGGTCGAATCCCCGTATGTAGCCGGGAATGTTGTTTTAAATTACTTCGGTCATTAAATTTTCTACCACATGTTGAGCAGGAATAAGGTTGTTCTCTAGAGTGTAGTACTTGATGCCTTTTCAGACTATCCTGTTGGTTGAAAGGCCTCTTGCATGCATCACAAATATAGGGTTTTTCTCCAGAATGAGTCCGTAAGTGACTTGTGAACGTTCTGCTTTTACTAAGTAATTTACCGCATATTTCACATAGGAACATGTATTTTCCTTTAAGTGCATAATGTTAAGATTTAGATGGTTAAATAAGTATGACTTTCATCTGTATATATTTAAGTATACTGAATAAATTAGGCCTGCCATCATTTCTGGTAAATTTCAAGCTCCTCAATGCCATTTGATCGCAGCGATGAAGTGTTACCAGATTGAAGCTTCGTTGAAGCTATCACATGTATTCTCCTGTATAAAACGTATGATTACAAACGGGCATTCGCTGATCTGATGAAAGATTGGGTAATGTTATATCTAAACAGTTTCATAACATTGATAGTATAACTCAGTTAGTAAAAAGTGATTGGTGCCGGAAGTAGGCCTGCGCAAATGAGTGGGTTTAATATAATGTGTTATTATTCTTAAGCAATCAGAGATTATCCTTTAAATAAGAGAGAATATTCTTATTTGCAATCATTTTAAGAAATATCAAAGAAAATTCTGAGTTGAATGAGGATGGATCCTTCGGCGTTAAAGATATGTCGCGTTCAAAATTGATTTTAAAATGTGCTATACCCCCCCCCATTCTGAAATGAGAAAAATCTCGTTGAGTTTGGAGGCTTATCTGGTTTTCCTTTCAAGAAAGGTAAATTACATTACACTCCATTCTGAAAGGCCAGGTGGTGAAATAACCGCTGGCGTCAATATATAGATTGTGAGGAGGGCGCAATGAAGCTTGGTTTTGTCATGAAACTTTTATGCCCCGCATTAACTGGTATTTTCGTTACTTGTAGTGCCTTAGCCAATATGACCATCTATCCAATGGCTGTCAATGTTTCAGCCAGTGGTGAAGGAAAAACTGCCGTTATCTCAAAATCACGTGATGTGCAGTTTGTTAAAACCGATGTCAGTGAAATTATTCATCCGGCTACCCCGCAGGAAAAAGAAGTACCGGTAGAAATGGATGCGAATGCACTGGTGGTAACGCCACCAAAATTTATTCTTCCCGCCGGTAGTTCTAAACGAGTGCGTTTTATTGCTCTTAACGACAGTGATACGGAAAAAACATATCGTGTGCGTTTTGAAGCAGTATCAGGAGAGCAGGAACAGTCTGTGGTCACGACCAGCAAAGCAGCTAACAGCCAGCTCAGCGTAAATTTAATCTGGGGCGTGCTGGTTAGTGTACCGCCTGAACACCCACGTTTCGGCCTTGAACGGTCATCTGATGGACGTTTTTTGCTGAATACAGGAAATTTCCGTATTCGTATTAACACTATTCAGCAATGTCAGAAAGGGATGAAAGAAAATACCTGCCCAACAACGCAGGTAAATAAAAATATCTATCCAGGTAGCCAATACCCTCTGGCTGCTTCCATAGGTACTGTTACGGTCAGTTATACCAACTGGCTGACATCAGAAACCTCCTCTGTCTCATTTAACAGCAGATGAGTTGGTTATTTCGCAGGCTGACGCGAAATTAAATATAAATGAAAAGGAAATTGTATGAAAAAGGTTTTTATTAAATCTATTGTTGCTGCGCTGCTGCTGACCGGTATCGCGGGTGCACAGGCTGTACAAAAGAATATCACCCTGACGGCGTCAGTCGATCCTTCTCTGGATATGACCCTGTCCGACGGTTCTGCTATGCCGGCCTCCCAGGCTATGCAGTATCTGCCGGGGATCGGGCTGGAAGATATTTCCATGATGACCAAAATCTGGTCAAACGATGCCACCAAGGATCTCAACATGCGCCTGGTTAGCGAGCCGCAACTGGTGAACACTACTGGTGCCACCGCGACCCCGGTCCCACTTAGCGTTTCCTGGGGCGGTCAGGCGCTTAGCACAACAGACACTCCGCTTACTGCAGCCGATCTGTTCCCGAGCGGTAAGTCCGATCAGGGTTCTGTCGCGAAGGAGCTGCGTATCACCCAGTCGACCAAAGGCGCCCTGAGCGCGGGCAATTACAGCGGTGTGGTCAGCATTTATCTGACCCAGCAGCCGTAATCTCCTTTTCACTGTCAGGGCCCATCTCTGGCAGTGATTCATTTTTCGCCTACCGAAACAGTTAACATGCCATGAAGAAGAAATTGCTGGCCATGATGTTGGCGAATGCGCTGGCATTGCCCGTAACGTATGCCGCGCTCTGGATCCCTCCAGGTTTTGAATCTCTGGCGAACGGTCAGCAGGAGAAAATCAGCATTGCTGTCGGTGGCAGTGATTTAGGGTTGTTTGACGCCGACGTTAAGCTCGACACCATCACCCTGCGTCAGCCGGAGAAAGTCCTGGCCGCCATGCCGGTGACGCCTGCACCGGGGAGCGCTGATTACCGTCTGTTGCAGCAGATACTGTCCCAGCCCCTGAAGCGTCACGGCGAGATGGCCTGCCAGAGCCAGAGTCTCCCCTCAGCCCAGTGCGGATATTTACAGACCGACACGCTGGATACGATTTATGACGACAAAGAGAGCCGTTTACTGATTTTTGTCCGCCAGGCATGGTTAAAAGCCAACAATCAGGAAGATGCCTGGTATCACCCGACCGAAAAATCGACCACCGACGCCTTGATCCACCAACAGGATCTGAACCTTATTGCGCAAAAAGGCTATTCGGCGATCTCGTTACAGGGGACGGGGGCGCTAGGGCTGGATACCAATGGCTACCTTGGTGCAGACTGGATGCTGAATGCCAGCCAGGGAGATTACAGCAGCGAACAGAATATAGACGTCAGCGACCTTTATTATCGCCACGATGTTGATCGGCGTTATTACCTGCAGGCGGGGCGTATGGATAACCGTACGCTCTCCTCTGCGCAGGGCGGTGACTTCAGTTTTCAGTTCCTGCCGCTTGGGACGTTCAATGGTGTGCGAGCCGGCACAACGCTGGCTTATCTCAATCGTGAGCGTGCCGCGCAGGGTACGCCGTTACTGGTATTGCTGTCGCAGTCCTCACGTGTAGATGCGTACCGTGGTGAGCAGCTGCTAGGCAGTTTCTATCTTCAGCCAGGTAACCAGCAGATTGACAGCAGTCAGTTCCCGTCGGGGAGTTATACCGTCACTTTACAGGTCTATGAGAATAACCAACTGGTGCGCAGTGAATCAGTGCCTTTCACAAAGTCGGGTGGTATGGGAGATGGCTCTTTGCAGTGGTTCTTCCAGGGCGGGCAGGGGGACAATACATCTTATAACCGTGAGGAAGATCCGATGGTCATGCAGGCGGGGTTTAGCCTGCCGCTGGCGCGTTGGGGGATGTTTACCTCGGGAGTTGCGGGGATAGGGGGTAAGCAGTACGCCGAAGCGGGGCTCCGACTGACACCGCCTTTTGAGCAGGGCAGCCTGAATCTGGAAGGGCATCTGCTGACCGGTTCCGATGGTGTGCATGGCGACAGCGAGCAAATAAGTTTCCAGCGCGGAATCGGCGTTAGCTTGTACAGAACGTCGACGTCGATGGATACCTGTACTATCCGCGATCGCCAAAACCCATCCAATCTGGGATGTAATGAAAGCCTGAGCGCGACGCTTTCTGTGCCGCTTTGGGGTTGGTCCGGGATGCTGGGCTACACCCGAAGCATTAATCACAGCGTTTATGATAATCGCTGGGATCCTCAGCGCTCTTTTAACGATAACCTTGTCACCACCACGGATGCTCACTCGGTTGCTCATACCGTGCAGCTGAGTGCCAGCCGGGCTTTCACGCTGAAGGACTGGAATATCAGCACTTCGCTGGGTGCCTTCCGCCGTGAACAGAGTGGCTATGAGCACAACGATAATGGCTTATTTGCTACCCTGAGCTTCAGCCGGGCACAGCGTCAGGACGTGGCACAACGGAGCCGTAGCACTACGCTGAGCACCAATTACCAGCAGAACAGCTCGGGCAGCAACCAGCTGGCATACAACTATGCTGAAACCTGGAGTCAGGATCGCGACGGGCATCAGGAGGTTGGGGTGTCCCTTGGGGGTATCAACACCGATCAGCTCAACGGCGCACTCTCCGGGCGGGCTAACGGTATTTACGGCAACTTCAGCGGGGTGCTAAGCGACAGCTACGATGCCAATACTCAGCGGCATACTCCAGCACTGAGCGGCAGCTACAGTTCCAGCCTGGCGCTGAGCCGTCAGGGGATATTTTGGGGGGGCAGCGGTAACAGCAATTCCCTTTCGGCGGGGGCGCTGGTACAGGTCGATGCTCTTGATGATGACGGCGAAGGTAAAAGTGTGGTTGAAGCGCGGGTGAGTGGCCGTCGGCCGCGTTTGATCCCGGCGGGCAGCAGTGCACTTTTCCCACTCGACAGCCTGTCACCGGTCGGCCTTACTGTACAAGATGGTTCTACATCCGGAGCCGGGGAAGTTTCCACGGCGTTGCGTGGCACGGGCAGCAAAAACCTGTTTCTACTGCCGGGTAAATTGCGGGTGAGGAACGTGACGCTGGACAAGAGTTACACCTGGGTTGGCACGCTGCGTTTTCCACAGCAGGTCCCTGCAGAAGTCACCGGTCTGAATACCACCCAGCTGTCGCTGGACGAAAAGGGAAGTTTTACCGCGGGTATGCGGCAAAAAACCGACACGCTTTATCTGCTGGCGCAGCATGAAATTTACCGTTGTTCTCTGAATGCAGAAAAAAAACGTTCGGTAGTGAGTTTTACTGGCGTCTCTCATTGTGAACCAACCGACTACAGCGCGTTGCCGCCAGAGATACAACATGCCGCCGCCCTGCATAACCAACAGGAAAATAATACCGATGCAATTACTGCACAAAATTAGATGGAAAAACTAAAATGAATAGAATAATTGAGAATTCAGGATGTTTGAGATATTTGCTATTCGCCTTGAACCTATTTTCTGTTTGCACTCCGCATTCAGTTTTGGCCTCGGTTGTGCCCCCGCAAGATATGGTAATTGATTTTAGCGACACAGTTGATTTATATGGCCAATCAGCTATAAACCAAAAAATATATGGCGGGTTTGATACTGACAATCCTGAACGCTGGGGGGGGAATGGCTGGGTATGTCTTAGTGAGACTGATCCTACATATGGGGCATGCGTTACAAATATGGGAAATAGACCCACGCCAAGACCCACTATAATAAAGTTGAGATTAAAGGAACGTAGAAGTGGTATTACCGCTCTATTAAATTTACGTGGTCTGCAGTCCGCTTTTGATGACCTTCCTGATCATGTTAACAACGCTAAAGTTGCTATAAATTACAATAAAGTAATGAAAACGTATAACGATGAATTAATAGCCGGTAAGTTTATTATTGTAGTAACCGGTAATTCAGAAGATGACCCTAGATTCAATATTAATGATTTTATACCGATAGGGGGGGTTTGGGAGGGGAGGCTGAAGCTTCAGGAACGTGATGCTAATAATCAGCTATTGGCGTCGGATATAATAAATATATCCTTGTTAATCACTGACACCAACCACATCGATATCTATTTCCCGGAATTTGGTACCGCAACGCCATTAGTACCACTCAATATCCACCCTACCGCAGGTGCCAGCCCGACTCCGGGGGGGCAGGATGTCACGAACCTGGATATGTGCCTGTACGACGGTTTTAATGTCAACAGCAGTAAGTATGAAGTACTGCTCGAAGACGGTAATCACCATACGCCCACCGGGCGGCCATTGGGCTGGTTCTCCGTCTACCGTGACGGGGGAGATGAAAACCAGTCGCGCGACCGCATCGACTATCAAGTGCGAATGAACAACCCGGAAACGGACGCCATGATGGAGGTGCGCAACGGGGAACTTATCACCTGGAATACGGTGAATACCCACCGCGTGCGGCCGGTACGCCTGCCGTCTATTTCGTACCCGGTGCTGTGTGCCCCAACGCCCCTGGAGTTTCGAGTAAACAAATTCGCGACGGCGGATAAGAATGCCGGGCAGTACCACGGTACGCTGCGGGTCACCTTTACACCGACAACAGCAACGCTTTAATGCCTGTGGTCACAAAAAAGGAACAGAGGTAATAGGGAAATGCATAACACTCTCTCAAACGTCGTATTAGCAGA
Organism: Enterobacter sp. 22466; assembly: GCF_052044775.1. Taxonomy (NCBI): domain Bacteria; kingdom Pseudomonadati; phylum Pseudomonadota; class Gammaproteobacteria; order Enterobacterales; family Enterobacteriaceae; genus Enterobacter; species Enterobacter sp. 22466. Next base: position 135,380 of record NZ_JBQENX010000011.1, on the reverse strand, counting down.
CGATCACGCGGTAGTGCTGGCTGGGTTACGCAGCGTGATATTGCAGTCACCGCTGTTAACCGTAACCGGTATGGCCCAAACGATTACAGACCTCATGGAGTTACTCAGAAGCGTACCCTGCGATGTACTGATCTGCGACTTTGCCTTTTATAACGACCCTATGCCGGATGGTATGCAGCTCATCCGGCAACTGCGTCGTCATTATCCACATATTTCGCTGATTGTTTTAAGTTCTTACGATAATGTGACAATGGTTCGACAGCTGATGGGGCTGGGTATCAAAGGGTTCATCAGTAAAACCAGTCATGAAATCAACCAACTGCCAGAAATTATTCAGCGTATCCACCATGGAGAGAACTATGTCGATAGCCAGACCTCGCTGGCGCTGCTTAATCATATTATTAATAATGACTCCAAAGGGAGTGGTAGTCTGGCTGAACTATCCAGTCGGGAGATTGAGGTGGTTCGATTGGTCGTGGACGGTATGTCGGTAACAGAAATTGCCGCGTATTTAAACCGTAGTCTGAAAACGATCAGTGGACAGAAAAAAAAAGCGATGCGAAAACTGGGAGTAAATACTGACACCGCGTTGGTGAATGTATGGCATAAATTGAATGGCCAACATTGAGATGAAGAATAATCAGGGGTGCTACTAATGATTTTAGAACTACCTTACGATTCTGCTTTTAAACGCGTTGCCTCGAAATATCACGTTGTTCTTGGCTTACGCTATCCTAATCCACTCAGTTTTTCTCTTTTAAAAGCAGGTGCCCCCTCAAAAAATTTCCATATTAAAGCTAAATCCAGCTGTTCTGGTCCCACGGCCGGATTTATCCCCGAAGAAGCGAAGTATTCTAAAGTTGCCTGCTCATTGTATAGGAAGCATGAAGAAGAAATTACTATAGCAAAGCGAAAAGGAGCGAAGGCGGTGCCATTAGTCATTTCAAGTGACAGAATTCAAGAGCTTATCAGGCGGAACGTCATGAAAGACCTGGGTAATAAAGGATACTCAGCAGTCTTTCCCAGTGGGGTTCATCATTTTTTTATCGATTCGGAAGGCGCTGTTACTAACCGAGAGGGGGGCGTTGTCAGGGTGATGACTAACCCGCCTGAGTATCCGCCTGAGCTGGGCAGACTATCTGCTTCCTCCGGAGCTGTAACAGCAGACTATGATCTTTTTGCTATTATCCCTCGCAAGCAGCAAAACTATAATTTACGGCAGTCAGGGTTGACGCCACGGTTAATCAAAGGGAACTGGGATATTAGCTTTTTAAAAACGACTTCACATCTCAACATCCCAGCGGATGAAAATAAAGGCAATGTGCATTTTTTTTGTGAAACCTTGATCAAGGCATTAAATGAAGAGGTACGACTTTGTGGTTATCGTGGAGGAAAATTAGTGTGGCATGGAGATGAAACCGGAAATCCGTATAATAACGGATTTGATCCTGAGGATAAACCTGTTTTCTTTTTGCCACAGGGGAAGATAGTGAACGTCCACTCGATAACTGAATTAAAGCATTTCTATTCAACTCTTCAAGAACAAGGGTATTCACCGGAATATAGTCCTCGCCTTGGGGTTTAGGTTATTCCCAGACTGATTTGAGGTCGGGAAGTCGTTCTAAATGGTAGGCAATCCAACATAGAGTCCCCCAGTCATATAGTTATCTATCCTCCTGAGGGGCTCTCACTTAATGTCGTGCTAGAACTCAAATAATTGATGAATCCTAAATGTATTATCGCAATGCACTAGACAACCCATTATTAAATTCTTGCATGAATCTTCCAAATTTAATGCCGGCATCATGATCACGTACGTCAGTTAAACAAGTGAACTCTGTAAATACTGGAATGTTATTGTGTGCCAATAGCTTCTTAATAATCATAATATTTTTATCTCTGGTTCTTATATCACTATTCGAACCTTTAACAGCCTGATGATAGTAAATTCCACATACCTTTACTCTTTCCGTAGGCCCGAATCCTTCGTAAATTCTGACATTTGGTCGTCCAACTACAAGTATCTCATTATATCCTCCAGTTCCGGTATAATTAGAAAATGTTCCTTTGATTATATCATCAGGTGTTGAAAGTTGAGCATATGTTGCCCCATTAATGGGTTGTTGTTTTTTGTTTAATCCCTGAAAATAGCTATCAGCTAAAGCATAGGTATTATTGTGCCCTCCCTGGGTATTCCCTGCGTGATTTGGAAACCATACATCTTGACGGAAAGTGCCTATGATATTTTGTGGAGGAACGGCTAATATAAGGCCAATGTCAGCCCATTGGGTTCTATGGTATGTGCCCGCGCCAATGACTGATGAACTAATTACATCCCAGGTTGAAAATAACGCTTCTGCTCTCTGTGAAAGTAAAGGGCTTTGTACTGCAAAATCACGAATAGTGTGAACTAAAAACTTACAGCCTTTCAAATTTTGAGCATCAATAATTGCTCCGCCTCTAAAATGAGAACATGCATTTGATGTGTTAACTTGCACCTTTTTCCATTGGGGAAGAACTGTTTTATGTGATTGATCATTTTTAGAGAAAATGTTTGAGTTTATTTGTTTTCCTAAAATACGCATGTATCCTCTCTTGGCTTGTTCTTTGGGTAAAGTATTTTGCAAGTGATAGTGCTATGTTGAGTGAATATCACATGCACTTGCGATATTGTAGTGAGAAATCTTTCTAGTGCATATTGTATATTGTCTGATTTATTATATAAATATCAGGGATGAATAATGGAATTTTCTTTATTTAAAAAGAGATTATCCTTATCTAAAATCATCAGTTTTAAACTAATTTGCGCGTTGATGTAAAGAGTTTTGAGGGAGCATATATTTATATGGAATATTTAACAATATTAACTTGTCTTTCAGCGCTTCTACCTGCACTGAAAGGGTATACAGTGTGGCATCTGAAATCGGTTGGCCGTTCTCTTTCTGTTCTTGTAGTTGGTCAAGTTGATATTCCACCATCGTAGCCTGCTGGCGCAGGGTATCGCGCATTTGGTAAATGCTTGTCTTAAGCTCTGAAATCGTCATATAGGGCTTACGTTTCTGCTCTGCATCCAGTAGCCGTTGCTCGAGTGTATCCAACTGCTGGCTGAGTTGCTCAACGCTCCTGTTAACAGGCAGCGTGTCGCTCATTCTTTCCAGGGCAATCCGCCGGTGTTCAACCAGCGGATTGTCTGGCCAGATTTGATTGCTGAAGCGTAGCACATCAGGATCGTCAATTTTCTGTATCACTGTCGTTATCGACAATGCCATCACCGCGCCCAGCACGCACCAGATTAAACGCCCCGGCCAGCGTGTCGGAACCTCCTGTTCCAGAGCCGGAACGGGAGGTGCAAAGGCGACGGGTGACGCTACCGGAGCAGGCGAAACGGCAGGCGTGATGGCCTGCAATTTGGGGGTAGAGATATGGGCTTCCAGCCAGGCCGATAGCTGACGAAAGGCGGAGTGCTGCGGCGACTGGAGTGCAACGGCCTGTTTCTCCAGTAACCCAGCGGCACTTTGTAGCTGCTCAAGTGCGGACGTACTGACTGCCGTCATCGGCAGAACATAGATCAGAGGCAGTAGCTGACGGCAATAGCCATCCAGAAGCTGGCGACGCAGTTCCACCGCCGCCAGCGGCGGCCAGCACGGCGTTTGCTTCCTACCGAAACCATTCGCCAGCAGCAAGGACGCGCCGGCAATGCCTTTCCAGCCACTACGATGACAGGCAATCAGGCAATACCACAGTCCTGTTTGCAGGTCATAGCCATAGTGCTGGAACAATGCGAGGCAGGCCTTCTCCCGCTCCAGCCACCAGCTGCTGTCGGTGGCATGCGTTTGCCAGCGATGCATATCGTTGCTGAACTGCAAAAAGTGCTGATGGCTGCGCGGATCGTGACAGTTGATCTTTAGCGACAGTGATTCGTTATTGGTCAGCGTTGCGCTCATGATTTTTTCTTCCCTGCGCGCAGGATGAGGGTGTTATTTTTGACATCAATTTTGAGCGTGCCTGTTTCCCCCTGCTTCAACGCTTGCGCCGCCAGTACAGGCAGCAAGTGCTGATTCAGAACCTGATCAATATCGCGCGCGCCGCTCTGTTTGACCTGACAACGCTCAGCCACCCAGCTCACCACCTGTGGGCTCCAGCCGGGTAAAATGTTACCTTCGCTTGCCTGCTGGTAGCGCAGGCACAGGCGCTTGAGCTTCAGCGCGATGATCTGCTCCATGGCTTCAGGATGAAGAGGCAAATATGGGATCAACGTCATGCGCCCCATCAGCGCAGGACTGAATACGCGATCGAATTCAGGTCTGATTTGACGACACAGCACAGCCGGATCGGTTTCACCGTTTTCTACAGCGGCGACCAGCGCGGCGCTGGCAAGGTTAGAGGTCAGGATAATTAACGTGTTGCGGAAGTTAATCGGCTGGCCTTCAGCATCTTCTATCATGCCTTTATCGAAAATCTGATAGAACAGCTCCATCACGTCAGGATGCGCTTTTTCCACTTCATCCAGCAGCACCACACTATACGGGTTACGACGCACAGCCTCGGTCAGAACGCCACCCTGGCCGTAACCCACGTAGCCCGGAGGGGAACCTTTCAGACCCGACACGGAGTGAGCTTCCTGATACTCCGACATATTAATGGTCACCAGGCTTTGATCGCCGCCGAAAAGCAGTTCTGCCAGAGCCAGCGATGTTTCTGTTTTGCCTGTGCCGGATGGCCCGGCCAGAAGGTAGACGCCGGTGGGCTTCAGCGGATCACCCATACCTGCCCGGCTGATGCGGATCTGCTGCGCGATCTGCTCCAGGGCGTGTTGCTGACCAATAACTCTTCCGGCCAGCCGCTCGAACAGGGCATCGAGTTGCTGGTGCTCTTTCTCAAGCATGCGACCCAGCGGAATGCCGGTCCAGTCAGCAACAACGTCCGCCACACATGTGGCGTCCACGCACTCAAACACCATTGCATGTTGCTGGTGACGGGTAGCGAGTTCGGCCCGGCCGCGGGAGATTTCATCGGCGTCTTTGCTTTGCAGAAGCTGTTGTACCAGCGTGTTCTGGTCCTGCCACTCGGTATTCAGTCTGTCAAGACGCGTGTGCAGCTCACCGGCCTGCTGTGCCAGTTTTTGTTGCAATTCAGGGGCGGTATTTTCTCGCTTCAGCGCTTCGCATTCGCTGTAGATCGCCTGGAGCTGCGCTGAAATGGTTTCAATCTCTTTCGGTTCATGTGTCTGGGAAACAGCCACCCGGGCGCAGGCGGTATCAAGCAGGCTCACAGACTTGTCCGGTAGCTGACGGCCAGCAATATATCTGCTGGAGAGATTAACCGCCGCATGGATGGCACTTTCCAGCACCGAGATCCCATGATGTTGCGACATCGCCGGAGCCATCGCGCGAAGCATGGTGGTGGCGTTGATAAGGTCTGGCTCTGCCACTTTCACCACCTGAAAACGGCGTGCCAGTGCCGCGTCTTTCTCAAAATACTTTTTATATTCCGCCCAAGTGGTGGCGGCGATGATGCGAAGTTCACCGCGCGCCAGCGCCGGTTTTAGCAGATTAGCGGCATCATTTTGCCCAGCCTGCCCACCGGCGCCGATCAGCGTATGGGCTTCATCAATAAATAAAATGACGGGCTGCGGGTAGCTGGCGACCTCTTTCAGCAGAGACTGAAGACGATTTTCAAATTCACCTTTCACGCTGGCACCTGCCTGTAACAGACCCAGATCCAGCGTCATCACTTCCATCGTCTTCAGCATGGTGGGCACGGTGCCCGCCGCGATGCGCAACGCAAGTCCTTCAACCAGCGCCGTTTTACCCACGCCTGGCTCGCCGGTGAGGATCGGATTGTTCTGTCGGCGACGTAACAGGATATCCACCATCTGACGGATTTCAGGCTCACGCCCCAGCACCGGGTCCAGTTTGCCCTGACGTGCCAATTCGCTCAGGTTACGGGTATATTTCGTCAGAGTCGCTCCGCCTGCAGAAGAAGGGACCGCCTGTTGGTGAGGAACGTTTTCGCTGGTGTTCAGCACCAGGTATGCCTGTGCACGATCGCAAGCCAGCATCTGTTGAACCCGTGGGGCGACCCGCGGTTCCGTTGTTTCATCCAGCAGGCAGGCCATCAGCGCCGACGGACTGAGCTGCTGCTGGCCCCAGCGGGCGCTAGCCAGTAACCAGCTACTCACCAGCCATTCCACCAGCTCAGACGCAAACACTGGTGTTGGGGCTGTACCGGTATCCGCATAATCAAGCGTCTTTTTCACCGCTGACAGAAGGTGACTTGTGGGGAGCCCGGCCTGTAACCCGAGCGACTCTATCAGGGTCGTTTCCTGAAGAATAATTGCCAGGAGCAGATGCTCCGGACTGACGTCCTGGTGATGCCGTGATGCGGCATGGCTGATTGCGGCATCCAGCGCGCTACGGCTTTCGCTGTTGAGCTTACTGATAACAGATTTCAAATGTGGGTTCATAATTTGTCCTGATTGAGGTTACTGGCACTGTGCGATCGTGTCGGGCAGGGCGGAAATGGGATTGAGAGGTTGCGATTCAACGCGTGCATCCAGGCTGGAAATTTGGGTGTCGAGATCGTTAATGTCGTCGTTAAGATCGTTCCAGGCTTGCCACGCGCCCTCCATTTCCTGCGGGCTGGATACAGTGAAGCGAGCCAGGATTTTCTTGATCCCGAGCTGTTTTAGCAGGGCTGCTTTGTCGCCAAAGTCATCGCTGTCGAGCAAAACGTCACCGTCGGTAAAACGGTTAACAAACCAGGGCCAGGCATCATCCCCATGAATCGGGTAGTCAGCAGTGAAGTCTGGGAATTTCACACTGAGGGTCATGCCGGGGCACTGGCCTGGCTGCCAGGTAAATTGCCGTTTTTCAGCGAAATTCATGCTCGTGAGTTGCTGGTCGCCCGTCAGGCAGTTGAGGGTGAGCTGGGTGCCAATAGGGATCACCTTCGCGCCCCCTGGTACCGTGGCAGGCTGGCTGGCGATGCTGGTTTTCCAGCTCTTCTTTTCCAGTTCGCTTTGTTTAAGACGCAGTGCATCACGTTTTGCCTGTAAAGCCGCACGTCGATCGTTCAGGCGCGTGGAAGTGCGTTGCGGCAGGTTCTGCATCATTTCGGGCGACATGGCGTTTCGGGCGAGACGAATAAAGCTGTCAGACAGCGGAACCCGCATACCTTCATAGTCAGCAGCGTCCGGGCCGTTGGCTCCTCTGGTCAATAGCGCTTTGGCAGGCCCTTGCAAAAATGCGGCGACGGACTGCTGGCTCTGAGCCTGCTGCTCGTCGTAGTCTCGCTGCTCGCTGTCTTTATCGAGCGGCCAGAGAACCATGCTCTTCCACTGATTATTGAGCCAGCAGGCGCTCTGGGAGATGGCATTTCCCAGCAGGCTGCGGGCGTCATCCTGATATAAACGCCAGACGGCTGTGGTACTGGCATCGTTATTCTGCGGCGACAGATCTTCCTGTAAGGTAGTGAGCGCTGGCAGCAGCCCGGTTAATGGATTGCGAGCGTTACTGCTCGGGGGCGAGCTGAACAACCCGTGGGTCAGACGGGCATCAGGTTTTTCCTGCGCGACGGCCTCTGTTACCGCGCTGCTGCGCGCGTTTTGCCACTGCCGCCACGCCAGAGAGGCGGGAGGAGCACTGTCAGTACGCGGTTTTGGCGTATTTCCTCGTAGCCAGGTGGTAAACGACTGGCGTAGACGGCTATCCAGTCGGTTGGCGCGGCTTAGTAGCGCGGAGGCGTGTTCGTTTATAGCCAGGCGTTGCAGGTTTCGTAGCGTACTCAACCAGGGCTGCGCCTGTTCCGGAGGGATATCTTTCAGTTCATCCAGCGCGCGATCGGCAAATTTCATTGCCTGGCTTTCGTTCTGCCCGAGAGCAATCAGCTGCTCGCGCGTCAGCGCTGCGTGAGGCTGGGAAGCGAGACTCGCAGTTACCTCAATCAGATACTGTTTCCATGCGTTCTGCCGTTGACCGGGATTGTGCTTACGTGCCTGCAGGAATATCTGTTGTGGCGCGCCAATGGCGTGTTCAATCAGCGTCATCCAGTCGTTAAGCGTTGTTTCTCCGACGCGGGTCCAGATGCCGGACAACGCCACACTCTTCGATAGCGACGGCCAGTAAAGTGAGGCCTGTAGAGGAGGTAAAGTAGAGGAAGGGGCTATCAACCAGGTGAGCGCGGGATCGTGAGTGACCAGCGTTGCCAGCAATTGACGGGCAGTCTGTAGCCAGCGCTCTCCCTCGGGACGTTGGATAAAGTGTCGTTCCAGCGCGATAACCGCCAGCGGCGATAACGTTTCAGGGTAGCTATGTTGCTGAAGCACAGGGAGGATAGGTCGATCCTGACTGAGCGTATCGAGCGTGGCGCCATCACGCATCTTTTGCCAGACGAGCACCGCGTGAGCCAGCTGCAAAATATATTCACGCTGTTGCGCAGGCTTCGCTTTCAGTACCCGCTGCTGAAAGTCCACTAGCGCTTTTTGCGCCAGCAGTGCGGTGGAAGGGGTCCGTATCAGTAGCGACTCTGCATGTTGATGCTGTTTTTCAAGCAGTGGCTGAAACGGCAAATAGAGCAGAGAGTCGGCTGAATAGCGTTCATCCTGCATCATAAATGCCGCCAGCGCGTCCGGTGACAACGTTGTGATATCAGGTTGTACCCGACCAAAACTCATGGTGGCGCTTAACAGGAACCACAGCGCGCAGATGACCAGTATGGAGTGACACGCGAACCTTCTGCCCGGTCGGTTATACCAGCTTTGATTGCCGCGACGCAGGCTCAGGTCACGCAAATGCCCGGTGAGCAGATCGTGAACAAAGACGCTGGATCGCCGGCCGAGATTATCTGTAAGAGGTTCTGTTGCGCTAAACCACACGCTGTTGAGATTGACATGACTGAAATAGGCGTTGGGTTCACAAAGTGACGCCAGCATATAGCGCAGCTTTGGCTCCAGAGAGGCAAAGGCTTCAGGAAAATCCAGCAGGGCAACATTATCCTGTGCGCTGAGCGCCGATGGGCGCGCCATGCTGAAACGCACCCGTGACATGCCTTCTTTCAGGGCTGCAAAGAGAGGGCGTATGGCGAGTTCGTCCTGGCCATCAATATGAGGTGAGGTCGGCCAGCTGTAGCCAAGCGGTTGTTGACGCTGGGCCGCAGACAACTGTTTGTGCCACAGACTGAAACCGGGGAACTGGTCGCACTGTGTCACCATGATATGCAAAGGTAAACGCTCGCCGAAGCGCCGCACGAGCGGTTCTATCAGTGACCGCTGCTGACGCGCGAGGTTGTGCAGAGCGCTCAGGTCGTCACTCATCAGGGCGCTCACAGGGAGGGCGACAATAATTCCCGCCGGTGTTGGCATTCGCGCGCACCACTGGGCTAATCTTCTCCAGGCTTCCCGGAATGTTACGGCACCATTCAGAAAATTGCTTGAGAGATCAAGGATGCAGAGTTGGCGAAAAAACCACCAGTGCAGCGTACGGGTTGGCCCGGCTACGGTATCGTCGTTGTCGCCATCAAAGCGCGGTAACCCCGTGCTGGCCAGTAGGGTGCTTTTACCACAACGTTCACCAACCAGCAGATACCAGGGCAGTGGTGCCTGGTGGCGACGAATACGTTTAATAATGTTTGCACCGTATTTCCAGTGGCTCAACAGCACATATTCACGGCGTGAGAGTCGATATTTCTCGAACCAGCGACGGCCTTGTTTGCCTTTGATGGCTTTGGTCAGGGCGAAAATCCCCCCCCATAACAGCGTCGCCGTGAGCAGCAGAGCCAGCCAGAACAGCAGAATGGCTGGCGTGCTCCAGTTCTGCCATAGACCAAGGGTGAAACAAAACAACAGTGATAACGAAAGTACCAGCAGCCAGCCGGTAAAACAGGCTAATTTTTTGAACATAGCAGTCAGGACATAGAGTGGAGGAGGAAAAAGTACAAGAAGGCATACTGAAGCACGATACCTGCAAGCAGCATCAGTAACGGAGCCAACCCCCGGGACAGGTTATCTGTCGGGGCGGGGGCGGGGGGGGCGATGGCGGCATCGTTCGGCCATGTTTGCCACGCGTCGGGCAGACACAGACGACGTTGTTCAGCGATCACGGTTTTCAATGCCGATTTATCATCAGGTAAACGGTACTGCCCCTGAAAATCCTGTTGCAGACAGAACAAAAAGATTTCCCGGGCCTGATGATGAAGAGGGTCGAGCTGGTCCAGCAGCGTGAAGAAACGTTCGCCAGCGACGGTGATGTTCAGGTATTTGCGCTGTAACAGTTCCCCCTGCCAGCGTTGACGCCATGACAGCGCGGAACGCAATATGGTTTCGTCAAGCCAGGCAATGACCGCCACGTGCGCAGCATCTTTCTCACTCTCACTGACGTCCTGTTGTCTGGCATTGTCTATGGCCTGCTCCAGCAGGACGATACAGGCCTGGCGGTCCTGTTCGTAATCGTCATATTGTCCCGGATTACCGGTCATTTGCAGTACCTGTTTAAAGACAGGTAAATAGTGGTCAAGCAGTGCCATTATTCGCGCCCCATAAAAATAGCCTGTACCTGAAGATCGGCAGGCGCATCATCCCAGTAAAAGGCCATATTTTTCTGCTTTTCGACCTGCTTCCACAGGCTGTCCTGCTGGTTTAGCCGGAAGTAAAAGGCGTCCTGACGATGCGGAACGCCGCGTGGGGTTGGGTTGAGCAGTGTGGCGGTTACCCCTGGCAACGCATGTTGTATTAACGTCAACACCGTTGCGTCCGGCGCTATTTTGAAACTGCTGCTGTCGATACGTTCTACGGCAAGTTTTTCCGAGCGCAGCATCAACAGGACGGAACCAGTGTTGTTCCACGGCATTGATTGCAAATCACCGCGGAACACCCGCTGCTCGTCTGGATTGAGGGTTATCCAGGTGTTGTTTTCCAGCGTCAGGTTATTGAGCAGGGCGATAATAAACTTCCTGGCGCTGGAAAAACTGGCGCAAAGCGAAAAGTGATCGTAAGGCAGAAGCGGCTCTTCGGCTTCCCATTCGCCATTGAAAGAACAGCGTTCGCTGAAGCTGGAAAGTTCGCCAATCAGCTGTGTCAGCAGGCCATAGATCGGCCAGGGATGCATTGTCGGCGTGCGGCAGTAGTGTTGCAGCAGGGGGAGAGTACGGTTAAGCGAACGCATTGCAAGCAACTGAGTGACATCACCCCGGCTTGCATCCCTGAGCTGATCCGGGCGTTTGTATTCTGCAAACTGGTGGGCGCGGTTTGCCAGCTCGGCGTACAGCCCATCGAGCAATGTTTTTAGCGTTGGATAGCCGTTCAGTGTGATCAGAGGCGGGCAAAAATGGCTGTCGCTTACCACCCGATCGTTCTCATAACGCAGACGTATTAGGGGCAGAAATTCACAATCCACGACTGCAGCCTTTTCCTCATCACTGAGAATTTGAACGTTATAGAGAATCCGTGAAACGCTGCATTCAGGACCATTGAAGTAGACATCTTTCATTACACCTTCTTCGTGGGGTTTGAGCCAGCGGCTGTTAGGCGAATCGCCAACGTTGGCATGGCCCGGGTCGAAGCGGCGCAGCGCCAGCCACAGCGTGAAGGGCTTCTCAATCTGTTTCCACGCATCACGAAAGTGACGGGGGGAGAGGGCGCAGTTACCGGGATATTCGAGGTAGTCGCCAGAGGGCAAAATAGCCTGTAGTCGCTCAATCTTAAGCGTGAAATCAACGAGCGTTTCGGGATTGAAATCGCACTGGATCATGCCGACATTCCACGGTTGAGCCAGCTGGCGCTGTCGGGAAAGCATGTAGTTATGATGCAGATCAACTGACTGCAAATGTTGTGGTTGTAAATAGACGCCGGAATACCAGTAAATTTGTTGCAGCTGTGGGTACATATTACTCTCCTTTTACGGCTGGTTTTGCGTCGTGAGTGGTGACCGCCAGCGGCTGTGCTGTTGCACCTGAGAATTGGGTAATGCTGGTACTGCCTAGCCGCAGTTTCAGGAAAAGTGGAGACAGGTGAGCCTGCCATGTTTTATTCCACCATCCGGTGCTGCTGCTGGTCACGGGAACCTTGATCAGCAGCATGTGCTGTTCCTGAGGGAAAGGGTAATAACCTGCGATAATAGCGATGTAGCGGGTATTTTCGCTGCGGTCGATATGCAGGGTAGTGCTCTGTCCAGGCATGGCGGGATAACGATCGACTTTAAGGATCTCGTCCTGCGCGCCTGCGGCACTAAACAGAGACTTCAATGCAAATGGGCTGGAGAGCAGCTTATTCAGCGTGCTGGATTGTTGAGCCTGTATAACCAGCAGGGTGCAGCTATTGGCGATACCATTCAGCGCGTTCAGATCGGGATCCGTTTGTACATCCAGCGTTATAGCGCCTTGTGCAAACGGCGCGGTGACCTGGTCGATCGCCTGCTTTTCATTCATCACTTTGACAGGATCGGTTGCGCAACCGCTAAGCAGTATGGCCGCCAGCACAAGCATGAGAGGGGAAAGAGTACGCATCAGCGGGCATTTCCTGTTAACACATTATTAATTTCAATGATGCTGCTGCTGTCGTTGAGCATCTCTTCCAGCCATTCAGGCAGCGTCATGGTGGCCCATCGGGCAGCCCGTTCCATCAGATACGGCACCGGGCTTGATGGCTCTGCCTGACGAAAATATCCAGCAATGGTCATCATCTGACTGATGGCCAGTTCCCGGCTCATGGTTTGTGTCGGCGTTCGCACCGGCGCTTCGGCGGGCAACGGAACGGCATCTTCCATGACGGGGGCGAGGGTGAGTGACTCATCAACCAGAGGAATAGCACGCTGTGTCAGTTTCTGAAGATAATCGGCGAGCTCCTTCAGCGTCTGGCGGCTCTGGGTAAACACGTCGTTTTCGGGATCCTGGCTCAGTGAGAGGTAACGCGCCTCCAGTTGCGAGAGATCTGAAGAGAGGGCTTCTACACTGGCCGCCTGCTGACCGATCTCAATGGAGGAAAAATTCATCGCCTGTTGATCAAAACTCTCCATTGTTAAATCGCCTTCCTTACGGATCAGCGCATCACGATCGCCTGGATGTGTGTTGATTTTGTGCTCAAAGGCGAGAGTCTGGCGCCAGAAAAGTAGCGAGGTACTGGCCTGGCGCAACATTGGCCGGCGTAACAGCAGCTGGCTGAGATCTCTGTCAAGGCGCTGGAGTTTGCTGCGGCGCATTTCTAGTCCTTCCTCTTCAAGGGCCGGCCAGCACTGGAACCAAAAGCGAGTGATAAATTCGCTGAGAAACGCGATACCTGTACTCAGGCCAGCTAACCCCTGTTGATGACATAACGCCTCGACGTACCAGCAGGCCAGTTGCAGATCTTTGGTTTGTTCCCTTAGTGCTTTTTCGCTGAGATTGCATACCCTGTTCCAGTCCGCTTTGCGCGGCTCCGTGACGGACCATTCATCCTCGGGCATGTCGTCAGGGTCGCTTTCACGGGCCTGACGAATCTCATCGAAGAGGGGGTCATATTCCAGGTTTTCACCGGCAGGATTGTCCTGACGAATCGGCAATAACAGATCATTAATGTCGAGTAACATGACGTTTATTCCTTTATCCAATTAACACAGTGGGATAGCCCGATACTATTTTTCCGCCATGGGCGCTACTGTCGCCCATTCGTGCGGCAGGTTTATTGCCTATCAGTACCTTTGTACTGCCCATAACGATGGTATCCACAGGACCCACGCAGACGGCCATAGAGCCTACCGTGGCGGCGGGCATACCGCCGATCAATACATTCGGGACGCCCGGTGGAAGAATAGGACCGCCGACATGGGGGATGGGGGGCAGCCCAGGGGTCACCATCGGACAGACGTGCATGTCAGAAACGCGAGCAGCGGGTTGACTCATTACGCCACCTCTAGCGCGGCACTGCGCTCAATTAACAGCCGTACTCCATCAACCGGGCTTTCTGCCAGTTGTGTGACAAGCATCACCAGAGCACAGTGCAGCATTTGTGCACTGAGCTGGGGTTCCGGGTAAACAGGAGCCAGCCCGTCAGGTGCCATACTGCCGCGAGATAAGAACTGCGATAGCGCCAATGCGCCTACTGGCGTACTGAATCCGAGCATTTCGGCCTGAGCGAAAATCTGCCAGCGACGTTGTTCTTCGGGTTGCTGGTACTGTTGAGCGATGACCTCCAGAAGCGGTTTCTCGCGGTCAGGCATTACGCTCCGCATCAGCGCGGTGAGTGTTATGCCGAGGGTATGTGACGAAAAACCTTGCGCCCATTGCCGCAGGCTCTCTTCCCAGGCGACACTGTCTGAAGGTGCAGAAGTATGTGGTGTCATAATGCGTTCTTATCCAATATTAATAATGCCGCCGGAAATCCGGGTCATGCCGCTTCCCGCAACGGTGGTCATTGCGCTTTTCAGCTCTGCCGTACCGCTGCCTTCGATTTTGACCATCATGCCGTTTATCGAAATGCCGCTGGCCGAGAGGGTGATTTTGTTGCTGCCCACCTTCAGTTCGATGGACTGGGTGGATTCCAGCGTCAGCGCCTTATCGGTTTTGACGCTGCCGCTGCCGCCCGCGACTTTCAGGGCATAATTGCCATTACTGAGTTCCGTTGAGGCATTACCCGTGACTTTGTGTTGCAGGTTGCCCTTCTGGAGGTTGATGTTCATATCTCCTTTTTCGAGCGTGATATTCCTGTCACCTTCCTTCAGTACCAGCCGGTCCTCGCCTTTGGTGAGTTCTGTACTCCGGTTTGCGGCAATAGTGGTGTCGGCGTTGTTCTTCACGGTCACAGAGAGGTTTTTCTGAGCGACAATGGTCATTAACTCCTTGCCTTTTTTGTCGTTAAAGCTCAGGCGATGACCCTCTTCGACGCTGCCGTTGGTGGTACTGCGCGTGACAAAACCACTTTCAGTTTTTTCACCGGGAAGGGCGAAGGGCGGTTTGTTCAGGCCGTTGTAAACTGTACCTGTAACAAGTGGGAAATCAGGGTGCCCCTGAACAAAGCTCACCAGGACTTCACTGCCGACGCGGGGAATGAACTGCGCGCCGAATTTGCCCCCCGTCCACGGCTGGGCGACGCGTACCCAGCAGGAGCTGGTATCGTCATGCGGATTCTCTTTGTCCCATGGAAACTGGATTTTGATCCGCCCATATTCATCGGTATGGATCTCTTCTGAGGATGGGCCAACCACAGTAGCGGTGAGGATACCGGGGATCTCCGGACATGAAGGGTAAGGTGGATGCCAGGGCTGGGCGTTGCCCATGGTCTGCATTACGCAGTGATAGTCGCTCTTGTTATCATCGAAATTATTGACAGCTTTGAATGCCAGTGACTGGATGCGGTATGTGTCTTCCCCAGACGGGTGGCCGATGAGGGTGAATGTCTCCCCGCTGCTTAGCCAGTGAGCGTTGACGATTGCTTCAAAGCGGCGAGTGTTCGCTTCGCGAGCGGCCATGGCATTTTGCGCTTCACGCGCGATCAAAGACCGTTCTCCTTGCGGAGTTATGTCCGTGAAAACTACGGCATCGACATGAGCGTCTGAACCGCTGGCGTTTTGCTGATCCTCAATGGTTGAAGCCTGCGGCATGCTCACACCCTGCAACGCCACACTGGCAGGTAACAGTGAGGCACTGGACATCCAGTTATCAATATTGCCTTCGGTGAGAACTGCGCCGTGGTGGTGCCAGAAGAGTTTGTCACCCTGAATTGCACTGTGGCTGGCAGGGTGATCGGCCAGGACCAGCGTGTGACCGGATTCACTATGGCGAAAATAGTAGTAAATACCTTCCTCTTCCAGTAATCGCTGGATAAATTTAAATGCAGATTCACGGTACTGTACGCAGTACTCTCGCTTTGGGTAGTTTCCATGCAGCTGCACATCAAGCTGAGTGATTCCATGGTCGCTTAGTAAGGTATGCACCAGTTCAGGAACACTGACGTTTTGCCAGATACGCATGACACGACCCAGCGTCAGCAGCGTGAGCGAGGGTTCCAGCGTGAGAATACATTCAGCCTCGTCAGGAGTGCGTTGCTTATAACGGATACGAGTGACAACACCATGCAGATGACGCTGAGGAAGGTTATGGCTTCCGTCGCCGATCCTGCAGGAGACCGTTTTCCCGTGCCACTGAGTCAGGTCTTTTTCGCTCTTTTTGGTCAGGGAACGGAGTTCATAACAAAAAGGGGCAGAAAGCGCCTCGTAACCCTCGAGGGAGACAAGCAGCAGCGCGTCGGCGATGTCGCCATTCCAGCGCAGAAAATGATTTTCCTGATATTGCGTGAGTGAGTCGAGTAATTGCATACGGGGCATCCTGATTAAAGAGTTGGTACGGGCAGTCGAACCTGATGGAGGTGAGATTCGCTGTTACGGCCAAGGCAAAGATCGAGCCCTAACGCTCGTCGTCCCAATGGGAGAGAGTCGAGGTTAGCGCTGCTGATATTCAGGGAAACGGAGAAATCCATCGCCGGACCGACGTAGTCCCGAATGCGCAACCAGATTTCTTGCCAGAGGTTTCCGGAAGGTAAAAAACAGCGTGAGGTTTCCGGCGTCATGGGGCCCAGTACAACATCGAAATGCGCATGCACCTCAAGACGAGAACTGCCCATCATTGGCGCGGTGTTAAGCTTTTGCGCCGGGTTGCCAAGCTGGCAGCACTCCCCGGCAGGTACGTTGCGCCAGCCCCCGGTAAAGGGAATAATCTCTGCAGGAACGCCATAGAGCAGCGTTAGCCATCTCTCCAGGTTGACCATTGAACGGACTGGCGAAGCAAATAGTGGAGCATGTTGCGCCAGTGCCGGAGAAGGGTCGGACATCAGCAGACCAGACAGTGCCTGAATGGCAGTTTGTAAAGGAGGCTGACCCGTTGATTCCGTCTGGGCGCACAGGTGATGTTTTTGCCATGCCAGATAATCGAGGCAGTAAAGTCGGTGACCAAAGATATCGAGAAAGGCTTTTGCACTGCGATCGCTATAACGGTACTGGCGTTCAATTAACCACTCGCTATAGGCCGTAGGCATGGCACCCAGAGCACCAGTTAATCCATTATGCCAGGCGGTGACTTGTAGCGGTACGTCAGGTCCATCCTGCTGTATCTCTTCCACCTCACCCCGTGGCGCATCCAGCGAAAGGGTGGATACGATGCGTAATTTTTCATCCAGCAAAGCGGCATCCGGCGTGCGGCCATCACGTAATCTCCGCAACAGCAGTCTGATTTGCTGATAGAAATGAAATTTACTGACTATCGGTATCAGAGCCATGACAGTTTCCCCGCACGAATAGGCCAGACGCGGCGCGTCTGCGCCTCGTGCTCAACGCAGGTGGTAAGGCGGATAAAGCTGTTGACGGGGGCGTACAGCGCCAGCAACCGATCCAGAAGGCTGCACAGCAGATAATATTCTGGCTCCTGTAGCGCCGTATGGCTAAAGGTGATGGTCAGGTCGATACCGCGCGCCAGTGAGTGTGGATCGTTGCTGGTAAGCCGGGTGGTGACGGGCTGATACGATAGATGCTTAATCAGCGACACCAGGCGAGATTTTTCCGCATTATCTGCCGTGTTGTACAGCGCCAGGGTATCTTTCAGCCGCTGTGTGCCATGATCGCCGTCCAGCAACTGCTGATTGAGCGAAATCTGCGAAAAAAAACGCCAGCGCATTGCGCTTTTATCCGGCGGATTAATCGGGCGTGTAGGATGAGTCAGTGCCACAATATTTAGCGCTGCGACCGGAACCTGTGCATCGAAATCGCCCCCTGGATTGCCGTACTGCAACTGGTGAGGGAGGGTGTGATTGGTACAGGTGATGCAGAGCGTAACCACTTCTGGCTGAAGGGATGACGTGCGTCCCGGATGAGCGCTGAAGGCGATAAACGGTTTACGTTCGCTCTCCTTCGTGCCGGGAATATCCCGATGAAAGAGCTGCCAACACAGGCCTGCGTCATTTTCAGTTTCTATGCCGGGGCGATTTTCCAACAATGGCGTCACCGGGAAATGTTCGATACGGTTATCGACTTTCCGCTGGACGGACACCTCTTCAATTGCCCAGACGTCAATGTGCGCCTGATGGCGGGTATCCGGTACGACAGGGTATTCCACCACGGCATCATTCAGTGCGATCGGCTCAGCCCGCTGGGAAAATAGATTAATTGCGGGTGTGCAGTGGAGGCGGAAAAAATTCGCATCGACCAGTGGAGCAAGCTTCTCCAGTTTTTCCGTCAGGGCGTTGCGCTTGAAAACCGCCTGTAGTTCAAATGTAGCATTGCCTGCTGTGCTGAACCCTGCCGGGAGATGAATATCAATAAACGAGAATTTTTGTGGAAACCAGAAGTAATCCAGCAGCAGAATATGAACAGGGGCAATGCGCGGATCCCGACTAAGCATCGCCTCATCCACCTCGAAGCCCACCGGGCACAGGGCACTGGCGGCTAAAGGAATGTTAGTCTCTCCGTGTCGCAGGTTCAGGCTTTTAATCTCAGAGCACAGCAGAGTGTAAAGAATATTGACCGTATTACCGGGGCCGTGCAGGTAGAGGCGGATACAGTCGTCAGCAAGCACTGCGCCTGGCCAGACCTGAAAAGTGAGCTGGAGTTGCCAGTTGAGTTCGTCACTGTCAAAACACAGCGCAGCGCGCTGAATAGAGACAGGCAACAGCGTCACCGGGTATACCGTCTGAAACTGACAGGGTATTGGCGCACTTTGACGGGTGAATAATGGCGTTTCCGCTGGCAGGATATTTTTACCTGTCAGCCCGGATTTTTGTGGATCGGGTGACATCATTACGATGCAAGCCGAAGGAAATGGACGCAAAAACTGTGGCGCCAGCGTAGCAAGCAGGGTATCAATAACTTCAGGGATATCGTCATCCAGGCGTTGATGAATACGTGACGTTAACAAAGCAAAAGATTCAATCAAACGGCTGATATGAGGATCTTCTGTTTCGCCTTCGACCATTCCAAGACGGCGCGCGATTTTGGGGAAACGGTTGGCAAACGCTTTGCCATGCTGCTTAAGGAAGTTCAGTTCCTTTTGGTAATAGGATAGAAGTCTATTCATTGAAATAGAATCTCCCGGTACAGTCATTCCAGGCTAATACTAATTCGATTGGCTTGGAAAAATAGATGCCATGTAAGGTAAAGCAAATTTCCTGTGTATCGTTGATATAGCTTATAAGTTCTACACCTTTCAATCGCGGCTCGAATCTGTCGATGGCATTTTTAATCCGTTTTTCCATCATCTGTCGACGAGAATTAATTTCATAAACTTTGCTAAAAGACTCATCAATTCCATAATTAAGTATGGAACCATTGATTAATGAGATTTCTTCAATATCAGGGCAACGAGCTCGAGACATGAGTAACATTTTTAATTCATTGAGGAATGCTTCATCTGTTTTTGATGCCCAGTGATAATCATTCTCCTGATTAAAAGGATGATTATCGCTAAGTCGAGAAAGCAGTGATGCAGTCATAATGAGTATCCTGAAATCCGGCCGCGGAGGCGGCCGGGAAAGGGTTATGCGATTTTTTTCTGCGGGATGCTGTATTTGATAGGTCCGACTTTATCCAGACCGTCATCTTTGGCATTCGGTACGTTAAATGTCACCTGAACAGACTCTTCAAAATTAAATGTGAGTTCCATGAAAAGTTGGTCGCGCATTTCAAAATTTAGGCTGCTGAAATTACAGTTTTCGTATACAGTACGCTGAATTTCGTAGTCCTGGTTTAATTTGTCAGAGCCACGATGAACAATTGTAATAATGATATTTTTATAGCCACGCTTCAAATATTTTTCGTATAATTCGCTGGACTCTTTTGTCACCAGAACACTTGCATGAACCGTGTCAAAATATGCACCATCCGGCCCTGCTACAGTGGCGAGACCAGCAGGTGCAAAACCCTCCATCCAGTTTTTATAGGTCGCTTCTTCAGAAGAACCTGCAACTGTGTTACCATCAATTTTAATTTCGATGAACTGACAATCTTTCAATTTAGACATATATATTCCTTTATTAACAAGGGATTAAGCGCTGGTAGTGGAAGGCAAATCCGCGACCAAACGCAGGGACATACTTAAACCTTCAAGCTGGAAATGTGGTTTCAGCCAGGCAATCGCACGATAGGTACCCGGGAAACCCGGTACTTCAATGACTTCGATTTTCGCTTCTCGTAGGGGAAAGCGTGCTTTTGTTTCCGGACCGGCGTTATCCGACGCGACGACGTACTGCATGATCCAATTTTGTAGATAGACTTCACATTCCGCGCGGGACATGAAGCTGCCGACTTTGTCGCGAACAATCGATTTCAGATAATGGGCAAAACGGGATGTCGCCAGAATATAAGGCAGTTGGCTTGACAGGCGCGCGTTTGCATTTGCCTCATTTGAGTTGTACAGACGAGGCTTATTTATGGACTGAACAGCGAAAAATGCTGCATAATCCGTGCCCTTACAGTGAACTAGTGGGATAAAACCTAGATCCGAGAGCTCTTTTTCGCGTCGGTCAGAAACGGCCACTTGTGTTGGACACTGCATAGTTCGTTCGCCACTGCTGGAGATATAGTTATATGCAGGTAACGATTTCACCAGGCCACCACCTTCGACACCGCGAATCGATGCACACCAGCCATACTCTTCGAAGGATTCGATGATGCGACCCGCCAGTTCCCAGGCTGAGTTTATCCACAGGTAATTGCTACCAGATTCATCTTCGCGGATCTTTTCTTCAAAAGTGAAGGTTTCCGCCGGGATGGTTTTGCTACCGTACGGCACACGACCCAGGACCCGGGGTAGCGTCAAACCGATATAACGGCTGTCATCATTTTGGCGGAATGAACGCCAACGGGCATAATCTGTGGTATCAAACAATTTTGACAGATCGCGCGGGCGTGGTAGTTCTGAGAAGTCATTCATCGACAGCATGCCTGGAGCGATAGCGCTCAAGAACGGCGCATGTGCAGCGGCGGCGACATGGGAAATCTGTTCCAGCAAGTTAATATCCTGCGGAGTGTTGTCGAACTGAAAATCCCCAACGAATGCGGAGAATGGCGTGCCACCGAAGGTGCCGTATTCACTCTCATAAACACACTTGAAGAGCATCGACTGATCGAAATCGCTGGCAGATTTAAAATCTTTAATCAGATCTTGTTTAGTGCATTGAAGCAGGCGGATTTGTGTATTATCGGTCACGCTGGACTGTACCAGCTTATGCAGGCCACGCCAGGAGGACTCTTTTTTCTGAAACTCAGGGGCATGGATAATCTGACTGACCTGATGAGATAAAAGTTCATCGATCGCAGTAATTCGCTGTTCTATGCTGCCGATTAGATCGCTAGATACCACTACCGCACCGGCGAGGACTTCAGCCAGAAAATGGTTCAACTGGGTTTTCATGCGATCACGGTCAGACTCACGACGAATCGCCTGAGTGTTATCAATCACCTGATTAAGATAGTCATCGCTAAATGAGGATTCAGCATTCTGGTTTAAAACCTGTTCACTGTTCATTCTTCATCCCCTTCAGGTGGGGTATGCCCCAGCAATTCGTTTTGTTTTTTTGCCATTTCTGCAAGCTGTTCCTTCAGGCGTTCATTGCTGGCGGCACGGTTACGCAAATCGCTTAACTGTTCGCGGAGTTCCATTAATTTACGTAACGGTTCTACCTGACGAACAATATTATCCGGTGAAAAGTCATCCATATCTTGGAAAGTGAGTGACACAGCCAGTTTGCCTTCCTGTTCGGGCATGACGCTATCAACCAGGAATTCAGCTTCAGGTTTCATCGATGCCATAATTTCATTAAAATTATCTTTATCGATATTCAGGAATTTACGGTCGCGCAAGCTATCAGTTGCCTGAGTGAAATCTCCCATAACCCCAACTACAAGCGGTAACTCTTTCGCTGCCTGTGCATCACCAACTTCAACATCATAGGTGATTTGCACACGCGGAGGTCTTGCCTTATCTAATTTATGTTGCGTATTACTCATGGGCTTTACCAAAGTTTGATTAGAAATGCATTTAGATAATTGTCAGCTGCGATGGTTGAATAAATTTTGCATCTTACAGGCACTATACTATCGTCGGAAAAGCCAACAGTACCTTAGATATAAAATCATTAACTGACGGTGAAGAAATAATATCATTAGTTAATAAAAAAGTTACTAGTGAATATCCTGATATTTGTCGAGGAGTAATCTGCATGATATTGCGAATTTTCTTAACTAATAAGGAAATTACAGAGGGGGAAATGGAGCAGCAAAGAAGAAAGTCAAATAAAAGTTATTGCAAACACTAAATGTTTGAACTTTATTACATATAGGTTGCGCGTAAGTAGCTATAAAGATCGGGATCAGAATTGACACCGATTTTTTTCATGGCGCTTATTTTTTGCGCGCTTATCGTTTGCTTTGTTCTGCTAAGCATGAGTGCGATTGAATTGATAGAGTGA
Organism: Enterobacter sp. 22466; assembly: GCF_052044775.1. Classification (NCBI taxonomy): domain Bacteria; kingdom Pseudomonadati; phylum Pseudomonadota; class Gammaproteobacteria; order Enterobacterales; family Enterobacteriaceae; genus Enterobacter; species Enterobacter sp. 22466. The sequence continues at coordinate 112,963 of NZ_JBQENX010000011.1, read as the reverse complement.
CCAATACTTAATAAGTGAAGTACTTCTGCTTCTTTAGGGCTGAGTGGTGACAGAGAATTTAATGGATGAATGGTTGGAGGGATATCATGATATAAATCAGAGAGGCATTGTTCAACGTCTTTCGACGACCCTTGCTTGTTAATAACACAGTATACACCATATGAGAGTAAAGTTTGCACCATCGCAGGAATATCGTTAGGAATGATGACAATCAAACGAATCGTGGGATAGTTCTTTTTAAAATAGCGTACAAACGGAATGCCGCTGAATCTACCGTCGGGCATAGATAAGTTTGCCATCACGATATCGGGTCGAGTTTCATCTATGTGTTTTAGCAGGTCAGGTGCATTCTCAGCCTGGCCGCATATTTCAAATGGAAGAGACTGGAAAGACATATTCCTTATGATGCTTTGCAATCCGATGAGAAAAACCGGATGTGTATCAGCGATGACGATTTTTTTGATAGTCATAATTAATTGCGTTGCTAACTAACTCATAAGGTCTTATGACCATATTTTTGGACAAAAACCCTGTTAATGAATTTTACAATTTGTTAACTAAAGTATAGCATGCTGGCTTGTATTGTCGATCTTCTTTACTGAAGATATTAACCTTATTTATTTAGTGGTTAATGTAAGGGAGATAGAATAAAAACCATCCAGCGAGTGACAGGAAAGGTCCAAAAGCCAGTTTCTTATTCAGATAGCCCTTACGGAAATAAACCATAATACTCACTGCGATACCTGCCATGCTGGCGATGAGAACCAAAAGAGGAAGTTGTTGCCAGCCAAGCCATGCGCCGAGAGCCGCCAGAAGCTTGAAGTCACCGTACCCCAGCGCTTCTTTCCCGATGATGAATCGAAACAGATGAAAAGTAATCCACAAAGATAAATAACCTGCTATCGCGCCACATACAGCATCGGAAAGTGAAACAGCCCCAGGAAGTAGATGCCAGCAAAGACCAACCCAGAGCAACGTTAAAGTTAACGAGTCGGGGAGTAGTTGATATTGAATGTCAATCTGTGAAAGCGCCAGCAGGCATGCACTGAACACCAGCGACGCGATCAGCGTGCTGATATCGGGACATATCCAGGCGCTAAGAAGGGTGATGAGCATAAACACAACCTCACCGCAAAGATAGCGAGCTGAAATGCTTTGATGGCAATGTCGGCATTTTCCTTTAAGTGCCAGCCAACTTAAAAGAGGAATATTTTCAAACCACCGCAAAGGCTGCAAACATGTTGTGCAATACGAGGAGGGGAAGCAGAGGTTGAACTGCCGTTGTGTATTATGAATGGTCATTAAAGGAAGTCTGTAGACAATGACATTGATAAAACTTCCTGCTGACAACCCAACTAAAACGTACAGTAACCAGGAAAATACAGGTATGTTATGGATATAATTCACCGGGCCGTATCTCGATTTAAAATGCTACTATTACACCAACATGATGACAAGGTATGATGCTCCTGAGATTAGAGCGCCATTTCGAATAGTTTTGTTTTAGACAGGTAAATAAAAAGTTTACTGTCCGTATCCACATCAAGTTTATTCATGGCGCGTATCTTATGCGCGCTAATTGTTTTGATGCTCAGGTTCATTTTATCGGCTATTTGCGTCAGGCTTAATCCCCTGCAAAGTAATCTTAAAATTTCTGACTCTCTCAATGAGAGCGTGCATGGATTATTTTGCTGGTGTAGAAAAAGTGAGCGCATAATTACATTTTCTACATAGATCTCATTATTTTTAACAGATATTAGAACCTCTTTTAGTGTTCTTTCGCTGATATCCATGCTGATGTAGCCACTGATACCCATTTCAAGCAGCGTGCGAATCATTGGAGCATGCTTATAAGATGACATAACAACGATTTTCAAATCTGGAAATCTTTTCTTGAGCCATTTGACAAGATTTAAACCATCCAGAGAAGATACGGGATTATGGCTGTCTTCATTCATTTTCAATGAATAGCCAAGCAGCAAAGTATCTACCGGGCTATTTGTCAATTTGTTTATCAATTCGCAGGGGGAAGAGACGTCACCCACAATATTGAATGTAGACTTTGCGTCTGAGCCAGAGAATTTTCCGTCAGACATGTTGTTTATTAATGAAGCAAGACCACGTCGGAAAAGCTTTTGTTCATTTGCAATAAGAATATTCATAGCATTGGCCATTTGTACAGGGAAATTTCGGTATGCGAAAATAATAGTGTCTATTGTGAGTGAAAGAAAATTCTTTTTGGGCTCCTTAAAAAAAATTTTGGTTGTTGATTTTTAATGTTGAATGTTTCTTTTGTGTTATGTGATTTAAGGTATTCCTTGGTATACCATTTTCTGACTAGTCAGATTTATCTTGCCGATTTCCAGTGCTAGACTGTTTTTCAACCAGGATAATTCTCTTTTACTGACGAGGTTTCAGATGCGCTCGACTTTTAAAAAAATCCTTACTTTCATCTCAGTTGCGGAAACTGGAAGCTTCGAAACAGCGGCTCATGAACTACACATCACATCTTCTGCGGTCTCGTTTCGTATTAAATCGCTGGAGGACGAATTAAAGCTAAAACTCCTTATTCGCTGCCGTCCCTGTACATTGACCCACCAGGGGAAAATATTTTACAAATATGCTACTCAGCTCTATGAGTGTCAGCAACAATTCGAGCAAGAATTACTTTCAGATTAGCTATTTATTCAGTTCGACAATGATCAGGGTGAGGCGCAGCGGGATCCTCTTCAACGATAAATTTCCAGTCGGCGTAGCTTTTCGCTTTTTCAAATTCCTCATAGTGAGCAGGGAAGCGCTTTCTTTTTAGCGGTATGCCTTCACCTTTACTGTATACACCAATCCAGCGGTTCTCTTTATCATACAGCTTTCCCCATTCTTTCCCAGTAAATGGGTCGAGGTAGTGGCGACGCAGCAGATAGCTTGTTCGTCCTCCGCGTTTATCTTCTGAAAGCTGCTGAAAACTTACTGGAAAACAGGTATCGGATTGAGGGTTATCCCGATAATTAAGGATTGCCTTTCGGATTTGATCGCCGGTAAATAATAATTGCGCTTCTTTCTGCCTACGCCAGTTTGCTGCAATATGTTCTTCGCTACATAGCAGCATGATGGCGACGATGGCGAGCCAAATTATCAAGAGAAGATATGTAAATCCTGATTCTTTTGATTTACCAGCTAGCATAGGACTCACCCGACTGTGATTTTTTAGTAGAACCGCTGTGTATATCGGTAATTTGCCCGTCATCATCTGTTTTAACTTCCCATGTTGTCCTTTTTTGCGTAAACGGGTCTACCGGGAGCTGACGCAAATAGCCATCTGTGACCAGTTCATCGAGTTTCTCCGGGCTAACAAACCGATCGCGCCGATACTGGTCCAGTGTGAGGCGCAGTGTCTTGAGGTTGTGTTTTAATACTACCTCTTTGGCGCGTTCAGTTTGCTGAAAATAGCGCGGAGCAACCAGTGTGGTAAGTGTGGCAATAATAGCCAGTACCACCAGAAGTTCAATTAGCGTAAATCCTTTTTCACCATTGTGCATAGGGAACTCCATTCAGACCGGTGGCGCGACTTGACGAGGAAATATCATAAACATCGCTACCGGGGCTGTAATCACCTGGCGGGTTTTCATAGCTGCGAATACGCCAGGTCTGCTCTGCCGTTTTTTCATCGCAATCACAGAAGGGATCGCGCGGGATGGACCGTAAAAAGTAGATTATTTTTTCATTTGGCGATTTTTTATCCTGCACTCCTTTGACCAGCGCGGTGAGAGCTGGTGGATAGTGCGTATCATCCGGGGATACGTCGATTCGACCTTCCTTGCTGGCGTCATACCATGAGTCAATGGCTTCCCTGATTTGCCGCAATGCAAGTTCGAGCTTCTCTTCTTTTTGCCTCTGCACTTGTTTTTCAAGCACCGGTAGCGCGGCTGTAGCGAGAATAGCCATCAGGGTTAGCGTTACCATCATCTCTACCAGAGTGAAACCACGTTGTTGATACATTACTGTGTCTGCTCCGTACCATCAGGGGGAAGCATGGCGTGTTCTTCAGGTTCATGCGGAGGCGGTGTTAAAGCGGGGACTGCCGTGTCATTATCATCGCCCACATTAATATGACCTGCTGAATGCAAAATGGTGTTCTGCTCGCCTGGCAGATTTTCGGTTCCAATGGGAATGGTGCTGACATGGCTACCGGGTAGATCAATACTGCGCTCAATATGAGGTGTAATCAGCAGGATGACTTCGGTTCGTTTTACATCCTGCCCCGAACTGCCAAACAGGCGGCCAATCAACGGGATGTCGCTCAGCCAGGGAATGCCGTTGCTGTTATCCTTGTTTTCCTCATTGATCAGGCCCGCCAGCATCTGGGTTTCACCGTCCTGGCTACTGAGCACCGTCTTGGCAGTACGGTTGTTGGTGCCATAATATTTGAGGCCGTTCGAGCCGGTTTGCGCCAGCCCCAGGCTGCTCAGGGTAAAATTGACATCCATACCGATATCACCTTCGAGACTGATATCCGGCGTCACTTCAAGCTTCAGCCCAACATCCTGGTACTCTACTTTTTCGCTCGAAAAGTTGTCATTAAAGGTATTTGTGATCACCGGGATTTTCTCACCGATTTCGATTTGCGCTTTTTTGTTATTTTTTACCCGTATGCGCGGGTTAGCCAGAATTCTGGCATGAGAGCGAATTTTGCTGATATCGACTGATACCCCCTTCTTATCACCCAGGTTTACGAACAGATTGTTTTTGCTAAAGTCAGTCAGAGGGATATTATTCCCGTTCTCCTCACTGGTTGCGAATCCAACACCCACAGAACCTGGATAGTTAATCCCCAGATTTTCAACATCGCTGGTGTTGACCTCCAAAACCTCCACGTCCAGCGTTACTTCGGCCTCCGGGCGATCAAGGGTCATTAACAGCCGTTCTGCCGTGTCCAGCATATCCTGTGGCGCTCGAATGGTGAGCGTATTCGTGCGCTCATCTACATGGATATCTTTAAATTTGAGTAGGCTGCGTAAGGCAACATTGATCTCTTTTGCCTTTGCATAGCTCAAGAAAAAGGTTTTAACCGCAATCTCTCGATAGGTTTTATCCTTCGCCTGATTTGCGGGATAGATCAGCAACGTATTGCTGTTTAGCACCTTTTTGCGCAATTCATGCGAAACGAGCAGTAAATTGATTGCATCCTCCGCCGTGGTATCTCTGGCGATGATACTGGCGTTCATATCACGCGGAACGTCATTATCAAAAATGAAATTTACACCCGTCATATGTGAAATAGTGGTGAATATCTGCATCAGGTTATGTGAAGGAAAATTGAGAGAAATTGGTTTTTGTAACTCTTTATCTAACGAAATATCCGGTGACTGGCTGGCCGCAAGTTGTCGTAATAAGCGATCACGTAGGATTGTGGCCTGCGGCCAGTCAGGGCTCTCTTCCAGGACTTCCTGGATTTTTTTTAGTGCCAGCTCCGGGTTTTCTTCGGCAAGTTTGACGGCATCCTGATATAGAGCATCAACGGAATATCGGGAATGACTGTGGCGTAATCCCTGTTGCGCACGCATATTCCCCGGCTGATAGCGTAAAACCGTACGCCAGGCCTGTTCAGCCTGCTGAAAATCGTGTTCAGCGATCGCTTTATCGGCCTGCTTTAAATAGAGATTAACAAGACGGGTCCTAGTTACCTGTTCCTGCTTTTTCAGGGTAATGTCAGTAGGGGCCAGACGACGCTGTTGCTCAAGTGTCGCCAGGCTCGTGACGAGTTCTTGCTGCTCGCCGGAGGTAGCAGTCAGTCGCACCTCAGGCGTGGATGCACAACCGCTCAGTAAAAGGGTGCCGATAAGCATCGCTATTTTGGTTTTGTTCATGTTCATAATGTGGGTTTTGTTTCCAGTTCTGCCAGCGCAAGATGCTGATCGAGTTGCTGAGGAAGCCAGCGAAAAATAAGTTGACCTGCAGTCACTTCCTGCAACTGCCAGTCATGGTTCAAACGATCGCCAATCCAGATGTGCTCGGGAGCTTTACAGTGGTGGCAGACAATCCAGTTTTGATGGCCGTTGGTAAGAATGATGGTCCTTTGATTGTTACTCCACCACGCGCCTGCGACTCTGAAAGGCAGGGCGGGAGTTTTGCTTTGTTGAGCTGTCACGCGCTGTCCGGAAGGGGTTTTGGAGATGGCTTTTTTTTCTCCTTGCCAGGGAAAAAGATCGACAAAGGCTGCGGTGGTTTTATGGGCATTTATCGGTTTCTGGGTGTGACGGACAGACTGTGCTGGCATGGCAACGATGTCATTCTGTTCAGGCTGTTGAAGATCCGCTATCTGCGCCCAGACAAGGAGAATGACCGTCAACGCTAATAAGATTTTCAGGTAGCGTGGTAGTTTCATGACTTAGCACTCTTCAGCGTAATGCGCAGTAGTATGTTCAATGCTGTGCTATCGGGACGCTCACGAGATAGCGTGATTGCCTCAATGGTCACAGGGAGTAAAGCTTTTATTTCCTGCAAGGACTGATAAAGATGTGGATAATCGCCTGAAAGAGGAATATCCAGTATCAGCGTTTCATTATTAAACTCGCCGCGATCGGACGATGTTTGATAGTGACTTTCATTAACCTGCAAACTGTTTTTTTTCAGTATGGCAAAAAGTGTCTTAAGTTGCTGATACTCCGTAGTGCTAATCGCCTGCTGCGAGTGATTTGCCGTAGCCTTAACCCCAGGCAGAGGAATGCTCAAGGAACGCTGAATTTTGGTCAGACTAGATTCAAGGTCATTGACTCCTGGTCGTAAAGAAATGGCCCAGTAAATTGACAGGAATAAAACTATGGCGCTAAGAATAAAGGGCAGTACGCCAGTCTGCTCATAGCAGGAGATTATAGTCCAGCGTATTTTGCTAATGTTGATAGCAGGGGGGGATTTAAGCGCCATGACCATATTCCATCGTTAATGTTGCTTTAATTTTCCAGGGGGCAGGGAGCTGCATTTCTTTGCTGTGTGTTTCCAGCGATACCTTTGCACCTTGCTTTTCTAGACGTATAATAAAATTCAACAGGCTATCCAGCGTTTTTGTCGCCAGCTCAAGGTGAATTTTCTTTTCCTGAGTGTTTGAACTGAGTGATAGCAACGCAATATCTTTTGACCAGGCGTTTCCCGTCATTACGAATCCACCCATTTCTAAGGGAGAATTCTGTCGGGTGCGTTTTTTATTAAATTCCTGCTGTTTTTTTTGTATTTCATGTACAGCATTCAGATGCGCTTGCCATTTTTCCTTCGCATCGGAGAGCTGAGAGGTCAGCATGACCTTTTGTTCATACTTTTTCCAGACTCGGGGCGTGAGTATGCAAATAATGATGATGGCAACTGCGCTGAACCAAACAGAAAAAGGTGAGCGGGTACGAAAGTTATGCCGGTTCATAGAAAACCCACTTGTTCCCAGGGAAGCTCGGGTACGCCCGCAAGCTGACTGATAATTTTGATCTGCTCTGCTGCTTCAGCTTCAGGCATATGGAGCGATAAAACACTGTGCCAGCATTGCTGATAGCGGATGGCATAACTGCTGATATCTTTACCAATGCAAGCCAGAATAATATTCTCAGGTAATTTTTTATTTGCATTATTAAGCACATGCGTAAATGGAGTGCTACACCCCTGAAAACGTAATCGAGCATTAGAAGCAATATTTTTTAGCGTGACAAACAGGTCAGATGCCATTGCAGCAGCGAATGCATTTTCGCCATAGCGATGATCAAAGAACGTAATTTTTGTAGCATCGGCAGGCATATTATGCTGAGTTTCAATCAGCATCGCCGCATACTGACAATGTTCTGTCGGTGTGAGTAACCCTGCCTGCCAGGGGATAAGGGCATACTGAACGTAAGGAATATCGAGAATAAATTCGATGCTATTCTGCCAGGGAAGATTCACGGGGATTTTCCCGACTAAGTCCATAATCTGCTCATTCAGTGGAATATCAGGATGAACGGTTATTTGATAATGGCAATGGCTTTCCCTGTACAGGGAAAACTGATTTGCCTGTAACAGAAATTGCCAACGCTTAAGAAACGGAAATAACACGCTGAGCCTCCTGAATTGTCGTCAGACCCCGACTTACGGTATTAAGCACGATTTGCTGCATAGGAATAAAACCCTCATTTAACGCGCATTCTCGAAGTTGTCTTATTGAGGTTCTGGCCAGGAGGGCTTCTTTAAATGCGTCGCTGAAATGTAATACTTCAGCCAGAGCGAGGCGGCCATGATAACCGCTGTTCCGGCAGGCTTTACAGCCAGCCCCTTTTTGCCATTTACCATCAGCCAGTTGTTGTGCAGAAATATTCCAGTGAGCAATCTCTTCAGAAGAGGGCGTGTATGGGGTACTGCAATTTGGGCAAATCTGGCGTACCAGTCGCTGTGCTACCACGCCGTTTAACGCGGTTATTAGGCTGACAGGCTCCACTTGCATATAAAGAAAGCGTTCAATAACACTGAACGCATTATTAGCATGAACAGATGACAGTACAACGTGTCCGGTTAACGCCGCCTGGACTGCAATACCTGCTGTTTCACTATCACGTATTTCCCCAACAAGAATAATATCGGGATCGTGACGAAGAATGGCACGCAACCCTTTCGCAAAGGTAAGCCCTTTTTTTTCATTTACCGGGATTTGTAATACACCCTCTAATTGATACTCTACGGGATCTTCAATTGTGATAATTTTCTGCTCACCGGTATTGAGTTCACTCAGAGCTGAATAAAGGGTGGTTGATTTACCGCTGCCCGTAGGGCCGGTTACAAGCACCATTCCATGCGGGCTTTGCATCAGTTTTTGCATAGCGTGGAGTGTCGGTTTATCAAAACCTAAGGTTTCCAGCTGCAATTTTTTATCGTGACTTTTATCGAGCACCCTCAGGACTGCATCTTCCCCATGAATACTGGGCATAATTGAAACGCGGAAATCTACCGCACGCTGTTGGATTATGGCCTTGAACCTCCCATCTTGTGGAACACGACGTTCTGAGATATCCATATTGCCTAATACCTTAAGACGGGAAATAACCTGTTCAGCGTTCTGGTCGCCTTTACTCTGCGTAATTGCGTGCAAAACCCCGTCGATACGATATTTTATTATCAACCCATCCGGAATGCTCTCAAGATGAATATCACTTGCCCGGCTTTGTAATGCGTCATATAATGTTGCGTTTACCAGTTTGATAATATGGCTTTTTTCCTGCGCAATATTTTGCGGCGTGATCTCAAGAACTGTTTCTTCCGCATTACCTTCCACGATTTGCGTTTCGACGTGATCCATAGCCCGCTGTTGCTGCTTAAGCTCCCGTAAACGTTCTTTTACCCACAGGGGGGAGCAGAGCGTCAAGCGCTGGATGTGGCGTTGTGCCCATTGCCTTACGGGTAATGAGAAAGGGTCGGTCAGTAAGACAAAATCGATATCCTGGTAACGAACGGGAAGCACCTGTTGCGCCAGTGAATCCTGCAATGAAATCCGGGAGAAATTTATTTCAACCTGTTCGAGTTGCTCCAGTGTTAAGGAATATAATCCCAGTTCAGCGGCAAGCGTTATTAATTTTTCTTGTGAAAAAGTACTGGCGAATCCTTCCTCCAGCCAGGGTAGACGTTTTTCAGCAGGTAAATTATGCCATGACGAAGGTAAATTTGACATCAGGATAAACCTCCAGCAATTTCAAAAATTGGCATGTAAAGAAGGAAAACGATAAGCCCAACCAGGCCTCCCACAATCAGCATTAATACAGGCTCGAAAACTTTGCTAAATGTCTCAATAGCGCGTTCTAGTATTTCGTCATAGAACGCAGCAATGCGTTCACACATTTCCGGTAATTCGCCGCTGTTTTCTCCTACAGATAACAAACGGCTGGCAACAGGTGTAGTGAGCTGGTAATGCGATAACGTCCAGGATAATGATTTACCGGCCTGTATTTCCTGCATCATTTTGTTCAGTCGAGGTTGATGTTCTGCAGGTAACAGACCGCTGGTCAGTGTTAATGCGTCAAGCACAGGCATTCCTCCCTGGAGCAATAGCCCTAGCGTTCTGTAAAATCTGACAAAAATACCCGTCCAGTATTGTTTTCTAAATTGTGGAATACAAAGAAGTTGACGTAATAACGCATTGCGTAACCTCTGACTACGGATGGCATAGATCAGCAGCATTGCTGTTGTAAACGTTACAATAAGCAGCGCCATGCCATGTTCTCTGGTCATATGTCCCCACCAGACAATGAATTGGGCGCTTCCGGTAAGATTTTTCATTCCGTCAAATACCATCGCGAAACGAGGAATAATAAACCCCAATAAGAAAAAGATAATTAGACATCCGGCACTGATAACAACACACGGATATAGCATGGTTGCTTTTATGCGTTTACGTAACGTTTCCATTCTTTTTTCGTACTGTAAAAAACGTTTCAGCGTGACTACCAAAAGACCTGTTTGCTCGGAAGATGCTACCGTATTAATTAACAGTGGTGGAAATATATCAGGTAAGGTTTTCAGGGCATCTGAAAACTGACATCCGCTATATAACGCATTGAGTAATTCTTTAAGTATTAATTTTTGATAATTATCATGATAGCTCTCATACAAGGCCTCAATCACTTCGACAATCACCAGTCCAGCATCGAGTAGTACCGCCAGTTCTTGAATGAATAACGATAAAGGAAATTTCTTATCAGATATCGAAATCCCAGGGGTAGACTTTACATTGATGACCAGAATACCGTTTTGGTTAGCAATGGCACGGGCATCAGCGACAGAGGAAGCCTTAATTTTTATTACCTTTCGCTTATTATTATGTAAGGTTGTAACATCAAAGAAAGTAGCCATAGAATTATGCATGCATCAGTTAATGTTGTTTTTCAGTTTCAGATAATTAGGGATTACACGTCGGATATATTTTTTCCGTAATTGTGCACGATTCTCCGACCCACCTGCGTTATAGGCACCAATGGCTTCCCAACTATAGCCATATTTCTGAATGAAACCTGAGAGAATCCAGGCGCCGGTCATTACACTTAGACAAGGAGAGCTTAATAATTTATCCTTGGTGATGTTGTATTTCTCTAGATGCTTCAAATGTTTGCTGTTAATTTGCATCAGGCCAATGTCGTAGCTTCCATCATTATTCTGATGTAAAGCTTTACTATCCAGGCTGGATTCGGTGATGGCAATTGCCTGCAGTAATTCAGGTTCTATTCTGTATCGTTGCCCGGCCTGTATCCAGCATGTTGCATGCGTTGAAAATGATATCAATACCGTTATGACAATAAGTAGTGATGTCTTCATGTTTAAAAACCATATACAACAGGATGGCCATTGTTTCCAGTGGCTGTAATTTCAACATCATTCATTGTCTCTTTAGAGCGTGCCGGATTGTGCCACTGATAAGGATTTCCCCATGGGTCATTGGGTATTGCTTTGCTCAGATAAGGTCCGCGCCAGTTTGAAGCTTGGGATGGCTTCTCCATTAATGCTTTCAGACCTTGCTGTTCGTCAGGATACTGGCCTACATCAAGGCGGTATTGACTGAGTGCATCTGAAAATCCTTTCATTTGACTTAAAGCTGTTTTTTCCTTTGCATTATCAACTTGTGAGAACAATTTTGGACCAACAAAACCCGCGAGTAGAGCAATAATCATCAATACCACAAGCAGCTCAAGCAGAGTAAATCCTTGTTGCTTTTTATTATGTGTGTTTTTCATATGTGTCCTAAAAATAAATTATTTAAATATAAATGCTTGAAATTGTATTGTCAGTGAAAAGTTAGCTCATGGTACCATTATTCCCACCCTGTTAAATAAGAATAATTGAGGGTTTAATAGAGAATGCTCTGGTTAAAGTTAGTGCCGTGATATTGCAGAAATGTTATTTAAGGTGAGCTTTTGAGACTTAGTGATTCTCAATTATAGAAAATTCTATCAATGATTCAGACTAAGATATTTAATGCGTTAGCAATTGTATCAATCTTTAATTGATGGTTTTATTGCTGGGAATTACATATCTGGCATAAAAATGGCCACTATGTATTTAGGCTTTAGATGAATGCATCTGAAGAAGACATCGAATCCACAGGGGGCGTAGAAAGGATGGCGTTAACACCTGAGGATATGAAATTACAATAAGGATTGGTAGTTAAATGAGAACTAATAAGGTTATTCTGTCATTACTGGCCTCAAGTATTTTGCTTTCGTTTAATGCTGCGGCTTATGATAAATATGATGCGACAAAAATTTATCAGGGTGGTTCACGCGTAACATATTCCGGCGCCGACTATGAAGCGCAATGGTATGTGAATCCGGGGGAAAAACCGAATCCAACTGCTGAACACACTTGGGATAACGTGTGGAAAAAAATTTCAGGGGATACGCCGGTTCCGGATCCAGACCCACAGCCTGACCCGGATCCACAGCCCGATCCCGATCCTACGCCGTCACAATATCCGCAGTATGTCGCGGGTACACAATACAAAGCAGGGGACGTCGTTTCTAATAAAGGGAAAGATTACGAGTGTAAAGTTGCTGGTTGGTGCGGTGGTCTTGCTGCGGCCTATGAACCCGGAGTTGGTTATGGGTGGGATGCCGCCTGGGCCATTTATGGCGCATCGCCTGAGCCGGGTCCGGAATTCAGTCGTAAAGATCTGGATGCCAAAGAAGACGCAATCATCAATGCAACCCAAATCCCACAAATCCGCCACGATCTGCGGACACTGGATAATACACTGGTTGAACAAATCAAGCCTGGTGCGAGCAGCAATCCTGCAAACGTTAAGCGTGTAGAAAAAATTATCGATGCGAAAAAATGGGATTTCTTCTTCCCACATCGCGATCCGGCTTATACCTATGAAAATTTCCTGAAAGCAGTGGGTAAATTCCCTGTTCTGTGTGGTGATTTTAGTGACGGGCGTGATGCCGACGCAGTTTGCCGTAAAACCCTGGCAACGATGTTTGCTCACTTTACGCAGGAAACAGGTGAACACGACCCGAATAGCGACGTTGCCCCGTGGCAGCAAGGTTTGCACTGGGTTCGTGAAATGGGCCTGTCTGAAAAAGACTACGATAAGTACACCGGAGCGACATGTGACGCAGGTACCTGGCAGGGTAAGGTATGGCCATGCGCAATGGATGCTGAAGGCCATAAGATGAGCTATTTTGGCCGTGGCGCGAAGCAGCTGAGTTACAACTTTAACTACGGTGCGTTTTCTCAGGCCATGTTTGGTGATGTGAATGTTCTGCTGAAGAAACCTGAGCTTGTCGCTGATACCTGGCTGAACCTGGCGAGCGCTATTTTCTTCTATGTCCAGCCGCAACCGCCAAAACCAAGTATGCAGTCCGTGATGGATGGTTCATGGCAACCAAACGCGCATGATAAAGCGGATGGCCTGCTACCTGGCTTTGGTGTGACCACACAAATTATCAACGGTGGTGTTGAATGTGGCGGCAGCGTAGAGGTGCAGCAGTCCGTAAACCGTATCTCTTATTATAAAGCGTTTGCCGAACAACTGGGGGTGCCGATTTCCAGCACGGAAGTCCTGGGTTGTAAAGGCATGAAGCAATTCTCCGATACTGGTAGTGCTGCGACGCCGCTGTTCTGGGTAAAAGATGACAGTTGGGTCGCTGAAAACCCGGGTGGTAAATCTTATGCCTGCAAATTAGCGAACTGGCAGAACAGCTCTAACACCGCCCTGAATAAAGGTGATTACGTAAAATGTGTGGAAGAAAACTTCCCGGATGTCGTAATTAAAGATTAATGTACTGAAAGGGGCAGTTATGCCCCTTTATTTTTGTATTTCATAATGGATACATGATGAATATACCACCGTCAAAACTTTCACTGATCGCTGTTACAGTACTCGGCTTATATACATTTAACCCGATCGTTGCCTGCGCAAGTCAGACAGGTATTTTTTCTGCAAAAAGTGCTCAATTATCAGATATAAATTCATTGACTGCCCCACGACAATTTACACTAGCACAACCAGGATCGCCTAATGGTGTTGTGAGTAAACAGCTTCGCTCATTTGAGCAGTCGCCATTACAGTCAACGGGGTATATGGTGAAAAAGGGGGAGGTACTGGTTATTGATCTTGAGTATCCTGCCGATGTAAAACCAACTGTTGAATTATTTGTGTCACAACCAGATGACCGTACTTATAAGTTCAGTCACGCATACCGAAAACCTCTAACTCGTGGTGAAAATATTATCACTTCTGAAAAAGGTGGTATTGTTTATTTTGCGTTATTTAGTAATCCTGTCAAAGGCGATATCAAGGTCAATCTAAAATCGGGAGGCGAGCCTTTCCCACGATACAGCTTGGGTGTTAACCGTGACCAGGACTGGACATCGATGCTAGATGCTTATCCGGATTCCCCTTATGTGGAGCTTCTGAGCAACAAAGTCATGTTGACGTTGCGTAAAGATAAGGCGATTCAGATTATTCCATCAACTGGGCCAGATACGATGCTTAAGGACTGGGATAATATTATTGGTTTAGCAGAAAAACAGTATGGGTTAACTGAAGAAAATACTACCAGCGTGAACCAGAAAATTGCCCATCGTTTTCATTGGGTGGATGGCATTTCCTTACCTGGCGTGGATAATCCAGATGGCTGTACAGGTTATATGAATGCCTGGACATGGAGATTGCAAACCTGCAGCGATGAGGCTATCGGGGATGTGGTTAACCATAAAACGCTGACAACCAACGCATGGGGAGCATGGCATGAGCTAGGGCATCAGTTCCAGATGAAGCCAATGACGTGGGATGGACTGACAGAGGTTACCGTTAACCTTACATCGCTTTATATGCAGCGCAGCTTTGGGCTTGCATCCCGACTGGAAACATCCGGTGAATGGGACAAAAAAATATTTCCCTATCTTAAACAGTCGAAAAAAGATTTTAATACACAAGGAGTATTTACCAAACTGGGTATGTTCTGGCAATTGGATTTGACATTTGGCAACGATTTTTACTCACGTCTTGGAAAACTTTATCGTGAACTACCCACAGCCCAACAGCCAACTACGTCAGTCCAGAAAATTCAGAAATTCATTCTGGAAACCAGTCGGGTGGCAGGATATGACTTAACGCCATTCTTTAAGCAGTGGGGACTGAACCCATCGACAGAAACGCTGAATACTATTAGCCAGTTGTCCCTATTCCCACTTTTAGATCCTATATGGGAAAACCGTGACAGTAATATATCTTATGATTATTCAAATCGTGAGGAAACGATGCCTGTAGCGGATGCAGGGAAAGATATTGAGGCGGTAGCCACAAATAACTGGGCATTTGCCTATAAGTTAGATGGCGGCCGCAGTAAGAATGCCGTGAACTACAGGTGGACCCTGGTTCAGGGAGGTGACAAATTCAAACTTCGAAAAGACAGCACCTCACGTAATGCGCAAGAAGTGAGCAGTGTTAGCGCAGAAGCTATCGTCCCTGTAAAAACTACGGGTGAGGCAATTTATCAACTTACCGTAACGAGCAATGGCATTGATACCGCAACGGATACGGTAAAAGTGACGGTAGTGCCCCCGAAAGTTGAGATCCTCGGAAATCATACAATTATGCAAGGAAATGAAAGCGCTTATCTGGCTCAAACCAATATCCCGAAAGCGGATGGTTTCCAATGGCAGGTTATGCATGCTGGAGAAAGAGTGACGCATGGCGTGAGTGTCGTTGGAAATAAATTTGTCCTGAACTCGGCTGAGATTACACCAGGGGAATATGATATTCATGTTACTGCGACGGGAAGTTCCGGAGACCGGCGTGCAGTAGCTGATTTTAGCGTTACAGTAAATGCCTCTGAGCCGGTCGAACCGCAATGGGAAGCGAATAAAATCTACTCATCTCCCTGCACTAAAGTTTCATGGCAGGGAAGTATTTGGATGAACGGTTGGTGGACGCAAGGCAATAAGCCAGGCGCTGACGGAGATTGGGGGGTATGGCGAAAAATGACAGCAAATAATAATCACTCACAGTGTAAATAAAGTTTTCCAGAAAACTCATCTTAATTTATCTTAACTAAAGAGAATGCTCTTTATCATTAATTTCAGCTTTCTTAGCGCCATGGATTGTATTTTTTAATATCATTCGAAGCGAATAAATGATTTGTATCGTCAAGGATTAAGTTAAATGAATTTTCGTTTAAGTAACAGTTTTATTACATTAGGGCTCTTGTTGAGCAGTGCTCTGAATTGTACATCTGCCTACAGCAGCGATATGGCAAGTTCTATGCCGGATATTAATAACAAAGATATCCTGGTAGGATTTTGGCACAACTGGCCCGGTGCCGCTCGTTCTGGTTATCAGCAAGGACAACCTGCTGATATGAATCTATCTGATATTCCATCAGGATATAATGTTATCGCCGTCGCATTTATGAAAGGTGAAGGTATTCCAACATTCAAACCTTATAACATGACCGATCAGGCTTTTCGGGCTCAGATCAGTATTCTAAACCAACAGGGTAGGCCTGTGTTACTTTCATTGGGGGGGGCCGAAGCTCATATTGAACTGCATAAAGGACAGGAGCAGGCCTTTGCTGATGAAATTATCAGATTGGTAGATACCTATGGGTTTGATGGTCTGGATCTTGATCTGGAGCAAGCTGCTATTGTTGCCGGAGATAACCAGACAGTTATTCCTGCCGCGCTAAAGATTGTTAAACAACACTTTCGTGATATAGGAATGAACTTTATTATCAGTATGGCACCTGAGTTTCCCTATCTGAGGACCGGTGGCAACTATATTAAATATATCACGGCACTAAAGGACGACTACGATTTTATCGCCCCACAATTTTATAACCAGGGTGGTGATGGTGTATGGGTCGATGGAGTAGGCTGGCTAACGCAGAATGATGATAATCGTAAAGCGGAGTTCTTGTATTATCTTACTGATTCTATCATCCATGGTACCCGTGGTTTTGAGCAAATTCCAGCCAATAAATTTGTTATTGGTCTACCCAGCAATATAGATGCTGCGGCAACCGGCTATGTGCAGAAGGTTGAAGATGTTCGAAGCACGTTTGAAAAATTAGCTGCGGACGGCACACCAATTAAGGGGCTTATGACATGGTCAGTCAACTGGGATGGTGGACGCAATTCCGCTGGTAATGCCTATAACTACGAGTTTGTTAATCGCTATGAGTCGTTGATCAATGGTGACATTCCAGTGGTTGACGATGTGACACCTCCTACGAAACCTGGAAAACCTTTTGCTCAGGCCGCTTCTGATAAAGTGAAACTGAACTGGAGCGCTTCTCGGGATGATGTTGGTGTGACGCAATATGAGATTTGGCGTAACGGTGACAAAATATCTACTTCATCTCAGGCTAGTTTCGTTGATACGAATGTTTTGCCTGAGACAACTTACACTTACTATGTCATTGCTCTTGATAAAGCGAATAACCGCTCTGATGTTAGTGAAGCGACTCAAATCACAACAGAAAAAGCAGAGCAAGCTGATAATGAGAAACCAACGGCTCCGCAAAACTTACAGGCCACTAAAGTCACAAGCTCCAGCGTGACGCTCAGTTGGTCTGCCTCAAAAGATAATGTTGGTGTAGAGCACTATAATATTATCCGTAATGGTATCAGTATTGGAACTATTACTACCACTGGTTTTACTGACAGTAAAGTCAATGGGGCATCAAATTACCATTATCAGATTACCGCAGTAGACGCTGCTGGAAATATTTCCGCATTGAGTCAGGATGTTTCAGTGGACACACCAGCCAGTTCATCGTCGGCAGATGAATGGGATAGCGCTAAAGTTTACAATGGCGGCGACCTGGTCAAATATAATGGTACTGAGTATCGGGCTAAGTGGTGGTCGCAGAACAATATACCTGGACAAAATGATGTCTGGGAACTGACCGATAAATCTAAAGTGATGGAGTGGAGTGCTAACACAGCATATAGTGGCGGCGAGAGTACTGTTTATCAAGGGAATACCTACCAGGCCAAGTGGTGGACTCGTGGGGATATCCCGGGTAAATCTGATGTCTGGGTTATGAAATAATAGTTAGGAACGGATAGCGTTAACAAAAAGCCTCTTGCGACAAGAGGCTTTTTAGATTTTATGAATCTCATGCATAAATGTTTTATGTATTTCTTGCAGTGATTAGTCTTAATTATAGATAAGATTTATCTGCTTTTCTGTAAATGATACGCAGTGTGAATGATTTGATGTATTATAGGGGGCATTGATTTGTGACGCTGTCTGGATAGTTATCCATTAAACGATAGCATTATATAATCACCTCTTTTGAGGTTGAGTTTACTGAGGGTAAAATATGCCTGGTAATGATGTTGAGAAGATGACACACCGAGACATGTTAGCAACAGTGGTTGATGATAACTATACCCCCGGTTCGGTCTATATCCCAGCAGTAGGTTGCATTAACAGGGTTTTGCAACATATGGGTGTTGGTCTTAGTCAGCGAGCTTTTAGAGGCATTTCTGACAATGTCAGACAAGTTCATGCCGGAACGAAGTCGGAGGCTACATCATCTTTACGTGAAAGTGCTTTGTTTGCATTGGATATCTTTGATGCGCTGAATGAGGGGCGTTTTAGCGATGCCATGGTGAGTATGTCGGGGAGTGCAATTAATGCTACGGGTAGTGTGCTTTATTTTGCCAATTATGACCGTGAGCGGCTCTCTGTACATGAGAAAATTCTTTTTGATTCGATGCATTTATAATCTGTAATAAGTGGTATTGAAAATGAAGTCTCATTTTGTGCAGTATCATGAATTGTAACGCTAATTGTTTTTTTAAGTTATTTTTTTTGCCCTCAGAAGCTCACCATATTTTCCCTACAAAAAATAAAATGGGGAGGATTACTGGTGTGACTGACTTATGCGTTCATGCGGCCTTATTGTCTGGGATGAAATTCGAATGGGATAGGTTCTCAATGGAAATGAGATTTATCTTGGCATAAATGATGGTTTTTATTTTTTTTAGTCTACCTCAGAGTCCCTGCAATTAAAATGCAATCAGGTTGTTTTTTTATTTCTATCTTATAACTCATTTGCAATATATTACACATAGGGACATTTCAATTTTGAAAAATGTTTTTCTGAAAACTACGCTTGCTGCGTTATTTGCAGGCGTTGCCAGCCATGCGATGGCGGCATGACTGAACGCTTTATTTCCTCCCTGACCATACAGAAAAAATAAAAAGACAGACCATGAGTGCAGACCGTGAGGTCTGCACTCATGGTCTTAAAACATGGCAGTGAGGCACCATCAGCTCCGGTTTATTCCGGCGCATTCATTTTTGCATATTCAAAGGGAGAAATGACGTTATTCTGACTGGCATCAAGGAAATCAGCCCACCACTGCAGCATTAGCCTTCGTTCTTCCAGATGCTCCGCTTTATGAATATAAGCCGCACGGACGCCATTACGTTCCTGATGACTCATCTGGCGTTCTACTGCATCCCTGGACCACAATCCTGACTCAATCAACGAACTGCAGGCCATTGCCCGGAAACCGTGACCACAGACATCGACCTTTGTATCGTAGCCCATCAGACGTAATGCGTTGTTCACCGTATTTTCACTCATGGGCTTCCATGGATTGTGGTCACCTGTAAATATCAGCTCATGGTCACCGCTGATGGTATGTACTTGTTTCAGAATATCCAGTGCCTGCCTGGAGAGAGGGACCAGATGTTCTGTACGCATTTTAGCGCCACGATGTGAGTACTTAACCCCTTCAATAGGTTTTCGCTCCGGAGGAATGGTCCACATGGCGTTTTCAAAGTCGATTTCATGCCATCTGGCAAAGCGGAGCTCACTGGAGCGGATGAAAATAAGCAGAGTAAGCCGGGTTGCCAGTCGGGTAAGAGGTTGTCCTTGATAGGTATTGAGACGTTCAAGTAGTTCCGGGATTCGGTTCAGTGCAAGTGCCGGGCGGTGCTGACGCTTCACTGTCGTTAATGCGCCAGCCATATCCACGGCAGGGTTATAGCTGATAATGCCTGACTGGGCAGCATAACGCATGATGGCGGTGATACGCTGCTGAAGGCGGGCGGCAATTTCATATATTTCTTTAGTTTCGGCGGCCTTAACGGGGACAAGTAAATCGGGAGTCCTGAGGGTGGTAATATCGCGTAAGCCGATAAAGGGGAAAACATGCGTCTCGAGGCTTTTCAGTATCTTCTCACTGTGTGATTCAGACCATTTTTTGTTGCTCATGTGCCACTGTCTTGCGATGGCTTCAAATGTCTGAGCTGTTTCAGGCACAGATTTTTTGATCCGTTTCTGTTCGCACGGGTCGGTTCCTTCTGCTATCAGCTTTCTCGCCGAATCACGCTTTTCCCTCGCTTCTGATAACGAGACTTCAGGATAGACACCCAGAGCGAGCGTTTTCTCTTTACCCAGAAACCGGTAGCGGAGCCGCCAGTAGCGGGAGCCGTTAGGATGAACGAGCAAAAACATGTTGCCGCTGTCGGCAAGTTTGTAAGATTTTTCATCCGGTTTAGCAGCACGGATTTTAGCGTCAGTGAGCGCCATTGTTGGGGTCTCCTGATAGTAAAAGGGGTATAAATTTTATCGAATCAGACTATACCCTCAGTTGTACCCTCGCAAGGGACTTGATGCGGGTTGAAGTTGATTGAGTTGGGTGGAGTTAAGGGATAGTAGAGGTGTTGATTTTTGTGGGTTCAGAATGCAAAAACGGACCTCCGTGGAGGTCCGTTGATATGAATTTGGTGCCCGGACTCGGAATCGAACCAAGGACACGGGGATTTTCAATCCCCTGCTCTACCGACTGAGCTATCCGGGCAACGGGGCGCATTAAACCCGATTCACTCTCCGTCGTCAACGAAAAATGTTGTTTTCGTTACAGACTGCACAATCTCTCACCAGTTCGTCGTAATCCTAAGCGAAAAAGTGGGTCCACAACGCGGAAAGCGGCATGGCGAGCAGCAGGGCGGGCAGCATATTCACGACCGCGAACATCTTGATTCCGCAGATGCGCAGTCCTGTTGCCAGCAGGAGCAGACCGCCAACGGCGGTAAAATCCGCCATCATCGCGGGCGTGGTCAGCGGAAGGATCAGGGTGGCGCAGGTGGCGAGCGCCAGCTGAATCAGCAGCATTGGCACACAAATCGCGGCCACCGCGATCCCGAGCGTGGTGGCAAAAATCGTAGCGGTGAAGAAATCGAGAAACGCCTTCGCGATTAAAATGCTGGGGTCACCGGTCATCCCTTCCTGCATCGAACCGAAAATCCCGGTCCCGCTGGCGCAAAAAAGAATAATGATGGCAACGTAGTTTTGAATAAACGTCTCGTGGGTACCGTGTTTGGTTTTGCCCGGACGGGCTATCAGGTTTTTCGCTTTGCTGACCGCGTTGTTAATCCCCTTTTCCAGATAACAAAACTCGCCAATCAGCGCCCCGAGCAGGGTGGCCAGTACCATAACCGGCAGGTTAGCGCATTTGATCACCAGCAGAATACCAATCCCGAGTGAGGCCAGGCCGAAAATGGAGGGCATAGAGACGCGAATACGCTCCGGTAATCGCTGACTTAACACTGCACCGAGTACGCCGCCCAGCAATACGGCACCCGCGTTGATAAATGGCCCGATAACCACGGAAAACTCCTGTTACTTAATCATTGGTATTGCATGATTATGACACGCCAGCGCTCATTTAGGCTTAGCTTTGGGTGGTGAAGTGCATACTGATTCCTTCTTGCACCTCAAAATAAAAGGTGACATTATTGCGCGAATTTTCTCCTCCCTGTCTCACCGTTCGGTGAGGGTAATAGCGCCTATGAAAACCATGAAAATCGCCGTCAGCCGTGAGCTGGTTTCCACTGTGTCCACGCATCGCGAAAAGGTGACGCTGGATAACACTGATTTCACCGATGTGGCGGCAGTCGTCATTACGCTCGCGGAGAGTCGCAGCGGCATTCTTGCGTTGCTGAAACGCACGGGCTTTCATTTACCGGTCTATCTATTCTCGCAAGAGCCGACGGACGTGCCCGAGGGCGCCACGGCTGTCATCTCGGGTAAAGCGCAGGAGTTCCTGGAACTGGAATCTGCCGCCAGTCGTTACGAAGAGAACCTGTTACCGCCGTTTTTCGACACCCTGAGCCAGTATGTTGCAATGGGCAACAGCACCTTTGCCTGTCCGGGCCACCAGCACGGGGCGTTTTTCAAAAAACACCCGGCGGGACGACAGTTCTATGACTTCTTTGGTGAGAACGTTTTTCGCGCCGATATGTGCAATGCCGACGTGAAGCTCGGCGATCTGCTGATCCACGAAGGTTCCGCCAAGCATGCGCAAAAGTTCGCTGCGAAAGTGTTCAATGCGGATAAAACCTACTTCGTGCTGAACGGTACGTCGGCGGCCAACAAGGTGGTGACCAACGCGCTGCTGACCCGTGGCGATCTGGTACTGTTTGATCGCAATAACCACAAGTCCAACCATCACGGGGCGCTGATTCAGGCGGGTGCGACGCCGGTGTATCTGGAAGCGGCGCGTAACCCGTTTGGATTTATCGGTGGCATTGACGAACACTGCTTTGACGACGCGTACCTGCGCAATCTGATCCGCGACGTGGCGCCGGAGAAGGCAGAAGAGACCCGCCCGTTCCGCCTGGCGGTGATCCAGCTGGGTACTTACGATGGCACGATCTACAACGCCCGTCAGGTGATCGACAAGATCGGCCATCTGTGCGACTACATTCTGTTTGACTCCGCCTGGGTGGGCTACGAGCAGTTCATTCCGATGATGGCGGAAACCTCCCCGCTGTTACTGGAGCTGAACGCGAACGATCCGGGCATTTTCGTGACCCAGTCGGTGCATAAACAGCAGGCCGGGTTCTCGCAAACCTCGCAGATCCATAAAAAGGATAACCACATCCGGGGCCAGGCGCGTTTCTGTCCACACAAGCGCCTGAACAACGCGTTTATGCTGCATGCCTCCACCAGCCCGTTTTATCCCCTGTTTGCGGCACTGGATGTGAACGCAAAAATTCACGAAGGGGAGAGCGGACGCAGGCTGTGGGCGGAGTGCGTCGAGCTGGGGATTGAAGCGCGTAAGGCGATCATTGCAAATTGCCATATGATCAAACCGTTTATTCCGCCAGTGGTGGCAGGCCGTCCGTGGCAGGATCATCCCACTCAGGCCATCGCCAGCGAACGTCGTTTCTTCAGCTTTGAGCCGGGCGCGAAATGGCACGGATTTGAGGGTTATGCCCGCGATCAGTATTTTGTCGATCCGTGCAAGCTGCTGCTGACCACGCCGGGTATCGATGCTGAAACCGGGGAATATACTGATTTCGGTATTCCGGCGACCATCCTTGCGCACTATCTGCGGGAAAATGGCATCGTGCCGGAGAAGTGCGATCTCAACTCGATCCTCTTCCTGCTGACGCCTGCCGAAAGCAGCGAGAAGCTGGCGCAGCTGGTGGCGATGCTTGGCCAGTTTGAACAGCATATTGAAGACGATACGCCGCTGGCGGACGTGTTGCCGACCATCTACCAGAAATACCCGGTGCGCTATAGGGATTACACACTCCGCCAGCTGTGTCAGGAGATGCACGATCTTTACGTCAGTTTTGATGTGAAAGATCTGCAGAAAGCGATGTTCCGCAAGGAGAGCCTGCCCGCGGTGGTAATGAATCCGCAGGATGCCAATCAGGCGTATATTCGCGGGAACGTGGAGCTGGTGCGCATCCGTGATGCAGAAGGCCGTATTGCCGCCGAAGGCGCGCTGCCATATCCGCCAGGCGTGCTCTGCGTGGTGCCGGGCGAAGTCTGGGGCGGGGCGGTGCAGCGCTACTTCCTGGCGCTGGAAGAGGGGATTAACCTGCTGCCGGGCTTCTCGCCGGAGCTGCAGGGCGTATACAGCGAAAAGGATGCCGACGGGATTAAGCGGCTTTATGGGTATGTATTGAGATAGTGCGGGCTGTTGCCCTCACCCTAACCCTCTCCCACAGGGAGAGGGAACTTTTCTTCAAACCGCACTACGTTTATACATCCTCCGCGGATGCCCAATCTTGCCGTACAGCATCTCCACCGTCAGAAAACCTGCCTCCACGCAGTGCTCCAGATAGCGCCGGGTGGTGGTTTTACTCAACCCCGTTTCGCTTACCACCTCATCCACCGTAAAACAGTGTGTCGCCTTGTCGTTAAACAGCGTCTGCACTCGCGCCAGCGTATTTTCCTCAATGCCTTTGCTGCCGTTGTCCTGACGGTAGTTTTTCGCCTGTAGCTGATAGAGGGAATCGACGTTCTGCTGGTCGACAATCTTCCAGACCCGCTGTTGCTCAGCAAACTGCACAAAACGCTCCAGCGACTGGCTGAGCCGCTTCCAGGAAACCGGCTTCAGGATGTAATCAAACGCCCCGTTACGAATGGCCTGGCTGCAGGTGTCCATATCGCTGGCGGCGGTGATGAAAATTACCGAACAGTTGGCGCGGGCGAGCATGGGGTTACTGATAAGGGTGATACCTTTCCCGTCCGGCAGGTAGTTATCCAGCAACATCAGCTGCGGCTGTTTGCTTTCAAGCTCAATCTGCGCTTGCGCCAGCGACGAGGCAATCCCCACCAGTCTCAGACGCGGATGTTTGCCGATCAGCTCTGCGTGCAGTTGCGCCAGTTCGTTCTCGTCTTCAACAATCAGTACGTCGATAAGTTCATGTTGCATAATCGGTATTTTCCTGTTCCTGTGCGGGATGCCGGGCGGTTCCCGTGGCGGGGATGAACAGTGAGAAAATCGCCCCCCGCGGCGTGTTATCGGCAACCTCGATTGCACCGCCTGCCTGTGTGACATAGCTTTCGATCAGATACAAACCAATGCCGTGATCGCCGCGCGTTTTGGTGGTGATGCCGCGCTCAAATATCCTGTCACGGATCTCCGGTTTAATGCCCACGCCCTGATCGGCCACTTCGATGATGAGTTCTTGTTCGCTCAGTTTTATCAGCACTTCCACGGGAGCGTGCGGAAGCGGTGAGCGCTGCGTCGCTTCAATGGCGTTATCCAGCAGGTTACCAATGATTGAAATCAGCGCCTCTTCAGGCAGCGCCTGGAACGGTCTGTCCAGCCGACAGGCCGGGTCGAAATTCAGCTCCACGCCTTTCTCTCGCGCCCGCGCGGCTTTCCCCAGCAGCAGGCCGCACAGGGTCGGGGAGCTGAAGCGCGAAGAGATAAAGTCCAGCAGCTCCTGGGCGTGTTCCGACTGCGCCTGAATGTAGCCAATCGCCTCCTCATAACGGCCCATATGCAGCAGACCGGAGAGGGTGGTCATCCGGTTTAGCTGCTCGTGACGCATGATGCGCAGGTTATCGACATAGCGTTTGACCTGGCTGAGCTGGGCGCTGAGCGAGTCGATCTCGTTGCGATCGCGGAAGGTGATCACCCAGCCCTGCAGCGAGTTCTCAAGCATGATGCGCACCCGGCTGGCGATCACCGTGAGATCGTTAAAGCGGCAAATCTCGTCATGGGTGTCTTTGGCGAGCATGGTTTGTGTTTCGAAGAACGGCACCGGATCGATCACCTCGTTTATCAACTGCCCGCGCAGTTCCCGGGCAGGCTGGCTCAGGCCCAGCAGTTTGCGCGCCGCCTGGTTGATCACTTCAATTCGCCGTTCATCGTCAATGGCGATCACCCCTTCATAAATGGACTCCATCATCGCCTTCTGCTGGCGCACCAGCAGACCGATCTCTCTCGGCTCCAGGGAGAAAATCTGCTTCTTGATACTGCGGGTAAAGAACCAGGAGAAGATAAAGAGGGCAAGCAGTAGCAGTACGGCGGCAATCAGGATGTTGACCACTTTACTGACGGTGATGGTATCAAGGTAGCTGGTGAGATAGCCCACCGAGACAATCCCCACCACCTGACCGGCATCGTTAAAAATGGGCGCTTTGCTGCGCAGCGAAATGCCCAGTCCTCCCTTGCGGATGGTGGTGGTGCTTTTGCCGTGCAGCACCTCTTCGTTGTCGCCTCCGACCAGCGTATGACCCACTCTGTCTGCAAAAACGGAATGAAACAGATGCAGCCCCTTGTTATCGCCAATCACAATAAAACTGGCGTCACTGTGGGTGGCTATTTTCTGCATAAAATCGTGAATGGCGTTGATATCTTTTTGTTCGACTTCTTTTCGCAATGACGGAATAAGCGCGATCTCTTCAGCCTGTATTTTTGCGCGTGCACTCATTTCCTGATAAAGCTGTCGGCCAACGTCGACATAATAATATCCTCCCAGTAGCGCAAAAAGCACTGAGAAAAAGACAACCAGCGAAACAAACAGCTTAATCTGAAACGATACTTTCATAACTATCACGCGTGGTATCAACGAAGATCGCCAATATATCATCTTTTTTCATGCGGATGCCCGCTTTGCAGAAAACTTGTGATCCCTTGCACAGCAAGGGCTGTAAAAGATTTATCTGAAAGGCTTTCGCGCTTAACTGCGCACAGTTAAATGTTATTTGTTTGTTCAATTTAGAAAAGAAACCATAAAAACCACGGCAATAAATAAGGGGCAAATCACATTAAATAAAAGAAACCATTAAAACCATAGCTGCCATTAAAACTTCGCTTTTAATATGCCATTCCTCACATAAAGTAAGCCTTTGTGACTCTAAGCTGAACGCACAAAATAACCAAGGGGCTTATTATGAGCACAACTGACGATTCTTTCTCTGTTACCCACGACCCGATTGATATTCAGCGGCCATCGCTCAAAGAGCGCTGGTGGCATATTATGGATACCTGGAAAATCGGGATTATTCCTCTGCCGCTGTTTGTCCTGGCGGGCGCGCTGATTGCCATTGATTGTCTGGGCGGAAAACTGCCAAGCGATATCGTGGTGATGGTGGCGACGCTGGCGTTCTTCGGCTTTGCCTGCGGTGAGTTTGGCAAACGCCTGCCGATTGTCGGTAAGCTCGGCGCGGCGGCAATTTGCGCCACCTTTATCCCTTCCGCGCTGGTCTATTACGGCCTGTTGCCGGATGTGGTAGTGGAATCCACCACTAAGTTTTACAAATCCACCAACATTCTTTATCTCTACATCTGCTGCATCATTGTCGGCAGCATCATGAGCATGAACCGCACGGTGCTGATTCAGGGCTTCCTGCGCATCTTCTTCCCGATGCTGTGCGGCGAGATCGTCGGCATGCTGGTGGGGATGGGCGTGGGTCTGGCACTGGGTCTTGAGCCGTTCCAGATCTTCTTCTTTATCATTCTGCCGATTATGGCGGGCGGCGTGGGCGAAGGGGCAATCCCGCTCTCCATCGGCTATGCCACCCTGCTGCACATGGATCAGGGCGTGGCGCTCGGTCGCGTGCTGCCGATGGTGATGCTCGGCGGTCTGACCGCCATCATCATCTCCGGCTGTCTGAACCAGCTGGGCAAGCGTTATCCGCACCTGACCGGTGAAGGTCAACTGATGCCGAACCGCGCGAATGCCGATGCCACCGTTTCTCAACCTGCGTTCTCCGGCAAAGCGGACGTCACCACCATCGCCTCCGGTGCGCTGCTGGCGGTGCTGCTCTACATGCTGGGCATGCTCGGCCATAAGCTGATTGGTCTGCCTGCGCCGGTTGGCATGCTGTTTATGGCGGTGCTGGTGAAGCTCTGCAACGGTGCCTCTCCGCGTCTGCTGGAAGGCTCTCAGGTGGTGTACAAATTCTTCCAGACCTCGGTGACCTATCCCATTCTCTTCGCGGTGGGTGTGGCGATCACCCCATGGCATGAACTGGTCGCGGCCTTCACGCTGACTAACCTGCTGGTGATTATCAGTACCGTCTCTTCGCTGGTGGCGACCGGCTTCTTCGTCGGCAAAAAGATTGGTATGCACCCGATTGATGTCGCCATCGTCTCCTGCTGCCAGAGCGGCCAGGGCGGCACCGGTGACGTGGCGATCCTGACCGCAGGCAACCGTATGAGCCTGATGCCCTTCGCCCAGATTGCTACCCGTATCGGCGGCGCGATTAACGTCTCTATCTCACTGCTGATTCTGGGCAACTTCCTCGTTTAAGTTTTCAGGAAAGAACAATGAAACTCGCAAGCTTTTTATACCAGGGAAAACGCAGCTACGGCATCGTCCAGGCCGAAGGTGTGATCGATTTAGGTCGCCGTCTCGGCGACCGCTACAGCGACCTCAAAGCGCTGCTGCAGGGTAACGGACTGGCGCAGGCCACCCGTTACCTGAACGATGCTGTGGACGTGCCGATGAGCGCCATCACCTTCTTACCGGTGATTGAGCAGCCGGAAAAAATCCTCTGTGTGGGCATGAACTACGCCGACAAGCGCAAGGAGTTTGACCAGCACAACCCGGCACCGACGCTGTTCGTGCGCTTCCCGGATTCTCAGACCGGCCACAACGAACCGGTGCTGAAGCCGCGCCACTCCAGCGAATTCGACTACGAAGGCGAGCTGGCGGTGATCATCGGCAAAGGCGGGGAAAACATCAGCCGCGACGAGGCGCTGCACCACGTGGCGGGCTACAGCTGCTACATGGACGGCTCCGCCCGCGACTGGCAGCACACCTGGTTCACTGCCGGTAAAAACTGGCGTCAGACCGGCGCGTTTGGCCCGTGGATGGCCACGGCCGATGAGATCCCGGACCCGCATCAGCTTGCGATCCGCACCTGGCTAAACGGCCGCATGGTGCAGGAAGACAACACCAGCAGCATGATCCACAAGGTTGCGGAGCTGATCGAGTACATCAGCACCTTTACCCGCTTAAGTCCGGGCGACGTGATCATCACCGGCTCCCCGGGCGGGGTGGGGAAAAAGCGTAATCCACCGCTGTTTATGAAAGAGGGCGATCGCATTGAAGTGGAGATCGAGCATATCGGTCATCTGAGCAACGTGATTGTGGAAGCGCCAGCTACCGGGCTTGCGGCGGCACACTGAGAAAGGCGGCATGAACAGTCAACCCATCGATTTTCGCCACACGCTGGTGGCGAAACACCCGGAACGCTTAAGCCAGATCCGTTACCTGCTGGCAGACAGCGGCCTGGGCCTGGACAACGACATCACGCTGTTTGTCGAAGCCTGGTCCGGCGCGCAGCTGGTGGGTTGCGCCGGGCTGGCCGCCAACGTTATCAAGTGTGTGGCCGTGAATGAGCAGCTTCGCGGCGAGAACCTTAGCGCGCGCTTGCTGGCGGAGGTGCAGAATGCGGCGCTGGAGCGCGGACATTTTCACCTCTTCCTCTGCACGCGCCCGTGCAATAAGGCGCGTTTTGCCCGCAGCGGCTTCTGGCCAATTGCCCAGAGCGGCAACAACGCCGTGCTGATGGAGAACACTCCGCAGGGGATCGAGCGTTACTGCCGTTCCCTGGGCAGGATGCGCAAGGGCGGGGAGAAGACTGGCGCGATAGTGATGAACGCCAACCCGTTCACCCTCGGCCACCGTCATCTGGTGGAGCAGGCGGCGATGCAGTGTGACGCCCTGCACCTGTTTGTGGTGCGTGAAGATGCTTCGTTCTTTCCGTTCAGCGCGCGCCTCGCAATGGTGCGTGCGGGCGTCGCGCATCTGCCAAATGTGACCGTGCACGAAGGCTCGCAGTACATCATCTCCCGCGCCACCTTCCCGGCCTACTTCCTGAAAGAGACCGGCAAAGTACAGCAGGCGTGGAGCGAAATCGACGTGCTGATCTTCCGCGACTTTATCGCGCCGGCGCTGGGCATTACCCATCGTTTTATCGGCTCCGAGCCGTTTTGCGATATCACCCGTCAGTACAACCAGACGCTGCACGCCTTGCTGAGCCCGCAGATTGAGGTGGTGGAAATGCCGCGCATCAAGGCCACCGGCAACGCCATTTCGGCGTCGGAAGTGCGCCGCTTGCTCAAGACTCAGCAGTTTTCCCGGATCCGGGAGATTGTCCCGGACTCCACCTTCGCGCATCTCGAAGCACACTACCGTGCGAGTGCCGAAGTCGCTTAACTACCAGGAATTTATCATGAAAATTGTAAGGGAGGCGCTGGCCGGAACGCAGGAGTCCAGCGACCTGATGGTGAAAATTGCTCCCGCTCACGGCGAGCTGGAGATAGTCATCCACAGTGAAGTGATTAAGCAGTTTGGCGAGCAAATTCGCCAGGTGGTCAACGAGACATTGCGCGCCATGAACGTGCACCAGGGACTGATCATTATTGAAGACAAAGGGGCGCTGGACTGTGTGATCCGCGCCCGCCTGCAAAGTGCGCTTCTGCGTGCCGCCGATGAACAGGCCATTAACTGGGGGGCGCTGAAATGAGCAAACTCCGCCGCAGTATGTTGTTCCTGCCCGGCGCTAACGCCGCCATGCTTTCAACCGCGTTTATCTACCGTCCAGACTCCATCATGTTTGACCTTGAAGATGCCGTTGCTCTGCGCGAGAAAGACACCGCGCGAATGCTGGTGTTCCACGCCCTGCAGCACCCGATGTATCAGGACATCGAAACCGTGGTGCGCATTAACCCGCTGAGCACGCCGTTTGGCTTGCTGGATCTGGAAGCCGCCGTGCGCGCCGGCGTGGACGTGATCCGCCTGCCGAAAACCGACACCCCGGACGACATCTACGAACTGGAAGGCCACCTTGAGCGTATCGAGCAGGAGTGCGGGCGCGAGGTTGGTTCTACCCGCGTGATGGCGGCGATTGAATCGGCCATTGGCGTCATCAACGCCGTGGCGATTGCCCGCAGCTCGCCGCGCCTGATTGGTATTGCACTGGCGGCCTTTGACTACGTGATGGACATGCAGACCGAGCGCGGCGACGGCACCGAGCTGTTCTACGCCCGCTGCGCCGTGCTGCACGCCGCCCGCGCGGCAGGCATCGACGCCTTCGACGTGGTGTGGTCAGACGTTAACGACGAGGCCGGATTCCTGCGCGAGGTCGATCTGATCCGCAAGATGGGCTTTAACGGCAAATCGCTGATCAACCCGCGCCAGATAGACCTGCTGCATAACGCCTATGCGCCAACCCAGGAAGAGGTGGATCACGCCCTGCGGGTGATTGAAGCGGCAGAAGAGGGCGAACGTAACGGCCTTGGCGTGGTGTCGCTCAACGGCAAGATGGTGGATGCACCGATTATTAACCACGCGCAGGTGGTGCTCGAACGCGCGGCGGCCTCCGGCGTGCGTCGGTAAGGATGACACAATGAACCAGACAGAACTTCTCCATGTGAATTTTCCCCATCTGCGGGCGTTAAAACCGTTTGATACCGCCCACAGCGCCACGCCGTGGCTGGCGGACAGCGACACGAAACACAACCGCAAACTCTGCGCTTCCATTGAAGAGGCGGTTAAGCGTTGCGGCCTGCAGGACGGCATGACCATCTCCTTCCACCATGCGTTTCGCGAAGGCGACCGGGTGATCAACACCGTCGTGGCGCTGCTGGCGCGGATGGGCTTCAAAAACCTGACCCTCGCCTCCAGCTCGCTGATGACCTGCAACGACGCGCTGATCGAACATATTGAGAGCGGCGTCATCACCCGGATTTACACCTCCGGCATGCGCGGCAGGCTGGCGGAGGCCATCTCCCACGGGCTGATGGACGAGCCGGTGCAAATTCACTCCCACGGCGGGCGCGTGAAGCTGCTGCAGGACGGTGAGCTGAACATTGACGTGGCGTTCCTCGGCGTGCCGTGCAGCGATGAGTTTGGTAACGCCAACGGCACGCACGGCAAATCGTGCTGCGGCTCGCTGGGCTATGCGATGGTGGACGCCCATTTTGCCCGCAAGGTGGTGCTGCTGACGGAAGAACTGGTGCCGTTCCCCAATATGCCCGCCAGCCTGGTGCAGGATCTGGTGGACTACATCGTGCAGGTGGAGAGCGTGGGCGATCCGGCGAAAATCAGCGTCGGCGCGGCGCGCGTCACCAGCAATCCGCGCGAGCTGATGATTGCCCGCTATGCGGCGGATGTGATTGAGCACTCCGGCTACTTCAAACCGGGCTTCTCGATGCAGACCGGATCCGGCGCGGCGGCCACGGCCTGCACCCGCTTTATGGAAGAGAAGATGGAGCGCAGCGGCGTGAAGGCACGCTTTGCGCTGGGTGGCATCACCGGCAGCCTGGTGGATCTGCACGAGAAGGGGCTGATCGAAAAGCTGCTCGATACCCAGTGCTTTGACGGCCAGGCGGCGGCCTCGCTGGCGCGCAACCCGAACCACGTGGAGATCTCCACTAACGTCTACGCCAACCCCGGCAGTAAGGCGGCAAGCTGCGATCAGCTCGACGTGGTGATCCTCAGCGCGCTGGAGATTGACGTCGATTTTAACGTTAACGTCATTACCGGCTCCGACGGCGTGATGCGTGGCGCGTCCGGCGGGCACTGCGACGTGGCCGCCGCGGCAAACCTGACCATCGTCGTTGCGCCGCTGCTGCGTAGCCGCATTCCGACGGTGGTGAAGCGCGTTACCACTCGCCTCACGCCGGGCGAAAGCATCGACGTGCTGGTCACCGATCACGGCATTGCGGTTAACCCGGCGCGCCCGGAGATCCGCGAACGCCTCATGGAAGCAGGGCTGAAGGTTGTTGATATCAACGCCCTCTATGAGCGGGCAATTTCGCTGACAGGCGTACCGAAACCGATTGAGTTCACCGACAAAATTGTCGGGGTGATCCGCTACCGCGACGGCAGCGTGATCGACACCGTTCGACAGGTAAAGGAGTGAATATGACCATTGCGACACCCGTGCGGGCGGGTGTCAGCCTGGACGCGCTGCTGGCGGCGAAAGAGCGCCGCGCAGCCCGTCAGACTGACTGGCTCACGCACTATCAACAACCGGTGATCTCCCTCACGCTGGTAACACCCGGGGAGATCAAAGACAGCCTGCGCTATCGCAATACTATGGGCGTGGCGTTACAGATGTGCGACCAGCTGCTGTGGGAAAACCGCTGGCAGGTGCTGGACCGTCAGGTGCTGTGGCTCCCGACCGGGCCCGAAGCGCTGTGGTGCGTGGCCCATCCCGCGGCAGAAATCAAAGCCCACTGTGCGGAGCTGGAGCAGACGCACCCGCTTGGCAGGCTGTGGGATCTGGATGTGATTTGCCCTGAAAACGGCCACGTTGGACGTCAGTCGCTGGGCTCACATCTCAGACGCTGCCTGATTTGCGATGAACCTGCCCACGCCTGTTCCCGTTCGCGCAATCACCCTCTGGAGCAGGTGGTGGCGCGCGTGGAGAAGATGATCGATGACTGGTTTGCTCGCGACTAAACCGCGCCCGCTTGACGTCCCCGCCCTTGCCGCAGAAGCGCTGTGGCAGGAGCTGGAACTGACACCCAAACCGGGGCTGGTGGACAGGCTCAACAACGGCTCCCATCGCGATATGGATCACGCGCTGTTTGTCCGCAGCATTATGGCGATTACGCCGTGGTTTTCGCGCTTTGCTGAGCTGGGTAACGCGCATGCCGAGAAACCCGCTGGCGAACAGTTACGGATCCTCCGCCCGATGGGGATGGCCTGTGAGCAGGCGATGTATGCCGCGACGAACGGGGTGAACACGCACAAAGGGGGCATTTTTGCCCTGGGGTTACTGTGCTTTGCCGCCGGGCGTGTGAAAAATATCTCCGCAGAAAGCCTCTGTTGTGAGGTGAGTAACATCTGCAACGGGCTGGTTTCGCGTGAGCTGGCCACACGCAGCGGGCAGGCGACGGCGGGGGAGCGGCAGTTCCGGCAGTACGGCTTAACCGGCGCGCGCGGCGAGGCGGAGAGCGGTTTTGCGACGGTGCGTAAGGCGCTGGCGCAGTGGAACGGACATTCGCTTCATGGCCTGCTGTTGCGTCTGATGGCAATCAATCAGGATAGCAATCTGGTGTCGCGCGGCGGCATTGAGGGGCTAGGCTATGTTCAGGGCTATGCGCGGGAACTGCTGGCTGACGGCTGGGATAATGAAGCGTTGCGTAGAATGGATAACGCATTGATTGAACGCAACCTGAGCCCGGGCGGCAGCGCGGATTTGCTGTCGGTGGGGTGGGTGCTGTCTGCATTAAAATAGCCCGGTAAGCGAAGCCGCCACCGGGCACAACAACTAATGCGCGATTGGCTGTGTACCGTGCGCTGCGCGAACATGCTTGTACTTGAACAGCACGATAAACGCGAAGAACAGCACCAGCGAGTATGCGGCGAAGATAAGCCACACTGGCTGCCAGTCGGTAATGCCGTTGGTGGTATACATCTCAACCACTTTACCGCTCACCACACCGCCCAGGATACAGCCGAAGCCGTTGGTCATCATCAGGAACATACCCTGTGCGCTGGCGCGGATTTCAGGTTTCACCTCTTTTTCCACAAACACCGAACCAGAGATGTTGAAGAAGTCGAAGGCGCAGCCGTAAACAATCATCGACAGAACCAGCAGCACGGTGCCGAACGGGCTTGGGTCGCCGTAGGCGAACAGACCGAAGCGCAACATCCACGCCGCAATACTGATCAGCATGACGTTCTTGATGCCGTAGCGGCTCAGGAAGAACGGGATGGTCAGGATGAACAGCGTCTCAGAGATCTGCGAGATGGACATCATTACCGAGGCATGTTCAACGATAAAGCTGCCTGAGAACAGCGGGTTATTATCGAAGCTGTGCAGGAAGGTATTGCCGAACATGTTGGTGATTTGCAGTTCCGCGCCCAGCAGCATGGAGAAGATAAAGAAGATCGCCATGCGTTTGTTTTTAAACAGCGCGAAAGCGTCCAGGCCGAGCATGGTGCTCCAGCTCTGGTTTTTTTGCTGGTTAGATACCGGAATATGCGGCAGCGTCATCGTGAACAGCGCCAGCACCACGGAGAGCGCCGCACCGATGTAGAGCTGCATATGGCTCAGTTCGAAGCCCGCGAAGCTCACGCCCCACATCGCCATAATAAAACCGATGGTGCCCCAGATACGGATTGGCGGGAAATCGGTCACGATATCCATATCCGCAGATTTCAGGCGGTAGTAGGAGATGGTGTTGATCAGGCCAAGCGTTGGCATATAGGCCAGCGAGTTAAGCAGGATCACCATAAACATCGCCCCCGGCGTGGTGACCTGGGCTGCCATAAACAGCGTCCCCGCGCCCACCAGGTGGCAAAGCATGTACAACCATTTCGCACTCAGCCATTTATCCGCCACGATCCCCAGCAGCGTTGGCATAAAGACCGCCGCGATACCCAGCGAGCTGTAGACGGCACCGATTGACGCACCATCGAACTTGAGCGTCACAAACATATAGGAGCCGAGTGTAGTCAGCCAGCTACCCCACAGGCAGAACTGCAGAAACGACAATATTTTAAGCTGCAGCTTAAGGTTCATGTTACTTTCCTCACAAGTGAGCGGGAGATATGTTGTTATAGGAACATTCAGTGTTGTTATTTGATGCAATTCTATCAGTTGGCAACGATATGTTTTGTTACCTCCCGCAAAAAAATGCAATCCACATTAATTTGCAGTTTGGATTGTGATGCAAATAACATTTTCGTATGGATGGGGTGAGATGGGGGCGGCCTGATGCCCTCACCCTGGCCCTCTCCCTGTGGGAGAGGGTGAGGGATGATTTTCTAGCGGCGACGATAGTTCTTCTGCGCCGTGTTCACTTTATACAGATAGCGACGGGATTCCGCAGACGGGTGGCGGGTGGTGAGCGTGGAATAAACATCTCCCGGTGCCATGCTGTTGATGATATTTGCGGCCTGCACTTTGTCATTGGAGAAGACGCGCAGCACGCTGCCGGCACCGCCGTTGTAGGCGGTAATGACCGCATAGCGACGCGACGTTGGGTTATCAATCCCGCCCAGATAGACATTGTTCAGCATCGCCAGATAGGCCGTGCCGGTATCAATGTTGCTCTGCGGATCGAACAGATAGCTGCGGCTCGGCGTGCCGGATTTCCCCTGTGCGCGGAACACGTCTTTACCGGCGCTGTGCTGGACAACCTGCATCAGCCCCAGCGCGTCTGAGCGGCTCACGGCGTACGGGTTAAAGGACGATTCGGTCTGCATGATCGCCAGGATCAGCGACTCATCCACGCCATATTTACGTGACGCCTGACGCACCATGCCCAGATACTTATGCGCACGCTTGTCGAGGTGGTTCGGCACCAGGTTAATTGTGACGCTATAAATCACTTTCAGGCCGTTGGTGCGGCTTTTCAGACGCGTTTGCAGCAGATAGTCGGCAAATTTCGTGGCGCGGCCTTCCCAGCGGATAGGCTGACCGGTCTGGTCCACGACCTGACCGTACAGGAACGGCTCTTTAGAAATGGTAATGTCGTCGGCGTCGGAGTAGAGATCGATAGAACCCGGATCGTCGCCCATCAGCAGGGTTTTGATAATGGCCTGCCGTAAATGCGCCGCAGGATCAGTCCCCGCGATGGTTTCAACCGTGATCGTACCGTCATCGAAGTTGATGTGGCTACGGGTCTGGTAGGCGTCGGTGTACTTAACGTAGTCCTTAGGTCCGGCGATAAGAACTTCGTTAAATCCCCATATGTTCTCGATGTTGTGGGCAAACTGCCCCATCAAAATATCAAAACCGTTGGTGTCCTTAATCCAGGCTTCGTTGTATTCATCGCCTTTTTTGGATGAACACGAGACAAGCAACGGCGCAACAAGGGCTAGCGCTAAAATTTTTTTCATCATTCCGGGAGTGCGTGTTGTGTTTGCTTTAACGGCGGGGTTTCCCCCGCGCGCTGTTATTTTTCCGGCGGCGTATAGCCTTCGATGTGCACGTCTTTACCTTCGAACAGGAAGTTCACCATCTCCTGCTCCAGCAGCTTGCGGTGTTCCGGGTTCATCATGCTGAGTTTTTTCTCGTTAATCAGCATGGTCTGCTTTTTCTGCCACTGTCCCCAGGCTTCTTTGGAGATCTCGTTATAAATGCGCTTACCCAGTTCGCCCGGGTAAAGCTGGAAGTCCTGGCCTTCAGCGTCGCGCTGCAGGAAAGTACAAAAAATGGTTCTGGCCATACTTATTCCTCTTTTTTAACCGATGCTAAACCATTGCACCGGCACGTAATTGTTGTAACAGGCGCTCCACGGGAGCCGCCAGTCCGACTGATGGCGGTTGCGCTAAGTTATACCAGAGAGCGGTGCCTTCATCCATGCACGAGGCGAGGGAGGACACGGGAAGCCACATCGGCACTATATCCAGATGGAAATGGCTGAAAGTGTGGCGAAACGCGGTCTGCTGCGTCAGGTTATCGGCAGCAATGCCGCGCTGTTTAAGCCAGGCCCGCAGCGTGGCTTCATCTTCAAACTGTGGGAAGCAGTATAGACCACCCCACAGGCCGCTCGGTGGGCGCTGCGCCAGGAAAACCTCGTCACCGTGCTGCATCAGCAGCATGTAACCCGTGCGCTCCGGCAGCGTCTGCTTCGGCTTTTTACCGGGATACTGCGCCCAGGAATGGTTTGCGTAGGCCACACACAGGTTATTAAGCGGGCAGAGCTCGCATTTTGGTTTCGAGCGCGTGCAGACCATCGCACCGAGATCCATCATCGCCTGGTTAAACCGCTCCACGCCCTTTGCCGGGGTTACCGCTTCGCTGATCTCCCACAGCCGCTTTTCGACCTCTTTTTTCCCCGGCCAGCCGTCAACCGCATAGCAACGTGCCAGCACGCGCTTCACGTTACCGTCAAGGATCGGGAAATGCTTGCCGAGGGACAGTGAGAGGATGGCACCCGCGGTGGATCGTCCGACACCGGGTAAATCCGCCACCTCGTCGAAGGTTTCCGGGAATTGGCCGTTGTGGCGGGTCGCAACCTGCTGTGCGGCTTTGTGCAGATTGCGCGCGCGGGCGTAGTAACCAAGCCCCGTCCACAGGTGCAGCACCTCGTCTAACGGCGCGTTGGCCAGATCGGTCACCGTGGGAAAGCGCGCCATAAAACGCTCAAAGTAAGGGATCACCGTGGCAACCTGCGTTTGTTGCAACATCACTTCGGAGAGCCATACTTTGTAAGGCGTTTTTTCAATTTGCCAGGGCAGGGTTTTACGCCCGTATTTGTCGTACCAGTCCAGCACCTGGGCTGAAAATTGAGAGGCTTGCATGGTCATCGATTCGTATAATCAGGGACGCCGATTGCAGCACAGCGTCAATCTGCTGTAAACCGGATCTTTCCCATGCTTGCATAGAAGCCTTAACTTTGGATAATGCCCGTTTCCCGAACATTCTCACAAGCAGACAACTCTTTTATGAAAAACGACGTCATTTCACCGGAATTTGATGAAAACGGTCGCCCGCTGCGCCGTATTCGCAGCTTTGTCCGCCGTCAGGGTCGCCTGACAAAAGGGCAGCAACACGCGCTGGACAACTACTGGCCGGTGATGGGCGTTGAGTTCAGCGAGCAGCCGCTCGACTTTGCCGACCTGTTCGGTCGCGATGCGCCAGTGACCCTGGAGATCGGCTTTGGTATGGGTACCTCACTGGTGACCATGGCGAAAGCCCGCCCGGAGCAGAACTTCCTCGGCATTGAAGTGCATTCCCCGGGCGTTGGCGCGTGTCTGGCCACGGCCCATGAAGAGGGGGTAGAGAACCTGCGCGTGATGTGTCATGACGCGGTCGAAGTGCTGCACAAAATGATTCCTGACAATTCTTTGAACATGGTTCAGCTCTTTTTCCCTGACCCGTGGCACAAAGCACGTCATAATAAGCGCCGTATCGTTCAGGCGCCGTTTGCTGAGCTGGTAAAAAGTAAGCTGAAACTGGGCGGTGTCTTCCATATGGCGACCGACTGGGAACCTTATGCGGAACATATGCTGGAAGTGATGTCGTCTCTGGACGGGTATAAAAACCAGTCAGAGAGCAACGACTATGTACCGCGTCCGGATTCGCGTCCGGTAACAAAATTTGAACAGCGTGGCCATCGTCTTGGTCACGGCGTATGGGACTTAATGTTCGAGAGGGTGAAATAATGGCAAAGAATCGTAGCCGTCGTCTGCGTAAAAAGATGCACATCGAAGAATTCCAGGAAGTGGGCTTCTCCGTTGCCTGGCGTTTCCCGGAAGGCACCAGCGTTGAGCAGATCGATCAGGACGTTGATGCGTTCATCAACGAGGTGATCGAGCCAAACAAGCTGGCCTTCGACGGTAGCGGCTATCTGGCGTGGGAAGGTCTTATCTGCACCCAGGAAGTGGGTAAATGCACCGAAGAACATCAGGCACTGGTACGCAAATGGCTTGAAGACCACAAACTGGAAGATGTCCGCGTCAGCGAACTTTTCGACGTTTGGTGGGACTAATAAAGAAGTCAGGGGCCAGCTAATGCTGGCCCATTTTGTCTGAGGGAGTGTTAAAGATGCGCAAAACGTTGCTGGCTGTTGCCTTAATGGCAACCGGATTCACCGCCCATGCGGAATATAAATGTAGCGTCACCCCGCGTGATGACGTGGTGTTAAGCCCGCAAACCGTGCAGGTTAAAGGCGAGAACGGCAATCTGGTCATCACGCCGCAGGGTGATGTCACGTTCAATGGCAAACAGTACAACCTGACTGCCGCGCAGCGTGAGCAGGCGAGAGACTATCAGGCCGATTTGCGTACCGCGCTGCCGTGGATTGACGAAGGCGCTCTGACGCGCGTTGAGAAAGGCCGCGTCGCACTGGACAAGATCATTACCAAAGAGGTGGGTGAGAGCAGCAACATGCGCACCCGCCTGACGAAGCTCGACAAGCAGCTGAAAGAGCAGATGAACCGGATTATCGAGCATCGTACCGACGGCCTGACGTTCCACTACAAAGCGATCGATCAGGTGCGTGCTGACGGCCAGCAGCTGGTGAATCAGGCCATGGGCGGTATCCTGCAGGACAGCATTAACGAGATGGGCGCCAAAGCGGTACTGAAAGGCGGCGGTAACCCGCTGCAGGGCGTGCTGGGTAGCCTGGGTGGCTTGCAGACCTCGATTCAGAACGAGTGGAAGAATCAGGAAGCCGATTTCCAGCAGTTCGGTAAAGACGTGTGTAAACGTGTGGTGTCGCTGGAAGATAGCCGTAAGGCGCTGGTGGGGACGCTGAAGTAATTAATTTCCCCCCTCACCCTAACCCTCTCCCCAAAGGGGCGAGGGGATGGTTTGCGCCCTCTCCCTTTCAGGGAGAGGGCCGGGATGAGGGTAGCATTTGCAGGGTTTCCCGTATTTTTTCTAATACCGCCTCTTCGTTGTTCCAGAGTTCGTTATTCCAGAATCGAATGACATGCCAGCCTTTCCCTCAGCCGGCAGAACAGGATGCAAAATTCTGAATCAGCCTTCAGATTCTTCG
Source organism: Enterobacter sp. 22466 (assembly GCF_052044775.1). Classification (NCBI taxonomy): domain Bacteria; kingdom Pseudomonadati; phylum Pseudomonadota; class Gammaproteobacteria; order Enterobacterales; family Enterobacteriaceae; genus Enterobacter; species Enterobacter sp. 22466. The sequence goes on along the minus strand of NZ_JBQENX010000011.1, from coordinate 72,772 downwards.
GCGAGGAACAACTCGAGAAGGGAGTTTAAGAACAGTTTGCCGTGCTCGGTGATCTGCCAGTATTCCTCACATTCCGTGAGATACCCCTGCGCCAGCGCCTCATCTATTTGTGGGCGAATCACGGCTTCCGGCAACCCGGTATAAAGGGCAAACTCTTTACGCGGTGCGGCTTCCAGCAGGCGGAAGCGGTTCATAAAGAACTCAAACGGCTTATCCACCGCCTCGACATCGTGCTGACGTTCAAGATAACGACCTTCCATATACCCGCGCGGATGGCGCGTCTTGGCCGTACGCAGAATTCGCCCGTCAGGGAAGGTGACTTTACCGTGCGCGCCGCAGCCAATGCCCAGATAATCACCAAAGCGCCAGTAGTTCAGGTTGTGCTGGCACTGGTAGCCCGGCTTCGCATAGGCCGACGTTTCGTACTGCTGATAGCCTGCGGCGGTCAACAACTGATGGCCCTGCTCAAAGATATCCCACAGCGCATCGTCATCCGGCAGCACCGGCGGACGAGAGCCAAACAGCGTATTGGGCTCGATGGTCAGCTGATACCACGAAAGATGCGGCGGGTTCAGGGCAATCGCCTGACGCAAATCGTCCAGCGCCTCTTCCAGCGACTGATCCGGCAGGCCGTGCATCAGATCGAGGTTAAAACTGCGCAGACCCAGCCCAGTAGCCAGCTTTGCCGCCCGCTTCGCCTCTTCCGGGCCGTGAATACGCCCCAGACGTTTTAACTTCGGCTCGCTAAAGCTCTGCACGCCGATGGAAATCCGGTTCACGCCCGCCTGCTGATACTCGACAAAACGGTCGGCCTCAACGGTACCGGGGTTGGCTTCCATCGTAATTTCAGCATCCGCTGCCAGATTCAGACGTGCACGCACGCCGTCCAGCAGCGTCTGCATCGCCGGGCCTGACAGCAGGCTCGGCGTACCGCCACCAATAAAAATGGTCTTCACTTCACGTCCCTGTGCGTAAGGTACATCGGCATCCAGGTCAGCCAGCAGATGCGCAACGTAATCATCGTGCGGCACTTCACCTTTCAGCGCGTGCGAGTTGAAATCGCAGTACGGGCATTTCTGCACACACCACGGGATGTGAATATAAAGACTCAGGGGTGGCAAATTAGCCATTACGCAGCGCTTCCAGTAACAGTTTCAGGGCGCGTCCACGGTGGGAAATCGCGCTTTTCTCTTCGCGGGTCAGTTCCGCGGCGGTTTTGCCCTCAGTCGGGACAAAGAAGATGGGGTCGTAGCCAAAGCCGCCGTTACCGGCTGCTTCACGGGTAATCACCCCCGGCCAGCTGCCGTGGCAGACGACAGGCGTAGGGTCTTCCGCGTGACGCATATAGACCAGCACGCAGTGGAACTGCGCGGTACGCTGTTCGTCTGGCACATCCTTCAGGGCGACAAGCAGCTTTTCCAGATTCTGCTGGTCGGTGGCGTCCACGCCTGAATAGCGGGCAGAGTAAATGCCCGGAGCACCGCCCAGAAAATCAACCGCCAGGCCGGAATCATCGGCAATCGCGGGCAGGCCGGTCACCTGCGCGGCATGGCGTGCTTTCAGGATCGCGTTTTCGATAAACGTCAGGCCGGTCTCTTCGGCGGACTCCACGCCAAGCTCGGTCTGCGCCACTACATCCAGCCCAAAATCATTTAATAGCGAGGCCAGCTCGCGCACTTTACCGGCGTTGCCGGTAGCGAGAACAACTTTCTGCATCGTTTTATCCTGTTAAATCAGAGCCGCGACGTCCGTCGGGATGGATTGCGGATTAAGGATTTTTACCTGTTTATGTCGCCCAAGTTCACCTTTTTCTATGATGACCTGGCTTTTGGCAACGCGAAACTGTTTTGCCAGATATTTGGTCAGATGCGCATTCGCCTGGCCATCTACCGGTGGGGCGGTGATGGCGACTTTTAACTCGTCGCCATGCAGTCCAACAATACTGTCACGGCTGGCTTTCGGCTGAATATACAGCCGTAAAACCAGCCCATCAGCGCAGGTGCTTACGGCACTCATAGCGCCATCCACAGCCCCGGCAGCAGCATATCGCCCGTGGACTGTAACAGCTCGGCAATGCCCATATTAACGACATACAGCAGCAGAACCAGGATCATCGGGGAAAAGTCGATGCCGCCCATTGACGGGAGCAGGTTACGAATGGGACGCAGCAGCGGTTCGGCCAGCTGAATCAAGGCATACTCCACCGGGCTACGGCCCTGGCTGACCCAACTCATGATGGCCATGACCAGCAGCACCCAGAAGATCAGCAGGCCGATGGTTTTAATCAGGATCAGGACGGCAGCAATCCAGATGATCGGCTGGAAGGTGATGACCATAAACAGCACAATCGCTTTGATAACGCTCAGAATAAACGCCACCAGCAGAGACGCGCTGTCAATGGGGCCCATCGCCGGAATAATACGGCGCAGCGGTCCCACAACAGGTTGGGTGATTTTCACGACAAACTGCGAGAACGGGTTGTAAAAATCACAGCGGGCCCACTGCATCCAGACGCGCAGCAAAAGCGCCATTGTATACAGCTCAATGACCGTTGAGAGCAGGAAAGTCAACGTCTTCATGGCGTTCCTCAGGTTTCCTTATTATTGGGTGTAGTCGCGCGCACCGAAAATTGCCGTGCCGATGCGCACCATAGTGCTGCCTGCCGCGATGGCGGCTTCCATATCATCCGACATGCCCAGAGAAAGCGTGTCTACCGTTTCATAGCGCGCTTTAAGCGCCTCAAATGCTACAGCCATTTGCTGTGCCACGGCAAACTGCCTTTCATAACTTGACTCAGGCGCCGGGATGGCCATCAAACCGCGCAGGGTTAAGCGCGGCAGGGCCGCCACTTCGGCTGCCAGAGCCTCCAGCTCATTCAGCGCAATACCGGATTTACTGTTTTCATCGCTGATATTGATCTGAATGAGTACGTTGAGCGCTGGCATCTCTGCCGGGCGCTGATCGTTCAGACGGGTGGCAATCCGCAGACGGTCGATGGTATGGCACCAGTCAAAGTGCTCTGCCACCAGACGGCTTTTATTCGACTGCAGTGGGCCAATAAAGTGCCATTGCAGGCCGGTATTCCCCTGCTCCTGGAAATAGCGAATTTTATCCACGCCTTCCTGCACGTAGTTCTCACCAAATGCACGCTGGCCTGCATCAATCGCTTCTGCGATGGCGCTCGCAGGCTTGGTTTTGCTCACTGCAAGTAACGTAATTTCTTCTGAAGCACGGCCGCAACGTGTTGCTGCGACTGAGATTTTGTCCCGGACCTGTGCCAGGTTATGCGCAATGTCGTTCATTTTCCGAGGAGTAATATATGGATGTGGAAGAAATTGTGGCCCTTAGTGTAAAGCATAATGTCTCCGATCTACACCTGTGCAGTGATTCGCCACCGCGCTGGCGCAGAGCAGGCCGCCTTGAACCGGCTCCCTTTCCCTCTCCCGATGTGGATGCGTTACTGAAAACGTGGCTCAACGATGAGCAGCAGGGGACATGGTGGGCAAGCGGGCAGGTAGATTTTGCTGTGACCCTTGCGGGAAACCAGCGCCTGCGCGCAAGCGCCTTTAAACAGATGAAGGGCAACTCCATCACGCTGCGCCTGTTACCCCGGGTCTGCCCGCAGCTCTCCGCCCTGGGCGCTCCCCAGGCTATCCCGGAACTCCTGTCCCACGACAGCGGGCTGATACTGGTGACAGGCGCAACCGGCAGCGGCAAATCCACAACCCTTGCGGCAATGGTGGATTTTCTTAATCACCAGACGGATGGGCATATTCTGACGCTCGAAGATCCGGTGGAGTTTGTCTATCAGAGCGAACGTTGTCTGATTCAGCAGCGGGAGATCGGCCTGCACAGTCCCTCATTTGCCGAGGCGCTGCGCAGTGCGTTGCGTGAAGATCCCGATGTCATCCTGCTGGGAGAACTGCGCGACAGCGAAACGATCCGCCTGGCGCTGACCGCCGCGGAAACCGGGCATCTGGTGCTGGCGACGCTGCACACCCGCGGCGCCTCGCAGGCGATTGAACGGCTGGTCGATACGTTCCCGGCGCAGGAGAAAGACCCGGTACGTAATCAGCTGGCCGGGAGCCTGCGGGCGGTGCTGGCGCAGAGGCTACTCCCCGATCTGCAGGGTGGGCGCGTCGCGCTGTATGAGCTGCTGGTGAATACGCCAGCGGCAGCGAACCTTATCCGCGAAGGTAAAACGTGGCAGTTGCCCGGGATTATTCAAACCGGTCAGCAGGCGGGGATGCAGAATTTTGATCGGAGCCTGGCAGAGCGACGGGCGCAGGGGCGGTTGTAGGCCCCGGCGCTCAGTAACCCTGTTCGAAATAGCTTTCGAGGATGATGACGGCGGAAGCCGAATCGACGCTGCCTTTGTTGAGTGCGCGGAAGCCCCCGTGCTCAAAAAGGCCGGCACGCGCTTCGACGGTACTCAATCGTTCGTCGTGGAGCTTCACGGAGACGCCAAAGCGACCGTGGATTTTATTAGCAAATTTACGCGCTCTGGCGGTAAGTGGCTGTTCAGTGCCGTCCATGTTGAGCGGTAAACCGACAATCACGTCGTCCGGCTGCCACTCTTTGAGCAGACGCTCAATAAGGTTCCAGTCCGGGGTGCCGTCGTTCGCCTTAAGGGCCGTGAGCGGACGGGCGGTGCCGGTAATACGCTGGCCGACGGCGACGCCAATGCTTTTCGTGCCAAAATCGAAGGCCAGAAGTGTTCCGCTCATCAGGCGTGCCCCGCAACGCCAGGCATGGTCAGAATATCAATGCCAATCAGTTTCGCCGCATCACGCCAGCGGTCGGCGATAGGGGTTTTGAACAGGATATTCATGTCAGCAGGGGCGGTGAGCCAGGCGTTATCCAGGATCTCCTGCTCAAGCTGGCCCTTCTCCCAGGAGGCGTAACCCAGTGCCACCAGCACTTCGGAAGGCTGTTCTGCGGTGCCCAGCGTTTCCAGCACATCGCGGGAGGTGGTGATCACCGTGTTGTCAGAGATACGAATACTGGAAGAGAAAATGGGCGGCGTATGCAGGATAAAACCGCGATCCTCTGCAAGAGGGCCACCCAGCATCACCGGTTTATCAAGACGGATTTCCGGCAGGCGCGCTTCAGCTGTAATTTTCAGCTTTTCCAGAATCCCTTCAACCTGCAGGTTCTCCAGCGGCTTGTTGATGATAATACCCATCGCGCCGTCTTCATTGTATTCACAAATATAAACCACGGAGCGGCGGAAAATCGGATCCTGGAGAGCAGGCATGGCAATAAGAAAGTGATGCTGTAAATTCATTGTCAGAGGTACTGTTTCCTGGTTTAAAAAGCGACAGCCCCAGTATGCGGACAAACCGGGGTGCTGTCACTAATAGTATTGGTAAGTTATTTCTGGATACGTTTTTCGATGGCGTCCATCAGCATTCCGGTGATCGAGACCGGGAATTCCGCTTCAATTTCACGAATGCAGGTCGGGCTGGTGACGTTCACTTCGGTCAGACGATCGCCAATGATATCCAGGCCAACAAAGATCAGACCTTTGGCTTTCAGCGTTGGGCCGACGCGGCGGGCAATTTCCCAGTCACTTTCGGTTAACGGACGCGGTTCGCCACGGCCACCGGCCGCCAGATTACCACGGGTTTCGCCCCCCTGCGGGATACGTGCCAGGCAGTAAGGCACGGGTTCGCCATCCACGATCAGGACGCGTTTATCGCCGTCTTTAATCGCGGGCAGATAGTTCTGTGCCATGCAGTAACGCGTACCCAGTTCGGTCAGCGTTTCGGCAATCACGCCAATATTCGGGTCGCCTTCTTTTACGCGGAAAATCGACGCGCCGCCCATGCCGTCCAGCGGTTTCATGATGATATCGCCGTGTTTCTGCCAGAATTCCTTCAACTGGGCTTTGCTGCGGGTCACCAGCGTTTCCGGCGTCAGATCGGAGAACCAGGCGGTGTAGAGCTTCTCGTTGCAGTCGCGCAGGCTCTGCGGTTTATTGACGATAAGCGTCCCTTTTTCTTCTGCGCGCTCGAGGATATAGGTGCAGTAGATGTATTCGGTGTCGAACGGAGGATCTTTACGCATCAGGATGACGTTGAGATCGGCGAGCGCAATATCCTGCTCGCTGCCGAATTCGTACCATTTGTCGTAATTTTGCTCGACGTTAACGATGCGGGTGCGTGCACGGGCTTCACCGTTGATCAGATAAAGATCGTTCATCTCCATATAGTGAAGCTCATAGCCGCGACGCTGCGCTTCCAGCAGCATGGCGAAGCTGGAATCTTTCTTGATGTTAATGTTTGCGATGGGGTCCATCACAATGCCGAGCTTGATCATGTTCTTCTCCGTTAATGGGTCAACCCAGATCGCCAAACCGCACCTGTAGCGCGGTGATGGCTGTGAGTGCCGTTGTCTCAGTGCGCAGAACGCGAGGTCCCAACAGAATATCAGTAAACTGGTAACGCGCCGTCATGGCAATTTCATCTGCTGACAGGCCGCCTTCCGGGCCAATCAGCAGGCGTACACGTTCAACGGGCAGCGGCAGCGTATTGATACTGGCGCTGGCGCGCGGATGGAGATTGAGCTTCAGCCCGCTCTCCTCTTCTGCACACCAGTCTTCGAGATCCATCGCCGGGCGGATCTCCGGAATACGGTTGCGGCCACTCTGTTCACAGGCAGCAATGGCAATTTTCTGCCACTGCTGGATCTTCTTGTTCAGACGTTCCGCATCCAGTTTAACGCCGCAGCGCTCAGAAAAAAGTGGCGTAATGAGGCTTACACCCAGTTCAATGGATTTCTGAATGGTGAACTCCATCTTTTCCCCGCGCGACATCACCTGACCCAGATGAATGTGCAGCGGCGATTCACGGTCATCGACTTCGCCGCGCAGCACATTGACGTGCACGCTTTTTTTATCCGCCCGCGTAATTTCCGCGTCGAAAACCTGGTTGGAGCCGTCGAACAGCTGAATCGCCTGGCCTGCCCCCATGCGCAGCACGCGGCCAACGTGGTTGGCGGCATCGTCAGACAGGGCGATTTCGCGGCCAGCGGTAATCAGTTCAGGGTGAAAGATGCGAGGAATACGCATAGTCAAAAATTCCATGTGTCATGCTGTTTAAGCGAATTGCCGCTAGTGTAGGTTAGCTCTTTTGCGCCTGGCAAGCCCGCTGGACGTAAGGGTTATGATTCCCCTGGACCCTGGCGATGCGTTCGTCGCGCTGACATTCCCACTCGGTGACCGGGTATTGTTTATTCCAGGCGTTAAACAGTTGGGTTTGCTGGCGGGAAAGGTTGAGGTTGTAACGATCGCGCATATAGAAGTACGTGCGGGCAATGCTGCCGCGTGCCCGGGCAGGGGGCTCGGCGACTTTCTCTTTAAAATCCACCTTCATTCCGCACTGGCCGTACTGGCCTTCGCCACCGTTCCACTGGCTGTACATAAAATTGCCGCGGTCGCCATTCACTTCACCCACGGCGGGCTGCAGGTTGTGCATATCGCTTTCCATTTGACGATAGACCGGATCTTTGGCGCAGTTTTTACGTCCGCCATCCTGCCAGCACTGGCGCTGATGGCCAAACTGCCATGCCGGAACCACATGTTCCCACTCGATGCGGCTGGCGCGGTTTTCGTTTTTACGCACCTTATAGCCGCAGGATTCAAGGTCAACGACCCCTTTTTTACCCTGCCAGTTAATTTTGCAGCCACAGTAGAAATCGCCCGGCACGTCAGCGTTGACCTTCACGCCTGCCGCTTTGGCCTGAGAGAAACTGTTGATACCGTCGGCCAGAGCCTGGCCGGAGAGGGCCGTTGTCAGAAAGGCAACCGCGAGAGAGAAATTACGGGACATCTTACACTCCGTGTCAAAACGAGCCCGCAACGTAGCGAAAGTTGTTCCTGTATGCAATCAGCCAGATCAGGAAAGTTCCTGAAAGTTCAGTTGGTTATTCTGCGACCAGTGGCTCGCCGCACTTCACGCAGCGGTAGGTTGCCTCGCCGCGTACCACACGATTATGGCGGCGAACGGTGAGCTGATGCTGCTGGCACTGGCAGCGGTAGGGGAAGGTATTACGGCGTACCGACTCCAGTTCGAACTGATGAGTACGGCGTGCCGGAACGCCGAGCACCGCCTCCATCATCCATTTCCACTCTTTGCCGTGCGGAGCCACGCGGCCGAAGTGTTTCCATACCAGAAGGTGTGCCAGTTCGTGCGGCACCACTTCCTCAATAAACGCCTGCTGGTTTTCCATCATCAGTACCGGGTTCAGGCGGATCTCATAGGACTCCAGCCACGCGGTACCCGCCGCGGTTCCTCGCTGCTGGTAGACGAGTTTCGGTTCCGGATAATTACGGCCAAGCTTCAGGTTGGCCTGGGCGAGTTTTTCCCGCAGGCTGCGCATAACGGCTTGCTGAATGGCGATGGGGAGACGGGGTGCTTTCATGGGGCAGAGCATAAAGCGCGAAGCGGGGAGGCGCAAGAGGCGCCTCCCGCAAGAGGCGCCTCCCGCAAGAGGATTAGTCGTGTGCGCCGATTTCGCGCAGCGGACGACCTTTCATCAGGTTACGTTCAATGTGTTCCAGTGAAACGTGTTTGGTTTCAGGAACCAGCCAGACGGTGAGAACAATAAAGAACAGGTTCAGACCGGCGTAGACCCAGAAGGTGTTCGCATTGCCCAGCGTGTTGAGCATGGTCAGGAACGTGGCACCGACGATCATATTGGCAATCCAGTTGGTCGCGGTAGAGCAGGTGATACCGAAATCACGTCCTTTCAGCGGCTGGATTTCAGAGCACAGCACCCAAATCAGCGGACCGGCACTCATTGCAAACCCGACGATAAACATCAGCAGCATACCTACTGCCAGGTACTGCGCGGTTGGGGAGTGAATGCCCATGTGCATCATCGTACCGAGGATCCCCATACCGGCGGCCATCACCAGGAAGCCAAGGGTCAGCGTTGGCTTACGTCCCCAGCGGTCGACCAGACCGATGGCGATGAAGGTCGCCAGCACGTTGGTCAGCCCCACGATCACGGTGCCCCACATCTGCTCGGTGGTATTGGTATACCCCGCCAGCTCAAAGATTTTTGGCGCGTAATACATGATGACGTTCATCCCGGTGAACTGTTGCATCACCTGCAGCAGCACGCCGAGGAAGACCGCCCGACGGAAGTTGCTGTTCTCTTTGAACAGCGCCCAGCCAGACTGTTTCACCTTCAGGCTTTCGCGGATCTCTTCCAGCTCGTTTTTAGCTTCCGCACTGGTATCACGCAGACGCAGCAGCACGCGTTCGGCATCGACGAAACGGCGCTTGGCGGCAAACCAGCGCGGGCTGTCCGGCAGGAAGAAGACGCCAATCAGCAGCAGAATGGCCGGAATGATGATCACGCCCAGCATCCAGCGCCATGCGCCGCTGTAGCTAAAGGCGGTATCGGACAGGTAAGCGCCCAAAATCCCGATGGTGATCATCAGCTGGTACATCGAAATCATACTGCCGCGGATTTTCTCCGGCGCGATTTCTGACAGGTAAAGCGGCGCGGTATAAGACGCGACGCCTACGGCCAGCCCCAACAGCACACGGGACAGGATAAGCACTTCAACGTTAGGGGCGGCGGCAGAGAAGAGGGAACCGGCGACGAAGAGGATCGCGCCAATCATCAGGCTCTTTTTACGTCCCAGTTTGAAAGAGAGCCAGCCGCTGCCGACGGCCCCGACGGCCGCACCGAACATCATGGAGCTGACCACCCATTCCTGGGTATGTGCGTTAATCTGGAATTCGTCTGCGATAAAGGGAAGGGCGCCGGCAATCACGCCGATATCCAGGCCAAAGAGTAATCCTGCCAGGGCGGCAAGGAAGCAGACGAAGAATGTCATCGCCTTGTTGGACGTACGCCCCTGTTTATTATTGTCAGGCATTATGCCCTCCAGTTGGGTTATCAGTTTTATTGATGTTAAGGGTAGGTGAGCGACCCGTAAAAATATGTGAGATAAATCACATAGGTGTAATCGGTTACACCAGTGTGTAACTGTAAATATTAATAAAGCTTTGAAAATATAGAGGTAAATGAGGTGATGCGCATCGCGTTTGCATGAATTTCAGACTTAACTGAAAGGAAATGTAACAGCAGAAGAAAGCCGATCATGCAAAGAGATTTTTCTGAAAGCGGGGTATAGAGAGTGAGGTGTAAACGGTTCCAGGCATTGCCGCCACCCGACATAAAAAAGGCCAGCACAAAGGCTGGCCTGTTTAAGCTGCGGGTGGTCGATTACTTCAGACCGGCAGCTTCACGCAGCAGAGCGGCTTTGTCGGTTTTTTCCCATGGGAAATGTTCGCGACCAAAGTGACCGTATGCAGCGGTTTCTTTGTAGATTGGGTGCAGCAGATCCAGCATCTGAATCAGGCCGTATGGACGCAGGTCGAAGAACTCGCGCACCAGCAGGGTCAGCTGTTCTGAAGGCACTTTTTCAGTACCGAAGGTTTCAACCATGATGGAGGTGGGTTCCGCCACGCCGATTGCGTAGGAAACCTGGATCTCACAGCGGTCAGCCAGGCCTGCAGCAACAATGTTTTTCGCCACATAGCGTGCAGCGTAGGCAGCAGAACGGTCCACTTTTGATGGATCTTTACCGGAGAATGCACCGCCACCGTGACGTGCCATGCCGCCGTAGGTATCAACGATGATTTTACGACCGGTCAGACCGCAGTCACCCATTGGGCCGCCAATTACAAAGCGTCCGGTTGGGTTGATGAAGTATTTGGTTGCGCTGCTCAGCCATTCGGTTGGCAGAACAGGCTTGATGATCTCTTCCATCACTGCTTCCTGCAGGGATTTCTGATCGATATCTTCGGCATGCTGGGTAGACAGAACTACCGCGTCAATGCCGACGATTTTGCCGTCGTCGTACTGGAAGGTCACCTGGCTTTTCGCATCCGGGCGCAGCCATGGCAGCGTGCCGTTTTTACGCACTTCAGCCTGGCGCTGCACCAGACGGTGCGCGTAGGTCACCGGTGCTGGCATCAGCACGTCGGTTTCGTTGGTCGCATAACCGAACATCAGGCCCTGGTCGCCCGCGCCCTGTTCCAGCGGATCGGCACGGTCAACGCCCTGGTTGATGTCCGGAGACTGTTTGCCAATCGCGCTCAGGACCGCGCAGGAATTGGCATCAAAGCCCATATCAGAATGGACATAACCGATTTCACGTACCGTGTTACGGGTGATCTCTTCGATATCAACCCATGCGCTGGTGGTGATCTCACCGCCAACCAGAACCATGCCGGTTTTGACATAGGTTTCACACGCTACGCGCGCTTTCGGATCCTGAGTCAGGATCGCATCCAGCACCGCATCGGAGATTTGGTCAGCAATTTTATCAGGATGTCCTTCTGATACGGACTCGGACGTAAACAGGTGTTTTGCCATGTTTTATTTCACCTAAGAGGAATTTGGTTAGCTCAAGCTGCTGTGTGGAATAGCCAAAGGAGATAATTCTATCAAGGCCGCAGGTTTTTGACACTGGCAGTATGAGTGTTAATCAGTATAGATGGATTAACATCTGGATGGCTATTTTAGGTCACTTCTTCGCCCGATTTCCAGTTTTTTTTGACTAACCTCTCACTGCGTTGAAATGGCTGCTGGAAATTTTTCCTGACGGTACTGGCAACCCGCGCATTTTTGTTTTGCTTTTTAGCCCCCTTCTCGGTATAAAACGCGGCGCGCGGCTCATACACAAAAAGCGCTCGATGAACTCATCGTGTCGCCACTTCCAGCCGGGTTAAGCAGTGAACTTTTAGCTTTGGCTTGTGGTCCGTTTCAGCAGAGGCGGCCGTGGAGGTGATACGAGATAATGAACCATCGTTTTCCGCTAATTCAGCGCAGCCGTTCTGGCGCGCATTTGATTCCCGCAACCCGCATTTCTAGTCTGCAAACCTGCCGATGTTATACCCATCTCGGCGCTTCTCAGGATTCCAGGGCCGGTCACGCTTTGTGAAAACTGAACAAGGGCGCTCTTGTTAATACAAGAGTTTTCTCGTGGTTTCGCCGAACCTTGTCATACAGAGTTCGGATACGTGTTTTACAATGATATGAATAAGAAACCGGTCGCACGGTCTGGATTTCAGCATACTCTGCTGGGAAACAGAGCCGTTTATGGGTTGTTATCGCCGTACAACGCTGCGATAGTAGTCAACTGTTTTACACTTAATACAAAGAGTTGAGGTTCGCTATGTCTGACGACATGTCTTCTTTTTCGCCTTCGTCAGCGGGCGAACAGGGTGTACTACGTTCCATGCAGGAGGTTGCGATGAGCTCCCAGGAAGCCAGCAAGATGCTGCGCACATACAATATTGCCTGGTGGGGCAATAACTACTACGACGTCAACGAACTGGGCCACATCAGCGTCTGCCCGGATCCTGACGTCCCTGAAGCGCGCGTGGATCTCGCCAAACTGGTGAAAGCCCGTGAAGCGCAGGGCCAGCGTTTGCCTGCACTGTTCTGCTTCCCGCAGATCCTGCAACACCGTCTGCGTTCTATTAACGCCGCGTTCAAACGCGCGCGTGAATCTTACGGTTACAAAGGCGACTACTTCCTGGTTTACCCCATCAAGGTGAACCAGCACCGCCGCGTGATTGAATCCCTGATCCACTCCGGCGAACCGCTGGGCCTGGAAGCGGGTTCAAAAGCAGAACTGATGGCCGTGCTGGCGCATGCGGGCATGACCCGTTCAGTGATCGTCTGTAACGGCTATAAAGACCGTGAATACATTCGTCTGGCGCTGATTGGCGAAAAGATGGGCCATAAGGTCTATCTGGTTATCGAGAAGATGACGGAAATCGCCATCGTGCTGGAAGAAGCCGAGCGCCTGAACGTGGTGCCACGTCTTGGCGTGCGTGCGCGCCTGGCCTCGCAGGGGTCCGGTAAATGGCAGTCCTCCGGCGGCGAAAAATCCAAATTCGGCCTGGCGGCAAACCAGGTACTGCAGCTGGTGGAAATTCTGCGCGAGCGTGGTCGTCTGGACAGCATTCAGCTGCTGCACTTCCACCTCGGTTCGCAGATGGCTAACATTCGCGATATCGCCACCGGCGTGCGTGAGTCGGCACGTTTCTACGTTGAGCTGCACAAGCTCGGCGTCAATATTCAGTGCTTCGACGTGGGCGGTGGCCTGGGCGTGGATTACGAAGGTACCCGCTCGCAGTCCGACTGCTCCGTGAACTACGGCCTGAACGAATACGCGAACAACATTATCTGGGCGATTGGCGATGCCTGTGAAGAGCACGGCCTGCCGCACCCGACGGTGATCACCGAGTCTGGCCGCGCGGTGACCGCGCACCATACGGTGCTGGTCTCGAACATCATCGGCGTTGAGCGCAGCGAAATCACCGAAGCGACGCCACCGCAAGACGATGCCCCGCGTTCGCTGCAAAGCATGTGGGAAACCTGGCAGGAGATGCACGAGCCGGGCACGCGTCGTTCGCTGCGCGAATGGCTGCACGACAGCCAGATGGATCTGCATGATATCCACGTCGGCTACTCTTCAGGCACCTTTAGCCTGCAGGAGCGCGCGTGGGCGGAGCAGCTTTATCTGAACATGTGCCATGAAGTGCAGAAACAGCTGGACCCGAGCAACCGTGCGCACCGTCCGATTATCGACGAATTGCAGGAACGTATGGCGGATAAGATTTACGTCAACTTCTCGCTGTTCCAGTCGATGCCGGATGCCTGGGGTATCGATCAGCTGTTCCCGGTTCTGCCGCTGGAAGGGCTGAATCACGCCCCGGAGCGTCGTGCGGTGCTGCTGGACATCACCTGTGACTCCGACGGTGCTATCGACCATTATGTGGACGGCGACGGTATCGCCACCACCATGCCCATGCCGGAGTACGACCCTGAGAACCCGCCAATGCTGGGCTTCTTTATGGTCGGCGCGTATCAGGAGATCCTTGGCAACATGCACAACCTGTTCGGTGATACCGAAGCGGTTGACGTGTTTGTCTTCCCTGACGGCAGTGTAGAAGTGGAGCTGTCCGATGAAGGTGACACCGTGGCGGACATGCTGGAATACGTGCAGCTGGATCCGAAAACCCTGCTGACGCAATTCCGCGATCAGGTGAAAAACACCGGTCTGGATGATGCGCTGCAGCAGCAGTTCCTGGAAGAGTTTGAAGCGGGTCTGTACGGATACACCTACCTGGAAGACGAGTAGGTTGACCTCCCTCTCCCACAGGGAGAGGGTTAGGGTGAGGGGCAAAGGCCGCACAATGCCCTATACTCACTTGAACCCGTATGAATTACCGGCGATAATTCGCCCCAATAAGCGATTTACGAATCAATCCCTTCCTCGTCGGGTTTAACGACGCGGAGGGGATTTTTTTTCATCTGTTTTTAATGTATCGACTTTAAAAGAGGTCAGGACATGAGCACTTTAGGTCATCAGTACGACAACTCTCTGGTTTCTAACGCGTTTGGTTTTTTACGCCTTCCGATGAACTTCCAGCCGTACGACAGCGACGCAGACTGGGTGATCACCGGCGTGCCGTTTGATATGGCCACATCAGGCCGTGCGGGCGGTCGTCACGGCCCGGCGGCGATCCGTCAGGTTTCCACCAACCTGGCCTGGGAGCATAACCGCTTCCCGTGGAACTTCGACATGCGCGAACGCCTGAACGTGGTGGACTGCGGCGACCTGGTGTACGCCTTCGGTGACGCGCGTGAAATGAGCGAAAAGCTGCAGGCGCATGCCGAGAAACTGCTGGCTGCCGGTAAGCGCATGCTCTCTTTCGGTGGTGACCACTTCGTGACCCTGCCGCTGCTGCGCGCCCACGCGAAGCACTTCGGTAAAATGGCGCTGGTGCACTTCGATGCGCACACCGACACCTACGCGAACGGCTGCGAGTTCGACCACGGCACCATGTTCTACACCGCACCGAACGAAGGTCTGATCGATCCTAACCACTCCGTGCAGATCGGTATCCGTACTGAGTTTGACAAAGACAACGGCTTCACCGTGCTGGACGCGTGCCAGGTCAACGATCGCGGCGTGGATGACATCATCGCGCAGGTTAAGCAGATCGTCGGTGATATGCCGGTGTACCTGACCTTCGACATTGACTGTCTGGATCCGGCGTTTGCCCCGGGTACCGGTACGCCGGTGATCGGCGGGCTGACCTCAGACCGTGCCATCAAACTGGTGCGCGGCCTGAAGGATCTGAACATTGTCGGGATGGACGTGGTGGAAGTGGCGCCTGCCTATGACCAGTCCGAGATCACCGCGCTGGCCGCGGCGACCCTGGCACTGGAGATGCTCTATATCCAGGCCGCGAAAAAAGGCGAATAAGCCTTACGCGCTGAGTGCTGCTGCGCGACGCATGCGCAGCAGCAACATTCCCCCCGCCAGCAGGGTAATAATCTGCGACACCACCAGCACGGAAAAGCCAGAGCTGACCGACCCCACCGATCTCATCACCATTCCCATCAGCAGCGGAATAAAGGCGGCACAAATATTGCCGATCCCATTAATGATGCCGTACGCGCTCCCCACCGCCTCCCGCGCGGCGTGATGTTGGATCACCGCCGGAATGGCCGCGCCCTGAAGTCCCCAGAAGACGTTAGCCGACAGCATAAACAGCGCCAGCCAGGCAGGCTGATGGCTGAGCATCAGCGCGATCACGGATAACGCCGTCAGCGCCCCGCCCGCCACAAACAGCACCGGTGCCTGTTCCGGCCGCATTTTATCGAGCAGTACCCCGCCAAGGAATTTTGAGCCCAGGCTCAACAGGAAGGGGATGGCAGCGAGCATGCCCGTGGCGTGCAGCGAGAAGTGATGTTCGTCGCGTAGCCACGCCGGGAGCCAGGCGCTGCTCCCCCAGAGATAGCTCAGCGTGGCGATTTCAACCAGCAGGATCCAGCCCAACAGCGGGGTTTGCCACGCAAGCATCACTGTCTCTGCGAGCCCCCGTTTGTGCATTTTTACCGTACCGCGCGGTGCCGGCAGGAAACGCCAGATGAGGCCGCCGCCAAGGAGCAGGTTGATTGCCGCCAGCGCATAAAATGATCCGGCCCAGCCCAGATGGGCCATCAACCAGGTCACCAGCGGAAAGCCCACGGCCAGCCCGAGCGAGACGCCCAGCGCGGTCACGGCGTTGGGTTTGCCAATCTCTTCTGCACCAAAGTTATCGCTGATAAAGCGCGTTTTCAGTGAAAAGAGCGGCCCCTCCGCGACGCCCAGAATCATGCGTGCGATGAGCATTCCCATCAGCGAGCCGAGTAAGGGGGAAATGGCGCAGACCAGAGCCCAAATCGCAATGCTGCTTAATAATCCATGTCGATAATGCAGTTTGCTTTCGATAACCGGTGTTAATAATAAGGCCGAGAATCCATAACCCAGCAGAAAGCAGGTCATTAACATTCCCTGTAACATTCTGTTTTCATTTAACTGAAAATGTTCGGCAAATTCCGGGTTTAAAATCATCACCGAAATATTTACCCGGTCAACGTAGGAAATAATAATGAGAAATAACAGTGCAATTGTGCCTTGCCATCTTGCCGTCATATTGCCCGCCTTATGCGTTCGAGAATTTATATTTTTATCAATGTGATTGTCACGGAGCTAAAATGGTTCACCTGTGAAACTTATTGTTTTTAAAAGGTTGTTTGTAAATGTGTTTCACAGGTGAAACCTGTCGCTTTTTCTTTGCTTTATTTTTAAGGAAGAAAAAGAAAAGAAGTCAATATTTTTCATTT
The DNA here is from genome assembly GCF_052044775.1 of Enterobacter sp. 22466. NCBI lineage: Bacteria > Pseudomonadati > Pseudomonadota > Gammaproteobacteria > Enterobacterales > Enterobacteriaceae > Enterobacter > Enterobacter sp. 22466. The sequence goes on along the minus strand of NZ_JBQENX010000011.1, from coordinate 56,056 downwards.
ACTCTTTTAGCTCATCACTAAAACGTATTCTTTCACGCCTCAATAATGAAAATTTCATATCGCTGCATTTTTTCGTGATCCCTTGCACACTTAGCTTATTAATTGCCGATCAATTAACAAATTCGTCACATTTACGCTTGACGAAACATTCATCGCTTTTATATTGACCGTATTAAATAAGAAACAGAGTTTCATATATGAAACAAAAGCCTGGAGGATCGTGATGAGCTGGATAGGCGTATGTGACGCAGAACAAGTACAGGAAGATTTCCCTTTTAGCGGCAACGTAGAAGGTAAAGAGATCGGCGTTTATTTAATCGACGGCGAATATTACGCGCTGGAAGACGTATGCCCGCACGCCTATGCGCTGCTGAGTCAGGGCTTTGTCGAGGACGGCAAAGTGGAATGTCCGCTGCACGAGGCGGTGTTCGACGTCAAAACCGGCCAGTGCCTGCACGGCCCCGGCGGCCGAAACCTTAACCGCTACCCGGTTCGGGTCTTTGAAAATCAAATCCAGATTACTTTTGTCGAGGAGACCGTGGCATGAGCGACATCCTGAACTTCAACCCGGCGCTGCCCGAAAGCCGCCAGTTTACGCCCCCGGCAGAAGGCGGGAACGGCGCCATTCATAAACCGGGTGAGTATCAGAACCTGATCTGGCAGACCCGCAGCCGGGTGCCGGAAAACTGGGAAGTGAGCCTTATCGCCACGCTGGAAGATCTCTTTGAGCAGGGCGTTGAAACCTTGCCGGAGCTGGTCAACGGGCTGAACGCGGTGCGCATGCACGACCAGCAGGGCGAGCCGTGGAGCGACGCCAGCTTCCAGGCATTCTTACAGGTTAACGGCTACTGAGGACGACGCGATGACAACTACCGTACAAAACTATCTCGATAAAGGTCTGCGTGGCCTCTGGTATCCGGTGCTGGCAAGCTGGGAAGTGCAGTCTGCGCCCGTGGGCATTACTCGTCTGGGCGAACAGATTGTGGTCTGGCGCAACAAAGATGGTCAGGTGCAGGCGCTGGAAGACCGCTGTCCACACCGCGGCGCGCGTCTGTCGATGGGCTGGAATCTCGGCGACCGCATCGCCTGCTGGTATCACGGCGTGGAAGTGGCGGGCAACGGTGAAGTGAAAGACGTGCCCGCCGTGGACAAATGTCCGCTGGTCGGCCAGCAGTGCGTGCGCAGCTATCAGGTGCAGGAGGCGCACGGCGCCATCTTCCTGTGGTTTGGCGTCACTGCCGATCAGCAGCCGGACGAGCTGACCTTCCCGGATGAACTCGCTGACACGGAACATTTCAGCAACTTCCTCTGCACCGCAGCCTGGAAATGTAACTACCAGTACGCGCTGGAAAATGTGATGGATCCGATGCACGGCACCTATTTGCACTCCTCCTCGCACTCGATGGCGGAAGGGGATCGCAAGGCCGACATGGTCCTGCAGCCGACGAAGACCGGCTTTATCTTCGAGAAAAAAGGGCAGAGCGGCGTCAACTTCGACTGGGTGGAGCTGGGCAACAGCGGCACCTGCTGGATGCGACTCTCCATTCCGTACAAGAAGCGTTTTGGGCCGGGCGGTCACTTCTTCATCGTTGGCATGGTGGTGCCGGAAGATAACGACAACTGCCGCGTCTTCTTCTGGCGTATCCGCCGCGTGCAGGGCTGGCAGCGCGACATGTGGCGTTTTATGTACCGCAACCGCCTGGAAAAGCTGCACTGGGAGGTACTGGAGCAGGACCGCGTGGTGCTGGAAAGCCTGGCGCCCAACGCCCGCGACCACGAATACCTGTACCAGCACGATGTCGGCCTCTCGCGCCTGCGCCGCATGATGCAAAAGGCCGCTAAAGAACAACTGGCGATGCGTGACGCGCAGCAGGGAGCCGCCTGATGAATGCGCTGCTGAGCGGGAAACGCATCGTGGTGACCGGCGCCGCGCGCGGGCTGGGCTATCACTTCGCCAGCGCCTGCGCGGAGCAGGGTGCCGCGGTGGTGATGTGCGACATCCTCGAAGGTGAGCTGGCCGAAAGCGCACACGCTCTGCGGGCACAGGGTTTTACGATCGAATCGCACGTTATCGATCTCGCCGATCCGGCCTCCATTGAGCAGGTGTTCAACGCGATTGGCGAGCAGGGGCAGATTGATGGGCTGGTGAATAACGCGGCGATGGCGACCGGCGTGGGCGGCAAAAATCTGCTCGATTACGACCCGGATCTGTGGGACCGGGTAATGCGCGTGAACGTCAAAGGCACCTGGCTGGTGACGCGGGCCGCGGTACCCCTTCTGCGCGAGGGGGCAGGGATAGTGAACGTGGCGTCCGACACTGCCCTGTGGGGTGCGCCGCGCCTGATGGCCTACGTCGCCAGCAAAGGGGCCGTGATTGCCATGACCCGCTCAATGGCGCGCGAGCTTGGTGAAAAGCGTATTCGTATTAACGCCATCGCGCCGGGACTGACCCGGGTTGAGGCCACCGAATATGTGCCCGCCGAGCGGCATCAGCTCTACGAAAACGGCCGGGCGTTAACGGGGGCACAGCAGCCGGAAGATGTCACCGGCAGCGTGGTCTGGCTGTTAAGCGATCTGTCGCGGTTTATCACCGGGCAGCTGATCCCGGTCAACGGCGGTTTTGTCTTTAACTAAGGTAGGGCGATGATGGCAAACGATCAGGAAGTGAAGTATCTGGTACCGGGGCTGGAGCGTGGCCTGCAGCTGCTGTTGGCCTTTGGCGAGCAGCATCGCGAACTGACCTTTGCCGAGCTGCACCGGCTGGTGGATATGCCGAAGGCCACCGCCTACCGTGTGGTGCAGACCCTGGAATATATGGGCTTTCTGGAGCGCAACACCCGTACCAATACCTTCTCGCTCGGCATGAACGTGCTGCGTCTGGGTTTTGAGTACATCGCCTCGCTGGATGTGGCGCAGGTGGGTCAGCCGGTGATTGAACAACTGCGCGACGTAAGCCAGTGCAGCAGCCATCTGGCGATCCGCGACGGGCGCGACATCATCTACATCGCCCGCGTCAGCGCCGCCGGGTCACGCATCAACCAGGTCAGCATTGGTACCCGTTTGCCGGTGCACTGCACCTCGCTTGGCCGCATGCTGTTGACCGATATTTCCCGCGCCGATTTCGAACAGCTGTTCCCGCACGAGCGCCTGCCGGGCAACACACCGGGTCAGCTTCACGACCGTGAAGCCCTGTGGCAGATGGTGCAGCAGGATAAAGCCCGCGGATACGTGATCGGTGAATCCTTCTTCCGCCACGGTATCTCCTCCATCGTTTATCCGGTGTTTGACCGAAGCCATCGCGTGGCGGCGGTGGTGAGCATTCTGGTGCCGTCGGAAGAGATCCCACAAGCCGACCGCGAGCGACTGCAAAACGAGGTTCGTCTGGCGGCGGACAAAATTTCTGGCTTCTTAGGGTATTTATCACAGGCCAGTTAAATCAGTGAGTTAACGTCAGGCGCTTTGCTGCGTCGGGCATGTTTTACGCCCAATTTGGGCCAGATGAGGCAACGAACGATGAGTGTAACCGGAATTGAAAAGCTGGAATTTGGCGTTGAAGACCTGACGCACTGCGCCAAATTTATGCGTGATTTTGGCCTGACGGGCGATGCCAGCGGCCAGCGTTTTACCACCCTGAGCGGCGCGCGCGTGGAGCTTAACCCGATCGACAGCCCCGACCTGCCCCCGGCGTTTGAAGCGGGCAACACCCTTCGCCGCATGACATGGGCGGTTGCCGCACAGTCAGATCTGGATGCGCTGCGCCCGAAGCTTGCGCAGCAGCCCGGCTTTCGCGAAGTGGGTGACGCCCTGGAGTGTCTTGACCCGAACGGCATGACGCTGCGTGTGCAGGTCAGCCAGCAGACCGAAGTGGAGCTAAACGTTGAGCCGATCAACCAGTGGGGCGACGCTCGACGTATCGACACCCCCAGCCCGGTTTACGATCGCGCCCAGCCCATTAACGTGGGGCACGTGGTGTTCTTCGTGGAGGAGCTCGCGGCGGTGGAGAAATTCTACCGCGAGGTGCTCGGCTTCCAGGTCTCTGACCGCTACATCAACCGCGCCGTATTCCTGCGCTGCGGCGTGCGCGGCGGCCATCACAACCTGTTCCTGCTGCAGCTGCCGAACCGTAAGCGCGGCCTGAACCACGTGGCCTTTACCGTGCGCGATATTCACGAAGTGATCGGCGGCGGGATTGCGATGAACAAAAACGCCTGGAGCACATTTATCGGACCCGGCCGCCATCCGGTGTCGTCAGCCTACTTCTGGTACGTCAACAGCCCGACCGGCGGGGCGTTCGAGTATTACACCAATGACGACTACCTGACGGAAAACTGGCAGCCGCGCGAGCTGGAGCACTCGCTGGTCTCCTTTACCGAGTGGGCGGTGGAAGGCGGTATCGACCACGATACACGCCGCCAGCAGAAAAAACCGGAGGCGGTATGACGTCGCGCATTGTCATTATTGGTGGCGGTCAGGCGGGGGGCTGGGCGGCGAAAACCCTGCGCGATGAGGGCTTTGACGGTGAGATCTGCGTGGTGGCGGAAGAGGCGTGGGATTTCTATGAACGTCCGCCGCTGTCGAAAGCGGCTCTGCTGGAGACGGACGCGACGCTTCCGCGACTCTTTACTGAAGAGGCTCAGCAGGCGCTGAATCTGACCTGGTACCGTCCGCTGCGCGCGGAGCAGATTGACCGCAAGGCGAAAACGGTGCGTTTGAGCAACGGCGAGCATCTTAGTTACAACATACTTTTAATTGCCACCGGAGGGCGGGCGCGCCTGCCGGGCGAGGCATGGTCTGTGCATCCGCAGGTCTACACCCTCCGCCACTGGCAGGACGCGCAGCGCCTGAAACGTCGGCTGGCGGAAAGCCAAACCCTGGCGATTGTGGGCGGTGGCTGGATAGGCCTGGAGATTGCCGCTTCTGCGCGCAAAAGCGGCGTGGCGGTCACCCTGTTCGAGCAGCAGCCCGCGCTGTGCATGCGCTCGGTGAGCGGCGAGGTATCGCAGCGCTTAGAGGCCCTTCACCGCGAGCAGGGCGTGGATATCCGTACCGGCAGCGGCGCGCTGGAGCTGGAAGACGACGGCGGCCTGCCGGTCATTCACTGTGACGGCAAACGTGAAACCGTTGATGCGGTGGTGGTAGGGATCGGCGTCGATCTCAATCTGGAGCTGGCGCGCGACGCGGGGCTGCAAACCGAACGCGGGATCGTGGTGGATGCGCAGGGCCGCACGTCGGATCCGTCCATCTTCGCTGCCGGGGATGTGGCACAGCATCATCATTACGGCCTGTGCATTCAGTCCTGGGCCTTCGCCCAGAATCAGGCGGTGGCGGCGGCAAAAGCGATGCTTAACCCCGATGCGGCAGGCTATGACGACGCGCCGTGGCTGTGGTCGGATCAATACCAGCACAATATTCAGATCCTCGGCATTCCGCAGCCGGGCAGCCGCACCATAGTGCGTGAAGACGCGCTGTACTTCTCGCTGGACGAAAACGGGCGCCTGACGCAGCTGGTGGCGTTCAACGATGCGCGCACCGTCAAGCTGGCGAAACGCTGGATGGCGGCCGGGCGGGATTTATCAGACGTGCCGCTCGCCGACCCGACTTTTTCACTGATGTCATTGCGATAGCTAACCCGCACCCGTAGGGGGAGACATGACCACATTAGAGACCAACACCGCGCCCGTTGAGGCGAGCGGTGAGGGGACCCGCACGCCTGAAAAAGCGGTGCGCTGGGCCATCCCGCTGTCGCTGCTGGCCTGCGTGCTGCTGGCGTTTTTCGACAAAATCAGCATTGCGGCGCTGTTTTCTGACAGCCATTTTCAGCAGGCGATGGGCATCGATTTTGACACCACGCGCCTCGGCATTCTGATGAGCGCCTTCCTGCTGAGCTACGGCTTTTCATCGGTCTTTCTCAGTGGGCTGGGGGACAAAATCGCCCCGCTGCGCCTGCTCACCGGGATGATGGTGGTGTGGTGTGTACTGATGGTGGCGATGGGCTTTACCCATAACTACACGCTGATGATCGTGCTGCGCATTCTGTTGGGCGTGGCGGAGGGGCCGCTGTTTCCGCTGGCCTTCGCCATTGTGCGCCACAACTTCCCGCAGCATCTTCAGGCGCGCGCCACCATGCTGTGGCTGCTGGGCACGCCGGTGGGGGCGGCGATTGGCTTCCCGCTCTCCCTCTGGCTGCTGAACACCTTCGGCTGGCAGAGCACCTTTTTCGTGATGGCGATGCTGACCGTACCGGTGCTGATCTTTGTGCGCGTGGGTCTGCGCGGGATCCGTCTGGAGGCGAAGAGCGGTACGTCACAGACCTCCCGGGACGAACGGCGTGCTGCACGGCGCGAGCTGTTTGTCAGCCCGCACTTCTGGATCATCTGCATCTTTAACATCGCTTTCCTGACCTACCTGTGGGGCATCAACGGCTGGCTGCCGGGCTATCTGATCAAAGGCAAAGGGATCCATCTTGAGCACGCGGGCTGGCTGTCGTCGATGCCGTTCATCGCCATGCTGGCGGGGGAAGTGATTGGCGCGTGGCTCTCTGACCGGGTCGATAAGCGTGCGGCGGCCTGCTTTATCTCCATGGCGGGGGCCGCTGTCGGGCTCACGGCCGTAATGCACCTCGACACCCCGCTGACCATCATTGCGGCGATGAGCTTCAGCACATTCATGTGGGGCACCGGGGCACCCAACATTTTCGCCCTGCTGGCAAAGGCCACCCATCCACGGGTGAGCGCCACGGCGGGCGGCATTTTCAACGGGCTGGGAAACTTTGCGGGCGCGCTGTCGCCGGCGGTGATGGGCGCGCTTATCGCCTTCACCCACAGCATGGATTCCGGGCTGATTTTTCTGGCGGTGATGGCGGCGGTGGGCTGCGTCCTGTTACTGCCGCTGCTGAGACGTTACTGAGGAGAGTGTCATGACTGATTCAACCGTAACCAATACATCTGGTATCAAACCTGACCACCTGACGATGGAAGAGTGGGTCGAGTCGCGTATTGCGCGCTTTGAGGGTCGCAAATACGACTGGAACGCGCTGAAGTTCCAGGCCGATTTTGACCCGAAATACCGCCGCGCGCAGATGCGCTATATCGGCACCGGCGCCACGGGTGTGGCGAGCGACACCAACACCGTGCAGGCGGACCATTTTACCTTCTCCACCATGGTGCTGCCGTCGAAGTGCGAAGGACCGTTGCACCTGCACGACGATGTGGAAGAGGTGTTCTTCATGCTCAAAGGGCAGATCACGCTGATGATCCAGGACGGCGATAACTACACCGAAACCGTGCTGCGCGAGCGCGACCTGATCTCCGTGCCGCCGGGGATCTATCGCGGGCTGTTTAACCACGGCGAAGAAGAGGCGCTGATGTGCGTCATGCTGGGCACCAACAAGCCGGAAATTCCGACCTACCCGGCGGACCATCCTCTCTCGAAAGTGAAGCGGAACTAAGGGGGCATGATGACGGGTTTTCGTGAACAGGGAAGCGGCGTTCCGCTGATGCTGCTGCACGGGATCAGCTCTGGTGCAGCCTCCTGGCACAAGCAGATGGCGCTGAACGGTTTTCGCGTGCTGGCGTGGGACATGCCCGGTTATGGCGAAAGCCCGATGCTAGCCGCGGAACGGGCGAACGCGGGGGATTACGCCGACGCGCTGGCGGCGATGCTTGATCGGGCTGGCGTCTGGCAGACGGTGCTGGTGGGCCATTCACTCGGGGCACTGGTTGCCAGCGCCTTTGCGGCGAAATATCCGGATCGTGTGCTGCATCTGGTGCTGGCGGACGCCGCGCAGGGTTACGGCCAGGCCGCGCCGGAGCAGCGCGAGCAGGTCTGGCGCAGCCGCGAGCAGCAGATGGCCCTCGGCGGTGAAATCCTCGCGCAGACCCGCGCCGCAAAACTGCTGCGTCCCGGCGCGCGTGAAGCGGATATCGCCACTGTGGCAGCAGGCATGCGCAGGCTTCGCCCCGAGGGCTACCTCGCCGCCGCGTGGATGCTGGCGCACGACGATATTCATGGCTGGCTGAAGCGCTATTCCGGCAACTTTGAAGTGTGGTGCGGCGAGCAGGATGCGATCACGCAACCCGAGCTGGTGCAGGGGCTGGCGCTGCGCTACGGCATGCCGTTTATCGCCATTGCCCAGGCCGGTCACGCCAGCTATCTCGATAACGATGCGTTTTTTAACCAACAGCTTTTACGTATTAACGAAGAGGTGCGCGATGAATGCACAAATCGACGGACGCGTAGCGGTCGTCACCGGCGGTTCTTCTGGTATTGGCTTCGAAACGCTGCGCCTGTTGCTGGGCGAGGGGGCAAAAGTGGCCTTCTGTGGCCGCGATCCGGATCGCCTCGCCAGCGCCCATGCCGCGCTGCATAACGAATACCCCGACGGGGAGGTTTTCTCTTATCGCTGTGACGTACTGAACGCTGACGAGATGCAGGCCTTCGCGGCTGCCGTTCAGGCGCGCTTTGGTGCTGTGGACATGCTGATCAATAACGCCGGGCAGGGATACGTGGCGCACTTCCATGACACCCCGCGCGAGGCGTGGCTGCATGAAGCCGAACTCAAACTGTTTGGCGTGATCAACCCGGTGCAGGCGTTTCAGCCTTTGCTGGAGCAGTCCGACATCGCTTCCATCACCTGCGTGAACTCCCTGCTGGCGCTTCAGCCGGAGGAGCACATGATTGCCACCTCTGCCGCCCGCGCGGCGCTGTTGAACATGACGCTGACGCTCTCAAAAGAGCTGGTGGGTAAAGGCATTCGCGTGAATTCGATATTGCTTGGCATGGTCGAATCCGGACAGTGGCAGCGTCGCTTTGAAAACCGGACAGACAAAAGCCAGAGCTGGCCGGAGTGGACGGCGGAGATCGCCCGCAAACGCGGTATTCCGATGGCGCGCCTCGGCAAGCCGCAGGAGCCCGCGCAGGCGCTACTGTTTCTCGCCTCACCGCTGGCCTCGTTTACCACCGGTGCGGCGCTGGACGTTTCCGGCGGCTTTTGCCGACATCTGTAAGGACACATCATGAAAAAGGTTATGTTGATTGGTTTTGGCGCCATGGCGCAGGCGGTGATTGAGCGCCTGCCCGCTGGCGTGGCTATCGGCTGGATTGTGGCGCGCGAGGCCCATCATGCGGCGATTCACGCGCAGTTTGGTGATGCGGTAGTGGCGTTGACCTCACCGCTGCAATGCGCGCAAACGCCCGACCTGGTGCTCGAGTGCGCCAGCCAGCAGGCGGTGGCGCAGTACGGCGAGGACATTTTACGTCGTGGCTGGCATCTGGCGGTTATTTCGACCGGCGCACTGGCGGACAGCGCGCTCGAACAGCGCCTGCTCAACGCGGGCGGCAGGCTGACGCTGCTCTCCGGGGCGGTGGCCGGCATTGACGGGCTGGCGGCGGCGAAAGAGGGCGGGCTGGCGCGCGTGACCTACCAGTCGCGTAAAAGCCCGGCCAGCTGGCGCGGCAGCTATGCCGAGCAGCTTATCGATCTGAATTCGGTGGCTGTTGCGCAGGTCTTTTTTGAAGGCAGCGCCCGCGAGGCGGCGCGTCTGTTCCCGGCCAACGCCAACGTGGCGGCCACCGTGGCGCTCGGCGGCGTGGGAATGGACGACACGCGCGTACAGCTGATGGTCGACCCGTCAACGAAACGTAACACCCACACGCTGCACGTGGAGGGCGCGTTTGGTGAATTCCATCTGGAGCTAAGCGGCCTGCCGCTTGCCTCTAACCCGAAAACCTCCACCCTGGCGGCACTCAGCGCGGTACGCGCCTGCCGCGAGCTGGCCCTGAGCTGAGGAGTGACGATGGACGATCTGAAGATATTTATCGGCGGCCACTGGCGACACGGCAGCGGCAACCCGATGCAGAGCCAGTTTCCGGCTGACGGGTCGATCAACGCGACGTTGAATGCGGCAAGTCTGGACGACCTGCAGGACGCGATCGAGGCCGGTGAGCGCGCGTGGCGAGATCCCGCCTGGCGCCACAGTCTGCCGCATATACGGGCTAAGATCCTGCACAAGGTGGCGGAGCTCATTGAATCCCGCGTCGACGATCTGGCGCAGATGCAGAGCCGCGATAACGGCAAGCCGCTGGCGGAGGCGCGCGGGCTGGTGATGAGCGCGGCGGGCACGGCGCGCTACTTCGCCGCCGCCTGCGAGCTGCTGGAAGGGGAACTGCCGACGCCGCGCCAGCCGGATTTACTGACCCTGAGCCGCTATGAGCCGCTCGGCGTGGTGGCGGCCATCACGCCGTGGAACTCGCCGATTGCCAGCGAGATGCAGAAAGTCGCGCCGGCTATTGCCGCGGGTAACGCGGTGATCCTCAAGCCCGCCGAAGCCACGCCGCTGATGGCGCTGGAGCTGGCGCGGATATTTGAACAGGCCGGGCTGCCCGCCGGGCTGCTGAGTGTGCTGCCGGGCAAAGGCTCGGTGATTGGCGATGTGCTGGCACGCCACCCTAAGGTACGCAAAATTTCCTTTACCGGCGGCACCACCACGGGCCGTCACTTGGCGCACGTGGCGGCGGAAAAACTGATCCCGGCATCGCTGGAACTGGGCGGAAAATCGCCGACTATCGTGCTGGAGGATGCGGATATCGAGCAGGCCGCGCGCGGGATCTGCTACGGCATTTTCAGCTCGGCGGGACAGGCGTGCATCGCGGGGTCGCGGCTGTTCATCCATGAGAGCCTTTACGCGCCGCTGATGGCGCGGCTGCTGGAGTTAACCCGCGGTCTGCGCGTCGGACACCCGTTCGCGCCGGGTACCCACGTTGGGCCGCTGATCAGCGCCAGCCATCGTCAGAGCGTGCTGGCTTACGTTGAGCTGGCGAAGCGTGAAGGGGGCCGCGTGCTGTGCGGCGGGGAGATCCCGGCCGATCCTAATCTTGCAAACGGCAGCTTCTTCCTGCCCACGATTATCGAAGGGCTGAACAACAGCGCCCGCACCTGCCAGGAGGAGATCTTCGGCCCGGTGCTGGTGGCGATGCCGTTTCGCGATGAAGCCACGCTTATCCGCGAGGCCAACGACTCGGTTTACGGCCTGGCCGCCGGGATCTGGACGCGCGATACCGGGCGCGCGCTGCGCTTAAGCGAGCAGCTTGAGGCGGGCACGGTGTGGATCAACACCTACAAAGTGTTTGCGATTTCGACCCCATTCGGGGGCTTTAAAGAGAGCGGTCTGGGCCGCGAAAAGGGCATTCAGGGGCTGAAAGCCTGGATGCAGCAAAAGAGCATTTATCTGGCGACGGGTAACAGCGTCAACCACTGGTGCGACTGAGAAAGGGTGAGCAATGAGCGAAATGATAACCGTCGGCGACGCCATCGCCAGAACGCTGGAGCAGTATCAGGTAGAGGCCATCTACGGCGTCATCTCCATTCACAACCTGCCCATCGCGGATGCGGTAGGACAGCGCGGTAACATCCGCTTTGTACCGGCACGCGGTGAAGCCGGTTCCGTCACCATGGCCGATGCCCACGGGCGCTTTTCCGGCCTCGGCGTGGCGCTGACCAGCACCGGCGCGGGTGCGGGTAACGCCGTAGGCGCGCTGGTGGAAGCGATGAACGCCTGCACGCCGCTGCTGCACTTAACCGGGCAGGTAGAAAAAGCCTGGCTGGATGCCGACACCGGATTTATCCATGAAACCCGCGACCAGCTGACCTTCCTGAAGGCCAGCTCAAAACGGGCGTATCGCATCAGCAATGCCAGTCAGGCGATAGCGATTCTGCATAAAGCTATTCAGGACGCGCAGACGCCGCCGTGCGGGCCGGTCTCCGTGGAGATCCCGATTGATATTCAGGGGGCGAAAATTCCGCTGTCGCTGGTGACCGCACCGGTGAAACCGGCGCCGGGTGTGAGCGTTGATGCGACCGTTATCGATACGCTGTGGGCGCAGCTCAAGCAGGCAAAACAGCCGCTGCTGTGGCTGGGTGGCGGGGCGCTGGGCAGCGCTGAGGCGGTGAAAAAGCTGGCGGATGCGGGTATCACCGTGATCTCCAGTACTCACGCGCGCGGCGTGCTGCCGGACAGCCATCGCGCCAGCCTGCGGGCGTTCCACAACTCGCCATCGGTCGAGGCGCTCATTTCGCAGTGTGACTTTACGCTGATCGCCGGTTCACGTCTGCGCAGCAATGAGACCCGTTCATGGACGCTCGAGCTGCCTTCTCCGCGGGTGCAGATTGATATCGACCCGGCGGCGGCCAGCCGTAACTATCTGATGGATAACACGCTGGTAGCCGACTGCTCCGCGTTGCTGAACGCGCTGGCTGAAAAAGCACAGGGGCGTGAATGGGGGAATGCTCAGTGGGATGGTCTGGTTCAGGAGGCGGTGACACAGGCCGAACGTGGGCTGCGTGAACAGTGCGGCGCCTATGCGCAACTCAACGATGCCATAGAGAAAGCGCTACCTGAAGATGGACTGCTGGTGCGCGATATTACCGTTTCCGGCAGCCTCTGGGGCAGCCGACTGTTCCGCGCCAGGGGGCCGCTGATGAATATCCACTCTCTGGCCGGGGCAATTGGCATGGGCCTGCCGATGGCGATCGGCACCGCGATTGCCAACCCACAGCGTAAAGTGGTGGGGCTGGTGGGGGACGGTGGTCTGAGCCTGAATCTGGGCGAACTGGCGACGCTGGCGCAGGAGAAGGCCAACGTGACGTTGCTGATCATGAATGACGGCGGCTACGGCGTCATGCGCGGTATACAGGACAAGTATTTCGGTGGCCGTCAGTATTACAACGAACTGCATACGCCGGACTTTACCCTGCTGTCACAGGCGATTGGCCTGCAGGCATGGAGCATGGAGCGGGCAGAGGATTTTGATGCGGTGATGACGGAAGCGCTGTCGATGCCGGGACCGTCGGTAGTGGAAGTGCGGATGGGACAAATTGGCGCGCTGAAGTTTGCCGGGCCGCCGCAGAAGACGCTTTACTAGCTGTTTTTCCCTCACCCTGGCTCTCTCCCAAAGGAAGAGGGTGATCATATTCCCTCTCCCTTTGGGAGAGGGTTAGGGTGAGGGGATAAACTCAGAACACGTTAAACGGGTATTCCACGTAAGCGCGGATCTCATCCCCGCCCACGTTATAGTCGCTGGCGTTGCTGGAGACGCGCAGTACGGAATAGCGCAGTTTCAGCTTCAGATCTTTCGCCGGGCCGTCCTGCACCTGATACTGGATCTGGTTAAACCATTCATGCTCTTTGCCGTTACTGGTTTCAGCGGTTTTAATGTTGTCGCCACGCACGTAGGCGGTGGTCCAGGTCAGGCCTGGCAAGCCGAGACCGCCAAAGTCCAGCCCGTAAGACGCCTGCCATGAACGTTCGTCTTCACCGTTAAAATCAGACCAGTAGGAGTTCGCCAGCCAGATGGTGTTGCCGCCGTCACCTACACCGCCCTGGTCACGGTAGCCACCATAGTTGTAGCCGGTGCTGCCGCTGCTCTGCTGGTACGCCACTTTAAAGGTATGGATATCCCAGATGTAGCTCGCTGCCAGGCTCCAGATGGTGTTGCTGCGGCCCGTATTGAGGCTGTCAGCGTAACCCTGGTCCAGACGTGAGTTGTAGCCGTTAAAATCGAGTACCAGCTGTTGTCCGGAGCTGAACGGCTGTTTGAAATTCATGCCCAGATATTGCTTGTTCATCACCTCTTCGTTATGGGAGGCGTACAGCGCGCCGCTGAACTGGTCATTGAACTGGTAGCTCGCGCCGCCGAAGGTGAGGCTTTTCAGACCGCTGTCGTGGCGATCGTCACTTTTACGCTGCTCGTCGGTGAAGTAACCGGCGTTGATTTCAAGACCGTCGATCTCTTTCGAGGTCAGCAGGGTGCCGGTGTAGCTTTCAAACAGCAGGCGTGAGCTGTCGGCGGTAATGATTGGCAGCTCGGGACGTTGATTACCGTAACTGAGTACGGTATTCGAGATGCGCATTTTGGCGGTCGCGCCAAATTTCGCCAGATCGGATTTTGCGCGTCCATCGTCTTCCTGTTTAAAGAAGTCAATGCCGCCCGCGCCGCTCTTGCCGCGCCCGCCGTCCAGACGCACACCATACTGCGCAATGCCGTCCACCCCAAAGCCAACCACTCCTTCGGTATAGCCGGATTCAAAGGTGGCGATGATACCCTGGCCCCATTCTGCTTTATCCTGCTGGCCCTGGTGATAATCACGGCTGATATACGCATTGCGTAAAAACAGATCTAAATGGCTGTCATTAATAAAACCCTGGCTGTCTGATTGTTGGCTCGCAACGGCAGGGAATGTGGCGAATAAGCCTAATGCAATTAACGATAATTCTTTTTTCACGGAGGGAACGTCTCTGTCTTAATATATTAATTTGAATTACTGCGGATTCGATAATTACCCGAAAAGTAACCGATTGCAATAATTATGTGACCAGACATTTCAATGGTGAAGGGCAGGTGTTACGGGCTTTCTGTGGGTGTTACCGATATGTGCGGTTAAGTTAGCAATTCATGCGAAATAAAAAGGAGGCAAATTTGCCTCCTTCCAAAATTATTTAATTCCGTCTGCGGCCATACGGTCGCGAATATGTTGTGCACGCGCTTCTGAGGCCGGGTGATCGTCAAACATGGAACTTTGACGTCCGGCTTCCAGTTTGGCCAGCTTTTCAAAACTGGTGGCTAAGCCTGCTGGATTAATACCGCGTTTGCGCAACAGATCGTAGGAGTAGTCATCCGCTTCGGACTCCTGACGCTGAGAGAACTGCGAGTTGACCAGCTTTTCACCCACATCGCCAAGCTGTGACTGGGACAGGCTGCCCACAATACCGCCCGCCGAGGCCGCCGCTGCGCGCAGGGCGTTGGTGCCTAAGGCGACCTGCATCCCTTTCTTCACGTGGCCGAGGGCAACGTGGCCCATCTCATGGCCGATCACCGCTTCCACTTCGTTATCGGTCATCATGTCCATTAACCCGCTGTAGACGCGGATACAGCCGTTCGCCATGGCAAAGGCGTTCACGTCTTTTGCGACGTAGACTTTGTAGTTCACCGGCTGACCGTTGATGTTATCGCCAAGCGCAGAGGCAATTTTATTCAGACGCTGCGTGTAGGGACTGTTGGCCGGGGCAATTGTAGCCTTTCCATCCATATCTTTACAGGCCTGGTCGCTCAGCGCTTTAACCTGCGCGTCGCTCAGGGAATAGGCCTGAAAGGCTTCTGCGCCTGAGGACATCAGGCCGTTAGAATCCATACTCTGACAACCGCTCAGCAGGAACGTTGTACCCAGGGCCAGCACTAATGCACGCATTTTCATGAGATTGCTTCCGTACTCGTTAATCTGAATAAAATCCGAAAAGTACACCGACAGCGAAGCCGGGGTCGGGCTAAGTATAAGGAATATCGACGGGCCCGGGCGAGCAGATTGCGCAACATGCGAGCATGATCCAGAGATTTCTTAAGCGGCAAAAGAATGCTCCATGTACATGGCATGCCGCTTGGGTTACATTGTTGGCACTTTTTTCCGGCGTAGCCCAAAACGCGCTGTCGTCAAGGGCATGGCCTTTAACAGTCCGATCTGGAGTTAAAATGTCCTCACGTAAAGAGCTTGCTAATGCTATTCGTGCGCTGAGCATGGACGCAGTACAGAAAGCCAAATCCGGCCACCCAGGGGCCCCTATGGGTATGGCTGATATCGCCGAAGTCCTGTGGCGTGATTTCCTGAACCACAACCCGCAGAACCCGGCATGGGCTGACCGCGACCGTTTTGTGCTGTCTAACGGCCACGGCTCAATGCTGATCTATAGCCTGCTGCACCTCACTGGCTACGATCTGCCAATCGAAGAGCTGAAAAACTTCCGTCAACTGCATTCCAAAACTCCAGGTCACCCGGAAGTGGGTTACACCGCGGGTGTTGAAACCACGACTGGCCCACTGGGTCAGGGCATTGCGAACGCGGTGGGTATGGCGATTGCTGAGAAGACCCTGGCGGCACAGTTCAACCGTCCTGGCCACGACATCGTTGACCACTTCACCTACGCGTTCATGGGCGACGGTTGCATGATGGAAGGCATTTCTCATGAAGTGTGCTCTCTGGCAGGTACCCTGAAGCTGGGCAAACTGGTGGCGTTCTATGACGACAACGGTATCTCCATCGACGGTCATGTTGAAGGCTGGTTCACTGATGACACTGCGGCACGTTTCGAAGCCTACGGCTGGCACGTTGTGCGTGGTGTTGATGGTCATAATGCTGACTCGATTAAACGTGCAATTGAAGAAGCGCGTGCGGTAACGGACAAACCATCCCTGCTGATGTGTAAAACCATCATCGGTTTCGGTTCACCGAACAAAGCGGGCACCCACGATTCTCACGGTGCGCCACTGGGCGACGCGGAAATCGCACTGACGCGTGAAGCGCTGGGCTGGAAATACCCTGCTTTCGAAATTCCATCTGATATTTATGCTCAGTGGGATGCCAAAGAGGCGGGTCAGGCGAAAGAAGCCGCCTGGAACGAGAAGTTCGCGGCTTACGCTAAAGCCTTCCCACAGGAAGCGGCTGAATTCACCCGTCGTATGAAAGGTGAAATGCCGTCTGACTTCGACGCGAAAGCGAACGAGTTCATCGCTAAGCTGCAGGCGAACCCATCTAAAATCGCCAGCCGTAAAGCGTCTCAGAATGCGATCGAAGCGTTCGGTCCGCTGCTTCCGGAATTCCTGGGTGGCTCTGCTGACCTGGCCCCGTCTAACCTGACCCTGTGGTCTGGCTCTAAGCCAATCAACGAAGATACAGCCGGTAACTACATCCATTATGGTGTACGTGAATTCGGTATGACCGCTATCGCGAACGGTATCTCCCTGCACGGTGGTTTCCTGCCGTACACCTCTACCTTCCTGATGTTCGTGGAATATGCACGTAACGCCGTGCGTATGGCTGCGCTGATGAAACAGCGTCAGGTGATGGTTTATACCCACGACTCCATTGGTCTGGGCGAAGATGGTCCAACTCACCAGCCGGTAGAGCAGGTCGCTTCCCTGCGTGTCACCCCGAACATGAGCACATGGCGTCCATGTGACCAGGTGGAATCTGCAGTGGCATGGAAATACGGCGTTGAGCGTCAGGACGGTCCAACCGCGCTGATCCTCTCCCGTCAGAACCTGGCACAGCAGGATCGTACCGAAGAGCAGCTGGCGAACATCGCGCGCGGTGGCTACGTGCTGAAGGATTGCGCGGGTCAGCCAGAGCTGATCTTCATCGCAACCGGTTCTGAAGTTGAGCTGGCTGTTGCAGCCTGGGACAAACTGACTGCCGAAGGCGTTAAAGCGCGCGTGGTTTCCATGCCGTCTACCGATGCGTTCGACAAGCAGGATGCTGCTTACCGTGAATCCGTACTGCCTAAAGCCGTTTCCGCACGCGTGGCGGTTGAAGCGGGTATCGCTGACTACTGGTTCAAATACGTGGGTCTGAACGGCGCTATCGTCGGTATGACCACCTTCGGTGAATCTGCTCCGGCAGAGCAGCTGTTCGAAGAGTTCGGCTTCACCGTTGAGAACGTGGTCGCTAAGGCGAAAGAACTGCTGTAATTGCCGTTTTGCCCGGTGAAGCTTACGCTTACCGGGCCTACATATGGCACAAAATATAGGCCGGGTAAGCGTAAGCGTCACCCGGCTTTTTTGTAGGCACTATTCCTCAGACATGTAACTGCTCTGTAAATTATTCCATCCAAAATGTGACGCAAGTCATATAGCTCGCTTATTCATCTGGACAGACATTCCTTTTATTCCCCGATTCGCTTATTCTTGCTGAAGCGTTTCAGTCGATTAAATGTTCGACAATTGACCAATCAATCGCAGTTTGTGATAGCAAAGATTCCCCTTCGGGCGTAGCTGGATTACTCTTTCAGCCACCTCGAACTCAGGGATAGCTTTGCAGGAGATCTATGACCGTACGCGTAGCGATTAATGGCTTCGGTCGCATCGGGCGCAACGTGGTTCGTGCTTTGTATGAATCCGGGCGTCGGGCGGAAATTACCGTGGTGGCAATCAATGAACTGGCGGATGCTGCGGGCATGGCGCATTTGTTGAAATACGACACCAGCCACGGACGCTTTGCCTGGGACGTGCGCCAGGAAAGGGATCAGCTGTTTGTCGGTGACGATACGATCCGCGTACTGCATGAGCGCAGTATTGCCGCGCTACCGTGGCGTGAACTGGGTGTGGATGTGGTGCTTGACTGTACCGGCGTATATGGCAACCGTGAACACGGCGAAGCGCATCTCACCGCCGGCGCGAAAAAAGTCCTGTTCTCCCACCCCGGCAGTAACGACCTCGACGCGACGGTCGTTTTCGGCGTCAATCAGCATGAGCTGCAAGCCGAACACCGTATTGTCTCCAACGCCTCCTGCACCACCAACTGCATTATTCCGGTCATCAAACTGTTAGACGATGCATATGGCATTGAATCCGGTACTGTGACTACGATTCACTCCGCCATGCACGATCAACAGGTCATCGACGCCTACCACCCGGATTTACGACGCACGCGTGCCGCGAGCCAGTCAATCATCCCGGTGGACACAAAACTGGCTGCGGGGATCACCCGAATTTTCCCGCAGTTTAATGACCGTTTTGAAGCGATTGCCGTGCGCGTACCGACGATAAACGTCACCGCAATTGACCTCAGCGTGACGGTAAAAAAACCGGTAAAAGCTTGTGAAGTCAACCTGTTGCTGCAAAAAGCGGCACAGGGGGCATTTCATGGTATAGTTGACTATACGGAATTACCGTTGGTCTCAGTGGATTTTAACCACGACCCGCACAGCGCCATTGTTGATGGCACGCAAACGCGCGTCAGTGGCGCACACCTTATCAAGACGCTGGTCTGGTGTGATAACGAATGGGGCTTTGCTAACCGTATGCTCGACACCACGTTAGCAATGGCCGCCAAAGGTTTCAGGTAAGACGCATCGTGCGTCTGCAAAACTTTAAGAATCAACGAGAGGATTCACCATGTCTGTAATTAAGATGACCGATCTGGATCTGGCTGGTAAACGCGTTTTCATCCGTGCGGATCTGAACGTGCCAGTTAAAGATGGCAAAGTGACCAGTGACGCGCGTATCCGTGCATCTCTGCCAACCATCGAACTGGCTCTGAAGCAGGGTGCGAAAGTGATGGTGACCTCCCACCTGGGTCGTCCAACTGAAGGCGAGTACAACGAAGAGTTCTCTCTGCTGCCGGTTGTTAATTACCTGAAAGACAAACTGTCCAACCCGGTTCGCCTGGTGAAAGATTACCTGGACGGCGTGGAAGTGGCTGCCGGTGAACTGGTGGTTCTGGAAAACGTTCGCTTCAACAAAGGCGAGAAGAAAGACGACGAAGCACTTTCCAAAAAATACGCTGCACTGTGCGACGTATTCGTGATGGATGCCTTCGGTACTGCGCACCGTGCGCAGGCGTCTACCCACGGTATCGGTAAATTTGCAGACGTTGCGTGCGCAGGTCCTCTGCTGGCTGACGAACTGGAAGCGCTGGGTAAAGCACTGAAAGAGCCCGCTCGTCCAATGGTTGCTATCGTGGGTGGTTCTAAAGTTTCTACCAAACTGACCGTTCTGGATTCCCTGTCTAAAATCGCTGACCAGCTGATCGTTGGCGGTGGTATCGCGAACACCTTCGTTGCCGCTCAGGGCCACAACGTTGGTAAATCCCTGTATGAAGCAGACCTGGTTGACGAAGCCAAACGCCTGCTGGGCACCTGTGATATCCCGGTTCCAACCGATGTTCGCGTTGCCACTGAGTTCTCCGAAACGGCGACTGCTACCCTGAAATCTGTAAACGACATCAAAGATGAAGAGCAGATTCTGGACCTGGGCGACGTTTCTGCACAGAAACTGGCTGAAATCCTGAAAAACGCAAAAACTATCCTGTGGAACGGTCCTGTTGGCGTGTTCGAATTCCCGAACTTCCGTAAAGGGACTGAAATTGTTGCTAACGCTATCGCAGACAGCGAAGCGTTCTCTATCGCAGGCGGTGGTGACACCCTGGCAGCAATCGACCTGTTCGGTATTGCTGACAAAATCTCCTACATCTCCACTGGTGGCGGCGCCTTCCTCGAATTCGTGGAAGGCAAAGTTCTGCCAGCAGTAGCAATGCTCGAAGAGCGCGCTAAGAAGTAAGCCATTCAAGGGCAGGGAAACCTGCCCAATTTTCAGCGCGCTTTAAGAGCTCGCACCTTTTCTAACGGCCGAAGATACAGGACTAAGCAACATGTCTAAAATTTTTGATTTCGTAAAACCTGGCGTGATCACTGGTGATGACGTTCAGAAAGTGTTCCAGGTAGCTAAAGAAAACAACTTTGCTCTGCCAGCAGTTAACTGCGTGGGTACTGACTCCATCAACGCCGTACTGGAAACCGCTGCAAAAGTTAAAGCACCGGTTATCGTACAGTTCTCTAACGGCGGTGCTGCGTTCATCGCAGGTAAAGGTGTGAAAACTGACATCCCTCAGGGTGCTGCAATCCTGGGCGCTATCTCTGGTGCGCACCACGTACATCAGATGGCTGAACACTACGGTGTTCCAGTTATCCTGCACACTGACCACTGCGCGAAGAAACTGCTGCCGTGGATCGACGGTCTGCTGGACGCGGGTGAAAAACACTTCGCGGCTACCGGTAAGCCACTGTTCTCTTCTCACATGATCGACCTGTCTGAAGAGTCACTGCACGAAAACATCGAAATCTGCTCTAAGTACCTGGCGCGCATGGCCAAAATGGACATGACCCTGGAAATCGAACTGGGTTGCACCGGCGGTGAAGAAGACGGCGTGGACAACAGCCACATGGACGCTTCTGCTCTGTACACTCAGCCAGAAGACGTTGATTACGCTTACACCGAGCTGAGCAAAATCAGCCCACGCTTCACCATTGCAGCGTCCTTCGGTAACGTACACGGCGTTTACAAACCAGGTAACGTGGTTCTGACCCCAACCATCCTGCGTGACTCTCAGGAATACGTGTCCAAGAAACACAACCTGC
Source organism: Enterobacter sp. 22466 (assembly GCF_052044775.1). Classification (NCBI taxonomy): domain Bacteria; kingdom Pseudomonadati; phylum Pseudomonadota; class Gammaproteobacteria; order Enterobacterales; family Enterobacteriaceae; genus Enterobacter; species Enterobacter sp. 22466. The sequence continues at coordinate 35,099 of NZ_JBQENX010000011.1, read as the reverse complement.
CGCACAACAGCCTGAACTTCGTCTTCCACGGCGGTTCCGGTTCTTCTGCTCAGGAAATCAAAGACTCCGTAAGCTACGGCGTAGTGAAAATGAACATCGATACCGACACCCAGTGGGCAACCTGGGACGGTATCCTGCAGTACTACAAAGCAAACGAAGCTTACCTGCAGGGCCAGCTGGGCAACCCGAAAGGCGAAGACCAGCCGAACAAGAAATACTACGATCCACGCGTATGGTTGCGCGCAGCGCAGACATCCATGGTGACCCGTCTGGAACAGGCATTCAAAGAGCTGAACGCAATCGACGTTCTGTAATCTGAACGTCTGACAGCACCAGAAGGCCCGCATATGCGGGCCTTTTTTTATGCGTTTTCAACATGCTGCAACATCTGGATTTGTGATCTGTTTGGCAAAACTTGCGCTTTTTGTTTACCCTTTACTGACCTGCCTGTCTCCATGGGGGATGGATTTTGTGTTTTGGTTTAACAAAAGGAAGAATAAATGGAACAACTCGATGTTGTAGACAGCATCAATAACGCTGGCAACTGGCTGGTGCGCAACCAGGCACTGCTGCTGAGTTATGCGGTGAACATCGTTGCCGCGATTGCCATCATCATCGTCGGGATGATTGTGGCGCGTATCGTATCGAACGCGGTCAACCGGGTGATGGTGGCGCGACATATTGACGCCACGGTGGCTGACTTCCTCTCTGCGCTGGTGCGCTATGGCATTATCGCCTTTACGTTGATTGCTGCACTGGGGCGCGTTGGCGTGCAGACGGCATCGGTGATCGCCGTGCTTGGTGCCGCGGGTCTGGCGATTGGTCTGGCGTTACAGGGCTCGCTCTCGAACCTGGCGGCAGGCGTACTGCTGGTCACCTTCCGTCCGTTCCGCTCCGGTGAGTATGTTGATCTGGGCGGCATTGCCGGAACCGTGCTGCAGGTACAAATTTTCTCTACCACTCTGCGTACCGTCGATGGCCGTATCGTTGTGGTTCCGAACGGGAAAATCATTGCGGGCAACATTATTAACTTCTCCCGCGAGCCGGTGCGCCGTAACGAGTTAATTATCAGCGTGGCGTATGATTCTGATATCGATCAGGTGAAATCGCTGATTGCTAACATCATTGCCTCTGACGAACGCATTCTGAAAGATAAAGAGCAGACCGTCCGCCTGAACGAACTGGGGGCATCTTCTATTAACTTCGTGGTGCGCATCTGGAGCAAAAGCAGCGATCTGCAAAACGTGTACTGGGATGTGCTGGAGCGGATCAAACGTGAGTTTGACGCCAACGGCATCAGCTTCCCGTATCCGCAGATGGACGTAAACGTCAAAAAAGTCAAAGAAGTCGAATAACGTCTCCCATAGGCCCGGTTAGCGCTGGCGACACCGGGCTTTTTCTTCATTAGACCTGCTAATACCCAATTAATATTATCAATTTCCTCTAATGTTATTCTCAAAGTATAGTCTGCACCAAAGACCATTCTGCGAGATTGATGTCATGTTATCGTACTATTTTCAGGGGCTTGCGTTAGGCGCAGCCATGATCCTTCCCCTTGGTCCGCAAAACGCGTTTGTGATGAACCAGGGGATTCGCCGCCAGTATCATCTGATGATTGCCCTGCTGTGCGCGGTAAGCGATTTGCTGCTGATCTGTGCCGGGATTTTTGGTGGTAGCGCGCTGCTGATGCAGTCCCCCTGGCTGTTGGCGCTGGTGACCTGGGGTGGGGTCGCCTTCCTGCTGTGGTACGGATTCGGCGCGCTGAAAACGGCGATGAGCAGCAACCTGGCGCTGGCGAGCGCCGAAGTGATGAAGCAGGGACGCTGGAAGATTATCGTCACCATGCTGGCGGTAACGTGGCTTAATCCGCATGTCTATCTCGACACCTTCGTGGTGCTGGGTAGCCTGGGTGGGCAACTGGAGGTTGAACCGAAGCGCTGGTTTGCGCTGGGTACGGTGAGCGCCTCCTTCCTCTGGTTCTTCGGCCTCGCGATTCTGGCTGCGTGGCTGGCACCCCGTCTGCGTACCGCCAAAGCCCAGCGGATCATCAACACGCTGGTGGGCGTGGTGATGTGGGTCATTGCCTTTCAGCTGGCAAAAGAGGGGATTCATCATGTTCAGGGATTGCTCAACTAAGCGTTGTCTTATGGACAACTGAGCAAGACCCGCTAAGCTTGCTGGCATGCGCCCTGTTGTTGGGGCACTCTTCGCAACATGGAGGAATGACAGTGAAGTTTAACGTGATGGCCCTGGCGGCATTAGTAAGTTTAGGTGCGGTGTCTGTTCAGGCGAATGAATTGCCAAATGGTCCGCACATCGTCACTTCCGGCACCGCCAGCGTGGATGCGGTACCGGATGTTGCGACGCTGGCAATTGAAGTCAACGTAGCCGCGAAGGATGCCGCTTCCGCCAAGAAGCAGGCTGACGATCGTGTTGCGCAATATCTCTCTTTCCTGGAGCAGAATGGTGTTGCCAAAAAAGACATCAGCTCTGCGAACCTGCGTACTCAGCCTGATTACGACTACCAGAACGGCAAAAGTATCCTGAAAGGTTACCGTGCCGTGCGCACCGTTGAAGTGACCGTCCGCCAGCTGGATAAGCTGAACTCCCTGCTGGATGGCGCGCTGAAGGCAGGTCTGAACGAAATCCGTTCCGTCTCACTGGGCGTTGCGCAACCGGAGAAATATAAAGACGAAGCGCGTAAAGCGGCAATTGATGATGCAATGCATCAGGCGCAGCAGCTGGCCGCTGGCTTTAAGAGTAAACTCGGCCCGGTGTATAGCGTGCGTTACCACGTCTCTAACTATCAGCCAAGCCCAATGGTACGGATGATGAAAGCCGATGCGGCACCGGTATCTGCTCAGGAAACCTATGAGCAGCCGACCATTCAATTCGACGATCAGGTGGATGTGGTGTTCCAGCTGGAACCGACTCAAACTCAGCAAACTGAGGCGGCTAAGGCGCAGTAATTTGCCCTCACCCTAACCCTCTCCCACAGGGAGAGGGAATTCAAGCGATTAATCCTGTCTCAACACCTTGTGCCCGTAAGCCAGCAGCGCGTCGGTGACGTTGCGCATCATGCGGCTTTCCGGTGCAAAACGGTGCCAGTAGAGCATCCGGCGCTGATACAGCCCCGGCGTCAAATCAATCAGCTCACCGCTTTTCAACTCTTTTTCAATTTGCAGGTGTGGGATCATGCAGCAGGTGGTTCCCTGACGCGCAAGCTGCACGAAGGCCTCGGACGAGTTCACGATATGGCACGGCACGCTGCCCGGCGGCAGGTCAAAGTTTTGTTGCAGGAAAGCCTGATGCATATCGTCCAGATGGTCGAACGCCACCGCAGGCGCCTTAAGCAGCGCGGCGCGGGTGACGCCATTGGGGAAGTAACGTTCAGCAAAGGCTTTTGAACCAACAAACAGGTAATCCAGCGCACCCAGTTGATCCACCAGACAGCTTGGCAGCGCCTGAGGCTGGATACTGACCGCTCCAACCACTTCACCACGGCGCAGGCGTTCCTGAGTGCGGGTTTCATCTTCAACCTGCAGATTCAGGCGGATAGGGGAGTCGGCCAGGACCGGGGCGAGGGCGGGCAGCAGCCAGGTTGCCAGACTGTCGGCGTTCACCGCCAGCGACAGCAGCAACGGCGTAGAACCCGTTTGTTCATCACCCAGCCATTCGTCTTCCAGCAGTTCAACCTGACGCAGCAGGGCGAGGAGCTTTTGTCCTTGCTCTGTTGGACGCGGTGGCACGGTACGCACCAGCAGTGGCTGCCCGAACATGTTTTCAAGCTGTTTGATACGCTGTGATACGGCGGACTGAGTAATACACAGCTTTTGCGCTGCGCGCTCAAAACCGCGTTCACGAATAACTGCATCAAGTGCCTGTAGTGTTCTGTAGTCCGGACGTTTCATTGCTCTGGCTTACTCCTTAATTTTGCTTAATCTGCACTATGACACAATTTTCCCTTTGTGGCAGACGAATTCCACCTCACGTGTTCTATAATGCGCCCTAAGTTTTCATACCACAGGCAAAACGATCATGACGCAGGATGAACTGAAAAAAGCAGTAGGATGGGCCGCGCTCCAGTACGTGCAACCGGGTACTATCGTCGGTGTGGGTACGGGGTCGACGGCGGCACACTTTATCGATGCGCTGGGCACGATGAAGGGGCAGATCGAGGGCGCGGTTTCGAGCTCCGATGCTTCCACGGAAAAGCTGAAAAGCCTCGGCATTACCGTTTTCGATCTGAACGAAGTGGACCGTCTGGGGATCTACGTTGATGGCGCGGATGAAATCAACGGGCATATGCAGATGATCAAAGGCGGCGGTGCGGCGCTGACGCGTGAAAAGATCATCGCCTCTGTCGCGGATAAATTCATCTGTATCGCAGATGCATCCAAACAGGTCGATATTCTGGGTAAATTCCCGCTGCCGGTTGAAGTGATCCCGATGGCGCGCAGTGCCGTGGCACGTGAGCTGGTAAAACTGGGTGGCCGTCCGGAATACCGTCAGGGTGTGGTCACCGATAACGGTAACGTGATCCTCGACGTGCATGGCCTGGAAATTCTCGACGCGATTGCGCTTGAAAATGCCATCAACGGCATCCCGGGCGTTGTCACCGTAGGGTTATTTGCCAACCGTGGTGCGGATGTTGCGCTGATCGGCACGGCTGATGGCGTGAAAACCATCGTAAAATGATCTGACGGGGGGAGCACTCCCCCCGCTAAAAAAAATTTGAAAAGCTAAATTCGGTGACTTGTGTCACGTTTTTCGCCCCTCTCTTGCCGATCCTTCCGCATTCATAAATATCCACAGCATTTTACTCTGCTATTTTGCGCTGTATGACTTTTCTTCAGAGTGCCGACGCAAACGTTCATATTGCTGCAATAGTTTTTTTTGATATGTTGGCTAAGCGGATTTCAATCCAGCACAACATCAGTTCAGACAAAAAAACAGGGTCGGGTAAATGGCAAAGGTATCACTGGAGAAAGACAAGATTAAATTCCTGCTAGTAGAAGGCGTGCATCAAAAAGCACTCGATAGCCTTCGCGCGGCAGGTTACACCAACATCGAATTTCACAAAGGCGCGCTGGATACTGAAGAGCTGAAAGCGTCCATCCGTGATGCCCACTTCATCGGCCTGCGATCCCGTACTCATCTGACTGAAGACGTTATTGCCGCGGCGGAAAAGCTGGTGGCTATCGGCTGTTTCTGCATCGGTACCAACCAGGTTGACCTGAATGCTGCCGCCAAACGCGGTATTCCCGTGTTTAACGCCCCGTTCTCCAACACCCGTTCCGTGGCGGAGCTGGTGATTGGCGAACTGTTGCTGCTGCTGCGCGGTATTCCGGAAGCTAACGCCAAAGCCCACCGCGGCGTGTGGAACAAACTGGCCGCGGGCTCTTATGAAGCGCGCGGTAAAAAACTGGGTATCATCGGTTACGGCCACATTGGTACCCAACTGGGTATCCTGGCTGAATCCCTGGGCATGCATGTTTACTTCTACGACATCGAAAGCAAACTGCCGCTGGGGAACGCGACTCAGGTTCAACATCTTTCTGACCTGCTGAACATGAGCGACGTGGTGAGCCTGCATGTGCCGGAAAACGCCTCAACCAAAAACATGATGGGCGCGGAAGAGCTGGCGCTGATGAAGCCGGGTTCACTGCTGATCAACGCCGCACGCGGTACGGTTGTCGATATTCCCGCGCTGTGCGATGCCCTGAAGCGTAAGCATCTGGCGGGGGCGGCTATCGATGTTTTCCCGACGGAGCCTGCAACCAACAGCGATCCGTTTAACTCTCCGCTGTGCGAGTTCGACAACGTGATCCTGACGCCACACATCGGTGGTTCTACTCAGGAAGCGCAGGAGAACATCGGCCTGGAAGTGGCGGGTAAACTGAGCAAATACTCCGATAACGGCTCAACGCTCTCGGCCGTTAACTTCCCGGAAGTGTCGCTGCCGCTGCACGGTGGTCGTCGTCTGCTGCACATTCACGAAAACCGTCCGGGCGTGCTGACCGCCATCAACCAGATCTTTGCTGAGCAGAGCGTCAACATTGCCGCGCAGTATCTGCAGACGAACTCGCAGATGGGTTACGTGGTGATTGATATCGAAGCAGATGAAGATGTGGCCGAGAAAGCACTGCAGAGCATGAAGGCCATTCCGGGGACGATTCGCGCGCGTCTGCTGTACTGAGGGTGTGAGGTAAATGCAAAACGGTAACGAGAGTTACCGTTTTTTATGTTTTCTCCCTCTCTCTGTGGGAGAGGGCTGGGGTGAGGGCATCAGGCTGCACGCCTGTTTTACCATTCCCACAACTTCGATGGCGTCACCACCGCCGGCAACGGCACATCCCACTTCTCGACCGGCAAAGCTTCTACCGCCTGACAATCATGCGCATAACCCACCGGCTGCAACCCGTACTGCCGCCAGTTTTGCAACGTCCTGTCATAGAAGCCCCCGCCCATTCCTAAACGTTGGCCCTGTTCATCAAACGCCACCAGCGGCGTAATCAGTACGTCCAGCTGTGACAGCGGCAGCACGTCGCGTACATCCAGCTTCGGCTCGGTGATTTTCAGACGATTCACAACCAGTTCGCTGTGCGGGTGGTAGTGCAGAAACAGCAGATTCCCGGCGCTAAACGGATGCAGCACAGGCAGGTAAACCCGCTTTCCGGCTCGCCAGAGTTGCTCGATGAGCGGCTGCGTATCCAGCTCACCATCAAATGAGAGAAACAGCGCGACGGTATGCGCCATCACCACCGGCGGATACGCCATCATGCGTGCGGCGGCCTGTTGGGCAAAATGCGTTTGCTGTTCAGGGGTTAACGCCCGGCGACGTTGACGAATTAACTGACGAATGTCCTGGCGTGAGGCAGAAACTTCAGGGAATTGGGTCATGGTAGTGGGTAGAAGAAGAGTGAGGGAATCTCCGAGATGCCGCCGCAGGCTGTAACCCTTGAACCCTTGGTTCAAGGTGAATGTGTCGTCATAGTTTTAAGGCTTCTCGGACGAACCGAGCATGCTCACCAACCATGGAGCGCCACATTCTTGTGGTATGAAATATCGGCTCAGGGGACTGGCCCGCTTGCGAACATCTCAGAGAAATTTTGTCTTCACAGTTACTCTACCATAGTCAACTGAGAAGTGTTATTCAAACTTTGGTCCCGGTCTTTCGGGATTGCGACCTTGATCAAGCAACGCCTGTTCTATGGTCTGCTGGAGCATTTTAATGCGCTGCTCCATGCTTGCCGCGTAGTCGCGGGTCTTCGCTTTTTCCTGAGTCAGTTCATAGCTGATGTTCAACGCGGCGATAAAAACCAGCTGCTCAGTATTTGTGACTCTAGTGCGTTCTTTAAGATCTTGCAACCGCTGATTCAAATCGTCCGCAGCCTGATTCAAAGCATCCCTTTGTTCAGGAGGACAATTCACTCGCAGTGAACGGCCAAAAATCTGGAGATCGACGGGTTGTGCAGACATGCCACCTTCCTGCTGATTGACTGCGCTGCCTTCGCTTACTGCCCCGGGGGCTGCGAAGGGGCGACACTATAGCTACCCTGATGTGAAGATACAAGCCCTTTTCTGGTATCACCAGGGTCCAAAGTGGTAGCATATCATGAATATTCCTCCCTTTGATGACGAAAGCTCATGTCTATACAGAACGAAATGCCTGGTTACAACGATTTAAACCAGTTACTGAACCAGCAGGGTGTGGGTTTAACCCCTGCCGAAATGCACGGTCTGATCAGTGGCATGCTATGCGGCGGAAACAGCGACAGCTCATGGCAGCCGCTGATCCACGACCTTACGAACGAAGGGCTGGCGTTTGGTCATGAACTGGCGGAAGCGCTGCGAAAAATGCACTCGGCAATCAGCGATTCGCTGGAAGACGATGGCTTCCTTTTTCAGCTTTATCTGCCTGAAGGCGACGATGTCAGCGTGTTCGATCGCGCCGATGCGCTGGCCGGTTGGGTAAACCACTATCTGCTGGGGCTGGGCGTCACGCAGCCTAAGCTTGATAAAGTCACCGGCGAAGCGGGTGAAGCGATCGACGATTTGCGTAACATCGCGCAACTGGGTTACGACGAAGAAGAAGATCAGGAAGAGCTGGAGATGTCTCTCGAAGAGATCATCGAGTACGTTCGCGTGGCGGCACTGCTGTGCCACGACAACTTTACGCGCTCAAAGCCAACCGCACCGGAAGTCCGTAAGCCAACCTTACATTAAGAAAAATAACGCACAGGAGGGTGTCATGGTTATCTCGAATCAAGAGTATTCCCGTCGTCGTCAGGCGCTGCTGGCAAAAATGCAGCCAGGAAGCGCAGCGCTGATTTTTGCCGCGCCCGAAGTGACGCGCAGCGCCGACAGTGAATACCCCTATCGCCAGAACAGCGATTTCTGGTACTTCACCGGGTTCAATGAACCGGAGGCGGTACTGGTGCTGATCAAGAGCAATGACACCCACAACCACAGCGTGATTTTCAACCGTGTTCGGGATCTCACGGCGGAGATCTGGTTCTGTCGACGTCTGGGGCAAGAGGCCGCGCCAGCAAAACTGGGTGTGGACCGTGCACTGGCGTTCAGCGAAATCAACCAGCAGCTCTATCAGTTGCTGAACGGCCTGGATGTGCTTTACCACGCGCAGGGCGAGTATGCGTATGCCGATGAGATAGTCTTTACCGCGCTGGACAAGCTGCGTAAAGGCTCCCGTCAGAATCTCTCTGCCCCGGCCACGCTGACGGACTGGCGTCCGGTGGTCCACGAGATGCGCCTGTTCAAATCGCAGGAAGAGCTGGACGTGATGCGTCGTGCAGGCGAAATCAGCGCGCTGGCACACACAAGGGCGATGGAGAAGTGCCGTCCAGGCATGTTTGAATATCAGCTGGAAGGCGAGATCCACCACGAATTTAACCGCCACGGTGCCCGCTATCCCTCCTACAACACCATTGTCGGCGGCGGCGAAAACGGCTGTATTCTGCACTACACCGAAAACGAAAGTGAGCTGCGTGACGGCGATCTGGTACTGATTGATGCGGGTTGCGAATACCTGGGCTATGCGGGCGACATTACCCGTACGTTCCCGGTGAACGGTAAGTTCTCACCCGCGCAGCGCGAGATTTATGACATCGTCCTTGAATCCCTTGAGACGGCGCTGACGCTCTATCGCCCCGGTACCTCCATCCAGGAAGTGACCGGCGAAGTGGTGCGCATCATGATTACCGGCCTCGTAAGGCTCGGGATCCTGAACGGTGATGTGGATACCCTGATTGCTGAAAATGCGCATCGCCCCTACTTTATGCACGGCCTGAGCCACTGGCTGGGGCTGGATGTGCATGATGTGGGCGCGTATGGTGCAGAACGTTCTCGCGTGCTGGAGCCGGGGATGGTGCTGACCGTTGAACCGGGGCTCTACATTGCGCCGGATGCCGACGTGCCGGAAGCGTACCGTGGAATTGGCATTCGCATCGAAGATGACATTGTCATCACCGAAACCGGTAACGAAAACCTGACCGCGGGCGTGGTGAAAAGCGCCGATGACATTGAGGCGCTGATGGCAGCGGCACGCCCATGAGCGTGATTATCGTTGGCGGGGGGATGACGGGAGCTACGCTGGCGCTGGCCATCTCGCATTTGACGAAAGGGCAACTCCCGGTCCATCTGGTGGAGGCCGTGGCGCCAGAGGCGTCCGACCATCCCGGTTTTGATGCCCGCGCCATTGCGCTGGCACAGGGGACATGCCAGCAGCTCGCGCGCATTGGCATCTGGCAGGCGATTGCGGATTGTGCGACGGCAATCAACACCGTACACGTCAGCGATCGTGGCCATGCCGGGTTTGTGACGCTGGACGCCCAGGATTACCGCATCGATGCGTTAGGCAGGGTGGTCGAACTTCACGACGTCGGGCTGCGTCTGTTCCGTTTATTGCAGGATGCCCCGGGCGTGACGCTGCATTGCCCGGCGCGCGTCGCCAGCTTTAGCCGTAGCGAAGAGGCGGTCAGCGTGACGCTGGAAAACGGCACGGTTCTCGATGGCCAGCTTCTGGTCGCTGCCGATGGTTCACGTTCTGCGCTTGGCACCCAGTGCGGCGTGGAATGGCGCTCGCAGCCTTACGGGCAGGTCGCCGTTATTGCTAACGTCTCCACGGCGGGAGAACACAATGGCAGAGCGTTTGAGCGTTTCACCCAGCACGGCCCGCTGGCCATGCTGCCGATGTCAAACGGACGCTCCTCGCTGGTGTGGTGTCATCCCCAGGATAAAGCGGCTAACGTTGAGTCCTGGTCCGACGAACGTTTTTGTACCGAGCTGCAAAAAGCCTTTGGCTGGCGGCTGGGGCGTATTACCCATGCGGGAAAACGCGCTGTTTACCCGCTGTCGCTGACCACGGCATCTCAGTCCATCTCCCATCGCGTGGCGCTGGTGGGCAATGCCGCGCAGACGTTGCATCCAATCGCCGGGCAAGGCTTCAACCTTGGGTTGCGCGACGTGATGAGCCTGGCAGAGACTCTGTCCCAGGCGTGGCATGAGCAAAAAGATTGCGGCGCGTATCCGGTGCTCAGCCATTATCAGAAGCGACGCCGGGCCGATAAAGAAGCGACTATCGGCGTCACCGATGGCCTGGTGCATCTGTTTGCCAATCGCTGGGCACCGCTGGTTGCAGGCCGCAACCTTGGGCTGATGGCGATGGAATTATTCATTCCGGCACGTGACGTGCTGGCGCAGCGGACCCTTGGTTGGGTCGCGCGTTAAGGAGTTATCATCGTGCAAAATGTTGATGTCGCCATTGTGGGCGGCGGAATGGTAGGGCTGGCGCTGGCCTGTGGTTTACAGGGTAGCGGTCTGCGCGTGGCCGTGCTGGAGCAAAATCTGCCTCAGCCCGTTGCGCACGATGCGCCACCGGAACTGCGCGTCTCGGCAATCAATGCCGCCAGCGAAAAACTACTGACGCGCCTTGGCGTCTGGTCAGATATCGTGGCGCAGCGTGCCAGCTGCTATCACGGGATGGAAGTGTGGGACAAAGACAGCTTTGGCCATATCGCGTTTGATGATGAAAGTATGGGCTATAGCCATCTGGGTCATATCATCGAAAATGCCGTCATTCACCATGCGTTATGGCAAAAAGCGCAATCCTGCAGCGATATCACCCTGATCGCGCCCGCGCAAATCCAGCAGGTGGCGTGGGGGGAAAACGAAGCGTTTATCACCCTGCAGAGCGGCGATATGTTGACCGCGCGTCTGGTGGTGGGGGCGGATGGTGCAAACTCCTGGCTGCGTAACAAGGCGGATATTCCCCTGACCTTCTGGGACTATCGTCATCATGCGCTGGTCGCGACGATCCGTACTGAAGAGCCGCACGGTGGCGTTGCGCGCCAGATTTTCCATAACGATGGCATTCTGGCGTTTCTGCCGCTGAGCGATCCGCACCTGTGCTCGATCGTCTGGTCTCTGGTGCCGGAAAAAGCACAGCTGATGCGCGAGGCGACGCCAGAGGCGTTTAATCAGGCACTGTGCATGGCGTTTGATAACCGTCTTGGTCTGTGCACCCTTGAGAGCGAACGTCTGGTATTCCCGTTGACCGGTCGCTACGCGCGCCAGTTTGCGGCGCACCGTCTCGCGCTGGTGGGTGACGCGGCGCATACCATTCATCCGCTGGCCGGACAGGGAGTTAACCTTGGCTTTATGGATGCGGCAGAGTTGGTGAATGAGCTGCGCCGTCTGCACCGCGAAGGTAAAGACATCGGCCAGCATCTCTACCTGCGTCGCTACGAACGCAGCCGCAAGCACAGCGCGGCGGTGATGCTGGCAGGCATGCAGGGCTTCCGCGAGCTGTTTGCCGGGGCAAACCCGGCGAAAAAACTGCTGCGCGACATCGGCCTCAAACTGGCCGACACCCTTCCAGGCGTAAAACCTCAACTTCTTCGCCAGGCGATGGGTCTTAACGACCTGCCTGACTGGCTACGCTGATTTAGACCCCCGTCACACTTTATTTACCCGGCCTCTGCGCCGGGTAAATATGCTCGTTTGAAATATTCTAATTTCACGTCATTTTTCGCATTAGATAATCTAATCTGGCTATTTTCGTGTTGCGGAAATTCGGCCCGTTTTTCCGCACGAAATATCACCATGTGCTAAATTTTGTTAGATCGTTGTTAATTTTATGCGGGTTGAATCGCATTTTACCAGTGAATAACTCTGTAGGCTTTTCAGCGTTTTTTGGTCATAAGCTAATGTGATGACCTGTTTTACCTTATGGTTAATCGCCGGTTTCGGTGGTAAGTTCAGGTAAAAGAGAACGTTTGCGTCGGCGCCGGGGAACGGGGCCGATACCGGGATTCACGGTGAATTTTTCAACGAGGAAAAGATGGCTCAACAGACTCCTTTGTACGAACAACACGTGTTATGCGGTGCACGTATGGTGGACTTTCACGGCTGGATGATGCCGCTGCATTACGGCTCACAGATTGATGAGCACCACGCGGTACGCACCGATGCCGGTATGTTCGACGTGTCCCACATGACGATTGTCGATCTGCGCGGTAGCCGCACCCGGGAGTTTTTGCGTTATCTGCTGGCAAACGACGTCGCAAAACTGAAGACGCCAGGTAAAGCGCTCTACACCGGCATGCTAAATGCCTCCGGCGGCGTGATTGATGACCTCATCGTCTACTATTTCACTGAAGATTTCTTCCGCCTCGTTGTAAACTCCGCCACCCGCGAAAAAGACCTCTCCTGGATTACCCAACACGCCGAACCGTATGCCATCGACATCACCGTACGTGATGATCTGTCGCTGATCGCGGTGCAGGGGCCGAACGCGCAGGCGAAAGCCGCCACGCTGTTCAACGACGAGCAGCGTCAGGCCACCGCTGGCATGAAGCCGTTCTTCGGCGTGCAGGCAGGCGATCTGTTTATCGCGACCACCGGCTATACCGGTGAAGCGGGCTATGAAATTGCCATGCCGAATGAAAAAGCCACCGACTTCTGGCGTGCGCTGGTTGAAGCGGGCGTCAAGCCAGCAGGACTGGGCGCGCGCGATACGCTGCGTCTGGAAGCGGGCATGAACCTTTATGGTCAGGAGATGGACGAAAGCGTCTCTCCGCTGGCCGCTAACATGGGCTGGACCATCGCCTGGGAACCGGCTGACCGCGAATTTATTGGCCGTGAAGCGCTGGAGATGCAGCGCGAAAAGGGCACTGATCAGCTGGTTGGCCTGGTGATGAAGGAAAAAGGCGTGCTGCGCGGCGAGCTGCCGGTACGTTTTACCGATGCAGACGGCAATCCGCGTGAAGGCGTGATCACCAGCGGTACCTTCTCCCCCACGCTGGGCTACAGTATTGCACTGGCACGCGTGCCGGCCGGCATTGGCGAAACGGCGGTGGTACAGATCCGCAACCGCGAAATGCCTGTCCACGTGACCAAACCGATTTTTGTTCGCGCCGGTAAACCGGTCGCCTAATCTTTTTTATCAGGAGAACTTCAATGAGCAATGTGCCAGCAGAACTGAAATACAGCAAAGAACACGAGTGGCTGCGCAAAGAGGCGGACGGCTCTTATACCGTTGGGATCACCGAGCACGCGCAAGAGCTGCTGGGCGACATGGTGTTTGTTGACCTGCCGGAAGTGGGCGCGACCGTCAGCGCGGGCGACGACTGCGCTGTCGCGGAGTCCGTTAAAGCGGCATCTGATATCTACGCACCGGTAAGCGGTGAAATCATTGCCGTTAATGATGCGCTGAGTGACTCCCCGGAACTGGTCAACAGCGAGCCGTATGAAGGCGGCTGGATCTTCAAGATCAAAGCCAGCGACGAATCGCAGGTTGCTGCGCTGCTGGATGCCACCGCATACGAAGCCCTGTTAGAAGACGAGTAAGCCATTATCCCTCTCCCTTCGGGAGAGGGCAGGGGTGAGAGTGCCCATCTTCCCCTCACCCTACCCCTCTCCCACAGGGAGAGGGAACTTAAATTCACTGCACGTTTCAGGAACCATCGCTCATGACACAGACTTTAAGCCAGCTTGAAAACCGTGGCGCCTTCATTGAACGTCACATTGGGCCGGATGCTCAGCAACAGCAGGAGATGCTGAAGACAGTTGGCGCGGATTCATTAGACGCACTGATCGGCCAGATCGTGCCAAAAGACATCCAGCTTGCCACGCCACCACAGGTGGGTGAGGCGACGACTGAATTTGCTGCGCTGGCAGAATTAAAGGCCATTGCAGCCCTTAACAAGCGCTATAAGTCTTACATTGGCATGGGTTATACCAACGTGCAGTTACCGCCGGTGATCCTGCGCAACATGCTGGAAAACCCGGGCTGGTATACCGCGTATACCCCCTATCAGCCGGAAGTGTCCCAGGGCCGTCTGGAAGCGCTGTTGAACTTCCAGCAGGTGACCCTGGATCTGACCGGACTGGATATCGCTTCCGCCTCTCTGCTGGATGAAGCCACTGCTGCGGCAGAAGCCATGGCGATGGCGAAGCGCGTGAGCAAGCTGAAAAACGCCAACCGCTTCTTTGTGGCGGCGGATGTTCATCCGCAGACGCTGGATGTGGTACGCACCCGTGCGGAAACCTTTGGCTTCGACGTCATTGTCGACGATGCCGACAAAGTACTGGATCACCAGGATGTCTTTGGCGTGCTGCTGCAGCAGGTGGGCACTACGGGTGAAGTGCATAACTACAGTGCACTGATTGCCGAACTGAAAGCGCGTAACGTTGTTGTCAGCGTCGCCGCTGATTTTATGGCACTGGTACTGCTAACGGCGCCTGGCAAACAGGGTGCGGATATCGTCTTTGGCTCTGCGCAACGCTTCGGCGTGCCGATGGGCTACGGCGGCCCGCACGCAGCATTCTTTGCGGCAAAAGATGAATTCAAACGCTCCATGCCGGGCCGTATTATTGGCGTGTCAAAAGACGCTGCCGGTAACACTGCGCTGCGCATGGCGATGCAGACGCGTGAGCAGCATATCCGCCGCGAGAAAGCGAACTCCAACATTTGTACCTCACAGGTTCTGCTGGCAAACATCGCCAGCCTGTATGCAGTGTTCCACGGTCCGGTTGGCCTGAAACGCATCGCCAGCCGCATTCACCGTCTGGCCGATATTCTGGCCTGCGGTCTGCAGCAGAAAGGCCTCAAACTGCGTCACGCTCACTACTTCGACACCCTGTGCGTTGACGTGGCGGACAAAGCGGCGGTGCTGGCACGTGCTGATGCGGCGCAAATCAACCTGCGCAGCGACATCCATAACGCGGTCGGCATCACCCTTGATGAATCCACCACCCGTGAAGATATCGTCAACCTGTTTAACGTGTTGCTGGGCGACGCGCACGGTCTGGACATCGATACGCTGGACAAAGAGGTCGCGCTCGACAGCCGTTCTATTCAGGACGGTATGCTGCGTGACGATGCGATCCTGACGCACCCGGTCTTTAACCGCTACCACAGCGAAACCGAGATGATGCGTTATATGCACTCTCTGGAGCGCAAGGATCTGGCGCTGAACCAGGCGATGATCCCGCTGGGCTCCTGCACCATGAAGCTGAACGCGGCGGCCGAGATGATCCCTATCACCTGGCCTGAGTTTGCTGAGCTGCACCCGTTCTGCCCGGCCGAGCAGGCGGAAGGCTATCACCTGATGATCAACCAGCTCTCCGACTGGCTGGTGAAACTGACGGGTTATGACGCGCTCTGCATGCAGCCAAACTCCGGCGCGCAGGGTGAATACGCCGGGCTGCTGGCGATCCGCCACTATCACGAGAGTCGTAACGAAGGCCACCGTGATATTTGCCTGATCCCAAGCTCTGCCCACGGCACCAACCCGGCCTCTGCCCAGATGGCGGGAATGGAAGTGGTCGTGGTGGCGTGCGATAAGAACGGCAACATTGACCTCGCTGACCTGCGTGCGAAAGCCGAACAGGCGGGCGATAAGCTCTCCTGCATCATGGTGACCTACCCGTCGACTCACGGCGTGTACGAAGAGACCATCCGTGAAGTCTGCGAAGTAGTACATCAGTTCGGCGGCCAGGTTTATCTTGATGGCGCGAACATGAATGCGCAGGTGGGCATTACCTCGCCGGGCTTCATCGGCGCGGACGTTTCGCACCTGAACCTGCATAAAACCTTCTGCATTCCGCACGGCGGTGGCGGCCCGGGTATGGGGCCAATCGGCGTGAAAGCGCACCTGGCACCGTTTGTTCCGGGCCACAGCGTGGTGCAGATCGAAGGGATGTTGACCCGTCAGGGCGCGGTGTCAGCGGCGCCGTTTGGTAGCGCCTCAATCCTGCCAATCAGCTGGATGTACATCCGCATGATGGGCG
The DNA here is from genome assembly GCF_052044775.1 of Enterobacter sp. 22466. Taxonomy (NCBI): domain Bacteria; kingdom Pseudomonadati; phylum Pseudomonadota; class Gammaproteobacteria; order Enterobacterales; family Enterobacteriaceae; genus Enterobacter; species Enterobacter sp. 22466. Next base: position 18,785 of record NZ_JBQENX010000011.1, on the reverse strand, counting down.
CAGAAGGGCTGAAAAAGGCAAGCCAGGTGGCCATCCTGAATGCTAACTACATCGCGACCCGCCTCAAGTCGGCCTACCCGGTGCTCTACACCGGCCGCGATGGCCGCGTGGCGCACGAGTGCATTCTGGATATTCGTCCGCTGAAAGAGCAGACCGGCATTAGCGAGCTGGATATTGCCAAACGTCTTATCGACTATGGATTCCATGCACCAACCATGTCCTTCCCGGTTGCGGGTACGCTGATGGTGGAGCCAACGGAGTCCGAGAGCAAAGCCGAGCTGGACCGCTTTATTGATGCGATGCTGGCCATCCGCATGGAGATCGACCGCGTGCAGGACGGCGAATGGACGCTGGAAGACAACCCGCTGGTCAATGCGCCGCACACGCAGCATGAAATGGTGGTGGAGTGGAATCACGGTTACAGCCGTGAACTGGCGGTCTTCCCGGCCGGTGTGGCAAACAAATACTGGCCAACCGTGAAACGTCTTGATGACGTCTACGGCGACCGTAATCTGTTCTGCTCCTGCGTACCAATGAGCGAATACCAGTAATCGTGTTGATGTAGTAACGTAGGCCGGGTATGGCGAAGCCGCCATACCCGGCTTTTTTATTGGGAGAAAAGAATGGGTATTGCACTTGTCACCGGCGCCAGCCGCGGTATCGGTAAAGCCACCGCGCTGCAGCTGGCAAACGAAGGCTACACCGTGGCGGTGAATTATCACCATAACATTAAGGCCGCGACGGACGTTATCAACCAGATCGTCGGGGCGGGCGGTAAAGCCTTTGCCCTGCGCGCGGATATCAGCGATGAAGCGCAGGTACTGGCGATGTTCGACAGTCTTGACCGCGAAGCGGAGCCGCTGACCGCGCTGGTGAATAACGCCGGGATCCTGTTTGAGCAATCCACCATCGAAAATCTTTCGGCTGAACGCATCAATCGTGTGCTGGCAACCAACGTCACGGGGTATTTCCTCTGCTGCCGTGAAGCGGTAAAGCGTATGTCGCACAAACATGGCGGCAAGGGTGGGGCGATTGTGAATGTCTCCTCCGCGGCGTCACGACTGGGCGCGCCGGGTGAGTATGTGGATTACGCGGCGTCCAAAGGGGCGGTGGATTCACTGACAACCGGGTTAGCGCTGGAAGTGGCGGCGCAAGGTATCCGCGTTAACTGCGTGCGCCCCGGGCTTATCTATACCGACATCCATGCCGACGGTGGAGAGCCGGGACGTGTGGATCGCGTTAAGTCGTTGCTGCCGATGCAGCGCGGCGGCCAGCCTGAAGAGGTGGCCCAGGCGATTGTCTGGCTGCTGAGCGAGAAGGCATCGTACGTGACGGGCAGTTTTATTGAGTTAGCGGGCGGGAAGTAAACCTCTCACCCTAACCCTCTCCCAAAAAGGGAGAGGGGAGCAATCGTAGGCCGGTGCAAGCGTAGCGCCGCCCGGCGTTACAGAGTTAAAGCGTCTCACCGTTACTGGCAATCACACCTTTATACCACTCGAAGCTTTTCTTACGGGAGCGCGACATGTCACCTGTGCCGTCGTCGTGCTTGTTCACATAGATAAAGCCATAGCGCTTGCTGTACTGGCCGGTGGTGAAAGAGACGCAGTCGATACAGCCCCACGGTGTGTAACCCATCAGATCAACCCCATCGTGCGTCACGGCTTTGATCATCTCTTCCACGTGAGCGCGCAGATAGTCGATGCGGTAGTCATCGTTGATGCTGCCGTCTTCTTCCACTTTATCGTAGGCGCCAAAACCGTTCTCGACGATAAACAGCGGTTTCTGATAACGCTCGTATAGCTCACACAGAGAGTAGCGCAGACCCACAGGGTCAATCTGCCAGCCCCAGTCAGAGGCTTTCACGTGCGGGTTGGGCACGCTGCCTTCAAAGCCTGAAATTGCATCGCCGGTACCGCCTTCGGCTTTGACAGCGTTCGTCATGTAATAGCTGAAACCTAAGTAGTCGCAGGTGCCTTCGCGCAGGATCTGCTCATCACCCGGCTCCATGTTAATGGTGAAACCTCGGCGCTCCCATTCATTCAGTACGTAAGACGGGTAGTAACCGCGCAGCTGAACGTCGGTAAAGACGTAGCGTTCACGCATGGACTCCTGGGCAAACATCACGTCCTCCGGTTTACAGGAGAACGGATAGAGCGCCACCATCGCCAGCATACAGCCGACCTTCATTTCCGGGTTAATACGACGCGCAGCTTTCACTGCCAGGGCGCTGGCCACAAACTGATGATGCAGCACCTGGTACATGGTCTCTTCCGGGTTGTCGTGCTCGGTATAGACCACACCGGAGCAGCAGTAGCCGAACAGCGGGGCACGCCAGTTACGCTGGTTGTTGATTTCGTTGAAGGTCATCCAGTATTTGACCTTGTTTTTGTAACGCTCGAAGACCACTTCCGCGAAACGGACAAAGAAATCGACCACTTTACGGTTGGTCCAGGCGCCATACTCCTGCACCAGGTGCAGTGGCATTTCGAAGTGGGAGAGGGTGATCACCGGCTCGATGTTGTACTTCAGTAACTCATCGAACATATCGTCGTAAAACTTCAACCCTTCTTCATTAGGCTGCGTTTCATCACCTTTCGGGAAGATGCGCGTCCACGCGATAGAGGTGCGGAAACATTTGAAGCCCATCTCGGCAAACAGCTTGATGTCTTCTTTGTAGTGGCCGTGAAAATCGATGGCCTCGTGGTTGGGGTAGTATTTACCCGGTACCACTTCCTGAGTGATTTCACGGGGGACGCCATGTGCACCACCGGTCAGCACGTCACAGATGCTCGGCCCTTTGCCGTCCTTGTTCCAGCCGCCTTCCACCTGGTGAGCAGCAACCGCGCCGCCCCATAAAAAATCTTTTGGTAAGGTTAATTTTTTCATCGTTGCTATTCTCAATTCATGACTTATTGGAATCGAGTCTAGCAAAGCGACATTAAATGTCACGATATAACAATTTGCCTGAATTGTAATTTGTTACATGCAAAAAACAGGATGTTTTATTCTGTTAATTTCTTCGCCAGTTTACGCCCGAGCGACTCCAGAATATAAATAACGGGGATTTGGGTGGTGATATCATACACGCCTGCAATACGTGTCTGTGGAACATGCCAGGAAAGATTAAAATCGGCCAGTTTTGCCAGCCGCGAATGCTCATGGCTGGTAATGGAAAGTACCTTGCAGTGATGCAGGCTGAACTGGCTGGCAAAGCGCAGGATCTCTTCCGTTTCACCGGATACCGACAGTACAATCGCCAGCGCATTTTTGGCCATGTCATTGGTTACCGGGAAATAAGGATCGTCGATATGGTTGCTGAATTTACCGATATTAGAAAAGAAGCGTGCGCCATATTTTGCCAGCGAGCCTGAGGTCCCCGCGCCGACAAAGATAATTCGCTCGGACGATAATATTATCTCCACCGCTTCATCTAATAATGTATCGAACTCTTCATTATTAACGCTTTTAAAGAAGCTGATAATTTCACTGGCACCAAAATTTACCTGCTGAGGCTCATTCTGCTCCAGATAGAGCTTAAAGCGTACGCGGAATTCAGAGTAGCCTTCGCAGTTGAGTTTGCGGCAAAAGCGCAGGATAGTGGTGGTGGAGACACCCGCCGCGTCCGCCAGTTCGCGGATTGTCATGTACATCACTTTGTCACGATTTTTGATGACATAGTTGTAGACCATCATCTCCAGATTATTGAGACTGGCAATGGCGGCGTGGGTGAACATACTCACAGTGGCATAACTCTCATTCAGACTTCATTGATCCATCATAACATGCAGCCGGAGGGCAGGATCCATTTTTATGCCTTTGATTCATAATGATTAAATTTTAATGTGAACAAATGTAAGGTGAAACGGTTTTTTATATATATGATTTTTATATATAAATTATGGATTGAAATTATTTTAGCTAACAGGTGTTCACTGGAATCATTCTCAGTTAGCATAGTCATGCGATGAATAATCATCTTTCGTTTTCCCGGAGTTTTGTATGGTGAGCAGACCATTAATCGCACAGGGATATTCACTGGCTGAGGAAGTAGCCAACAGCATCAGCCACGGCATTGGCCTGGTGTTTGGGATTGTCGGTTTAGTGTTATTACTGGTGCAGGCGGTGGACACCAACGCCAGTGCCATGGCCATTACCAGCTACAGCCTGTATGGCGGGAGTATGATCCTGCTGTTTCTGGCGTCGACGCTGTATCACGCCATTCCGCATCAGCGGGCGAAGATATGGCTCAAAAAATTTGACCACTGCGCTATCTATCTACTTATTGCAGGCACCTACACGCCGTTCCTGCTGGTGGGCTTGAACTCACCGCTGTCGCGTGGCCTGATGATTGTGATCTGGAGCCTGGCATTGCTGGGGATCCTGTTTAAGCTGACCATCGCGCACCGGTTTAAGGTGCTGTCGCTGGTGACCTATCTGACGATGGGCTGGCTGTCGCTGATAGTGGTTTATCAGCTGGCGATTAAGCTGGCGGTAGGGGGCGTGACCTTGCTTGCCGTAGGCGGCGTGGTCTACTCGTTGGGCGTCATTTTCTATGTCTGCAAGCGCATCCCTTATAACCATGCTATCTGGCACGGCTTTGTACTTGGGGGCAGCGTGTGTCACTTCCTGGCAATTTATTTGTATGTGGGGCAGGTGTAGTTTTTACATCTTGCGGCCTGTTGCCCTCACCCCAACCCTCTCCTACAGAGAGAGGGAGAACACCAAAACCGTAGGCCCGGTAAGCGCAGCGCCACCGGGCGATACAGCATCACTCTTCCAGAGAATACGGCAGCGGCTCAATACTCAGTGTATTGGCATCATCACGCACGCGGAACACGCTGTCGGCTTCCATGTCGTTGTTCATCACCGCCTGCACCAGCAGACGGCCATCATCCAGTTGAACGGCGGCTAACACAGTGCCGGTACGGCGCCAGTTTTCGCCCATCTTCAGTTCTAAATCTTCACCCGCTTCCGGTACACGGCTGGCGTGACCCGCCAGGGTCCACAGTGCACGCTTATTCGCGCCGCGGAATTTCGCTCGCGCGACCATCTCCTGGCCGGTGTAGCAGCCTTTTTTAAAGCTGATACCGCCCAGCGCCTGCAGGTTGGTCGCCTGCGGAATAAACTGCGCGCTGTTGGCCGCATCAATCACCGGCAGACCCGCTTCAATGTTCAGCGCCAGCCACTGCTGGCTGTTATTGAACTGGGCTTCACCGCGCAGGGCCTCAGTAACGCGTTCGGCGGTCGCGGTGTCGGTCACCAGCAGGAAACGCTCTGCAGGGTGTTCAAACCACAGGATGGAGGTTTCACCTTCGCTGACCAGCTGTTTTTCTGCATCCGGCAGGTCGCTGAACAGGTTTTTCAGCGCAGCACGCGCCTGGAAACCGGCCACGCCCAGCAGCACGTGCTCGTCATCTGGTGCAATCGTGACTTTGGAAAAGACCGCGTATTTTTTCAGCTCTTTGAGCTGTTCATCACGCAGGCTGCGGCGCTCAATAAAGGCAAAGCCATCCTGACGGCGGAACAGGCGCAGGTTACTCCACATTTTGCCTTTTGGATCGCAATGCGCAGCCAGCAGGTGCTGATGTTCGGTCATCTGGCTGACGTCTGCCGTGACCTGGCCCTGCAGGTATTTTTCGGCGTCGGCACCCACGAGTGTGGCCAGCGCCCAGTCATCAAGAGAAATAAGCGTCAGCGGCAGACGCGCAGAGGCGGCGGGCTGGCGAGGAGAAAATGGTGTAAATGCCATAACGGTATCCTGAATTGCTTAACGCTTTGATAATGCCTAATGGTAAAAGAGACTACAGCCATTGCAAGCGCTTTCAGCAGGCCATTCGTGCCATAACGCAGCAATGCGTAGCGCCACGCAAAATAGTGTAATCCGCTGTCTTTATAGGGTTTATTCTGGAAGCCCGCTTCAGCTTCGCAATATTCCAGTAAAGAAACGGTCAAAAACACGTTACACTAGCGAGTGTCCCCGCAGAGAAATAAAGAAGACTGAACGGGGTACCGACTGTGCCAAACGTAATGCAGGAAACAGAACATGGATATTAACAACAAGGCCCGTATTCACTGGGCATGCCGACGCGGCATGCGTGAACTTGATATCTCCATCATGCCTTTCTTCGAATATGAGTATGACAGCTTAAGCGATGAGGATAAGCGTCTGTTTGTTCGCCTGCTTGAGTCTGACGATCCCGATTTATTCAACTGGCTGATGAACCACGGCAAGCCCGCCGACACCGAGTTGCAACGGATGGTGCAATTAATTCAAACACGGAATCGGGAACGTGGTCCTGTGGCAATCTGATCTTCGCGTCTCATGGCGCTCCCAGTGGATGTCGTTATTGCTCCACGGCCTGGTCGCGGCCTTTGTTTTACTGATGCCGTGGCCGCTTAGCTATACGCCGCTGTGGCTGTTGTTGCTGTCGTTCGTCGTGTTTGACAGCGTGCGCAGCCAGCGCCGGATCAATGCCCGCCAGGGTGAGATTAAATTACTGATGGACTCCCGCCTGCGCTGGCAGGGGCAGGAGTGGGATATCCTCGGTATGCCCTGGATGCTCAGTTCCGGCATGATGCTACGGTTACGCCAGGTGGGCGGCGGTAAGTGCCAGCATCTGTGGCTGGCCGCCGACAGTATGGATATTGCGGAGTGGCGGGATCTGCGCCGGATGATATTGCAGCAGCAACCGACGCAGGAGTGATACGCGTTAGCTGAACTTCTCAGCCATTTCGCCCAGAATCTGTTCGCACCAGGTTTGCAGACGTTCATCACTCAGATCGTACTGGTTGGTTTCATCCAGCGCGAGCCCGACAAACAGCTGGCCGTCTGCGATAACCGGCTTTTTACTGGTGAACTCGTAACCTTCCGTTGGCCAGTAGCCGATAAACGTAACGCCTTTCGGGGCCAGCTTATCATGCAGCATGCCGAGCGCATCCAGGAACCATTCACCGTAACCGAACTGGTCGCCCATACCGTACATGGCAATGATTTTGCCGTCGAGGTTGAGCGTATCGAGCTGATCCCAGATGGCTTCCCAGTCTTCCTGTATCTCGCCGAAATCCCAGGTCGGGATGCCGAGGATCAATACGTCGTATTGCTCCATCAGCGTGAGCGCATCATCTTTCAGGTTATGCAACGTCACCAGTTCCGGGCCAATGATGTCGCGAATTTTCTCTGCTGCCATTTCGGTGTAGCAGGTGCTGGAACCATAAAACAGACCAATATTCATCGCGTATCTATCTCAATTCTTGCTATGACTTTGCGCGTAGTGTACCAGAAACCGGTCGCAATCAGGCATAATGCCCGGATTGCAGAATCAAAGGGGCTGATGTGGAAAAGGATCTCGCACTCATCGAGCAGTTTCTTGACGCGCTGTGGCTGGAGAAAAACCTGGCCGAGAATACGCTGAGCGCCTACCGGCGAGATCTCACCATGCTGGTGGAGTGGCTGGCACGCCGGGAACTGTCGCTGGAGAGCGCACAAAGCGACGACTTGCAGGCGCTGCTGGGCGAGCGTATGGAAGGGGGCTACAAAGCCACCAGTTCCGCGCGTCTGCTCAGTGCAATGCGTCGACTGTTCCAGCATTTGTACCGCGAGAAAATTCGCGCAGACGATCCCAGTGCTCTCCTGGCATCGCCTAAACTCCCGCAGCGGCTGCCGAAAGATCTCAGCGAAGCACAAGTTGAGAGATTATTACAATCACCCGCAGTTGACCTGCCGCTGGAGTTACGCGATAAAGCCATGCTTGAGCTATTGTATGCTACCGGCTTGCGCGTTTCGGAACTGGTTGGCCTGACGATGAGCGACATCAGCTTGCGTCAGGGCGTGGTTCGTGTGATCGGTAAAGGGAACAAGGAACGGCTGGTCCCGCTGGGAGAAGAGGCGGTGTACTGGCTGGAAACGTATCTGGAGCACGGACGTCCGTGGTTGCTGAATGGCGTTTCTATCGATGTCTTGTTCCCCAGCCAGCGTGCGCAGCAGATGACGCGACAAACGTTCTGGCATCGCATCAAGCATTACGCCACACTGGCGGGTATTGACAGTGAAAAGCTGTCGCCGCATGTGTTGCGACATGCCTTCGCGACACATCTGCTGAACCACGGCGCCGATCTGCGCGTGGTGCAGATGCTGCTGGGACACAGCGATCTTTCCACGACGCAAATTTACACCCATGTCGCGACGGAACGCCTGCGGCAGCTACACCAACAGCACCACCCTCGTGCGTGAGTGCCGACGAATTGTTACAGGATCTTATATGAAAAAGTCTTTTGCGCTGTTCACCCTGCTGGCAGCCTCTTTTACCGGTTTTGCCCATGCGGATGACGCCGCTATCAAACAGTCGCTGACGAAACTCGGCGTGACCAGCAGCGATATTCAGCCTGCACCGGTGGCGGGGATGAAAACCGTTTTAACCAACAGCGGCGTGCTGTACGTAACCGAAGACGGTAAACACATTATTCAGGGGCCGATGTACGACGTAAGCGGCGCGCAGCCGGTGAACGTGACCAATCAGCTGCTGATGAAAAACCTGAATGCGCTCGAAAAAGAGATGATCGTTTATAAGGCGGCGCAGGAAAAACACGTCATTACCGTCTTTACCGACATCACCTGTGGCTACTGCCACAAGCTGCATGAAGAGATGAAAGATTACAACGCGCTGGGTATTACCGTGCGTTATCTGGCTTTCCCTCGCGCGGGCGTGCAGAGCCAGCCTGAGCAGGACATGAAGGCCATCTGGTGTGCGAAAGATCGTAACAAAGCGTTTGATGACGCGATGAACGGTAAAGGCGTGCAGCCGGCTTCCTGTGATATTGATATCGCCAAACACTACGCGCTGGGCGTGCAGTTTGGCGTGACCGGTACGCCAGCCATTGTCTTAAGCAACGGCTACGTTGTGCCGGGCTATCAGGGGCCAAAAGAGATGAAAGAGTTCCTCGACGCGCACCAGAAACAGTTTGGTGGTAAATAATCCGCGTGAAAGCCCCAATAAAATTGCGCCGCCGTGACGCGGTTGAACAGGCTGATTTGCCAGCCGATCTTCCGCCGCTGTTAAAGCGGCTCTATGCCAGCCGCGGCGTGCGGAGCGCAGGCGATCTTGAGCGCAGCGTCAAAGGGATGCTGCCCTGGCAGCAGCTGAACGGCATCGAAAAAGCCACAGAGATGCTCTACAACGCGCTTCGTGAAGGAACGCGCATTGTGGTGGTGGGGGATTTCGACGCCGACGGCGCCACCAGTACCGCGCTGAGCGTGCTCAGCCTGCGCGCGCTGGGCTGCGAAAATGTCACCTATCTGGTGCCCAACCGCTTCGAAGATGGCTATGGTCTCAGCCCGGAAGTGGTCGATCAGGCGCATGCCCGCGGCGCACAGATGATCCTGACCGTTGATAACGGGATCTCTTCCCATGCGGGTGTCGATCACGCGCATCAGTTGGGGATCCCGGTGCTGGTCACTGACCACCACCTGCCGGGTGAAACGCTGCCGGCCGCTGAAGCCATTATTAACCCGAACCTGCGCGACTGCGATTTCCCGTCGAAATCACTGGCGGGCGTGGGCGTGGCGTTTTATCTGATGCTGGCGCTGCGCACGCTGCTGCGAGATAAAGGCTGGTTCGAATCCCGCGGGATTGCCGTGCCCAATCTGGCCGAGTACCTCGATCTTGTCGCGCTCGGTACCGTTGCGGACGTGGTACCGCTCGATACCAATAACCGTATCCTCACCTGGCAGGGGTTAAGCCGCATACGTGCGGGCAAATGTCGTCCGGGCATTAAGGCGCTGCTGGAGATTGCGAACCGCGATCCGCTCAAGCTCGCCGCCAGCGATTTGGGCTTTGCCCTCGGCCCGCGCCTGAACGCGGCCGGCAGGCTGGACGATATGTCCGTCGGAGTCGCACTGCTGCTGTGCGATAACATTGGTGAAGCGCGCGTGCTGGCGAATGAACTGGATGCGCTGAACCAGACCCGCAAAGAGATTGAACAGGGAATGCAGGCTGAAGCGCTGACCTTGTGCGAAAAGCTTGAACGCAGCGGTGACACATTGCCGGGTGGGCTGGCTATGTACCACCCTGAGTGGCATCAGGGGGTGGTGGGGATTCTGGCGTCGCGCATTAAAGAGCGTTTCCATCGTCCGGTGATTGCGTTTGCACCCGCAGGCGATGGCACGCTGAAAGGCTCCGGTCGTTCGATTCAGGGGCTGCACATGCGCGATGCGCTGGAGCGTCTCGATACACTTTACCCGGGCCTGATGCTCAAATTCGGTGGTCACGCGATGGCGGCAGGTTTGTCGCTGGAAGAGGCGAAATTCGAGGAGTTCCAGCGTCTGTTTGGCGAGCTGGTGACCGACTGGATCGACCCCGCTCTGCTGCAGGGTGAAGTGATTTCCGACGGTGAGCTCGCACCGATGGAGATGACCATGGACGTGGCGCAAATGCTACGCGATGCAGGCCCGTGGGGGCAGATGTTCCCGGAGCCGCTGTTTGATGGCCGCTTCCGTCTGCTGCAACAGCGCCTTGTAGGCGAACGTCACTTGAAGGTGATGGTGGAACCGGTGGGCGGCGGCCCGCTGCTGGACGGTATCGCCTTTAACGTCGATACCTCTGTCTGGCCGGACAATGGCGTACGCGAGGTCGAACTGGCCTACAAACTGGATATCAACGAGTTTCGCGGTAACCGCTCCCTTCAGATCATTATCGACAATATCTGGCCAATTTAGCGGCAGTAATCTCTATAAAAAAGGGCGTGGATTCGGTACAATCCCGCTCTTATCACCGCATTTTGACAAGTCCATAAAAGAAAACAGACCATGTTTGAAATTAATCCGGTAAAAAACCGTATTCAGGACCTCACGGAGCGCTCTGACGTTCTTAGGGGGTATCTTTGACTACGATGCCAAGAAAGAGCGTCTTGAAGAAGTAAACGCCGAGCTGGAACAGCCAGATGTCTGGAACGAGCCAGAACGCGCGCAGGCGCTGGGTAAAGAGCGTTCCTCTCTCGAAGCTATCGTAGATACGCTGGATCAAATGGCTCAGGGACTGGAAGACGTTTCCGGTTTGCTGGAGCTGGCTGTAGAAGCCGACGACGAAGAAACCTTTAACGAAGCCGTGGCAGAGCTCGACGTGCTGGAAGAGAAGCTGGCGCAGCTTGAGTTCCGTCGTATGTTCTCCGGCGAATACGATAACGCTGACTGCTATCTCGACATTCAGGCGGGTTCTGGCGGTACTGAAGCACAGGACTGGGCCAGCATGCTGATGCGCATGTACCTGCGCTGGGCAGAAGCGCGTGGTTTCAAAACCGAAATTATCGAAGAGTCTGAAGGTGAAGTGGCTGGCATTAAGTCCGTCACCATCAAGATCATTGGTGACTACGCCTACGGCTGGCTGCGTACCGAAACCGGCGTTCACCGCCTGGTACGTAAGAGCCCGTTCGACTCCGGTGGCCGTCGTCATACCTCCTTCAGCTCCGCGTTTGTTTACCCCGAAGTTGACGAAGATATCGATATCGAAATCAACCCGGCGGATCTGCGTATCGACGTTTATCGCGCATCTGGCGCGGGCGGACAGCACGTTAACCGTACGGAATCGGCGGTACGTATTACCCACATTCCAACCGGGCTGGTAACACAGTGCCAGAACGACCGTTCCCAGCATAAGAACAAAGACCAGGCCATGAAGCAGATGAAAGCGAAGCTTTATGAGCTGGAGATGCAGAAGAAAAATGCTGAGAAACAGGCGATGGAAGACAACAAGTCCGACATCGGTTGGGGCAGCCAGATCCGTTCTTATGTCCTTGATGACTCCCGCATCAAAGACCTGCGCACCGGGGTTGAAACCCGTAACACGCAGGCGGTGCTGGACGGTAGCCTGGACCAATTTATCGAAGCAAGTTTGAAAGCAGGGTTATGAGGAACCAACATGTCTGAACAACAAGCACAGGGCGCTGACGCGGTAGTCGATCTTAACAACGAACTGAAAACCCGCCGCGAGAAGCTGGCAGCGCTGCGCGAGCAGGGCGTGCCGTTCCCGAACGATTTTCGTCGTGATCACACCTCAGACCAACTGCACGCTGACTTCGACGCTAAAGAAAACGAAGAGCTGGAAGCGCTGAACATCGAAGTGGCCGTTGCGGGCCGCATGATGACCCGTCGTATCATGGGTAAAGCCTCTTTCGTTACCCTGCAGGACGTGGGCGGCCGCATTCAGCTGTACGTTTCCCGTGACGATCTGCCGGAAGGCATCTACAACGAGCAGTTCAAGAAGTGGGACCTGGGCGATATCCTGGGCGCGAAAGGTAAACTGTTCAAAACCAAGACCGGTGAACTGTCTATCCACTGTACCGAACTGCGTCTGCTGACCAAAGCCCTGCGCCCGCTGCCGGACAAATTCCACGGCCTGCAGGATCAGGAAGCGCGCTACCGTCAGCGTTACCTGGATCTCATCTCTAACGATGAATCCCGCAAGACCTTCAAAATTCGCTCTCAGATCATGGCCGGTATCCGCCAGTTCATGGTTAACCGCGACTTTATGGAAGTGGAAACCCCAATGATGCAGGTGATCCCTGGCGGCGCATCTGCGCGTCCGTTCATCACCCATCATAACGCCCTGGACCTGGACATGTACCTGCGTATCGCGCCGGAACTGTACCTGAAGCGTCTGGTGGTGGGTGGTTTCGATCGCGTGTTCGAAATCAACCGTAACTTCCGTAACGAAGGCATCTCCGTGCGTCATAACCCAGAGTTCACCATGATGGAACTCTATATGGCGTATGCCGATTACAAAGATCTGATCGAGCTGACCGAATCCCTGTTCCGCACCCTGGCGCAGGACATTCTGGGCACCACGCAGGTCCCTTACGGTGAAGAAGTGTTCGACTTCGGCAAGCCGTTCGAAAAACTGACCATGCGCGAAGCTATCAAGAAATACCGCCCGGAAACCAACATGGCGGATTTGGATAACTTCGATTCTGCGAAAGCGATCGCTGAAAGCATCGGTATTAAAGTCGAGAAGAGCTGGGGTCTGGGCCGTATCGTGACTGAGATCTTCGAAGAAGTGGCAGAAGCGCACCTGATTCAGCCGACCTTCATCACGGAATACCCGGCTGAAGTGTCCCCGCTGGCGCGTCGTAATGACGAGAACCCGGAGATCACTGACCGCTTTGAATTCTTCATCGGTGGCCGCGAAATCGGCAACGGCTTTAGCGAGCTTAACGATGCTGAAGATCAGGCGCAGCGCTTCCAGGATCAGGTTGACGCGAAAGCGGCAGGCGACGACGAAGCGATGTTCTTCGACGAAGACTACGTGACGGCCCTGGAGCACGGCCTGCCACCAACGGCGGGTCTGGGTATTGGTATCGACCGTATGGTGATGCTGTTCACCAACAGCCACACCATCCGCGACGTGATCCTGTTCCCGGCGATGCGTCCGGTGAAATAACGTCGTCCAGACTGAAAAAGCCCCGTGCGATAGTCGCCGGGGCTTTTTTATTTGGCGGCGAAGGCCCGCAGTTTTTCGCGTGCGGTCGTCGCTTCCATCACCATCCAGGGGCTAAAGGCCCACGGTGTGGCATCCAGGGCCTGGAACAATGCGTCCAGATCAACCCATTCGTATGCCATCACTTCATCACTGTTGATCGTCAGCCCATTCGTGATCCTGGCGGCAAAGACCGGGCAAATCTCATTTTCGACGATCCCGGAAGGATCGGTTTCGCAATAGCGAAACTCAGCGGCGACAGGGGTGATATCGGTAATTTCCGCACCCACTTCGAAGCGACAACGGCGAACAATAGCTTGCTCAATCTCTTCGCCAGATTGCGGATGTCCGCAGACTGAGTTCGTCCACACACCCGGCCAGGCTTTTTTGCTTAATGCGCGACGGGTGATCAGACACTCCCCTTTGGCGTTAAACAGCCAGGAGGAGAACGCCAGATGTAGCGGAGTGTGGGAGGTATGTGCTGCATACTTTTCCTGAGTGCCAATCACCATTCCCTGGTCATTTACCAAAATAACGTGTTCTTGAATACTCATTGATGCTCCAGTGCTAACCATGCGGATGGTTAAGCACCATCAGCGACGCCATTATACTGCATTCTTATACGAACGGTTTGACCCACAGAGCGGAAAAGGGCTGACCCATTTCTGTTTGGGCTGGTATCATAGGGCGCCATTCACGCTGACCGAGGATCTGTTTTGTTTGCAGGAAGCCTGACGAGAAACCCCATCACTGCTGTTTTCTGCCTGACGCTGGCGCTAATACTGGCAGGCTGTTCAGGGAGCAAATCTTCAGACATGGGCAGCTATTCCGGCGCGGTGTATACCGTGAAGCGCGGGGATACGCTGTACCGGATTTCGCGCGCGACGGGGACCAGCGTGAAGGATCTGGCGCGTCTGAATAACATCTCTCCGCCTTACACCATCGAAGTGGGGCAGAAGCTGAAGGTTAACGGCAGTTCGTCCTCGGGCAGAAAATCCTCGTCGAAAGGCAAAACAGCCAAAGTGACGCCCTCTTACGCGGTGCCGCAGTCCTCCTGGCCGCCTGTCGGGCAGCGCTGCTGGATCTGGCCGGCCAGCGGCAAAGTGGTATTGCCGTACTCCTTGTCCGAAGGGGGCAACAAAGGTATCGATATTGCAGCCGCGCGCGGTACGCCGGTTTATGCATCCGGTGCAGGGAAGGTGGTGTACGTGGGCAACCAGCTGCGCGGTTACGGTAATTTGATCATGATTAAGCATGGTGAAGACTACATCACGGCCTATGCGCATAACGACACAATGCTGGTTAACAACGGCCAGAACGTGAAGGCGGGGCAGAAGATCGCCACCATGGGCAGCACGGGGACGGATACGGTGAAGTTGCACTTCCAGATCCGTTATAAGGCCACCGCCATCGACCCACAGCGTTATCTCCCGGCGCAGGGCAGCAAGCCGAAGTGCTAAGTGATTATTTTATCGCCATTTAGTTGCGAAGAGGCTTGTATGAAGAAGCGTAAGGTCTATAATGCCTTACGCACCTCAAAGCGGGCGTAGTTCAATGGTAGAACGAGAGCTTCCCAAGCTCTATACGAGGGTTCGATTCCCTTCGCCCGCTCCAGATCACTGATAAATAAGCACATTGTTATTTATCAGCTAGTTACTTTACCCCGCTAATGCAGGTATAGCCGTAACTACACATTGCACAATCGCCGCGCCTGTCGCGTGGTTGGTGTGTGGTAGTCGGGAGCACATCACCGCGCTGGCAGTGGTTTCAACGTTCTTACTGCGACAGCCCAACAACGAACAAAAGCCGCCTACTCGGCATAATCCCGAAGACTTTTAGTGAAGCGCATTTTAGCCCGATGCCCCCGTTCTGTCGCCGTCGCGAGACGCCGCAGGGGATAAACAGGTTAATGGTGGTCACGGTACTTGCAGACCATATGCAAGCTCTGCCAGCGGTTCGGCCTCGCTCCCCTTGGGTACATGGTCATCCTGATAAACATCCCTAACTGACATAACCCTGATGAAGTCCCCAGAGGCCCGCTTGTTGTCTTACCACCAACGGGGTTTTATGGATTCTATTGCGGTATGTGTATGGAATCATGTATGTGATAGCTTTGGTACACTGCATAAAAACAAGTACTGCTGGATGGAACACGATGCGCACACAGAAAAGTCTTAAAGACATTTATGAAGCCAGATGCGCAAGGTACGAGAAGCACCTGCACGCTGGTATGGATACCACCTCAATCATACTGAAAGGGCATCTTTTCGTTGAGGAATTGCTTTTTGATATTCTGAAATTGCATTGCCGGAATAGCGTCCCGATTGAGAATATTAAGCTCGGCTTTAGCCATAAGCTGAGCCTAGTGCATGCTATGTTTGGATCTCATTTACCGGGCGTGGAATTCCCTAAAAATGTTTGGGCTGCTTTGGATAAATTGAACAAGTTGCGGAATGCACTTGCACATAACATTGACTCTCCAAGAGCTGCCGAAGTATTTAAGTAAAGCTGCTGTTAATCGATTCCTGACTGAGAAAGATATTCCGGTGGCGGAGCTGGCACTGCTTATCGATCCGGCTTGGTTCATCATCCTGATGGAACATAAGAAGTTAATGAACGTCCGTTACAGCCGGGATACTGTTCATGGACGAAGCAACCAGCCATCTGGATGAAGAAAATGAAAAACTTATCAACCGCGCCATATCCGGCCTTGATATGACCCGCATTATCATTGCACACCGTCCGTCGACCATCGCTTCTGCTGACAGAGTTATCTCCCTGGGAACACATCACAGCCCGGAACACAGTAACGAAGGGCATGAATCAAAGGGGATCCATCTATGAAAACTGGCTTTATGAGTTCTCTGCTTGCTTTGCTGGTTCTGGGGGCTGCTAACAGTTCGTTTGCCCTGACACCGGAGGAATCAGTAAAAGAAATCGCCGATCACCTTGAAGAACTTAAACCCATAACCTGGGTTGCTCCGGCAGAAAAATATCATCTGGTGGTATTTATTGATAATCAATGCAGCTACTGCTCTGATGTGGTCAAACATGTTCAGCACTATACAGACGCCGGGCTGACCATGTCATTTCTGACTGTCGCCCCGGCATCTATCAGAGACTCGGTGATCGAGGATATGGCCAGAGTCTGGTGCTCTGGCTTACCCCGGGAAAGCCTGCGTATGGCCATGGAAGGTTTTTTACCTGACAATGACAGTACTCCGGCCTGTCAACACACGATCGTGCAACAATCAGAACTCGCACACCGTGTGGGAATAGAGGTGACGCCGGTAATGGTGGTAATGCAACCTACACCTGTTGTATTCACCGGGAATGTTAAACCGGAATATATACTTAATACGCTCGGTAAGTAGTTGCAAAAGGTCGCGGTTAACAAGCCTCGCCAGGTAATGCAACCAGACGCAGAACTTCCTGCGTCTGGTATTTCCACTGTAGAGCATTCGAGATGGATGTCGCCAGGTAACACTGAAGCATAGAGTTTCTCAAGAACCCCATTATTAGCTTAACAGAACTTACCTCAGCAAAGATTCAATAACGCTACTGAAAGTAATATCTCCACTAAAGTCCTTCAGGGCATTGGTATTGGTTTCCAGATATGCTTTCAGTTTCAGCACTGCTGCCTGCTTGTCTGTCGCCTCTGTTTCAAAATCGATTTTTTCGTATTCTGACGATGTGGATAACTGGTCGGCGTAAACCGACTGACTTACGGCAGTAACAATATCCGCACTACTTTTAAAAAAGACAAACTTAGGCATAGATCTTCCTTAAACCTGCAGCCTGGGTATTGCTGCAGGTTTTCTCATCAATTAACGGTTGGTACCAACATGGTCACGTCCGCCTCCGGTGCATCCACCGCCTCCACCAAACGAACCACCGCCTTGTCCGAAATGATTCGCCTGACTGCCACTCCCGCGATTTGAAGTCTGGTAATCACGGTTCTGTTTGCCGGAGTTTCCCCCCTTTGAGCCTGCAGAACCGGATGAGCCACCACAATTACTGCCGCCTGAACGACCACAGGTATCGCCCAGCCCGGCTCCTGCTACCGTACTGTATTGTGAAGAATGGATTTCTTTCATTTGAATTCCTTTTGCAAAAATGAGCGACCTCAGAAGAGCCAGTACTGGTTTCGTTAACGGGAGAGGTCCAGTTCAGACCGGTGAAAAACAGTATCACTGTCTGTATCACAAGAAGAGCAGTCAATACTTGCTTCCCACATGCTCGCTGTATTGGCTCTGCAGTTTATCTGTGCTGCTGTCTTTGGTCATATTTAACGGGCCTTAAACACAGGGCTTCCCCTGCGTGGATATAGGAACTCAGTGATTAACGGCCATCAGCAGAGGTCCGTCCTCTGGCTCCTCCGGAACAACCACCGGATGAACCAAACGAACCACCGCCTTGTCCGAAATGATTCGCCTGGCTGCCACTCCCGCGGTTTGAGGTCTGGTAATCACGGTGCTGTTTGTCTGAACTTCCCCCATTATGACCAGCAGAACCGGATGAGCCACCACAATTACTGCCGCCAGAAGGGCCACAGGTATCCCCCAGCCCGGCTCCGGATACGTTACTGTACGGCGTCTTATCTATAACTTTCAAAAAAAATCCTTTTACAGTTTTTTTAATTAAACCCTGAGCAAATATTGAATCGCCACGGGTTTAACAGACACCTCAGAGTCATTTATGGACTGACCCCGCCCCGGTAGACGATCCTGCCCTATAGTTTGAGCATAGGAGGAGCGTATGGGCACACCACGATTTACACCTGAATTTAAGGAAGAAGCCGTCCGTCAGATAACGGAACGCGGTTATTCCGTCGCCGAAGTATCTGGCCGTCTGGGCGTCTCTGCACACAGCCTCTACAAGTAGCTACGGGCTATCAAACCTGATAACAACGAGCAGCATGCCCGGGATTTACTGGAAGCTAAAAGCGAGATCCTGAAACTCCGGGCCAATAACCTGGCACCGAGCATGAGCCGGCGTGGCAACTGCCAGGATAATGCGGTGGCCGAATCGTTCTTCAGTTCACTGAAAAAAGAACGCATCAGGAAGAGAATATACAAAACCCGAGATCTGGCCCGGGCGGATATCTTCGATTACATTGAAGTGTTCTACAACCGGGCCCGGCGCCACAGTCACCTCGGCGGCGTCAGTCCGGAGGCCTTCGAACAGGCCTCGTCGTGAGGACAGGTGTTACCAACGGTGCAAAACTGATCCACCCCAGCGGTTGAAAATTGATCCAGGGGTTAATCTGCTCCTCTGAATACAGGGGAGCTTATGATCACTTTTGAGATTCGTATGGAAATT
>NZ_JBQENX010000010.1:0-210765 GCF_052044775.1 Enterobacter sp. 22466 | reverse complement strand
CGAAATGTTTTATAACAGTAAGCGTCGGCATGGTTCGAGCAATCATATGTCACCGACAGAATATGAAAACCAGTATTATCAACGGCTCGGAAGTGTCTAGATTATCCGTGGCGATTCAGTTCCTAAATTTATTCGGCATAAAATGATAGATTGAATCTACTTTTATGGAGTATGACTATGGCGAGTTGGCTCAGCGAGAATGCTACTTCTATCATTTCTGCTAGTTCTGCATTGATAGGTGTAGGAATAACTGGATTGATTAATTTTTTTGTAAGCAAAGCGAATGCTCGAACTGCAAAAGAAGCAAGAGACAGTCAGAATCAATTAGAACGATGGAAAACAAATCGTGAGTTTTACATTAATAAAGCGGAGGAATTATTTACCCTATTTGATAGATGGCATGAATCGATTTATCAACTTTATCTTTTAACAGTTTGTAGAACTACCGGGACAAAGACAGTAGAGCAGGTTAACGACGAATGGAATACTTACGCTGATAAGTCTATACAGCCACGTATTCACGCTTTGCTCACTCTTTATTATCCTGAACTTGCTCCGGCTTTTAGAGAGATGACAGAGATAAATTCAGAAATAATGACTAACTTTGCCAAGTGCGTGTCTGATAACTTAAGTCCTAGCGAGTACAATATATCCTCGCTGAAGCACATGGAAATAATAAGGCAGGGTAGCCTAGCGTTTAAAGAAAAATTAGCAAAACAGACACAGCAGCATTTATGATTGTTTAGGACGGTTTTGTATTGCCATCACCACGTTTTTTACGGTGATGGCTATTATCAGCTTATCACCAAATTACTTGAAACCATTCTCTTTGATCATTTCTTTCAAATCATCCCAAACGTTGTCAGGGATTTGTGCTGGGTAAACCATATTTTTAAGTAACTCAATGACTTCAGCAACTGTTGTCCCAACTGCTGCTTGACTGCCATTCGGGATATCGTGTCCGTAAATAACGCCAGTGTACGCTTGGCCACTTACTTGTTTGTAATCAACCATGTAACCATCTTTCATGCTGAATTCCATACTATCTCCTTATTTATGATAACTAATTCATTTGTTGAAAGGGGGGCGCTTAAACAGTTATTTACGGCACTTTTTAAAAAACCTTTAGGATTTTCTTTATGGCAAAACCGGACTGGGGCGAGCTTCAGCAACGGTTCCTGTCCGAACATGCTGCAACCGGCGTATCACCAAAAGAATGGTGTGAAGCGCAGGGACTGAACTACGCTACCGCACGTCGATATATCAAAAAACCTTCTGCGCAAACTGCGCAAAAACCTGCGCAGAAAAAAATGCGCACTGCGCAGAAAGAAAAAAGCGCAGATGAGCTGGTGGACATACAGCTAAGCGCAAAGGTAAAGCGCTTTATTGCTGAATACCTGAAGGACAACAACGCCACCGCCGCCGCTGCACGCGCTGGTTATAGTGACCCAAATTACGGTCGTCAGCTCATAACGAATCCTAACGTTGCGCAGGCTATTGCGCAGCAGCAAAAGGCCTCCATTGTGCGCGCTCTCGGGAGTGCCGATGAGGTACTCGAACAGATGTGGCAGCTCGCCACTTTCGATGCAAACCAGCTTTCACAGTATCGTCGCGGCGCGTGTCGTTACTGCTGGGGCACCCCCACTCAGGATTCCCGAGACATCATCAACGCTGCGGTAAAGTGCCTGGACAAAATCTGGAAAGATGGTCACCGATATCAGAAAGCGGGCATCATGCTTGGGGATTTTTTCAGTCAGGGCGTTGCCCAGCTCAATTTGTTTGACGAGAACGCCCCACGCGCTGGAAGTGAAAGGTTGATGGAAGTGCTGGATCATTTGAATGCGAAAGATGGAAAGGGCACGCTCTATTTTGCCGGGCAGGGCGTACAGCAACAGTGGCAGATGAAGCGTGAAATGTTATCTCCACGCTACACCACAAGGTATTCAGACCTTCTTAGGATTCGATGATTTTGATTCTTAGGTCCGCTATGTGCCAGGAGCAGACGTTCATATGACCAAGCAACCACATATGCCCGGTCATATGCACTATCTACACTACGGTTATCTTGACGTCAGATATTCTTGTTTTTATGCCCATGCTTCTGATATTTCAGTTGAACGGGTAACAATGGCGTGTTGAGGCAGGATTTTGTCAAGTATAAACAAATTGGTGTCATGATCTGGATCGGCGCAACAATCACCCGCAACCACCAGTCGGTAATCCAGGTCAAAAGCTTGCCCGACTGTAGAAAGCACCACGCCACTGGTGGTCACGCCGGTAAGGATCAAAGTTTCAATGCCTTGGGCGCGAAGAATCATCTCAAGTTCGGTAAATGAGAAAGCGCCGACTCTGCGTTTAACAATGACGGCCTCATTCTCTGCGGGAGCGACTTCAGGATGAATAGCCGTGCTCTCATTGTCAGCCATAAACATTCCATTCTCTTTAATCGAAGAGAAGATAGTGTTGTTTTTGCTGACCTCTGGATACCCTTTGCGGAATCCGACACTGATATAAATGACCGGTACGGCTGCTGCGCGCGCAGCTGCTATCAGTGATGCGGTATTGCGGATAACGTTTCCAGCGATTTCTTGCGGGAGAAAATTGTTAAGGATGATCGTTTGAAAATCCATAACCAGCAGAGCGCTGTTTTTATTGATATTACTGAGTTGATTTGACATAAATTTTCCAAATTTGTAGCTGAAGGCTAATGAAGTGAGTCAGCGCGTTGCTGACTGGCGATGTATTTTAAAGTTCCAGGCAGCTCCGGCTAGCAGGATACAGCTGGTTGCCAGAAAGACGGCTCGCATCCCGATATGCCCGCCGACAAAACCACCTATCAGCGGCCCGATGAATTGACCGGCGAACTGCGTGGCGACGGAATAGCCAAGGATGCTACCCACCATGCCTTCTGGTACACGGTGACGTATGACTGCCGCAATACAAGGCAACAAGCCGCCAAGCGCCAGCCCCATGAGGAAACGCAGGGCAATCAGTTGCCACCCGGAGGTGACAAAAGCCTGCGGGATGAGCAACAAACCGGCCGTAGTCAGCGCCAGCGTGATAATGCGTAAATGTCCTATTCTGTCTGCCAGTTTACCAAGCCAAGAAGCTGAGATAATGCTGCCCAGGGCCGCGGCTGCCATCACATATCCCGCCACTTTCGTTATCTGAGAAGCGTCGATGACGAGTGTACGCACATAGACCGTGATAATGGGTTCTATTGACATATTGGCCAGCATCAGCAGCAGACCGGTACAAAGCATACAGACAATCACAGAGCGGGCAGGCAATTGGGGCCAGCTCACCCGCGTTTTTGCCGCAGCATCCTCGGGCTTTTGTACCGCTTCGCGGATGAGAGTCAGGGTCATGATAAAGGCCAGAAAAATCAGTGCGCCTGCACAGAAAAATGTGGACCGAATACCAATCAGCCCCGGTAGCCATCCCCCGGCAAGGGGGCCTACAAGATTGCCAGCCATGACACCGGATGAAACAATCCCTAGTGCCCACGCTGCACGTTTTCTGGGAGCCTGGACCGCAATAAGAATTGTTGCGCCGGATGAATATCCGCCAGCCAGTCCAACCAACAATCTCAGACCGACAAGTTGCCAGATATTTGTCACTAACCCCATCAGCGAAACCGTAACCGCCATGCCCAGACTGGCTCTCACGAGCATCGATTTTCGTCCATATCTGTCACCAAGTCTTCCCCATACTGGGGCGATCAACCCGGCAGTGATAAACGTTGCGCTGAATGCCACGCCCGACCATTGAACAACTGCTGCATGCCCGTGAACACCCA
Source organism: Enterobacter sp. 22466 (assembly GCF_052044775.1). Classification (NCBI taxonomy): domain Bacteria; kingdom Pseudomonadati; phylum Pseudomonadota; class Gammaproteobacteria; order Enterobacterales; family Enterobacteriaceae; genus Enterobacter; species Enterobacter sp. 22466. The sequence goes on along the minus strand of NZ_JBQENX010000010.1, from coordinate 206,966 downwards.
ACTCTTCAACATATAATGGGAGGAAAGGCAGCATCAGAGTCATTGCGAAGACGGTTGAGAACGAGCCAATGAAGCAAACGATCAGATTTCGCTGCCAAAAGCTGTTATAGAATTGGGTCATGAAAGTACCTTTTCTTGGTATACCAAATTGGTATACCATATAGATTATGCATTTTACTGTCAATTTGCGGGAGAACATTGCCGTTATGAGTCAGGCATCAGAGGTTGAAAACCAGTTACGAAAACAAATTCTCAGCATGGAGCTGGGGCCGGGAGAACGGTTGACAGAGCGCTGGGCAGAGGCGACGTTTAACGCGTCCCGGACACCTGTCCGAGCCGCATTACAAAAGCTGGAGTCAGAAGGGCTGGTATGTCGCGACGGGATACGCTGGTTGGTGGCACCGATCGATATCGCGGAAGTTGAACAGCTGTGTATTTATCGGGAAGTACTCGAAGTTGCGGCATTAAAACTTTCAGCCAGCCAAATGACGGAGGAACAACTCAGTAGTCTGGAAACCCTGCTCAAAGAGACAGATGCTGATGCAACTGAAGAGACTATGGACGATGCAGGAACACGATTCCATCTACAGCTGGCCCGCCTGTGTCAGAATGCGTTTATTATCGAAGGGATAAGCGATGCTCTGCGCCGGCTTTCACGGGCACGATGGCTTGACAAAGCGCCGTCGAATCCCGCCTGGGAGGATCATTGCGAAATATTTGCTGCGCTTCGCTCGCAGGATACTGAGAAAGCAGCAGAATTACTCGCAATTCATCTTAGTGAAAGCCGCCAACGCCTTCTCGAATCTATCAGCTCAAGCAGACGTAGCCTGAGGGCGAGAGGTATTGCTATAACCTGACGATGTGGGGCGTTTTGACTACAAGATAAAAAGGTCTGCTCATCGCTAATTTCGGACGTGCCAGGTCTCTTTTACCTTTTATTGTGCTGCCTCGATTAGCTCCGCCCCCTGATTCTTCACATTACCCACGGCGCGCGTAACGGCGTGCCAGATAAATTTGTCGGCCGGCACGGCACCGTTGGTCGCTATCTCTTCAGCTTCTTTCCCGCCGATATCCTGGCGCATCCACTCGCGCGCCGCTTCAGGTGACAGAACAAGCGGTCTGCGGTCATGGATATCCACCAGGCCTTTGTCGGCTGCAGACGTTACTATCAGAAACCCTTCCGCTTCATCGCCGCGTTCGAAAGGCGTGCAGCCGATCGCCGCCATGAATATGGGCTGGCCGTCGGCACGGTGAATGAAGTAGGGTTGTTTCTTATCACCTTCCTTCTTCCATTCGAACCATCCATCCGCAAAGCAGATCGCACGGCCATGCTGCCAGAGGGGCTTAAACATCCTGCTGGTTGCCGCGGTTTCGACACGCGCATTAATCAGTGGCGGTTTATCCCACCACCCGGGTGCGTAACCCCAGAAAACAGGATCGAGGTGCAACTGCTCGTCTCGTTCGCTCAACAGCAGGACTTTAGTACCGGGAGCTACGTTGTACCGACCAATAGGTTCAGGGTCGTAGGCAATGTCACGATCAGCTCCGTCGGACAGGTAAGCCAGATACTCTTCACGGGTTTGAGCTTGTGCAAAACGTCCGCACATGATTACCTCCAGTCTTCAAACTGAAAGTATAGAAGAAACGAAGAGGGGCGGAATCGTAGCTCCAACAGCCCATGTTTCGATTGAGACTGTTGGAGCAAAAAAAACAATGTGTACAAATTTGCGTATTAAAACTCAAAATCGATAGCGGATTTAATGTCTATCGCTTTGATTTTAAATGAAAATCTATGCCGCCCTATAGCCGCTATCGTAAGGCATACCATTCCTTATGCTTCAACGGGTTGGCCATTGCACCCAAAATATCGGAAATCACGTTAACAATAATCACCAGCGAACCAATCACCATCACGCCGGCCGATATGGCAGCGTAATCCTGCTGACGAATAGCGTTAATCAGCCAACGTCCAAGACCCGGCCAGCTAAAGACCATCTCGGTGATCATCGCCAGAGTCAGCATGGTCGAAAACTGCAGCCCAAGACGCGGGATGACCGGCGGGAGCGCGTTGTGCAGGACATGACGACGCAGGATCGTCAGGCGAGAGAGTCCCCGCGTGGCAGCCGCTTTGACATAGTTCTGATCAAACACGTCCATGGTGCTCAGGCGCATCAGACGGATGACTTCTGTGGTGGGTGCCACCGCAAGTGTCAGCACCGGCAATACCATATGACGCAGGGCGCTGACGATCATTTCATGACGCCAGACGGAGTCAGACAGCCATGCATCTATAATGGCAAATCCGGTTACCGATTTAACCGTGTAAAGCAGATCAAAGCGGCCCGATACCGGCAGCCAGCCCATCGTCAGCGAGAAGAACATCGTCAGCAACAGCGCCAGCCAGAAGACCGGGATAGAAAAACCGAGCAGGGCGAGGGCGCTGATAAATTTATCCTGCCATTTGTTGCGATAAATCCCCGCCAGCATGCCTACCGGAATACCGACCATCAGGGCGAAGCCGAAGGCCAGAATACAGAGCTCCATCGTGGCCGGAAAAACCTCTTTCAACTGCTCAGAGATAAGCTGTCCGTTGATACTGGAGACGCCAAAATCCCAGTGCAGCAGGCCGTTAAACCAGAACAGCCAGGCATCCCACAGCGACGACCCCTGAAGCGGGGCGTGCGGCGTAAAATAGCTCAGACTGAAGCCAACAAAGGTCAGTAAAAAGAGGGTCACCAGCAGCAACAGGAGTCGACGCAAGGTAAAAATAATCATGGTTTTTTCACCTCTTGTTCTTTTTCGCGGGCAACCCCGGCGAAGGAGGCGTTGCCGAACGGGCTCAACACCAGGCCTTTAATATCGTAACGATAGGCCTGCAGACGCAGGGAAGAGGCCAGCGGCAGCACGGGCAGATCCTGAGCCAGGATCTTTTGTGCTTCATCATAGGCATCAATGCGTGACGAGAGCTGTTGTGACGCCAGTGCTTTTTGCAGTACGGCGTCGAACTCACGGTTACACCAGTGAGCGTAGTTGGTCTGCGAGTTTATTGCCGCGCAGCTCAGTAACGGACGGAAAAAACTGTCCGGGTCGTTACTGTCGGTCGCCCAGCCCGTCAGGGTTAAGTCATGGTTCATGTCCATTAACCGTGCTTCCTGGAAACGCCCCTCAACCGGTACGATGATCACTTTTACCCCTACCTGCGCCATATCGGCCTGCAGCAGCTCGGCGGTTTTCAGCGGGCTTGGGTTCCAGGCCTGAGAGCTGGTCGGCACCCAAAGTTGCAGCGTCAGGTTTTCAGCCCCCAGGGCTTTAAGCTGTTCGCGCGCTTTTGCGGGATTGTATTCGGTGATTTTGGCTTCACCGTCATACGCCCACGAAGCGCGCGGTAAAATAGAGGCAGCGGTTTCCGCGGTGCCGTAATAAATCGACTGCATCAGACGCTGGTTGTTAATGGCCAGCGCAAGCGCGTGACGGACGGCCGGGTTATTCAGCGGCGGCTTATCGGTGTTAAAGGCGAGGTAGGCAATGTTCATGCCCGGGCGCAGCGTCAGACGCAGGCGCGGATCGTCACGTAAAATGGTGAGCTGACTGGCGGCAGGCCAGGCCAGCACGTCGCATTCGCCGGTCAGCAGTTTCGACAGTCTTCCCGTTCCGCCAGAACCCAGGTCGACCACTACCTGCGGCATCAGCGGCGTGCCGCGCCAGAAGTGCTCATGGCGCTGCAGACGAATGTATTGCCCGGCGCGGTATTCGGCCAGCTGGAACGGACCGGTGCCCACTGGCTGGCGGTCAAGCAACTCCTGACGATCCTGCTTGTTCAGCTTTGCCGCGTACTCAGCAGACATGACGGACGCATAGTGGGTGGCCAGATGCCAGAGGAAAGAGGCATCCGGGCGCGTCAGAGAAAATTCGACCGTCCGGTTATCCAGTTTACGCACGCTTTTAACGGTGTCGGCAAACTGCAGGCTGTCGAAATAGGGGAAATTCCCCCCGTTGACGTTATGCCACGGATGATTGCGGTTGAAGATCCGCTGGAACGTAAAGACCACATCGTCTGCATTCAGTTTGCGCGTAGGGGTAAACCACGGCGTATGCTGAAACGCAACGTCATCACGCAGACGGAAACGGTAGGTTGCGCCGTTGTCCAGCACTTCCCAGCTTTCCGCCAGTTCAGGAACCAGACGGTAGGTGTACGGATCAACATCAAGCAGACGATCATAAAGCTGAGCGGCAAGGGTATCCACAATCAGGCCGCTGCCCGCTTTCTGCGGGTTGAAGGTATCAACCTGACCGCTGACGCAATAGACGAAGCCGCTGTCACGAATATCAGGCTGCTCAGCCGGTTCGGGCGCAGCAAAGGCTAGGCTACTGAACAGACTGAGTGCAAAAAAGGACGATAAGACCAGACGCATAATTTTTAAGGTATTGTATGTTAAGTGGCTATCTTACTAATATTAAACGAAATTATCCAGTATCGTTTATCCCTGAGGGCATCCTGGGGGCAGTAGCGCTTGCAGTCGCTCATTCAGCATACCAACCTGATCGGCGTTCATACCGACTCTCCACTTTGAATATACCTCATTAACCATCTTAGCATTTTCATGCCCTGTCTGACTCGCGATAAACGAAGGATTCGCCCCGACAGACCGTATGCGGTTAGCAACTGCGTGCGTGATTTGCTGATGGAACTCACGGCAGACATCTTCCCGTTACCTCGCGATGCGATATTGAGTGGGCAATAAAACCCCATAATAAAGTGCGCGCTGTTTATCCTGTGCAAGCAGGATGCGATAGCGTGAATTATTATTGAGGCGATGAATTACAATAAGAAATATTCACTAAACGTATTCTTGTTTAATTAATGGTTGCGTTGCGAGTAACGTTGATTTATATACTGATCCTCTGATTCTGCAATTTGGCAGGGCGAAAGGAAAAAAGAATAAAATGAATCGTCATAACATCTAAGAAAATTACAGTTTTCTGTTGGGGCATACCGATTGGCACTGCACCTGGTTGTCTGCTTTTTTATATTTATTGTTAAATCTTTTTCATCATGAACGTCTCGCGTCTTTCTCATGGCATGAGAATTGACCAAAACATCAGAGGGTTAGGGGTGATTGAACCTTTGGGGCTAATTAAGAATTTTGCACGCGTTCGCACACGCATATTCGTGACGATTGCGTTTTTCTCATCGGTCATAAATATGCTGATGCTGGCACCATCTATTTATATGTTGCAGGTTTACGATCGCGCGCTGTCATCCGGGAATACCACAACGCTTTTTATGTTGACGCTGCTGGTGTTATTTATGTTTGCCGTCATGGCACTCCTTGATTACGCGCGTGGCATCGTTATCATCCGATTGGGTAATCAATTTGATAATGCGCTTTCGCCTGCACTCTATACCGCTGCATGTGAAAGTAATCTCGTTAAGCACAGCCCGAATGCCGGGCAGGCTATTAGCGACCTCACCGTTATACGCCAGTTTGTTACCGGCCCGGCGTTATTTGCGGTTTTTGATTCCATTTGGTTTCCCGTGTATCTCGGCGTTATTTTCCTTTTTAACACGTGGCTCGGGGTGTTCTCGCTTTCAGGCGCATGTCTGCTGCTGGCCCTGGCGTTTATCAACGAAAAAACGACGCGTCAGCTTTTGAATGAAGCGGGGGGGTATGCCTTGATCTCAAATCACCAGGCTAACAGCACCTTACAATCTGCCGAGACGCTGCATGCCCTGGGGATGACTGACAACGTTAAGGCGCGCTGGTGGCGTGGGCATCTTCAGTTCCTTTACTGCCAGAGTGCGGCCAGTGAACGCGCTGTATTGATGTCTGCCATCACCAAAACCGTACGTATGGCGCTTCAGTCCCTCATGCTGGGGCTGGGCTGCTGGCTGGCGATCCTGGGAGACATCTCGCCGGGCATGATGATCGCGGGGTCGATTTTGCTCGGAAGAGCGCTTTCACCGGTGGAACAACTCATCAGCGTGGCGAAAGGCTACCGGTCAGCTCGTCTGGCATGGGAACGCGTGGTTCGTCTGACGGGAGACTTTCCCCCGGCGCAGGAGAGCATTCGCCTGCCGGCAGCGCAGGGAGTGCTCACGGTGGAAAATGTCACCGTTTTCCCTCCGGGAAACCCCCGGCAGCCCATACTGCAAAACATCACTCTGCGGGTAAACCCGGGTGAGGTGCTGGGAATTGTGGGAGCCAGCGCATCGGGGAAATCCTGTCTCGCCAGAGTGTTGTGCGGTGTCTGGCCTGCCGGAGAGGGGGATGTCAGGCTGGATGGGGCGGATATTTATCAGTGGCAGAAGCAGAAGCCGGGTCCCGGAATCGGCTACTTGCCGCAGGACGTTACGCTTTTCACGGGAACCCTCGCTGAGAATATTGCCCAGTTTGGTGAGATTGATTCAACACAACTGATCGCCACGGCAAAGATGGCCGGGATCCACGACATGATTTTGCGTATGCCTGACGGGTATAACACCCTGACCGGCGAGCAGGGTATGGCCCTGTCGGGTGGGCAAAAACAGCGCATTGGCCTGGCCCGGGCGCTGTACGGCAACCCGGCACTCGTGATCCTTGATGAGCCCAACGCTCACCTCGATGAATCCGGTGAGCAGGCTTTGCAGCAGGTTATCCGGCAGCTTCGGCAGCAGAAAAAAAGCGTTGTCATCATTTCTCATCGTCCGGGAATATTGCCGCTGACCAGCCATCTGCTCGTCCTCGAAGGCGGAAAAACCAAGCTTTATGGCCCAACGGCACAACTCTTACAGCAGTCAACTCGCCCGGTAAATAAGACAAACAGCGTCCCTGCTGAACAAGGAAAAGCCCATGCATAATAGCGATGCGCAGAAGACGCCCCTTGTTGACGTCGTTCCGTTTGTCCGCCTTGGCTGGGTAGTGTTGCTGGCAGGTCTGGGATCTTTCTTGCTCTGGGCGGCACTGGCGCCGCTGGATAAAGGTGTTGTTTCCACCGGAACCGTGGTGGTGGACGGCTACCGTAAGGCCGTACAGGCAACGACAGGCGGTGTGGTGACAAGCATCGCCGTCAAAGAGGGGCAGACGGTACATAAAGGCGACCTGCTGGTGCTGCTCAGCCAGCAATCGACGCTCGCCCAACTCTCCGCTGCGCGCCAGCATTATCTGACGTCGCTCATTGCTGAAAGTCGCCTGCAGTCTGAGCTGGCGGGCATGCAAACGCTGACCTTACCCCCTGAGACAGAAGACGAAGCCCTGCGGGATGCGATCGAGCCCATTGTGGTTCAGCAACGCCAGCTTATGCATGCCCGGCAGGAAGCGCTGAAAAATGCTCAGGAAAACGATGCTCAGGCCATCGCTGGGCTGGCACGTCAGCGCGATTCGCTTGCCAGAACCTGCGAGACGAAAGCGCAAGGGCTTGCGTTGTTAAATCGTCAACTCAAAGACCTGAAGCCGCTGATGGAAGAGGGCTATTTCCCTCGTAACCGCTTCCTCGATATCCAGGTGCAATCGGCGTCTCTGGCGGGCGAGGTGGGTGAAACCCGCAGCAAAATCGTAGAGTTAGGGAATCAAATAGCCCAGCTCAAACGCGGCATGCAGCAGCGGTTGATTGACAACCGGAAAGATATAGAAACGCAAATTGACCAGCTTCGCCTGCAGGTCAGCGAGAGCAAAAAACAGCTGACGCTCTCCGGTGTCGATCTCTCCCTGACCCGCGTCGTCGCACCGCAGGATGGCGTGGTAATGAACCTCGCGCTTGCCAGCGACAGGGCGGTGGTAAGTGCCGGAGAGCAGCTACTGGAAATTGTCCCGCAGGCCTCCCCCCTGATTATCGACTCGCAGATTGACGTCGCCCTGATCGATAAAGTCCATAAGGGCATGCCCGTTACCCTGATGTTTACCGCCTTCAACCAGCAAAGCACGCCGAAAATTCCGGCCCGGGTAGCGCTGGTGTCAGCGGATCGCCAGACCGATCCCACGACTCAGCAGCCGTACTACAAGATTCAGATCGCCGTTACGCCGGAGGGGATGAAAAAGCTGAAGAGCGAGGAGGTTAAACCGGGCATGCCAGTAGAGGTCTTTATAAAAGCCGGAGAGCGCTCGTTGTTGAGCTATCTGTTGAAACCCATCATGGATCGTGCGTCGCGGTCGTTCATCGAGGAGTAATGATGTTTACCGCTAAATTCATACCTGTTGTGTATCTGCTCGCGCTGATGACGTCCTTTTCAGCAGCTGCGCTGACCCTGACCCAGGGCTGGTTCATGGCGCTGGACAACGATCCGCAGTACCGCGCTGCCGTGAAGGATCAGCTTGCCGGAGAAGAGTACATTCCTATTGGCCGTGCCGGGTTACTGCCAAAAGTCAGCGTAAGCTACCAGCGCGCACCGCGTAACTGGCAGCGGCAGCAGTACCAGCAGACAAATTTGTTGGGGGAGCGTTCTGAGGTGGTGCAGCATCAACAATATGACAGCTATTCGGGATCGGTTACCGTTGTTCAGCCGCTGTTTGATTACGATGCCTACGCGGGATATCGCATCGGCATCATCAAAAAAATGCAGTCTGATGAACGCTACCGAAGCAGTCTGATAGATCTGCAAAACCGTTTCATTACCGCCTGGCTGGATCTTACCGAGGCGCATCAACGGCTTCAGCTTGCGGCTCTTCATCGTCAGGGGCTGGAAGAGCAGAAAAAGCAGGCTCAGCGACAGTTTGAGGCCGGTGAGGGCGCAGTAACGGATGTCACAGAGACCGCCTCTGCGCTCAGTCTGGCGATTGCGGATGAGGTGGAGGCGCGCGATACGCTGGATACGGCTAACGTTGCGCTATCGGCGATCGTGGGCATGGATCTTTCGCAGACGGCAGCGCTGCCGATACTCGGTGAAAAGCCCCTTAAGCTGCCACTGGCATCAAAAGACTATCGATACTGGGAACAAAAGGCGGCCGCGCGTAATCCCGATATCCTCTCTGCGGGGCACAGCGTGGAAGAAAAACGCTATGAAATTGAACGCAGCCGCGCTGGCGCGGTTCCCCGGATACAGCTTTACGCGATGCATTCGGAGAACGACTCAAGCAACGACAATACCATTCACCAGAAATATCGTACCGACAGCATAGGTTTGCGCGTCAGCATGGATCTGTTCTCCGGGGGCGGCGTTTCCGCCTCCATTCGTCAGGCGGCGGCCCGCTATGAGCAGGCAAAATATCTTCATGATGCACAGCGGCTGGCGACCTACAGCGAAATTAAAAAATCCTTAAATAAATGCCTCCATGCGTCAGAGCGCCTGGCTGCCTATGCTTCCGCGGTGGAGGCCGCCAGGCGACAAATTGAAGCGACGAAAAAAAGCATTCAGGCAGGTCAGCGCATGAATATCGATTTATTAAATGCAGAACAATCTTTCTATAAAACCAAAGTTGAGCTTACTGCAGAAAAACATGCTGTCATCAAGGCATGGGTCAGTTTGCTCGCGCAGACGGGCGAAATAAACAATGATAACGTTATGTTACTTGATTCGTATTTTGCTCAATGATTGTTGATAATAAACAGAGGGACGACTATGCCTGTATTCGATTATCAGGGCGAGAAAAACACGCAGCTTATTAAGGATGCACTGACCATTGAAAGTATCAATTTTGGTGCAGCCACGTATGCTGATTATACCTATACAGAAGAAAATGGCTGGAAAGTATTAGACGGGACAACGCTTAACTACAGCGGCTGTACTAATCCCTATGGTGCTTTTTATGGCGAAAGTCTTCTTGAAACCAGCGCCGAATGCAACGTTATGGGAAAATATGACGCCAATGGTAAGCTGGTCAATATAGGCATTAGCTTCTGGGGGACGGGCACTTACGCGAGCGCACCTTCACTTCAGCATACCATCAATACCGCGATGGATACCGTCAGCGACGTATTATCTGCACTGGTCGACGGCTATGCGGATAACTATGTTCTCAACGCGTATAAAAACCTCATGAGTTCGGTGGCCACGTTTGCCACGGCAAATGGCCTGACCGGGAATGACGTCATCATTACCGGACATAGCCTTGGCGGACTGGCCGTAAATAGCATGGCAACTCTGTCCGCACAGGGCCAGTGGGGTGGATTCTTTGAGGACGCGAGCTACGTCGCATTTGCCTCCCCGACCCAGAACCTGGCCGACGATAAAGTGCTTAATATCGGTTATGAGAACGATCCGGTGTTTCGTGTGTTAACGGGTCATAGCCTGACGCTGGACAGTTTCTTTAACCACGACACGCCGCTTGAAACCTGCACCAATAACATCGTCTCCTTTAATGATTACTATGCTGGCCTGACCAGCGATTGTAAGTTCTTTTCGATTGCGAATATGGCGTCATGGGCCGGGCACTCCGGTCAGGGCTATACGGACGGTGCATTACGAATTATGGATTCTGAAATCTATGATTTCACCCATCAAAACTCCAACATTATTGTTTCTAATCTTTCTGAAGCCTACCGTTCGACGACCTGGGTTTCGGATCTCAATAAATCCGTAACGCATGTGGGGTCGACATTTATTATTGGTACAGAAACGAACGATTTATTGCAAGGCGGGAAGGGTAACGATTATCTCTGCGGTGGCGGGGGAGATGACAGTTTTAAAGATCACAGTGGCTACAATGTTATTTATGGTGGCGCAGGTACTAACACCTACGTAACGGAATGTAATATCGCCGATTTCAATTTTAGTCACGATGCAGAAGGAACGCTGTACTTTAAGTATTCCACCGGGGATATTACCCGGGCGGAAGATATCCATTACGTTAATGCTGACCACACATTATTCAGTCTGTTTGGTATTAACATTAACCAGAATGCGACATGGCAGGTTACAGATTATGGGTTAGAAGGTGATAGTGGCTCCATCGCGTATGCGAAAAGCTATTACGCCGATACGGAGAACAGCTTTACTATCTCGACCGCCAGTAATGACAGCTGGTTCTATTCAGGAGCCAACGACAGTGAGATCAGCGTAAACGGTAACAATAACAATGTGGTTTCCGGGTATGCCGATGACGCCATTCACCTCAACGGCAGCGAAAATACGCTTCTCTTCTATGGTGATTTTGGTCATGACACGGTCTATAACCTCTCCGCCAGCGACAGCCTGATCTTTATGGCTAACCAGAACATTGCCGATAATGACAGCTATCTCAACCATCTGTCGTTTGACGGTGATAATGCGTTACTCACCTGGGGCGACAGCAGCGTCACGCTGGTCGGTGTTAATAACGATATGCTTTCGCAGATGCATATTGCGGTAGCATAATTCTTATCCCCGCGGGACCCTCGCGGGGATACGTTACTTCTGAACGTATCTGCCAACACAGCCCTGACAGTCAGCGCATCTGATACTTTTTGAGCAATGCCCTTAACTGGTGGTAGGTCAGCCCCAGCAGTTCAGCCGCCCCTTTCTGATTATATTTCGCCATCTTCAGGCTCTGCTCCAGCAGCTGTTGTTCCTGCTTATGCTGGAACTGACGCAAATCAACAGGGAGTGAAGGCACATCGTCCGGGCTCGCCGGCGCGGTAACAGAGGGCGCGTTACGCTGAAAAGGATCGAGAATAATGTTATCCAGTTCCGTGTCACTGCTGCCGTGACGGTAGACAGAGCGTTCGACGACGTTCTTCAGTTCACGAATATTTCCCGGCCAGGGATAATTGAGCAGCGTCTCCTGGGCATTATCGCTAAACCCCGGGAAAAGCGGCAGGCCGAGCTCACGGCACATCTGAATGGCAAACTGTTCTGCCAGCAGCATGATGTCACTGCGCCGCTCACGCAGCGGCGGAAGCTGGACGACATCAAAAGCAAGGCGGTCAAGCAGGTCGGCGCGAAATTTATCCTCCGCCACCATTTCTGGCAGGTTGGCATTCGTCGCACAGACCAGACGAACGTTGACCTGCAGCGGCTGACTGCCGCCGACGCGTTCCAGTTCGCCGTACTCAATGACGCGCAGTAATTTTTCCTGGACCAGCATTGGCGCGGTGGCCAGTTCGTCGAGGAACAGGGTGCCGCCGTCGGCACGCTCGAAACGACCAGGATGGCGCTTTTGCGCCCCGGTAAAGGCTCCCGCTTCATGGCCGAACAGCTCGGTATCCAACAGGTTCTCATTCAGCGCGGCACAGTTAAGCGAAATAAAAGGACCATCCCAGCGCCCGGACAGATAGTGGAGTCGGTTGGCGATCAGCTCCTTGCCCGTGCCGCGTTCGCCGATAATCAACACCGGTTTATTGAGAGGGGCGAGGCGCGAAACCTGCTCCAGCACTTCGAGAAAGCTGTTGGCTTCACCGAGTAAATTGTCTTTATATCCAGCCATGATGAAATTAACCACTCCTTAGCGAGATTCACCAGGTGAGCTTAGTTCCATGGTGGGTAAAAATCAATCACATTTAATAAAATCAATAAGATAAAAAGTTGGCATGGGAATTGTATTATCTGTACAGCAGGGCACCGCCCGATAACAGAAATGTGAGGATTGAATTATGGGTATTTTTTCTCGTTTTGCCGACATCGTGAACGCCAACATCAACTCGCTGCTTGAAAAAGCGGAGGATCCGCAGAAGCTGGTGCGTCTGATGATTCAGGAAATGGAAGATACGCTGGTTGAAGTTCGCTCTACCTCCGCCCGTGCGCTGGCGGAGAAAAAGCAGTTAACCCGCCGTATTGAGCAGGCTACCGCCCAGCTTAACGAATGGCAGGAAAAAGCCGAACTGGCGCTGCGTAAAGATAAAGAAGATCTGGCCCGTGCCGCACTGATTGAGAAACAGAAACTGGCGGACATGGTCACCGCGCTGGAACATGAAGTGACGCTGGTGGACGACACGCTCACCCGTATGAAGAAAGAGATTGGCGAGCTTGAGAACAAGCTGAGCGAAACCCGTGCGCGTCAGCAGGCATTGACACTGCGTCACCAGGCGGCAAACTCTTCCCGCGATGTACGCCGTCAGCTGGACAGCGGCAAGCTTGATGAAGCAATGGCGCGTTTTGAGTCCTTTGAACGTCGTATCGATCAGATGGAAGCGGAAGCGGAAAGCCACAGCATCGGTAAGCAAAAATCGCTCGATCAGCAGTTCGCCGACCTGAAAGCCGACGATGAAATCAGCGAGCAGCTTGCGGCCCTGAAAGCCAAAATGAAGCAGGACAATCAATAATAATTTATGCGGCACCTGAGCGTGCCGCCACGCATCGTACGACAAGGAGTACACATGAGCGCGCTTTTTCTGGCTATTCCCCTGACCATTTTCGTGCTGTTTGTTCTGCCGATCTGGTTATGGCTGCACTACAGCAACCGTTCTTCACGGGACTCGCTTTCCCAGAGTGAGCAACAACGTCTGGTTCAGCTGTCCGATCAGGCGAATAAGATGCGTGAACGCATTCAGGCGCTGGAAGATATCCTGGATGCGGAACATCCGAACTGGAGGGAGCGTTAATGTCTGGACTGAATTTGAATAAAAAATTGTGGCGGATCCCACAGCAGGGCATGGTTCGCGGCGTCTGTGCGGGGCTTGCCCACTATCTGGATGTACCCGTTAAGCTGGTGCGCGTGGTAACGGTGTTATCGATTTTCTTCGGTCTGGCGTTTATCACGCTGGTGGCATATATCGTTCTGTCGTTTGTGCTTGATCCTATGCCGGAAGGCGAACTGGCTGCAGAAGGGGCACCACGTAGTGGCGATATTCTCAACCAGGTGGATGCTGAACTGGTCGCAGGTGAAAGGCGCCTTCGCGAAATGGAACGCTACGTGACATCTGACACCTTTACGCTGAGAAGTCGTTTTCGTCAGCTTTAAGAGAGAGCTTTAATGAATAAAAACTGGCAACAGGCCGGTCAGAAGGTAAAACCCGGCCTGAAAATCGCAGGTAAACTGGTCCTGCTGACGGCATTACGCTATGGCCCGGCAGGGGTGGCTGGCTGGGCAATAAAATCTGTTGCCCGTAAGCCGGTGAGAATGCTGCTGGCCGTGGCGCTGGAGCCGCTGCTGCAAAAACTGGCAAAACGCGTTTCACGCCGATACCTCTCCTGATCCTCATGTGTGCGTCAGCCTTTTTTTGAGAAAAAGGCTGACGTCATTTCTGTGCATTTTCTCCGTTTCCCTCCTTTCTTTGCGGCAGCTCACATTACTGCGTTGCGCCGCGTTGAGATCGCGTTTTTATGCGCTCAGGTCCGTTGACAGATATTTTTCATGGGAGTAGATTGCCTTTCGTGGGACCGCTACCATGGAAAATAAAGTGAACGCGGAAATAAAAAGTTTAATTAGTCTTGTTTACGGTGATTCGTTTTCTGAGATGCAACTGGAAAGTTTGTCAGAGAAAATCTCCAGTGCTGCTAACGTTATTAGTGAAAAGCGTAAATCCGGCTGGGATGAAAAAGATGTCGTCCTGATTACCTATGCCGATCAGTTTTTCAATGAAGGGGAGAACGCGCTGCCTGTTTTTACCCGTTTTTATAACAAATGGCTTTCTCGTTCATTTTCTCATGTGCATCTTTTACCTTTTTACCCGTGGTCCTCTGATGATGGTTTTTCCGTTATCGATTACCATGACGTTGCGCCTGAAACGGGAACATGGCAAGACGTTGCTGAATTAAAGCAATTCACCAGCTTAATGTTTGACTTTGTTTGCAACCATATGTCAGCGAAAAGCCAATGGTTTGCTCATTATCTTGCACAAAAGCCGGGTTATGAAGATTTTTTTATTTCCGTCGATCCGCAAACTGATTTATCTGCTGTGACTCGCCCCCGCGCATTACCCCTCCTGACACCTTTCACCCTTGATGATGGCAGCGTCCGGTATCTGTGGACAACCTTCAGCGATGACCAGGTTGACCTCAATTTTGCCTCTCCTCAGGTGTTGATCGCGATGGTGGATGTGCTTCTTCATTACCTGGTAGAAGGGGCGCGCTATATCCGCCTTGATGCAGTCGGCTTTATGTGGAAGATCCCCGGAACACGCTGCATCCATCTTGAACAAACGCACCGATTGATTCAGCTCTTCCGCGCCATTACGGACGCTGTGGCACCGGGTACGGTGATCATCACTGAGACCAATGTCCCGCATAACGACAACGTTTCTTACTTTGGTGACGGTGAAAATGAAGCGCAGATGGTGTATCAGTTCTCGTTACCGCCGCTGGTTCTGCATGCCGTTCATCGTCAGGATGTCCGGGCACTTTGTCAGTGGGCTTCATCGCTGGAACTGCCGTCAAAGCAAACCACCTGGTTTAACTTTTTGGCTTCGCACGACGGGATTGGACTTAATCCGTTACGCGGAATTTTACCTGAATCGGAAATTCTGTCGCTGGTAGAAACACTCCAGCAGGAAGGCGCGCTGGTTAACTGGAAAAATAACCCTGACGGAACGCGCAGCCCGTATGAAATCAATGTAACCTACCTGGATGCATTAAGTGCTAAGAAGGATGAAGATACTCTGCGCATAGCCCGTTTTATTCTGGCTCATGCCGTACTGTTGAGTTTTCCGGGTGTGCCTGCAATCTATATTCAGAGCATCATTGGCTCCCGCAATGATTACAATGGGGTGGAGCGGTTAGGGTATAACAGGGCAATAAACCGTAAGAAATACTGTGCCGGAGAAATTGACGGCGAGCTTGAAGATAAAAACGGCCTGCGTAATAAGGTTTATTGCCAGTTAAGCGCATTAATAGCATTACGACGACAAGAGAAAGCATTCCATCCAGACAGTGAGGCATTCTTCGAAACCTCAGGTGAACATGTTTTTAAAATAGTTCGCATTGCGGATGAGGGCGAGAGAATTACCGCGCTGTTTAATTTCAGTAATGATATTCAATGCGTCTGTTTTAATCGTCAGTCAGGAAAGGATTTAATAACAGGAATCAATATTAGTAATATGACTCTGACCCTTAATCCATGGCAGGTGATGTGGATTAAAGAAATCTAAAAAAGGACCTAAAAATGAAAATGCCGGGAATTGTGCTGATACCAGCACTGGTTTCGTGCGCCCTGTTATCAGGCTGCAAGGACGACACACAATCTTCTGTGACCATCGAGTTTATGCATTCATCGGTTGAACAGGAGCGCCAGGCCGTCATTACGAAACTGATTGAGAAATTCGAGAAAGAGAATCCGTCCATCACGGTGAAACAGGTACGGCCCTGGTGGTGATAGGTAGCACGGGTCTAGGGCTGGCTGTCGCCATCTTCTTTAACCGGGAGTTTCGGCTGCGCAAAACGGCGCGTTCGCTGGTGATTTTGTCTTACGTCACGCCGTCTATTTCACTGGTGTTTGCCTGGAAGTACATGTTCAACAACGGCTACGGCATCGTGAACTACCTGGGGGTAGACCTGCTGCATCTGTATGACCAGGCACCGCTGTGGTTCGACAACCCCGGCAGCAGCTTTGCGCTGGTGGTGCTGTTCGCCATCTGGCGCTACTTCCCGTATGCGTTTATCTCGTTTCTCGCGATCTTACAAACGATTGATAAATCGTTATACGAAGCCGCAGAAATGGATGGCGCGAATGGCTGGCAACGTTTTCGTATCGTCACGCTGCCCGCGATTATGCCGGTGCTGGCCACGGTTATCACGCTTCGAACCATCTGGATGTTCTACATGTTTGCGGACGTGTATCTGCTGACCACTAAGGTCGATATTTTGGGCGTCTATCTCTACAAAACGGCCTTTGCCTTTAACGATTTGGGTAAAGCTGCGGCTATCTCAGTGGTGCTGTTTGTGATCATTTTCGCCGTCATTCTGCTGACCAGAAAAAGGGTAAACCTCAATGGCAACAAATAAACGCATACTGGGACGTATTGGCTTTTATCTGGGGCTCGCGGCGTTCCTGATTATCACGCTGTTCCCGTTTTTCGTGATGCTGATGACCTCCTTTAAAAGCGCCAGAGAGGCGATATCGCTGCATCCGACAATTTTGCCGCAGGAATGGACGTTACAGCATTACATCGACATCTTTAACCCGCTGATTTTCCCGTTTGTGGATTACTTCCGTAACAGCATGGTGGTGTCACTGACTTCGTCGAACGTTGCGGTGTTTCTCGGCACGCTGGGGGCTTACGCCTTATCCAAACTGCGTTTTAAAGGGCGCACGACGATCAACGCTAGTTTCTACACCGTCTACATGTTCTCAGGGATTCTACTGGTGGTGCCGCTGTTCAAAATCATCACCGCGCTCGGCATCTATGACACCGAACTGGCGCTGATTATCACCATGGTGACTCAGACGTTACCCACGGCGGTATTTATGCTGCGCAGCTATTTCGACACCATCCCGGACGAAATAGAAGAAGCCGCGATGATGGATGGCCTTAACCGCCTGCAAATCATCTTTCGCATCACCGTTCCGTTGGCGATCTCGGGCCTGGTGTCGGTCTTTGTCTACTGCTTCATGGTGGCGTGGAACGACTATCTGTTTGCCTCCATTTTCCTGTCCAGCGCCAGCAACTTCACCTTGCCGGTAGGGCTGAACACGCTTTTCAGTACGCCAGATTACATCTGGGGCCGCATGATGGCGGCGTCGCTGGTGACGGCACTGCCGGTGGTCATCATGTATGCGCTGTCTGAACGTTTTATTAAAAGTGGTTTGACCGCCGGTGGCGTTAAGGGCTGAGGCGGCCAATTTTAACAAGGAGTGAGTCATGAAGAAGTTAGTTGCGACAGCGCCGCGTGTAGCAGCACTGGTTGAATATGAAGATCGTCCTGTAGCCGCGCATGAAGTGAAAATTCGCGCCCGCTTTGGCGCACCGAAACACGGCACCGAAGTGGTGGATTTCAGGGCGGCGAGTCCGTTTATCGACGAAGAGTTTAACCCGGACTGGCAGCTGTTTACGCCGCGTGAAGAGGGTACGGCCCGCGGGATCGAGTTCGGCACATTCCAGCTCGGGAACATGATCGTCGGAGACATCATTCAATGTGGCGCTGAGGTGACGGAATACCGTGTCGGAGACCGCGTTTGCTGTTATGGACCGCTACAGGAAACGGTCATTGTGAATGCCGTCAATAACTACAAATTGCGCAAAATGCCTCAGGGTGCCTCCTGGAAAAATGCCGTCTGCTACGACCCGGCACAATTCGCAATGAGCGGCGTACGTGACGCAAATGTGCGGGTAGGGGATTTTGTCGTCGTCGTTGGGCTTGGCGCGATTGGTCAGATAGCCATCCAGCTGGCAAAGAAAGCCGGTGCGTCAATCGTTATCGGTGTCGACCCTATCGCGCACCGCTGTGACATTGCCCGTCGCCATGGGGCAGACCACTGTCTGGATCCGATTGGCACGGATGTGGGTCTGGAAATCAAAAAACTGACCGGCAGGCAGGGCGCGGATGTGATTATCGAAACCAGCGGCTTTGCCGATGCGCTGCAGTCTGCGCTGCGCGGACTCGCATACGGCGGCACCATCTCATACGTGGCCTTTGCGAAACCGTTCGCGGAAGGCTTTAACCTCGGCCGCGAAGCACACTTCAATAACGCGAAAATTGTCTTCTCCCGCGCCTGCAGTGAGCCAAATCCTGATTACCCACGCTGGAACCGTAAGCGTATTGAAGAGAC
Organism: Enterobacter sp. 22466; assembly: GCF_052044775.1. Lineage (NCBI taxonomy): Bacteria > Pseudomonadati > Pseudomonadota > Gammaproteobacteria > Enterobacterales > Enterobacteriaceae > Enterobacter > Enterobacter sp. 22466. The sequence continues at coordinate 188,436 of NZ_JBQENX010000010.1, read as the reverse complement.
CTGCTGGGAATTGCTGATGAACGGCTATCTCAATTGCGAAGATTTAATCGAACCGGTCGTAACGTTTACCACCAGCGCTGAGAGCTACATGACCTATGTCGATCAGCATCCTGAACTGAGTATCAAAATGGGCGTCACGTTCTGAGCTAAGGAGAGCATGAAAATGAAAATCGCAACGCAAAACCAGGCCTTTTTCCCGGCTGATATCCTGGCAAAATTCCAGTACATCAAAGCCATGGGCTTTGACGGGTACGAAATCGACGGCAAGCTGCTGGTGGAAAACCTCGATGAGGTTAAAGCGGCCATTCACGCCACAGGGCTGCCGGTCACCACCGCCTGCGGCGGGTACGATGGCTGGATTGGTGACTTTATCGAAGAGCGTCGCCTGAACGGATTAACGCAGATCGAACGCATCCTTGAAGCGTTAGCAGAGGTGGGCGGAAAAGGAATCGTGGTTCCTGCCGCCTGGGGGATGTTTACCTTCCGCCTGCCGCCGATGACGTCGCCGCGTAGCCTTGAAGGAGACCACAAGGCGGTGAGCGCCTCGCTGCGCTGGCTGGATGAGGTGGCGGCGCGCACCGGCACCACCGTTTACCTGGAGCCGCTGAACCGCTATCAGGATCACATGATCAACACCCTCGCGGATGCACGTCGCTACATCGAAGAGAATGGGCTGAAACATGTGCAGATTATCGGCGATTTCTACCATATGAATATTGAAGAAGACTCGCTGACGGAAGCGCTGCACCAAAACCGCGACCTGCTGGGCCATGTACATATTGCCGATAACCATCGTTATCAGCCGGGAAGCGGCTCTCTTGATTTTGCCGCTCTGTTCGACCAGCTGCGTGCCGATTGTTATCAGGGTTACGTTGTTTACGAGTGCCGCGTCCGCGCTGACGATCCTGCGCAGGCCTATCAGGATTCTCTCACTTATCTGCGTGAATGCTAAGGATGACCAGCGTGATGAGTGCTTTAACACCTTCGCCTCTGCGTGTCGCCATTATTGGTGCCGGGCAGGTCGCGGACAACGTACATGCCTCGTATTATTCCACGCGCAGCGATGTTCAGATGGTGGCTGTCATGGACAGCCACCTTGAACAGGCTCAGGCGTTTGCTGAACGCCATGCCATTCCGTCGGCATGGCAGGACGTGAATGAAATGCTGCAGGCAGTCAAACCGGATGTGGTGAGCGTCTGTTCGCCCAATCGCTTTCATTTTGAACATGTGATGGCAGCCCTGGAAGCCGGTTGCCATGTTATGTGCGAAAAACCCCCGGCCATGACACCACAAGAGGCTGAGCTAATGCGGATTGCGGCCCGAACGGCGGGAAAGGTGCTGGCCTATGATTTTCACCACCGCTTTGCACGTGATACGCAACTGCTGCGCGAGGCGGTAATAAACGGGACGTTGGGGGAGATCTACTTTACCACGGCACAGGCGTTACGCCGCTGCGGTGTACCCGGTTGGGGTGTATTCACCAACAAAGCACTGCAGGGCGGGGGACCGCTGATTGATATTGGCATTCATATGCTTGATGCCGCGATGTATGTGCTGGGTTTCCCGGCGGTAAAACGCGTGACGGCGCACAGCTTTCAAAAACTGGGAAACCATAAAAACAGTGGCCAGTTTGGTGAATGGGATCCTGCACAGTTTACCGTTGAGGATGCTCTGTTTGGCACGATTGAATTCTGCAATGGCGGCATTCTGCGTCTGGATACCTCCTTTGCGCTCAATATCCGTGAGCAGTCCATCATGAATGTCGCCTTTTGCGGTGACAAAGCCGGGGCAACGCTGTTCCCGGCCCACATTTACACCGATGAAGGCGGAGTTTTGCAGACCCTCACCCTGCGCGAAGAGGCAGACGATCGGCGGCATTTACGCAGCATGGATGCGTTTGTTCGTCACGTGATGGGAGAGCCGGTCATGATTGCCGATGCCGAACAAGGGCTGGTGATCCAGCAACTGGTCGCCGCACTGTACGAGGCAGCAGAAAAAGGGGAAAGCGTAACGTTATGCTGAACCTGTCTGTATTAAACGATCCGGGTTTTTGCCCTCACAGCCTCAATAAATACGCGTCAATCATGGCCTGCGGCAACGGCTATATGGGCATACGTGCGACGCATGAGGAAAACTACACGCAGCAGACCCGGGGAATGTATCTTGCCGGGCTTTATCATCGTGCTGGTCGTAATGAGACCAACGAGCTGATCAACGTGCCTGACATCATCGGCATGGATATCGAACTGGACGGCATCAATTTCACCTTGCTGTCAGGGGAGATTATTGACTGGCAGCGGGAACTGAATTTTGCTAATGGCGAACTGCGTCGTCGCGTAGTGTGGCGCTCGCCAGATGGAAAGCGCTACCGTGTGGAAAGCCGCCGTTTTGTCTCACTGGATCAACTGCCGTTGGTGGCAATGCAGCTCTCCGTCACTCCGCTGGATGCCTCATCAGGCGTTATGCTGAGCACGGGGATTGATGCGACGCAAACCAACAGCGGCCGTCAGCATCTGGATGAAATCTCGGTCAGAGTCTTTGACCATCACTACATGCAGGGCGTGTATGAAACGCAGGATCGCGCTGCGGATGTGGTGATATCGGCATGCTGTCGTCTCTCAACCACCAGCGACAGCTGCTTTACCGCGAAAAACAGGCGTATCACGGTTCATCACGCCGTGAAGGTTGCTCAGGGTGACACTGTCACGCTTGAGAAGCTGGTCTGGGTGACGCATCGCAGCGACAAAGCGCTTTCCCAGGACACCTTTGCCCGCAATGCGCTTTCTGAGCTCAAGGTCTGTGCCACTAGAGGATATGCTGCGTTACTCGAACGCTGTGCGTGTGCCTGGAAAAAGGTCTGGCATGACTGCCGTGTGGACGTCACGTCGACGGAGCATCAGGATCAGCTGGCGCTGGATTACGCGGTCTGGCATCTCACGGCCATGACGCCTGCCCATGATGAACGGAGCAGTATTGCGGCTAAAGGCCTGACCGGGGAGGGCTATAAAGGCCACGTCTTCTGGGATACCGAAATTTTCCTGCTGCCTTTCCATCTCTTTACCCGACCCGAGGTTGCCCGTCGTCTGCTGCGCTACCGCTGGCTTAACCTGCCGGGGGCACGGGAAAAAGCGCGTCGTAACGGCTGGCCTGGCGCCCTGTTCCCCTGGGAGAGTGCCGCGAGCGGTCAGGAAGAGACGCCGGAATTCGCGGCGATCAACATCCGCACGGGCGTTCGTCAGAAAGTGGCCTCCGCGCTGGCTGAACATCATATCGTGGCGGATATTGCGTGGGCGGTTGTCGCCTACTGGCAGGCAACACACGATGACGCCTTTATGCGCAATGAAGGCCTGACGCTGCTGATGGAAACCGCGTCGTTCTGGATGGGACGCGCGACGGAAGTTGGCGACCGTCTGGAGATCCATGACGTAATTGGGCCGGATGAGTACACGGAGCACGTGAACAACAACGCGTATACCAACTATCTGGCCTGGCACAATGTCGCCAGTGCCTGCCGGTTTATGTCGATGTTTGCGCGTGAAGACGGGCGATTTACGCAAAACGCGGAACGGTTCCTGGCGCGCTTATGGGTGCCTGAGGCAAACACCGACGGGGTCATACCGCAGGACGACACCTTTATGTCCAAACCCGCGATCGATCTGAGCCGCTATAAAGCGAAAGCGGGTAAGCAGACCATCCTGCTGGATTACTCGCGCGCCGAAGTGAACGAGATGCAAATCCTTAAACAGGCCGACGTGGTAATGCTTAACTACCTGTTGCCGGAACGCTTTACGCCGCAGCAGTGCGCGGCCAACCTGGCATTCTATGAGCCGCGCACTATTCATGACTCATCCCTGAGCAAAGCCATCCATGGGATTGTGAAAGCGCGTTGTGGTGATACAGAAGGGGCTTACGCCTTCTGGCGTGATGGCATTGCCATCGATCTGGGCGACGATCCACACAGCAGTGATGACGGTATTCATGCTGCCGCAACGGGCGCGATCTGGTCAGGCGTTATTCAGGGATTTGCCGGTCTGCAGATCGTGGACGGGGAGTTACATCTGGCACCCAGGATGCCTGCGCACTGGCAAAGGCTGACGTTTCCGCTGCGTTGGCAGAATGCGCAGCTGCACTTCATCGTTACGAAAGAGGCACTTACGGTGACCAGTTCTGCTCCCGTCACGCTAACGCTCTGGGGTAAAACCCTTCAGCTTTCGGGACGGCAGGTCTTGTCCTGCAAGGATTTTCTAACGTCTGTTACTGGGACCGCTACCACGGAGGGAAGGGATGGAGCTTAAAGCTGTTGTATTCGATCTGGATGGCGTGATCACCGACACCGCACACCTGCATTTTCTGGCCTGGCGTGCGGTGGCGATGGAGATTGGGATCACCATTGATGAGAGCTTCAACGAAGGGCTGAAGGGAATCAGCCGCATGGATTCCCTGCAGCGGATCCTGCGTCACGGTGGCAAAGAAGACGCGTTCGACGAAAAGCAGCGCCTGGCGCTTGCGGGGAAAAAGAACGATCTCTATGTCCGGTCGCTGGCTTCGCTTACGCAGGCGTCACTGCTTCCGGGCATTCGTGACGTGCTGGCCGACATACGCGCGGCAGACGTCAAAATTGGGCTGGCATCTGTTTCACTCAACGCTCCCGGTATTTTGCACGCGTTGGGGATCCACTGGGCGTTTGATTTCTGTGCCGATGCGTCCCGCATTGCCCGCTCCAAACCGGACCCGGAAATCTTCCTTGCCGCCTGCACGGGTCTTAACGTCCGCCCGGAGGAGGCTATCGGGATTGAGGATGCCGCCTCCGGCGTTGAGGCGATCAACGCCGCAGGGATGTTGTCGGTGGGAATAGGGGCAGGCCTCAAGCATGCGGGACTTCAACTTCATTCAACGCGGGAGCTGACCTGGAAATGCCTGACCGATTTCTGGGCTTCCCGGACGGTACTGATAAGGAATTAAGAATGGCGCAACTTTCGCTTAAACACGTCCAGAAGATCTATGACAACCAGGTTCATGTGGTCAAAGATTTTAACCTCGACATTGAGGATAAAGAATTTATCGTTTTCGTCGGGCCATCGGGCTGCGGTAAATCGACGACGCTGCGCATGATCGCCGGGCTGGAAGAGATCAGCGCCGGTGAGCTGGTGATTGACGGTGTCTGTATGAATGATGTCCCGGCTAAGTCTCGTGATATCGCGATGGTCTTTCAGAACTATGCGCTCTATCCCCACATGACGGTGTACGACAACATGGCGTTTGGGTTGAAGATGCAGAAAATCGCGCCCGCCGTCATTGAAGAGCGGGTTAACTGGGCCGCTCAGATCCTGGGCCTGCGCGAGTACCTCACGCGTAAGCCCGGCGCGTTGTCTGGTGGCCAACGCCAGCGCGTGGCGTTAGGCAGGGCGATTGTGCGTGAAGCGGGGGTATTCCTGATGGATGAACCGCTTTCAAACCTTGACGCCAAACTGCGTGTTCAAATGCGTGCCGAAATCAGCAAGCTGCATCAAAAGCTGAATACCACCATGATTTATGTGACGCACGATCAGACCGAAGCCATGACGATGGCGACCCGCATTGTGATCCTCAAAGATGGATACATTCAGCAGGTGGGCGCACCGAAGCAGGTCTATAACGAACCGGCAAATATGTTTGTGGCAGGTTTCATTGGTTCGCCAGCAATGAACTTTATTCGGGGGGCGATCAATGAACGCTACTTCGTGACGGAAACGCTGCACCTGGAGATCCCCGAAGACAGGCTCTCGGTACTTAACGCTCAGGGATATCAACGTAAAGCCGTGGTCTTTGGCATCCGACCGGAGGATATTTTCACCTCGCAAGCCAGCGGTGAGGTGATTGCCGCCAAAATCAGCGTTGCCGAACTGACCGGTGCTGAATTTATGCTGTATGCCACCGTTGGGGGCCACGAACTGGTCGTCCGGGCAGGGGCTGCCACTGATTATGCTGCAGGGGATAATATCGATATTCAGTTCGATATGAATAAGTGTCATTTTTTTGACGCGGTAACAGAAGCGGCAATCAGATAATAAAAATGTTCGCCGGGAATATTAATTTCCGGTTTTTTTGTTTGTCCATTATAAAGGAATATTTTAATGAGTACTCTACTAAGAAGTGCTGCGCTTATTCTATGCGCAGGGGTTAGCTACGCACACGCCTCAGAACCGGAACCACACTGGAATTTTAATATAGGTGCCATGTATGAAATTGAAAACGTCGAAGGTCAGGGGGATGATAAAGACGGATTATATGAACCCTCCGTGTGGTTTAACGCCACATGGGATGCGTGGACGATTTCCCTTGCCATGTATCAGGAAGGTCCCGTTGATTACAGCAGTATGACCCGCGGGACCTATTTTGATCGTCCCGAATTCGAGCTGCGCTATCGTTTTATTGGAACCGATGATTTTACCCTCGGCCTGACCGGCGGTTTCCGTAATTACGGTTATCATTTCAAAGATGAACACGGCGCGAAAGACGGTAGCGCCAATATGCAGCGCTACAAAATACAACCAGACTGGGATATTAAGTTAAGCGATGACTGGCGTTTCGGCGGCTGGTTTGCCATGTATCAGTTTGCGAACGACCTGGAAAAAACGGGTTATGCCGACAGTCGTGTTGAAACAGAAACGGGCTTTACCTGGACCATTAATGAAACCTTCGCGGCAAAAGTGAATTACTATTTAGAGCGTGGTTTTAATATGGATAGTTCACGTAATAACGGTGAGTTTTCAACGCAGGAGATCCGCGCCTATTTACCCATTTCATTAGGTAACACCACGCTGACGCCGTATACCCGCCTGGGGCTCGACCGCTGGTCAAACTGGGACTGGCGAGACGATCCTGAGCGTGAAGGGCATGATTTTAACCGACTGGGACTGCTCTATGCCTACGATTTCAGTAACGGCCTTTCAATGACGCTGGAGTATGCCTATGAATGGGAAAACCATGATGAAGGCGAAAACGATCGTTTCCATTATGCAGGCGTGGGCGTGAATTACGCCTTCTGATCGGCTATTCACCAGGGGCTGTCTGCCCCTGGTTTTAGCGAAGAGAATCAGCGAACGAAAAGTGGGTCTCAATCAGCACCTTATGCGGGGCGGGTTTACCGGAGATACGCCTGAAAAGCAGGTCGCAGCTCTCTTCGCCCAGCTTGCGGGTGGGAATATCAAATCCAGCTGGCGCAGGCGTCAGAATCAGGGATAGCATCGGGTCGCTGTAACCCGCCACGGCAACCTGCTCAGGTAGCATCAAATTTAATTCATCCGCAGCGCGATAAAGACTCAGCAATTTCATGCTGTCGGTGGCGAATACCGCATCCGGCGGGGTGGAAGAAGACAACAACTTAATGGCCGCTGAAAGTGCGCTCTCATGGGTATAACCGCCATCAATGATCCAGTCCGGGTTAACAGCAATATTCGCCTTTTTCAGGCTGGCTTTATAACCCGCGAGACGATCAATAGACACGTGATAATCGAGTGGCGCATGCAGGCAGGCAATTTTTTTCCGCCCGTTTTTAATAAACGTGTCGGTCAGCATCTCGCTGTCACGAAAATTGTCGGTATCGACGGAGTAAATATTCTGAAAATCACCTTCCACTTTACCGATTACAACCACCGGCACACCGTAGGTATCAAGCCGAGAGAAAAAGGATTCATTGGCAGGCGAGCTCAGCATAATGACCCCTTTAATCATTTTCTGCTTTATTTTGCTTTCGCATTTGAGCAGGTCATCTTCACTGCTCTTTGACGTTTGCAAAATAACATCAAACCCTTCCTCTTCTGCTTTTGCGGTTATGGCGTGCAGAACATCAGAGAAAAAAGGATTACCGGCGGTGGTTTTCGTTGAGCGGGTAGATATCACCATAATGGCGTCAAAGCCAGAAGAGGTCAGGGCGCGGGCAAGTTTATTGGGTTGATAATTTAATTCTTCAATCGCTTTTAGCACTTTCTCCCGTGCTTCAGGAGAAATATTGGTTTGTTTATTCAACACTCTGGACACGGTTGATTTTGAAACGCCAGCAACGCGCGCAATATCATAGATGGTGGGTGACATACACCTTACTCACTCCGGGACGGCAATGTCGTTCATCTTACTGGAGAAAAAACGACAATGGCAATAATTATGAATTGATAATCAACGATCTGTCCCCATTTATTGTATTCTGAAGCAAGTCATTCCAGGCTTCCAGCAACGAAGGACGGCGATGAAGCGACTTAAAAACGAACTCAATTCTCTGGTGAACCGCGGCGTCGATCGCCATTTGCGCCTGGCTGTCACCGGGCTTAGCCGCAGTGGCAAAACGGCGTTTATCACGGCGATGGTTAACCAGTTGCTGAACCTGCACGCCGGGGCACGCCTGCCGCTGCTCAGCGCGGTGCGGGAAGAGCGTCTGCTGGGCGTTAAGCGTGTTCCCCAGCGCGATTTCGGTATCTCGCGTTTTACCTATGATGAAGGGCTGGCACAGCTTTACGGTGACCCACCCGCGTGGCCGACACCCACGAGAGGGGTGAGCGAAATCCGCCTCGCGCTGCGTTTTCGATCCAATGAATCGTTGATGCGCCACTTCAAGGATACCTCCACGCTCTATCTGGAGATTGTGGATTACCCGGGCGAATGGCTGCTCGATTTACCCATGCTGGCGCAGGATTATCTCAGCTGGTCGCGACAAATGACCGGTTTGTTACAGGGTCACCGCGCGGAGTGGTCGGCAAAATGGCGACAGTTATGCGCAGGATTAGATCCGCTGGCGCCCGCAGATGAGAACCGCCTGGCGGCGATTGCCGAAGCCTGGACGGATTATCTGCATCAGTGCAAACAGGAAGGGCTACATTTTATCCAGCCAGGGCGTTTTGTTTTGCCGGGCGACCTGGCGGGTGCGCCTGCGCTGCAGTTCTTCCCGTGGCCCGACGTAGATGGCGTCGGAGAGGCAAAGCTGGCGCAGGCAGACAAGCACACCAACGCCGGGATGCTGCGCGAGCGCTACAACTACTACTGTGAAAAAGTGGTGAAAGGTTTTTATAAAAACCACTTTTTACGTTTCGATCGTCAGATTGTGCTGGTGGACTGCCTGCAACCGCTCAACAGCGGGCCGCAGGCTTTCAACGATATGCGCCTGGCGCTGACGCAACTGATGCAAAGTTTTCACTACGGACAGCGTACGCTGTTTCGCCGCCTCTTTTCTCCGGTGATCGACAAACTGCTGTTTGCGGCCACCAAGGCCGATCACGTAACGGTTGATCAGCATGCCAACATGGTGTCGCTGTTACAGCAACTGGTGCAGGACGCCTGGCAAAATGCGGCGTTCGAAGGGATCAGCATGGATTGCCTCGGGCTGGCTTCCGTGCAGGCGACGCAAAGTGGGTTGATTGACCTCAACGGCGAGAAAATCCCGGCTTTGCGCGGGAATCGCCTTAGCGACGGTGAACCGCTGACCGTTTATCCCGGCGAAGTGCCCGCGCGTCTGCCGGGGCAGGCATTCTGGCAGAGCCAGGGCTTCCAGTTTGAAGCCTTCCGCCCACAGGTTATGACCGTCGATCAGCCGTTACCGCACATTCGTCTGGATGCGGCGCTGGAGTTTTTGATTGGAGATAAATTGCGATGACGGAACCGTTAAAACCCCGGATTGATTTTACCGGGACGCTTGAGCAGGCGCAGCAGGAGGCCTTCAAAGCGGCGCAGACGTTCAGCGGCACGCAGGCGGAACATTTCGCCCCGGCGCTGACAGACGAGCCGTCCGTCGAGGAAGGCCAGGCGGAAGCGGTCGTTGAGGCTGCTTTACGTCCGAAACGCAGCCTGTGGCGTAAGATGGTCGCGGCCGGGCTGGCGCTGTTTGGCGTGAGCGTGGTTGGGCAGGGGGTGCAGTGGGGTATCAACGCCTGGCAAACTCAGGACTGGGTGGCGCTGGGCGGTTGTGCCGCAGGGGCCCTGATCGTGGGAGCGGGCGTCGGGTCCGTTGTGACTGAATGGCGTCGGCTGTGGCGTCTGCGACAGCGAGCGCATGAGCGGGATGAAGCTCGCGATCTGCTGCACAGCCACGGTACCGGAAAAGGCCGCGCATTCTGCGAAAAGCTGGCGGCGCAGGCCGGGATAGACCAGTCACACCCGGCGCTGCAGCGCTGGTATGCCGCTATTCATGAAACCCAAAATGACCGGGAAGTCGTGACGCTTTACTCCCACATGGTGCAGCCTGTGCTGGATGCTCAGGCGCGGCGCGAGATTAGCCGCTCTGCGGCGGAATCAACGCTGATGATCGCGGTCAGCCCGCTGGCTTTGGTGGATATGGCGTTCATCGCCTGGCGTAACCTGCGGCTGATAAACCGTATCGCCAGTCTTTATGGTATTGAGCTTGGCTACTACAGCCGGCTGCGGCTCTTTAAGCTGGTGTTGCTGAATATCGCCTTTGCCGGTGCCAGTGAGCTGGTGCGCGAAGTCGGCATGGACTGGATGTCTCAGGATCTGGCGGCCCGTCTCTCAGCGCGTGCCGCGCAGGGAATTGGGGCAGGGTTGTTAACCGCACGTCTGGGCATTAAAGCGATGGAAGTCTGCCGACCACTGCCGTGGATCGACGGAGATAAACCGCGCCTGGGGGATTTCCGCCGTGAATTGATTGGGCAGCTCAAAGAGACGCTCAATAAAAAACCGGTTCAGTAACCGGTTTGTTTACTAATCGTGCTGGCTGTCAATCTTTCTTGACAGCCATCTTCCGCATCACCGTGTTCTGACATATCATTTTAAGGTTATTGGCTTAAAACGGTGAATTTCCCATGCGTCTTGAAGTCTTCTGTGAAGACCGTCTCGGTCTGACCCGCGAGTTACTCGATCTCCTTGTTTTACGTAGCATTGATTTACGTGGCATTGAGATCGATCCTGTCGGGCGAATTTACCTCAATTTTGCCGAAATTGAATTTAATACTTTTAGCAGCCTGATGGCTGAAATCCGCCGTATCGCTGGCGTTACGGATGTACGCACTATCCCCTGGATGCCGTCTGAACGTGAACATCTCGCGTTGAGCGCCTTGCTGGAAGCCATGCCGGAGCCTTTCCTGTCACTGGATCTGAAAAGCAAAGTCGAGCGGGTAAACCATGCGAGCTGCCAGCTGTTCGCCCAGAGCCAGGACAAGCTCAGTCACCACCACGCTGCGCAGCTGATCCCGGGGTTTAACTTCCAGCGCTGGCTGGACAGTAACCCGCAAAATACGCACAGCGAGCATGTGGTGATCAACGGGCAGAATTTCCTTATGGAGATTACGCCTGTGTATCTGAAAGGGGAGAATGACGCCCGCGTACTGACCGGTGCCGTGATCATGCTGCGCTCTACCGTGCGAATGGGCCGTCAGCTGCAAAATCTCTCCAGTCAGGATGTGGGGGCGTTCAGCCAGATCATTGCCGTCAGCCCGAAAATGCGTCATGTGGTTGATCAGGCCCGTAAGCTTGCCAGTTTGACCGCGCCGCTGCTGATTACCGGCGATACCGGGACCGGAAAGGACCTGCTGGCCCACGCCGTACATCTGGCCAGCCCGCGCGCCGCAAAACCGTATCTGGCGCTGAACTGTGCCTCTATTCCAGAAGATGCCGTCGAGAGCGAGTTGTTTGGCCACGCCCCGGAAGGCAAGAAAGGCTTCTTCGAGCAGGCTAACGGCGGCTCTGTACTGCTGGACGAGATAGGCGAAATGTCGCCACGCATGCAGGCCAAACTGCTGCGCTTCCTGAACGATGGTACGTTCCGTCGGGTCGGTGAGGATCATGAAGTTCATGTGGATGTGCGCGTGATTTGTGCCACCCAGAAAAACCTCGTTGAGCTGGTACAGAAAGGGATGTTCCGCGAAGATCTCTACTATCGACTGAACGTGTTGACGCTAAACATTCCGCCGCTGCGCGATTGTCCGCAAGATATCATTCCACTGACAGAGCTGTTTGTGGCGCGCTTTGCCGACGAGCAGGGTGTACCGCGTCCGAAACTGTCAGCCGATCTGGGGACGGTGCTGACGCGCTACGGCTGGCCGGGTAATATTCGTCAGTTGAAAAATGCCGTCTATCGGGCGCTGACGCAACTGGAAGGGTACGAGCTGCGACCGCAGGATATCCTGTTACCGGATTACGATGCCGGAACGGTATCGGTGGGCGAAGAGGCGATGGAAGGCTCGCTGGATGATATTACCAGCCGTTTCGAGCGCTCCGTGCTGACTCAGCTGTATCGCAGCTACCCAAGCACCCGTAAGCTGGCAAAACGCCTGGGCGTATCCCATACCGCGATTGCGAATAAACTTCGTGAATATGGGCTCAACCACAAGAAGGGTGACGAATAACGATAAAAGCCTCTGTAAAGAGGCTTTTTTTTGCACTTACTCTTTCGCCAGAGGCGTGGTATCAACCTCGACTTTTGTTTCACCCTGAATCCCCGCAATTTTCTGTTCAACCTCTTTCACCTGCTCCTTGCTGTGAAGCAGGGTATAGGTCAGGTCAAACTGCGTGCTGGCGCCAGGTTGTAACTGCTTAACACGTTTCTGCTCGCGTTCAATGGTGACGGGATAGGCGTAGCTGGTACCCGGCTCAATACCCGTGACATAGCCCTGTTTAAGCGTGTCGGTATTTTTCCATAACGTCAAAACAGGCAACTGCCGCGTGTCGAACTGAATTGACGCGCCTTTGTCTCCCGCCTTATTGATCACGGCTGCCAGGGTCTCATGGTTATTATCCGCGAGCGGTTTGATATTGAAGACCATTTCATCAAAGCCCTGAGTGGGGCCAGCGTAGGTTTGCCAGTTATCCAGACCCGCTTTGGCATAGTCATTGAAAGGACCAATGCTGGCGGCCGGCGCAAGGAAACGGGCACCTTCTTCGAGGATTGGCGTACCAAAGTTGCTGTGGTAGATAATCTGATAATCATGAGGATAATCAGCATGGTTGGTCAGAACATCATGCAGGCTGAACTGGTTGCTGCCCGGCACGTAGCGCAGTTCGGTCATGGTCTGCAAATCCGCTTTTTTAAACGTGCTCTCTTTAATTAAACCGCGAATGCGGATTTCATGTGGTGCGGCATCTGCAACCTCCACTTCCACCAGCGACGCTGGCGTATTTCCCGCCTTGCCGTGCAGGGTATAAATCTGGCCGTCTGCCGTGACCGGGTGGCCTGTCCATTCATAGCCACAGCGAACCATCATCTCGTTGAAACCTTCCAGCCAGCCGAGACCGTTTCGACTTTCCAGATTGATAAAGGCCGGATTCACGACCTCTTTCACCGGAGAGGACCATCCCATTTGGGTGCCAAAACCCTCGACATGCAGCAGATTCATCCCGCGCGTCGGGCTAAGGGTGATTGTCAGGCCATTTTTACTGCTGATAACGATTACCTTGCTGCCTTCCTGCTTGCCACCATGCAGGACTTTTTGCTCGATGCTGAAAGGCTGTCCCTGAAACTTCAGCTCATCGCTGGAAATTTTCCAGTTTCCTTTCTCCACGCCGCTTTCAGCGCTTGTCAGCACCCAGGTTTTAGCGGCGGCATGTCCAGATATCAGTACCGCAAGAACCGTAAAAGCCAGTTTAATCTTCATATTTAATCCCTTTTGCTGAAACGATTTTTTATCACGTAAGCAAATCTAATGTTTAGGCGAGAAGGGAAATGTGACGGGCTTCACTGGTGGAGAAGTTGCGTTTTTTTAACCTTTATTGTGTGTGAATGATCTCGTTTATGGCGAGTATTTGCACATTTCTTTCATTAAAAGCGTGAACTTATCCCATTGCAGCTTTAACGATTCAGCTATGCGGGTAATAAAAAACCCCGCATCGGCGAGGTTTGGAAAGTAAGGTGTACTCTTAAATAAACCTTTTATTTCATTACATTGCTAAGCTTTATAGAATGCCTGTTAATGATCAGGCTTTCAGCGCGTCCAGCGCAGCAGTGTAATCAGGTTCAGTGGTGATTTCGTTGACCAGTTCGCTGAACACGACGTTATCGTTTTCATCGATCACCAGCACGGCACGCGCCGCCAGGCCTTTCAATGGGCCTTCAGCAATGCCTACACCGTATTTCTCAAGGAAATCCGGGCTGCGCAGAGTGGAGAGGGTGATGACGTTGCTCAGACCTTCTGCACCGCAGAAGCGGGACTGCGCAAATGGCAGGTCAGCTGAAACGCACAGCACCACGGTGTTGTCCATTTCAGTCGCCAGCTGGTTGAATTTACGCACGGATGCGGCGCACACGCCGGTATCAATGCTTGGGAAAATGTTCAGTACTTTGCGTTTGCCAGCAAACTGGCCCAGTGTGACGTCAGACAGATCTTTAGCCACCAGAGAAAAAGCCTGCGCTTTGCTGCCAGCCTGCGGAATGGAACCTGCTACAGCAACCGGGTTGCCCTGGAAATGAACGAGTTGTGACATAGATATCTTCCTGTTTACATATAGTTAACGTCGAGGCTAGTGTATGCCATCAGCGGATAACACGGCAAACCAATTTTTCGCCTTACCGGGCCGCAAGGAGTCAGTGATGAGAAGCGTTAAGATCTATGAAGAAGCCTGGCCATTGCACACCCCGTTTGTCATCTCCCGTGGCAGCAGAAGTGAAGCAAGCGTGGTAGTGGTTGAAATTGAAGAAGAGGGGGTTAAAGGTGTTGGCGAATGCACGCCTTATCCTCGCTATGGAGAAAGCCTGGCCTCGGTGATGGCGCAAATTATGACCCTCGTGCCTGAGCTGCAAACCGGGTTAACGCGTGAGGCGTTACAGCAGCGTTTGCCTGCCGGCGCGGCGCGTAACGCGATTGACTGCGCGCTGTGGAGCCTGGAGGCGGCGAAGCAGCAGACATCCTTACCTGCGTTTGTCGGCGTGACGCTCCCTCAGGAAGTCATTACCGCGCAAACCGTGGTGATTGGCGAGCCGGAGCAGATGGCTGCCAGTGCAAAAGCGCTCTTTGAGGCTGGCGCCACGCTGTTGAAGGTGAAACTCGACGATCGCTTGATCAGTGAACGCATGGTCGCCATTCGCGCGGCGGTACCGGAGGCTACTCTGATTGTGGATGCCAACGAGTCATGGCATCCGGAAGGGCTGGCCGCGCGCTGCCAGCTGCTTGCCGATCTGGGGGTCGCCATGCTGGAGCAACCCCTTCCGGCGCAGGATGATGCGGCGCTGAAGAACTTTATCCACCCGCTGCCCATCTGCGCTGATGAAAGCTGTCATACCCGCGATAGCCTCGACGGCTTAGCGGGCTGCTATGAGATGGTCAATATCAAGCTCGATAAAACGGGGGGGCTGACCGAGGCGCTGGCGCTGGCTTCCGAGGCGCAGGCGCAGGGATTTTCGTTAATGCTGGGGTGCATGCTCTGTACTTCCCGGGCGATTAATGCGGCGCTACCGTTGGTCAATCAGGTCAGTTTTGCCGATCTCGATGGCCCGACGTGGCTGGCGGTTGACGTTTCGCCAGCACTCACTTTCACCAGCGGAGTGCTTCATCTCTGAGGCTGCCAGCGCAGAAGTTCCACCATGGCTTTCAGGTATTTTTCGCTGGCTTCGTCGGATGATATCGGGGGAAATTCCGCGGTGATGCAGTGTAAGTCCAGATCGGCGCACCAGCTACCAAATGACCCCGGTGTTTCATAGCCAACACTGCTGACCAGAGGCAGGGCGAAGGCATCGGCAAGCCACTGCCCCAGCGCGGAGTGACGGGGATCCTCAATACAGGCGAGCGGATCGTGAAATGAGACAACCCACGCAGGGTGGATCTTGTGAATTAACTGGCAGAGCGCCTGTGTTTCTGGCTCTGAGCCGGGTTTTTCTCCCGTCAGTAAGACGACGTCACGTTCTTCAGCCGAGCTGTTCCAGCGGTAGACCGTTTCACCCTCACGCCAGTTGGCCGCCGGGAAGTTGCGGTTTAAGTCAATCCCTCTCGCATTCGCCCTCAGCCCAAGCTGACAGCCATCCGGATTGACGGTCAGGATCACATGGTGCCGGCGCAGCGTCGGGGCGAGGGTGCGTAACGCGCAGGAGAGGGTGACGATAGAAGAGTTCTCGTCACCGTGCGTGCCCGCAATGATCAGGCCGCTGTGGCGATCGGCATCCGGTGCGGGAAACCAGATCAGCGGGGCACCTAAGAAAGAGTGGCCATAATGTTCGGTGCCTGGCGGAAAAGCGCCACGTTCCGTTCTTGGTCGGGTAACTGCCATAGGAAATCCTGATAAAGAAGAGCTTACTGGCAGTGTTGTGCAAAACTCGCGTTTAATCAAATAGTTTCATCGAAGGGCGAACATTGCCTGATATCACCTTTCCGGCATAAGGTATTTGCATTACGCTGTTTCGAAACAAATAATTACGCATCCGCGTATTACCGATTTTAAAAGGGGATCTCATGAAGCATCCTGTTTCGCTGCTTTTCACTGCGCTGTGCCTTTGCGGGCTATCGTCATATTCTTACGCTGCTGATGTGCCAAAGGGCACGGTACTGGCACAAAAACAGGAGCTGGTCAGACACATCAAAGACGAACCCGCGTCGCTTGATCCGGCCAAAGCCGTGGGGTTACCCGAGATTCAGGTGATTCGCGATCTGTTTGAAGGCCTGGTCAATCAAAATGAGAAAGGGGAGCTGACACCGGGCGTGGCGACGCGCTGGCAGAGTAACGATAACCGCATCTGGACATTTACCTTACGTGATGATGCGAAATGGTCTGACGGTACGCCGGTCACGGCGCAGGATTTTGTCTACAGCTGGCAGCGTCTGGTTGACCCGAAAACCACCTCGCCGTTTGCCTGGTTTGCTGCTCTGGCAGGCATTAACAACGCTCAGGCGATTATTGATGGCAAAGCCGCGCCCGATACGCTCGGGGTAACGGCGGTGGATGCCAGAACGTTACGCGTGCAGCTGGATAAACCGTTGCCGTGGTTCAGCAACCTGACGGCGAACTTCGCGTTCTATCCGGTTCAGAAAGCGAACGTTGAAAGCGGTAAAGAGTGGACGCGTCCGGGCTCCCTGGTGGGCAATGGTGCTTATGTTCTGAAAGACCGTGTGGTGAATGAGAAATTGGTCGTTGTGCCGAATACCCACTACTGGGATAACGCGAAAACTGTTCTTCAAAAAGTGACGTTTATTCCGATCAACCAGGAGTCTTCCGCCACCAAACGCTATCTGGCAGGGGATATTGATATCACCGAGTCGTTCCCGAAAAACCTGTATCAGAAGTTACTCAAGGATATTCCCGGACAGGTTTACACACCGCCGCAGCTGGGAACGTATTACTATGCATTTAACACGCAAAAGGGTCCGACCGCCGATTCCCGCGTGCGTCTGGCGCTGAGTATGACCATCGATCGCCGGATTATGGCCGAGAAAGTGTTAGGTACGGGAGAAAAACCCGCCTGGCATTTCACGCCTGATGTGACGGCAGGTTTCACGCCAGATACATCACCGTTCGAGCAGATGTCGCAGCAGGAGCTAAACGCACAGGCCAAAACCTTGCTGCAGGCGGCGGGGTATGGTCCTCAGCGTCCACTGAAGCTGACCCTGTTGTATAACACGTCAGAGAACCATCAGAAAATCGCGATTGCGGTGGCGTCGATGTGGAAGAAGAACCTGGGTGTAGACGTCAAACTGCAAAACCAGGAGTGGAAAACCTATATCGATAGCCGAAACACAGGGAATTTTGATGTGATCCGTGCGTCCTGGGTAGGGGACTACAACGAGCCATCGACCTTCCTGTCGCTGCTGACATCAACCCACAGCGGCAATATCTCCCGCTTCAACGACCCGGCCTACGATAAGATAATCAATCAGGCGACGCTTGAAACCACCACGGAAGCCCGTAATGCGGATTACAACCGGGCGGAGAAGATCCTCACTGAAAAAGCGCCAATTGCGCCGATCTACCAGTACACCAACGGACGTCTGATTAAACCCTGGGTGAAGGGATATCCGATCAATAACCCTGAAGACGTGGCGTACAGCCGTACGATGTATATTGTGAAGCACTGAAAAACGAGAGTCCGCTAATTTATTTCCCCTCCTGATACTGCGCTGGCCCGATATCACGTGCCAGCGCTTTTCTGTTCTTTGTCGATCGTGAAGACGGCGCTGCATTGATACTGTGTGTTACAGCGCTGGGTATTGCTCTGTTTTTTTTAAATTAAGAGAAGCATTCATATTTTGAATATATTCCATTTCGTAAAAAAACTGTCCATCATTGGACTTTTTAATGGGTGTCGCCTCTTGCGGAAACGTGTAAATATTGATGTGGGTCATATTATTAGGTGGCGCTGTAGATATTTTCTCTCGTATTGATTTAAATCAATAATGTTGCTTTGTTTGGATATGGATCTTCATTTTTTCACAGAAATAGACATCAATACTGACTATTTTCGGAGTTGTGGTTGATATTTCTTTATGAAAAGGCATGCTGCAAACCATATTTTATTTTTATAGAGTAAAATTCTTAAGGAATTCCTTAATTTGGGATTTGATTCCGGATGGTTGATCTATTGTGGTATTTTGTTCTAATATCGAATTATTCAGAAACGTCGTTAACTTCAACAAACATTCCTTAAGGAAAGGGACTGCTATGGCTGATACGTTCCAGAACGAGGTGCCTAAGGCACGCATTAATTTAAAACTTGCATTGCATACCGGAGGGGCGCAGAAGAAAGTTGAATTACCCCTTAAATTACTCGCTGTCGGTGATTTCAGTAACGGTAAAGAGAGCCGGCCATTATCTGAAAGAAAGAAAATTAACGTCAACAAAAATAACCTAAACAGTGTACTTTCGGAATTTAACCCGGAGGTCAACATGACGGTTCCGAATACGCTGGCGGGTGAGCGTACGGAAGAGAATGTAACGCTATGCTTTTCAGATATGAAAGATTTTGAACCCGAACAGGTGGCCCGACAAATTCCCCAACTTCGTGCCATGCTGTCGATGCGTAATTTATTACGTGACCTCAAGTCCAATCTGCTGGATAACGCCACTTTCAGAAAAGAGCTCGAGAAAATTCTTAAGGACCCGGCGCTGTCTCAGGAATTACGTAACGAAATGAGTGCCCTGGCCCCGAAATAAAAACGGGCGCGTCTTTTAATGGATTAAACGAGAGAATGCTGATGTCTGTTAATACTGAAAATGGCTCCGCGCAGGGGCAGACCACTGTGCTGGAAAAAGAGAGCGTCTACGCCTCCCTGTTCGACAAAATCAACCTGACCCCGGCCACAAGCCTGGGTGATATCAATGCGTTTCTGGACGATGCCGCACTGTCTGATGCTCCGGCAGGTGAGCGCCTGACGGCCGCGATGCAGGTGTTTATGGACTGCATCCGCAAATCCGGCCAGCCAGTGGAAAAACTCGATAAAACCCTGATTGACCACCATATCGCGGAGCTGGATTTCCAAATCAGCCGCCAGCTGGATGCGGTGATGCATCATGCAGAATTCCAGAAAGTAGAATCCCTGTGGCGCGGCCTGAAGCAGCTGGTGGACAACACCGACTACCGCCAGAACGTGAAAACGGAAATTCTGGATGTGTCAAAAGAGGATCTGCGCCAGGACTTCGAAGATGCGCCGGAACTTATCCAGAGCGGCCTGTACTGGCACACCTATACCGCTGAATACGACACCCCGGGCGGCGAGCCGATTGGCTCGGTTATTTCAGCGTACGAATTTGACGCAAGTCCGCAGGACGTGGCGCTGTTGCGCAATATCTCGAAAGTCTCTGCCGCCGCGCATATGCCGTTTATCGGTGCCGTCGGGCCGAAATTCTTCCTCAAGGAATCGATGGAAGAGGTAGCCGCGATTAAGGACATCGGTAACTACTTCGACCGTGCCGAATACATCAAATGGAAATCGTTCCGCGACACCGACGATGCCCGTTATATTGGCCTGGTGATGCCGCGCGTGCTGGGGCGTCTGCCTTACGGTCCGGACACGGTGCCGGTGCGCAGTTTCAACTACGTTGAGCAGGTGAAAGGTCCGGACCACGAAAAATACCTGTGGACAAGCGCCTCTTTCTCCTTCGCCTCCAACATGGTGAAGAGCTTCATCAATAACGGCTGGTGCGTGCAAATTCGTGGCCCACAGGCAGGCGGGGCCGTGAAAGACCTGCCGATCCACCTGTACGATCTGGGTACCGGCAACCAGGTGAAGATCCCATCAGAGGTGATGATCCCGGAAACCCGCGAGTTTGAATTTGCTAACCTGGGCTTTATTCCCCTGTCGTACTACAAGAACCGCGACTACGCCTGCTTCTTCTCGGCGAACTCGGCACAGAAACCGGCGCTGTACGACACCGCCGACGCCACTGCCAACAGCCGCATCAACGCCCGTCTGCCGTATATCTTCCTGCTGTCGCGCATCGCGCATTACCTGAAGCTGATTCAGCGCGAGAACATCGGCACCACCAAAGATCGCCGTCTGCTGGAGCTGGAACTCAATACCTGGGTACGCAGTCTGGTGACCGAAATGACCGATCCGGGCGACGAACTGCAGGCCTCGCACCCGCTGCGCGACGCGAAGGTGGTGGTGGAAGATATCGAGGACAACCCGGGCTTCTTCCGCGTGAAGCTGTTCGCGGTGCCGCACTTCCAGGTGGAAGGCATGGACGTGAACCTGTCGCTGGTGAGCCAGATGCCGAAAGCGAAAGCGTAAGTTTAGGCAGGAAGCCAATGAAAACGGAACAACCGTTATGGGGCAGGGGCCAGATGGTCTCTCCCCAACACTTCCAGCAACAGGCCGCGTATGCGGCCTGGTCTGCGGAATGCATCGCCCGGTTCCCTCGTTTAAGAAGGCAAGGAAGCATCCGGGGAGATAAAAATGGCCGGTCAGCGCAGGGGGCGCGGATCCTGGTTTAACCGTGTGAAAATGAACAGAGGCAACAACGTGTCAGCCAGAGAGCGTTTCTTTAAAAAAGTGCAACAGAGTAGCAAGAACATAACGTCAGGTAACACCTCAGTTGAGGCTGAAATCGTTGAATTCTGCGAGCGGTTAGAGGAGCTGGCGCAGCAAATCATTGAGTGGTTTGCGGGCACCAGCATTGAAGTCACGTTATCACGTCAGTATCTTCACGATCTGAGCACATTAGGTTATAGCCTGAGCAGCGGGATTTGCCGCTATGAGATAGCGACTATCCTTCTGCAGCATGGCGAGCGTAGTGTCAGTATCGTGCCAGAACAGCTCTTCCGTGCAGGAGAAACCGGTTGTGTAAGAATGCGTGTTAAAGCTCCCGGCTTTAGTGAGGTGTTTTATCTGAGCATGGCGCCGGAAGCGGGCTGGTTTATCCGGCGCGAGTTTCAGAACATTAAAGAACGTACTCTTTTGACGGAAGAACGCTTTTTTGTTGCGGTCGATCGTCTGGCTTGAAGAGCGTATGTAAAGAGCTGGTTGCCTTGCAAGCCTATTCCAATAACTTCGCAAATTTCGCCAGCCACTGCGGATGCGCAGGCCAGGCCGGCGCGGTGACCAGGTTACCGTCAACGTGAGCCTGATCGATGCCGATATCGGCGTACTCGCCGCCGCTGAGTCGCACTTCAGGCGCGCAGGCCGGGTAGGCGCTACAGGTTCGCCCTTTCAGGATCCCGGCGGCTGCCAGCAATTGTGGGCCATGACATACGGCCGCAATGGGTTTGCGCGCGGCGTCAAATGCCTGTACCAGCTTCAGCACGTCAGCATTTAACCGCAGGTATTCAGGCGCTCTGCCTCCGGGGATGAGCAGGGCATCATAGTCCTGCTCGTTGACGGAAGAAAAATCGGCATTGAGGGTAAAACGGTGGCCGGGTTTTTCGCTATACGTCTGGGCTCCGTCGAAGTCATGGATCGCCGTCATGACATAGTCACCTTTCGCTTTGTCGGGGCAGACCGCGTCAACCTGGTGGCCAATCATCTGTAAGGCCTGAAAAGGAACCATCGTTTCATAATCTTCAGCGTAGTCGCCCACCAGCATCAGGATCTTCTTGCTCATCATTTTCTCTCTTTAATGGATAACGATGTTTTCGATATAACCTGGTGTAGCGCAAATGTCGGAAATAAAAAAGCCCGTCAGAGCACGGGCAAAATAAGCAAGTGATTTAGCAATTCGTTACCAACGTAATGGAGGATAACGGCGCGTATCTTACGCGTCTGTTAACAAGACCGATACCTGATAATTCCGGTAGGTGAAACAACGGATTAAACGTGCGTTACAGCGCGTCGAAAGTGGGATAAATGCTGTTTTCAATATATTCCGCCACTAACCAGATCTCGCCGCTAAAGATAAACCACAATCCGAAAATAATAAGCATTAAAATAATTATGGTGAGGATTATTTCTGTTCTTCCCATTGCAGACATTACCCACCCATTGTTGTTTTCAATCAAGACGGGCATTGTAGCGGGGCTTTATCCGATACACCAGTTTCACGCCGCCAGGACTTTATTGCGGCCGTCATTCTTGGCGCGATAAAGCGCGTCATCCACCCGTTTAAAGAGATCGTCGATACTCTCATCCTGGTTGTGCCGCGCCACGCCAATGCTCACCGTAAAACGCGGCAGGCCTGGGATCGTGATGCGGGCAACCGCGGCGCGGATCGTTTCCGCGATTTGCATGGCGGTGTCGAGCGACGTGCGCGGCAGCAGAATGACGAACTCTTCACCCCCCCAGCGAAACACAAAATCCTCTTTCCGGCTACAGGCTTCCAGCGTACGCGAAAGCGAGATGAGCACTTCATCCCCCTTCAGATGACCAAAAACGTCGTTGATATTCTTAAAATGATCGGTATCGACCAGCAGCAAACTGAATTGCTGCTGAACGGGAAGGTGAGTGAGATTCGTTTGCTCAGCGATAATATAGAACTGACGCCGGTTGAGCAGGCCCGTCATGGCGTCCCGTAGTGCGGCATGTTCCAACTCAAGCTCCAGCCGTTTTTGCTCGGTGATGTCATGAATAATGCACAACATCAGCTTATCACCGTATATCTCTATCGGCCCGGCATAGGTCTGAACATGGCGGGTTGAGCCATCGGCAAGACGGTGCACAAAGTTGAGCGGCTTATGCCCACCCGGCAGGGCGGCGATTTCACTCATTACCGGAATAACATCCCGCCCCAGCGTGTTGATTTCCCAGGTATGCTTGTTGCACATCTCATCATGCGAGTAGCCGTAAAAGTTAAGCGCTGCCAGATTGGCATCGACTATTTGTCCATCACGGGCGGGGTCGATCAATAACATCGGTGCGCTGTTCGTCAGAAAAAAACGGGCGTAAAACCCCTGTTTTTTGCGCTGATAAGTGGCGGAGCGACTGGCTTTAAGCCCTGTCGGCACCGGATGCGAAATCCCTTCAAAAACGATCATGTCGCCGTACGGCGCGTGGTAGGTCAGCGAAAGACGACAGCTCAACGCGGTTTCATGTCCGTCGCGCCAGATTGTCCAGATTTCGACAATTTCCTGATCCGTTTTGAGCTCAGGAATATACATTGACAGCACGGCTTGCGCATTTGCTGAGAAGGGGCCTTTGCGCAGGTCATCCAGTGTTTTATCCCCCATCACGTGAGCCGCGGCCGTGTTCGCGAAAATAATATGGTCGGAAACGGGGGAGATCAGCCACACAGGCGTTTTAATGAAATTCAGTGCATCAAAAGTATTTTGCGACATAAGGAATTCCTGTATATCGGCACAATATGCCTGACGATCACGACAGAATCGACTCGCGTTGACCCCTTTGAACCATACTCCTGTTAACCCTGTGAGGCATGATTTTTTTGTGAAATAAAAGCGGATTCCGTATGAATTTTACCAATGGGTATAATCTGTTTCTCTGAATTAATCTGCAGCAGCAACCACGGAACCTGTTCGGCAGGTAAAGGTCTGGAGAACAGGAACCCTTGCAAATAGTCACACCCCAGCTCCGTTAACACCGCCCGTTGCTCTTCCGTTTCGATCCCTTCAGCAACAACATACATCTCCATTGTCCGGGCAATATTGATAATGGTCTCCACCAGCTTGCGGCTTTTTTCATTTTCCAGCATTGACGTTACAAAGCTTTTGTCGATTTTGAGCTCTTTTGCCGGAAGCACTCTGAGCATGAGCAGATTAGAATAACCGGTGCCAAAATCATCAATAGAGACGGTGATCCCGGCCTGGTTGAATGCACTCAGTAATTCGATACTGCGGTCAAGATTTTTAAGGGCAGTGCTCTCCGTGACCTCGAGAATGAGTCGGGAAGGCGACAGATTATATTTTTGCAACATGGACGATACGATCTGAAAGATATCCGGCTGTTCAAACTGCACAGGAGACAGGTTAAAGGAGAGCGTCCAATGGGCAAAACCTTGTTCAGTCCAGAAATGCAGCTGTCGGCATGCCGCTTCAATCGCCCAGTTACCCACAGGGATAATTAATCCTGTCTGTTCCAGCGAAGGTAAAAACAGATTCGGCAGCAGCACGCCTTGTTCGGGATGTCGCCAGCGCAGAAGCGCCTCAAAGCCATGGATTGTCTTCTCTTCAGCATGCCAGGTAGGTTGATACCACAGTTCAAACTGATCGCGCTCAAGCGCCTGAGTGAGCTCCTGCAGAAAACCGGGGTTGGCCGGGATCGCCGTCGACATCTCTGTCCGGTAGACCGCCCAGTCGTTTCGGCCCGCCTTCTTCACGTAATGCATTGCGGCATCCGCTTTTAGTTTTAATTCGTGCAGCGTTTCACCATCCTGAGGATAGCGGCTGACGCCTGCACTGAGTGTGGTGCTCAGTGTATGCCCGCACAGGGAAAGAGGGCGGCGCAAGTCTTCGAGCAGCGTGGGGAGCAGGGTCTGGAGTTTATCGTCACCACATTCAGGAACCAGCAGGATAAAGGCATCGCCTCCCAGTCTTGCCAGTGTCATCTCTCGGGTCAGCCTCGCCGTGATGCGCTGTGCAATGGTGATTAACAACTCATCGCCGACATTATGTCCCCAGGTGTCGTTAACCTGTCTGAAGTGATCAACGTCCAGGAAAACTACGGCAAATTGCTTATTACTGAGCAGCGCACTGCGCAGGCAATCCTGCATCCGGAGATCCATCTGGTGGCGGTTAGCCAGGCCGGTGAGGGCGTCAAATCGCGCCTGGAGCTCGAGCTGGCGATTAAGCTGTTGCAGATTTTCCGTTAACCGACTGGTGCGCCAGTGTGAATCAATAAGCGAGATAATCAACATGATGCCGAGCAGGCTCAGCGTTGTTACTGAAACCCAGATAGATAATCCCAGTTCGCTGATCCCGCCGGGAAGGGTATGTGTCATGTCACCAAACTGAGCGGCACGCATTCCGGTGTAGTGCATGGCGCAGATGGCAGCCCCAAGGACTAAAGCGGCGAGAATGCGATTGATGAAGATCCCTTTTCGCTGATGCCGCAGGTGGAAGGCCAACCAGATTGCGGCTCCGGAGGCCATTATGGCAATCAATATGGATAAGCCGACGGTACGTTGATCCCAGATGATGGGGCTATCCAGCATCAGCGCGGCCATGCCGGTATAGTGCATCGACACGACTCCTGCACTCAGAATTAAGGTGGAGAGGATCAGCCTAAAGGGAGAAAGACGAGCGCCCGTCACGGCAATATTCATTGCCAGCGTAGACGCCACCACCGCGACGCCCAGGGAGGCAAGGGTTAACCAGAGGTGATAGCTCATGATCATGGGCATTTGCATCGCTAACATGCCGATAAAATGCATCGACCAGATCCCGATGCCCAGCGTAACCCCTCCGGTAATACGCCAGAACATTGCCGCCTTGCGACCGGAGAGGGGGATTTTTCCTGCACTGTCCAGAGCCAAAAACGAGGCGATAAAGGCCACGAGATAAGAGATGGCTATTAACACTGGGTCCCACGATACATTGAGCATTATGCAATCCCGCATCAAAGAGGGTTACTGACTTCGCCTGCCGGGCACATCTTTATTGGCTACGAGCATGCGCGTTCAAACACTATTAGTTAGGGGACTCGTAAAATGACCAGCCCTATTTAAATCTCAAACTGCAAGCAATATAAAATATATTCTTAGTATTAACCTGTTAAGCACAGCTAAACAAGGGATAATAATTGCAGCAAAGCTCCTTAAATATGCGGGAGGTTATCACATTTCGCTGACGGAGATGGTATTGCTTAAGTTCGTCTTAGACCAGTATCACAGCATTCATGACACAATATTTCCAGCAATACACTGTTTTTGTCTTACTTAAGTTAAATTGCAGGTTGCTAACCACGAAACAACAAACCATCGGTATTCGTGAGGACAAACGTCATTGTGGATGCTATAACCCTTAATGCCGACCAAAATATAAAGTTGTGGGAATGATTATGCTAAGAAATATTAGTGTCAGAACCTTCATTGTCTATTTCCTTTTGTCTCTTTTTTTGATAAACGCAGCTGTCGTGGTTCTTTTTTCGGGCGCGTCGCCGCTCTTTATTACGCTCAATGTAATAAATATGATTGCTCTTTTTTTACTCTGGGCCTACATGACCAAATATCTTGTGACACCGATCAATACTGTGAAAAAAAGTATTGAAGAAGTAACGGCAGGAAATCTTGGCGTGACGATCCCGGAGTTTGGTAACAACTGCGCAGGGCGTTTAATCCCTGGGATTAATAGCCTCTCGAGCAATATTGCGACACTGGTCCGGGAAATCAGGGCATCGTCACACACCGCCATGACCTTATCGGATCAACTCTCCTCACGCAGCGCGCAACTTTCTGTGAAAACGGAGCAGCAGTCTGCCTCGCTGGTGCAAACCGCAGCCAGCATGGAGCAGATGGCGGCAAGCACCAGAAATAATGCCGATAACACCCGGCTGGCCAGTGAACAGGCCAATGAGGCCACCCTTCAGGCACGCAAGGGCGGAGAACTGATGGGGCAGGTTGCTCACAATATGCAATCGATCACCGAATGTGCGCAGCAAATGACGGAGATTATCTCGATGATCGACGGCATTGCCTTCCAGACCAATATCCTGGCGCTTAACGCAGCCGTTGAGGCAGCAAGGGCGGGAGACCACGGAAAAGGATTCTCTGTAGTTGCAGAGGAGGTACGAAATCTGGCTCACCGCAGCGCGGACGCGGCGAAGAACATCAAAACGCTGATTGAAGTCACGAGTAATAACGTGACGCAGGGCGTAACGGTGGTGTCAGAAGCGGAAAAAAATATGCGTGAGATAGTGGCCGGATCCGGCAATGTCAGCCGTCTGATGGATGAAATTTCCAGCTCGACATCCGAGCAGGAGAAAGGGATTTCGCAGATCACGCTGGCATTATCAGAGCTGGAAAGGGTCACGCAAAGCAATGTGGCTATGGCGGAGGAACTTAACGGATCCTCCGACGTGCTGCGCAATCAGGTTATCGAATTGCAGTCCCGGACACGCAACTTCCGGCTCGACGGAGGAGCCCCCTCTGACGGGTCGTTGTCGGCACCGGGTGTTCCGCTGTCGTTTGCGCAGCGACAAGGACATTCCGTATGAGATGACACCGCCGTTAGCCGTACATTTCCCGAGCGATTTCAGCGCTATGCGGAACATAGTGGTTGCGTAACCTCTGCCGAAAGCTAGACTGACAACGAAAAGCTAAAAGGTGGAGGCGTTGTGGAGAGCATAAAAGGGTCTGAACTGAACGTTCCTGACGCAGTGTTTGCGTGGGTGTTCGACGGTAATGGCGGTGCCCGGCCGCTGGAAGACAACGATGAGATTGATCACGCGCATCCCTGCTGGCTACACCTGAACTATACCCATCCGGACAGCGCTGACTGGCTGGCATCAACCCCACTGTTGCCGAACAACGTACGCGATGCGCTGGCGGGTGAAAGCCTGCGGCCACGCGTGAGCCGGATGGGGGACGGTACGTTGATCACCCTTCGCTGTATTAACGGCAGCACGGATGAGCGTCCGGATCAGCTGGTGGCGATGCGCGTCTATATGGATGATGGGCTTATCGTTTCCACTCGCCAGCGTAAAGTGCTGGCGCTGGATGACGTGGTGAACGATCTGAAAGAGGGCACCGGGCCGACTGATTGCGGTAGCTGGCTGGTGGATGTCTGCGATGCGCTTACCGATCATGCGAGTGAGTTTATTGAAGAGCTGCACGACAAAATTATCGACCTGGAAGATAACCTGCTCGATCAGCAAATACCGCCGCGCGGCTTCCTGGCGTTACTGCGCAAACAGCTGATCGTGATGCGCCGCTATATGACGCCACAACGCGATGTGTATGCCCGCCTCGCCAGCGAACGCTTCAGCTGGATGAACGACGATCAGCGTCGCAGGATGCAGGATATTGCGGACAGGCTTGGGCGCGGGCTGGATGAAATTGATTCCTGTATCGCCAGAACGGCGGTGATGGCGGATGAGATCGCCCAGGTGATGCAGGAGTCGCTGGCCAGAAGAACCTACACGATGTCGCTGATGGCAATGGTCTTTTTACCCAGCACCTTCCTGACCGGACTGTTTGGCGTAAACCTGGGCGGTATCCCCGGAGGGGCTTATCGTTACGGTTTTACTGCGTTTTGCGTCATGTTAGCTGTTTTGATTGGCGGTGTTGCATGGTGGTTGCATCGTAGTAAATGGTTGTAAATTTACGCTTTTTACACCTTATACGCGGTTCAAAACGCTCTTTTAATTGAGCGAAGTCAATAAACCCAGGCCGCGTAAGGTGCAATATTACTCCCGCAGGTGAATGCAACGTCAAGCGATGGGCGTTGCGCTCCATATTGTCTTACTTCCTTTTTTGAATTACTGCATAGCACAATTGATTCGTACGACGCCGACTTTAATAGTCGGCTTTTTTTTGCCTCCCGTTTCTCAGGGTCTACCCTAAAAGGGTCAATCCAAAAAACTGGAGGGAAAGATGAACCATCTACTCGCGCTGCAACTGCTGCATTCACGGCAGTCCGATCCGGT
Source organism: Enterobacter sp. 22466 (assembly GCF_052044775.1). Lineage (NCBI taxonomy): Bacteria > Pseudomonadati > Pseudomonadota > Gammaproteobacteria > Enterobacterales > Enterobacteriaceae > Enterobacter > Enterobacter sp. 22466. The sequence continues at coordinate 159,574 of NZ_JBQENX010000010.1, read as the reverse complement.
CCCGACCGACCCAACGCCGATGCCCGATCCCATTCCTCGTCCGCAGCCTATGCCCGACCCGCCGCCCGATGAAGAACCGATTAAATTGTCGCATCGAACCCCGAGATCTGCGAGGATACGCGCCATCTGACTGCAAAGATGACCACGAGAGACTATTGTGACCGCTTTTTCTACCCTGAATGTTCTGCCTGCCGCCCAACTCGATAACCTCAACGAGTTGGGATACCTCACGATGACGCCTGTTCAGGCGGCCGCATTACCCGCCATTCTTGAGGGGCGCGATGTTCGCGTACAGGCAAAAACCGGCAGTGGGAAAACGGCAGCGTTCGGTCTTGGGCTGTTACAGCATATTGATGCCACTCTGTTCCAGACCCAGTCTCTGGTTCTGTGCCCGACCCGCGAACTGGCCGACCAGGTCGCGGGTGAGTTGCGTCGTCTGGCGCGCTTCCTGCCCAACACCAAGATCTTAACCCTCTGCGGCGGACAGCCGTTCGGGGCGCAGCGTGATTCGCTCCAGCATGCGCCTCATATTATTGTCGCGACACCTGGCCGTCTGCTGGATCATCTGCAAAAAGGCACCGTTTCACTGGATGCCCTGCAAACGCTGGTGATGGATGAAGCGGACCGTATGCTGGATATGGGCTTCAGCGACGCGATCGACGAGGTGATCCGCTTCGCACCGGAAGATCGTCAGACATTGTTATTTTCTGCGACCTGGCCTGAGGCCATCGCTGCGATCAGCGGTCGTGTACAAAAAAATCCGCTCACGATTGAAATCGACAGCGTGGATGCGCTGCCTGCCATCGAGCAGCAGTTCTTTGAAACCTCGCAGCAGGGCAAAATCCCGCTTCTGCAGAAATTGCTGAGCCAGCACCAGCCCGCCTCCTGCGTGGTGTTTTGTAACACCAAAAAAGATTGCCAGGCAGTGTGTGATGCCCTGAATGCCGCCGGGCAAAGCGCGCTGTCATTGCATGGCGATCTGGAACAGCGCGATCGTGACCAGACGCTGGTTCGCTTCGCCAACGGCAGCGCCCGTGTACTGGTCGCGACCGATGTCGCCGCACGTGGGCTGGACATTAAATCGCTGGAGCTGGTTGTTAACTACGAGCTGGCCTGGGATCCAGAAGTACACGTTCACCGCATTGGGCGTACTGCACGCGCGGGAAACAGCGGGCTTGCCATTAGCTTCTGCGCGCCGGAAGAGGCGCAGCGCGCCAATATCTTGTCTGAAGTGCTGCAGATAAAGCTTAACTGGGTGAACACCCCGGGGAACGTTCGCGTTGTGCCACTCGAAGCCGAAATGGCGACGCTGTGTATTGATGGCGGCAAAAAAGCCAAGATGCGCCCGGGTGACGTGCTAGGCGCGCTGACAGGGGACATGGGGCTGGATGGCGCCGATATCGGCAAGATTACCGTTCATCCGGCACATGTCTATGTGGCCATCCGCCAGGCGGTTGCGCATAAGGCCTGGAAGCAGCTGCAAAACGGTAAAATTAAAGGCAAAACCTGCCGGGTCAGATTGCTGAAATAAGCGGCAGAAAAAACGCGTCTCAGACGGACTCTGAGACGCGACAGGATTATTTCACTTCAAGTACGTTCAGGCGCAGCTCGTCAAACTGATTATCATCCTCTTCCGGCTGCCAGCCCGCAGGCTGCATGGGGATCTCTTCCCGATCAAACGCCAGATCGCCGCCATTCACCACCTCTGAATCATGGTTGATGCCTTTGAAGTCGAACAGCTCAACATCCGCAAGGTGTGAAGGCACCACGTTCTGCATGGCGCTGAACATGGTTTCGATGCGTCCTGGATAACGTTTATCCCAGTCACGCAGCATGTCACCAATGACCTGGCGCTGCAGGTTTGGCTGTGAGCCACACAGGTTGCATGGGATAATCGGGAAAGCTTTCGCCTGGGAGAAGCGTTCAATGTCCTTCTCGCGGCAATAGGCGAGAGGGCGGATGACAATGTGTTTGCCGTCATCGCTCATCAGCTTAGGCGGCATGCCTTTCATCTTCCCGCCGTAGAACATGTTCAGGAACAGCGTTTGCAGGATATCGTCGCGGTGATGACCGAGCGCAATTTTTGTCGCACCCAGCTCTGTCGCAGTACGGTACAGAATGCCACGGCGCAGACGAGAGCAGAGAGAGCAGGTGGTTTTGCCCTCCGGGATCTTCTCTTTTACGATACCGTAGGTATTTTCTTCGACGATTTTGTACTCAACGCCCAGTTTATCGAGATATTCCGGCAGAATATGCTCAGGGAAACCCGGCTGTTTCTGGTCAAGGTTTACGGCTACCAGGGAGAATTTCACCGGCGCGCTCTGCTGAAGATTACGCAGGATCTCCAGCATGGTGTAGCTGTCTTTCCCCCCTGACAGGCAAACCATGATCCGGTCGCCTTCTTCAATCATATTGAAGTCTGCAATGGCTTCGCCCACATTACGGCGCAGCCGCTTCTGCAGCTTGTTCAGGTTGTATTGTTCTTTCTTTGTATTTGATTGATTGTCTTGCATTTATTGCTACCTTCGGAGCCAGCAGGGGCAAAAGTTTTCAGCGTGCCGGCTAATCGTTAAGCATCAGCACCTGTTCGCCATTCATTTTCCACGCATTCTATGCCGCAACTGTCTGGCTATGAAAGATGGGTTAACGCCGGCAGTCAATGCCAGCGGGCAAAAGTATGTCGCGTATGGTACGGATTCCGGCGGCGAATACCAGCACGTTTTACAGCGATGAAGGATCTTGTGCCGACTTGCGGTAAAGCGTAATCGGCTTTCTGTTCGCCATCAGCGAGACGTGGTCGTTAAAACAGATAACATAAGGCGGGTAAGGGCAGGCAAGCTCCGCTCAGTACAATGGCGGAGCCAGTAAAACGGAAGGACAGATCAGGCGGTTACTTCTCTACAATCTCTTTCACATCCGATTGATGAATCTGATGAATGCTGCCATCTGCATCTTTGTATGAAATTAAACCGGTGTCTTTATCTCGCTCTGGTTTTCCATGTGTGGTCATCATATGTCCATCTTTGGTCGATATGACATAATCACTTGAGCACCCTGTTATTGCTAACGCGACACCTAATGCCAAAAATGCAAAAATACCACCCTTCATATTAACCTCTAATTAACTTTATAGTTACAATCGTTTTAATACAACATTATTTAACAACAGTGAATTGCAACGCTTCATCAACGAAAGGGGATTTCCATTTTATGCATAAAAGAGGCAATAAACGGCCACAGTGTATCCGTATATGTGGCGTTTAATCTTGTGCTTCTATTTGAAACCCGTCTGTTTTATAGATGTAATACTTTATGGCTATTTCACGTTGCTCTTCATTCGCATTAGTATTGATTTAACGTGTATCGCTGCTTATTATCTTGCGTTTCAGCGTATGGGAATTTGAAGCTCGCATGCGACTTTACTGACGTGCTGGCGGCCCGGATTAGACAATCACTGGCGAACGGATCCCTTAAGATGATATCCCACAGGAAGGGTTGAAAGTGTTTAAGTTAAGTTCTTTTGGTTTTATGATTTTATTGTGCTCAGGGTGTAGTTCTGATGTGGTTATCACTCCGCCGGAAAAACCGGTCTATAAGCCAATGCCTGATATAACGCAATCTGTAACACCGTCTCAGCAACGGGCGATCATGGCTGGTGAACGTCCCGACTGGACAGACAGAGCACCGGTCACCACGACCAGGCGTTATTAATTCCTGCCCATGTGATGCTGACATGGAATTTTAGCGTGGCCTGCACGAATGGCCACTTTAATTGCGCTGTGTTGAGCGTTTATTCATCTTCATACTATTAAGCTGTTTTCCCCGAACAAAGCAGGAGGGAAACGGTGATCGCTATTTTAAAAGCATGTCTTTTAGTTGGGTGCTTCCTGGCAGGTTGTGTCTTGTATCTTCATCTTTTTACGTCAATGAAAGAAGTATGTATTAAAGATACGGCAGGAGAAGTGTTTCACGTGCGCAAGGTTGAAAATGCTGCAGATTGTCAGACTTTTAACTGGAGCACGTATATACAGTGTGGCTATTTCTAATTGTACATAGTAAAAACAATCTACACCTGATTCATGCGAAAGATAACGTATAATGCCTTCTCGAAATACGTTTATGATCCTGAGGCAGGCGCTATGACATTGAATCAATTTTGTTTTTTTATACTGATCTGTGCTGCGTTCTGCAGTCTGTTGTCCGCCTGGCCCGTAGCCATATGGTTCCTGCTCATCAACGTGCTGACAATGGTTATTTACGGCGCCGATAAAATGGCAGCACGAAAAGGAATGCGCAGGATACCGGAAGTGACCTTACTGGTCTTCGGCATTGTGGGCGGATGGCCTGGCGCCATTATGGGCCAACAGATTTTTCGCCATAAAACGCAAAAGCAGCCGTTCAAAACCTGGTTTTTACTGACTGTCGTCGTGAGCATCGTAGCCACGGTAGCGCTGTATCATTTTGGTTTTATTGTTCGCTAGTGAGCATCATCACTGCCAATAGTAGTAGGCCAAATCCTGGTGGGTTGCTGTTTTTTGTCCATTCTGAATAATACGTGCAACAACAAGGACGACAGCATCTCATGAAAATAAAATTCATTACGCTGGCAGCGCTGATGTTTTATTCATCGCCTGGCTGGTCGACGTTTCAGGAACGGGAATATAATACCTGGTATATAAAAAATGCCGTTCTTTATGACATGACGCAGACGTCGGAAGGTTTTCCGGTAATGGTGAGCGTATCTCAGCCCGGGAAAAAATCCGCTAATCTGGTGGTTTCCTATATCACAGAAGGGCAATGCGGAGAAAATACGCTGCCGCTTAATGTGAATGGTAAAGTGCTGCCCGCCAGATATTACTGTGTTCAGGTTGGGTCGAACAGAATTGAACATTTTTCAGTGGTCGATGCAAACAGCGTCAATGCCCTGGTGACGCATCTGAATTCAGATTTCACCCTTCTGCTGCAAAACGATATCAAGATTTGGGCCGCAAATATCAAATCGCCGAAATACGGTCTGACACCGCGTTTTTAAAATCCTGCTACGCTTGTTTGTGGTATCAGGAGCATGAACATGAAGAACAAAGATGAACAAACCGGGTTAGTTGGGCTGGCGATTGGTGCCGCGGTTATTGGGCTGGTTTCAGCGCAGAAACCGATCGATCGCAACAGTATTGTCGATGAATTGCTGAGGCTCGGCAGGCAAAAGGGTGACGGCGTGGAGGATGAGGTGTTCGTCAAGGCCGCTGAGCTGGTGAAAAAAGGGGTTTAAAAGATGGCTGATATTCGTCATGCACGGTGCCATTGTGGCGCAGTGGCATTCACCGTTACGTTGACCGATGGGTTAAATACCGCCCGGCGCTGCAGCTGTTCTTTTTGTCGGATCAGAGGGGCGGTTGTGGTCTCTGCGCCGTTAACCGGTATTACCGTCACCAAAGGCGAGGATAAGCTTACGGAGTACCGCTTTAACACCGGTACGGCCCGGCATTTCTTCTGTTCGGTCTGCGGGATTTATACCTTCCATCAGCGGCGTTCCAATCCCAATGAATATGGCGTGAATGTTGCCTGTTTTGAAAATGTCTCCCCGTTCGATTTTCCCGAGGTGACGGTGATGGATGGGGTCAATCATCCTGCAGATGGTGACAGCGGCGTCTTTGGCTATCTCTCTTTTCGCAAACGCACGTCAACGGAAGCGTCCTAGCCGCCTGGCCACATTGTGATAACGCTGGCTATAGTGGGAAGTGGGTATCGTAAAGAGGAGACATTATGCTTAGTGTTGAAAAAGACGACCCGCGTGAGGCGCCTGAATCTGGGGATAAAAAGCCTCAGCCCGTGAAAAAATAATGTTCACGAAGGGTACTATGGCCACCGGCACTGCTGGTGGCTTTTTGTTTCAGATGCTCACTCTTAATGCCTGTCGAGGTGATTTAACAACGTGCCGAGATGCCCAACAATATCGCGGAAATCGAAAATTAACGCCATCCACAAACATGCTAAAAGCGCCAGTAGGGCAAGGGATACACGACCAAACAACACAGTTATCCTTAATGAGGAGAGGGATATCTGCGCAGTCTAACCCGCATTCTTTCAACTTATCCTCAACAATCTCGCGATAGCGTGCTGATGTGCGACTAACATCAAAAAAAGTGAGCCCGCATGATGCTACGGGCTCAGACCATCAGAACTGGTAAACCAGGCCTAATGCGACGACATCGTCGGTACCAATACCGTTGTTTTTGTAGAAGCTGTCATCTTCATCCAGCAGGTTGATTTTATAATCCACATAGGTGGACATATTTTTGTTGAAGTAATAGGTGGCCCCAACGTCAGCATATTTAACCAGATCCTGATCGCCCTGACCGTTACCCAGGTCTTTACCTTTCGACTGCAGGTAGGAAATTGCCGGACGCAGACCAAAATCGAACTGGTATTGTGCGGTAACTTCAAAGTTCTGAGTTTTATTCGCCACGGCGCTTTCATTGTCGCCGTAAGGGGTCATATTGCGGGTTTCAGAATACATGGCCGCCAGATAGATATTGTTGGCGTCATATTTCAGACCCGCGGTCCAAGCATCCGCTTTATCCCCGCCCGCCGTGGTATTTTTCACCTGATCGTTGGTACGGTCAGAAGAGGTATAGGCCGCCCCCGCCGAAATTCCCATACCGAAATCATAGGTGGTAGAAATACCGAAGCCGTCACCGTTCTCATGACGCGTGTCGCGACCATTATTTGTCCCTTCCTGGTTATTGCTGGCATCTTCGTTATTACCCTGATACTGCAGAGCAAAGTTCAGACCCGGCACCAGACCATAGAAATCGGTGTTGCGGTAGGTTGCTACGCCATTGGCACGGCCGGTCATAAAGTTATCGGCATAGGTGTAAGAGTCGCCGCCGAACTCCGGCAGCATATCGGTCCATCCTTCCACGTCGTACAGGACACCATAGTTACGGCCGTAGTCAAAGGAACCGTAGTCACCCACTTTTACACCGGCAAAGGCCAGACGTGTCCAGGACTGGTTATCAGACCCTTCAGTGTTATTTGCCTGAATGTTGTATTCCCACTGTGCGTAGCCGGTCATCATATCGTTGATCTGGGTTTCGCCCTTGAACCCCAAACGCATATAGGTTTGATCGCCGTCTTTAGACGTGTCATCAGAGAAGTAGTGCAAACCATCTACTTTTCCGTACAGATCTAATTTATTGCCATCCTTATTATAAATCTCTGCTGCATGCGCAGCGCCAGCCATTAACAGAGCCGGAATCATCAGGGCCAGTACTTTTCTTTGCATTATGATATTCCTTTGCGGTTGTTTTTATTTAATTACCTGTTGAACTTTCCGTTGCGGAAAGTTGTCACATGCTAGATCACTCCACGGAAAGAGTAATAAATCATAATTGTTACTAAGTGAGTAAAATCTAAAGGAGATCGTTCCATGGAAATGTTAATTTGTCTGGTGAATGTTTTAACGGAAAATATAATAAATTAAAATTATTAATCACGCTGTAAATCAGGTAGTGTCTGCGTCGTTATATGCCTTTAAGATTATTATCCATAATTCTCGTGAATGTCATTTATTCATTTAAAGGGATTATCTGGACTGGCCCGGTGTTAAAATGCCGGGCTTTTTTTATGGCAAAAAAATGCCCGGACAAGCCGGGCAAGGGAATTATTCGCTGGCGGTTTTTTCCGCTTTCCCGGCCATTTGCGCCAGGAAGTCATACCGTTTTTGCAGATCGGCGGCCGCATCCTTCCACAGTTGCTCAGCCACCTCTGGCTGTTGCGCATTGAGGCGACGGAAGCGCTGCTCCTGCAGCAGTGTCTCAGCCAGGGCATCTGACGGTGGCCGTGAATCGAGCGCCAGCGGCAGTTTACCTTCCTCTGCCCGGCGCGGGTCAAAGCGATACAGCGGCCAGAAGCCCGTCGCGGTCAACTGTCGCATCTGGTCGTGGCTGAGCGCCAGATCGTAACCATGCTCTTCGCAAGGGCTGTAGGCGATGATAAGCGATGGTCCCGGATAAGCTTCCGCCTCCTGAATCGCTTTCACCGTCTGGTTAAGCTGCGCGCCGAGTGAGATTTGCGCAACGTACACGTGGCCATACATCATCATGCTGACACCGAGGTCTTTACGCGCCTTGCGTTTGCCGTGTTCACCAAATTTCGTTACGGCCCCGAGCGGCGTGGCTTTTGACGCCTGTCCGCCGGTATTGGAATAACACTGGGTATCCAGCACCAGGATGTTCACGTTCTCGGTCAGGCTCAACACATGATCCAGCCCGCCAAAGCCAATGTCGTATGCCCAGCCATCGCCGCCAATCAGCCAGATTGATTTCTCAACCAGCGCATCAGCGTCAGTCACCAGTTGCTCTGCACCGTCAACGCCCTGAAGGGCGTTGCGAAGCGCCGTAACCTGCTCGCGACGCACCTCTGGCGTGGCTTCAGCGTGCAGCGCAGCGTTCAGTTCGGCAGGGATATTATCGGCAAACTGGTCCAGCAGGCGCATCACGCGCGCGCGGTGCTGATCCACCGTTAAGCGGAATCCAAGACCAAATTCGGCGTTATCCTCAAACAGCGAGTTTGCCCATGCCGGACCGCGGCCGTTGGCATCGGTGGTATAAGGTGTGGACGGCAGGTTACCGCCATAGATAGACGAACAGCCGGTCGCGTTGGCGATCAGCATCCGGTCACCGTACAGCTGCGTCAGCAGTTTAATGTACGGTGTTTCACCGCAGCCGGAGCAGGCGCCGGAGTATTCGAACAGCGGGGTGATCAGCTGTGAAGTACGGATATCAATACGTTCCAGCTTGCTACGGTCGATTTCCGGCAGGTTCAGGAAGAAGTCATAATTCACTTTCTCTTCTTCCACGTGTTCCAGGCGCGACATCATATTGATGGCTTTGATATCCGGATTCTGCCGGTCTTTGGCCGGGCAGACCTCGACGCAGAGATTACAGCCGGTGCAATCTTCCGGTGCGACCTGCAGAACGTATTTCTGTCCGCGCATATCGCGGGATTTCACATCCAGCGAGTGCAGGCTGGCCGGGGCCGATTCCATGGCGTCAGGGGAAACAACTTTGGCACGGATGGCTGAGTGTGGGCAGGCTGCAACACAGTGATTGCACTGGGTACACAGCTCTTCCTTCCAGATGGGGATCTCTTCGGCGATATTGCGTTTTTCCCAGCGGGTGGTGCCCATCGGCCAGGTGCCATCCGGCGGCAGGGCGGAGACGGGAAGGGCATCGCCCAGCCCCGCCAGCATGGCCGCCGTTACGGTTTTAACAAAATCTGGAGCCGCATCCGAAACCACCGGAGGACGGTTCGGGCTGCTGGCATTCACCGGCTGGAGTGGCACTTCAAACAGAGACTCGCGCGCCAGCGCCAGTGCCTGCCAGTTGCGTTCAACCAACTCCTGACCTTTGCTGCTGTAGCTTTTGGCGATCGCACCCTGCAGTTCCATGAAGGCGCTGTCGCCCGGCAGAATATTAGTCAGGTGGAAGAACGCCATCTGCATGACGGTGTTAATGCGCGCGGCAAGACCACATTCGCGGGCGATTTTCGCCGCGTTAATGACAAATAGCCGCGCTTTTTTCTGATTAAGCACCGCCTGCACTTCCTGCGGCAGGCGCGCCCAGACCTCATCCGCACTGTACGGTGTGTTGAGCAGGAAAATACCGCCGGGTTTGAGACGTTCGGCCATCTGGTATTTATCGATAAACTGCAGCTGGTGACAGCCGACAAAATCAGCCTGTGAAATAAGATACGCGGAGCGGATAGGGTGTTCGCTGACGCGCAGATGGGACACGGTCAGTCCGCCGGCTTTCTTTGAGTCATAGACGAAGTAGCCCTGCGCATACCACGGTGTGGAGTTCCCGATGATTTTGATGTTGTTCTTGGTTGCCGAAACGCTGCCGTCACTGCCCAGACCGTAGAACAGCGCTTCGAGTTTCGCGCCGGAGGGCAGGGTGTTTTCCGGCAAGGCCAGTGAGAGATTGGTGACATCATCATAAATACCGACCGTAAAGCGAGGCTTCGGTTTGGTTTCACTCAGCTCATTGAACACTGCCAGCACGCAATCCGGACCGAACTCTTTGGACGACAAACCATAACGTCCGCCAATAACACGCGGCAGCGTTTCGCGTTCGCCGTTATTGAAGGCTTCCGCCAGCACGGTCATGACGTCCAGATACAGCGGTTCTGCGTGTGCGCCTGGCTCTTTGGTACGATCGAGTACGGCTACGCTACGTGCGCTCTCCGGCAGCGCAGAGAGCAGATGTTGCGCAGAGAACGGGCGGTAGAGGCGAACTTTCAACACCCCAACTTTCTCGCCGCGCGTCAGCAGTTCATCCACGACTTCTTCACAGGTGCCAATGGCTGAACCCATCAGCACAATCACGCGTTCCGCCTGTGGATGGCCGTAGTATTCAAATGGTTTATATTCACGCCCGGTAGCGGCGGCGAAATCGTTCATCGCCTGTTCCACATGGTCGTACACTGCGTTGTACCACGGGTTCGTCGCTTCGCGGGACTGGAAGTAAGTATCCGGGTTTGCCGATGTCCCGCGGATCACCGGATGTTCCGGGTTGAGTGCGCGGGCACGATGGGCATCGATGTCCGCCTGCGGCAGAAGCGAGAGAAGGGTGTCGTCTGCCAGCGGCACGATTTTGTTGATTTCGTGAGAGGTGCGGAAACCGTCGAAGAAGTGAATAAACGGCACGCGGCTTTTCAGCGTCGCGATATGGGAAATTAACGCGAAATCCTGGGCCTCCTGAACGCTGCTGGCGCACAGCATGGCGCAGCCGGTCTGACGCACGGCCATCACGTCGGAGTGATCGCCAAAAATGGAGAGCGCGTGGGTAGCAACGGTTCGTGCCGCGACGTGCAGGACAAACGGCGTAAGTTGACCGGCCAGTTTGTACAGCGTCGGAATCATCAGCAGCAATCCCTGCGAGGAGGTGAACGACGTGGAAAGCGCTCCCGTCTGCAGCGCACCATGCACCGCAGCAATCGCACCCGCTTCGGACTGCATTTCGACGACTCTCGGGACATCGCCCCAGACATTTTTTAACCCGTTTCCTGCCCAGGCATCTGCCTGTTCGGCCATCGTAGAGCTCGGCGTAATCGGGTAGATGGCGATAACTTCGCTGGTGCGAAACGCGACTGACGCGACTGCACCATTACCGTCAATAGTTTGCATAGGACAACACCCTTACATTGCGCAAAAAAAAGAGGGGTCCGTAAACCTGGTCAGACCCTGAATATTATTCCCTTATTTTAGCAAAGGTCGGATTTTGCGATTTTCGCATTAGTGTCCTCGGTATTCTCACCATCAATGAGTAGATCAAACTTTCGGTGAAAAAATTGCGAGAAATTGTTTCAGCAGCGCATAAATACGCACTTCCGCTCTCGACGACACGGGATGTGATGCCTATTATGCATAGGTTTCGCATTATTAATGGGGGAGAGAGCATGCGTTCAGCGTTTTGGGTAGGGTGTGCCGCGTTATTGTTATCGGCCTGTAGCAACGAACCTGTCCAGCAGGCAACGGCAGCACACGTGACGCCGGGAATGAAAGCCGCGATGTCCAGTTCAGGACAAGCTAACTGCGCGATGATTGGTGGCTCACTGTCGGTTGCCCGCCAGCTCGATGGCTCTGCGATTGGGATGTGCGCCTTGCCAAATGGCAAACGCTGCAGTGAACAGTCGCTTGCCGTAGGATCCTGCGGTAACTACTGATTATTCAGCACGTTTAAACATCAGCGTTTTGTCGGCTGTCGCCAGCGTTAACTGGTCTTCAGTCAGGTCGACCTGCGCCCCTTTGCGCAGCATGTCGCCGATGGCCTGATCCAGTTCGTTCAACTGCGGCTCGGTACAGAGTTTGCGCGTCATGGCCAGCCCTTTAACCTTAAGTTCCCCTTCGGACAATTTCCCCTGTCCGTTGAAACGGTTACACATCACGCCGGAAATGCTGATGTTATTAACCAGGCTGATATCAGGCAGCGCGCTAAACGCGATCTCAGGTTGCGTTGCTGTGGCCTTCACGGCTTTCCCGTCCACATTTTCCAGCACAAAGCGGTGGTTCTTAAGCTGCTCCGGCTGAACGGACGCTTTACCCGGATTAACGCAGCCGGTGAGGACAAGACTGATAACACTTAACGCAATGAGTTTTTTCATTTTTCTTCTCGAACTATAAATACCGTGAATCATTTACCAGTGTAACGATACGCTGGCGAGCGTTAATGGGGTTTATCTGAAAGTGCGGGAAGGAGACCGGGCAACACAGTGGTTGCCCGGGAAAAGATCAGTGAGATTTAAAACCGGCGGCCGTCATCAGCATGCGGAAGAACATACTGACAGCCGCCAGCGCCAGTACGCTGCCGCCCCAGATAATGGCCAGCCACAGCAATCGTTTCCAGACAGGCTGTTGCATCAGTGATAACCCTCCCCATGCTGTACTTTTCCGCGAAATACGTAGTAACTCCAGAAGGTGTAGACCAGAATAACGGGAATGATCAACAACGCACCTACCAGCATAAAGCCCTGACTTTGTGTCGGCGCGGCCGCCTGCCACAGGGTGATCGACGGTGGGATAATATGCGGCCAGATGCTGATCCCAAGCCCGCTAAAGCCGAGAAAAATAAGCCCCAGCGTCAGGATAAACGGCCGATTATGGCTTTGCAGATTATTCAGGCAGCGCCACTGATACAGGCTTAGCAGAACGACCAGAGCCGGGACAGGCAACAGGTAAAACAGATTTGGCAGCGTAAACCAGCGCGCGGCGATAGCCGGTTGAGCCAGTGGCGTCCAGAGACTGATTGCCGCGATAAACGCCAGCAGCACGATTAACAACGTTTTTGAAACCTCGCGCATCCGCTGTTGCAGGGCATTTTCACTTTTCATCACCAGCCAGGTGGCGCCCAGCAGCGCATAGGCCACGACCAGACCCGCGCCGCAGAACAGGTTAAACGCGGTAAACCAGTCAAAGGGACCGCCGGTATAGGCTCGCCCGGTAACGGTAAAACCGTTTATGACGGCACCTACCGTCACGCCCTGGGTAAACGTCGCCAGAAGTGAACCGCCAATAAAGGCCTTATCCCAGAACGGACGGTGTGCTGGCGTTGCTTTAAAACGAAACTCAAACGCCACGCCTCGAAAAATAAGACCGATCAGCATTAATGTCAGCGGAATGGTGAGGGCATCGATAATCACCGCGTAGGCCAGCGGAAAGGCACCGAAGAGGGCCGCGCCACCCAGCACCAGCCAGGTTTCGTTCCCGTCCCAGACCGGCGCGACGCTGTTGACCATCACATCGCGATCGTCCGGGTTTTGTGTTGCCGGGAATAAAATACCGATCCCCAGATCAAAACCGTCCATCACGATATACATCAGCGTCGCGAAGACGATGATGACAAACCAGATAATGGAAAGATCGATACCCATTATGGTTGCTCCTTATTGACTGTGGTAACTGCCGACAGCGGGCGTGCCGGACGTCCATCGGCCTCGGTGGCGAACGATTCGTGAGGCTGAGGCCCTTTTTTAATCAGGCGCACCATATAGCTGTAACCGACGCCGAAGACGGAGGTGTAAACGACGAAGAAAGCCAGCAAACTGACGCTCATATGCAGATCGCCATGAGCGGAAACCGCATCCCGGGTGCGTTGAAGCCCATAGACCACCCACGGCTGGCGGCCCACTTCGGTGGTCACCCACCCGGCCAGAATGGCGATCAGCCCTGAAGGCCCCATCAGCAGGGCGAACCACAGGAAGGGGCGCGAGGCGTAAACACGCTTTTTATAGCGCAACCAGAGCGCCACCACGCCAAGCAGCAGCATCAGCATGCCTAAGCCCGCCATGATGCGGAATGACCAGAAGACAATGGTGGAATTTGGACGATCTTCCTTCGGGAACTCCTTGAGCGCAGGAACCTGTTTTTCCAGACTGTGCGTCAGGATAAGGCTGCCGAGAGCGGGGATCTCGAGCCCAAAGCGGGTACGCTCCTGTTCCATATCCGGCCAGCCAAACAGCAGCAGTGGGGTAGGTTCCCCCGGTGGGTTCTCCCAGTGTCCCTCAATGGCGGCGATTTTGGCAGGCTGATGCTTTAACGTATTCAGCCCGTGCATATCACCGACCATTGCCTGGATGGGCGCCACAATCAGGGTCATCCACAGCGCCATGGAGAACATGGCGCGAATCGCGGGCGTATTGTTCCCGCGCAGCAGATGCCATGCCGCTGACGCGCCAACAAACAGGGCGCTACTGAGGAAGGCGGCTATCGACATATGCAGCAGCCGGTAAGGGAAGGAGGGGTTAAAGACCACGGCAAACCAGTCTACCGGGACGACCTGCCCGTTGACGATCTCGTAGCCCTGTGGGGTCTGCATCCAGCTGTTGGAAGAGAGGATCCAGAAGGTAGAGATAATCGTCCCCAGCGCCACCATACAGGTGGCGAAGAAGTGCAGACCAGGTCCAACTTTATTCCAGCCGAACAGCATCACGCCGAGGAATCCGGCTTCGAGGAAGAAGGCGGTCAGCACTTCATAGGTCAGAAGCGGGCCGGTAATGCTGCCCGCAAACTGCGAAAATCCGCTCCAGTTGGTACCAAACTGATACGCCATCACCAGCCCGGAGACCACGCCCATGCCAAAGTTAACGGCAAAAATCTTGGACCAGAAGTGGTACAGCGAGCGCCAGACCGGATTTTTTGTTTTCAGCCACAGCCCTTCAAGCACAGCAAGATAGCTTGCCAGGCCGATAGTGATTGCCGGGAAAATAATGTGGAAGGATACGGTAAAAGCAAACTGTATCCGTGCAAGATGAAAAGCATCTAAACCAAACATGCACAGCCTCAATGTCAAACGGTGTGCTGTTATGGTACAGAGGCGCAATTCAGACTATCAGACGCAGAAAAGCGAAATTTAACCATAACAGTTGGCTAAAAACGCACGCTTTAGCCATCTGATATACCTCGTCTTTCAGGCATAAGAATATTCTTTTTATGAATTTTACGCATTAAACCGCTTGCTTTGTCGTCAGCACCGTGCGTTAATGGTCTTCTGGTTTTGAGTCCAAATAAATATCTGACGTAGTTTTATAAAGCAGTTCTCATCACGTTGTGCCTCTCCGCAGCCTCTCTTGGGTCTTTATCTACTTTCCGATTAGTTTTGTTTCAAACCATTATCGCCTGATCGGCTCATGAGTAATTTACGTTTTTACGTTTACAGGAGAATCCTATGACTTCTTATATCCATTTTCGCTGCCCATGCTGTCATGGCTCGCAGTACCGTACTTCAGCCTTTGATGTGTCTGAGAAAAATCCTTTCGGCGCAAAATGCATCTTTTGCAAATCGCCAATGATTACGCTCGACCATCTGGCCGCGGCTCGTTTCGCACAAAATCATGTGACCGAGTACCGTAAGTAATTAATTCCGCAAACCATAACAGTTAGCAAAATCTTCTCTTTTTCTCCTGCTGATATACACTGTCGGTAATAAGGAGAATCTGATGAAAAAATACCAGCGTCTGGCGCAACAAATTATCTCGCAGATTGAGCTTGGCGTATGGTTGCCGGGCGATAAGCTGCCTTCTCTGCGAGAGCAGGTGGCGAGCAGCGGCATGAGTTTTATGACCGTGGGCCACGCGTATCAGATGCTGGAAAGCCAGGGGCGCATTGTCGCCAGACCGCAGTCGGGCTATTACGTTGCCTCGCGCCCGACCGCACAGCAGCCAGCGCCACCTGCACAGGTCATGCGCGACGAAGCGGTGGACATCAACACCTATATCTTCGACGTTCTGCAGGCCAGCCGCGATCCGTCAGTTGTTCCTTTCGCTTCTGCCTTTCCCGACCCGCGTCTTTTCCCGCTTCAGCAGCTCAACCGCTCGCTGGCGAACGTCAGCAAAACCGCGACGGCGATGAGCGTGATTGAGAACCTGCCGCCGGGTAACGTCGATTTGCGCCACGCCATTGCCCGCCGCTATGCACAGCAGGGGATGAACATCTCACCGGAGGAGATCGTGATCACCGCAGGCGCGCTCGAAGCGTTGAATCTGAGTCTGCAGGCAGTAACCGAGCCGGGGGACTGGGTGATCGTTGAAAACCCCTGTTTCTACGGCGCGCTGCAGGCGCTGGAACGCCTGAAACTGAAGGCCCTGTCGATTGCGACGGACGTGCGCGAGGGAATCGATCTTAATGCGCTTGAACAGGCGCTAAGTGACTACCCGGTAAAAGCCTGCTGGATAATGACCAACAGTCAAAATCCGCTTGGCTTTACGCTCAGTGCGGAAAAAAAAGCGCAGCTCGTCGCGCTGTTGACGAAGCACAACGTCACGCTGATTGAAGATGATGTCTACAGCGAGCTCTATTTTGGGCGTGAAAAGCCGCTCCCGGCGAAAGCATGGGATCGTCAGGACATGACACTGCACTGCTCCTCGTTTTCGAAATGTCTGGTGGCCGGTTTTCGCATCGGCTGGGTAGCGGCGGGTAAACATGCGCGGCGCATTCAGCAGTTACAGCTGATGAGCACGCTCTCTACCAGCTCACCGATGCAGCTGGCGCTGGTAGATTACCTGGCGACCAAACGCTACGACGCCCATCTTCGCCGCCTGCGGCGCACGCTGGCCGAGCGTAAACAGCAGGCGTGGCAGTCACTTTTGCGCCATATGCCGCCGGGCGTTAAAATCCATCATAACGACAGCGGCTACTTTTTGTGGCTGGAACTTCCGGCACAGCTGGATGCAGGACTGTTAAGCGAACAAGCGTTACGCCACCACATCAGTATTGCCCCAGGCAAGATGTTTTCCACCTCGGATGTCTGGACACCTTTTTTCCGTTTTAATACCTCCTGGGCGTGGGGAGAGCGCGAAGAGCAGGCCGTTATTCAGTTAGGAATATTAATCAGCAGCATGTTGAAATAACGATTCCGGCCTCTCGCTAAATAATCATTGCTTATCTTTTTGCCGCCGCGGCGACCATTTTGCCGCGTCGCATCATACGAAATCTGCATACCACCTCTCACGCCTAACCCCTTGTCTATAATCCAGTTAACGGGGAATGCGCCCTCGGTCACACCTTGATGAAATTTCCTTAAGCCGCACGGTGCGGGGCATTTGCGCGGTCTACGTTTAATGAGGGAGATATTTTTACGGCACGGCTGCCGCTAAATTTTCATTGCGACTGGAGTAATGTTTATGAGCAAAAAATTTGCCCGCAGCAGCCTGTGTGCGCTTGGTATGGCCGTAATGACCGCGCAAGCCGCCGAGCCACCGAAAGCGATTGGCGACGGAGAAGGTCGGCTGGATATTATTGCCTGGCCGGGTTACATCGAGCGGGGACAAACGGATAAAAACTATGACTGGGTGACCCAGTTTGAAAAAGAGACTGGCTGTGCGGTAAACGTCAAAACCGCCGCCACGTCGGACGAGATGGTGAGCCTGATGGCGAAAGGCGGGTATGACCTGGTCACCGCGTCCGGAGATGCGTCGCTCCGTCTGATTATGGGCAAACGCGTTCAGCCGATTAACCCGGAACTCATCCCCAACTGGAAAACCCTCGACCCGCGCCTCGTTAAAGGTGAGTGGTTTAACGTGGGCGGCAACGTCTACGGCACGCCGTATCAGTGGGGGCCAAACCTGCTGATGTACAACACCAAAACCTTCCCGACACCGCCGGACAGCTGGAGCGTGGTCTTTGTAAAACAGGACTTACCGGACGGTAAAACCAACCAGGGCCGCGTGCAGGCCTATGACGGTCCGATTTACATTGCCGATGCGGCGCTGTTTGTGAAGGCTATTCAACCCCAGTTGGGTATTAACGACCCCTACCAGCTGACGGAAGAACAGTACGCTGCGGTTCTGAAAGTGCTACGCGATCAGCACGCCCTGATCCACCGCTACTGGCATGATACCACCGTACAGATGAGCGACTTTAAGAATGAAGGCGTGGTGGCGTCCAGCGCCTGGCCATATCAGGCGAATGCCCTGAAAGCCGAGAACCAGCCGATCGCGACCGTCTTCCCGAAAGAGGGCGTAACGGGCTGGGCAGACACCACTATGCTTCACGCTCAGGCAAAACACCCGATGTGTGCTTACAAATGGATGAACTGGTCGCTGACGCCAAAAGTGCAGGGCGATCTGGCGGCGTGGTTTGGCTCTCTGCCGGTGGTGGCGCAAGGGTGTAAGGCCAGTACGCTGCTGGGTGAGAAAGGCTGTGAAACCAACGGTTACGACGCCTTTGACAAAATCAAGTTCTGGAAAACCCCGATTGCCGAAGGCGGCAAATATGTGCCATACAGCCGCTGGACGCAGGATTACATCGCCATCATGGGTGGCCGTTAATCATCCGGGAGCAGAGCATGACGTACGCGGTTGAGTTTAATGACGTTTCCCGTCTGTACGGCGACGTACGGGCGGTGGATGGGGTGAGCATTGCCATTCGTGACGGGGAGTTTTTCTCCATGCTGGGGCCGTCGGGCTCCGGCAAAACCACCTGCCTGCGGCTGATCGCCGGTTTTGAACAACTCTCCGGCGGGGCGATCACAATCTTCGGTAAAGAAGCGAGTGAGCTTCCCCCATGGGAGCGAGACGTCAATACCGTGTTCCAGGATTACGCACTGTTTCCGCATATGTCGATTCTCGATAACGTCGCTTACGGGCTGATGGTCAAAGGCATCGACAAGAAAAAACGCCATGCACTGGCGCAGGAGGCGCTGGAAAAAGTCGGGCTGAGCTTTGCCATTGCACGCAAGCCGTCGCAGCTTTCTGGCGGCCAGCGTCAGCGTGTTGCCATTGCGCGTGCGCTGGTCAATGAACCCCGCGTGCTGTTGCTGGATGAACCGCTGGGCGCGCTCGATCTAAAGCTGCGCGAACAGATGCAGGTCGAGCTGAAAAAACTTCAACAGGCACTCGGGATCACCTTTATTTTTGTGACTCACGATCAGGGGGAAGCCCTGTCAATGTCCGACCGGGTCGCCGATTTCAACAACGGACGCATTGAGCAGGTGGATACCCCGCGTGAGCTATACATGCGCCCGCGTACGCCATTCGTGGCCAGTTTTGTCGGCACCTCGAACGTTTTCGATCCGGCACTGGCGCAAAAAGTGTGCGGCATGGAGGGCGCTTATTCGCTACGACCGGAACATATCCGGCTCAATGAGAGCGGTGAGGTTCAGGTTGAAGGCGTGGTGCAGGCTGTCCAGTATCAGGGGGCGGCAACGCGCCTGGAGCTGAAACTTGCCGGCGGGGCAAAACTGCTGGTGAGCCAGGCCAATCTCAGCGCGGCCACACTGCAAACCGGCGTTGAGCCGGGGCAGGCGGTGCTGGCGTCATGGTCGCGCGACGCCATGATCCGCCTGCATGAGGAAGGGTGAAATGGCGATGAGCGTCTTACATCCTCCCGCACCACGCGGTACCCTAAGCCGCATTACTGCGAACTTCTGGCGCAAACCGTCGCTCGGGATATTCCTGCTTCTGCTGGCACCGCTGATGTGGTTTGGCATCGTCTATCTGGGATCTCTCCTCACGCTGCTGTGGCAGGGCTTTTATACCTTTGATGACTTCACTATGTCGGTTACGCCGGACCTGACGCTGGCGAACATTCAGGCACTTTTTAACCCGGCAAACTACGACATTATTATCCGTACGCTGGTGATGGCGATTGCGGTCACCCTCGCCAGTGCCATTCTAGCCTTCCCGATGGCCTGGTACATGGCGCGTTACACCAGCGGCAAATGGAAAGCGTTCTTCTATATTGCCGTTATGCTGCCGATGTGGGCGAGCTATATCGTCAAAGCGTACGCGTGGACGCTGCTGCTGGCGAAAGATGGCGTGGCGCAGTGGTTTCTCACCCATCTGGGGCTGGAGCCTATTCTGGTCTCTGTTCTGACGCTCCCGGCGATTGGCGGGAACACGTTATCGACCTCCGGGCTGGGGCGGTTTCTGGTCTTTGTCTACATCTGGCTGCCGTTTATGATCCTGCCCGTGCAGGCGTCGCTGGAACGGCTGCCTGCCTCGTTGTTGCAGGCCTCTGCCGATCTCGGCGCGCGTCCGCGTCAGACCTTTCGTTATGTTGTTCTGCCTCTGGCGATCCCAGGTATCGCGGCGGGCTCGATATTTACCTTCTCTCTGACGCTGGGGGATTTTATCGTGCCACAGCTGGTAGGGCCGCCGGGCTATTTCATTGGCAATATGGTCTATGCCCAACAAGGCGCCATCGGCAATATGCCCATGGCCGCCGCCTTCACCCTGGTGCCGATTGTGCTTATCTCGCTTTATCTGGCGTTCGTGAAACGTCTGGGAGCATTCGATGCACTCTGAACGCGCACCGTTGTTCCTGAAAGTGGCAGCCTGGGGCGGGGTGATCTTCCTCCATTTTCCCCTGCTGATTATTGCCGTCTACGCCTTTAATACTGAGGACGCGGCCTTCAGCTTCCCGCCGCAGGGGCTGACGTTGAAGTGGTTTAGCGTGGCGGCGGGGCGTGGCGACATTATTGATTCCGTGACGTTGTCACTTCAGATTGCGGCGTTAGCGACGGCTATTGCCCTGGTACTTGGCACGCTTGCTGCAGCGGCGCTGTGGCGTAGCGCGTTTTTTGGCAAAAACGCCATTTCGCTGTTGCTGCTGTTACCGATAGCGCTGCCGGGCATCATCACCGGTCTGGCATTGCTGACTGCTTTCAAAACCATCAACCTGGAGCCTGGTTTTTTTACCATCGTTGTCGGGCACGCCACGTTCTGCGTGGTGGTGGTGTTTAACAATGTGATTGCCCGGTTCCGACGCACCTCCTGGAGCCTGGTTGAAGCGTCGATGGATTTAGGGGCCGATGGCTGGCAAACCTTCCGTTACGTGGTCCTGCCCAATCTTGGGTCGGCACTGCTGGCCGGGGGCATGCTGGCGTTTGCTCTGTCGTTTGACGAAATTATCGTCACAACCTTTACCGCGGGACACGAGCGCACGTTACCGCTGTGGTTGCTTAATCAGCTCGGACGTCCGCGCGACGTGCCGGTCACCAACGTGGTCGCACTGCTGGTGATGCTGGTGACAACCTTCCCCATTCTGGGAGCCTGGTGGCTAACCCGCGACGGCGAGAACAGCGCCGGGAGCGGGAAATAACATTGATTTCAACGGGACAATGCTATGCAAAAACGACTGCTGATTAATGGTGTACTGGTGAGCGGCGAGGGGGAAAAACAGCCGGTCTATAACCCTGCCACCGGAGAGGTTCTGCTGGAGATTGCTGAAGCGTCAGCCGCGCAGGTCGACGCGGCCGTGCAGGCAGCCGATCGGGCGTTTGCACAGTGGGGGCAAACCACGCCAAAAACGCGTGCCGAATGCCTGCTGAAACTGGCTGACGTTATTGAAGCGCATGCCGACGAGTTTGCCAGACTCGAATCCCTGAACTGCGGTAAGCCACTGCACTGCGCGCTGGGGGATGAGATCCCCGCGGTAGTCGATGTGTTTCGGTTCTTTGCTGGCGCGGCCCGCTGCCTGAACGGACTGGCGGCGGGTGAGTATCTGGACGGGCATACCTCGATGATCCGCCGCGATCCGGTCGGGGTTGTCGCCTCCATCGCCCCCTGGAACTACCCGCTGATGATGGCGGCGTGGAAGCTGGCACCTGCGCTGGCCGCCGGGAACTGCGTGGTGATCAAGCCCTCTGAGATTACGCCGCTGACCGCCTTAAAACTGGCCGAACTGGCGAAGGATGTTTTCCCGGCTGGCGTGCTGAACGTGTTGTTCGGGCGCGGAAAAACGGTAGGCGATCCGCTGACCGGGCATGAGAAAGTGCGCATGGTGTCACTCACCGGCTCAATTGCAACCGGGGAGCACATCATCGGCCATACGGCATCCTCGATAAAACGTACCCACATGGAGCTGGGCGGCAAGGCACCGGTTATCGTCTTTGATGACGCCGATCTGGATGCGGTCGTCGAGGGCGTGCGGACGTTTGGTTTCTACAATGCCGGGCAGGACTGTACGGCGGCCTGCCGGATTTATGCCCAGAAGGGGGTCTATGCTGCGCTGGTGGAAAAGCTGGGCGCAGCGGTGGCCAGCCTGAAGATGGGGGCGCCGGAAGAGGCCTCTACCGAGCTGGGGCCACTGAGTTCTGAAGCGCATCTGTCGCGCGTCTGTCAGGCTGTGGAGGAGGCCAAAGCGCTCAGCCATATCCGCGTGGTGACGGGCGGCAGTAAAAAAGAGGGGGCGGGTTACTACTTCCAGCCAACCCTTCTGGCCGGGGCAAAACAGGAAGATGCCATTGTGCAACGTGAAGTCTTTGGCCCGGTGGTGAGCGTCACTGAATTTGACGACGAAGAACAGGTGCTGGCCTGGGCTAACGATTCACAATATGGCCTGGCCTCGTCCGTCTGGACCCGGGATGTGGGGCGCGCTCACCGGCTCAGCGCGCGTCTGCAATATGGCTGCACCTGGGTGAATACCCATTTTATGCTGGTAAGCGAAATGCCACACGGCGGCATGAAGTTATCCGGTTACGGGAAAGATATGTCGGTATATGGGCTTGAGGATTATACCGTTGTCCGGCATGTGATGATAAAACACTAATATTTTGCTAAGTGGCTGTAATGTAATGAAAATATATTTCAGCCGCTTGCTTGTGGGGCATTGAAGTTAAAATGAGTGCTCAGCAGAGCTGCCTGGTCGATGATTATGCCATCCTGACTGGAGTTGGATAAACATGTGTAATAATGGCCCAAAACGGCAACTGGAATGACAGGTAATGGGATTTCAATATTGGTTCACGATATGTGCAATTTTTCTGACCTGCCCCTTTATGCTTGTTCAGTCGATTATCTTTTTGCGACGAGGTGTCTACACTAAAACCTTCAAGGGAACGATGCGAAAGGAATATATACACAAAGACAGTAAACCTAGTGAATACTGGTTTAACGTTATTGCTCAAATGATGATGAGTGTTGCAGTACCTGGTTTAGGCTTCTGGTTATTAGATGACTTACCTGCCTTTCATAATTGGCACACTGAAATCCGCGCAATGCTCCCTTTTTAATTCACCATTGAAAAGATGCCAAACCTCGCTCAGGCGGGGTTTTTTGTTGCCCGGAGATAACCACGGGCATCGAAGCCAGAGGGATTAAAGAGTCAAAGTGCAACCTTGATCCTGGATCTTGTCATGCATGGTTTACGAAGACGGATCCTTGTCAGGACATAGTTGTAACGCAATATACTCATTTGTTATTAGCCTTAATATTTAAGTGGTTATTCTGTAACGAAAAAACTTGATCTGTATCAACATATGACGCATATTGCGTGCGGTTATTTTTTCGGCTCTGGAATACAGAATGACGTTGTATCAAAAGATGTTGGTTTTTTACGCAATCATGGCTTCTATCTGCGCATTAATCACCTGGTTCCTGTCTAAAGATCGTAAACGCATCCGCCTGCTCAGCGCGTTTCTGGTAGGGTCGACCTGGCCGATGAGCTTCCCCGTTGCGCTGCTGGTCTCGCTTTTCTGAAGCACGCTTCCATTTTTAAACGATGAACATGGCATTCCTGCTACGGTAACTGTATAAATAAACAGTGCATCGTAAAAGGAGTGCTTATGAACAGTTTTTACTCGCAACATGCGGGTTGCACCGTCCGCTGGCATGATTTGCCCGGCTCTGGCGATCCCGTCGTCTTCATCCATGGATTGGGCTGCGCCTCTTCCTATGAATATCCCCGCGTCGTTCGTGACCCTCAGTTTGGCGGGGGCAGAACGATTCTCATCGATTTACCCGGCAGCGGTTACAGCGATAAGCCTGAGCACTACAGCTACAAAACTACCGATCAGGCCCGTGTTGTGGCTGAACTGGTGGATCATCTGAAGCTCGATGCCTTCTGGCTGTACGGTCACAGCATGGGCGGAAGCATCGCCATTGAAGCGGCGGGGTTGCTGGTACCGCGTGTTAAAGGGCTGATGGTGTCGGAACCCAATTTTCATGCCGGGGGTGGGATGTTCAGCCGCTCGATTGCCGCACAAACGGAACAGCAGTTTCTGGAGCAGGGATATCAGGCCATGCTCCGAACAGAAAAAACGGCGTGGGCCGGGTGCCTCCAAAGTAATGCCCCTTATGCTGTCTGGCGCGGCGCATCGAGCCTGGTGGCGGGCGTTGAACCAGACTGGGAAACGCAATTTCTGTCGCTGCCTTGCCCGGTGACGTTGATTTTTGGCGAGCTCTCTTTGCCGGATGACGATGTGCAGCGTCTGAAGCAGAAGGGCGTTGAGGTCAAAATCATCCCTGCTGCGGGGCACTCCATGTCGTGGGAAAACCCGTCGGCACTGGCGCAGACGTTAGCGGAGTGTATGGCGGCGTGATTATCGTTGCGGAATGTTGGCCGGGTAAGCGCAGCGCCACCCGGCAACAAAGGCTGCTACAGGATTAAAGCCCGAAGTGCCCGACGTGCGTCAGGCTGAACATCATGCGGATGCTGGTAATCGATGTTCTCAATCGCACGGCTATACAGTGCGACCAGCCAGTCGTACACATAGGCGGTGGCGGCGTGAACCGGTTGCTCTCCCAGGCGGGTGAGGCGCGGCATTGCGCTGCTGACCACCGGCGTGACAAATATTGCCTGGCCTTTGCGGATGCGGCTTGCCGGACGTTCATCAACAGGCGTCTGGTCGTAACCGAGCCAGCCAACGAAATTACCCATCACCGCATGCAGCTGTGCGGCGCTGCTCTTGTCGGTTTCGACAATGCGCTGAAGCTGCTGAGGCAGGTTCAGTCGGTAGCTGGCGACTACCAGAACCTCGGCAATTTGCTGTAACACGGCTGGATCCAGCCCCAGGCGGGTGGCCGCTGCGTCATTGCGACTCCACTGGCGCAGATGGTTCAGCCACACTTTATGCGCCAGGCGAGCTTTGTCCTTTGTCTGGTATGTACTGGTATTTTCCTGTGCATTGTCAGCAAACAGATCAATGCTATTCGTAAACAGACCGTTGACCTGTTCCTCGCGCGGCTGCTGGACGGCCAAAAGCGTTTCGAAGGCTTTAAGCGGAGGCAAAAGACCTTCGAGCAACTCGCCGTGACGGGCGGCGCTGCTTTGCAGTGTGCGCACCATATTTTCGGCCTGAGCACGTCTTGCGCCTGGCTCTTCCACCAGAGGTGCCAGATAGCTGTGCATTAAAGCCGACAGCTCCTGGCGCAGTGCCGTTTTCAGCGTGTTGAGACGTTTCTGTCGCTGGGCAGGTAACGTGGCCTGAGACAGCCACTCGATGACGCGCTGCATGCTGTGGCTGTCCAGCGCCTGCAGTGTCCCCCAGCGCAGTCCCGGCTGGCCGAGCAGATGCTGGACCGCTTCATCGAGATTCTGCCGGGTGGTAAAACGCGCGTCGTGAGGCGTAATCGCCCACACCAGACCCGGCAGGGCAGATTCCTCTGCAGGCTGCGTCTCTTTGACCCAGTTCATCAGCACCTTTGCTTTTTTTGCCGTCTGGTCATGCTGCGCGGTTGCATTGCAGATCACCAGTACATCTGGCTGCAGCTGCTGGCGATAGTGTTCCAGCAGCCACTGACATTTGGCCTGGCTTAGCGGATCGGCGCTGTTGTCTGCGAAGACCGGGATATCAATAATATCGACGTTATCCAGCGCGCTGCTCTCGACCGGCAGCACCAGCTCACGCGTGAGAAACGCCAGTACATCGACGGGAATGCTAATGGCATTCAACATCTCGCCGTTGTTCAGGGGATGCAGAAGCGTCTCCTGGGCGTCCGGAAGGGTAAAGGTGCCATGGGTCAGGAAGCCCTCTCCAGGCAGACCAAAGTTATCCACCAGCAGGCTGAGCGGGGCGGCAAGTTCGCTGGCGTGGCTGGTCTGGTGCAGAACATGGGCGAGTTTTAACCACTGCTGGGTCAGTTCCTGTTGCTCACCCCACAAGAGCGACCAGACGCTGGCCCGGGTGGTGAGATCAAGCGATGGCACCAGTTGCGCAAACTGATGCCACAGCACATCATCAATTTGCTGTCTGGCGGCAGGTACCGTGCTTTGCCAGAAGCGGGCAATTGCACCCACTTCCTGTGCAGTTATGCCGGGCACACCCTGCGGCTGGCGCAGACCGCGCCACTTCTCAAGGCGTGTCTCAATGACGGCCTTGTCCACGGCGCGGAACTGCGGGGACAACGAGGTATGGGCGATGAACAGCTGCACCAGCTCGGCCTCGGTCACCAGGCTCAGACGTAGCGGGAACGCCTCGTCAACCACCGCCGCGCTTTCACTGGTGAAGCGCAGCGCCATGTTGGTCAGGGCATGTCCCGGGTTGATATGCGAGAAGTAATCGAACGTGCGTTGCCCGGGGGTGACGTTCAGCCGCCCGTTACCGTTGCCGCACAGGGACAATAGCATGTGCGCTTTGGCGCACTGGGAATGGCCATACAGGCCAATGCTGCTCCGACGGGTCAGGGCCTGGTCAATGGCCTGCTCCCGCGCCTGCGCCGCATTGATACGGGCCAGCAGGGCGTCGGCATCGTTATCCAGCACCGGGGCGTGCAGGCGCGTCTCGTTAATCCACCCGATTAAGGCCTGCGTGGTGGTCATCGTTGCACTCATTTCAGATATACACTCCCGCTGTCGATCCAGTAGTGGCTGCCGCTATGACGGCGATCGGCCAGGGTATTCAGTTTGAAGGTTAAGGCGTCTGGTGGAACAGGGGTTCCATCCTGCAGCCAGGCGTCGCTCAGCGCGAAAGATTCCGGGCCTTCATGCTTGCTGCCTCCGCAGAGCTTAAGCCGCACGTTCAGCACGCCGTCACCCGCAATCGCTTTGGCCAGTTCCGCCGAGTTGATACTCAGGGTATACAGCGGCGTCGCCGGCCAGCGTGCGTTCGCCAGCTGGCGGAAGCCGAGCGTGACGTTCCCACGTAGCGGGAAATGCAGGCGGGCATCGAGTTTTGCGCCTGGCTTATCCAGGTCGATATCCTGATACCAGACGTTTTCCTCACGCAGTGTGTTAACGGTGTTATCCAGCACACCCAGATAGCGCACGGTAGAATAGGCGCCAATATCGGCCGCCTTAAAGTTAAAGCGCGGCAGACGCAAATCGAGCGCCAGACTGCAGAGCATGGCTCCTACGGCGGCGGTCGATTTCGGGTTGCCGATACGCCCCTGCTGGCTGAACGGATACCACTCATGCACCTGGTATTTATCCAGCCATACGATGCGATTGACCGGCACAGGTTGCAGATGACGGATCAGCGCCTGCACGCCCGGCAGACAGCCCGGGCGACCGGTGATCAGCAAAATATCGCAGCTGTAATGGGAGATTGCTTCACATACCGCATGAAGCGGAGAGGCCAGCGTGAACTGACCCGCCAGCATTGCATCCTGCATTTCGCGGAAATTAACATGCAGCGGCACGGCAAACAGGTCGAAGGCTTCAGAACCGGCAGGCAGGGCATGGTCGACTGCCTGCTGCAGGTAATTCATCACGTTGCGGGTTGGTTTCTGCGACAGCAGATCGCCAAAGGTGGCATGCAAACCGGCCAGCGGATCGTCAATGTCACTGGATTCCCACGCGGCAAGGATCGCATGACCGATCGGCATAAAGAGCTGAAGTGCGGTCTGCTGGCGCAATACCGCCTGGGTGTCGATACGACCGGAGTCACCAAACAGCGATGCCATCAGCATAGACGCGTCCGCAATACCGGATTTCTGCAGCTGTGTTTGCAGGGCTGGCAACACATAGCGCTGGATAACGTCCAGCAGCGTGTCGTCGCCGGCCACTTTAAACCCTTCGCGGAACAGAAGCTGCGGCGTGATTTTGACGTTATTCCCGGAACCGTCATCCAGCTGATAGTGGGTGATCGCCATATCTGTGGTGCCGCCGCCAATATCTATAGAGGCCACGCGCAGTGAACGGCCCGGCGGCACATCGGGCTCAGGTTCACGATCCGGGCGGGCGAGGGAGGCGAAAAACGCTTCCGTCTGGCCGCCGAAACGGGAGATCGCTTCGTTGTAGAGCCAAACCAGTTGCCCGCAGCTCGCTTCATCCCACTCCATCTGAATCTCAGGTACCGGCACCACGCTTTTATCCTGCTGCTTGCGGGAGGCAAAGTCTTCATCCTGCGGATGCCATCCCATCGCTTTCCAGACGATGGCAATCGCTTCAAACATGCGGCGGCGGAAGATCTCGCGCTCCTGCTTCGGCATCGCCGAGGGCAGAGTAAGGATCAGCGTGCGCAACTGGCGCGGAGACGCCGGGAAGCCCAGACGCAGGCGCGTAGCGACGCTGTTAATCTGGCCTAGCGCCTGTGCCAGCAACTCGCACAGCATATGGGTCATCAGGGTGCTGCGGCTGTACTGCGGGGAGAAGACCGGCAGACGCTCGTCCTGCGGCAGCGTAAACAGCGGCTCACCGTCATCGTTCATCAGGTTCATCAGCGGGAACGCGGTCGCCAGCGGCTCGCGCTGGGTTTTGCTGTTCATCTGGCTGAAACGCCAGTCCTGCACCACCGGCGTCTCATCCCACAGGTAGCGACGCGGGCTGGAGATCCCGCTGTTACCTTCGGTTCCCAGACGCTGCATGGCCAGCTTACGCGCTTCATCGCCAACCCGGACGATAGAAGGCCAGACGAAAGCATCCTCACGTCCGCTTTCAACGGAAAAGTGTTGCTTGCCAAAACGCGCTTCTGAGAACTCCAGGCGGCTGGTGAATAAAGGCTCATTGAGGAACTGCGGTTCGCTCAACGAGCGGACCTGCAGTTCGGCCGTCTGGCGCAGACCGTCGTTGGCGTCACCGTGATCTTCAATAATCACGCCGCAGGTATGGGTGTTGCCCACGTCGAGGATCAAATCGACCGGAATGGCAGGCGTGCTGAGCGTATGGGTGACAAATTTGACTTCCGGTACGGTGAGCTGTTCACCGAGCATGGTCAGCACATTCAGCCAGTGAGCCTGATACTCAAAGCTGCGCATGGCCTGCTGCAGATCGCGTTCTGAACGGTGTTCAACGTCCGAGGCATACTGCGTGAACGCTTCGCGCAGCCAGCCGTCTATCCACGTCTGGTCGAGGAAGTTTTCCACTTCGGCATCGCGCCAGGCCAGCGCGAAGCGGGTCCCGTTAAGAATGTCGTTTTCCACCGGCGACAGCGCGTAGGTGGCATGCTCCGCAATCTGGCTGTCGAGGGCGAGGGTGACGCGGTGGGTGTTGCCTGCGGTGTCAGGCGTCTCAAGCTTGCGGACCTGAACACGCGCCCAGTTGTCCGGGCCGTCAACAAAGGTACGCGGCGGGTTGAAACGCAGGAACGGAACCGGGAGCCAGACGCCATCCAGCACAGCCAGCGACTGATGCAGCGCTATGGTTGTCTCAGGCTTGACCACTTCAGGCTGGCCGCCGTCGGTGCCGGGCAGGGTGTAACGCCCGTTAACCAGGTCGAAATCGAGACGCAAAAGCGGGCCGTTCGCGGTTTTACGCACGAAGCGCCCGTTGCTGGCGGTGTCCTGTGGCGTCAGGCCGAAATCGAGGAACTGCACACCGCTGTTGGCAATAAGCGTGACGCTCTGTTTATAGTCGCAAAGATTTACCAGCATAGGATCAGGCACCTGCTTTCTTAAACGTCAGTGGAACGACGGTGTTTGCATCATAACGAGCACGACATTCGGCGACATCGCTGGTGCCTGCTTTACAGGAGACTTCCGGCATCGGGTAGCGGGAACCGTCTGTGCAGCGTGCATTACCGCGGCTCTTAATCATCAGCTCACCGGTGCTGTGCAGGCCGGAGAAGATCTCTACGCGGCAGACAACATTATCGCCATGCACGACACGGGCGAAGCCTTTATTGTTCTGGATCTGATAGCGCAGTGACGGCGGTTTGCCGGTCACCGGATCTTTTACGTCAAGAATGGCGCGCCAGGTGCCGTTCAGGAAACGCGTCGAGCCCGCTTTTACCTGGTTTGCCTCCATGACCATGGCATCTTTCGGGATCGCGGCAATCACCACCGGGGCAGACACCGGAGCGGGATCGGGTTCCTTCGCTTTACTCTCCACCACCTCAGCCTGATGCAGCGGCAGGTTCATCGCCAGCGGCTCAACCGCTTTAATCGGTTTTGGCGCAATTACCACGGGTTGCGGTGCCGGAGTCGCGGCTGGCGCTGGCGCGGTTGATGGCGCCTGTTTTGACCACAGCAGCGGGGCGGCAATGGCGGCAACAATGACCGCGGCAACCGGCAATGACCACAACGGTAGGCGACGCTTTTTCACAACTGGCGCAGGAGCCGGCTCTTCAACAGGTGGCGCAACGACTGGTGCAGGCTCGGGCTCATACAGATCTTCCGGCGTAATGCGCACAACGGTGGCCGGCGCGATCAGCGGTTCGTCTGCGTGTTCAAAGGTGACGGCCGGGGTCGGTTCTGGCTCTGGTTCAGGATCCTCTATCACCACCGGCGCAGGCTCAGGGATCAGCGATTCGCGCAGGCAGTCGAGTACATCATCGCGTGCATTTTCATTCAGGTTTACAAACCCCCAGAACGCAATGACCGGTTTACCGTCAACCAGATAGAGGAAGTTTTCGCCCGGGAACTGGAAGGATTTCGACAGCAAGGAGCCGAAGAGCTGTTGTGCGGTTTTAGGCGACTGGAGGCATTTCTTACTCAGCGATTCGACGCTGGCAAGGGTGTTTTCCAGATAGCGCAGGGCGCGAAAACGGTCATCTTCATTGGCCGTTTTCCAACTGGTGACGCTACCTTCCACCGGGGAGTACCAGTCCACGCGGTCAGCGCCGTCGTTGACCTGTGGAATAGCCAGACAGTCAACAATGGCCTGCTGTTTGCGCAACCGGAGTGCTTCACGTATTTGCAACGCTGATTCAAAAACGGCTTGTCCGCCGCCGCCAACGGCCTGAAAATCATCCAGATTACCGCTGCGTAAAAGAGTTTTTGCCACGATTTGATCCCATATACTTCTTCACCCCGTTACTTTAACGAAACCAGGAAGCAAGCAAACGGAGGAAGAGACGCTAAAAGCGCCGATTTCTTGTGGCATAGAAAGTGACGGTTGTGCTTGACGGATAATGGAACTTAAGACAAATCACCTTTTTCGGTACTGGTGGTAAAACCAGCGAAAAACGCGGCTTTAGAATAACCTGATAGTGTTTCGTTATTTGCCAGCGTATAGCGGCTGTGCTGTTATTACTGTCCTATATAATAAAACTGTCAGGGTTATAACCATGTCTACAGGGAAAACACTGCTCGCCCTTGCGCTGAGCGCTATTTTACCAGCCGGTGCCGCATGGGCGGCAAACAACGACACCCTTATTTACTGTTCTGAAGCGTCCCCCGAGTCGTTCAACCCGCAAATTGCCAGCTCAGGCCCGTCATTCGTCGCCAGCTCTCAGGTACTCTATAACCGCCTGATCAATTTCGACCCGGTGAAAAACACCCCGGTTCCGTCTCTGGCGGAATCCTGGACGATTTCACCGGACGGCAAGACCTATACCTTTACGCTGCGTAAAGGGGTGAAGTTCAACAGCAACAAATACTTCAAACCGACGCGCGACTTTAATGCCGATGACGTTATTTTCTCGGTCATGCGTCAGAAAGACCCTAAACACCCGTATCACACTGTGTCGCAGGGCAATTACGAATACTTTAACGACGTCGGCCTCGATAAGCTGATCCAGGACGTTAAAAAGGTCGATGATTATCATGTTCAGTTCACCCTCAGTGAACCGAACGCCGCTTTCCTGGCCGACTGGGGGATGGATTTTGCCTCCATTTTGTCTGCCGAATACGCGGATGCGATGCTGAAAAAAGGAACCCCTGAGAACGTCGACACCTGGCCAATCGGAACCGGCCCCTATGTACTCCAGCAGTACAAAGTGGATTCTCTCATCCGCTATGTGGCTAACCCGAACTACTGGGAAGGCCCGGTCCCGACCAAACATCTGATCTTCTCCATCACGCCAAACGTGGAGACCCGTCTGGCGAAACTGCAAACCAATGAGTGCCAGATCATTCCTGCGCCATCTCCGGTGCAGTTTGACGTCATTAAGAACAACAAAAACCTGACGCTGCATTCCGTCGATGCGCTGAACGTGGGGTATCTGGCGTTTAATACCGAGAAAAAGCCGTTTGATAACGTGCTGGTGCGCCAGGCGCTGAACTACGCCACCGACAAAAAGGCCATCGTTAACGCCGTCTTTATGGGCTCCGGTACGGTCGCGAAATCTCCAATTCCGCCAAATATGATGGGCTTTAATAAAGATCTGAAGGATTACAGCTACGACCCGGAAAAAGCGAAAGCCCTGCTGAAACAGGCCGGACTGGAGAAGGGCGCGGAGGTCACGCTGTGGTCAATGCCGGTACAGCGTCCGTACAACCCGAACTCCCGCCGTATTGCCGAGATGATCCAGAGCGACTGGGCGAAAGTGGGCGTGAAGGCCAAAATCGTCTCTTACGAGTGGGGAGAGTATCTTTCCGGAATGCGTAAAGGCGAGCATGACTCCGCGCTGTTCGGCTGGATGTCGGATAACGGCGATCCGGATAACTTTGCCGATGTGCTGCTGGGCTGCAATAGCATCAAAACCGGCTCCAACGCTGCGCGCTGGTGTAATAAGGATTATGATGCCCTGGTGCAGAAAGCCAAACTGACCAGCAACCCGGCCGATCGTGCGAAGCTGTATAGCCAGGCGCAGGAGATTTTCTATCAGCAGGCGCCGTGGATTGCGCTGGCAAACGGCAAAACGTTCTATGCCACCCGCAGCAACGTCACGGGTTACAGCGTGAGCCTGATGGGCAGTGATTTCTCAAAAGCGAAGTTGAACTGATCGTGCGCCCGGTGGCGCTGCGCTTACCGGGCCTACAGTACCCCAGGTAGGCCCGGTAAGGCGTAGCCGCCACCCGGCAACTGACAAGGAGTGACAATGTCACATTTAAACGAAGTTATTACCCGTGTGGATGCCGCGATTAAAGAGGGTGTGATAACCCACATGAACGAACTGCTTATTGAACTGAGCGATGACGCTGAGCTGAGCCGGGAAGAACGCTATACCCAGCAGCAGCGCCTGCGTACCGCGATTTCACACCACGGTAAGGAGCATAAAGATGAGATTGACGCGCGTCACGAACAGCTGACTAAAGGTGGCACGATCCTGTAGCGATTAAAACTGACGTCGGGCCACCAGCCACGCGCCCACCACCAGCATCACTGCACCGCACACCGGGCCGATCAGCGCACGCAGCGGGATGCCATGGCTTTTCAGCACGTCCATTATCAGTCCGCCGATCAGCTGGCTTGCCACCAGCACCGCAATAGTCGTCGCCGCACCAACGTTCTGGTAACCACTGATACTGGCAAAGACAAAAAAGGAGCCCAACAGTCCCGGGATCAACGTCCACCAGCGCACCGTTGACGCCAGCTCGCTAAACCCCGCAAGTCCCTGTTTGAACAGCAGAATACTGACAAACAGCACTATACCAACCAGTGAGTTCAGCAGCATGGCGATAAGTATGGTGGAGGAGGACTGGGTGATGCGCACCATCAGGGTATTTTGCACCACCAGACCAATGCCCGCCGCCACCAGAAAAGCCAGCGTCAGTGATTGATTCATTTAATCGCGTCCGGATCGCTGCGCTCATCAAGCTGCAGCTGCATAAAGGTTAAGTCCAGCCAGCGGCCAAATTTGGTGCCCACCTGCGGCATTTGACCTGTCGTCACAAAGCCAAGCGTCTGATGAAGATGAATAGAGGCGTGGTTCTGCGCTTCAATCCCCGCCACCATCACATGCTTGCCGATGTCACGGGCTTCGACAATCAACGCCTTCATCAGCGTGCGGCCAATGCCTTTGCCCTGGTGATCCGGAT
The DNA here is from genome assembly GCF_052044775.1 of Enterobacter sp. 22466. Classification (NCBI taxonomy): domain Bacteria; kingdom Pseudomonadati; phylum Pseudomonadota; class Gammaproteobacteria; order Enterobacterales; family Enterobacteriaceae; genus Enterobacter; species Enterobacter sp. 22466. Next base: position 125,779 of record NZ_JBQENX010000010.1, on the reverse strand, counting down.
GGACATACACCGAGTGCTCGACCGTATGACGAAATCCGTCAAAGGCGCGCCAGTCACCGAAGGAGGCGTATCCGGTGATAATGCCATTCTCTTCGCTTACCAGCACCGGATAACCTGCGAGGGTGCGGGCCTCAAACCATGCGATACGGTTATCGGTATCGACCGTGGTATCGTTCCAGATCGCGGCGGTGTGCAGCACCGCGTGGTTGTAAATTTCACCAATAGCGGCGCAGTCTTCTTTGCAGGCATGACGAACGATCATGATGGAACCCCTGAATGTGTTGTTTACTATGTTATTACGTTATTACTACGATATTACACAACAGCTGTGGCAGATGGCTACGACATAACCCATATTTTTTTGTTATCAAAACCCCATTGAAATGCCTTTCATACACTATAGTATGACGTCATGAACACCATAACAGACACGATGAATCAACGGATTAGCGCAAGAATTCGCCTTGAGCGCGAATCGCGCGGTTGGTCGCTGAGCGAACTGGCCGAACGGGCTGGCGTCTCGCGGGCCATGATCCACAAAATTGAGCGTGGGGACAGTAGCCCGACGGCAACCCTGCTTGCACGCTTGTCCGGCGCGTTCGGCATCAGCATGTCAACCTTGATAGCCAGAGCGGAGATGCAGGAGGGAAAACTGCTGCGTCTTGCGAACCAGCCCGTCTGGCGCGATCCGCAGACCCACTATCTCCGCCGCCATGTCTCACCGCGTACGGATCTGCCTATCGACCTTGTGCAGGTTGAGCTGCCTGCGGGGAGCGATGTGCCTATGCCCGCATCGTCCTATGCGCTGGCCCGCCAGCTGATCTGGCTGCAGTCCGGGGAGCTGATCTTTCAGGAAGGCGACACCCGCCACGAAATGCAGGCCGGGGATTGTCTGGAGCTCGGGCCGCCCAATGACTGTCGGTTCATTAACGAAACCAATGAACCCTGCATCTATCTGGTGGTTCGGCTTAACCAGTCTGGCTCGTAATGTTAAGGCGCTCAGGCGGATCATGAGCCAGGATCAATGGACATCTGTACCATAAGGAGTCTCTGATGAATCAATCTGTTTCGCAAAATCGTCGCTGGGTACTGGCTTCGCGTCCACACGGCGCGCCGGTCGCGGATAATTTTCGTCTCGAAGAGCAGCCGGTTCCGGTACCGGCGGCAGGACACGTTCTGCTGCGTACTATCTGGCTTTCGCTTGACCCGTACATGCGCGGCCGCATGAGCGATGCGCCATCCTATTCACCACCGGTTGAGATTGGTGCGGTGATGGTCGGCGGAACGGTCAGCCGCGTTGAGCAGTCAAGTCATCCGGATTTTAAAGCAGGGGAATGGGTGCTGGGATACAGCGGCTGGCAGGAGTATGACCTTTCTGACGGCAGTGGTCTGGTCAAACTGGGCGAAAATCCCTCCCATCCTTCCTGGGCGCTGGGTATTCTCGGGATGCCGGGCTTCACCGCCTATATGGGGCTGCTGGATATTGGTCAACCGAAAGCGGGTGAAACGCTGGTGGTGGCAGCGGCAACGGGCCCCGTTGGTGCAACGGTCGGGCAAATCGGTAAAATCAAAGGCTGTCGGGTCATCGGTGTTGCCGGTGGCGCAGAAAAATGCCGTCATGCTGTTGAGGTGCTGGGCTTTGACCAGTGTCTGGATCATCATGCCGATGATTTTGCCACGCAGCTTCAGAACGCCTGCCCGAATGGTATCGATGTCTATTATGAAAACGTTGGCGGTAAGGTCTTTGACGCCGTGCTCCCGCTGCTTAATACCTCCGCGCGGGTGCCGGTATGTGGTCTGGTGAGCGGCTACAATGCGACCGGTCTGCCTGAGGGGCCGGATCGTTTGCCGCTGTTAATGGGGACCATCCTGAAAAAACGCATTCGTATGCAGGGTTTTATCATCGGCCAGGATTACGGGCACCGCATCAAGGAGTTCCAGCAAGAGATGGGGCGCTGGGTGCAGGAGGGTAAAATCCACTATCGCGAGCAGGTGATCGATGGGCTGGAGAACGCCCCGGAGGCGCTGATCGGTCTTCTTGAAGGCAAAAACTTCGGCAAAGTCGTGATTCGCGTCGCGGCAGACAATAAATAAACAACATTATGGCGGGGGTTCCCGCCATATTTATTTGTGAAGATACGATATATTGTCTTTAATTAAACCTACACAGCGTTCGCGCCTTCCACACGGATGAGCCAAAGAGCGATAAAAACATACGGTTTGTACTTTTTGACGTTTATATGCACTTCCCACCACCAGGCATGACGATACAGGATATATCGGACCAGCGTCGTTTATTAAAAACTGACGTTAATAAATAGCATTAAGTTTTAGCTACAGGAATTGAACATGCTTGATTTGGATCATTTAGAAAAAGCGCAGAGAATCAGCCTTACCATGCAAGTTGAGATCAGTTTGAAAGGGGCGCTAATTACAGGCTCGCTGAAACCAGGCGCACGACTGATCACCAAAGAAATTGCCGATAAATTAGGGACCAGTATCACGCCGGTTCGCGAGGCGCTTTTGCGTCTGGTATCGTCAGGGGCGCTGCAGGCCACACCGGCGCAGGCATTTCTGGTGCCAGAGGTGACGCTGGAGCGCTATAACGAAATTACGGCCATCAGAAAACAGCTAGAGCCGATGGCGGTAGCCGCCGCCTGCCAGCATTTGACGCAGAGCAAGCTGGAGATATTGCGCACGTTGTCGGACGATTTTCATGAGGCGATGCGCAACGGGAATGTCCAGAAGGCACTGCATGCTAACCGCGTGTTTCGCTTTACCCTTTATGAGTACGCGGAAATGCCGACGCTGAGCGCCTTAATCGAGCAGCTCTGGATCCGCATTGGGCCTTGTATTAACTATCTGCACCAGGAGCTTAACGACATTAAAGCGTCGTCTTATCATTACGAGGAGTTACTGTCCGCGCTGGAGAGAGGCGATGTTGAGGGCAGCCAGAAAGCGATTGAAAAACTGATCGATGAAGCTAATTCTCTATTACAACGGCAATATTTTAGCTGAGGAATTATTCAACGGCGGGTCAATATTCTTCATTTGAAATATTCGTTCTATGAATAAATCCTGATGGCATTGCGCCATCAGGATGGTTATTTCGTTTTAAAAAATATAAAACTGGGAAATTAAATACCCCTTTTATTTCTACTCGAAACGATAAGAGACCGACAAGCCAACACCGTAGTTGCGACCCGGAGCAGGTTCGTAATAACGTCCATTGGATTCGTTAACAATCACCGAGCCGGCATACTCTTTGTCGAACAGATTATCAACGCGACCAAAGAGATCCATGCCCCAGTTGCCGTAGTTGAATTTATACCCGGTATTCAGCCCGACGACCGTGTAGGATGGGGCTTTCGCCGTGTTTTCGTCATCGGCCATGATGTCACTCATGTAGCGCACGTCAGTCCCGGCATACCAGCCTTCCTCGGGTTGCCAGCCAAACGAGGCAAAGCCCATATTGCGGGCAATACCCGGCATGCGGTTGCCGTTACAGTTATCGTCGCCGCAGACGTTGGTGCGATAGGTGGCGTCCAGATATGTCCACGCCATTTTCAGCTTCCAGTTTTCAGCAAACTGCTGATCGAGGGAAACTTCCACCCCCTGACGACGGGTTTTACCGGCATTTTTGTAGCTGGTACGTCCGCCGGAGCTGGCATCCACCACAATTTCATCATCGGTGTCGGTGCGGAACAGGGCCGCGGTCAGCAGGCCGTTGCCGATGCGGGTTTTGCTCCCCACTTCATAGGTGTTATTGGTGGACGGTTTCAGGCCAATGTTCAGACCGCCCTGGTTGTCCGCGCGATAGGAGAGTTCATTGATGGTTGGGGTCTCAAATCCACGACCCGCCGCCGCGTAAAGGTTCCACGCGTCGGTCACCGCATATTTCACCGAACCGGCCGGAAGCCACTTGTGATAGCTCGCATCACCGCTGTCATCACCGTTGCCCGGTGTAACGTAGTGATCGTTGGAATCAAACCAGACGGAGCTGTAACGCACCCCGGCATCCACGGAGAGTTTCTGCGTTAACTGCCAGCTGGTTTGCAGGTAAGGATCGACGTTCCACATCAGGTTACGTTCGTTGCGGCGCTTGTCGCCTTTTACGCCGTAATCCGGCACGCCGTTGTTCATCACGAAGTTCTCATACCCGCGACGATCTTCGCTCATGTTTTCGTAGTTCAGGCCGGTGGTAAAGGTCACCGGCACCAGCAGTTCGCCGCGGTGCGTCCAGCGGGTATCGATGCCCTGATAGTGGCGCTGCATATCAATCACGCCGCCAGAGTGGGAGGGGCGCAGCTGCGGTTGATAAGGGATCGACTGATACTGGGTCATTTCGCGCTCGCCGGCGTACATCATGACGCTGAGATCGTCCTGCGCACTGAGCTGGCGGTCATAGCGCAGCCCGGCCTGGGTCTGCTTGATGGTTTTGCGTGTATTGTACTGATCGCCACGCGGCGACTGGCGCGGGTTATTCTGCCACTCCTGATAATTCAGCCCGCCCGGATCGTTGGCTTTCATGTCCACGCTGTTAAAGATCAGCGTCAGCTTGCTGGCATCGTCAATGCGCACGCCCAGTTTGGCGTTGGCGAGATTCTTCCGCGCACCGCTGTGATCACGGTAGCCTTTGGTGGTGAAGCGGGTGGTAGATACGGTGTAATCCACATCGCCCGCGTGTGTGCCGTCGCCCATCGCGCCGGTGGCTTTCATCCCGTAGCGCCAGGTACCGTAACTGCCGTAGTAGCTGCTGGCCTCAATGGTTGGCGGCTGTTGACCGGTCTGGGTGTTGATGTTGATCACGCCGCCGGAGGCGTTGCCATACAGGGCAGAGAAGGGGCCGCGCAGCACTTCCACGCTCTCCACGCTGGAGAGATCGATGTTAGAAGTCTGGCCCTGGCCATCTGGCATGGTCGCCGGGATCCCGTCCACGTACATTCGAATACCGCGCACACCGAAGGTAGAGCGGGCACCGAACCCACGCATCGACAGCTGCAGATCCTGGGCATAGTTCTGACGGTTCTGAATTTGCAGGCCCGGGACGCTACCGAGAGATTCAGAGAGGTTAATGCGTGGTGCGGCGTGACGCATATCATCGCCATTCACGACGCTGACCGCCGCCGGGGTATCCAGCTCCGATACCGTTTGTGGCGTGGCGCTGACGATCATGGTCTGTTCATCCGCACCCATCGCGGTGAGGGGAGAGAAGATGACAGGAGCCAGCAACAGTGGAAGGGTTGCCTTACGGGCAGAAATGATTTTCATGAAATAAACCGGTTAAGGATAAGAAACGTACCAAATGGAACATGTACAGGTATGTTAAATCTTTTGTAAATGTTTTGAAAACTATAACCGCACATTGCGTTAAGGAAAGGCGAAGCGGAAAAGAAAAACTCCACTTTTACACAATTAATGATTACTATTCTCATTAACAAAACGGCAATGCCATGACGTTGCCAGCCGGAAGTGATGTCAGCAGTACACCCCCTCTCGTGAAAAAGGAATTGTTATGTCTTTACGTCATCTGTGCTCCCCACGTCTGCGTCGTTCACTGCTGTGTAGCGCTTTACTGCTTGCCGGCACCTTCCAGGTGCAGGCTGGCGAAGAGATGTTGCGCAAAGCGGTTGGGAAAGGCGCGTATGAAATGGCGGTGAGCCAGCAGGAGAATGCGCTGTGGGTTGCGACGTCACAAAGCCGTAAAACAGATAAAGGCGGTATTGTGTATCGCCTCGACCCGGTCACTCTGGACGTAACGCAGGTCATTCATAACGATCTGAAACCCTTTGGCGCCACCCTGGACACTGCCACCCAGACGCTGTGGTTGGGTAACACCATCAACGGTGCCGTGACCGCAATTGACGCCAAAACCGGCGAGGTGAAAGGGCGCCTGGTTCTGGATGACCGCAAACGCAGCGACACTGTCAAACCACTGCAGCCACGCCAGCTGGTGGCAGATGATGCCAACCATACCGTGTACATTACCGGGGTCGGTAAAGAGAGCGTGATCTGGGTAGTAGACAGCGCAACGCTGAAGCTGAAGGATACCATCGCGAATACTGGTACCTACGGCACCGGCCTGGCGCTGGATGCGCAGGCGAAACGACTCTATACCACCAACGCCGACGGTGAACTGGTAACGATTGACACCGCCAGCAACAAAATCATCAGCCGCAAAAAGGTGCAGGATGACGGGAAAGAGCACTTCTACCTGAACCTGAGTCTGGATACCGCCGGACAGCGTGCCTTCCTGACCGATTCAAAACAGCCGGAAGTGCTGGTGGTGAGCCTGAAAGATGGCAGTGTCATTGAGAAGATCGCGACGCCAGAGTCGCTGGCGGTGCTCTTTAACCCGGCGCGCAACGAAGCGTACGTAACGCATCGTGAAGCCGGAAAGGTGAGCGTGATTGACACCAAAACCTATAAAGTGACGAAAACCTTCGACACGCCGGTCTATCCAAACAGCCTGGCGCTCTCTGCTGATGGCAAAACGCTGTACGTAACGGTGAAACAAAAATCCACCCGTCAGCAGGAAGCGACCCAGCCTGACGATGTGGTACGTATCACGCTCTGATGTGGGAATTGCCCGGTGGCGCTGCGCAATGAAACGTAGGGCGGGTAAGACGAAGCCGCCACCCGACATAAAAAAAGGGAAGGCATTTGCCTTCCCATTTTAATGTTTACTGCACGCTTAACGCGAGGTTTCTTCCACCAGCGGGCCGTCGTGTTTTTCATCTTCATGATGAACCGGCGCGGTGCTGTGAATTTCGTATACGCGCTTACGCACGCCAAACCAGCCAGCAATCAGCAGAACGGCCAGCAGCGGAATGGTGGCGATGGTATAGGTGCCGTTCGGGTAATCGAACGCCATCAGAACCAGCACGCTGAACAGGAACAGCAGGGTGAGCCACGAGGTCACCGGTGCGCCTGGCATTTTGAAGCTCACGTCAGCCGCTTTGCCCTCTTTAATGGCTTTGCGCAGACGCATCTGGCAGACCACGATAAAGGCCCAGGAAGCGATAATCCCCAGCGCGGCCACGTTCAGTACGATCTCGAACACGCGGGACGGTACCAGATAGTTCAGGAACACGCCAAACACGTAGACCACCAGCGTCGCCAGGATGCCGGCATAAGGCACCTGCTGCTTGCTCATCTTCGACATGAACTTCGGCGCAGAGCCACCCATCGACATGGAGCGCAGGATACGGCCTGTGGAATATAAGCCGGAGTTCAGGCTGGAGAGCGCCGCGGTCAGCACCACGATGTTCATGATACTACCCACGTATGGCACGCCGAGCTTCGAGAAGAAAGTCACAAACGGGCTCTGACCCGCCTGATAGGCGTTCCATGGCAGCAGCAGAACCAGCAGCACCACAGAGCCGACATAGAACAGACCGATACGCCAGATCACGCTGTTAATGGCTTTAGGCACCATGGTCTGCGGGTCTTTACATTCGCCCGCCGCCGTACCCACCAGCTCGATAGAGGCAAAAGCGAACACCACGCCCTGCACCAGAACCAGCGCCGGCAGCAGACCGTGCGGGAAGAAGCCGCCGTTATCGGTTATCAGGTGGAAGCCGGTTGCATTGCCGTCCAGCGGCTTACCGCTGCCGAGGAACACGGTACCGACCACCAGGAAAATCACAATCGCCAGCACTTTTACCAGTGCAAACCAGAACTCCATCTCGGCGAACCACTTCACGCCGATCATATTCATGGTACCGACAATCGCCAGGGCGCCCAGCGCAAAGACCCACTGCGGGACATCGCCAAACGCGCCCCAGTAGTGCATATACAGCGCAACGGCGGTGATATCAACGATACCGGTCATCGCCCAGTTGACGAAGTACATCCAGCCGGCAACGTAGGCGGCTTTTTCACCAAGAAATTCGCGAGCGTAAGAGACAAAGCTGCCGCTGGAAGGGCGATGCAGCACCAGCTCGCCCAGCGCACGAAGAATGAAGAAGGAGAAGATCCCGCACACCAGATAGACCAGGGCGAGAGCCGGGCCTGCCATTTGCAGACGTGCGCCAGCACCTAAAAACAGACCTGTACCGATAGCGCCGCCGATGGCGATCATTTGGACCTGACGGTTGCCCATCGCTTTGTGGTAGCCCTCTTCATGGGAGTTTAACCAGCGACGTTTAGCAGCATGATGATCGGCTGCGCTTTTATTGCTTGTTTTCATTGAGTTACCTGTTTGCCTGTCTGAACCATTATCGTGATAGTCCTGCCTGGCAGAGAGCAATACAAACGATTGCTTCTGCGCAAACACATGTCGCCTTCCCAGTCATTCTGCGTATGGATAAGGCGAAACATGGCGAGGCATCCTACCTGCAATTGATAAGCGACGCAAAATATAACCGTGCCGAAAGTGATGCACGTCGAAGGAAATCGTGTGGTCAGAGCAGACGAGGATCACAACGCGCTGAATCGTGATGACCTTTTAGACAAAACCGTCAGTGCCATGCTGTTTTAATCATCAGATGTGCTTAATAGTTGCTCAGTGGAACAAGCGGAGGGTAAACGCTATGATCGGTTTGGTTTTTATGCAGCTAAAACGAGGCTAAGGGTGAGAATTAATGTAATCGGCACCAGCGGAAGTGGAAAAACCACGCTGGCAAGACGGATCGCTGATGAACTGGCTATTCCTTATATTGAAATGGACAGGCTTTACTGGCGCCCGAACTGGCAGGGCACAGCAGATGATGCGTTTCTGGAAAAACTGGAGCATGCATTAAGCGCTTCTCAGAACTGGGTGCTGGATGGTAACTATAACCGCACGCGACCTGTTAAATGGCGCAATGTTGACATTGTGGTGTGGGTAGATTGCGGGTTTGCCCGCACCCTCTGGCAGGCCGTCACCAGAGCAATCAAACGGGCCTGGCATCAACACGAACTCTGGCCTGGAACGGGAAATAAAGAGAGTTTCCGGCGCGCGTTCTTCAGCAGAGAGTCCATTATCATCTGGACGATTAAAACCTGGCGCAACAACCGCAGGCGTTACGAAGCCGATCTGCAAAATCCGGACTACGCGCATATACGCTTTATCCGTATTATCCGCCGCAGTCAGGCGGAAACGCTGATTTCCACGCTAAAGTCTTATTCTTAGTGTGGTTTTATATATCTGATTTCCGGCAAACCAAATGTAAATTAATTGTTTCTCAGTGGTGAAATACGCCTTTAATAATGACGACATGTTAAGTCAAACGAGAACGCAACATGTCCTGGCGAATCAGCATTCTGGATAAAAGCCCCATCGCTGAAAACGAAACAGCCGCCGATGCGCTGGCGCGAACCCTGGCGCTGGCGCAACAGGCGGAAACTCTCGGTTATCACCGCTTCTGGATTGCCGAACACCACAACACCCCGCAGCTGGCCAGCCCCTCGCCGGAGTTGTTGATTGCCTGGATCCTCGGGCAGACAACGCGTATCCGCGTGGGATCGGGCGGCGTCATGCTGCAACACTACAGCCCCTATAAAGTCGCGGAAAACTTCAATCTCCTGGCTGCCCTGGCTCCGGGTCGCGTCGATCTGGGCGTCGGAAAAGCACCCGGCGGTCTGCCGCTCTCCACCCGCGCATTGCAACTCGGTCTGAATCAGCAGGAAAAGGGCAGTTTTGCCGAACAGCTGGCGCAACTTGATAGCTGGATCCGCCCTGAAAATCAGTCGGTCGATGAGGCGGTGCGCGCGACGCCGCTGCCGCCGGTCCCGGCACAGGGATTCCTGCTGGGAGCCAGCGTCGAAAGTGCTCTGCTGGCCGCAAAACTCAACTGGCATTTTGTCTTTGCCGCTCACCTGAATGGCGATCCGGACCTGCTGCGTGAGGTCATCACCACCTGGCGTGAACACAGCGTCCGGGAGGTGATTGTGGCGGTGCAGGTGATTGTGGCGGACTCTCAGGCTCAGGCGGAATCGCTGGCACAAAAGGTTGAAGTCTGGGGCGTGGAGCTGGCAAACGGCCAGCGCGTTACGGTGGCCAGTGAAGAGCAAGCCTATGCGTTTGCGCGTCAGGCAGGCAGCGAGCCGCTACGTATAGCGCGTCGCGCGCAGTCGCTGGTGGCCGGGACCGCAGAGTCGGTACTGGCACAACTGGACGCTCTGCATCACCAGTGGGGTATTGACGAATTCATTATCGACACACCGGTTGCGGAGGGGGCCACGCGCGTGCAGTCCCTGCGTCTGCTGGCGCAGGCGCGACTTAACAAGGAGGTTACCGTATGCGTTTTGGCGAACAACTGATTGCCTGGCGCCGTGAGTTGCACCAGCACCCGGAGCTGTCGGGCCAGGAAGTGGAAACAACCGCCCGTCTGCACCAGTGGCTGACGAATGCCGGCATCAGACCACTGCCTTATGATCTGCCGACCGGACTGGTGGCGGAAATTGGCACCGGCACCAAACTGATTGCCCTGCGGGCGGACATCGATGCCTTGCCGATCGAAGAGCGCAGCGGGGTGGCGTTTAGCTCACAGCGTGCGGGGGTGATGCACGCCTGCGGTCATGACATCCACACCAGCGTGATCCTCGGGGCGGCATTAAAACTGAAAGAGCGTGAAGCGTCGCTTAACGGTCGCGTGCGGATCCTGTTTCAGCCTGCCGAAGAGAATTTTGGCGGTGCGAAGAGCATGGTGCGGGCCGGGGCGTTACGTGACGTCAGCGCCATCTTCGGCATGCACAACGAGCCGGGGTTGCCGGTGGGTGAGTTTGCCACCCGCGGCGGGCCGTTCTATGCCAACGTCGATCGGTTTGTGATCCGCATTACTGGCAAAGGGGCCCATGCCGCGCGGCCACATGAAGGCAACGACGCGATTGTGCTGGCAAGCCAGCTCATTACCGCGCTGCAGAGCGTCGCCAGTCGCAACGTGAATACGCTGGACTCCGTCGTGCTGAGCGTAACGCGCATTGCGGGCGGTAATACCTGGAACGTCCTGCCGGAAAGCGTTGAGCTGGAAGGGACGCTGCGCACACATCGCGTGGAAGTTCAGCAGAACGTCAAAGCGCGCGTCGGTGAAATCGCTGCCGGATTCGCCAGCGCCTTCAGTGCCCAGATTGATATCACCTGGTATGCCGGGCCGACTGCGCTGGTCAATGACGAGCGCTGGGCGGAATTTGCCACCTCGGTCGCCCGGGAAGCGGGGTATGAAACCCAGCATGCTGAATTGCATATGGGCGGAGAGGATTTTGCGGTCTATCTGCAGCAGGTCCCCGGCGCGTTTGTCAGCATTGGCAGCAATAGCCCGTATGGTTTACATCACCCGGCCTTTAATCCGGACGAAGCATTAATTGAGCCGGCTGCCCGTTATTTTGCACAGCTTGCGGAAAAAGCCCTGCAACACGTTTAATTCAGAAGAGGTGAATATGTCTGCAACCCGACAATTGCGGCTGGGGACCATTTTGCATGGTGCATCCGGGAATATGTCCGCCTGGCGCCATCCTGCGGCGGTCGCCGATGCCAGTATTAATTTTGATTTCGTCAAAGCGACGGCGTTAAAAGCCGAGGAGGGCAAGCTCGACTTTTTATTCGTCGCCGACGGCCTCTACATTAATGAGAAATCGATCCCGCATTTTTTAAACCGTTTTGAGCCGTTAACGGTGCTCTCTGCACTGGCGAGCATTACCTCGCGGCTGGGTCTGGTGGGCACGTTATCCACCTCCTACAGCGAACCCTTTACCGTGGCGCGCCAGTTTGCCAGCCTGGATCACCTGAGCAACGGCCGTGCGGGCTGGAACGTCGTGACCTCGCCGCTGGAAGGGTCGGCCAGGAACTTCTCGCGTGAAAAACACCCGGAGCACGCGCTGCGCTACCGCATTGCGGATGAGTATCTCGACGTAGTGAAAGGGCTGTGGGACTCGTGGGAAGGCGATGCCTTTGTGCGCAACAAAGAGAGTGGTCAGTTCTTTGACCCCGCCAAACTGCATACCCTGGATCATCACGGTGATTTCTTCCAGGTCGCCGGGCCGCTCAATATTGGTCGCACGCCGCAGGGGCGTCCGATTGTGTTCCAGGCGGGTGCATCGGACGACGGCAAAAAGCTGGCAGCGAAGCATGCCGATGCGATCTTCACCCATCATGAAACCTTTGAAGAAGCACAAGCGTTCTACCGCGACGTAAAGCAGCAGCTGGAAAATAACGGTCGTCGTGCTTCTGATTTGCACATCTTCCAGGGCGTGAGCGTGATTGTCGGAAAAGATGCCGAAGATGTGGAAAACCAGTACCAGACCACCGCGGCGCTGGTGTCGGTTAAGGATGCGCTCAATTATCTCGGACGTTATTTCGAACATCACGATTTCAGCCAGTATCCGCTCGACGAGCCGTTCCCGGACCTCGGCGATCTGGGGAAAAACAGCTTCCGCAGTACCACGGATGAGATAAAGCGCAATGCCCGTGAACGTCAGCTGACGCTGCGTCAGGTTGCGCTGGAAGCGGCCTCGCCACGCCCCCGTTTTTCCGGCACGCCGGAGCAGGTGGCGGACGGCCTGCAGGCGTGGTTCGACGGCGATGCAGCCGACGGCTTCATCATTCAGGGCGGGACGCCAGATACCTTCCCGCGCTTTGTTGACCAGGTGGTGCCGGTGCTACAGGCCCGCGGCCTGTTTCGCACTGACTACCCCGGAACCACACTGCGCGACAGCCTGGGCCTGGACGAACCCAAAAATCAGTTCACACAACAATAAAGAGAACACCGCTATGCAGAAACCATCGCTTATTCTGGCGCTCGCGCTGGCCTTTACCCCTGCCGCCTGGGCAGAGAATGTGAACATTAACGGCACCGGTGTGAGCATTGAGGCCAACAAAACGCCGATCAACACCGCCAAAAACAGCGAGGCTATCGCGCAGTTGCCGAAAGATTATCGCTTTGCCGTGCCGGGGAAATTTACCGTTGCGGTGGCAGGTCTCAATCAACCGCCACTGACGGTTTTCTCGGATGACAACAAAACGCTTCTGGGAAGCGAAGTTGACGTCGCCCGTCTGGTGGCCGACAGCCTCGGGCTGGAGCTGAACGTGGTGCCCACCTCCTGGGAAGACTGGCCGCTGGGCGTCGCCTCCGGGAAATACGATGCGGCGATCAGCAACATTACCGTGACCAAAGCGCGTAAGGAGAAGTTTGATTTCGCCACCTACCGTAAGGATTCGCTCGGTTTCTATGTGAAATCAACCAGCCCAATCACATCCCTGCAGAAGGCGGAGGACATTGCCGGGCTGCGGATTATTGTGGGCTCTGGCACTAACCAGGAGGCCATCCTGCTGGCATGGAACGCCGAAAACCTGAAGAAGGGATTAAAACCGTTTACCCCGATCTACACCAAAGATGACGCGGCACAAACGCTGGCGCTCCAGTCCGGGCGTGCGGATGCGTATTTTGGTCCGAACGTGATTGGCGCGTGTAAAGCCGCGCTGACGGGTAAAACCAGACTGGTCGGTAGCGTAGACGGCGGCTGGCCGAAGACGGCGCATATCGCGGTAACGCTAAAAAAAGGCAGCGGGCTGGTGGAACCGGTGCAGACCGCACTTAACGGCGTGATCAAAAACGGCGATTACGACAAAGTGCTGAACCGCTGGGGGGAAGGGGTGGAACGCATCCCGCTGTCGGAAGTGAACCCTGCCGGTCTGGGTGACTAAGGAGGCGCTATGAGCGAACAATTTCGTGACGTTTCGCCGGAAGATGCCGATCTTCAGCCCATCATCAATGGGCTGTTCGGTGAATACGCTGCCCGCTACGGAGACTATTTTTCGAAAGATGCAGAGGTGGAGCTCACCGAGTGGTATCTGGCGCCACAGGGGCTGTTTATCGTCCTTGAGCGTGACGGGAAAATTATCGCCACCGGTGCGTACAAACCCTTCGACGAACGCACCGCGGAAATCAAACGCATCTGGACGGACAAAACCCTGCGTCAGCAGGGGCTTGCCGGGCGCGTGGTGCAGGAGCTGGAGCGCAGGGCGGTGCTGGCCGGCTACAGCCAGATCTACCTCACTACCGGTTTCCGTCAGCCGGAAGCGGTACGACTTTATCTCAGCCAGGGGTACCAGCCGCAGTTCGATCTGCATCGCGATCCGGAAGAGTACAGCCAGCCCCCGTTTGATGGCCGGCTGCGTTTCACCAAAACGCTGGTTCGCGAAGCGTTAAGTAAAACCGCATGAGGAACGATGATGAGCAACGTTGAAACCATTAAAGTGGTCCCTGCGCGTTATCCGCTGCGGGCCGTCGGTGCCGTGGTGGCGCTGTTTGTCCTGGCGGTCGTTATCCAGTCCGTCGCCTTTAACCCGCGCTGGGAGTGGTCTGTTTTTGCCCGCTGGTTCTTCGACCCGGTGATCCTTGAAGGCGTTGGCCAGACATTACTGCTGACGCTGATCGGCACCGCGCTGAGCGTGGTTTTCGGCGGTATGCTGGCGCTGGCGAGACTCTCCTCATCCTGGTTGCTGAGCAGCCTGGCCTGGGGCTATATCTGGCTGTTTCGTTCGCTGCCGCTGATTGTGGTGCTGATCATCCTCTATAACTTTTCCTATCTCTACGACACGCTCTCCCTTGGGGTGCCGTTCACCGGCATAACCTGGGGCAGCTTTGAAACCATCAACGTGCTGGGGCAATTTTCCACTGCCGTTGTCGGGCTGACGCTGGTACAGAGCGCCTATACCGCGGAGATTATCCGCGGGGGCTTCCTCGGCGTGGATCATGGTCAGTATGAAGCGGCCGCTGCGCTGGGGCTACCGGCCTGGCGTCGTACGGTGCGGATCATTCTGCCGCAGGCGCTGCGCACCATTCTGCCGTCCGGGTTTAACGAAATCATCAGTCTCGCGAAGGGCACGGCGATGGTCTACGTGCTGGCAATGCCGGAACTGTTCTACACCATCCAGATGATTTACAACCGCACGCAGGAAGTGATCCCGCTGCTGATGGTGGGGGCCGCCTGGTACCTGGTGATTACCACCGTATTGTCCGCTATCCAGTATGGTGTAGAGCGGGGCCTGGCCCGCAGCGAACGTCGCTCGGCGGTGAATCAGAACCGTACCCTCAGCCGTACCCGTTCCCGTTCCGTCACCACCACGCCCGCACAGGAGCCCGTCCATGCAAGCCTCTCATGAAGGACATATTTCCATTACCGGCGTCAGTAAATTCTTTGGTCGCCATAAAGCGCTCGATAACGTGTCGCTTGAGATCCCACCGGGATCCGTCACCGTGATCCTCGGACCGTCCGGCTCTGGTAAATCGACCCTGTTGCGCACCATCAACCACCTGGAGCGCGTTGACGAAGGGTTTATTCAGATTGACGGGGATTACATCGGCTATCGTCGTCGGGGTGACAAACTCTACGAGTTAAAAGAGAAAGAGATCCTTAAACAGCGCGTCAATGTCGGTTATGTGTTCCAGAACTTTAACCTCTTCACGCATCTCACTGTGCTGGAAAACCTGATTGAAGCGCCCATCGCCCATAAAAAACTGAGCAAAAAAGAGGCCGTTGAGCGGGCATACAGCCTGCTGGATGTGGTGGGGCTGCGTGATAAAGCAGATGCCTGGTCGCGCCATCTCTCCGGCGGGCAGCAGCAGCGTATCGCCATTGCCCGCGCGCTGGCGCTGCGTCCGCGGGTCATGCTGTTTGATGAACCCACCTCGGCGCTTGACCCGGAGCTGGTGGGCGAAGTGCTGGATGTCATCAAGAAACTCGCCCGTTCCGGCACCACGCTGGTGGTGGTCACCCATGAGATCGGCTTCGCCCGGGAAGTGGCGGATCAGGTGGTGTTTATGGTCGACGGTAAAATTGTGGAGCAGGGCAGCAGCGACGAGGTGCTGAACCGGCCATCGCACCCGCGAACGCGTCAGTTCCTTTCCCGAGTCCTGTAAGGAGTTCCGATGAAATATGGACTTTTAGCGGGGCTGGCTTTTACCGCCGCCAGTCATGCCAGCATTGATTTAAAGGTCAACGAGCAGCCGCTGCCGGTGACAGTGGATCCGCAGGCGGTGGCGAAGATCCCCGCTCATTACAAATTTGTTGAGCCGGGAACGCTCACGGTGGCCATTTCCGCGCTTAATTCACCGCCGCTGGCGCTGCTGGCCAGCGATAATCGGACGCGTATCGGCAGCGACCCGGATATCGCCCGGCTGCTGGCGGGCAGCCTGGGGCTAAAACTGAAGCTCGTTCCTACGGCCTGGGAAGACTGGCCGCTGGGGATCACCTCCGGGCGCTATGACGTAGCGCTGGTAAACATTGCGGTGACCGAACAGCGCAAAGAGAAGTTTGATTTTGCAACCTATCGCGTCGATTCGCTGGCGTTTACGGTGAAATCCACCAGTCAGGTGCAGTCGATTAAGGGCCCTGAAGATCTTGCGGGTAAAAAGGTCATTGTTGGCTCTGGCACCAATCAGGAGCGCATCCTGTTGGGCTGGAACGAGGAGAACAAAAAGGCCGGACGTGAACCCGCGCTGCCGGTGTACCTGACGGACGATGCCTCGGGCAATCTCTATATTCAGTCCGGCCGGGCGGATGTGTTCTTCGGGCCGCAGTCGGTCGCGGCGTATAAAGCCGCGCTGACCGGCAAAACGCGCGTTGTCGGGCTGGGCCCGAAAAAAGCGTATGTCGCCACCACCACCAAAAAAGGCAATCAACTGGTCTACGCCCTGCAGGCCGCACTGGATGGTGCGATCGCGCGCGGGGAGTATCAGAAGGTGCTGGCACGCTGGGGGGAGCAGGGCGAAGCGGTGGCACAATCGGAGGTTAACCCGCCTGGGATCACGTATTAATTGTGCTCTACACTTAGGATTTTCACTCCTGAGAGGGCAACATGATCAAACTCTATGGCGTACCCGGCTGGGGCTCGGCAATCAGTGAAGTGATGCTGACCCTGGCAGACATTCCTTACCAGTTTATTAACGTGGACGGGTTTGACCAGCCCGGTCCTCAGCGTGAACTGTTGCAAAAGCTTAACCCGCTGTGTCAGGTGCCTACACTGGCACTGGAAAATGGCGCGATCATGACCGAAACGGCCGCCATCGGCCTGATGGTGCTCGACAGGTGTCCCGATCTGGCGCCGCCCGTGGGCCAGGCGGAACGTCAGCAGTTTCAGCGTCTGCTGATCTGGTTCGTGGCGAACGTCTATCCGACGTTTACTTACGCAGACTATCCCGAACGCTGGGTACCGGATGCGCCGGAACAGCTGCAGAAAAACTGCATCGAATACCGCAAATCCCTCTATTTATGGTTCGAAAGCCAACTCAAAGCTGCCCCGTTTGCGCTGGGTGAGCGACTTACGCTGCTTGACGTCTATATTGCGGTGGCGCGTAGCTGGGGTCCACGGCACGAATGGTTCGCAACCAATACGCCAAAATTGACGGCCATTGCAGATACCGTGTGCGGGCTGCCTGAACTGCACAAGGTGTTAAAGGCAAATACGATTATCTGATAACGTGGAACCCTTATTCATAACAGGAAGCCTGCACATGCCACATGTAGATATCAAAAGTTTTCCCCGGGATATGAACGACGAACAAAAAAACGCACTGGCGGCGGATATTGCTGAGGTGATAATTCGTCATTTCAACAGCAAAGACAGTTCAGTGTCGATCGCGTTGAGCCAGGTTAATCCTGAGGACTGGAAAGCGCAGGTCTGGGATACCGAAATTGGCCCGCAGATGGATACGCTGATTAAAAAGCCGGGTTATTCAATGTAAGATTTTAGCCGGGAAGCCGCTTTGCTTACCCGGCATTTACGCCTCTCGCGACCTTTCGCAAAAATCGACAATACGATCCTGTGACACTTCCGTTACACTTTGCTTCCCTAAAACTTTCACGAAATCATCTGGTAAGCACAGCAGTTGCGTTAAATTAAGTACAGGATAATTTTCTGATGACAAAATTACCTCAGTTTTCACTCGCCTTTTTTCATCCTCGTTACTGGCTCAGCTGGACAGGCATTGCAGCGCTCTGGTGCATTGTGCAGCTCCCGTATCCCCTTTTATTGAGAATCGGACACGGCCTTGGGCGTCTGGCCATGCGTTTGCTACCGCGTCGTGTAGACATCGCTCGCCGCAACCTTGAGCTCTGTTTTCCCGATATGAAAAAGGCTGAACGCGAACATTTACTGCAGCGTAATTTTGAATCGGTTGGTATGGGCGTTATCGAAACCGGGATGGCCTGGTTCTGGCCAGACTGGCGGGTACGCAAATGCTTTAGCGTCAGTGGGTATGAGCATATGGAAGAGGCGCGGGCGCGTGGAAATGGCGTAGTGCTTATCGGTATGCATTTTCTTACCCTGGAACTGGGTGCCAGAATATTTGGCATGCTCAACCCGGGTGTCGGGGTTTATCGCCCTAACAATAATGCGCTGCTGGACTGGCTGCAGACGCGTGGCCGTCTGCGCTCAAATAAAACCATGCTGGATCGCTATGACCTGAAGGGGATGATCCGCGCCCTGAAGCAGAATGAAATTCTGTGGTACGCCCCGGATCACGACTACGGCAAAACCAACAGCGTGTTTGTGCCGTTCTTTGCGGTTCCTGACGCCGCGACAACTGCCGGAAGTTACATGCTGGTGAAGAGCGCCAGGCCGGCGGTGATCCCGTTCGTTCCACGCAGAAAGGCAGACGGCAGCGGTTATGAACTGATTATTCTTGACGATATCGGCGAAACGCTGCAGGGCGGTGATAAAGCGTTGGTAGCCACGCAAATGAACAGGGCGATTGAGCGCGCGGTGCTGATGGCGCCGGAGCAGTATATGTGGTTGCACCGACGCTTCAAAACCCGACCTGAAGGCCAGCCGGACAGATATGCGCGCAAAAAAAGCGTGGTCATTTCCAACAGAACTGTATCTACAGGCGACATGCCTGAACAGTCAGGCATTCAGCACTAAAGTCTGCCCTCACCGTAACGTGAGGGCAGGCTGACGGCTACAGCGCGGCCCGGCGGTACGGCGCATAATCCGCTTGCCACCAGGTCTCTTCAATCCGCGCCAGCAACATCTCATCCTCCATGGCTGGCGCAACACCTTGCTCAATGGCCGCTCTGGCGACGGCAAACGCGATATGGCGTGACACCGTTTCTATGTGATCCACCGGCGGCAATAACCCACCTTTTTCAGTCGTCACCAGCGGCGACTGTGCGGCCAGGCTGCGGCTTGCCGCCATCAGCATCTCCTCGGTGACCCGGCGTGCATGGCAGGCCAGAATACCCAGCCCCAGCCCGGGGAATACATAGGCATTATTACACTGGGCAATATCGTACTGTTCGTCCTGCCAGAACACCGGAGCAAACGGGCTGCCGGTGGCGACGAGTGCGGCGCCCTGTGTCCAGGCAATGAGATCCTGCGGTTGCGCCTCCGCACGTGATGTGGGGTTAGAAAGCGGCATAATCACCGGACGCGGGCAGTGGCGATGCATCTCTTTTACAATCTCTTCGCTGAAGAGGCCCGGCTGGCCTGAGACCCCAATCATGACCGTCGGATGCGCGTTTTTAACCACGTCCAGCAGCGAAATATTGGTCGACTCAACCTGCCAGTCGCGGATCGCCTCGCGCGCCGTGAGCAGGTTTTTCTGGAAGTCGAGGAGGTTGGTCATATCGTCAGTCAGCAGGCCAAAGCGATCGACCATAAAGACCCGACGGCGGGCTTCGGCTTCGGTTAGCCCGTCATCCACCATCAGCGCAACGATTTTTTCGGCGATGCCGCAACCGGCGGATCCGCTCCCCAGGAAGACCACGCGCTGATCGCGAACACGGGTCCCGGCAGCATGGGCGGAAGCAATCAGCGTGCCCGCGGTCACGGCGGCGGTACCCTGGATATCGTCGTTGAAACAGCACAGCTGGTCGCGGTAGCGCTGCAGCAGTCTGGTCGCGTTTTTCTGCGCGAAATCCTCAAACTGCAGCAATACATTGGGCCAGCGCTGCTTCACGGTACTGATAAACATGTCCATAAACTCGGCGTACTGATCGTCGCTGATGCGTGGATGACGCCAGCCCATATACATCGGATCGTCCAGATGCTGCTGATTATTGGTACCAACATCCAGCATAATCGGCAGGGTAGACGCCGGGTGGATCCCACCGCAGGCGGTATATAACGAGAGTTTACCAATGGGTATTCCCATCCCGCCGATCCCCTGATCGCCGAGTCCCAGAATGCGCTCCCCGTCGGTCACAACGATGACGCGAATATCATTGCGTGAAAAGCTTTGCAGCATTTCATCAATACGATGACGATTGGGCCATGAAATAAAGAGCCCCCGCGCGCGGCGATAAATTGTCGAGAAGTGTTCGCAGGCTTCACCTACCGTGGGGGTATAGATAATGGGTAACGTCTCTTTCAGGTGCGAACGCAGCAGGTTGTAAAACAGAGTCTCATTAGTATCCTGTATATTTCGCAGATAAACGTGGCGGGAAATATCGCTTTTAAAATGACAGAATTGTACCCAGGCGCGTTCGGTTTGTTCCTCGATACTTTCAACGTTGTGTGGCAACAAACCGTGCAGATTAAAGTTATCGCGTTCTTCTTTGATAAAGGCGAGTCCTTTATTTAATAACGGGTTTTCCAGTAATACAGCGCCGCTATAAGGGGTATACAGTACTTCTTTGCGAGACATGAATGACTCCTGAATTTCAATAATCGGATAAGGTTCAGTTGCAGGCGCAGGTTTATTTATGTCTGTCGTTTCGCGCTAATCTAGCGGTTAAGAATCATAGGCGTAGTGATAACGGTCACAGTCTTTCTGGTTTAAATAATTTCAAAACACCGATGTGGCGATTAAAAACTTTAGTTACGAAAAGAAGAATTAAGTTATTTAAAAAGAAATTCTCGTGCTGTTCACGTTTCCGGCGAAATCGCCATGCTAATTTCTCGATGAACCATTTTTATAAATGGCTGTTTGAATATTATTAAATATTAGAGTTTTATTAAATACAGGCTAATTACGATTTTTTCCTGTTTATTTATATCCGAACCTACTAATCCGGTGATTATATGAAAGATAATTCTGTAACCACATCTCCAGTCGCTTCACGTGTTGCTTTTGGGTTGAGCAATGCGGAAGTCGGCGCGGTCCCGTTGATGCTGTTTGTCGGGATCGCGGCCATTGTGGCCACCTCCGCGTGGGCGGGGCTCCTGCCGAAAAACATGATCGGTGGACTCGCGGTGATCATGACGCTCGGTTTTGCCTTTGCCAAAATTGGCCGACAGATCCCGGTGCTGAAAGATATTGGTGGCCCGGCAATATTGTGCCTGATGCTGCCCTCGGTGCTGGTCTATTTTGGCGTATTCGAGAAACACACCCTGGATACGGTTCACCTGTTGATGAAAGAGGCCAATCTGCTCTATTTCGTCATCGCTTGTCTGGTAGTGGGGAGCATTTTGGGGATGAACCGCGTGCTGCTGATCCAGGGGATGATCCGCATGTTCGTTCCACTGGTGGTAGGCACCCTGATGGCTGTGCTGAGCGGGTTAATTGTCGGCTCGCTGTTTGGCTATACGCCGTACCACACCTTCTTTTTCATCATCGTGCCGATTATCGGCGGCGGGATTGGCGAAGGTATTTTACCGCTGTCGCTGGCCTATTCGGCCATACTGGGCCAGACACCTGACGTCTATGTGGCGCAGCTGGCACCCGCCGCCGTAGTGGGGAATATCTTCGCGATTATCTGTGCGGGTACGCTGGCACGCCTCGGAACAAAACGTCCTGCGCTGTCGGGAAATGGCATGCTAACCCGCAGCAAAGATGACAATAGCCTGTTTGCCAGCGCCCAGAGCGTACAGCAAACCGATTTCCAGCTGATGGGCGGCGGGCTGCTGATGGTGTGCGCGTTTTTCATCGTTGGCGGACTGTTTGAGAAGCTGGTGCATATTCCCGGCCCGGTGCTGATGATCCTCATCGCCGTGCTGTGTAAATACTTCAGGGTGATCCCAGCCTCCATGGAGCAGGGGGCGCACAGCTGCTATAAATTTGTCTCCGCTGCGCTGGTCTGGCCGTTGATGATTGGCCTTGGCATGCTGTACGTGCCGCTGGAGAGCGTCGTGGCGGTCTTCTCCGTGGGATATGTGGTGGTGTGTGGTTCGATCGTGATGGCAATGGCGCTGAGCGGCTATTTTATTGCGTCGCGCCTGAATATGTATCCGGTGGAAGCGGCCATTGTCACCTGCTGTCATAGCGGGCTGGGCGGGACAGGGGACGTGGCGATTCTGTCTGCGTCGAACCGCATGTCGCTGATGCCGTTTGCCCAGATTGCGACCCGTATTGGCGGCGCATCGACAGTGATTTTCGCCACGATTCTGATGGGCTGGTTGATGGCGCACTGATCGGAAATGTCAGGAGACTGAATCGCAACGACATTTTCATCACGCCGTTGCGGTTCAGTCCTTTATAAATATCACCGTGCTGGATAGAATTACCGCATCCACAGCGACGGGATACCACACTATGACCGGAAGAGTTGATTATCAGATTGAAAAATATCTCTTTACCGAGGCTGCCGAGCCGGAGCGTTTGACGCGCCAGTGGGCAGAGGTGATGGAAGAGTGTCGTGAGCAACAGTCTGGTGCAGAGGAGCGGCTGCGTCTGGCGTTGCTTAATGTGGATTACGTCACCAGCTTCGAGCTGCCCTTCAGGCTACTCCTCACCCGTGCCCCGCAGTTGATTGACGGCATCAGGAATGAACTTCAACTCAGTCAGAAAAATGTGCTGTTCAATGGCAAGCGGTTCGGCTGCGTGTATAGCCTTAAAATGAATCTGGACGGGATCCCTGACGAATTTAGTTATCACCTGAAGACGCGTATCCAGCGAACTGATAGCGAGGGTGGGAGCGAAGTGCCTTACCGGCAAATCGCCCAGCAGGTCAAAGCCCCCCGCGAACGCCTTAAGTTAGCGCTGGAGAACGGGCTGGCGGTAACGGCACTTGACGGGCTGTTCTGGTTTGGCATTCAGCGCATTGCGGCCGATGTGCAAAGGTTACGCAAAACAGGGATGAGGATTGTCACCTCCGAGACCGAGGTCTTTGATACCCTGACGAAGACCAGCCGGCAGATCCCGGTCTATCGCCTGGAAAAAGCGTAGCGTTGCCACGGATATTAATGTAACCGCAGGGCTACTCAGCCCGCAGCAAAATTGCCATCAGCCCTGGAAAACGGGTATCCAGATCGTCTCTTCGCAATGAAATCATATTCTCCCGCCCCTGCGGGCGTTGCCAGATAACGCCGCTGTCGCGCAGCACGCGCCAGTGGTGGGTCATTGTCGATTTCACCACATCGTCCGGGCGCAGCGCGTTACAGCTGAGTTCGCTGCCATCGGCCAGTCTGCGGATAATCGACAGCCGGAGCGGGTTGCCGAGGGCAAACAGCACATTTTCCAGCAGTATTTGTTCAGGTTCAGGGTGGTTTGGGATCATCGTTTTCCTGCGTCAACGTTCAGATTGAGCTATATCAACAATAGGTCAACCGTGAAAAAATAGTTCGATAATACTCGTACAATAGGACTATTATAGCAAACGAACACACTGGCGACCATCCTGGTCGTCACAACTCAGTCTTACAGACTTAAGGAAATATTATGCCCCGACCCATCCCTCTCGAACGTTATCGCAACATCGGTATTTCCGCGCATATCGATGCCGGTAAAACGACAACCACCGAACGCATCCTGTTTTACACCGGGATGAGCCACAAGCTGGGTGAAGTACACGATGGCGCGGCAACAACCGACTGGATGGCGCAGGAGCAAGAGCGCGGGATCACCATTACTTCCGCGGCCGTCAGCTGCTTCTGGCCGGGTATGGACAGAGGGTTTGAACCGCACCGGATCAACATCATCGACACTCCGGGGCACGTGGATTTCACCATTGAGGTGGAACGCTCCATGCGCGTGCTGGACGGTGCCGTCATGGTGTACGACTCCGTGGGTGGCGTGCAGCCGCAGTCAGAGACCGTCTGGCGTCAGGCGAATAAGTATCATGTGCCGCGCCTGGCGTTCGTCAACAAAATGGACCGTCCGGGTGCCGATTTCTTCCGCGTCGTGCGGATGATGCAGGAACGCCTGAAGGCGAATCCGGTGCCCATTGTGATCCCTGTGGGAGCGGAAGAGCATTTCACCGGCGTGGTGGATCTCATCAAGATGCGTACCATTGTGTGGGATGATGCCACGCAGGGCATGGTGTTTAACTATGCGCCGGTGCCGGACGATTTGCTGAGTACCGCGCAGGAGTGGCGGGAAAAAATGGTCTCTGCGGCAGCAGAAGCCAGCGACGCGCTGATGGATAAATACCTGGAGACGGGCGACCTTGATGAGGCTGAGATCATTAAGGGGCTGCGTATTCGGACCATCTCCGGTGAAATCCAGCCGATGCTGTGCGGCAGTGCCTTTAAAAACAAAGGGGTACAGCGCATGCTCGATGCGGTGATTGAGCTGATGCCATCCCCGCTGGATGTACCGGCCATCGACGGTGTGGACGAAAAAGGGCAGCATGCGGAGCGCCATCCAAGTGATGAAGAACCGTTTTCTGCACTGGCGTTCAAACTGATGAGCGACCCGTACGTCGGGCAACTGACCTTCATCCGCGTTTACTCTGGCGTGCTGAGAAAAGGCGACGCGGTGTATAACCCGGTGAAGGGCAAGAAAGAGCGTATCGGACGCATCGTGCTGATGCATGCCAACGATCGTCACGAGGTGGATGAACTGCGCGCCGGTGATATTGCGGCCTGTGTCGGTCTGAAGGATGTGACCACCGGTGACACGCTCACCGATCCGAATGCGGTCATCACGCTCGAGCGAATGGAGTTCCCGGACCCGGTGATCTCCCTTGCCATCGAGCCGAAGACCAAAGGCGATCAGGAGAAGATGGGCATTGCCCTGCAACGCCTGGCAGCGGAAGATCCGTCGTTCCGTCTGCATACCGATGAAGAGTCCGGCCAGACGATTATCTCCGGTATGGGTGAGCTACATCTTGAGATTATCGTCGATCGCATGAAGCGTGAGTTTGGCGTCGAGGCGAACATTGGCCGTCCGCAGGTGACCTACCGCGAGACGCTGCGCAAAGCGGTGAAAGATATCGAAGGCAAATTTGTCCGGCAGTCCGGCGGTAAAGGGCAGTACGGGCATGTGGTCCTGAGCCTTGAGCCGTTAGAGCCAGGCAGTGGCTTCAAATTTGAAGATGCCACGAAGGGTGGCGTGGTGCCGCGTGAGTATATTCCCTCTGTGGAAAAAGGGCTGCGCGAAGCCATGAACAGCGGCGTGCTGGCGGGGTATCCGGTTGTCGATGTAAAAGCGACCCTGACGTTTGGGTCCTATCACGACGTCGACTCCTCGGAAATGGCGTTCCGCATGGCGGCGATCCTCGGGTTTAAAGAGGGCGCTCGCAGAGCGGATCCGGTGATCCTTGAGCCGGTGATGCATATCGAAGTAGAAACGCCGGAAGAGTACGCCGGTAATATCATGGGCGATCTCTCATCCCGTCGTGGCATGGTGCAGGGCATGGAAGAGCAATACGGCAGCCAGATTATCCGTGCTGACGTGCCGCTGGCAGAGATGTTTGGATACGCCACCACGCTGCGCTCGATGTCGCAAGGGCGCGCGACCTACACGATGGAGTTCCACCATTTTGCGGAAGCACCGCGCAATGTGGCGGATGAGATTATTGCCCGGCGTGCGAAGTAATACGTTCACCCTCTCCCCGATGGGGGGAGGGTTTATCAATCCAGCGCCTTCACCATTTTCCCACTCGTCACAAACGTCCCGGCTCCCAGATGGTGCAGGGTATTCAGCTTATCCCCGTCAAACTGCCAGCGCCCGGCGACGAACGCGCGTTCATCGGCGGCGGCTGAAACCACTTCCCCGAACAGCGTATCGTACTTTTCTGCCGCGGATGTAACGGGTAATAACCGGCACTCCATCCACGCCAGACATTTCTCTTCAATGACGGGCAGGCCGAGTGCCGGACCGTTCACCACCGGGATGCCGTAGCAGTTGAATTTGTCTTCGTCGCGCCCGCTAACGCTTCCCACCGCGTAAGTCCAGTTGGCGGCGGACACGCCGGGAATGACGATGCCAAATTGCCCGCTGCGTTCAATCAGCTCACGCGACCAGGTGCTTTTATCCACCACAATGGCGATACGCGGTGGTTCAAACTCAACGGGCATCGACCACGCGGCAGCCATAACATTACGCCTGTCCAGGGTTTCATCCCGACTGGTGATAAGCACGGTGGGGCCATGGTTTAAAAGACGGCTGGCATGACGCAATTCAACAACACGAAAGTGGCTCATAAGGTCTCCTCATCAATAACGATGAGTATGGCGAAAAAGCACGGAAATCAAAGTGGACGCGTAAAATTAGTTTATAAACAGAACATCACTGTTAAAGGAAACTGATGCATGTCCCCATTTCTGACTGCTTATTTCGCCCGCATTGGCTGGAAACAACCGGCTACTGTTGATATCGACACCTTGCGCGCGCTGCATTTACATCACAACTGTGCGATCCCGTTTGAAAATATCGATGTCGTTCTGCCGCGCGAAATACAGCTCGACGATCAAAGCCTTGTCGACAAACTGGTGAAGGCGCGTC
Organism: Enterobacter sp. 22466; assembly: GCF_052044775.1. Lineage (NCBI taxonomy): Bacteria > Pseudomonadati > Pseudomonadota > Gammaproteobacteria > Enterobacterales > Enterobacteriaceae > Enterobacter > Enterobacter sp. 22466. Next base: position 99,251 of record NZ_JBQENX010000010.1, on the reverse strand, counting down.
GCGGGGGGTATTGCTTTGAACAAAATGGCTTGTTTGAGCGCGTGTTGCGCGAAGTCGGGTTTACGGTGCGCAGCGTGCTGGGACGTGTGGTATTAGCGAATCCACCGCAAATGCCGCCGCGCACGCATCGCCTGTTGCTCGTCGAACTTAACGGCGAGCGCTGGATTGCCGACGTTGGGTTTGGCGGCCAGACGCTGACGGCACCGATTCGTCTGCTTGCCAACGAAGAGCAGGAGACGCCGCACGGGCTGTATCGTCTGCTGAGCGAGGGGAACGACTGGGTACTGCAATTCCGTCACCACGAACACTGGCAGTCGATGTATCACTTTGACCTGACGACACAATATTTCAGTGATTACGTCATGGGGAATTTCTGGTCAGCGCACTGGCCGCAGTCCCATTTCCGCCATCATCTGCTGATGTGTCGCCATCTGCCTGACGGCGGCAAACTGACGCTGACCAACTTCAACTTTACCCACTGGCAAAAGGGCCATGTGGAGGAGCAGATCCATCTTCCCGATGCTGCGGCGCTGTATCAGCTGATGCAGGAACGCTTCGGGCTGGGTGTTGACGATCCGAAGCACGGTTTTTCCCTGGCAGAGTTGACGGCGGTGATGGCGGGTTTTGAAACTCACGGAAAATAGCCGCCTCGTTATCGGCCGCGAAACTCGCGCCGATAGCGAGAAGGCGAGGTGTTAAGCAGTTTGTGAAAGTGACGGCGAAAGGAGGTTGTTGAGGGAAATCCGACACGCTCGGCAATGTCATCCACAGGCTGGTCGGTTTTTTCGAGATAACGTTGTGCGACGATAATGCGCTGGTTTAGCAGCCAGCGCGAAAAGCTCTCACCGGTGGTTTGCTGAAAACGTCGGGTAAAGCTGCGACGACTCATGCAGGCTTTTTCCGCCACGCAGTCCAGCGTGAGCGCAAGCTGGAGGTTTTCCGTTGCCCAGGCCAGCGCGTCGGTAAAGTGATCTCCACGACGCGTGTTCTGAACCGGCAGTTCTACGTATTGACGTTGTCCACCCTGGCGATGGGGCGGTACCACCAGCAACCGCGCCACGCTGTTTGCCACTTCCGCGCCCCAGGCCTGACGCACCAGATGCAGACAGCAGTCGATACTGGCCGCCGTCCCCGCAGAAGTGACAACGTCACCATTGTCGATATAAAGCACGTCTTTATCCATCTGCACAGAGGGATAGAGACGCTGAAAGTCAGACGCCCAGCGCCAGTGTGTCGTCGCAGGGCGGTTTTCAAGTAGCCCGGCAGCGGCAACGACAAACGCGCCCATACACAAACCCACAATACGCGAACCCGCGGCATGCGCTTTTTGCAGGGCCTGCAGGAGATCGGGGGCCGGGGCATGCTCGGGACTGTCCCAGCTTGGGACGATCACCATATCCATTCCGGCCAACTCATCAAGCCCGCGCTCGACAACGATAGAAAATCCGGCATTGGTTTTAAGCGCGCCGGGCGTGGTGGCGCATACCACAAGCTGGCAAAGGGGCTCGCCCTCCGGCGTCAGCGCTTTTTCAAATACAGCATAGGGCACCGAAAGATGGAAAGGGATGATGCCATCAAATACCACGATACCAATTTTCAACGTCATATCAGTCTCCATGTGCCAGCCAGTATAGAAGTCTGGCTGGCGACAGGGTTCAAGTCCGGTCTGATTTTGTGACTGGCAGTGCTATAACGTCTTCAATGGTCATTATCTCAGCGAATACATCGGCAACACCGGCTAATGCCGCACGTTGCAGTGTTTTGTGATCCACCACGCCACCCTGACCGTCATCCAGATCGCGTGTTGCTGTTGCATCTTCTGGAATAATCACGCTGTAACCCAGCGGTACGGCGTCACGTGCAGTAGACGAAATGCACATGTGCGTCATCAGACCAATCACAATCACGGTTTTAATCCCTTTTTTCTTTAATTGCGCATCCAGATCGGTGCCAACAAAAGAACTGGGGGTCGCTTTGGTGATAATAGTGTCTTGCGCAGAAGGTTGCAGATCTTTATGGAATTGCGCATAGACAGACCCTTCGGCGAACAGCGGGCTATCCTTTGGCGCTATATGACGCACGAAGTACACCTGCATTCCTTTCTGATGGGCATAGTTAACCAGCTTTTGACTGTTCTTCAGTACCTTATCGCCATCAGGGATCACCATCTGACCACGAAAATCTTTACCTGCGTAATATTCGTTTTGGATATCCACCACGATTAACGCCGTTTGTGAGGCGGATAAAGACGAAGTCGCCGTTGCGCCTGTCATTGCACGAATGGTTTTGCTATTCGTGCCGGTCGTTTCCTGCGCGGTAGCATAAGTGGGAAAAGTGCTCATCATGCCGATCAGCAATGCAGTACGAAAAAATGGTTTCATCACGCGAACTCCTTCTGTGTTGTGTTCGGGAGCCATTATTCCGCACAGTTGCTCACAGTATGAGTCACCTGGCGAACCAATAACGATACTTTTGGGCCATTATGAGACGATATTTCGTGGTGGAATTTTCTTCTGCAAAACGGCATGCTTCAGTCTTAATCGCCCGGTGGCGGCTACGCCTTACCGGGCCTACAGCCCACGCGGCGGCATTACTCGAAGGTATGTTGATATGGAAATCGTTTTGCGAAATAAATTCAGTTCATTGGGTATGTTGCTGGGAGGAATTGCACTCATTCTCTCAATTGTCCAGTTTTCATTCGGACCGTTTTCGCCAAAGCCGCCAGCGCTTGAAGCTATGGTTGCTGAGAAGGTTTCGGCTGTAAAACAAGGGATAATTGCGGGGCTAAAGGGGGAGCGTCCTGCCGCCCGAACCGAAAAAACGACGGTTGATATCGACCGCATTCTTCTTAACGCCGGGATTATTCTCGCTGTTGTGGCACTGGGACTTTCGTTCATCGGAGGGATGTGCAAGGAGAGCCGTTGGGGGATCTGCGGGGCGCTTCTTTTCTCAGGGCTAACGCTAACGTTCCATGCTGTGCTACTTGCATTCGGATTGATCGTCGCGGTGCTGTTGCTGTTATTTATTCTCTCTCTGGTAACCGGAGGGTCAGTAACTTGACAGTAAAGCCCGGTGGCGGCTACACCATACCGGGCATAACGTAGGTCGGGTAAGGCGTAGCCGCCACCCGACAAAATCAACGGCGCGATCTCACCACCTGGTACCGACGGGTAAAGTACTCAAACGGCGCGCTCCATACGTGTACCAGACGGGTGAACGGGAAGATGAGGAAGATGGTCATCCCCAGCACCAGATGAACGCGGAAGATGGGGGCCACGCCGCTCAGCATTTCCGATGAGCCGCCCTTAAACGTCACAATTCCCTGTGCCCAGCCGACCAGCTTCATCATCTCGCTTCCGTCAGGATACTGGGCGGAAAAGGGGATAGTGGTCAGCCCCAGAATGCACTGGATCAGCAAAATACTCATGATAATGATATCCGGCGTGGTGGACGTGGCGCGCACGCGCTGATTGAACAGGCGACGGTATAGCAGCATGGACCCGCCAATCAGCGTCAGCACGCCGCAAATCCCCCCTGCAATCATGGCTAACTGCTGCTTAACCGCGACGGGTAAAAACCAGGCATACATCCAGTGCGGGGTGAGCATGCCGAACAGGTGCCCGAAGAAAATCCCCAGGATCCCAATATGAAACAGGTTAGAGGCCCAGTTCATACCGCGTTTGCTGAGCATCTGGCTCGATGAGGCGCGCCAGGTGTATTGCCCGTAGTCGTAGCGCAACCAGCTGCCAAGGAAAAAAACGGTAGCGCAGATGTAGGGATAAATGTCATAGAAAAAGACGTTCAGGTAATGTGTCATTTTGGGCCTCCGGCGCTGACGTCCACGTACTGCGGGGCGACGTCCTGGCTAAAGCGTCGTTGATAGTGCTGCATCGGCGAGCTGTCGCACGATGTGGCGTTGTCTTCGATAAACTTGACCTGTTCCTCTTCCCAGACGGCATCCAGCGCCTGGCGGGTATCATCCCGTTTTTCACCGGACACCTGTTTCGCCACGCTGTCGCTGGAAAGCCGCGTTCCCGCCAGCACCAGCAGGGCATCGAACAGCTGATAATGGGCCACGCCGCGCTGCTTCAGCCGTCCGCCAATCAGCGCCAGGATCGGCGCGACGTTCTGCAATCCTTCGCGCGCTTCGTCGTCCTTAACGATACTGAGGTACTCCAGGTAGAGCGGCAGGTAGTCCGGCAGCTCGCGGCAGTCGAGCTGTAGTCCGGCTTTCTCATACTGCCCCATGAGGTCGACCATCGCCTGACCGCGATCGCGGGATTCAGCGTGAACGTGCTCGAAAAGCAGCAGCGAGGTCGCGCGGCCACGCTCAAACACCTCACACCACTCGGCCTGTTTATCCAGCAGCGGGGCGCTCAGGTGCTGGCGGGCAAACGACAGCAGCATGGGGGCGTCCTGCTCAATGAGCGAAAGCGCTTCTTCGCGATTTTCCCACAGGGTCTCATCGGGATACTCAATCAGCAACGCGATGATTTTGAGGATCTGCATTACTCTCCCTCCCCATGTTCGCGCACCTCGGTGATGTTGATGGCATCAATCCGGCTGCTGTTGAAGAGGTTAAATTTAGTGTCAGAGCCGTGGCAGCCGTCGCCAAAGGTGAAGCCGCAGCCGTTTTTCTCCGGGAAGGCGTCGCGCGCCATTTCGCGGTGGCTGGTCGGGATCACGAAGCGATCTTCGTAGTTGGCGATGGCCAGATAGCGGTACATCTCTTCAACCTGCGCTTCGGTCAGGCCGACCTCTTCGATGGCGCGGGTATCGGTCACGCCTTCGACGGTCTGGGAGCGTTTGTAGTGTCGCATCGCCATCATGCGCTTCAGGGCGCGCAGCACCGGGCCGGTATCGCCCGCGCTAAGCATGTTCGCCAGATACTGTACCGGGATACGCAGGTTCTCCACCGCCGGGAGCACGCCATCGCTCATCGGCAGGCCGCCCGCGTCAGCGTAAGACTGAATCGGTGACAGCGGCGGCACATACCAGACCATCGGCAGAGTGCGGTATTCCGGGTGCAGCGGCAGGGCCAGCTTCCAGTCCATCGCCATTTTGTAGACCGGGGAGCGCTGGGCCGCATCGATCACGTTCTGTGGAATACCCTGTTTAACCGCTTCCTCAATGACCGCCGGATCGTGCGGATTCAGGAACACGTCGCACTGGCGCTCATACAGATCGGTTTCATGTTCGGTACTGGCCGCCTCTTCAATGCGGTCCGCGTCATACAACAGTACGCCGAGATAGCGGATGCGGCCGACGCAGGTTTCCGAGCAGACGGTCGGCTGGCCGGATTCAATGCGCGGATAGCAGAAGATGCATTTTTCTGACTTGCCGCTCTTCCAGTTAAAGTAGATTTTTTTGTACGGGCAGCCACTGATGCACAAACGCCAGCCGCGGCATTTGTCCTGGTCAATCAGCACAATACCGTCCTCTTCGCGTTTGTAAATCGCCCCGCTCGGGCAGGTGGCAACGCAGCTTGGGTTCAGACAGTGCTCGCACAGACGCGGCAGGTACATCATGAAGGTGTTTTCAAACTGGCCGTACATCTCTTTCTGGATCTTGTCGAAGTTGCGGTCGCGGGCGCGTTTTTCGAACTCGCCGCCCAGCAACTCCTCCCAGTTGGGGCCCCAGACGATTTTGTCCATCCGCTTGCCGTCAATCAGGGAGCGCGGGCGGGCAGTAGGGAGGTGATCGCCTTCCGGGGCGCGGTGCAGATCCTGATAATCGAAGGTAAAGGGTTCATAGTAATCGTCAATCTGCGGCAGGACAGGGTTAGCGAAAATTTTCGACAGTACGCCCATTTTGCCGCCGAGACGCGGCGTGAGTTTGCCGTGAATACCGCGGATCCAGCCACCTTGCCACTCCTCCTGGTCTTCCCAGTTTTTCGGGTAGCCGATCCCCGGTTTGGTCTCGACGTTGTTGAACCACGCATATTCCATCCCTTCACGCCCGGTCCAGACGTTTTTGCAGGTGACCGAGCAGGTGTGGCAGCCAATGCATTTATCGAGATTCAGTACCATGCCAACCTGTGAACGTATTTTCATTTTTTCGTCTCCTGTACCTGATCCCGACCTTCGCCATCCAGCCAGTTAATGTTTTTCATTTTGCGGATCATGATGAATTCGTCGCGGTTGGAGCCAACGGTGCCGTAATAGTTGAAGCTGTATGCCAACTGGGCGTAACCGCCAATCATGTGCGTCGGTTTCGGGCAGACGCGGGTCACTGAGTTATGAATACCGCCCCGGCGTCCCGTCACCTCTGAACCGGGAATGTTAATAATGCGCTCCTGGGCGTGGTACATCATGGTCATACCCGGCGGCACGCGCTGGCTCACCACCGCGCGGGCGGTGAGGGCGCCATTGGCGTTGAAGGCTTCAATCCAGTCGTTATCTTCAATACCAAATTCTCTGGCATCGGTTTCGCTGATCCAGACAATCGGCCCGCCGCGCGACAGGGTCTGCATCAGCAGGTTTTCACTGTAGGTGGAGTGGATGCCCCATTTCTGGTGTGGCGTCAGGAAATTGAGCGCTTTTTCCGGGAAGCCGTTCGGCGGGATCTCGCGCATATGGCTGACGCTACGGGTATCAATCGGCGGACGGTAGGCCACCAGACTTTCGCCGAAGGCGCGCATCCACGGGTGATCCTGATACAGCTGCTGACGGCCGGAGAGGGTGCGCCACGGGATCAGCTCGTGAACGTTGGTATAACCTGCGTTATAGGAGACGTGCTCGCTTTCCAGACCGGACCAGGTCGGGCTGGAGATGATTTTGCGCGGCTGCGCCTGAATATCGCGGAAGCGGATCTTCTCGTCTTCTTTATTCAGCGCCAGATGGGTGTGATCGCGCCCGGTCAACTCGCCGAGCGCTTCCCAGGCCTTTACCGCCACCTGGCCGTTGGTTTCCGGTGCCAGGGCGAGGATCACCTCAGAGGCGTCAATGGCGGTTTCAATACGCGGTCGGCCTTTCGCCGGACCGTCGGATTTGACGTAGTTCAGCTTGCCGAGGAACTCGACCTCGCTTTGCGTGTTCCACGAAATGCCTTTCCCGCCGTTGCCGAGCTTATCCATTAGCGGGCCAAGGGAGGTAAAGCGTTCCCATGTCTCGGGGTAGTTACGCTCGACGACCGCGATGTTCGGTGCGGTTTTGCCGGGGATCAGATCGCATTCGCCTTTGCGCCAGTCCTGAATATCAAACGGCTGTGACAGTTCCGCCGGGGAGTCATGCTGCAGAGGCTGCAACACGACGTCCGTTTCCGTACCGAGATGGCCGACGCACACGTCAGAGAAGACTTTGGCGATGCCTTTGTAGATCTCCCAGTCGCTGCGTGATTCCCACGCCGGGTCGACGGCGGCAGAGAGGGGATGAATAAACGGATGCATGTCCGAGGTATTCATGTCGTCCTTTTCATACCAGGTGGCGGTCGGCAGGACGATGTCAGAGAACAGGCAGGTGCTGGACATGCGGAAATCGAGCGTCACCAGCAGGTCAAGTTTGCCCTCAATGGCGTTGGTTTGCCAGTCGACCTCTTCGGGCTTGACGTCATCGGTCGAGCCTAAATCTTCCCCCTGGATCCCGCTTTCGGTACCGAGCAAATACTTGAGCATGTACTCGTGGCCTTTACCGGAGGAGCCAAGCAGGTTCGAGCGCCAGACAAACAGGTTGCGCGGGTGGTTTTTTCCGCTGTCAGGCTGCTCGCAGGCGAAGCGGATATCGCCCGATTTTAACGCCTGAGTAGTGTAATCCTGCGGCGACAGGCCTGCTGCCTCTGCGCGGGCTTTAATATGCAGCGGGTTGAGGTTGAGCTGCGGCGCCGACGGCAGCCAGCCCATACGCTCGGCGCGGACGTTGAAGTCGATCAGGTGTCCGGTGAATCGGGATGCATCCGCCAGCGGGGAGAGCAACTCCTGCGCCGTCAGCTTCTCATAGCGCCACTGGCTGGCGTGGTTGTAAAAGAATGAGGTACTGTTCATCTGCCGCGGTGGGCGGTTCCAGTCCAGCGCGAAGGCCAGTGGCAGCCATCCGGTTTGCGGACGCAGCTTTTCCTGGCCCACGTAGTGCGACCAGCCGCCACCGCTTTGGCCTACGCAGCCGCAGAAGACCAGCATGTTGATCATCCCACGGTAGTTCATGTCCATGTGGTACCAGTGGTTTACCCCGGCCCCGAGAATGATCATCGAACGCCCGTGCGTCTTGTGCGCCGTGTCAGCAAATTCACGGGCAATCTTTTCGATCAGGTGAGCCGGTACGCCGGTGATCTGCTCGCCCCAGGCCGGTGTATACGCTTTAATCTGACCATAACTTTCAGCCGCGTTACTGTCTTCGAGGCCGCGGTCGAGACCATAGTTCGCCAGTACAAGATCGTACACGCTGACCACATGTTTCTGGCTGCCATCGGCAAGCGTCAGGATTCTGCTCGGCACGCGGCGGGTCAGCACCGGCTCCTGCTTCACGCTGCGAAAATGCGGGTTCTCATTGCCGCCAAAGTAGGGGAAGGCGACATCCGCCACGCTGTCATGGGTGATCAGCAGGGAAAGAGTCAACTCCGTTTCCTGACCCGCCGCCAGCGATTCCAGGTTCCATTTGCCTTTTTCGCCCCAGCGGAAGCCAATGGAACCGTAAGGAACCACCAGATTACCGGCAATATCAAAGGCGACGGTTTTCCACTCCGGATTATTGGTTTCGCCCAGCCCGTCGACAAGGTCGGACGCCCGCAGCATGCGTCCCGGCACCAGACGGCCATCGGCCTGTTCATCCAGCAGAACCAGCATTGGCATATCGGTATAGCGGCGGCAGTAGTTAAGGAAATAGTCGCTGGGATTATCGAGATGGAACTCTTTGAGGATCACGTGACCCATGGCCATCGCCAGTGCACTGTCAGTCCCCTGTTTGGGGGCGAGCCACTGGTCGCTCAGTTTGGCAACTTCAGAGAAGTCCGGGGTAATGGCGACAGTTTTGGTCCCTTTATAACGTACCTCGGTAAAGAAGTGGGCGTCCGGGGTGCGCGTCTGGGGAACGTTGGAGCCCCAGGCGATGATATAGCTGGAGTTGTACCAGTCGGCGGACTCCGGCACGTCGGTCTGCTCGCCCCAGGTCATGGGCGAGGCGGGAGGCAGGTCGCAATACCAGTCATAGAAACTCAGGCAGGTACCGCCGAGCAGAGAGAGATAGCGGGTACCGGCGGCGTAAGAGACCATCGACATCGCCGGAATTGGTGAGAAACCGGCCACGCGGTCCGGACCATAGTGCTTGATGGTCCAGACGTTGGCGGCGGCAATCAACTGGTTCAGTTCTTTCCAGTTCGAGCGGATAAAACCGCCGCGTCCGCGCGCCTGTCTGTAGCTCTGCGCTTTTTGTGGATCATTTTGAATGGCATCCCAGGCCAGTACCGGATCGGTGTGCTGCGCCAGTGCCTCGCGCCAGAGTTCAATCAGCCTGCGGCGTACCAGCGGATATTTGAGGCGGTTGGCGCTGTACAGATACCAGGAGTAGCTCGCGCCACGCGGGCAGCCGCGCGGCTCATGGTTAGGCAGGTCCGGACGGGTGCGGGGGTAATCGGTCTGCTGGGTTTCCCATGTCACCAGGCCGTTTTTGACATAAATCTTCCAGCTGCAGGAGCCGGTACAGTTCACGCCGTGGGTAGACCGCACAATCTTGTCGAACTGCCAGCGCTGGCGGTAGCTGTCTTCCCAGTCCCGGTTGGTGTGATAGACCTGCCCGTGCCCATCGGCGAAGCTGTCGCCTTTTGTTTTGAAATAACGAAAGCGATCCAACAGTTTGCTCATGACATTTCTCCTGCTTCGATAGCATGGCCGGAAAGCGCTGCATCACGCTCCGGCGAAGAGGTAGTTATTATTTTTGTGAGGATTTACGGCCGTATACCAGCCAGGTGACGAGCACACAGACGATGTAAAAGACGAGGAAGACTTTCATGGCGCCGACCGGCGACCCGGTCATCGCCAGCGAGGTGCCAAAGGCCTTGGGAATGAAGAACCCGCCGACGGCACCGATGGCGGAGATAAAGCCCAGCGCGGCGGCGGTCTCCGTCACGGCTTCATGCTGCGCCTGCTCGTCGGTGCCGCCTTGCTTTTTCACCCGGTCGAGTGTGATTTGGCGGAAAATAATGGCGATCATCTGGAAGGTCGATCCGCTGCCCAGTCCGGCGGTGAGGAACAGCCCCATAAAGACCAGATAAAACGCGACAAAGCTGCCGGAGCCCGAGCCGGGCAGGGTCAGAAAGATCAGGGCGCTAAAGATGGCCATAAAGACAAAGTTGATAAGCGTGACGCGCACACCGCCCAGCCTGTCGGAGATCATACCGCCCGCTGAACGCGCCAGCGCACCAATCAGGGGGCCAAAGAAGGCAAGATGAAGGATATTCACGTCCGGGAACTGGGTTTTTGACAGCATGGCAAAACCAGCCGAAAACCCGATAAATGAGCCAAAGGTTGCCAGATAGAGCAGGCTCAGCAGCCAGAGGTGAAATCGCTTAAGCACCGGAAGCTGGCTGGCGATAGAGGCTTTTGAACTGGCGATGTCGTTCATGCCAAAAAACGCCGCAATGGTTGCCAGCAGCAGAAGCGGGGCCCAGACCCAGGCTGCGTTCGCCAGCCACATGGAAGAACCGTCCTCCTGGGGCACCCCGTTCACCCCCAGAAAGGTGAACATGGGCAGAAAAATGACCAGTGGCGCGACCAACTGCATCACGCTGACGCCCAGATTACCCAGTCCGCCATTGATCCCAAGGGCGCTGCCCTGTCTGGATTTTGGGAAGAAGAAGCTGATGTTGCCCATGCTGGAGGCAAAGTTGGCGCCAGCAAACCCGCAGAGCAGGGCAATCACGATAAAAATCCAGTAAGGCGTCGCGGTGTTCTGAATGGCTATTCCCAGCCAGACGCAGGGAATAATCAGGATGACGGTACTCAATACTGTCCAGTACCGTCCGCCAAATATTGGCACCATAAAAGAGTAGGGGACGCGCAATATCGCGCCGGAGAGAGAAGGTAATGCCGTTAACATAAAAAGCTGATCGGTGGTGAAATTAAATCCGACCTTATTCAGATTAACCGCAATGGCACTAAATAACATCCACACGCAAAAGGCTAATAGCAGGCAAGCCACAGAGATCCATAGGTTTCTTCGCGCGATATGTTTGCCTTTATTCTCCCAGAATTGCGGATTTTCCGGTTTCCAGTTACTTAAAAGATGGTGATGATTCTTCTCACTTTGTTGTGACATATCGCCCTCTTGCTTACCTAAATGAAGATATAAAAATAAGTAAAAACAGCCAGATATGTGAAGATTTGTTATGGAGTTTATTGGAAGTATTGAGATACATCTGAAAGGATAGATAAAAAAGCGAACCCCAGAGTCTGGAATAGAAACAGGGGAACGCTTAATGTGTTACTAATTGTAACGGTGTGATGAAATTACTCACAACGGAGTATTAAAAAAGCTCCAGAGAAATTAATTTATCAAGATGATTATTAAACGCAGTGTCATCCATTTCGGGCATGTTTAATATATACAGACCGTCAAGGCCACACACCAGGCCAATTAAACGCCAGGCAATACTTTCTGCCGGGTCTCCGGAACGGAATACGCCTGCATTCCTGCCAGCCTCAATGAGGGCAACGGTCTCCTGATGCCACATCTCCATTGTCAGCACATACGCGCCTTTGATTTCCACGTCGCGGGTGGCCAGGATCTGCGCTTCACGCCAGAGGCGAATGTAGGGTTCAAACCTGCCATCATCGCTACCGAGCATGGCATGCAAACGCGCCCGCCAGCTGGCGTGTTCACCGGGCCCATCCGCATCCAGCAGTTCGCGGATCAGCCGGACGAAGGCCAGCGATTTTAACTCACCGCCGGAGGTGAAATGGTGATGCACTTGCCCGGTTGCGACACCGGCTTCGGCCGCGATGCGGCGCACCGTCATGGCGGTAAATCCTTCGGCCAGCGCCACGCGCATGGCGGCCTGTAAGATCTCTTCCCGTCTTTCATCCCTGGTCAGATAACCCATTTTCTCTCACTCTTAAATGGCAATGAAACGAGTGTAACAAAGAGCTGGACAAGTGTTCAACATTCCGTAGGATCGCATCCTGGACATGTGTCCATTTTTATATAAAAAGGAAATTTATGTTTCGTCAGTGGTTAGCGTTAGTGATTATCGTGCTGGTGTATATCCCGGTGGCGATTGACGCGACGGTGCTGCACGTGGCGGCGCCGACATTGAGCATGACGCTGGGCGCCAGCGGTAACGAATTATTGTGGATCATCGATATCTACTCCCTGGTGATGGCGGGTATGGTGCTGCCGATGGGGGCACTGGGCGACCGCATCGGTTTTAAACGGCTGCTGATGATCGGCAGCACGCTGTTTGGCCTGTCATCGCTGGCGGCGGCCTTTGCCCCTTCTGCAGGCTGGCTGATCGCCGCGCGCGCCTCGCTGGCAATTGGCGCGGCAATGATCATACCGGCAACCCTTGCGGGTATACGCACCTTGTTTGTTAACGTGCGGGATCGCAACATCGCGCTAGGCGTCTGGGCCGCGGTCGGCTCCGGTGGGGCGGCGTTTGGTCCGCTGATCGGCGGCATGTTGCTGGAGCATTTTTACTGGGGATCGGTCTTTTTAATCAACGTGCCGATCGTGCTGGTGGTGGTGTCACTTGTTGCGGTCTATGTTCCGCGTCAGCAAGGGCGACCTGAGCAGCCGCTCAATATCAGCCATGCCGTCATGCTGATTGTGGCCATTTTACTGCTGGTCTATAGCGCGAAAACGGCGCTGAAAGGGGTACTTTCACCGTGGCTTGTGGCCTGTACGCTGCTCACCGGCGCGGTATTGCTGTTTATCTTCGTGCGTATTCAGCTTCGCGCCCGCGTGCCGATGATCGACATGCGCCTGTTTTGCCATCGCATCATTTTAAGCGGGGTGGTGATGGCGATGACCGCCATGATCGCCCTGGTGGGGTATGAATTGCTGATGGCCCAGGAGCTGCAGTTTGTGCATGGCTTTACCCCGTTTGAAGCGGGCATGTTCATGCTGCCGCTGATGGTCGCCAGCGGGTTCAGCGGCCCGATTGCCGGGATACTGGTAGGTCGTCTGGGACTGCGCATGGTAGCGGCAGGCGGAATGGGGCTGAGCGCCGTCAGCTTTATTGGCCTGTCGATGCTCGACTTCAGCACGCAGCAGTGGCAGGCGTGGTGTCTGATGGTGCTGCTTGGCTTCAGCGCCGCGAGTGCGCTGCTGGCCTCCACCTCGGCAATCATGGCGGCGGCGCCGAAAGAGAAAGCCGCCGCTGCCGGGGCGATTGAAACCATGTCCTACGAACTGGGCGCGGGGCTGGGGATTGCGATATTTGGTCTGTTGCTGACCCGCAGCTTCTCGGCGTCGATTGAACTGCCGCAGGGCTTACCTTCAACGCTGGCTGATAAAGCCTCGTCATCCATTGGCGAAGCGATGAAGGTCGCGCAGGATCTCAGCCCGGCGCTCGGTGAAACCGTTATTGAGGCGGCAAAAACGGCGTTTATCACGTCGCACAGCTTAGCGTTAGGCAGCGCCGGTGGGATGTTATTGCTGCTGGCGGTGGGGATTTGGTTTAGCCTGGCGAACGCGCCGCAACAGTAAATGCAAGCCCGAAGGCGCTGCACCTTCGGGCTTTTCACTCCTGCTTCAGTGACGCGGTATCGTTATCGCGTCAGCCGATAGTGCGACTGCACCAGACCCGACGGGAAGCTGCGGGTGGATAAAAGCGTTAAATCGATATCCCGGGGCAGCGAGCCGAACAGCGGCTTGCCTGAGCCGATCAGGACAGGAACGGTGGTGATCACCATATCGGCCACCAGTCCTTCGCGCAGAAACGACTGGATCACCTGTCCGCCATCAATATAGACGCGGTGTGCGTTCTGCGCTGCCAGCTCAGCAAGCGCTTCCTTTGGGGGACGGCGGGAGAACTGCACTTTACCTTTCAGCGCCTCGGGCACCTCGGTGTCAGCCAGCTGACTGGAGAGCACCAGCACGGGTCGGTTATAGGGCCATTGGTCAAAGGTCAGCACTTTCTCATAGCTTCCCCGGCCCATCACAATCCAGTCTTTGTCGGCAATGAACGCATCATAACCATGATCTTCCGTTGGATCATCGCGCTGGAGTAGCCAGCCGATATCGCCATCCTGGCGGGCAATGTAGCCATCAAGACTGACGGCGATAAAAACGTGGGTGGTAATCATCGAGGGCTCCCTGTTCAGGCTGTGACGTTAGGACAGTGACGACAGAGCAGTATACCGGAACCAGGGGATGACAATCAGTAGAGCGGGCGAAGGGGCAAAAAAAAGCCAGCCGCAGGGGCTGGCTTTCTGGTGTGACAAATCTTAGAACTGGTAGGTCAGACCTACAGCAACGATATTGTCGGTAGCGATTTTAGCGTCTTTGGTGAACGTATTGTCGTCCAGCAGGTTGATTTTGTAATCAACATAGGTAGACATGTTTTTGTTGAAGTAGTAGGTCGCGCCAACGTCAACGTATTCCACCAGATCCTGGTCGCCGTAAGAACCGATGTCTTTACCTTTGGATTTCAGGTAAGCGATGGACGGACGCAGACCGAAGTCGAACTGGTACTGAGCCACAACTTCGAAGTTCTGTGCTTTGTTCGCAATGTGGCCGTCACCGAAAGCCGTCATATTACGGGTTTCAGAGTAGGTGGTTGCCAGGTAGATGTTGTTCGCATCGTACTTCAGACCGGCTGCCCACACTTCTGCGTTCTCGCCACCTGCGTTCAGGTTGCTTGCCGCACGAACCTGACGGTCAGTACGGTCAGATTTCGCGTAGGTTGCACCCGCTGCAAAGCCGTCGAATTCATAGGTAGAAGAGAGACCCCAGCCGTCACCGTTAGATTCGGTGATGTCGTTACGGTCGTTTTTACCCTGGTACTGAGCGGCAACGTTCAGACCGTCAACCAGACCGAAGAAGTCGGTGTTACGGTAAGTCGCTACGCCAGTCGCACGCTGAGTCATAAAGCCATCAGTCTGGGTCCAGGTATCGCCACCGAACTCAGGCAGAACGTCAGTCCATGCGCCGATGTCGTACGCCACGCCGTAGTTACGGCCGTAGTCGAAGGAACCGAATTCGTTGAATTTCAGACCTGCGAACGCCAGACGCGTTTTGTTACCGTCAGCACCCTGGGATTCAGAGCGGTTGCCCTTGAACTCATATTCCCACTGGCCGTAACCGGTCATCTGGTCGTTGATCTGAGTTTCGCCTTTGAAGCCCAGACGAACGTAGGTTTTATCACCGTCGTTGTCAGTATCATCAGAGAAATAGTGCAGACCTGTGACTTTACCGTACAGATCCAGCTTGTTACCGTCTTTGTTAAAAACTTCAGCTGCGTTTACAACGCCTGCTGCCAACATGGAAGTGACCGCCACTGCAACTAATTTAAGTTTCATCTTAAATATTCCTTATAATTTTCTTGGGTATTTCCTGAACCATTTCGAACGATTTCTAAACGAGGCTGTTCGTCAATGGCAGACTATTTTTAAAAATCTTGTAGCCTGCTTTCAATAATAAGTTTCAAAATATTAAAGATAATTTCAATTAGTGTGATCGCGATCGGGTAAATTTCAGTCCGAATGAATGAATTGACTGGAATTCATTCAATTGGTGCGTATTTTTACGCCATATTGGTTGTGGGAGATATAATTATTAGTGACTTTATTTCAGAAGGGTAATAGTCGCTATCTCCGAGCTTTACTGGAGTGGTGTGCAGTGATTTTATATTTATATCAATAACTTGCCATGAGGAATGCTCGGTTGATATGAGGCTTTTGATTAAATGTTTAGAAAGGGATTATTTGATTTTTTGCAATCCCCTGTGTGATTGTTTGGCCATTACTAATTACGCCGGGGTGTCAGTTTATGTCAATTATCAACATTCGCTCTTTACGAATAACAGAGACTATAAACAGAATCTAAACCACTTTCTATTATTTTGCTAAAGAGTCTGATGGGTATCGCATTTTAAATTTATGTTAACTTTGTTGCTGGAATGTAATTTCCCCGGCATCAGAAAAGCCTTATTTCCGGGTGGCATACCAGCACAGCAGGGACCCGACAGAGACCATGATTGCGCCTTGCCAGAAAGAGAACGACAGCGGGGAGTTTAGCAACACTGCCGCCAGCGCAGCAGATAATACCGGAGTGAAATAGGACGCGGCCGCCAGCACCGTGACGTTACCGTGAAGAATACCGATATTCCACGACGCATAGCCAAATCCCAGCGCGACGCCGCACATGAGTAATTTTAACACCACCGGCACGCTGAAGACCATGTCCGGTTGATCGCTCAGGGCATATTTCACCCACAAACTCAGCGCGGTAAGCAACACAAAGAGCGTGATCCCGTTTTGTCCTTTGGCATATTTACTGGTTACCGTGCAGTACGCCGCCCAGATAAACGCGCCGGCAAATGCAAGGGCATAGCTGAGGGGGCTGGAGACAACATTGCGGATAATCTCATTCACCTGCAACCCCTGTTCGCCGCCCAATACCCAGCACACACCGAGTAAAGAGAGGGCTAAACCTGGGATCACCCAAAGGGACGATTTCTGCCCGTTAAACAAAATGGCAAACACAATGGTCAGGCTCGGCCAGAGATAATTCACCATGCCGACTTCAATCGCCTGCGAACGCGTAGCGGCATAACCTAACGACAGCGCCAGGCAAATTTCGTAGCTGACAAACAGTACGCTACCGGCAATAAGATACCGGGGAGTGAAGCGCCGGATATCAGGAAATCCTACTGTCACCAGACAGAGTAAACCACTGACGGTATAAATCATGGCGGCGCCCCCCACCGGCCCAAGTCCCTCGCTCACGCTGCGAATCAGGCCCACCATGGTGCTCCATAACACTATCGCCGCCAGTCCAGTCAGCGTTGCTCTTTTCCTGTCCATACCCTTGCCATCACGATAAAAACGAAAGGCAAAATTTATAGCATTAATCCCCTGACGGCTGCGAATTATTCTCTTAAGCCGTTAATCAAAAAGAGGTATTCAAAAGGGTGGTGGGTGACTATTAAGGGGGCGAACACCGGCGACCTTGATTTGACGCAAAAAAAACAGGGGCTTTGCTGTTAGTTTGCGGCGCGAAGTCTTATCCGTAAATGAGGACAACAATGGACGTCAGCCGCAGACAATTTTTTAAAATCTGCGCGGGCGGTATGGCCGGAACAACAGCCGCGATGCTGGGATTCGCTCCCAAAATGGCGCTGGCTCAGTCACGCAACTATAAGCTGCTGCGTGCCAAAGAGATCCGTAACACCTGCACATACTGCTCCGTGGGTTGTGGGCTTTTAATGTATAGCCTGGGCGATGGCGCGAAGAACGCCAGAGAGGCCATTTATCATATTGAAGGGGATCCGGACCATCCGGTGAGCCGTGGGGCACTCTGCCCGAAAGGGGCGGGACTGCTGGACTATGTTCACAGCGATAACCGTCTGCGCTATCCGGAATACCGCGCGCCGGGCTCCGACAAATGGCAGCGTATTTCCTGGGATGACGCCTTCTCCCGGATTGCCAGACTGATGAAAGCCGACCGCGACGCCAACTTCATTGAGAAGAACGCGCAGGGCGTGACGGTGAACCGTTGGCTCTCTACCGGCATGCTGTGCGCCTCGGCGGCCAGCAATGAAACCGGCATGCTGACGCAAAAATTTGTTCGCTCCCTCGGGATGCTGGCGGTAGACAACCAGGCACGCGTCTGACACGGACCAACGGTAGCAAGTCTTGCTCCAACATTTGGTCGCGGTGCGATGACCAACCACTGGGTGGATATCAAAAACGCCAACGTCGTGATGGTGATGGGCGGTAACGCCGCCGAGGCCCATCCGGTGGGATTCCGCTGGGCGATGGAAGCGAAAAACAATAACGATGCGACGCTTATCGTCGTCGATCCGCGCTTTACGCGTACGGCATCGGTGGCCGATATCTACGCGCCGATCCGCTCCGGAACCGACATAACGTTCCTGTCGGGCGTGCTGCTGTATCTGATTGAAAACAACAAAATCAACGCGGAGTACGTAAAACACTACACCAACGCCAGCCTGCTGGTGCGGGATGATTTTGCCTTTGATGACGGGCTGTTCAGCGGCTATGACGCGGACAAACGTCAGTACGATAAATCGTCCTGGAACTATCAGTTCGATGAAAACGGCTATGCCAGACGCGATGAAACCCTGAGTCATCCACGCTGCGTGTGGAACTTGCTGAAACAGCACGTTTCCCGCTATACGCCGGACGTGGTGGAAAACATCTGTGGTACGCCAAAAGCCGACTTCCTGAAAGTGTGTGAGGTGCTGGCCTCTACCAGTGCCGCCGACAGAACCACCACGTTCCTGTACGCGCTGGGCTGGACGCAGCACACCGTTGGTGCGCAGAACATCCGTACCATGGCGATGATCCAGCTGCTGCTCGGCAATATGGGCATGGCGGGAGGCGGGGTAAATGCCTTGCGCGGTCACTCCAACATCCAGGGCCTGACCGACCTCGGCCTGCTGTCGACCAGCCTGCCAGGCTACCTGACGCTACCGTCTGAGAAGCAGGCCGATCTGCAGACCTATCTCGCGGCGAATACGCCTAAGGCGACGCTGCCGGATCAGGTGAACTACTGGAGCAACTATCCGAAGTTCTACGTCAGCCTGATGAAATCCTTCTACGGTGATGCGGCGCAGAAGGAGAACGACTGGGGCTTTGAGTGGCTGCCTAAGTGGGACCAGGCCTACGACGTCATCAAGTATTTCAACATGATGGATAAGGGCAACGTCACGGGCTATATCTGCCAGGGCTTTAACCCGGTGGCGTCCTTCCCGGACAAAAACAAAGTGGTTCGCAGCCTGAGCAAGCTGAAGTACATGGTGGTTATCGATCCGCTGGTGACGGAAACGTCTAACTTCTGGCAGAACCACGGCGAGATGAATGATGTGGATCCCGCATCAATTCAGACCGAGGTCTTCCGCTTGCCGTCAACCTGTTTTGCCGAAGAAGACGGGTCGATCGCCAACTCCGGTCGCTGGTTACAGTGGCACTGGAAGGGGCAGGATGCGCCGGGTGAAGCGCGTAATGACGGTGAAATTCTGGCCGGGATTTACCATCGCCTGCGTGAGATGTACCGCACCGAAGGCGGCAAAGGCGCTGAACCGTTGCTGAAGATGCGCTGGAACTATAAGCAACCGGATCATCCTGAATCCGAAGAGGTGGCCAAAGAGAACAACGGCGTGGCGCTGGCCGATCTCTATGACGTCAACGGCAATCTGCTGGCGAAGAAAGGCCAGCTTCTGAACAGCTTTGCGCTGCTGCGCGATGACGGCACGACGGCGTCGTCCTGCTGGATCTACACCGGCAGCTGGACGGAGCAGGGTAACCAGATGGCCAACCGCGATAACGCCGACCCGTCCGGGCTGGGCAATACGCTGGGCTGGGCATGGGCATGGCCGCTAAACCGTCGGGTGCTGTACAACCGTGCGTCGGCGGATATCAACGGTAAACCGT
This sequence comes from Enterobacter sp. 22466, assembly GCF_052044775.1. Lineage (NCBI taxonomy): Bacteria > Pseudomonadati > Pseudomonadota > Gammaproteobacteria > Enterobacterales > Enterobacteriaceae > Enterobacter > Enterobacter sp. 22466. The sequence goes on along the minus strand of NZ_JBQENX010000010.1, from coordinate 79,708 downwards.
GGGATCCGAAACGGATGCTGATCGCGTGGAACGGCGCGAAATGGGCGGGGAATGATATTCCTGACTTCAACACCGCGCCACCGGGCAGTGAGACCGGGCCGTTTATTATGCAGCCGGAGGGGCTGGGACGCCTGTTTGCCCTCGACAAGCTGGCAGAGGGGCCTTTCCCGGAACACTACGAGCCGATGGAAACGCCGCTGGGGACTAACCCGCTGCACCCGAACGTGATCTCCAGCCCGGTGGTGCGTATTTACGAAGAGGACGTGCTGCGCCTGGGCAAAAAGGACAAATTCCCATACGTCGGAACGACCTACCGCCTGACCGAGCATTTTCACACCTGGACCAAGCACGCGCGGCTTAACGCCATCGCGCAGCCGGAACAGTTTGTGGAAATCAGCGAAACGCTGGCGAAGGCGAAAGGCATTGCCAACGGCGATCGCGTCACGGTCAGCAGCAAGCGCGGCTTTATTCGCGCCGTTGCCGTGGTCACTCGCCGCCTGCAGTCGCTGAACGTGCACGGTCAGCAGGTTGAAACCGTGGGTATTCCGCTGCACTGGGGCTTTGAGGGCGTGGCGCAGAAAGGCTACATCGCCAACACCCTGACGCCTAACGTCGGCGATTCCAACTCGCAAACGCCGGAGTACAAGGCGTTTCTGGTCAACATCGAGAAAGCGTAAGGAGCGATTCAATGGCGATGGAAACACAAGACATTATTAAACGCTCCGCGACCAACCCAATGACCCCCGCGCCTCGCGCGCGGGACTATAAGGCCGAGGTCGCCAAGCTTATCGATGTCTCTTCCTGCGTGGGCTGCAAAGCCTGCCAGGTGGCCTGCTCGGAGTGGAACGATATCCGCGATGAGGTAGGGCACTGCGTTGGCGTTTACGACAATCCGGCGGATCTGAGCGCCAAATCCTGGACGGTGATGCGTTTTAGCGAAACTGACCAGAACGGCAAGCTGGAATGGCTGATCCGCAAAGACGGCTGTATGCACTGCGAAGATCCGGGCTGTCTGAAGGCGTGCCCGTCTGCCGGTGCGATTATTCAGTACGCCAACGGGATCGTCGACTTCCAGCAGGACAACTGCATCGGCTGCGGGTATTGCATCGCGGGTTGTCCGTTTAACATCCCGCGCCTCAATAAAGAGGATAACCGGGTATACAAATGCACCCTGTGCGTGGACCGCGTCAGCGTCGGACAGGAGCCTGCCTGCGTCAAGACCTGTCCCACCGGCGCTATCCACTTCGGCACCAAGAAAGAGATGCTGGAGGTGGCGCAGCAGCGCGTGGACAAACTGAACGCGCGCGGCTACGACAAGGCGGGCATTTACAACCCGCAGGGGGTGGGCGGTACGCACGTGATGTACGTTCTGCATCACAATAACCAGCCGGAGTTGTACCACAATCTGCCGAAAGATCCGGCGATCGATACCTCAATCAATCTCTGGAAAGGGGCGCTAAAACCGCTCTCGGCGGCGGGCTTTATCGCCACCTTTGCCGGGCTGATTTATCACTACATTGGGATCGGGCCGAATAAAGAGGTGGATGACGACGAGGAGGAACACCATGAGTAAGTCGAAAATGATTGTGCGCACGAAGTTTATCGACCGCGCCTGTCACTGGACGGTGGTGATCTGCTTCTTCCTGGTGGCCGTATCCGGGATCTCGTTTTTCTTCCCGACACTGCAATGGCTGACGGAAACGTTCGGCACGCCGCAGATGGGGCGTATTCTGCACCCGTTTTTTGGCGTACTGATTTTTGTGGTGCTTATGTTTATGTTTGTGCGTTTCGTCCATCACAATATCCCGGACAAGCAGGATATTCCCTGGCTGAAGGGCATTATTGAAGTCCTGAAGGGGAACGAACATAAAGTCGCGAAGGTCGGTAAATACAATGCCGGACAGAAGATGATGTTCTGGAGCATCATGAGCATGATTTTCGTCCTGCTGGTGACCGGTGTGATCATCTGGCGTCCTTATTTTGCGCAGTACTTCCCGATGCAGGTCATCCGCTACGCGCTGCTGATCCATGCAACCTCAGCCATCATTCTGATCCATGCCATTCTGATCCATATGTATATGGCCTTCTGGGTGAAAGGGTCGATTAAAGGCATGATTGAAGGGAAGGTGAGCCGCCGTTGGGCGCAGAAACACCACCCACGCTGGTACCGGGAAGTGGAGCGACAGGAAGCGAAACAGGAGAGTACGGAAGGGATGAAGTAAAACGTCCTGCGCCGTCGGCTTTGCCCGGCGGCGCTTCGCTTGCGCGGGCCTACGTTATGTATTTGTCACTAACGCATCTATCGCCGCAATCACGGTACTTCTTGCGCTGCGAAGATTGCATACATAGTTTTTATTATTTAATCTCTTTTTCTCCACGTGTGTTATACCAGCGGTATTGAGAAAATATCTCTCAAATTCAATATTCACTAATGGTGCGGCGGCGTTGTAATGCCCATGTAAATTATTTTGATAGCTCAAAGGAACAATCAGTCTCGTTGATAAATCATCATAATAGTCATGCTGAATTATCATAAAATAAGGCTGATACTCGCGCGTCTTGTCTGATGGGTTACGATAAACATCGAACTGAAAGCACATCAAAGCCCTCCAAAATAAGGGTCATCTGATAATAATCCCGCTTTAGCAGTAAATTCATTCATAGCTTTTATGAATTCCTGATCCTGATGGCGCTGGCGTCTGCGCTCCTCTGGGGGTAACGCCTGGCGCGGTATCGTCTCAGCCCGGGTCGGTCTGCCACTGCAATTTCCTGTTCGGTTTGGTTTCATTTTTACCCTCCTTTGTTGGTGCGGTCATTATCAACCTCAGCCAACAAAAAACAATACCGTAACCCCTGGTAATCTACATTCTGCGAGCCGTCTTCCAGTAATGTCAGAATTTCTCTTCAATATACCTGAAAGGATATTTTGTCGGTTTGACTTTGCCAATTTTTCGCTTCGGCAAATCCACTTTTTCAACGTGAAGTTCTTTATATGGGATCTGCGAAAGCAGATGGGAGATAATATTCAACCGCACGCGTTTTTTATCTTCCGAGCGCGCCACAAACCACGGCGCCCAGGCGGTATCCGTTGAAGCAAACATGGCATCCCGCGCTACGGTGTATTCATCCCATAAATTGAACGATTTAATATCCATAGGCGATAATTTCCAGATCTTGCGGCCATCGTTGATGCGATCGCGTAGCCTGCGTTCCTGCTCTTTCGGCGTCACTTCAAGCCAGTATTTCAGTAAAATGATCCCGGCATCCACCATCGCTTTTTCCATCACCGGTGCGCCATCAAGAAACTTTTCAACCTGCTCCGGCGTGCAGAACCCCATCACCCGTTCAACGCCTGCGCGGTTGTACCAGCTGCGGTCAAATATGACGATTTCACCGGCAGCGGGCAGGTGCGGGACGTAGCGCTGGAAATAAAGCTGCGTTTTCTCTTTCTCAGTGGGCGCAGGCAGCGCGACAACGCGGAATACGCGCGGGCTGACGCGCTCGGTGATCGCTTTGATGGTGCCGCCTTTACCGGCGCCGTCGCGTCCTTCAAACACAATACAGACCTTTAATCCTTTGGCGACGACCCACTGCTGGAGTTTAACCAGTTCCACGTGAAGGCGACGAAGCTCTTGTTCATACTCTTTTGTTTTCAGAGGAGCATTCTTAACGACATCAACAGCGACACTGGTTTTCTTTTTGCTTACCATGATTGTCATCCTCAGGTTGTCCGGTCGCGGGGAAGAAGCGAGGCCGCATTAAGAAGTGTAATCCACCTGAATTAATGGATTAACGTGTCAGCCTGCCGATTTGAACTGGCTCACCATACAAGATTATTCAATAATGCCCGCTGCGAATTTTTCACACGTGGTTGTGGTATGAAAAAGACAATTTTCTCGTTAGCCCTCGGCACGTTTGGCCTCGGCATGGCTGAATTTGGCATTATGGGTGTCTTAACCGAACTGGCGCATGACACCGGCATTTCCATTCCCGCCGCCGGGAACATGATCTCGTTTTATGCCTTTGGCGTGGTGATTGGCGCGCCGATAGTGGCGCTGTTTTCCAGTAAATTCTCGTTAAAAACCACGTTGCTGTTTCTGGTTGCCCTGTGTGCGGTGGGCAACGCGATATTTACCTTTTCCACATCCTACTTGTGGCTGGCGGCAGGGCGCTTAATTTCGGGGTTCCCGCACGGTGCAATTTTCGGCGTGGGGGCGATTATCCTCTCGAAAATCGCGCCACCGGGGAAGGTGACGGTGGCCGTGTCGGGGATGATCGCCGGGATGACCGTGGCGAATCTGGTGGGGGTACCGTTTGGAACCTGGCTGGGGCACGCGTTCAACTGGCGCTACACCTTTTTCCTGATTGCCCTGTTTGACGCGCTGGTGATCCTCTCGGTACTGGTGTGGGTGCCGAACATTCATGACGCATCAGAAATAAAACTCACCGAGCAGTTTCACTTTCTCAAAAAACCGGAGCCGTGGCTGATCTTCGCCGCCACCATGTTTGGCAACGCTGGTGTTTTTGCGTGGTTCAGTTTTGTGAAGCCGTTTATGGTCAATGTCTCTGGCTTCTCCGAGGGGTTGATGACGATCATCATGATGTTGATGGGCCTGGGTATGGTGCTGGGTAACCTGCTGAGCGGGAAACTATCGGGTCGTTACAGTCCGCTGCGTATTGCGGCCACGACCGATATGGTGATTGTCGCCTCGCTGTTATTGCTTTTCGCCTTTGGCGAACAGAAAACCGCGTCGCTGGTGATTGGGTTCATCTGCTGTGCCGGGCTGTTCGCACTCTCTGCACCACTGCAAATTCTGCTGCTGCAAAATGCGAAAGGAGGGGAAATGCTGGGGGCCGCAGGCGGACAGATGGCGTTTAATCTGGGCAGCGCGATTGGCGCGTATTTTGGCGGGATGATGATTACGCTCGGGTTTAGCTGGAGCTATGTCACGCTGCCGGCGGCGATGTTATCCTTCTCGGCCATGAGCGCGCTGTTGATCTACGGCCATCTGCGTGCCCGTCGGGCTCAGGCTAACGCTCGCGCGCTAGCCTGATTGCATTCAGGCCAGCCAGGGTTCGCCCAGGGTCAGCATCAGGCGGTTGGCCCAGGCGAAGAATGCCGCCGATTGAACCAGATCGAGTTGCGACAGCGTATCCAGCCCTTCCTTTTCCAGCGACGCCAGATGATGCGGCGTGGCGGCTGGCGGCGTGACTGACAGCGCTGCCGCAAAATTGATTTCCGCCTGCCAGCGCGCAGACTGCCCCTCACTCAGGGATTGGCCTGGACGAACCGCCAGAAGCGCCTCTACCGCTGGATCATCCTTAGACAGCTGGCTGGCTTTCCGCGCATGGACAGATGCGCAGTAGATGCAGCCGTTAATTTTACTGGTCACCGTGGCGGCCAGCTCGCGCTCGGCACGTGGTAAACCGCCCGGGGTGTAAAAAATCCCTTTATCCGTTAACGTACGTTGCTCAAGCACCGGCAGGTTGCGTCCCAGCAGGCGGAAATAGTCCGATTCGGTATGACCAAATTTCGTTAAAATGGCGACCTCATCGTCACGAAACTCCGCCAGCGGTTTGGCGGCGATCCACGGTTCCCAGCCCAGCTCCTGTTGGGTGAAGACGACAGGGGCGGTTTTACCCGTGGCCGTTTTTGTGCGGGTGTGCCAGATGCCCGCAGCCACCGGGGTATCGCTGGAGGCGACCGGTTTATCGTTCAGCAAACGCAGCCCGACAATGAGCCGGCTCTGGAAGCTGACAAAAGCGATCAGCTGCGCCAGCGTGACAATGCCTTCTTTGCTCCATCCCGCCTGCGTAAGGGGCTGTAATGCGCCAGGTGAGGCTTCGACCGGTGAGAACGTCAGTAGCCGCGCGAAATTCAGCGCTGGGGTCAGGCGTTCAGAGGTCGGATCCGCCAGGCCAAATCCGGCATAGTGTGCGGCTAATGCCTCTGCGTTGTGCCATCTGGCGACTTTTGCCGCCACGGCAAAACGCTCCTCCAGCGTAAAATCACTCTCCTGCTGACTAAACAGAACCTCGTAGCTGCCCTGGGCGTGACGCGTCGCGGCGTCGCGAATGGCACGCGCCTCTGCGAGGGGGGAGCCGGCTTTAATCTCCGCCAGCTCGGCGAGAATGTCCTGACTTAATGACATAGGTATCTCCTCAAAGAATGTGGGGGGCGATATGTTCTGCAATCAGTTCAATCGAGCGCAGGGTGCCGCGGTGAGAGGGCTCGACCGAATGCACCTGAAACGAGATGTCCGTGGCGCGCGTCAGAATGGAATCAGCCTTCAGCGAACGCAGCACTGTCTCCGGTGAGCCAATATGGGCGTCAAACTGGCGACGATAATCAGTGACAGTGTCACCTGTTACAGTGTACCCGGCACGCTGATGCTGCTGCGCCTGCTTCGTTAAGCCCGGCGTGGCGACTTTCAGGGCATATTCGTCGCTGTCGGCGACGAACGCGGTTCGGGAGGCCAGAATACGTGGCGCAATCCCCGCCGGAAGCGCATCAAGATAGGCATCGACAATCGGGTTTTGGATCTCGTCGAGCGTCAAATCCGGTTGTCCTGCCGGACGCGGCTGAGTGCGGGAGAGCATCAGGCCATGTCCGGCCTGCGCGGCGCGAACGGCCCCCTCCACAGAGAAGGTGGCAATCCAGATACGCTGCGCCAGTTGCGGGGCCGGGGGATAAAGATGATTGTCAGGATGAACGAGCGAATCGCCGCGCCAGGCACTCTGGATCACGTGCAGATGGTCGGCAAACGCCGCGCCGCGTTCCTCAAACGTGAGGCCGAATGGCAGAAATGACGTTGGCGTACCGCCCGATCCGAAGCCAATCTCCAGGCGTCCGTTGGCCAGCAGATCCAGCACGGCTGCGTCTTCCGCCACGCGCAGCGGGTTTTCCATCGGCAGGGTGATGATGGCCGTGCCCAGGCGAATGGATTCGGTGTGCGCCGCCACATGAGCCAGAAACAGCAGCGGCGACGGCAGACCGCCTTCCTGTTCATGGAAGTGATGCTGCGCAATCCAGGCGCTGTCAAAACCGTAACGCTCGGCGTGACGGATCTGTTCCGTTGCCAGACGATAGCGCTCCTTCGGGGTGGCATCATCAAGCAGACGGGTGAAAAATCCCAGGCGTTTTCGCGTCATGCGAACTCCTCCGTAACGGGTGAAAAATGGGGGATAGCGTCAATCAGTTCACGCGTATAGCTGTTCTGCGGCGAGGCGAATAAGCGCTCCACATCACCCTGTTCCACAACCTGGCCGCTGCGCAGCACCGTGACGCTGTGGGCGATGCGGCGTACTGTCGCCAGGTCGTGTGTGATAAAGAGGTAGGTCAGCCCCAGCTGCTGTTGCAGTTGCTGCAGAAGTGCCAGAATTTGCGCCTGCACGGTGACATCCAGCGCCGAGGTGGCTTCATCCAGAACCAGAATGGTGGGTTGCAGGATCAACGCCCGGGCAATCGCCACGCGCTGGCGTTGCCCGCCAGAGAGCTCCCGGGCGGTTCGGGTTAATATCTCCACGGGCAGCGCCACCCGCTGTGCCACCGTCTCAACCCGGTCTTTACGCTCTGCTTTGCTGATGCGGGCGAAGTTTTTCAGCGGCTCTTCAATGATCTCAAATAGCGTCTGGCGCGGGTCGAGAGAGGCAAACGGGTTCTGGTAAACAAACTGGATTTTCTGGCGCAGCTGGCGGCGCGCCTCGCGGCTGAGCGTGGTGGCGTCAATGTCATCAATGATCACCCGGCCGCTGTCGGCCTGCTCAAACCCGAGCAAAATACGGGCGAGGGTGGTTTTCCCTGACCCCGACTCACCCACCAGCGCATGCGTGCTACCGCGCCTGACGGTAAAGCTCACCTGATCCAGCGCCTGCAATTGTTGGCCCTTGCCCAGGGAAAACTGCTTGCTGATAGCCTGTGCACGAATGGCGGGCGAGGCCAGCGGGCGGCCAGAAACAGGTGCAATGGTTAACCGTTGTCCATGAAGATCGCTCAATAACTGGCGGGTATAGGCATGCTGTGGCGCACAAACGACGTCAGCGGTGGCGCCGTGCTCCTGAACTTCGCCGTGGCGAAACACCAGCAGCCTGTCGGCGCGCTGTGCGGCCAGCGCCAGATCGTGGGTCACGAACAGCACGGCGGTGCCCGATTCCCGGCGCAGGCGATCCAGCAGATCAAGAATGCGCTTTTGCACCGTCACATCCAGCGCGCTGGTCGGCTCGTCGGCAATGATCACGTCCGGTCGCAGGGAAATGGCGATGGCAATCAGCACGCGCTGTTTCATGCCGCCGGAGAGCTGATGAGGATACTGTTTCATGCGCTGTTCGGGGTGGCTCAACCCCACTTTAGTCAGCAGGGCGAGCACCTGTTCATCACGATGTGCATGGGTCACTTTTTGGTGTAGTTCAATTATTTCACCCACCTGCGTACCGATGGTTTTCACCGGGTTGAGGGAATTACCCGGATCCTGCGGGACGAGGCTAATCCGCGCGCCACGAAGGGTATCGAGACGTTTAGCTGACCACTGGCTTATCTCCTCACCGTTGAGGATGATTTTGCCCGCATCACGCCGGGCGTTGTCGGCCAGCAATCCCATGATGGCCTGTGCAATGCTCGTTTTACCGGATCCTGACTCGCCCACAAACGCCAGCATTTCCCCCCGCTTGAGGGTAAAGCTGACGTTATGCACCACCTCTTGCCACTGGCGCGCGGTGCGATAGCTGATCGTCAGGTTTTCAACTGCGAGTACGGTCATGAACGGCCTCCGCTGAACTGTTGGCTGATACGGTAGGTGGCCAGCACGACGGCGATGACGACCACGCCAGGGAAGGTGGTTAACCACCAGGCAGTAGAGAGATAGTTGCGGCCTTCGGCAATCAACAGACCCCATTCCGGTACGGGCGGTGGGGTACCATAGCCGAGAAAACTGAGGGTGGAGAGCGCCAGGATCGCCTGACCGAACTGCAGGGTGGCGAACGCCAGAACGGCGGTCAGGGAGTTCGGCAGAATGTGACGCCACAGTACGGCCCAAAAGGTGCCGCCGCTGCCATACGCGGCTTCAACGTAATCCGTATGGCGGATCCGCACCACTTCCCCCCGCGCCAGACGCGCGAAGCTGGCGACCGAGGCGACACCAACAGCAATGGCGGCGTTGACGGTGCCAAACCCGAGCAGAATGATTACCGTCAGAGAGAGCAGCAGGGAGGGAATCGACAGCAACACATCGACAAAACGCATCAGCAGGGACTCGACGCGACCGGCAAACGCGCCGGCAATCACCCCCAGCACGGTCCCCACCAGCAGCCCCAGGGTGACAGCCGCCAGCGCCGCGCTCAGGGAGTGAGACGCGCCGTACACAATGCGGGTGTAGACGTCACGACCCAGTTGATCGGTCCCCAGCCAGTGTCCTGCCTGCGGTGCCAGGCGTTGTGCCCCCGCGATGCCCTCAATCGGGTTATAGTGCGTAAACAGGCCGGGTGCCACGGCGGCTAACGCCGCGACAACGATTGTTGCCCACGCCAGCCATAACCCCGGTTGCCACTGCAGCCCCTGCCATGTCGGGACGCGTTTTCGCGCCGCGGCGGCGTAATCGACCAGACTCATGATGCACCTCCGGTAACAGTTTGCAGACGGGGATCGAACAGCGGCATCAGCAGATCCACCAGCAGATTGATCAGCACAAACCCGAGGGCGGATATCATCACCACCGCCTGCAGAACGGCGATATCCTGGTTATTTACCGCCTGCTGAGTCAGTTGACCCAGACCACTGCGGCCAAAAACGGTTTCGGTGATCAGCGCCCCGGCAATCAGTTCACCCAGCAGCAATCCGGCGATATTCAGTACCGGTAGCAGGGCGTTGCCGGTGACGTGCCGCCACAGCACGGCGGTTTCACTTAACCCTTTGGCCCGGGCAACGGCCACAAACGGCTGCGCGGCCACCTGATCCAGGCTGCGCATAAGAATTTGCGCCAGCGGGGCAGAGATCGGGATGGCGACGGTGACGATCGGCAAAATCAGCCCCTGCAGCGGCGTCGGGTTAATCACCGGGATCAGCCGCAATTGAAAAGAAAAGAGCTGGATGAGGGCAATCCCCAGCCAGAACGTTGGTAAGGAGATAAACAGGACCGGCAGGGACTGGATGAAATTGCTCAGCCAGCGCAGACCCGGCAGGCGTGAGGCAAAAGCCAGCGCAAACGCCAGCAGCACGGCCAGCGCAAAGGCGGGCAGGGCGAGGCTCAGCGTGTCCGGCAGGTTGCTGGCAATCAACTCACTCACCGGGACTCCGGCCTGGAGTGAATAACCAAAGTCCCCCCGCAGCATCGCCAGCAGCGTGTGGCCATATTGCTGCCACAGCGGACTATCGGCACCATACGCCACGCGCATCTCCTCGATTTGCGCCGGGCTCAGCCCCAGATCCGGGTTCTGAAATTTAATCAGCACCGCGTCACCCGGCAGCACCTGGAGCAACACGAATGAGAGGGTAAACGCAGCCCACAGTACCAGCAGCCCGTGACCAAAGCGTTGAAGAAGTGCGTGGCGCATCGTCAGCTCCTCAGTGTTTCTCAATCCACGCGCCGTAGAACGACGGGCGGCCAACCGCTTCAAAATTCACACCTTTTAACCACGGCGCACCGGCAAAGACCTGCGGCTCCTCGAAAATCGGTATCACGTAGGCGTTATCCAGCAGATAGCGCTGGGCATCCCCGGTCAGTTGCAGCCGTTTTTGCGGATCCACCTCAGCGGAAATATTTGCCAGCAACGCATTCAGCTTGTCGTCACGGAAGTTTTTGACCTTGTCGCTGGAGCCACCTTTTTGCAGCAGTGCGTCACGGTTGGCGGGGTAAAACATGCTCTTCACCACATCCGGATCCGCGCGTCCTACTTCCGATACGGTGAGCGGCGTTTTGAGCGGGTCGAGGTTATCCAGGGTTCGGCTTCCGGCGTCACCGGCTTTGACGTTCAGCGCCACGCCCACCTGCCGCCACTGCTGGGCAACCAGCTGGAGCACTTCTTTGTTTTGCGGTTGTGGGAGTGATTCGTAAACGGTCAGCGCCAGACGCTGGCCGTCTTTTGCCCGGATCCCGTCGCTGCCGGTTTTCCAGCCCGCGTCGTCCAGCAGGGCGTTGGCTTTCGCCGGATCAAACGTCAGCCTGTCGCTGAGATCGACAAAACCAGCGGCAGAACCGGCGATAACCGATTTTGCCTGCGGATAATGAGACGAGAAGAGGGTATCGACCACCTGTTTCGCGTTTGTGGCGTGCAGCAGCGCCTGGCGCACGCGGATATCGGCAACCAACGGATTGTCCGGGCGGAAGCTGATGCTGTCATTGACCCCACGCGTAGGCGCCGCGTATATGTGATAGCCCTGATCGGTGGCCTGTTTTTCGTCATACGCCTGCACCTGACGGATAAAGTCGGCCTGGCCCGCCAGCAGAGCGCCGACGCGCACGCTGTCTTCCTGAGTGACGATAAACTTGATGCCGTCCAGATTGGCCGGGCCCTGCTGCGCCAGGCTCTTCGGCCCCCACTGGTAGTCTTTGCGCGCCTCCAGCGTGACTTCCCGCCCGAGCTTTTCGTCTTTTACGACAAACGGCCCGGAGCCAATGATATGGCGGGCGTCACCCAGGGCTTCAAAGTTACGCTTAAGCGTGCTCAGAGATACCAGCCCGGAGCCAATGGTGGCCGTCCCTTGCAGAAAGCCGGGTGACGGTTTTTTGAAGTAAAACTTCACCGTCAGCGGATCAACCACTTCACTGCGATCGTAGTTATTGATCACCTCCGAAACCGGTAAGCGCTGCGCCTTATTGCCCAGACCGTAAGTATCGAAGTTTTTAGCAACCGCACTGGCGTCCAGCGGTGTGCCGTCAGAGAAGGTGATCCCGGGACGGATTTTGAAGGTGTATTCGGTATTATCCGCATTGGTGGTCCAGCTTTCAGCCACCCAGGGTTCAACCTGCAGCGTCTTCGGGTTTTGCCAGGTCAGTTTGTCGGTAATTTGATTCAGAATGCCGCCGTTGGGATAAAACCCTCCGGCTGGCGGATAGAGGTTAGTGTGGGCCTGTTGTTCCAGATAGATCAGCGTACCCCCCTTAACAGGAGACTCTGCAGACCAGGCTGCGGTGGAGGCCAGAATCAACGCCGTCAGCAGCGGCAGGCGAAAAGGGGTTTGCATGGTGAATTCCTTTGTTATCTTCTTGTTAGCGTCGGATTCATCATCGGGCGCACAGGAAAACAAGGGAACAAAGGAATTAAGATAAGGATTGCCGGAAAGTGGCAATAAAAAAACCGCCCCATAAACGGAGCGGTTAGCGGGAACGGACCGTTACGAGCGTAAATCAATCACCATACGGCCGCGGATCTGGCCCTGTTCCATCTCTTTGAAGATGGCATTGATATCTTCCAGCGGGCGCATCGTCACTTTTGGCACCACTTTGCCTTCGGCTGCAAACTGGAACGCTTCCTGCAGATCCTGACGGGTCCCAACCAGCGAACCGACCACCTGAATGCCGTCCAGCACCAGACGCGGAATGTCGAGGCTCATGGCTTCCGGCGGCAGGCCAACCGCGACCACGCGGCCACCGGCACGTACGGCATCAACGGCTGAGTTGAATGCGGCTTTTGCGACGGCAGTAACGACTGCGGCATGTGCGCCGCCCGTTTTCTCTTGCACAATTTTCGCGGCATCTTCGCTGCGGGAGTTGATGGTCAAATCTGCCCCCATGCTTGCGGCCAGCTTCAGCTGTTCGTCGTTAACGTCAAGGGCGATGACTTTGGCGTTAAAGACGTTTTTGGCGTACTGCAGCGCGAGGTTGCCCAGCCCACCCAGACCATAAATTGCAATCCACTGGCCCGGTTTGATTCCAGACACTTTCACCGCTTTGTAGGTAGTCACGCCGGCGCAGGTGATGCTGCTGGCCGCAGCCGAATCCAGACCGTCCGGCACTTTCACCGCGTAATCCGCAGTGACGATGCACTCTTCCGCCATGCCGCCGTCAACGGAATAGCCGGCGTTTTTCACATCACGGCACAGGGTTTCGTTGCCGGTATTACAGTATTCACAGTGGCCGCAGCCCTCAAAGAACCACGCGACGCTTGCGCGGTCGCCGACGTTCAGCGACGTCACGCCAGGCCCAACTTCTTTCACGATCCCAATCCCTTCGTGGCCCAGGATCACACCGGTTTTATCACCGAAATCGCCATTTTTGACGTGGAGGTCGGTATGGCAAACGCCACAGCACTCCATTTTAAGCAGGGCTTCGCCGTGCTTCAGTGGGCGTAGGGTTTTTTCGGTAACATTGACCTGATGATCCTGTGTAACAACAGCAGCCTTCATAGGTTTCTCCTTGTTTTTGATGGGTATGTGTATCGCAGGGGAATACTACTTAAGGATTAATAGTTTAGAGGAGTTATGCAAGGCGGCGGCAACATAATGTCACCAATTGATGCGATTTCAGATTAAGAATACAGCGATCCTCTAATAATTAGGGGGGGAATTGACTGGCCCGGCGAGGTCTTCGCCGGGCACAGACTTACAGTTTTGCTTCTATCACCTCAATCTCTTTACGCCATTGCGCCTGCAGCTGCGGTTTCTGATGTTTTGGCTTACGCGCCAGGTCTTCCGCCAGCAGCGTTTCCAGCGCGATCAGTCTTTCAAGCAGATCGTCTGAGGCGAACGCCTTAACGTCCGCAACCGCTGGCGTAGCCGACGGGGTCGCCAGGCCTGCGCTTTCACGCAACCGCTCGAATACCGCTTCGGCGTCATGCCATTCGCTCAGCGTACCGTCCTCAATCAGCCAGAAGCGGTTACAGCTTTGGGCAATCAGCTGTCGGTCATGACTTACCAGCAGCACGCCGCCTTCAAACTGTTGCAGGGTAGCGGCCAGCGCCTCTTTACCTTCCATGTCCAGATGGTTGGTAGGCTCATCCAGCATCAGCAGGCTATATCGGGCAAGCGTCAGGCCGATGAACAGCAGGCGCGAACGCTCCCCGCCGCTGAGGGTGCTGACCTGTTGCCCGTGACGCGCCCACGGGAACCCGGCACTGATGAGCGCCATTTTGCGATCCTGTGGCGCTGGCGCAAAAGGCTCCAGCGCGTCGAAGATCGTTGCCTCATCCGGAAGCTGATTCAGCGTCTGGTCGTAATAGCCTGGCGACACGCGGGGATGAAGTTTCAGGCCCGCGTTTGCCTGCTCATGCGCATAATGACGCCAGATAAGCTTCATCAGCGATGATTTGCCGCAGCCGTTACGCCCGACGATAGCCACCCGATCGCCGCTTTTAAGCCGCGCAATGTCGACGTTAAACAGGTCTGGCAACCCAGGTGCAGGCGGTACGCCGAGGTTTTCCATCTCCAGCAGTCGGTCAGCCCGCAGGGCATCACCGCGCAGGGTTAACGTCCATGGACTGCCTGCTGTCAGCTCTGTCTGGCTCTCCTTTAGCCGCTCGACCTGTTTTTCCATCTGTTTGGCTTTGCGCGACAGATCTTCGTTATCGTAGACCTTACCCCAGGTGGCCAGCCGTCTGGCACTGGCGGTTACGCGGTCGATTTCCCTTTGCTCCGCCTTATGCCGCAGCGCATCGCTTTCGTCTTTCGCCACCAGCGCCTGGCGTGCGGCGGTGCAGGGAAGGGCGAAGTAGTGCAACATTTTATCGCGCAGGATCCAGCTACCGTTGGTGACGGCATCCAGCAACTGCCTGTCGTGCGAGACCAGTACAAAGCTGCCGGACCAGTTTTGTAAAAACTGCTCCAGCCAGAGCATGGTAGGCAAATCGAGGTGGTTGCTCGGCTCGTCCAGTAGTAACAGATCCGGATCGCCGATCAACGCCCGCGCGAGCAGGAGACGCGTGTGTTGCCCGCCGCTCAGCGTCGCCGACGTTAAGGCCATGTCCTGCGGCGTAAAGCCCATACCCGCCAGCAGCGTTTCTGCTTTCCAGCGCAGGCTCTCGCGCTCAGTCGTGGGCAGTTGCGCCAGCACGGCATCCAGCATGGTCAGGGGATAAATGGCTTCTGGCAGATGTTGCTCAACGCGCGCCATCAGACAGTGTCCGGCTAGCGCGACCGTTCCGGCAGCCGGGGAATCTGTGCCGTCCAGCACCTTCAGAAGCGTACTTTTGCCGCAGCCGTTGTCGCCCAGCAGGCCAATGCGGTCGCCTTTTTTCAGCGTAAAGGAGAGGGAGTCGAAGAGCGTGCCAAACGCCGTATCAACACGTAAAGATTGTGCAGTGAGTAAAGTGCTCATTGTTGCTTACCCAAGAGTTACAGGCATGTTTATGCCTCGTCAAACATCGCTGACGATAACTCAGTAAGCCCGAGAGAAGGGATTTCAGGGGTTGGTGTCTTCGCTCAAGCAGAAGTTATCGCAGCACGATACCGATAACGCTTGAGCTGGTGCGATCACCAAATGTATGTGAAACATTGAAAATTTCACAGTACAGCATAATTGGCCTCCTTATATATTCAGTGGGTTAATGGATGAAAGGAGTGTAGCGGGGGAAAGGCGGTTTGGCTAGTGGGGGGGACGAATGTAATTCCCTCTCCCGGTGGGAGAGGGAACGGTCGGAACACAGTGTTAGATCGAGGTACGACGATAGCTGCGGTATTCCGGCATCCAGAAGTTGTCGTCGATGGCCTGCTGCAGCGCGTCGGCAGAGGTTTTCACCGCCACACCCTGCTGCTGCGCCATTTTCCCGACCGCGAACGCGATAGCACGCGACACCTTGTGAATGTCTTTCAGCTCTGGCAGCACCAGTCCTTCGCCATCGTTCACCAGCGGCGAGTGGCCCGCCAGAGTTTCGCTTGCCGACATCAGCATTTCATCGGTAATGCGCGACGCGCCGGAGGCGATCACACCCAGACCAATACCCGGGAAGATATAGGAGTTGTTGCACTGGGCAATAGGATAGGTTTTATCTTTCCACACCACCGGATCGAACGGGCTGCCGGTTGCGACCAGCGCGTTCCCTTCGGTCCAGGCAATGATGTCCTGCGGCGTTGCTTCTACCCGCGAGGTCGGGTTGGAGAGCGGCATCACGATAGGGCGTTCGCAGTGCTTGTGCATCTCACGAATGATCTCTTCGGTGAACAGCCCCGTCTGACCGGAGACGCCAATCAGGATATCCGGCTTCACGTTGCGCACCACGTCCAGCAGAGAGAGCACTTCGTTGTCGGTGTCCCAGTTCTTCAGGTTCTCACGTTTTTGCACCAGTTTGGTCTGGAACGGCAGCAGGTTTGGCATGCCGTCGGTCAGCAGGCCGAAACGGTCGACCATGAACACGCGGGAGCGCGCCAGCTCTTCGCTTAGCCCTTCACGCTGCGTCTGGGCGATAATCTGCTCGGCGATACCACAGCCCGCAGAGCCTGCACCGAGGAAGACGATTTTCTGGTAGCTCAGCTGGCTGCCTGCCGCACGGCTGGCGGCGATCAACGTGCCGACGGTGACCGCGGCGGTGCCCTGAATGTCGTCGTTAAAGGAGCAGATCTCATCGCGATAGCGGTTCAGCAACGGCATCGCGTTCTTCTGCGCGAAATCTTCAAATTGAAGCAGCACGTCCGGCCAGCGGTGCTTTACCGCCTGGATGAAATCATCGACAAACTGATAGTACTCGTCGTCAGTAATACGCGGATGACGCCAGCCCATATACAGCGGATCGTTAAGCAACTGCTGGTTGTTGGTGCCCACATCCAGCACCACCGGCAGGGTATACGCCGGGCTGATGCCGCCGCAGGCGGTATACAGAGAGAGCTTACCGATTGGGATCCCCATGCCGCCAATACCCTGGTCACCAAGGCCCAGAATACGCTCGCCGTCAGTCACCACGATCACTTTGATATTGTGGTTCGGCACGTTCTGCAGAATATCGTCCATGTTGTGACGGTTCTGATAAGAGATAAAGACGCCACGGGAGCGACGGTAGATCTCTGAGAAACGTTCACAGGCGGCACCCACCGTTGGGGTGTAGATCACCGGCATCATCTCTTCGAGATGGTTTTGTACCAGCCGATAGAATAGGGTTTCGTTGGTGTCCTGAATGTTACGCAGGTAGATGTGTTTGTCGATTTCGGTTTTGAAACCCTGATACTGGATCCACGCGCGCTCTGCCTGTTCTTCAATGGTTTCCACCACTTCTGGCAGTAAACCCAGCAGGTTAAAGCTGCTGCGCTCTTCCATGCTGAAGGCGCTGCCTTTGTTGAGCAGGGGGAATTCGAGTAATACCGGGCCGGCATAAGGGATATATAGGGAACGATGTTTTTTCAGTTTGTTGTCCATGTCACTCACTCTTTTTTTGAAGATCCGTCCCTGACACTGCTGTTTGTCATCTTTCTGGCCTGTGCGATGGGGTGCGGTCAGGCGGTATTATAAAGGAGCTAAATATTAATTACCGCAACACATAAACAAAAACACCATCGGTTTTGCCGATGGTGTTGAGGGATCTCTCTCCGGGACTTACTTGCCCGCGTGGCGTTTTCTGCCGGTGGCGTGAGTGACCTGTGTTTCACTGTCGCCTTCAATCACCACTTTACGTTGGTTAGAAAGCTTGTAGTTCAGTCCCAGTATATGGCGTGCCTGACGGTTCGATTTCATGTTAACTCCTCAATCCTGTTGATAGTTTTAAGGACCAGTTCGCTTACGCAAACGAAATGTAACCCCTTAGGTTGCAGATCCAGCTTAGCAGGTTTTTACAAAGGTGCGTTTTGCCCGCTGACGACGTAGTTAATGGTCTGCTGGTAGATGTCACTGAGGATGTCATTGTCCGTGGATTCCACCCACCTGGTCAGTTCCATCAAAATGTCATCTTCAGTCACAGCACCATGCTCGGCGTGAAGACCCTGTGCAATCGCGTTAACGAGTTCAGGTTGTGCTGCTGCAGTATTGGCCGGGTAATAAGTAAACATGCTGCCTCCGTGTCGTTGTCTGTTTAATGGTACGGCTCGCAAAAAATTTAATTCACAAACAGAATGGCAAATATTTTGGCCGCTGTGTCTAAGATTCATCTTAGAAATAAAAATGACATAAGTGCATGCTTTTATGCGCTTTTAGAATGGGGGGATATATTGAGGGTTTACCGCGAGGTTATTTTGCAGGTGCTCCTGCTATCACCGAAATATAGCAGGAGCAGATTTTACATTACCACTTCATTTCGCCGGTATTCACTTTGGCGCTTAATTCCAGTGAGCTCTCTTCAGCCAGACCCGGATACTGTTTTTTCATGGCGCTGATCACGCCTGTCGATGTTTTATGTTCTGACAACGCCTGTTCGAAGCGCTGGAGATAATCACGGGTAAAGTCGATAGCACCGTTCCCTGCCGGCGGTGTTCCCAGATAGTGACCCGGGATCACGCGTTCAGGCTTATGTGCCGCCATGCTTTCCAGCGTCTGTTGCCACTGCTTGCGGCTGGCTGGTGTCTGGGTGTCTGCCGTCCAGACGTGAATACCCCAGGCGACGCCGGTTCCACCGAGGATGGTTTTCGCCGACGGGATCCAGACATAGGCGGCGTAGCTTTCTGGCTGCTCGATATCAATCTTCTCGCCGTCCACCATAAAGGTCGTGGATGCCAGTACCTGCGGGACAACAAGCTCGGTTGGTGCCCCGTCTTTCATCTGCGGGCCCCAGAAGGCAAGCTTGGCGTCTTTGGTGGCCTTGATATGATCAACCACCTGCTGTGTGGCCACCACTTTGGCATTCGGGAAGGCTTTCACCAGCGGTTGCAGACCAAAATAGAAATCCGGATCGCCAGAGGTAATGACGATTTTGTTCAGGGTTTTCCCGCTTTTGCGAATTTTGTCGACCAGCGCTTCGCCATCTTTGACGCTGAACTGGGCGTCAAACAGCACGGCCTCTTTTGGACCAGAGACCAGCGTGGAGGAGACCGCAAACATCCCTTTGTCCTGCGGGTTATAGGTATCAATGGTTAATGGCGCAGCAAACACCGTGGGTGTGATAAGCGTGGAAAGCAGTGCAAGGTGAGTGAATTTCATTCTGATGTCTCTGTTGTTCAGGAAAGTCATTATTGTACGGATATTCGCATTTGCCAGAATTCCTGAAACAAGACATGCTTTGTTTCATAAATCGAGCAAATGGGGTGTTATATGGATCGCGTTATTGCCGCTCAGGTCTATAACCGGATATGCGAGCTGGGAAGCCTGAGTGCAGCGGCCCGGGCGTTGGGGATCTCCCGTCCGATGGTGAGCCGCTATCTTGAGCAAATGGAGAAGTGGGCCGGTACGCGGCTGGTAAACCGCTCGACGCGCAAGCTGACGCTGACGGCGGCCGGAGAGAAAGTGCTGCAAAAAACGCGAACGCTGTCCCAGCTGTCGCAGGAAATTGAAGGCCAGTCGGAGAAAGATCTCCCTTCTGGCACGCTACGGGTGGCCTGCGCCCATTTTACCGCCATGCATCTGATTGCCCCGGTGCTGCCCGGTTTGCTTTCGCGCTACCCGCAGTTGCGCATTGAGCTGGATGTGAACAACCACCCGGTGAGTCTGGTCGGGGAACGCATTGATGTGGCGATCCGCATTACGGATAACCCCGAGCCCGGGATGATTGCCCGCAGGCTCGGGGATTGCCGTTCCGTGCTGTGCGCGTCGCCGCAGTATCTTGCCACTCACGGCACGCCAGGACAGGTGGAGGAGTTAGCGCAGCACAACTGCCTGCATTACAGCTTTTTCGCGGGTCAGTCGTGGCACTTCCTGACGCCGGAAGGGGAAAACGTCAGCGTCGCCGTGAGCGGCAACCTCAGCGCCAGCATCTCGTCATTGTTGATGGAGGCAGCGGTGAAGCATTGCGGCATTGCCATGTTGCCAGAGCAGGAAGCACATGCCGCCATTGAGCAGGGGATGCTGGTCCCGGTGCTGAGTGGGCTGACGCCCAGAACGTTAGCCATTCATGGCATCTATCAGTCCCGGGAATATCAGCCGGCAGCACTGCGTGTGTTTCTTGACCACATTGCGCGTCATCTGTCGAACGAGGCGCAGCAGGGCGGATAGTTATTTTGCCTTCAGCCACGGGGAGGCCGTGCTCCAGAAGATGATATCCGCGCCGAGATAACGCTCCGCAAACTGAACAAACTCATCTTTGGTGAACGGTTTTCCTGTCTCCGGGTTACGATAAGTCAGGGTCGGTTCCTGAACGGCCATGGCAACGAGCGAGAGCTTGTCTTTGTACTGATTGAAGAACGGGTAGGCATTCTTCATATGCGCCTTGCGGTTGGGAACAATATCCGGACCGCCAAGCCCAATGTTATTGGCACTGGCGAACGCAAACAGACGTCCCATGTAATCGTGGTCATTATTCCACTCGCACGGCCAGAAATTCACATACTGTACGACATAGGAGTGCCTGAATGCTTTTCGCGCATAGGCCAGGTTTTCCATTTCGCCGGCAAAATAGGTATCACATGAAAACCCCTTTGGTGGTTTTTTCTCGTCAGGATCAATCGCCGTTTCGGGCAGGTTCACGCCATACACCCGGCCGTCAAACTGTTTAGCAATAGCAGCCAATAGTGCCTGATATCGCTGGCGCACAGCGGGATCCCACTGCTGAGCCACCCAGCCCGACCCGACCGGTTTGCCTTCACCCGGGTTATCAAACTGCGGTGCAATGCCGCCGCCGTATTGCTTATCCTTCATCAGATAGTCAGGAACATAGCGGGCGTCTTTGTCGAAAAAGCGATCCTGAATTTGAATAAAAAGTTTTTTATCGGCGGCCTTAAGGCGCGCCAGATCCTGTTCTATCTGCGAGAAGTCATAGCTGTCTTTCGCTGGCTCCAGCGCTCGCCAGTTGTATACGATCTGCACGCCGCCGATGTCGCTTCGCGCGATAAGAGGGAATGCCGCATCGAGATCGCCAGAACTGGTATAGATAAAGTTTTCCGGGGTTTTTGCCAGCAGAGACAGCGACATAGCAAGGGTTGTTACCGCGACGGCGATCCTGATTTTTCTCATAGGTTTATCCTTTTTAGTCGTACAGCAGGTGCAGGTTACGGAATTGTCTGTGTTCCAGGGTATGCCAGAGGCATAGTCTATACTTAACCCTTTGTAAGCCAAAAGGAGAGCAAGAATGACGATTCATAAGCACGGTTCGGCACACTGGTCTGGTGACATCAAGAAGGGAAAAGGGACGGTTTCAACGGAAAGTGGCGTCCTGAATCAACAACCTTACGGCTTTAACACCCGCTTCGAAGGCGCTAAAGGCACTAACCCGGAAGAGTTGATTGGCGCAGCACACGCCGCCTGTTTCTCAATGGCGCTGTCGCTGATGATTGGTGAAGCGGGCTACACAGCCGATTCCATCGATACCACGGCGGATGTCTCGCTGGATAAAACCGATGGCGGCTTCGCAATCAGCAAAATTGCGCTAAACAGCAAGGTCACCGTACCGGGTATCGACCCGCAGAAATTCGATGGCATCATCCAGAAAGCGAAAGCGGGATGCCCGGTGTCGCAGGTACTGAAAGCTGAAATCACGCTGGACTATAAACTTAACTGAGCATGAGCCGGGCGAAGGCCCGGCTGTTCCTTTAATACCCATAAGTCATTAACCGTATTTCATTAGCATAGGGCATTTCGGTATAACTCATCTATTTAAAATTGTCTCGTTGCGTGATTATCATTTTATTATATTTATTAATTTCGACAGAAATATTCCCTCCTGCAATGTTAGTCTCTATATAATATATTGTGCATTCACCTGCCAATAATGGCTGAATGAAATGTCGAACACGTGCCCAGACATTTTATTGCGCTTGTATTTTAATTCCATCGTCTATGCTGACATTGCTGTTGTTAATAGATTAATGAACTCCAAGGTGAATGTTATGAAATATTCAGCTCTGACTCTTGGCTGTATTATGATGTTTTCTGGTTTTAGTTCACTCTCCATGGCTGAAGAGGCAAAAAAGGTTGATGCAGTACCCGCACCCAGACACGGCACGTCAGAAATGCCGCCTTCCCGACAGTATTATTGTTACAGTCAACAAGATTACGGCGGGGGTAGCGGGGGGATAAAAAATGCTGCATGCAAGGCGGCATACGAGGCCGCAGGCAGTGAAAACTGGGAGAGGGAGCGATTATTTAATAACTGGAATGCGTACTCTCAAAATGCCCCTAAAGATCAATGGCAAACAAAGGTGCCTGACGAACAATTATGCTCAGCGGGCATAGAAAATTATAAAAGTATTAATCTACCCAGCGCGGATTGGTACACAACGGAACTGGAAGTGAAAGAGGGTCGCGTCGCGCTGGATTATAAAGCCAGCCAGATGCACGACCCCAGTGAATTTACAGTCTATTTAAGCAAGCCCGATTTTGACCCCGCCACCAGTAAGCTGAAATGGTCGGATTTGCAGGAATCCCCTGAGGTGAAATTTGTGGGTATTCCAGATGGTACGAAAGCCGTCCCCGGACATTACAAACTCGATGTCAAATTACCGGAAGGTTATACCACCGGTAAGAAAGCCATTATTTATATTGCCTGGGCACGTCATGAAGATCCCGCGCGCGAGACCTTCTTCAGTTGCAGTGACGTGATCCTGAAAAATACCGCCGGCTAAAATTGCCGCACTGGCAGGAAATTAATCCACATTACGCCAGCAGCGCACGCTACGACCCTCGTGTGAAGGCTGTAGCGGCTGCGGGCGTTCACACCCCTGTGTGGCCTGAGGACAACGGTCGCGGAAATAGCACCCCTCGGGCAGATGGCGGTTACCCGGGAGATCCGTTTTACGCAGCGCCAGGTTTTCATCCAGCGGCTCACCGGTTCTGGGAACGGAATCGAGCAGCAGCCGGGTATACGGATGACGCGGCGTAACCAGCACCTGTGCGGCCGTGCCCAGTTCGACAATCTGCCCCAGATACATCACCGCCACGCGATCGCTCATGTGCCTGACAACCGAGACGTTATGGGATATCAGCACATACGTCAGGTTGCGTTCCTGCTGCAGCTTCACCAGTAAATTGAGGATCTGCGCCTGTACGGAAATATCCAGCGCGCTGGTGGGTTCATCCAGCACGATGATGTCCGGGTTAGAGGAAAGGGCGCGGGCGATAGCAATGCGCTGACGCTGGCCGCCGGAAAAGGCATGCGGCAGACGGTCGAGATATTCCGGACGGATACCCACCTGCTGTGCCAGGTTTTCAGCAAGCTGGCGTCGTTCCCGTTCGCTGCTGCGTTTTTGCACCCACACCGGCTCGGTGATGATGCGCCAGACCGGCAGACGCGGGTCAAGCGACGAGAGCGGATCCTGAAACACCATCTGCATACCGCCCGTGTGGTTTGTCCGTTCGCACAGGCCGGCACTGGGTTTGAGCATCCCCATTAAAAGCTGCGCCAGCGTGCTTTTACCACAGCCGGATTCGCCAACAATCCCCAGCGTTTCGCCGCGATGGATCTGAAGATCCAGCCCGTTAAGCGCGTGCACCTGTTCCGTGACCCGCCCCAGCCAGTTTTTGCGTGCGGGAAAGTTAACGTGCACGCGATCCAGTTCCAGCAGTACGTCAGACATGGGTTTTCTCCTGTTGCGGATACCAGCAGGCCGCCCGTTGGCCTTCGGCCCCCTGAGGCAGTAAGCGCGGTGTTTCAGTGCATTTTACGCCCGCAGCAAAACAGCGCTCCCGAAAAGCACACCCGCGCGGAAGCAGGCTAAGATTGGGCACCGTACCGGGGATGGCAGGCAGCATCTCGCGTGGTTCGCCGTTTTCAGGCGCACACTGCAGCAGGCCGATGGAATAGGGATGAACGGGATGGTGGATCAGGGTTTGCGTGGTGCCGCTTTCAATCACGCTCCCGGCGTACATGACATACATCCGGTCGCAGAGTTGTGAAACCACCGCCATGTCGTGGCTGATAAACAGTACCGAGGTTCCGCTGGCCCGCGCTTTATGCTTCAGCAACCTTAACACCTGTAGCTGAACGGTGACATCCAGTGCGGTGGTCGGCTCATCGGCAATAATCAGTTCAGGCTCGCAGGAGAAGGCCAGCGCAATCATCACCCGCTGGCGCATGCCGCCGGACAGCTCGAACGGATAACGTTCCATGACCTCCGCCGCATCCGGGATCTGCATCTCTTCCAGCAGGGTGATCGCTTTTTTCCCGGCATCACGCCGTGAAAGGGGCTGATGCTGGCGGATCACCTCCACCATCTGTTTGCCAATCCGTCGCGTCGGGTTCAGCGCTGTCATCGGCTCCTGAAAAATCATCGCCACTCTGGCTCCGCGCCACTGGCGGAGCTGTTTCTCCGATGCATTCAGGACATCTTCACCCAACAGTTTTACCTGTCCGCGATGGACCCGGTAACTGCCCTCCGGCAGCAGACGCATGGCCAGCATCGCCGTTACCGACTTCCCGGAGCCGGATTCGCCCACCACGCCAACGATCTCGCCGCGTTTGATCTCCAGCGATACATGGTTCAGGGCGTGAACTTCACCGCGAAATATCGGGAAGCTCAGGTATAAATCTTCAATGGTTAATACTGCTTCCCTCATGCCTGTTTTCCTCCCGATTTCGGATCCAGCAGGTCGCGAATGCCGTCACCAAACAGATTAAACCCGACGGCGGTGATCAGAATGGCCGCGCCGGGAAAGGCGCAGTACCACCACTGGTCGAGCACATAGTTGCGGCCCACGGCCACCATCGCTCCCCATTCGGCGGTGGGCTGCTGCGCCCCAAGGCCGATAAAGCCCAGCGTGGCGGCCATCAGGATGGCGCTGCCGATATCCAGCGAGGCCTGCACGATCAGCGGCGGCAGGGCGTTACGCAGGATATGCCAGCTGATCAAATGCCAGCGCGATGCGCCAAACGTGCGGGCGGCCTGCACATAGGTAAACTGGCGCACCACCAGGGTTTGCCCGCGCGCCAGGCGCACGTAAAACGGGATACGCACAATCGCAATCGCCAGCATGGCGTTAAACAGACTCGGCCCCAGCGCCGCCGCCAGTGCCATGGTCAGTACCAGGGAGGGAATGGAGAGCATAATGTCCATCACCCGCATAATGATGGCATCGCCGCGCCCGCCCAGCACGCCGGACAAACAGCCCAGCAGCGAGCCGATACTCCCGGCAATCACCACCACCGCCAGCCCGGCGGTAATGGATTGCTGGCTACCGACCAGCACGCGGCTGAACAGATCGCGTCCGACTTCATCGGTACCAAACCAGTGCTGCGCAGACGGGGCCTGCAGCCGGGCGGTGAGATCCAGCGCGTTCGGATCATGAGGGACGATCCACGGTGAGGTTACCATCAGCAACAGCATCAGGAGCATAATCACCCCGCCGATCAGCGTGAGCGGGCTTTGGCGCAGCATCCAGAACAGCTTTGCCCAGTCGATGCCCGGTTTCGTTGTGTTTACGGGGACGGGCGTTTCCTCAGTCAACATCATTCGGCACCTCCGCGCCCGATACGGGGGTCAATCCACAGATAGAGCAGATCAACCACCAGATTGACGACCACATAGGCCAGCGAAACCACCACGGCAAAGCCCATGACGGCAGGGAAATCCAGCGCCTGGATGGAGGTCACCACCCAGGCGCCCATGCCAGGCCAGGCGAAGACGGTTTCCGTCAGTACCGCGCCATAAAGCAGATCGCCCAGCGCCAGCCCGAGCACGGTAATGGACGGGATCATCGCATTCGGCAGGGCATACCGCAGGACGATATACCAGCCTGGCAAGCCGCTGGCACGGGCGGTGCGGATGTAATCTTCGCTGAGCTGCTCCAGCATGGCAGACCGTACCTGACGTGCCACGATACCAAGGTGCACAAACGCCAGCGTCAGTGACGGTAAAATCAGGTGTTGCAGGGCGTTGAAAAAGACCTCGCCGTTACCCTCCAGCAGGGCATCCAGCAGATAAAAGCCCGTCACGTGGGCAGGGGGATCGAGCCAGTCATCCAGCCTGCCGCCGCCAGGCAGAAGTTGCAGATGGCCGTAGAACAACACGATGACGCCCAGACCGAGCCAGAAGGCTGGGGTGGAGATCCCGGTCATCGCCATCAGCCGCACCAGATGATCCAGCCAGCGGTTACGGTAGACCGCCGATAAAATACCCAGCGGTACGCCGATCACCAGCGCCAGCAGCAGGGAACAGAACGCCAGCTCCAGCGTGGCAGGGAAGAAGGCTTTTAAATCTTCCGCCACCGGCCGCCCGGTTCGGATAGAGGTCCCTAAGTCGCCGTGCGCCAGGGCGTCCACATAGCGGCCAAACTGGATATAGAGCGGCTGATCCAGTCCCAGTTGCTGGCGAATGTTCTGCACAATCTCGTCGCTGGCACGGTCACCGGCCAGCAGGCGGGCCGGATCGCCGGGGATCAGGTGTGAAATAATAAAGGTGATGATACAGACACCGGCCACCACCAGGATTAACCCCCAGCAGCGCTGGCGCACAATGCTCCAGAACGTCATACACTTTCCCCCGGCGAAACCGTTACTTGCTCATGGTGGCGATGTTGAACACCTGCTCGAGCATTGGATTAAAGGTGAAACCTTTGACCTCTTTGTTCATTGCCAGCTGGTAGTTCTTCTGGAACAGATAAACGTAGGCCGCTTCGTCAATCACAATCTTCTGCGCCTGCTGGTAATCGCGGGTGCGCTCCGCCTGGTCCGTGGTTTTCAGCGCCGCCTGCAGCAGGGAATCGACCTCTTTGTTCTCATAGAACGCGCGGTTGCCCGGCAGACCTTTTTTGTCCGACTCAAACCAGTAGTTCATGAACATGTACGGGTCGGCAAAGTCCGGGCTCCAGTTGCCAATGGCAATGTCATAATCGCCCTTGCCAACGCGGTCGCGCATGGTAGCGTTAGCCAGTTTTCCAGCTTGACGTTAATGCCGAGCTTGCCCAGGCTGGCCTGAGTGGAGAGGGCGATAGGCTCCCAGTTCGGGTCGTTGTCCGAGTAGAGGAACGTCAGGCTGGCCGGTTTATCTTTGACTTTCTCCAGCGCCGCTTTCGCTTTGGCCTCGTCAAAGCTGTACTGCATGGCGGTGGCGTCGAAGCCCCACATGCCATCCGGGATCGGGCCGCGCATCTGCTTGCCGTTACCGCTGAGAATGCCTTTTACCATCCCCTGATAATCGGTCGCCCAGGAGATGGCCCGGCGCAAATCCACCTGATTCAGCGGCGCTTTGCTGTTGTTGAGATAGAGATAGGTCACGCGCAGGGACGGATACTCGGCTACAGCGACGTTGCCCTCCTGCTTGAGCGCCGAAAGCTGATCGACAGGCAGGGAGTCGGCAATATCCAGATCGCCACGGGAAAGCTGCAGGCGACGCGACGCGCTCTCACCGATAATTTTCACCGAGACGCGCTTAAAGTGGGGCTTATCACCCGCCCAGTGCGGGTTAGGCACCAGCACCAGCTGCTGACCTTTTTGCCAGCTCTTCAGCATAAATGGCCCGGAACCGGCGGTGTTCTGCGCCAGATAAGCCCGCGCATCATCGGCGGCGTTGGCCTTCAGTACGGCCGGGTTAATAATCGATGCACCGTCATTCGCCAGGGTATAGAGGAAGGGAGCAAACGGCTGGCTGAGGGTGAATTTCACCGTGTGGTCATCAACGGCGTCAATTTTGAGATCTTTCGGGAACGCTTCAGACGGCCCCTGGCTGAGCTTCAGCAGGCGCTCAAACGACAGTTTTACCGCTTCGGCGGTGACGGGCGTGCCGTCAGAGAATTTAGCGTTGTCCGTCAGGGTGAAGGTCCACTCTTTCTGATCCTCAGATGCCTTCCAGCCCGTGGACAGATCGCCTTCGACCTCCGTGGTGCCAGGCTTGTACTTCACCAGGCGCTGATAGGACGGATAGGTGACGGTCCAGTCGTTGTTATCGATGGTGATTGCCGGATCGAGGGTTTGCGGATCGGCGGCTTTACCTATCACCAGCATGTCTTTCGGAACGGCGGCCTGCGCAGCAGGCATGCTCAGAGCCAGTGTGGCGGCGATAAGCGTCTTGAGAAGCGTTGTTTTCATGGCAGTGCTCCAGGTTTAAAGAGAGGTGTGCGTCAACGGAAAACAGGCGAAACGATCGTCAAGAAGGGGATAACTGGCGGCGTTTGGCAGCTCGAAGTGCCACCATTCGCTGCCGATCCCCACAAAGCCGCCGCCAAACATGATGGCGTTAAGCAGCAGGCGGTTGCGCTGGGCGTGCGGCGGCACGGAGGGGTGATACGGATGAGAACGGTCATCCATCTCATCAAACCCGGCGCCCATATCCAGCACGTTGTTATGTTCATCCATCAGGGTGACGTCGATGGCCGTACCGCGGCTGTGATTGGAGCCAATGGCCACATCCACCACATATTCCGGGTTCGGGCACGCATCCCACAGCTGCGCCTGGGCCTGCTGCGGGCGATAGGCGTCGTAGACCACCAGTTTCAGTCCGGCGAGCGTGGCGATGCCAATCGATTTCGCCAGCGCGGTGGCGGCATCGGTATGCAGCAAACACAGCGCCTCCTGATAGATGGGACGGCCAGTCAGGTTATCGGCGGTGGCGTATTTCAGATCGATATGCAACTCAGGAAACATTCTGGCGACATCAATCAATTCACTCTCTTCGGGCATAGCTCCGCTCCTTTAGCGTTCGAATTGTCCAAACTCTTGTTGTAATTCACGGTTTATCGTCAGACGGTCTGCAAGCGCATCACCCAGCGCCTGGACCACGCCCGACAGCAGCAGGTTGAAAAGACAGCTCACAGGGGCCAGCGAATCCCAGAAGTGGCCGGTATCGGTTTTAACCTGCAATAAATCAATGGGATAATCCCGCGCCCACGGACACCAGATATCGGTGATCAGGGCCATCGGAATACCTTTCTCACTTGCGACACGACAGTACTGCCGGGCAATGGCGGAATAGGCGCGGGTATCGGTCAGCACCACATAAGGGTGGTCAAAACCGGAGTTGAGCGATTCAACCCAACTGCCGGATAACCCCTCGGAGTAGCTCACGCGCGGGCGCAGGTATTCCAGGTGGCTGAAGAAGGCGTTGGCAATCCCGCGTGTTGACTGGATCCCCAACACAAACACCGCGTCAGCATGGGTGAGCTGATGGACGATCTGCCTGAAGGCATCGGTCTGTGCCAGCTGATAAACATGGGTAATGGCATCCACCTCCAGCGAAAGGGAGTGCTGGAGGCGATCCGAGAGCGGACTTTGCTGTTGCCAGGAGTCCAGACGTTCGTTCATTCCCCATGGCTGATACGGATCGCGCAGGCTTTTTTTCGCATCGTCCAGGTTGCGATACCCCAGCTTGCGCAGGAAGCGCCCGACGGTGATCCCACTGGTGCCGGTAGTCAGCGCCACGCTCTCTGCCGTCTCAAACGGTATCAGCGCGGCGTGCGCCAGCATCCAGCTTGCCACACGCTTTTCGCTGGGCGTCAGCTGGCTGAAGGTGGCTTCGATACGGCTCAGCATTTCGGGTTTGGTGGTCATTACCGCCTCGCTGTTAACCGGCTGTCAATGGCCGGAATTCTGTTACCTGGTTAACAATGCATGACGCGTGCCATGTTCACATGACGGCCAAAAGCCGCTGTGCTGTAAATTTCATGCAATATTTGATTAACCAATGATCAACATTTGTGCAGCGTAGTTCACTTTTGGTGCATTGTCGGATTCGACAGAGATGAATTTGGTGAATACCTCAGCCCCTTCACATTTTTGATAAGATACAAACACAGTGACTAAGAGAAGGAACCCGGCATGGCGAATCTGCCCTGGCGTGTCAGCGTGCGCCTGATGGCTCTCGCAAAGAAAGTGGCGATGGTCATAGGGATTATCGTGGTTGTGCTGCTGGCAGTGAGGGTGTATCTCTCGCAGCAAGGGCCGGCGTTGCATCTCTGGCATACCTGGCGTGCGGATGAAATGAGCGTAAGTGAACTGGATAAGGCGAACTTTGCTGACTATCTCGACCGGGAAAAGGCCATCTTCGCCGACATGGATAACGCGGTCACGGCAAAAACGGAGGGTGAGGAGCGTACCGCGTTAAATCGCTACTACCGCCAGAGCCTGGTGTGGCCCGGAAAATTTGCCCCGGATGCGAATCGCTCGTTTGTGCTGATGCCCACCGGGAAACCGCGTGGTGCGGTGGTGTTACTGCATGGGTTAACCGATTCGCCCTACAGCGTTCGCCATCTTGCCGTTGATTATCAGCAGCGTGGTTTTGTGGCCGTGGTGCCGCGTTTGCCTGGACACGGAACGGCACCAGGTGCGCTGACCAACGTTGACTGGGAAATGTGGCTGGCGGCGACGCGTCTTGCGGTGCGCGAAGCCATCCGTCTGGCGGGGGATAACGTTCCTTTGCATCTGGTGGGCTATTCCAACGGCGGGGCGCTGGCGATGAAATACACCCTGGACGCGCTGGAATCGCCTTCGCTGCGAAAACCTCAGCAACTGGTGTTGTTGTCACCGATGATCGGCGTCACGGCGTTTGCCCGCTTTGCCGGATTCGCTGGCTTACCGGCGCTGTTACCGGCGTTTGCGAAAGCGGCGTGGCTGAACATCGCGCCGGAGTATAACCCGTATAAATACAACTCTTTCCCGGTCAACGCGGCGCGTCAGTCGTGGCTGTTGACGAAGGCGCTGCAGGAGCAGATTGGCCGCGATGCACAAAACCACACGCTGGATCGATTGCCGCCGGTACTGGCCTTTCAGTCGGTGATGGATTCAACCGTCAGTACCCGTGCGGTTGTCACGGGGTTATTTGACCAGCTCCCGGCCAACGGCAGTGAACTGGTGGTGTTTGATATCAACCAGGCGGCGAGTTTCCGCCCGTTATTCCGTCCATCGTCGTGGACGGCCCTCTCTGAGCTGTTGCCGTCTGCGCAAAGACGTTACAGTGTCACTATTGTCACCAACGCCAGTGCGGAGCGTTTCGCCACGGTTGCGAAGCACATACCCGCAGGCAGTACAAATGAGACCGTGGAGCCGCTGGCCCAGCAGTATCCGCCGGAGGTCTATTCGCTTTCGCATGTCGCCGTGCCTTTCCCGCCGGATGACGATCTGTATGGCCGTCATCCGGCCGTGAAAAACCGCTATGGCATCAGCTTAGGCACCATTGCATTGTGGGGGGAGACATCCGTGCTGAGCGTGGGTAAAGATGCCCTGATGCGGGTGACCTCAAATCCGTTTTACGACTACATGAAGATGCGGATCGACAACCGCATCGGGGCGGAGGAAAAAGGGTGATCCCTTAAGCCGTTAATTTATTAGGTAGCGCTGGTGAAGTATGTTAAACAGTAACTTCCCCGGCGCCTCCCTTATTCTGGAACCCATTCCTGTGCTCACCACGCTGATTTATCGAAGCCAGTTAAATTTATCCTGCCGATCCGCAGAGCTACGCGCGCTGGTCGAACGAGCCAGGATCCGCAACACCAACCAGAACATTACCGGTGTGCTACTCTCGAACGGCAGCGACGTTATGCAAATTCTTGAAGGGTCTGAAGAGAGCGTAGTCAAGCTGTTCCATAAAATTCGCGATGACCAGCGACACAGTGGGGTGGTTGAGCTGATGCGGGACTACGGCCCCCGCAGACGTTTTAACAATGCCGGTATGCTGCTCTTCGACCTGCAGGTTCAGTCGCCAAAAGAGGTACTGCAGTCGGTTCTGGATTACAGCCAACTGGAAAGCTACCTGACATCTGATGATCGGGTGTTTAAATTCATTCAGAGCTTTATTACCGGTAAGCATGCGGGCAATTCGAGGGCGCCAGTGGATGCGGCAAAATGGACGCTTTCACGCGAGAAAGCCCCCTTTGGTGAGGCCGTGGGGCTTATTGCCGACCAAATCTGCCAGTTCGCACTGCAGCCGATTGTCGAACCCTCGGAAGGGAAAATCAGTTCGCTTGAAGCGCTTATTCGCAGTAACGATGGCGGCAGCCCGGAACATTTCTTTAAAACGCTCGATCAGGACAAGATCTACGAAGTTGATCTGCAAACCAAAAAGTATGCCTTTGCACTGGCAGAGAAACTGGGGATTGGCAGCCATAAAATTGCGGTGAATCTGTTACCCATGTCGCTGGTCAATGTGCCGGGGGCAGTGGAGTTTCTGGTGGATCAAATCAGTTTGCACGGGCTACAGCCGGAGCAGGTGGTCATTGAAGTGACGGAAAATGAGATGATTTCCGGTTTCAACAAGTTCAACAGCGCTATTAAACGGCTTCGCGGCGAAGGCATAGGCCTGGCGATTGATGATTTCGGCTCTGGCTATGCGGGGCTTTCTCTGCTTACCCGCTTCCAGCCGGATAAAATCAAGATCGACCGGGAAATTGTCAGCAATATCCATCTCAGCGGTGCGAAACAGGCGATTGTCAGATCGATAGTGAGCTGCTGCACCGACCTGGAAATCACGCTGGTGGCGGAAGGTATCGAGAAGCTGGAGGAGTGGTGCTGGCTGGAGTCCGCCGGTATTCGTCGTTTCCAGGGGTTTCTGTTTGCCCGGCCGCAGGTTAACGGGGTGGGCGATATTCACTGGCCGCACCTGGTACGATAACGCTTTTTCCTCCCTGATTATTTCCCCTTTGGTCAGCCTGTGTTTAAATAGCTAAAACGGTTTAACATAGTTTAGCTACGGGGATGTCATGGATAAAATCTGGGTACTCGGTGATGCGGTGGTGGATTTACTGCCAGAGGGGGAAGGTAAATTGCTGCAGTGCCCCGGCGGTGCACCGGCAAATGTGGCGGTCGGCATCGCCCGACTGGGCGGAAAAAGTGCCTTTATTGGCAGGGTTGGCGACGATCCGTTTGGCCGCTTTATGCACAAAACGCTGGCGGATGAGCAGGTTGATGTGCAGTGGATGCGCCTCGATCCGGCTCACCGCACCTCAACGGTGGTGGTTGATCTGGACGAACAGGGCGAACGCTCGTTTACGTTTATGGTTCGGCCGAGCGCCGATCTGTTTCTCGATTCCACCGATCTGCCGCCTTTCAGGGCCAAAGAGTGGCTGCACGTCTGCTCCATTGCGCTCAGCGCGGAGCCGAGCCGCTCTGCCACTTTTCAGGCGATGGATGCAATTAAAAAAGCCGGTGGTTTTGTCAGCGTCGACCCCAACATTCGCCCCGACCTCTGGCAGAACGAGGAGGATCTCCGGTGCTGCCTCGAACAGGCGTTACAGCGCGCGGATGTGGTCAAACTCTCCGTCGAAGAGCTGATGTTTTTAACCGGTGAAGCGACTGTGGAAGCCGGTCTGGCGACGCTGATGCGCCATTGTCCGGCCCGCCTGGTGCTGGTGACGCGGGGTAAAGAGGGAGTGATGGCCTGGCATGAGGGAAGCATAACCGCTTATCCGGCCACGCCGGTGGAGTGCGTTGACACCACTGGCGCAGGCGATGCGTTCGTCGCCGGATTGCTGTTCGGGCTGGCCTCGTCTGATCAGGATCTGGCGTCTGTTCTCGCCATAGCCCAACGCTGTGGCGCGCTGGCCACCACCGCCAAAGGAGCAATGACCGCGCTGCCGTATCACCACAATCTGTAATTCTTCCTCCCTGGCCGCCCGTCGGCGGCCTGAATTGTCGCCTCGATCACACTTACTAAAACGGTTTAGCAAAAAGTATTGCCGATCCAAAATTCACGGGTTTAGTATCAGCAACCTAAACCGGTTTAGCAATTTAGCATTATCACAACACTATTTTTAGGGATGCGACAAAATGTATAAAAAACGCAGACTTGCCGTGATGATTGGCATGCTCGCCGGTAGTACCTCTGTTTTTGCCCAGACCGATATGACAAGCATTGAATCGCGCCTGGCGGCGCTGGAACAGCGTCTTCAGGATGCGGAAATGCGCGCCCAGAATGCGGAGAAACGCGCAACGGCAGCAGAACAAAAAACGCAGCAGCTGGTTGCCGCGCAGCAGCAGACACAGACCACCACCCAGGAGGTGGCCCAGCGTACCACGGTGCTGGAGAAGAAAGCCGATCAGAGCAGCGGGTTTGAATTTCACGGTTATGCCCGCTCAGGCCTGCTGATGAATGACGCGGCGTCGAGCAGCAAAAGCGGTCCGTATCTGACGCCTGCCGGGGAAACCGGGGGCGCAGTCGGGCGTCTGGGTAACGAAGCGGATACCTACGTTGAGCTGAATGTGGAACACAAACAGACCCTGGAGAGCGGGGCGACCACGCGCTTTAAAGCGATGTTAGCCGACGGGCAGAAGACCTATAACGACTGGTCAGCCGATACCAGCGACCTCAACATTCGTCAGGCCTTCGCCGAGCTGGGCAATCTGCCTGATTTCACCGGCGCGCTGAAAGGGAGTACCTTCTGGGCCGGTAAACGCTTTGACCGCGATAACTTTGATATTCACTGGCTGGATTCTGACGTGGTGTTCCTTGCCGGTACCGGCGGCGGTGTGTATGACGTGAAGTGGAATGATACGCTGCGCAGCAACTTCTCGATTTACGGCCGCAACTTCGGCAGCGAAGAGCAGATCGACAACAACGTGCAGAACTATATCCTCAGCATGAATCACTTTGCCGGGCCATTCCAGTTGATGGTGAGCGGGCTGCGGGCGAAGGATAACGACGAGCGTAAGGACAGCAACGGCGATCTGATTAAAACCGATGCGGCGAACACCGGCGTGCATGCCCTGGTGGGTCTGCACAATGATAGCTTCTACGGCCTGCGCGAGGGTTCCGCGAAAACGGCGTTGCTGTACGGTCACGGTCTGGGGGCGGAAGTTAAAAGCATCGGCTCGGATGGTGCACTGCTGGCAGAAGCCGATACCTGGCGCTTCGCAAGTTACGGTGTCACGCCGCTCGGCGGTGGCTGGCATATCGCACCTGCGGTGCTGGCGCAGAGCAGTAAAGATCGCTACGTCAAAGGTGACAGCTATGAGTGGGTTACGCTCAACACCCGGCTCATCAAAGAGGTTACGCAGAATTTCGCCCTGGCGTTTGAGGGCAGCTATCAGTACATGGATTTGAACCCGGAAGGCTACAAAGATCGCAACGCCGTTAACGGCAGCTTCTACAAGCTGACCTTCGCGCCGACCTTAAAAGCGGGCAAGATCGGCGATTTCTTCAGCCGTCCTGAACTGCGCCTGTTCGCCACCTGGATGGACTGGAGCAGCAAACTGGATAACTACGCCAGCGATGACGCCTTTGGCAGCAGCGGCTTTAACGCTGGCGGGGAATGGAACTTTGGGGTCCAGATGGAAACCTGGTTTTAACCCTTCACGCTCCCGCACGGCGGGAGCGTATCAAACATCATAAAAATGAAGTCAGGCAGAGGTAACTATGGATTTTGATAATATTTCCCGTGCGCTCATTCCGCTGCTCGGTGGCAAAGAGAACATCGCCAGTGCCGCACACTGCGCAACGCGCCTTCGTCTGGTACTGGTTGACGATGCGCTTGCCGATCAGCAGGCCATCGGCAAGGTCGAGGGGGTGAAAGGCTGTTTTCGTAACGCGGGTCAGATGCAGGTGATTTTTGGCACCGGCGTGGTTAACAAAGTTTACGCGGCCTTTATTCAGGCCGCAGGGATCGGTGAATCGAGCAAGTCAGAAGCGGCAGATCTCGCGGCGCGTAAGCTCAATCCGTTCCAGCGTATTGCCCGTCTGCTTTCCAATATTTTTGTGCCGATCATTCCTGCCATTGTGGCGTCCGGTTTGTTGATGGGCCTGCTAGGGATGGTGAAAACCTACGGCTGGGTGAATGCCGATAACGCCATCTACATCATGCTGGATATGTGCAGCTCGGCGGCGTTTATCATTTTACCGATTCTGATTGGCTTCACGGCCGCACGTGAGTTTGGCGGTAACCCTTATTTAGGCGCCACGCTCGGCGGTATTCTGACTCACCCGGCGCTGACCAACGCCTGGGGCGTGGCGTCCGGCTTCCACACCATGAACTTTTTCGGCCTTGAGATTGCCATGATTGGCTATCAGGGAACGGTGTTCCCGGTGCTGCTGGCCGTCTGGTTTATGAGCATTGTTGAGAAAAACCTGCGTCGCGTCATCCCGGATGCGTTAGACCTGATCCTGACGCCGTTCCTGACCGTCATTCTCTCCGGTTTTATCGCGCTGTTGATTATCGGCCCGGCGGGACGCGCGTTAGGCGATGGCATCTCCTTCATTCTGAGCACCCTGATTACCCACGCGGGCTGGCTGGCCGGTTTGCTGTTCGGCGGGCTCTATTCCGTGATTGTTATTACCGGCATTCACCACAGCTTCCACGCGATTGAAGCCGGGCTGTTGGGGAATCCGTCGATCGGCGTTAACTTCCTGCTGCCGATCTGGGCCATGGCGAACGTAGCGCAGGGCGGCGCGTGTCTGGCGGTGTGGTTCAAAACCAAAGACGCAAAAATTAAAGCCATTACTTTACCGTCGGCGTTCTCTGCCATGTTGGGCATCACCGAAGCCGCCATCTTTGGTATCAACCTGCGTTTCGTGAAACCGTTTGTGGCCGCGCTGATCGGCGGTGCGATGGGCGGCGCATGGGTGGTGTCGGTGCATGTCTACATGACGGCGGTAGGGCTGACGGCGCTGCCGGGCATGGCAATCGTGCAGGCCAGTTCGCTGCTCAACTATATTATCGGCATGGTAATTGCCTTTGGCGTGGCGTTCACCGTCTCGCTGCTGCTGAAATATAAAACGGACTCTGAATAATGACATTACCTTCCCGCTGGCCTGCCGTGCTGCAGGCTGTCATGAAAGGGCAACCGCGCGCGCGCGCCGACCGCCACTATCCGCAGTGGCATCCGGCGCCGGTGACGGGGCTGATGAACGATCCGAACGGTTTTATCTGGTTTGCCGGGCGTTACCATCTGTTTTATCAGTGGAACCCGCTGGACTGCGATCACCGGTATAAATGCTGGGGGCACTGGAGTTCGGACGATCTGCTGCACTGGCAGCACGAGCCCATGGCGCTGATGCCAGATGAAGAGTACGACCGCAACGGTTGCTATTCCGGCAGCGCCGTGGACAACAACGGGGTGCTGACGCTGTGCTATACCGGCAACGTGAAATTCGATGACGGCAGCCGCACCGCCTGGCAGTGCCTGGCCGTGGAACAACCGGACGGGACCTTTAAAAAGCTGGGGCCGGTGCTCGCGCTGCCGGAAGGCTATACCGGCCACGTGCGCGATCCGATGGTGTGGCAGCACGACGGGATGTGGTACATGGTGCTCGGCGCGCAGGATGTGCAAAAGCGCGGCAAAGTGCTGCTGTTCAGGTCTGCCGATTTGCACACGTGGGTATTGTGCGGAGAAATCGCCGGTCACGGCGTCAACGGACTGACGGAGGCGGGATACATGTGGGAGTGCCCGGACCTGTTTGCCCTCGACGGGACGCACGTTATGATCTGCTGCCCGCAGGGGCTGGCGCGTGAGCCGCATCGTTACCTGAACACCTATCCGGCAGCCTGGATGAGCGGGGCGTTTGACTATCAGCGCGGCGCATTTGAGCACGGTGCGTTACACGAGCTGGACGCCGGTTTTGAGTTTTACGCCCCGCAAACGACGCTGGCGGAAGATGGCCGACGGATCCTGATGGGCTGGATGGGCGTGCCTGACGGGGAAGAGATGCTGCAGCCCACCCGGGCACAGGGCTGGATCCATCAGATGACCTGCCCGCGAGAGCTGCGCTACCGCGACGGCAAGCTCTGGCAGACCCCGGTGCGTGAGCTGGAAGCGCTGCGCGAAGAGGAGCAGCACTGGCAGGGCAACGCCTGCGATGCGCCGGAGCTTGATGCCTCGCGCCTTGAGTTCGAGCTGAGTGCTGCCTCCGCGAAACTGGATTTTGCCGGTGCGCTGCACCTCACGGTCGATGGCAATGGCCTGCGTCTGGAACGTGCCAGCCTGAAAACGGGTGAGACGTTAACCCGCTACTGGCTGGGCAGTGTTCACCATCTGCGCGTTCTGTGCGACCACTCCAGCGTCGAAATTTTCATCAACCACGGTGAAGGGGTGATGAGCAGCCGCTATTTTCCTGACCAACCGGCCCGGGTGCGATTCGAAGGTGCGTCCGACATCACATTACGCTACTGGTCGCTGCGCGCCTGCATGGTAGAATAGCGGTTTTGGCAGCCGGATCTAAGTCGTTGTGAGAAAAACAAAACGCGTCACCATTAAAGACATCGCGGAGCTGGCGGGAGTGTCCAAAGCCACCGCCAGCCTGGTACTGAACGGACGCAGCAAAGAGCTTCGCGTGGCGGAAGAGACCCGTGAACGCGTGCTGGCCATTGCGAAAGAGCATCACTACCAGCCCAGCATTCACGCCCGCTCGCTGCGCGATAACCGCAGCCACACCATTGGTCTGGTGGTCCCGGAGATCACCAACTATGGGTTTGCCGTCTTTTCTCACGAACTGGAGACGTTGTGCCGCGAGGCGGGCGTTCAGCTGCTCATCTCCTGTAGCGATGAAAATCCGGGGCAGGAGACCGTGGTGGTCAACAACATGGTGGCGCGTCAGGTCGACGGGCTGATTGTGGCCTCCAGTATGCTTAACGATGCGGATTACCAGAAACTGAGCGAACAGCTGCCCGTGGTGCTCTTTGACCGCCACATGAATGACAGCTCGCTGCCGTTGGTGATCACCGATTCCATTACCCCGACAGCCGAACTGGTGGCCGAGATTGCACGCCAGCATCCTGATGAGTTCTATTTCCTCGGTGGACAGCCACGTCTTTCCCCTACGCGCGACCGCCTCGAAGGGTTTAAGCAGGGTTTGCGCGACGCGAACGTTACGCTGCGCCCGGAGTGGATCATCCACGGAAATTATCACCCGAGTTCCGGATATGAGATGTTCGCCGAACTCTGTGCACGCCTGGGCCGTCCGCCAAAAGCCCTGTTCACCGCCGCCTGCGGGCTGCTGGAAGGGGTGCTGCGCTACATGGGTCAGCACAACCTGTTGCAAAGTGATATCCGGTTAGCCAGTTTTGACGATCACTATTTATACGACTCGCTCACTATTCCGGTGGATACCGTCCGTCAGGATAATCGTCAGCTGGCATGGCACTGCTTTGACCTGATTGGCAAGTTAATCGACGGTGAGATGCCTGAACCCGTACAGCGAAAACTGGATGCCACCCTGCAGCGGCGCTACAAAGCGGCAGAATAGCCCTGCCGGACGACGGGATACTTCAATAACTTTAATTAATTTAAGTTTTGGTTTAGCCGATAACCATAAGGAATAATTTTCCTTGAGGTATCGGTTCATGTCGTTAAAAAAATCATCCCTGATTGTCTTTTTCTCGCTGCTTTTCTTCTTTATCGCCAGCACGCTCACCAGCGTTGGCCTCATCATCAAAAGTAATAACTCCCTGGATAATGTGAACAAAGAGATCCAGGTGGTGCTGTCGATTATTGATCCCATCAACCATAGCCGTACGTTGCGCGTCCGGGTGATGGAGTATGTGAAGATGGTAGAGGCGGGCGCATCTGCGGATGAGTCGGCGAAGCTCGCGGCAGTAAAAGAGGCGCTGACCAAAGCCGATCGCGCCTTTGCTGCCTTTATGGCGTCTCCCCGTCTGACGGATGAAGCGCCGATGGTGAGCGCCTATCAGGATGCCTGGCAGAATTACCGCAACCAGGGGCTGGCACCGCTCATTGATGCTGCCGCCGCGCACGATATTGCCAAATTCAACGCCCTGATACCGGAAGTCTCCCGCCTCGATCGTCAGTATGAGATCGTTCTTGACCAGGTTCTGGCCGTACATCAGGCCTATGCAAAAAACCTGAACGAAGATGCGAGCAGCAACTTTGTTTCCGGCCTGGCGATTATCGCCGGTATCGCTCTGCTGTTTGTGCTGGTGATTGTTGCCGTCAGCCTGCTGATGAAGCGCCTTGTTCTGGCGCCGGTTAATCTGGCTCGTGAACACTGCAGCCAGATTGCGGCGGGCAAACTGGACATTCCGGTACCGGTGAAGGGGAATTCCGGCAATGAGATCGATCACCTGATGGGCTCCATGGAGCAGATGCGTCAGGCACTGCTGACGACCATCGCCCAGGTGCGCGACGCGAGTCATACCGTGACCCACGCTGCACAGGAAATTGCCTCCGGGAATATCGATCTGGCTTCGCGTACCGAGCAGCAGGCGTCTGCGCTAACCCAGACGGCGGCCAGCATGGAAGAGCTGAGCGCGACCGTAGCCAATAACACCGACAACGTCTGCCAGGCCGGGAAACTGGTGCAGGACGCGGTGAAAAATGCCCACACCGGGGAAGCCGTGACCCGTGAAGTGATTGAAACGATGAATACCATCGCCGCGAATTCGAAGCGCATCGAGGACATTACCAGCGTGATTAACAGCATCGCTTTTCAGACCAACATTCTGGCACTCAACGCGGCGGTAGAAGCGGCGCGCGCCGGTACCCAGGGGCGTGGTTTTGCCGTGGTCGCCAGCGAAGTTCGCACGCTGGCGCAGAAAAGTGCGGTGGCGGCGAAGGATATCGAAAACCTGATCGCCCAGTCGGTTTCCAGCGTGAAAAACGGTGCCGAACTGGTAGGGCGCTCCGGTGAGGTCATTGACTCGATTATCAGCTCCGTTAATAAAGTGAATACGTTGATGGAGCAGATCTCTGTGGCCTCTGAAGAGCAGAGTCGCGGTATCAGTCAGGTCGGGCAGGCAGTGACGGAGATGGATGGTGTGACCCAGCAGAACGCCGCGCTGGTGCAACAGTCCGCCGCGGCGGCCGCGTCGCTGGAAGAGCAGGCCCAGCAGCTCACGCGGAGTATTTCGAGTTTTAGTTTGCCAGTGCAAGCTTGATATTATTGTGGATTGTAGGCCGGGTGAGCGTAGCGCCACCCGGCAATAAAGGCGGCTAAGTTGTTGGTTTCAGCTTAATCTTGCGAAAGAATTTTGATTCAACAACCGGCGTGACGAGCATTATCTTTGGCGATGTTTCGCTGATAGCCGATGTAGCCGAAGGCATACCAGTAGCGCCGGGAATAAAAAGAAAATTAATCCTGTCAGGAATGCATCATCCCCATGAAAATGCAGTATGGCATTAAAAAATACGCCAGCAGCCACGCCGACCACTAATAAAAATATGAACACCCAAACAGTGTGGTACCAGAGGATATAATTCGTCAGTCTGCCTATCATTACCAGATTGCTCCTTTTTAATGTATCTGTTTCTATTTCCTGCTGCAGGGCGTGACGCTATGAATAATAGACAGAGATGTAATGATTACAAACTTTTAACTAAAAATAGTTAATTAAGCCTCGCTTTAGATTATTGTTAAATAGAAGGTTTTTTGGGTGATTATAGGAATGGTCTCAACAACTGAAATAGGGCATTTAGAAAGCATCAATATAAAACATGATGAATAAACAACCTGATTTAAAAGCGCGAACAGATCGGCATTATGACAGGTTCTCATTTTTATGCTGTTTCCATTCGTCAGCCGCGAAAAGCGTAAACCACATTGATTACGATGTTTTTGAAAATTTTTAGCAATATTTTTGCTCCTCATCCGTCTACCTCATCACAAGCCATAATCAGTTACAGTAAATGAGGTCAACACCATGAGAGAGTTTGATATGCACGGCAGAGGTCACGGGCGCGGATTCGGTCGCCACCGTATGGGCAAGGGCTTAGTCATCGGCGCGGTCATTTTTATCGTGCTCGGTCTGCTGGTGATGTCCCTGTGGAACGCATTACTCCCGGCGATCCTCGGCGTGAAAGCCATTGGATTCTGGCAGGCGCTGGGCATTCTGATACTGAGCCGGATCCTGTTCGGGGGGCTGGGGTTCCGTCCGGGTATGTTTGGGGCGCACCGCCGGATGCACGAACGCTGGATGAACATGACGCCGGAACAGCGTGAAGCGTTCATGCAGCAGCGCCGGGAAGGATTTGGTCGTCATGGTCGTGGGCACTGTGGCTGGCATGGCCACCGTGACGACAAGCGCGAAGACAACGCGCCGAAAGCGCCGGACGCAGAGTGAGCGAGATGAAAACCGGGGAAGCGGGCAGATCCTTGCTGATGTCGGCGGTTAATGCCTGCCGCGCCCGGCTGAGCGCCTTTATTCGCGGAAGAACGCCGGTACGTGACGACGCCGACGATATTTTGCAGGAGATCACGTATCAGCTGATGAAGGTGGAACAACCGGTCGAAAACGTTACCGCATGGCTGTTTCGCGCGGCGCGAAATGAGATGACCGACCGGGCACGCAAAAAGCGTGAAGTGCCGCTCTCCGGTTATTTCAGCTTCACAGGCGAGGAGGATGACGATTTCCCGGAAGACGAGATCGCTGAAACCCTGTTCGGTGTTCCGCATACCCCGGAAGAGGAGTACCTCAAAACGCTGCTGTGGGAAGAACTGGGGCAGGCGCTGGCTGAACTGCCCGCCGCGCAGCGCGAGGTCTTCGAAAAGACGGAGTTGCAGGGCTACAGCATTAAATTGCTGGCCGGCGAAACCGGGGTCAGCGAGCAGGCGTTGTTATCGCGTAAGCATAAGGCTGTGCTGTTCCTGCGAACGCGATTGCGGGACGTTTATGACGCGCTGACAGGGAGTTAATACGCCCGGCAGACAAAACCTTACACTGCCGGGACTTGTAGATTCATCACTATCGTTTATGATCGGGGCGTCTTGTTATTTTGGAACGTTATGCGCAACCGTCAGCTTCTGGGTAAATGGCTTCTGATAATCACGTGTCTGGCAATGGCAATTTGCCTGGTCCAGCGTGCGGTTTATCTCAACCATTTTTTACAGGGGCTGGATCCTCAGGTGCAAACGGTCATGATGGCTGACGCCCCGGGTCAGGAGGCTGAACAGTCCGGCCCGTCGCCGTGTCAACTTGGCGCACAGTCTTTGCTTTGCGCTCAGCCGCTGTTTTTTGACGGTGCGCTACCGGCGATTATTATCTTCTTCGCTCTGCTGCAGTTGTTTACCCAACGGCGCACATTTCTCTCCAGGGAGCAGCCTGTCCAGGCACCGCCTCCCCGAATACACCTCAAAAACTGCGTTTTCCGTGAATGAAAAGCATCGTCACCACACGATAATTTTCACTATTCACGGAGTAAAACATGGTTAACCTTTTCAGGGGACTCGTCCTCCTGTGGCTGTCCTGCATGGGTATTGCTCATGCGGCAGATACGGGCTGGCTGGTGTCACCGCAAAACGATCACGCCCGCATCCGCTTTCAGGCTGAGCGGGATCAAGACCGCATCATCGGCCTGCTCAGCGTCGAGCTGCAGCCCGGCTGGAAAACCTACTGGCGTTCGCCGGGCGAGGGCGGCGTGGCCCCCAAAATCAGCTGGCCACAGGGCGTTAAGGATACCTGGTACTGGCCGGTACCTTCGCGCTTTGATATTTCAGGCCTGACGACCCAGGGCTACCACGATAGCGTTACGATCCCCATTACGATCGCCGGGACGGACGCGGATGTGCTCGACGCCACACTTACGCTCTCAACCTGCAGCAACGTCTGTCTGTTGACGGACTACACGCTGCATCTCGATTTCCGCGCGCCAGCGGATGCGGGCTTCCGTACGGCATTTGAAGACGCGATGCGTTCAATACCCGGTTCGTCTGGCGTGTCGTCAGACTTCAGCGCCTGGTTATCAGACGGCAAACTGATGATGACGGGCACGACGGAAGGCGAATGGGTCAATCCCGGGATCTATTTTGACCCGCTGGAGGGTGACATTCTGCCCGGCGAACCGGT
Source organism: Enterobacter sp. 22466 (assembly GCF_052044775.1). Classification (NCBI taxonomy): domain Bacteria; kingdom Pseudomonadati; phylum Pseudomonadota; class Gammaproteobacteria; order Enterobacterales; family Enterobacteriaceae; genus Enterobacter; species Enterobacter sp. 22466. Next base: position 36,134 of record NZ_JBQENX010000010.1, on the reverse strand, counting down.
GATTAAGCACACCGGAAACCGGCTTCAGGTCGCGGTTCCGGTCACCGATGAGTGGGGCGATAAACCCGCGACGCTTGCGGGGAAAACGCTGTCATTTGTCGTCACCAACGGCGATAAAGCCCAGCAAACGCAACTGACTGTAGGCGCAGCCCCCGCAGACGCGGTGCAGAGTGCGCCAGCGAGAACAGTCAAAATGCTGGCCTTTGCCCTGCTGGGCGGGCTGATCCTGAACCTGATGCCCTGCGTATTGCCGGTAATGGGCATGAAACTCAGCAGCGTCCTGCAGGCAGGGACGGACACGCGGAAGATCCGGCTGCGTTTCCTGGCGACCACTGCGGGTATTCTGACCTCCTTTATGCTGCTGGCCACGATGGTGACCGTCCTGAAAGTGACCGGCGCGTCGCTGGGCTGGGGCATCCAGTTCCAGAATCCGTGGTTTATTGGGCTGATGGTCGCCGTGACCTTTATCTTTGCGCTGAACCTGTTTGGTGCGTTTGAGCTGTTTCTGCCTTCCGCCGCCACCGGACGGCTCGCCACAACGGGTGGAACCGGACTGACGGGCAGCTTCTGCGAAGGCATGTTTGCCACGCTGCTCGCCACGCCGTGTTCCGCGCCGTTCCTCGGTACGGCTGTGGCCTTCGCGCTGGGCGCGCCGCTGCATTCGCTGTGGCTTATCTTCCTGATGCTCGGCGTGGGCATGAGTTTGCCGTGGCTGTTCGTCGCGTTGATCCCCAAAACCGCCTTGTTGCTGCCAAAACCAGGCCGCTGGATGAATACCCTGAAGGTGATTCTGGGGGTGATGATGCTGGCCTCCAGCCTGTGGCTGGTAACGTTGCTGAGTCTGCATCTGGGCGAGATGTTCAGCCACATCCTGATGCTGCTTCTGATTGTGGTTGCCATTGTGGCCTGTGCGCTAAGCGCTCAGAAAACGTCGCCGCTGTTCTGGGTGGTGGCGCTCGTGCTGGCCATATTGGGCGGATATCAGCTGCGCGGGATAGTGAACGCAACGCCGGTTACCACGACTGAGAATAGCGAACAGTCAATCCCGTGGCAGCCGCTCAGTGAGGAGGCAATCAGCGATGCGCTTGCGCAGGGAAAACGGGTGTTTGTGGATATCTCGGCGGACTGGTGCGTCACCTGCAAGGTGAATGAGCACCGGGTGCTCAATCAGCCGGAGGTTATCGCCGCGCTGCGCCAGCCGGATGTGGTGGCGCTACGCGGAGACTGGAGTCAGCCATCAGAGACGATTGCGGCGTTTCTGAAAACACGCAACCGCTACGCCATCCCGTTTAATCAGGTGTATGGCCCCGGAACGCCGGAGGGCGACATCCTCTCGCCACTGCTGGACAAACGCACCCTGATGACCACTCTGAACAAAGCAAAAGGCTAACGCTGTTATGAAAAAAATCCTTATTACGTTTCTGCTGTTTTTCGCGTCAGCCCAGGTCATGGCGGCGGACCCGATCACTCCGGATCAGGAGCAACGCGCTCAGAAGCTGGTCTACGATTTTCTGTTTAACGACCCGGATTCGCCGCGTATCGGTGCCAAAAATCCAAAACTGACGCTGGTGGTCTTTACGGACTACAACTGTCCCTACTGCAAAAAATTCGATCCGTATCTGGAGAAGATCGTCGAGAAACATCCTGAGGTGGCAGTGGTGTTTAAGTTTCTGCCATTCCGTTCGGAGAGCTCGCTGACTGCCGCGCGCGACGCGTTAACCGTCTGGCGTTCACATCCTGAGCAGTTTATGAAATTCAACGAGACCCTGATGGCGAAAAAAGGGTATCACGATGACGCCAGCATTCAGGAGGCGCAAAAGCGCGCGGGCGTGAATGTTGCAACGCCGGATGATACGAGCCTGGTCACGGTAAAACGCAGCCTGATCATCGCCGAGAAACTGGGCATTCAGGGGACACCGGCCACGCTGATTGGCGAAGGATTGTTACCTGGCTGGGTGCCGTTTGAACAGTTTGATGAAATGGTCACTGATGCACTGAAAAACCGCTAACCTGTAGGGGGCCGCAGGCCCCCGAACAAACCGGAGAGGAACATGAATAAATTACTGTTACTTTCGCTGCTGACTGCGTCAGGGCTGGCGCAGGCTGCGGATACGATACCTGATGTCGTGAAGACCTTTAGCGAGCAGCAGGAGATTACGATCCTCAAGAAAATTGACGTGCCCGGTGGCGCACCCGCCTGGCTGGGGCAATATCAGGACATGGGGGTGACGCTCTTTCTGACACCTGACGGAAAGCACGTAATTTCGGGTTATCTCTATGACGAGAAGGGTAAAAACCTCAGCGAGGGTATTTTTCAGAAAGAGATCTACGCCCCGATGGGACGCGAAATGTGGAAACAGCTTAACGCCGCGCACCCCCTGAAAGAGGGGGCGGATAACGCGCCACGCAAAGTGTTTGTCTTCGCCGATCCGTTCTGTCCGTACTGCAAGGCATTCTGGTCAGAAGCACAGCCGTGGGTAAACGCGGGTAAGGTGCAGCTCAATACGCTGCTGGTGGCGTTCCTCAACCCGAACAGCGGCCGTAACGCATCTGCGATCCTGAATGCAAAAGATCCGGTTACGGCGTGGAAGGAGTACGAACTGTCCGGCGGGAAAAAACTGCCAAAACCGGAAGGCACGGCGTCGCGTGAAACCGTGGCGATACTGCAAAAACACCAGGCGTTGATGGACAGTCTGGGGGCGAATGCCACGCCGGCCATTTATTATCTGAATGACCAGAACGAGCTCCAGCAGGTTGTCGGTATGCCGGACGCGAAGCAGCTTGAGGCGATGTTCGGGCCGAAGCCGTAAAAAATCAGGCAGAAACAGGGCGTTTCTGCCTGACATTCACTTAGCTTCCCCAGCGTCCTTTCAGGTAGTTTACCGCCTGCTGCGTCTGCGGCTGGTTGAGGTAATCTTCGCGGAACAGGATAGTGCCATTCACGTTCGGCAGGGCGTCGTTGAGATCGAGCTGTTTTTTCAGCTCCGGCACGCCGCCCTGAACCGTCCAGTCCGGCTCATTTCTCGACGGCTCGCCCACTTTATAGAACGCAATGCCGATGTACAGACGGGTATGGGTCGGTTTCACCACGTCGGCCCACCATTTGGTCAGCACGTCATAGCGCGCCGCATCCCGGGAGAACGGCCAGTAGATTTGCGGGGCAATGTAGTCCAGCAGCCCCTGTTGCACCCACTGACGGGTATCAGCGTAGGATTCATCATACGCCGCCGCGCCACGGGTGTCGGATCCTGCCGGGTCGAAAGAGCGGTTACGCCAGACGCCCGCCGGGCTGACGCCGAATTCAACCTGCGGTTTTGTCTGTTTGATCGCCCGAGAGACCTGCACAATCAACTGCTGCGTATTGTGCCGACGCCAGTCGGCCTTTGAGCTAAACCCCTGGCCGTATTGTCTGTAGGTCTGCGCGTCATTCAGCGTTGAGCGGGGCGATTCGGCATAAAAGTAGTCATCAAACTGCACGCCGTCTATCGGGTAGTTCGCCACCACCTCGGTCACCACCCGGGTTATCCAGTCACGCACCTCCGGGATGCCCGGGTCGAGCACAAACCGATCGCCTGCGATGCGAACCCACTCAGGGTGCTGCACGTAGACGCTGGACGGTTGCTGGTATGAGGTGCGGTTCAGCGCGGCGATGGTTGACGGTCTGGTATTGGTTGAAACGCGATAGGGGTTGAACCAGGCGTGAACTTTCATCCCACGCTTGTGGGCTTCATCAAGCATAAACTGCAGCGGATCGTAGCCCGGATACTCGCCGATGTTGCCGGTAAGCATATCTGACCATGGCAGAATTTTGGACGACCAGAGCGCCGTGCTGTCCGGTTTCACCTGGAAAAACACCGTGTTAATTCCCAGGCGTTTCAGATTGTCGAGTTTGTCGAACAGCGCCTGTTTTTGCATCGCGATACGCTGGTCAGCACTGCGGCCATTCACCGACGCCACCGGCGGCCAGTCAAGGCGGGAGACGGTCGCCAGCCAGATCCCACGCATCGGCTCATTTGCCTGCTGCGTCGGTTTGCTTGTGGTCGGGAGCGGTGTGACCAGCGACTTTGGGGGTTTTGAGGAGCAACTAACAAGTAAAAGCGCGCAGCCAAGCAGCGCACCCGTCCGTTTTACATGTCGCATCATTTGCGTATTAGCTCTTGGTTATCCGACTATTGGCCCAGGGGTTAAAGGCGGGCGCCTCGGGTTCAGCGGCCCCGTTATCATTGAGGGAATCCAGATACAGGGCTTCAACTTCCGCGCGTGCCCAGGGGGTACGGCGCAGGAATTTCAGGCTCGACTTCACGCTTGGGTCTTTTCTGAAACAGTTGATTTTGATTCGGTTAGCTAACTCGCTCCAGCCATATCGCGCCACCAGGGCGTTGACCATCATCTCCAGCGTAACGCCATGCAAAGGATCTTTGGAAATATGTGCAGTCATAGGCGTCCGGTGTCTCGATTGTCAGGAGGTTGGGGTAAACGCTGAAAGGGTACAAGAAAGCAGGGGAAGCGGCAATTTAAGCTTGCGTTTCTTCACCCCGATGGGGTGAAGAAACGGCGACGACGGCTTATTTTTTATCGTTGAACAGTTCCGGTGCCCATGGAGTGGGATCAACTTCCATAAACGGCGCACGTTCAAAGCGGTCCTTCAGCGCCCACGGTACCGTGCAGTCGAAGACAGTCTTGCAGGAAATGCCGTTTCCTCGGATCGAGGTGCTGTAGTCCGGCGACTGCGACGGATCCAGCTGGTGGCCACGGATCCCCGGAATGTTGGTGATGCTCACATCGCCCTGCATACGGGTGGTCATCGCCCACAGGATGTCGTCACTGTCGAAGATGTCCACGTCTTCATCCACGAGGATAAGGTTTTTCAGCTCGGAATAGGTGGCTAAGGCGATAAGCGCCGCCTGGCCCTGACGTCCTTCGTCTGAGGGCTGGCGTTTTTTCACCTGTAAAATGCCGAGGAATTTACCGCCCCCGGCGGTGTGTGCATAGACGTTCTGCAGAAAACCAGGGATGGCCTCTTCGACCGCGTTGCGAATGCTTGCCTCTGTCGGCAAACCGGCCAGCGTGGTGTGCTCTTCGCCCGGGCCCACCAGCGTCTGGAGGATCGCGTGGTTTCGCATGGTGACCGCTTTCACTTTGATAACCGGTAAGGACGGGTTGGCTTCACCGCAGTAGCCCGGGAACTCCGGCATGGCGTGGCCGGTGTTGGTGTGCTGATCTTCTCTTACGCGCACGCCGGGAAGCAGTTCGCCCTCAATGATGATTTCCGCCCGCGCGATCGCTTTCTCTTTTACCGCCACACCCTGTACCAGTTCCACCGGCTGCTGGCGTAATGCACCGGCGACGCCAAGCTCGTTGTAACCGAATGGCGTGGTTGGCGCTTCGAAACAGGCCCCAATGTAGATAGCCGGGTCAAGTCCCATATTGATGGTGACCGGCAGCGGTTTGCCCGCCGCTTCGGCCTTCTTGCGAAAGACTTCGATATGGCGACCGGCGGCAAGGAACATAGAGAGTTCATCTCGCTCCTGCACACAGAGACGGTGAATGGTCACGTCGGTCAGCGAGGTATCTTCCGGATCGCTTGCCAGCACCAGCCCCAGACAGAAGAACGGGCCTGCATCAATCGGCGTGTTGGTTGGGGCCGGGAGCAGCTTACGCAGGTCAAAGTCCGGGTCGTCGGCATAGAAGACCTGCTCCTGGCATGGTGCCTGAGAGGCCGGGACCACCACCGGCGCAACCGGGTTTTTCACCGCCTGACCGACGTGCTGCGCCAGCTTCGAGGGTTCGCACCCCAGCAGCAGTGCCGCTCTTTCCCGGCTGGCGTGCATCCCTACCAGAATGCGGGAGCCGGGGTAGCCCTTCACGCTATTGAACATCATGGCCGGGCCCGTGCGGGTGGGGCGTTTTACGGTACCGCCCGCGCCGATATGGCGGTACACGCCTGCCAGTTCCGCATTGGGATCTACCGGGTGATCGGTTTCGATATAGTGACCCTGATGGCGTTGCAGCAACGCGATGGCGCTTCTGAGATCGTTGATTGGGTTTTGCATGTTTTTCTCCCTCAATGGCTTACCTCCATTGTTGGGCGAACGACAGATAGCATCAATTGCATCATTAATGCTATTTTGATAAGAGCTTTATTATCAATTTTCGCAGGACTTCGTCATGCAATTTCGTCTGATGCGTAATTTTCTAGTGGTGGCCGAAGAGCTCCATATGCACCGCGCCGCGGAGCGGCTGAACATGGCGCAACCTGCGCTGAGCCAGCAGATTAAAGCGCTGGAGGCGCGCCTGGGCGTCACACTGTTTAGCCGGGCACATCGTCGCTTAACCCTGACGCCTGCCGGAGACGCGTTTCTGGTCAAAGCCCGGCTGGCAATTGCGATGACCGAGCAGGCCGTGCTGGACGCCAGACAAACCGCCCGTGGCGAACAGGGGGTGCTGAATCTGGGATGTGTATCGAGTGCGATGTTCGACGGTAAGCTGCCTGCTACGCTACGCCAGCTGCACGAGAACTGGCCCGCAATTGCCATTTCGCTGATGACCGGGAACGTGCAGACGCTTTACGAAGCCGTGCAGACCAACCAGCTGGACGTGGCGATTATCCGGGCTCCGTTGCCTGCGTTACCTGACGATCTGCAATCTCGTCCCTTTACCTCAGAAAAAACGGTGCTGGCGCTGCCTCGCCAACATCCCCTGGCCACGTCATCCGCACTGACGCTTTCATCCGTGAAGGACGAAAAGTGGATCTCGCTGCGTGATCCGCAAGGCATGGGGCTGGAACAATATTTCTGTGATGCCTGTAACGGGGCGGGTTTCCAGCCGGAGGTGGTGCAGAATGCCACCGACGTGCCCACCGTCATCAGCCTTGTCGCGGCGGGATTTGGCATTGCGCTCTTGCCCGCCTCAGCCTGGGCGGTGAGCGTCGGGAATGTGGTTTATGTCGACATTATTGATCGGCTCAGGGAGAGCGAGCTGACGCTGGTTTGTCACCGAATCATACGTTCTGAAGTCTTAAAAAAGTTCCTGACTACTGTCGCTCAGGGCTGACGTCCGGCGGCGAGCAGCAGTTGTTCGCGCAACCAGGCGCTCGCCGTATCCTGGCTGTTTTTAGGATGCCAGTACATGCTGATGGCGATCGGCTGCAAAGGCAGCGGCGGTGGGAAAATATCGAGCGTGGTGGCGAACTGCTGCAACATGCGGCCCGGTAAGGTGCAAATCAGGTCAGTCCCCGCCACCAGAGGCGGTGCCATGGCATAGCTTTGCGTGGACATCACCACGTTGCGTTGATATCCCAGCCCGGCCAGCGTCTGGTCGACAAAGCCGTTAAACGGATCGCCCTGGGAGGAGACCACCAGATGAGAGAGGGCGCAATACTGCGCCAGATCCAGCGGCCCCGTACCGCGTGGATGCCCTTTGCGCTGGGCGGTGGCAAACGCGTCGTCAAACAGTTTGCGTCTGACCCAGCCGTCGTGCGCGCCCGCACTTACGCCGATGTAAATATCAACATCGCCATTTTCCAGTTGCTGGGGCAGGTTTGCCATCTCCGGCAGGGCGAAACGCAGGCGGATCCCTGGCGCTTCACGTCTGATGTGATTCAGCAGTTCAGCCCCAAGCATCAGGGCCGGGTTTTCATGCAGGGCAATGACGAACGTGCGGTTGCTCTCGCGGGGGTTAAACCCGGTGGGGGCAAGCATCGCGCTGATACCACGCAGAACGGCCGCGACCTGTGGCCTCAGCGCCTCGGCTCGGGGTGTGGGCAATACCCCACGTCCATGTGGGGAAGGGATAAACAACGGCTCGCCAAAAATGGCACGCAGGCGCGTAAGACGGGCTGACAGCGCGGGCTGGCTGACACCCAGACGTGCGGCGGCATGCGTGATGTTCCGGTCGGTGAGCAGTGCATCCAACGTCAATATCAGGTCAATATCCAGGTCTGAAAATGGCGTCATGGTGTTTTCCGTTGTTTATTTAGCCGTGCTGGCGTCCCGGTTGGTATAGGTAACCGGAACCCAGGCATAGCCCGCACGTTCGCCTTTGGTGACATAGCCGATACCGGGGAACGGCAGGTGTGGCGCGGCAACCAGATCTCTGTTTTTGACGAAGTCGTCAAAGGCATGCTTGCGCACACGGGCGGCGCCGTCCTGATCTTCATCGTAGGCGATGGTCACCTCAGGCTGCGGGAACTGGACCGCAGCAGCGTGAATAATGTCGCCCACGAAGGTGATCTTCTCGCCTTTACTTACCAGCGTATAGAAGGCCGAGCCCGGCGTATGGCCAGGGTGAACCGTTCCGGTAATACTCGGCAGCAGCTCAGAAGTACCGGTAAACGGCACCACTTTGCCGGCATCAAGATACGGTTTTAAGGTCTTCTGCGCCACGTCAAAGTAGTTCTGGTCGTAACCGGTTTTTTTCTGATTCTCTTCATTGAAGAAAAAGTCGATATCCGGTTTCCCGACAAACACGCGAGCGTTGGTAAATACCGCCTTACCGTCCTTAATCAGGCCACCGGCGTGATCGGAATGGGCGTGCGTCAGTAAGATTTCCGTGATGTCCTGCGGTTTGATCCCCTGCGTTGCCAGGCTCTCGATTAAACGCCCACCGTTACCCGGACCAAAGAGCTGGCCTGAACCCGTATCGACCAGAATTTTGTGTCCCGGCAGCGCAATCAGGAAGGCGTTGATGGAGACCTCTGGCGGGTTGGTCTGGAAATTTTTCGCCAGCAGTGCATCAATTTGTTGCGGCGTTGTCCGGCGCAGCAGCTTATGCAAATCCTGCGCGACGCTGCCGTCTGTAAACGCGGTGACCAGCACGTCGCCCACCTGAACGCTGTAGCCGCCCGCTGGTTGTTTCACCACGTGCTGAGGCGTCTCTGCCAGGGAGTACAGCGCAGGGTAGAAGAGCAGTGAACTGGTGATGAGCGTAGAGAGGGCAAGTTTCTTGACAGTAAGCATGATGATCTCCTTTAGAAAGTTGTTATCTTACTTATGCATCAAAATTTAAGAACCCGCTCAAAAGTGATAGGACCTATAAATGGGATGAATAGCTCAGTGGGTTGGCCGGGCAATGGCATTGCCGTGCCCGGCGGGCATATTGTTACGGCTTCCAGCTATCCGGCGTGGCTTTTGACCATGAGCCATAAGCGGCGTTAGGCAGCACAATCCAGTCATTGCCAAAATGCTCTGCACTTGCCTCAACCAGCTCGCGCTGCTGCTCGCTCGGTTTTTTGTTTTTAAACTGCACGGCGAAATCCGGCAGGCTGTCGCCAAACAGCATAATGATCTGCTGCTTTTTAAGGATGCTCTGGCGGCGCTCTTCTTTGCTTACCGTATCCAGAAGCACGCTGTCGTCCGAGACCTGCGGCAGGCCAAGGGATTTTAACGTTTTGATGGTATCTGCTTTATTTTCCTGCATGCGGTCAGAGACATAGTAGATACGCACCTTGCTTTGATCCACATGCTCAAGAAACGCCTTCGCGCCTGGGATCAGACCGGGTTTTCCCTGTTTTTCCCAGTTGCTCCAGGTATCCCATTGGGTATAGTCATGGCATTGTTCCATGTCACGCACCAACAGCGGGGTGTTGTCGAGCACGGTTTCATCCAGATCCATCACCACCGCGTAATTTTCTGGCGTTTTCAGATCTTTCACCTTCTCATCAAAACGCCCGGTGGCAAAACGGTACGTCTGCAGCTGAAGCGCCATGATTTCAGCCGACTTCTGCTGGTAGCGCAGCGCCATTTCGTAGGCTTTTGGTTCACACAGTTCATTATTCGCCGCTGTAGCGGTTGCGCTCAACATCGGTAATGCCACCAGTAATGCCTTAATCATTGAATTCACTATAGTTTCCTTAACACCCTTGTCAAAATGACGACAGCGTAATGAATTTTAGTGACAGAAAAATGACGGTTGCACTTCTGGCCGCTGTTGAAGCGTGCTTTCGATCCTGAACTAAGCTTGTACTTCGTTCCGCGTAAAATGTGGGTCATTCGAGGACAATGAATGGAATTCAGGACATTTCAAAAGCAGTGGGGTGCTGAGTTTATTTCCGGTGACGTTGTACGTTTTCGCGTCTGGGCTGAAGGACAACAACAACTTACGCTACGTCTGGCAGACGAGGATCTGCCCATGGCGGCGATCGGTCACGGCTGGTTCCAGATTGACGTACCTGGCGTGACGCATGGCACCGAGTATCAGTTCGTTTTACAGGACGGCATGACGGTACCTGATCCCGCATCGCGGGCGCAGAAAGGGGACGTTAACGGCCCCTCCGTGGTGATCAACCCCGGACGCTATCAGCCCGTGAACCCGAACTGGGCAGGGCGACCGTGGGAAGAGACGGTGATTTACGAACTGCATATTGGCACCTTTACCCCGCAGGGCACCTTCCGGGCGGCTATTGACAAGCTGCCGTATCTGGCTGAACTCGGCATCACCCAGCTTGAAGTCATGCCGGTTTCACAGTTCGGCGGCAGCCGCGGCTGGGGCTATGACGGCGTATTGCTGTATGCGCCGCACTCTGCCTACGGCACGCCGGAGGATTTTCACGCGTTCATCGACGCGGCGCACGGCCTGGGCCTTTCCGTGGTGCTGGATATCGTACTCAACCATTTCGGCCCCGAGGGAAACTACTTACCCTTGCTGTCACCCGCGTTTTTTGATGCGCAGAGAATGACGCCGTGGGGTAACGGTATTGCCTATGAACGGGAGCCGGTCAGACACTACATTCTGGATGCGCCCCTGTTCTGGCTGACTGAATACCGTCTGGATGGTTTACGGTTTGATGCCATCGACCAGATCAAAGATACGGCGTCGAAACATATTCTTCAGCAGATCGCGGAAACGATCCGAGAAGCGCTTCCGGATCGTCATATTCATCTCACCACCGAAGACAGCCGTAACGTCATTTTCCTGCATCCACGGGATGAAAAGGGAGCCATGCCGCTGTTTACCGCCGAGTGGAATGATGACTTCCACAACGCCGCCCACGTCTTTGCCACCGGCGAAACGCATGCCTACTATCAGGATTTTGCCTTCGAACCCGAGAAAAAATTCGCCAGAGCGCTCGCAGAAGGGTTTGTCTATCAGGGTGAGGTCTCTTTGCAGACCGGACACTCACGCGGGGTGGAATGCCACACCCAGCCGCCGACCTTCTTTGTCGATTTTATTCAAAACCACGATCAAACCGGCAACCGCGCCCAGGGCGAACGGCTTATTACCCTGGCGGGCGCGGATAAAACCCGCGTTCTGCTCGCCGCGCTGCTGCTGTCACCCCATATCCCGCTGCTGTTTATGGGGGAAGAGTACGGCGAAACTAACCCGTTCCTGTTCTTTACGGATTTTCATGGCGAGCTGGCGAAAGCCGTGCGGGAAGGGCGGGCAAAAGAGTTTACCGGCCACAGCGGACACGATGGCGATGTACCGGATCCGAATGACGAGCAGACCTTTGCCCGCTCAAAACTGGACTGGCATAACGTGACGACTGCGGAGGGCAAATCCTGGCTGCGCTTCACGCGAAGCCTGCTGGTCCTGCGGCATCGCTATCTTGTGCCATTACTCCGCCCTGGCGGCACCGTTGAGGGGAAAATCGTTAAAACCGCTCCCGGTATGGCGGCGGTGAGCTGGTCTTTCCCGACGGGCACGTTGTCGCTGGCGCTCAATATCGGTAATAAGCCCGTTGACGTTCCTGCGCTGGCAGGTGAAACGCTCTTTAGCTGGCCGGAGGTCAGTGACGTATTACCGCCGAACAGCATTGTCGTTCGTTTTGCTGATGGAGACGCATCATGATCCCTTGTGCCACGTACCGAATACAGTTCCGCAATGGCATGACCTTTGACCGCGTGGTGGAGCTGGTGCCATATCTTAAAGACCTCGGGATCAGCCATCTTTATGCCTCACCGATATTTACCGCCACCAGCGGGTCAACCCACGGTTATGACGTCACCGATCCTAATGAGATCGATCCCGCCATTGGCGGACGCGCAGGATTCGACCGCATGACGGCGGCACTCAGGCAGGCGGGAATGGGGCTGATCCTGGACATTGTCCCTAACCACATGTCGACCTCGCTGGAAAACCGCTGGTGGCGGGACGTTATCGCGTTTGGTCAGCAAAGCCGCTACGCGCACTATTTTGATATCGACTGGTCGCGCCCGCTGACGCTGCCGTTCCTTGGCGATACCTTTGAGGCCGAGCTGGAGAAGGGGACACTCACCATAGAACGTGACAGTGTCACAGGTGAGGCCGCGCTGGTCTACTATGACACAGCCTATCCGCTTAACCCCGGAACATGGGATGCGGATAAAAGCATTGAGGCGATCCACGAGGCGCAGAGCTGGCGTCTGATGTCCTGGCGGGAAGCGCCGAAACAGCTCTCATGGCGGCGCTTTTTTGAAATTACCGGCCTGGTGGGCGTCAGAGTGGAAGACGAGGGGGTGTTTCAGGATACGCATCGCCTGATCCTCGAGCTCGTGCATACCGGCATTGTCGACGGGTTGCGCATTGACCATATCGACGGGCTGGCCGACCCGCTGGGTTACCTGCAGCGGTTACGGCAGGCAACCGGTCCCGATTGTTATATCACGGTGGAAAAAATTCTCGCCAAAGGGGAACAACTGCCTGCGGAATGGCCGGTATCCGGCACCACCGGCTACGAGTTTATCGCCTCGCTGGCCGAAGTGCTGGTCGACGATAATAACCTCGGGCGGCTGGAAAAAATCCACGACGAGACGCTGGGCGTGACGGTCGATCGCCATGCGGAACTTCGCAACGCTAAAGGGCTGATGACCGATCGCAATTTTGAAGGTGAATTCACCACGCTGCTCAACATTGCCACCGACCTTGCCCGGCACAACGGCATTGACGTGCCGCAGGACGACATACGCTACACGCTGCGCGAACTGCTGATTGCCTTTCCGGTCTACCGCACCTACGGCACCGCCGACGGGTTAACCGCCCCGGATGTCGCGCTGTTGAACCGCGTTATTGCCAGCGTGGACGCACCGGAACCGGCGTTGAGCCTGATTGTGCGGATACTTACCGGCGACCTGGACGCCAGCAGCCGCGATGCGGCCTCGCTGTTCAGAACCCGCTTCCAGCAGCTTACCGGGCCGTTGATGGCGAAATCGGTGGAAGATACGCTGTTTTTCCGCCACAACCTTGAGCTCGCCCTGAACGAAGTGGGGGCCGATCCCACCCCGCGCGCGTTTTCGTTATCCCGCTTTCACCAGGAGATGCGTATTCGTCTTGCCCGTCAGCCCGATGCGCTGCTGGGAACCTCCACGCACGACACCAAGCGCGGGGAAGACGCGCGGGCGCGTCTCTACACCCTGACGGAGGCCCCGGAACAGTGGGGCGAAAATCTGGCGCGCTGGCGGCAGATGAACCAGACCCAGGTGCGTTTTCTCAATGACGGTACCGCACCAAACGCGGCCGATACCTGGATGATCTACCAGGCGCTGGCGGGCGTCTGGCCTGCAACGTTGTCGCCTGACGATGGTGAAGGGCTGAAGTCTCTCGAAGCGCGTTTCCTCGGGTTTATTGAGAAAGCGCTGCGCGAGGCCAAACAGCGTACCGACTGGATCGACAGCAATGAGAGCTATGAGAGCGTGGTGCTGAATTACGTCCGGCACTTGCTATCTCCTGAGAACACGCTGTTCCTGCATGATTTCGCGTCCTCCCTGCAACCCTTTATCCGCGCCGGGCTGATGAACAGTCTGAGCCAGACGGTGATCAAACTGACGGCGCCGGGCGTACCGGATATCTATCAGGGAAGCGAGGCGCTTAACTTTAGCCTGGTCGACCCGGATAACCGGCTGGAGCCAGACTTTGCCACGCTGAGGCAAAACCTGGACAGCGCTGATGCGACGCTCTTTGCTGACGAACGGCAGTGGCGAAACGGCAGGGTGAAGCAGTATGTCACCGCCACGCTGTTACGCGTCCGGCAGCACTATTTATCGCTGTTCCGCTATGGTGACTGGCTGCCGCTGAAGGTCAGCGGCGAGCGCGAGGAAAACCTGATTGTCTACGCGCGCGTGAAGGACGGGGAGGCGCTGATTGTTGCCGTACCCCGTCTGGTTTTTGCTACCCCCACAAACGAAACGCTGTGGGCCAACACCTCGGTTGCCATCCCAGAAGAACTTTCCGGGAAACGCTACCGGGATCTGTTTACCGGTGAACGCCGGGAGCTGCGGGAGACGCTGGATTTAACGTCTGAAACAGGAAGTTTGTTAGTTCTGCTTACCTGCGAATAATCGTGGAGAACGAAAATGGCAAAGGATAACAGGTTTGAAATTCGGGCTGGTCACGGCCAGCAGCTCGGCGCAAATTACGACGGAAAAGGGGTTAACTTCGCCCTGTTTTCTGCCCACGCCGAGCGGGTGGAGCTCTGTCTGTTCGACCCCTCCGGCAAAACGGAAATCGCGCGGCTGGAGCTGCCGGAATATACCCACGAGATCTGGCACGGCTATGTGCCGGACCTGAAGCCCGGCGCGCTGTATGGCTATCGCGTCTACGGGCCATATGACCCGGAAAACGGGCATCGCTTTAACCCGCATAAGCTGCTGATCGATCCCTATGCCCGTGAACTGGTGGGCGATATCGACTGGAATGACGCCCATTTTGGCTACGAGCTGGGTCATGACGCGCTGGATCTGAGCTTTGATACGCGGGACAGCGCGCCGTTCACCCCAAAATGCAGGGTCATCGATCCCAATGCGTTTGACTGGCAGGACCATCAGCGGCCAGCGATCCCCTGGCCGCATACTGTGGTTTATGAGAGCCATGTGAAAGGCTTTACCCAGCTCAACCCGGCGATACCGCCCGAGCTGCGCGGCACCTTTGAAGGCATGGGGCATAAAGCCTCGGTCGATTACATTAAAAGTCTGGGTATCACCGCCGTCGAGCTGCTGCCGGTTCACTGGTTCCCGGACGATCAGCACCTGCTGGACCGCGGCCTGAAGAATTTCTGGGGCTATAACACGCTGGGCTTTTTTGCCCCCGCGTCACGCTATTACGGCCCGGCGGGGATCCAGGGTTTTCGCGATATGGTGCGCGCTTACCATGACGCGGGTATCGAGGTGATTCTGGACGTGGTCTATAACCACACGGCAGAGGGCAATGAGCTTGGCCCGACGCTCTCGTTCAAGGGTATCGATAACTACAGCTATTACCGCACCTTGCCGGATCAGCATCGCTATTACATCAATGACACCGGCACGGGGAATACGGTGAACACCTCACACCCGCGTGTGCTGCAGATGGTGATGGATTCGCTGCGCTACTGGGCGGAATCGATGCATATCGACGGTTTTCGCTTCGATCTGGGCACGATACTGGGGCGCGAGCCAGAAGGGTTCGATCCGCGCGGTGGCTTCTTTGATGCCATGACCCAGGATCCGGTTTTATCAAAACTCAAGCTCATCGGTGAGCCCTGGGATATCGGCCCCGGCGGCTATCAGGTGGGCGGCTTCCCGCCCGGCTGGGGCGAGTGGAACGACAAATATCGCGATACCGTTCGCGAATACTGGCGGGGCGATAACGTCCCCACTGATTTTGCCGCACGCCTGCTGGGCTCGGGCGATCTCTATGATTTACGCGGTCGTCGCCCGTGGGCCAGCGTCAACTTTATTACCGCGCATGACGGCTTCACGCTGAACGATCTGGTGTCGTACAACGAGAAACACAATGCCGATAACGGTGAAGAGAACAACGACGGGCACAACGATAACCGCGCGTATAACTACGGCGAGGAAGGCCCGACCGAGAACCCCGACATTATTGCCATCCGTGAGCGGCAGAAACGGAACTTCCTCACCACGCTGTTGTTCTCCCACGGTACACCGATGCTGCTGGCCGGGGATGAGTTTGGCCGAACGCAAAAAGGGAACAACAACGGCTATTGCCAGGACAGCGAGATCTCGTGGATCAACTGGAAAGGGTTATCAGAAAACGACGTCGCGCTGCGCGAGTTTACCCGGCACCTGATTGCGCTTCGCGCGAAACAGCCGCTGCTGCGCCGGGAGAGCTGGCGCGACGGCCTTGAGATCCGCTGGTTCAACGCCGGAGGAGGACCGCAGCAGTCAGAACACTGGGAGGAGGGCTCGACGCTCGGCGTCTCCATCAGCCGGCCCGATCTTATTCAGGAGGAGGGGATCTGGCACGACGTACTGATGCTGTTCAATCCGTTCGAAGGCGCCGTGTCGTTCCAGATCCCGCAGTTTGGGGAAGGTGGCTGGGTGCTGGAGCTCTCCACGGCAGGGGACGTTGCCACGGGCGAGGTCATCACCCGGACCGTGGATTACGAACTGGCGGGACGCAGTATTACCCTCTTCAGACGCCCGTGATGTCAAAGTGATGCCGCCGCCCGTGCGGCGGTGTCATACAGGGATGAAATAGTGCGCAGCAGCTGGGCGGTGTCACCGATAGCGGCACCCGAAATCCCGCTTTCGGCATGAATGTTGATCAGACACGCTTCGCGCACATCCCGGTATTTCATGCACAGCGCTTTACCCGCCTCCGTGGTGGAGAAGAAGAGCTCTTTTCCTGCCTTTTCACTGGTGACGTAGCCCGCCTTGACCAGCTTTTTCAGTGCATAGGTCACCACGTGGGTATCTTCCACGTTGAGCACAAAACAGATATCGGCCAGCTTCTTCTTGCGATTGCGGTGATTCACATGATGCAAAAGCGAGACGTCAAAGGCCCCCATATCCGGCTCACCGGCGGCCGTCATGCAGCGCACCATCCATTTATTGAACGCGTTGCTGGTCATGATCAGCGCGTACTCCAGCTCCGACAGCTCCGCGCAGCGCTCGGAAACCAGATGGCGGGAGGAGACGATCCGGCCGTCGTTAATGTCGTCGTGATTCATTGATGCAGCACTTTTCTTCAGGGTCATAACGTTCCTTACGGGAGTGTGGCTGTTGCCCGGAAATGTAAACTCATCGATAAAATAAGAACATTTTATTGATAAATTGTTTACATGTTTTTGCGGTTCAGATATAGCTTTTTAACGCAGGTTTTCGAAGCCTGCCGTAAAACACAACATCGCTCGCCGCAAATTAAAAAAATAGCCGTCGGCGCGCAACGCTCACTTTGGATAGGGTAACGTTTATGGACGGTTCTGCACTGTTGCCGCTTATCGGGATCCCGGTGGTGGTTATTGGTTTTGCCCTGCGCTTCAATCCGCTACTGGTGGTTGTGGTAGCGGGGCTGGCGACGGGTCTGCTGGTTGGAATGGATTTCGGCATGCTGCTGGAAACCTTTGGCGAGAAGTTCGTCAACAGCCGCTCTCTGGCCACTTTCATTCTGATCCTGCCGGTTATCGGTTTGCTGGAATATTACGGTCTTAAAGAGCGCGCGCAGGCGTGGGTGGCGAAGATCGCCAGCGCCACCTCGGCGCGTATTCTGATGATCTACTTTGTCGCCCGTGAGGGGACGGCCGCGCTGGGGCTGATGTCGCTGGGCGGTCATGCCCAGACGGTGCGTCCACTGCTGGCGCCGATGGCTGAAGGGGCGGCGCTGAATGAGTACGGTGAGCTGCCCCAGCATATCCGCGACAAAATCAAAGCCCATGCCGCCGCGTGCGACAATATCGCGGTGTTCTTTGGCGAGGATATTTTTATCGCCTTCGGGGCGGTACTGCTGATCGACGCCTTCCTGAAGGAGAACGGTATTCAGGGAATTGAACCGCTGCATATCGGCCTGTGGGCGATCCCGACGGCGATTGCGGCATTGATAATTCATATGACGCGTCTGCTGCGCCTGGATGCCAGCATCCGTCGTGACGTGATGGCCTGGAAAGCCGGGCAGGGAACGCAGGAGATCGCGCCATGATGACGCTGCTCACTATCAACCGCGTGTACTACCTGATTGGCTTTGTCGTGATGCTGCTGGTGATCATGACCCTGCGCGATCGCGCCAATCCCAAACGCTTTACCACAGCACTGTTCTGGTTTCTGTTCGGTGGGATCTTCCTGTTCGGTGACCTGATGGTGCAGGAGCTGGGCCGCTCGCTGGCGTACCGGATCATTGGCGGCGCCGTGATTGTGATAGCGCTGCTGGCAGGCTTTGGCCTGGTTGGAAAAGGGCACTACAAAATGGCCAGCGAGCCCGAGCGTATTGCCTCCTCAAACCGGCTGAAAAACTGGCTGTTTTTACCGGCCCTGATGATCCCGGTGGTGACGGTTATCGGCACGCTGTTCCTGAAAGGGGTGTCGATTGGCGGGGTTTACCTGCTCGATCAAAAACAGCTCACGCTGGCGGCGCTGTGCGTGGCCTGTGTGGCGGCGATCCTTACCGGCTGGTGGCTGACAAAGGGCACGCCGCTGCATGCCGTCCGTCAGTCTCGCCGCCTGGTGGATACCATTGGCTGGGCGGTGATCCTGCCGCAGATGCTGGCCATGCTGGGCGGGGTCTTCGTGGTAGCCAATACCGGCAACTCCGTGCAACAGGTGGTCAGCCTGTTTGTGAACCCGGATAACCGCTTTATGCTGGTGGTGATCTACTGCGTGGGTATGGCGCTGTTCACCATGATCATGGGCAACGCCTTTGCGGCCTTCCCGGTGCTGAGCGCTGGTATCGCCTTACCGTTCCTGATCCACGTGCATCACGGTAATCCGGCCCCGCTGCTGGCGATTGGTATGTACGCAGGCTATTGCGGCACGTTGATGACGCCGATGGCCGCGAACTTCAATATCGTTCCTGCCGCGTTACTGGAGCTGAAAGACAAATATCAGGTCATAAAGATCCAGATCCCGACCGCGTTAACCTTGCTGGTGGTGAACGTGTTCTTCATGTATTTCCTCGTGTTTCGCTAAGGAGCTGTCATGGAATTAACGCAACATCAGGCTGACGCGTTTGCCCGCATGCCTTTGACCTATTTGCGTCAGGAATACCCGAACCACATCATGCACCTGCTCAATGATGATGGCGACGTGCTGCCGCCTCGCGAACTGCACCCGATTTTCTACGGCTGTTTCGACTGGCACTCGGCGGTGCACGGCTACTGGCTGCTGCTGCGCTGCCTGCGTCTTTACCCGCAACTGTCGTGCCGGGAAGACATTATTGCCCTGTTTGCCGACCATCTCACGCCGGAAAACGTGGCGCAGGAACTGGCCTATTTCAACGCGCCGTTCCGCGCCTCGTTCGAACGCCCATATGGTTACGGCTGGCTGCTGGCGCTGGCTCAGGAGCTAAAACAGTCATCGCTGCCCCAGGCGGCAGGCTGGTATCAGACGCTTGAGCCGTTAACACGGGACATTCGCAACCGCCTGGTGGATTACCTCAGCAAGCTGACGTACCCGATCCGGGTTGGCACGCATTACAACACCGCGTTTGCGCTGGCGCTGGGGGTCGATTACGCCCGGGCGGTGGAAGATAGCGCGCTGGAGAGTGCCATTCTGAAGGCGGCGACGCGGTTTTATCTCGCGGATACGCAGTATCCGGCTCACTATGAACCGGGTGGCGATGAGTATGTGTCCGGCGCGCTGACAGAAGCCCTGCTGATGAGCAAAGTGGCGGAGAATTTCCCGGCCTGGTTCGACGCGTTTCTGCCCAATATCGGGGCCGTTGCGGCGCTGATGAACCCGGCAGAAGTGAGTGACCGTACCGACCCGAAAATTGCCCATCTGGACGGATTAAACCTCAGCCGCGCCTGGTGCATGAAGCATATTGCCAGTGCGCTACCGGAGGATCATCCGGCGCAGCAGGCGCTGCGTGATGCGGTGGCGAAACACCTGACGGCGAGCGTCGAGCATGTTGTCGGCAGCCACTACAGCGGCGGGCACTGGCTGGCGAGTTTTGCGCTGCTGGCGCTGGAGTAAATATGGGGGCAGCGTCGCAGGACGCTGCCCTGGTGTTTATGCCGTAGCCCTTCGCGCGTTACGCAGTCTGCTAACGCTAAATAACACCGATGTAGTTGACGCGATCACCGCGATCCACAGCGCAAGATGAACGGCACCGTCATCCAGCGTCTGATGGTCTGACCCTGCGGTCGCGGCCAGCAAAACACCCACCACGGCGGCACCGAGACACTGGCCAAACGTTCTGACAATGGACAACACCCCCGATGCATAGCTGGCATACTCCCGGGCAACGTTAGAGAGCATTTCCCGGTTATTGGGACTCTGGAAACAGCCAAAGCCGATGCCGCACACCAGGCTCCTCAGGCAGATATCCCAGGCGGAGGGGCTGGCCGGCAGCGTCGCCAGCAAAATCAACCCAACGACAAAAATCATCAGCCCGAGGGTCGAAATCAGCGGCGCGGAGATCGTATCTGCCCAACGGCCCGCGTGCGGCGCAATGAGTACAATACCTATGGGCCAGGGGGTGAACAGTAACGCGGCGATCGCCGGGCTATAGCCGTACACGCTCTGAAAGAGAAACGGCAGCGCGACAAAGGTAATGCCCTGACTCACAAATGAAGCCAGCGAGGTGAGGGCGGCGAGGGTAAACCGTCCGTTGCTGAATATCACCGGCGGCAGAATGGGGCTCCGGGTGCGACGGATATGCCAGACAAAGGCAATAAGACTGATCGTGGCGACAAGTGCCCAGTAACCCGTGCTGATGGCGTGCGCTGTATTCTCTACGCTGTTTGCCGCCATGATCATCGACCCCAGCAGGATGACGGACAACAGGGCACCGGGCACGTCGAACGGAGATGTATCAGTGCCCGTCGTCCGCGGCAGCGCTTTCCATGCCAACAGCAGGGCAATCGAGCCCGGGATAATGTTGATTGCGAACAACCATTGCCAGCTCAGGACATCCAGGATTGTTCCGCCCAGCACCGGCGCAATGGCAGTACTGGAAGCGATAAGCAGAGCATGCAGCCCCAGAATGCGGCCAAGCAGCCGTCCCGGGAATACCGAGCGCAGGATCGCCGGGGCAATACTCAACGTGGCCGCGCCGCCGATACCCTGCAGAATTCGCATCCCGATCAGCATTTCCGGCGTTGTTGCCAGCGCGCAGCCGAGCGAGGTCAGGGTAAACGTAGCCAGTCCCGCCAGAAACACCGGGCGGTAACCCACGCGCGCGGCGAATGCGGCGAAGAGGGCTAACGTCATGGCCGCAGACAGCAGATAGCCGTTGGCGAACCAGACAGCGACGTTCGCGGGCACCTGCATCGCGCTGGCCATCGATGGCAGGGCAATGTTGATCATGGTGCCGTCGAAGACTCCCATCAGCGTGGTGGTCATCACCGCGGCCATCACCCGGGCGCGTTCATGTCCCGGTAACCCTTCGTCGCCGGGTTGGTTTGAAAAGAGCGTCATCGTGTTTTCTCCAGGGAAAAATGTTGATGACGACACTATAGTAATCGGTTATACAGGGCGGAAGACGCAGCCTTTGCACTTATTTGTTGCATGAAACGCCTTATATGAGGAGTCACCGTGACCGATCCTGATTTCAATTTACTTGTCGCGCTTGACATCCTGCTGGCTGAAGCCAGCGTGGCGGGGGCGGCGCGGCGTCTTAATCTCAGCACCTCAGCCATGAGCCGTACGCTGAGCAGGCTTCGTGAGGTCACCGGCGATCCGATTCTGGTGCGGGCCGGGCGTCAGATGGTGCTGACACCGTGGGCCGAAGCCACCCGGGATCGCGCCCGGCATGCGCTGCATGAGGCCAGGGCGGTGCTGCAGCCTTCAACGGACACGTTCCGGGCAGAAAATCTTGAACGGGTGTTTACCGTCAGAGCCAATGATGGCTTTGTGGTGGCGTTTGGCCCGTTGCTGATTGCGGCCGTTGCGGAAGCAGCGCCGGACGTCTGTATTCGCTTTGCCCCGAAACCGGAGAAAACGTCGCGTTATCTGCGGGAAGGACTGGTTGACCTGGAAATTGGTGTGCAGAGCAACATGGGGCCCGAAATTCGTCTGCAGCGGCTGTTTGAAGACCATTTCGTGGGCGCGGTACGCAAAGGGCATCCGCTGGCAGCACTGCCAACAGTCAGCCTTGAGGATTATGTCGCCTGGGGTCATGTGGTGACCGCCCCGAACGGATCATCACACGGTTTTGTTGATGATGCCCTGGCCGCGCGGGGGATGAAACGCAAAATCGCCAGCGTGGTGCCTGGTTTTCCGACTGCGTTATCCGTGGCGCTGGCGTCCGATCTGATTGCGATGGTCCCGGCGTTGTATCTGCTCAATCAACCGATGAGCGAGAATGTGCACATCTTTGAACTGCCATTTCCCCCCCGCACCATTACCGTTTCACAGATGTGGCACCCGCGAATGGAGCAGGACCCGGGCCACCGGTGGCTCAGAGAGAAGGTGCTAGCGGTGTGCCATCAGTCGCGGCACCGATAATATAAAACGGGTCGACACGGCATCGGATTCCACACGCACGTTGCCGTGATGCGCGGTGATGATGGATTTCACAATCGCCAGGCCGATCCCGCTGCCTTCGCCTTTTCGCTGTCTGGACGGATCCACCCGGTAAAAGCGGTCGAACAGCCGGGGCAAATGCGCTTCAGGGATCGGTTTGCCGGGGTTGGCAACGATCAGTTCGCACGCATTTTCCTTTTCGCTTACCGACACGGTCACCGTTTCTCCTTCCGGCGTATAGCGCAGGGCATTGGAGAGCAGGTTATTGATGGCTCTTCGGAACATCTGCGGATCGCCGTCTATCAGGCAAGGCGTGCCGTTAAAACGCAGCGTGATATGGCGGTCTTCCGCCCAGGCTTCGAAGAAATCAAAGACTTTCATCACCTCCGTGCTCAAATCAAAGGTTACCCGATCAGGGACCAGCTGATTATTATCCGCCTGGGCCAGGAACAGCATATCGCTGACCATGCGGGTCATCCGGTTGTACTCTTCCAGGCTGGAGTACAGCACATCCTCCAGCTCTTTCGGCGAGCGGTTCTGGCTTAACGCAATTTCCGTTTGCGTTACCAGATTGGTGATCGGGGTTCTGATCTCATGGGCGATATCGGCAGAGAAGTTTGCCTGACGGGTAAAGACATCCTCAATTTTTTCAATCATGTGGTTAAACGAGATCACCAGCTGTTCCAGCTCAACCGGCACCCGCGACGGCTCAAGCCTCGCATCCAGATTCTCTGAGGTGATATTTTTTATCGCATTGCTGACGTTACGCAGGGGCAGGTGTCCCTGACGAACCGCGATTCGAATGAGCAGAACAATCAGCAGGCTGATCGCCACCGCGATGGCAATCAGGTTCTTTTTCAGCGCCTCGAGGTAGTGAAGATGAAAATTAATGGAGAGGCCGATCAGCATGACATAGTGTTGTTCTTTTCCCTGCAATGTCGCCGTGCCGGAAGAGGCGATAATCCGGTACGTTTCCATCTTCATCTCGGACCCGGCGTGCATCGCCTTGCCAGCATCCTCCACCGTCCAGAGAAAGACATCCTGCGCGCGGCGATGGGCGCTGAAATCCGCGGTATTCACCGCTGGCCGGATGGCCTCGCCCTGTGAGCTGAAGAGCACATTGCCACGGGGATCGAGCAGCAGGACGGCAACGTTGCGATAGCTGGCAAGCGACTCTTTGATTTTGCTGATTTTCTTTTCATCCGGATCCGCGGGCGACTGCAGTATGCGGTGCATGGCGCGGCTGATTTGTTGCAGATCGCTGATATCCTGCTCGGCAAAGTGTTTTTCAACGGAGTGGAGCATAAACCAGGTAAACGCGAAAAAAGCCAGAATGGTGGAGAGACTGATAAAGAACGTCAGGCGCAGAGCCAGGGAGAAGGGGCGTCTGGCGGGCTTACTGTGCATCCGGAACCTCCAGCATATAGCCCACGCCGCGCACCGTCTGGATCAGCTTCGGTTCATAATCGTTGTCGATTTTGGCGCGTAACCGCTTCACCGCGACGTCAATCGCGTTGGTGTCGCTGTCGAAATTCATGTCCCAGACCTGCGCAGCAATCAGCGAGCGGGGCAGCACTTCACCCTGATGGCGAACAAAAAACTCCAGCAGGCTGAACTCTTTGCTGGTGAGCAGAATGCGGTTTCCGGCGCGGTTTACCTTTCGTGATACGAGGTCGATGCTCAGATCTGCCACCGTAAACTGGCTCTCGGCGATCACCGTATTGCCGCGTCGTAACAGCGTTCTGACCCGGGCGAGCAGCTCAGCAAAGGCAAAGGGCTTAACCAGGTAATCATCCGCCCCCAGCTCCAGGCCTTTCACCCGATGTTCAATGGTGCCGAGAGCCGACAGCAACAGGACCGGCATTCCCTTTCCGGCAGAGCGGAGCATGCGGATGATATCCCAGCCGTTCACATCGGGAAGCATGATATCCAGAATGAGCAGGTCATAATCGGCGGTCATGGCGAGATGGTAGCCGGTCAGGCCGTTGTCAGCGCGATCCACCACAAAGCCCGCTTCCGTAAGCCCTTTGCTGAGGTACTCACCGGTTTTAATTTCGTCTTCAACAATCAATATTTTCATCACGCTTCCCCGACTGGCTGCTCAGCACATTCTATTGCACCCGCGACCGTTAACAATGACTTACGCCATAAATGACAACATTGTCATTATCCTGTCACCCGTCAAACAGGACGCGTTCAGTAGAGTAGCCCTAAAAATACTCTGGAATTCATTTGAACCGTTATGTTCCTGTTAAAACGACTAAGCATCACTACGGTATTTATCCTGGCAGGATGCGTCTCGCTCGCCCCTGAATACCAGCGCCCGGCGTCACCGGTACCCCAGCAGTTTTCGCTCTCGCGTAACAGCCTGACGCCTGTGGAAGGCCTGTATCAGGACACCGGCTGGCGCAACTTCTTCGTCGATCCGCAAATCGCGGGATTGATTACAGAGGCCCTGAAGAACAACCGCGATATAAAAATGGCCGCGCTGAAGGTTGAAGAGGCCCGGGCGCAGTTCAACGTGACGGATGCGGATCGTTATCCTCAGCTGAACGCCTCCTCGGACATCACTTACAGCGGGGGGCTAAAGAGTGACAAACCCACCTCACAGCAGTACGACGCGGGACTTTCGCTTAGCTACGAACTCGACTTTTTCGGCAAGCTAAAGAACATGAGCGATGCCGACCGACAAAACTTTTTCGCCAGCGAAGAAGCCCGTCGTGCCGTGCATATTTTGCTTGTCGCTAATGTGTCCCAGAGCTATTTCAACCAACAACTGGCCTACAAACAGCTGCGTATCGCGCGCGATACGCTGTCAAATTATCAGCAGTCTTACGCCTTCGTTGAGCAACAGCTGGTGACGGGAAGCACGAACGTGCTGGCGCTGGAACAGGCACGGGGGCAGATCGAAAGCACCCGGGCAGAAATTGCCAAAAGAGAGGGGGAGCTGGCACAGGCCAATAATGCCCTGCAACTGGTCCTCGGAACGTATCGCGCGCTACCGGGCGACAGCGGAATGAACGCCAGCGATATTGCGCCGGTAATGCTACCGCCCCATCTTTCATCGGCAATATTGCTCCAGCGCCCGGATATTATGGAGGCGGAGTATCAGCTTAAAGCGGCCGATGCGAATATTGGCGCGGCGCGCGCGGCCTTTTTCCCGTCCATTTCCCTGACCAGTGGGCTTTCAACGGGCAGCACGGAATTATCTGGCCTGTTCACGTCCGGCAGCGGCATGTGGAACGTTATTCCCAAAATAGACATTCCCATTTTTAATGCGGGAAGGAATAAAGCCAACCTGAAGCTGGCCGAAATTCGCCAGCAGCAGTCGGTTGTGAATTACGAACAAAAAATTCAGTCCGCCTTTAAACAGGTCGCCGACGCGCTCGCGCTGCGGGACAGCCTCAGCCAGCAGCTTGCTGCGCAACAGCGGTATCTTGATTCGCTAAACATCACCCTGCAGCGTGCCAGAGGGTTATATACCCGCGGTGCGGTCAGTTATATCGAAGTATTAGACGCGGAACGCGCGCTGTTTTCCACGCAGCAAAACATTCTCGACCTTATTAATGCCCGACAGGTTAATGAAATTAATCTCTTCACCGCGCTGGGCGGCGGTTGGGTCGAATAAACTCAGTTAACTCAACAGGAAAATACTATGCGTAATTCAATGAAGGCCGTTGTATTCGGTGCAATCTCCATGATGTTTTCTGCCGGCCTGCAGGCCGAGGTTCATCAGCATGCAGAGATGAGTGCTGCCAGCGAAGGGGCCACAGAGCAGGTTGTCTCTGGGACTGGCATCGTGAAGGACATTGATCTCACAAACAAAAAGGTCACGATTGCTCATGAAGCCATCCCGGAAATTGGCTGGCCCGCCATGACCATGCGTTTCACCTTTACTGACGCAGACGAAAGTATTAAGGCCGTAAAAGTCGGCAACCACGTTAATTTTTCTTTTGTGCAGCAGGGCAATATCTCTTTACTCAAGAGCATTAAATAGCGAGACACGGCATGGCATCGTTAAAGGTTAAATATGCTGCAATGATGATCGGCAGCCTTCTCGCGGGAGGGCTGATTGCAGTGACGGCGTGGCAGTATATTTATGCTGCAGAAAAAACAGAAAATACCCCGCCGGAACGAAAGGTGCTTTTCTGGTATGACCCGATGAAGCCCGACGTTAAATTCGATAAGCCCGGTAAATCGCCGTTTATGGATATGGATCTGGTGCCGAAATACGCGGATGAAAATGACGATAAAAGCGGTGCCGGTATCCGTATTGATCCGACGCAGGTTCAGAACCTGGGATTAAAAACGCAAAAAGTCACCCGCGGCACGCTGAATTATGCCCAGACTATCCCGGCCAACGTCAGTTATAACGAATATCAGTTTGTTATCGTGCAGGCGCGCTCCGAAGGCTTTGTGGAGAAGGTGTATCCCCTGACGACAGGCGATCGTGTGAAGAAAGGCACGCCGCTCATCGACATCACCATTCCGGAGTGGGTGGAAGCGCAGAGTGAGTTCCTCCTGTTGTCCGGAACCGGTGGCACGCCCACGCAGCTGAAAGGGGTGCTTGAACGGCTTCGTCTGGCAGGCATGCCGGAAGCGGATATTCAGAGGTTACGCTCGACCCGCACAGTCCAGACCCGGTTTACCATCAACGCGCCGATTGACGGGGTGATCACCGCGTTTGACCTGCGTAACGGAATGAATATTTCGAAAGATAAGGTCGTGGCACAGATTCAGGGGATGGATCCGGTGTGGATCAGCGCGGCCATACCTGAATCCATCGCGTATCTGCTGAAAGACGCCTCGCAGTTTGCCATTTCGGTCCCGGCGTATCCGGACACATCGTTTCACGTTGAAAAATGGAACATTTTGCCAAGCGTCGATCCTGCCACCCGTACGCTGCAGGTTCGCTTGCAGGTTTCCAACAAAGATGAACGGCTTAAGCCGGGTATGAATGCGTATCTGAAGCTGAACACCCAAAGTCAGGAGATGCTGTTGATCCCCTCCCAGGCCGTTATCGACACGGGTAAAGAACAGCGGGTCATCACCGTTGATGCGGAGGGCCGGTTTGTGCCGAAGCGGATCCACGTTCTGCACGAATCTCAGCAGCAGTCCGGCGTAGGATCCGGCCTCAACGAAGGGGAGTCGGTGGTAGTCAGCGGTCTGTTCCTGATTGATTCCGAAGCCAATATTACCGGTGCGCTGGAGCGTATGCGTCAGCCTGAAAAGAGTCATTCAGGTCATTGAGGAGACGACGATGATTGCATGGATTATCCGGCGCGCCGTCGCCAACCGTTTCCTGGTGATGATGGGCGCGCTGTTTCTGAGCGTCTGGGGAACATGGACCATCATCAATACGCCGGTGGATGCCTTACCCGATCTCTCTGATGTTCAGGTGATCATTAAAACCAGCTACCCCGGCCAGGCGCCGCAAATTGTCGAAAACCAGGTGACGTATCCGCTCACCACCACCATGCTGTCGGTGCCGGGTGCGAAGACCGTGCGCGGGTTTTCACAGTTTGGTGACTCCTATGTGTACGTTATTTTTGAAGA
This sequence comes from Enterobacter sp. 22466, assembly GCF_052044775.1. NCBI lineage: Bacteria > Pseudomonadati > Pseudomonadota > Gammaproteobacteria > Enterobacterales > Enterobacteriaceae > Enterobacter > Enterobacter sp. 22466. Next base: position 8,265 of record NZ_JBQENX010000010.1, on the reverse strand, counting down.
CGGGACCGATCTCTACTGGGCCCGCTCGCGCGTACTGGAATATCTCAATCAGGTTCAGGGGAAACTGCCTGCCGGCGTCAGTTCGGAAATAGGGCCAGACGCGACGGGCGTGGGCTGGATCTTTGAATATGCGCTGGTGGATCGCAGCGGAAAACACGACCTGTCCGAACTGCGCTCCCTGCAGGACTGGTTCCTGAAATTTGAGCTGAAAACCATTCCGAACGTGGCGGAAGTGGCCTCGGTCGGCGGGGTGGTGAAGCAGTATCAGATCCAGGTCAATCCCCTGAAACTGGCGCAATACGGCATCAGTCTGGCTGACGTGAAGCAGGCCCTGGGATCGTCTAATCAGGAAGCAGGGGGGTCATCGGTCGAAATGGCGGAAGCAGAGTATATGGTCCGGGCCAGCGGCTATCTGCAGACCATTGATGATTTCAATAACATCGTCCTGAAAACCAACGAGAACGGGGTTCCGGTTTATCTGCGAGATGTTGCCCGCGTCCAAATCGGGCCGGAAATGCGGCGCGGGATCGCCGAGCTTAACGGGCAGGGAGAGGTCGCGGGCGGCGTGGTGATCCTGCGTTCGGGTAAAAACGCGCGTGAAGTGATTACCGCGGTAAAAGATAAACTGGAGACGCTGAAGGCCAGCCTGCCGGAAGGTGTTGAGATTGTTACCACGTACGATCGCAGCCAGCTGATTGACCGGGCCATCGATAACCTGAGTTATAAACTGCTGGAAGAGTTTATTGTGGTGGCCATCGTCTGCGCGCTGTTTCTCTGGCATGTGCGCTCTGCGCTGGTGGCGATTATCTCGCTGCCGCTAGGCCTGTGTATTGCCTTTATCGTCATGCATTTCCAGGGGCTGAACGCCAATATTATGTCCCTGGGAGGAATTGCCATTGCCGTGGGGGCGATGGTGGATGCCGCCATTGTGATGATTGAAAACGCGCATAAACGGCTGGAGGAGTGGGATCATCAGCACCCTGGCGAGCAGATAGATAACGCGACACGCTGGAAGGTGATCACCAACGCCTCCGTTGAAGTAGGCCCCGCGCTGTTTATCAGCCTGCTGATCATCACCTTATCGTTCATCCCTATTTTTACCCTCGAAGGTCAGGAAGGGCGGCTGTTTGGTCCGCTGGCCTTTACCAAAACGTACGCCATGGCAGGTGCAGCCGCGCTGGCCATTATCGTCATTCCCATTCTGATGGGCTTCTGGATCCGGGGGAAAATTCCCGCCGAGAGCAGTAACCCGCTGAACCGGCTGCTGATTAAAGCCTATCATCCGCTGCTGCTGCGGGTGCTTCACTGGCCAAAAACAACCTTGCTGGTGGCGGCCTTGTCGATCTTCACGGTTGCCTGGCCACTGAGTCAGGTGGGCGGCGAATTCCTGCCGAAGATAAATGAGGGCGATCTGCTGTATATGCCGTCAACGCTGCCGGGCGTTTCTCCGGCTGAAGCGGCTGCGCTGTTGCAGACCACGGACAAGCTCATCAAAACCGTGCCTGAAGTGGCCTCTGTGTTTGGCAAGACCGGTAAGGCAGAGACCGCAACAGATCCCGCACCGCTTGAAATGGTGGAAACCACCATTCAGCTGAAACCCGAGGATCAGTGGCGACCCGGGGTGACGATTGACAAGATTATTGACGAACTCGATAAAACCGTCCGTCTGCCGGGTCTGGCTAACCTTTGGGTGCCACCGATCCGTAACCGCATCGACATGCTTTCCACCGGGATTAAAAGCCCAATCGGCATCAAGGTGTCAGGCACTGTTCTGTCGGATATCGACGCCACAGCGCAGAGTATTGAAACGGTCGCCAAAACCGTACCCGGCGTGGTGTCTGCTCTGGCAGAGCGGCTGGAAGGGGGGCGTTACATTGATGTGGATATTAATCGTGAAAAAGCGTCCCGCTACGGTATGACGGTGGGGGATGTGCAGCTGTTCGTCTCCTCCGCCATTGGTGGCGAGACGGTAGGGGAAACGGTCGAGGGCGTCGCCCGGTACCCGATTAATATTCGTTATCCCCAAGACTACCGGAACAGCCCACGGGCACTGAAAGAGATGCCGATCCTGACCCCGATGAAGCAGCAAATCACGCTGGGGGATGTGGCGGATATTCGTGTCGTTTCTGGTCCGACGATGCTGAAAACGGAAAATGCCCGGCCAACCAGCTGGATCTATATTGATGCCCGCGGCAGGGATATGGTGTCGGTGGTCAATGACCTTAAGTCGGCCATCAGCCAGAACGTGAAGCTGAGACCGGGAACCAGCGTGTCGTTCTCCGGCCAGTTTGAATTGCTGGAACACGCCAATAAGAAACTGAAGCTGATGGTGCCGATGACGGTGATGATCATCTTCATTCTGCTCTATCTGGCGTTCCGACGCGTTGACGAAGCCTTGCTGATCCTGATGAGTCTGCCGTTCGCTCTGGTCGGTGGGATCTGGTTCCTGTACTGGCAGGGCTTTCATATGTCTGTCGCCACCGGCACCGGATTTATTGCCCTTGCCGGGGTGGCGGCCGAGTTTGGCGTGGTGATGCTGATGTATCTGCGCCATGCCATCGAAGCGAACCCGGCCTTATCCCGACGGGAGACGTTCACCGCACAAGCGTTGGATGACGCGTTGTACCATGGCGCGGTCCTGCGTGTCCGGCCCAAGGCAATGACGGTGGCGGTCATTATTGCGGGTCTGTTGCCTATTCTCTGGGGGACCGGCGCGGGTTCAGAAGTGATGAGCCGGATCGCCGCACCGATGATTGGCGGGATGATCACCGCGCCGCTGCTGTCGCTGTTTATCATTCCGGCGGCTTATAAGCTTATCTGGTTGCGCAGGTATAAAAAGCAATAAAGAAATCCCGCCGGTAGCGGCGGGATTTTTATGGAATAAATGTCTAACTCGTCTGGCTGATAAGCTTGCGCCAGACTCTGTTATGCAAAGTAAATAGCAGCATCTTATAGAAAGCGGTAGAGAAGATACAACTGCCGCTAAGCCCAAGCATGACAATACTCACCAGCGCTGCGGTCAGGCTGACGCCCGTAGAAGAACTACCGCTCAGCGCGGCCAGCAGATAGGCTGCCGTTAATACCAGGCTTAGCACCGCCAGCGTAAGATGTAACCGCACGGCGCGCATGCTACCTTTGCCAATCATAAACATCGTCACGCCGTTAATGCCGGCGAACAGCAGGGCGACCAGCACAACCCACACGAATACGCGTTCGGCTGGCTGGCCTAGTGCGGCGACTACGCCATACCCCAGCCACAGCTGCGGAATGGCGAAACTGACAATTACCCCGAGCGTACTGACCGCCGCTGGAATACCCATGGTATGTAGCCCCACAGGCTTGCCCATTTCATCGGCCAGCTGCGTCTTCAGCTGCTGCAGCTGTGTCGGGGCAGCATGGTTTATGCTGGCGGCCACCTCGTTACAGCGTTGCAGGCGACGGGATATTCTTTTAATCATATGAATAATCAACGTTTCAGCCTGTTTCCATGGAAGCAACAAATGATTAAATTTCACCGGCAGACTTTCTCAGCACGGTAATATCCCTCTTAGGCGACTCACCAAACATCCGCGTATATTCCCGGCTGAAATGGGATAAGCTTTCGTAACCGACAGCATAGGCCGCTGTGGTGACATCGTAATGCTCATTCAGCATGAGTCGTCTGGCTTCATTGAGGCGCAGCCATTTCTGATACTGGAGCGGACTCATTCCCGCAAGCTGCCTGAAATGTCGGTGGAAAGAGGGCGTGCTCATCTGAACCCGACTCGCCAGCTCCTCGATGCGTAAAGGCGAAGCAATATGGGTCTTTAACCAGTCGATAGCTTTACCGATACGGTAGCCATGGCCGTCTACTGCTGCAATCTGTCTGAGATGATCGGACCGATCGCTCATTAAAAGCCGGTAATGTATCTCCCGTTGAATCAGCGGGCTGAGAACAGGAATGGCTTCAGGCTCGTCAAGCAATGAAAGCAGGCGGCAGAAAGGCTCCAGCAAAACATCTGTCATGGTTCCTATACCGACACCTGTTCCCGCATCACGTTTTTTCACTGGCGGCAGGCCGCCCTGCGTAATTAATTCCATCAGCACGCGTTGGTCAAGTTTATAGGCTATGCCGACGCACGGCCGAGATGCTGATGCGTGTAACACTTCCGAACTGGCTGGTAAGTCGAGAGAAGTGATCAGGAATTTTTTTGCATTATAGGTATAAGGTTCGCCTCCAACCCACATTATCTTCTCGCCGTCAGCCACCAGAACGATACTCGGTGGAACCAGGCAGCTCACCGGAGGAGCAGGTTCGTTCCGCCGGAATAATTCCAGCCCTTCGACAGCGGTGGGAAAATCACCGGTATCGGGCGTGCGCTGAGCAATATTCCGCGAGAGTTCGTCGAGTCGTTTCTCAACCGACTTGTTTGAAATCATCTGTAACGCCTCACATTTGTTGCGTCTATGCAACCCCGTCAACTTACCTGTTATGAATACTGAAATATACGGTTTGGCCTCAGGTTAATAGGATCGGGCAAATAATGCAGAGTATTTTAATAACATATTTCTTTAATGATATTCAAAATAGCAACAACGCAACCCGTACCGAATTCGGTTCCTGAAAATTTAATGTAAGGTTTTGATATCATGACGCTAAATTCTTCAACTCGTTTTTTTAATGGTGCACTCCTTGCCAGTGCGATGGCTCTGATTTCAACAGAATCTGCGGTTGCCCAGCCTGCACCAGGCACAGCAGACTCTTCGGCGCGTCTGGTTCAGACGTGGGATAAAACCTTCCCAAGGAGCGACAAAGTGGATCATCAAAAAGTAACGTTTAAAAACCGTTACGGCATTACGCTTGCGGCAGATGTGTATCTTCCTAAAGATCGCGGGAATAAGAAGCTTGCTGCGCTTGTGATTTCCGGGCCTTTTGGCGCGGTAAAAGAGCAGGCCTCAGGTCTCTATGCTCAGACCTTAGCAGAGCGTGGATTCGTGACGCTGGCATTTGATCCGTCTTATACCGGTGAAAGCAGTGGTGAACCCCGCAATATTGCTTCACCTGATATCAATACCGAAGACTTTATGGCCGCAGTCGATTTTATTGGACTGCAACCTTATGTGGATCGTGAACGTATCGGTGTCATCGGTATCTGCGGTATGGGGGGGATTGCCCTGAACGCTGTTGCCGTGGATAAACGCGTAAAAGCGGTCGTTGCCAGCACCATGTATGATATGAGTCGCGTGATGTCGAAAGGCTACAATGACAGCGCAACACCGGCGCAACGCGAGCAGGCACTCGAGAAGATGAGCCTTCAACGCTGGGAAGATGCGGCAAACGGCAAACCTGCATACCAGCCAGCCTATAATAAACTGAAGGGCGGTGAAGCACAGTTCCTCGTGGACTATGCGGACTACTACATGACCAAACGCGGATATCATCCACGAGCAGTTAACTCTGGGAATTCATGGTCAGTGACAACGCCGATGGCTTTTATGAATTTCCCGCTAATGACCTATATTAAGGAAATTTCTCCGCGCCCAATCCTGTTCATCCATGGCGAAAAAGCGCATTCGCTTTACTTCTCCAGAACGGCATATGAAGCGGCAAATCAGCCAAAAGAGCTTCTGATTATTAAAGACGCCACACATGTCGATTTATATGATCGTATGGACAAGCTCCCGTTCGATAACATCACTGCATTTTTCAACAAAAATCTTAATAAGTAAGCCATAGCACCGTCCGGTGTTTTCAGATGCAGTGTCTCTGCGAGAAAAGACAGACACTGCTCTCCTGGCTATTACCAGGAGGAAAAATAACCGCCCATGAAAGAGGAGAGTTTTATGCTCTGGAATCCTGAATTATTAGCAAGAATAGATGCGGCTGACGACCTGAAAATCGCTCCGTATCATCCCGACATGAATACGACCGGTACGCCGACATGGATTTGGGAAGTGAAGGTGGATAATCGACTCTTCGTCCGAGCCTATAGTGGTACCCGTTCAAAATGGTATCAGGCTGCATTGTCTCAGCAGGCGGGTAAGATACTGGCTAACGGACAGGAATTCGACGTACTGTTCGCAAAACCATCAGACCCTGAGCTTGAAAGTAAAATTGATCAGGCTTACCAGAAAAAGTACTCCGGCAGCAGCTATGTTTCCGCAATGATAGGGACACGCGCGAAAGCGGCAACGATTGAGATTTTACCTTTAAGTTAACCCCTTAACATAATGCCGGCATACGAAAGAGGATGGGGGGCTTAACCCCATGGTTTTATGAGAACCGACCTGGTTCATGAAGTAAGTAATCAGTTAATGAGATTTAACTATTCTGGGTTTGAGGAATATACGTAATTTACTTCAGCACCAGAAACAGTATAACAAACTGTTTTAAATGGATATTAATTAAATGGCGATTCAAACTCACAGTTATGAACTCAGTTTTGGTTCATAACTGTGTTAAACGCTGTCCCTAAATCACTCGATGTTACGCCTGTTGGTTCATGAACTGTTCGTTCTAATTTTGTGATGTGCGTCAGGTTTTAGTGTTCAGTAATATTACCTTTTACTTGATGAGCGATTGCTTAATACCTCTCCGACAACCGGAGCAGCGGTAAATGCGTTTGGCCAGCCAGCGTAAAACGCGGCTTGGGTAACGATCTCCCCAGCTTCCTCAGCAGAAAGTCCATTATCCATCGCTCTGTTGAGGTGATAGCCAATCTGCGCACTCTGTCCGGATGCGATTAACGCGCTGACCGTAATCAGGCTTCTGTCGCGGGGTTTCAGTGCAGGTCTTTGCCAGAGATCCAGGAACAGGGGGTCAGCAGTAAATTTAACCAGGCCTGGAGATATTGGGCCAACATTTTTTTCCACTGTCGCTGAACGCTGCTTTTCTGCTTGCTGATTGAGAGGAAGCAGGTCCGGAGAAGCGTCAGGAAGTGCATCTGCCGTGACGCCACGAGATTCAAATACTGCTTTGGTCACGCTGACGGCTGACATGGCATTTGGCCAACCTGAGTAGAAGGCCAGATGGGTAATGATTTCTGATAATTCCGCTGGCGTCACGCCGCTATCGAGAGCGACGTCGATATAGTGCTTAAGCTCGGCAGGCTGGTTGCGGGCAATCAGCATGTCGACGGTCACCACGCTACGATCCCTGGGTGAGAGGGCGTCGCGTGTCCACAGATCTTCAGTAATCGCTTCTCGACCAAAGCGCGCAAGAGCCGGTGAGACAGAACGAATATCAGCTTCAGAAATCGCTGAAGGTTCAATTTTCATCATAGTTTTACCTCTTGTTTCCTCAGCATTAGCAAAATCAGAAATAACAAGCGACATGGCCGCCGCTGCAATTACGCTTTTCATGTCAATCCTCACTGGTCAACGGTGCGGTTCCTGGTTGATTCCGCCTTTGTTACGAAGAAATACCGGTTTTACCGGGATAGCGTCCTTACTGACGCTCATATGCGCCGTTTGCCTGAGATAGTCACGGAAGTGTGGCGTTTGTCGGTGCAGTTGATACGCTTCCTCACTGGCGTAAATCTCATAGAAATACCAGCGGTTCGGAGTCTGTGAATCTGTACCGGCATACATGGCTAACACGCCTTTCTCTACTTTGAGCGACTGGGCCATTTCAGGAAGGACGATGTTTTTAAATTCGGTCTGAAATTCAGGCTTTACCTCGACGATCACCAGATTATTAATGGTTCGCTCATTCGGTATGATGTGTTTGTCGCCCAGAAACTGTGGCTCCAGGGTGATTTTCTTTTTCCTGTCAATAATGTCCGGGGCGCGAGCAGCGAAGGCTTTGTACGGCTCGGCATCCAGATGTTTACGGTAGGCCACCTCGTTTTCATAAAGCTCGACCATGTATGCCTGACGTGGAATGTCGCTGCGGTGCAGGGCGTACATCGCCAGCGTACCTGCTTCATGATCAACCGAAGCGGAAATCGTCTGTCTGGCTACGTCTGCAAAATCTTTGTCCCGATCGGGCCTGACGCCGAGCTCAAAGATATTCATCACTCGCTTATCCGGCGCGTCCAGTTTTGTTGCAAAGACAGGGCTGCTTATCAGCATGCAAATTGAAAGCATAAGAGTCTTTTTCACGATGATCCTTTTACTGAAATGGCTGTTTAAGACGTTCTATATATAGAGTGACACCATTATTTTTGTAAGCGTAAACCCAGTGCCGTATGTAGCCATTAAGCCAGTGCTGGTAACTTAGACGCCCACCTGTACAGACGGACATCTAAGTATGGAATCCCAATCCTGGCGAAAAGAACCCCGTAA
>NZ_JBQENX010000009.1:0-233487 GCF_052044775.1 Enterobacter sp. 22466 | reverse complement strand
GAAGCAGAAACGAAAGGCCGGGGTTATAGCGGAAGCTAATCCTGAGTAAACAAGGTGGATCAATATTAAACCGTTGGTGGTGACGGTTAGTGGATCACTTTTTACCCGTTGTTGACACGCCGGTTTCAGACGCAGAGATACGCGTCATAGGAGCAACCATGATGCGATTGCGGAACAGAGTGCGGTTAATAAATGTGGCTTCGAATAATGATGCGTGGCGCATGGCGACTCCTCGGTAACAATTATAATAAAAATAATTATAATACCGTTATCCTGAACGTTATACTGGTAAGAAATGCATCACTGTATAACGGAAATGGATATAATGAATCTTCGGGACGTCGAACTGTTCACCATTCTTGCAGAAACCTGCAATCTTTCTCAGGCCGCACGCAGACTTGGCATGAGCGCGATGAGCGTGTCGCGACATCTCGCCCAGTTGGAAAAGGATTTAGGTGCGCGTCTGTTTCAACGCACGACACGCGCGGTGTCGCTGACAAGTGAGGGCGAAGAGTTTCTTCCCTATGCCAGAACCATGATGGAAGCAGAGCAGGGCGCGCGGATTATGTTCAGCGAGGACGCTGGCGGGGCAACAGGTCTCTTGAGGATCACGGCACCCTCCGGCATCGGTCGCCGTTACATACTTCCCCTGCTGCCTGAACTCATGGAACGGAATCCGAAGATGAAAATCGACCTCAACCTCAGCGATGACGTGGTGGATATCGTGGGTCAGGGATACGATGTGGCCATCAGGGTTGCCCCGCTCAGGGATTCGAACCTGATTGCCCACAGACTCAGCAGCAACCCCCGGGTCCTCTGTGCCTCACCTGCTTATCTGTCCCAGCACGGGATTCCCACCACTCTGGCAGAACTGACCAATCATCAGTGTTTGAGAACGGCAATGGTGTCTCAGTGGACATTTGTGAAAGATGGGAACCTACTCAGTCATTTATTTGAGCCACGGTTCATTTGTAACAATGTAGAAGGTGTCCGAAGTATGTGTAAGGCCGGAGCGGGCCTGGCACAACTAACAAAAGCAGATATTCACTCTGAACTGGCAACCGGAGAACTCGTCGAAATAACACTTAGTGATGCGGAATGCCACATGCTGGCAATATGGGCGCTGTTTCCGACAAAGCGCTACCTGCCATGCCGTGTTACTGTCTTCCTTGATGCTTTAAAGTCATCCCTGAAAAACCTGATGTTATGAACAAAAAGTTTTTCCTTTTTGCAGCAGGCGAAGGATTTGTGATGTCCGCTCCTCGCTCAAAGCGGACACCCACCGACAGCGTAGATCCTCTGAAATGGTCTCGAATAAGCAGAGTGAAAACTGTTATTTCACGGATATCACACCATCGCAGACTTCCGTAAAACAATTCAATACACCTTTTCAGTGCATAAACCGCTCCGAAAGCCGATCCCCGAACAGCATAATGGCGAGCCCGATCAGCATAACCAGCATTCCGCTTAGCTTCAGTATCGAGACTGGCCGCCTCATTGCGCCCAGCAGACCAAAATGGTCAATCACCTGCGATGAGAGTAATTGCCCGACAATCGCCAACCCGAGCAGGGCTGAAAAGCCGATCTTCGGTGCAAGCACTACGTAGCTGAAGAGGGCACATGCCCCAATCAGGCCGCCCGTCAGACTCCACAGTGGTTGAGACGGAATGGCCGCAAGTGTGGTGAATAATCCCCCGCGCAGCAGCGAGTAAATTCCAAGACTGAATGCACCGGCATCAAAAGAAAACAGCGCGGCCGTCACCGGATCACCGCCGAGTCCTCGTGCGAGCTGGCTATTCAGCGTCGTTTGCAGGGTGATCCCAAGACCGGCGGCAAACGCGATGAGGTAATAGATCATCTGTTTCATCCCTGTCAGTGTGCCTGCACCAGCGGCAGAAAGATTTCGGCAAACATGTCAGGCTCATATCCGGCGGCGGCAAACAGGTGCTCTCGCGATTCATCAACCACTGCACGCAGGCGCGCGCTGTCTACGCCCAGGACTTTGCCGCTCTGCTTGACGATACGCCCACCGATCATGACGGTATCGATATTGCTGCGCTCTGTCGCATGTACCACCGTGCCAAAGGCATTCCCGGATGGGTAGAGATTGATGTCGCTGGTGTTAATCAGGATCAGGTCGGCCTGTTTGCCAGGCGTCAGGCTGCCAATTTTGTCCTGCAACCCTGCGCAGGCTGCACCATCGACCGTCGCCGCTTTAAGGAGTTGCGCTGCCGGGAGCGTTGTCAGCGAATGAGGGGTATCGCAGCACTGCTGCTGATGCATCCCTATCACCCGTTGCAGGTAAAAGGCCACACGCATTTCCATAAACATGTCCGTACTGTAGGACGTTTCGTTATCAACGCTAAAGCCAGGGTTGATACCATGGCGCAGGGCTGACTGGATGGCAAACATCCCGTCTTCGATACCATAGTGCGCATCAGAGCGTGGGCAGACGTTCACCCGCACACCGGCTTCACGCAGGATCTTCCATCCCTCGTCAGGCAGCGCCGTGCAGTGATTAAAAATATTGTCCGGGCCAAGCAGGCCCTGTTGATGCAGCGACGCAAGCTGTGAGGCCATCTCTGCACCAAAGAATTCCGTGACGATAGGCAGTCCCAGCCTGCGGGCTTCGGCCCACAGGGCGGGCTCCAGTTGGGCCATCACACCCAGAGAAACGAGGCTGTCAGGGTTGTTCTTAAAATACTTCTCCTGCAGGCGCTGCCAGTTACCCGGCCAGTGGGCTCTGTCCCAGTCGCCTGATACTGGCGCACCGGAGGCATGGATGGCACGAATACCTGAATCAAGCAGCGCCTCAACGGCGGCGTCGGAATGCGCAGCGGTGCGGCTGTTATGCGAGTTATCAATGATTGTCGTGATGCCCGCGTCAATCGCGCCCAGGGCTGTCAACAGGTTACCTGTGTAGATATCTGAAGGGCGATAATATCTGGCAAAAGAGAAGTGTGTGGCGTTGCTGTAGTCGTCCAGACAAGTGGCATTAGGGTTGATGCGACGCAGCTGTCCTTCCCACGCGTGACGGTGAGAATCCACCATCCCCGGTATCGCAATCATGTTTGTGGCATCTATGATACGGGCGCCCTGTGCGTCCAGGTTCTTCCCGACAGCGGTAATGGTTGAATCTGTAATAAGAATGTCCCCGTGTTCAATATTCCCCACGGTCTCGTCCATGCTGAGGATTGTTGCACCACGGATCAGTGTTGCTGGCGGTGTGAACGTTGCATTACTAACAATATTTCTCATGTAATCGGTCATATTCGATATCTCTTTCCTGATAAACAGGAAAAAAGTACGTCACTCTATTAACGCGAAAAAGATGCTCAAACTGTTTTTATTATTCATAATATGCGAATAATCGGGTGAGGGAAAAAGAGTATGGATCGTCTTCAGGCAATGCAGATTTTTACGCGGGTGGCGGAAGCCGGGAGCTTTGTGCGCGCGGCAGAAACGCTTTCGCTGCCTTCCTCCACGGTAACCAGTACCATTAAAAATCTTGAGAAGTATCTGCAGGTGCGCCTGCTTAACCGCACGACCAGACGGGTGAGTCTCACCCCTGAAGGGGTGCAGTATCTTGCACAGTGCCGGGACATACTGTCATTGATTGAGCATGCGGAATCCAGCCTGACGGATTCCGTGAAACGGCCACAGGGCCGGTTGCGGGTAGATATGCCCGCCGGGATTGCCCACTTCATCGTCATGCCCAATCTGCAAGACTTTTATCGGCGCTACCCGGATATCTATCTGATGACTGGCGTAAGCGACCGGCAGGTTGACCTCGTTCAGGAGGGTGTCGATTGCGTGATCAGGACAGGGGAGTTGACCAACTCCACGCTGGTTGCGCGTCCGCTGGGCAGGTTTCGTTGGGTCACCTGTGCCTCTCCGGACTATCTCAGGGAGTATGGTGTGCCACAGTCACCAGACGAGTTATCCCGGCATCAGGCGATCCACTATTTTTCGGGTCAAACCCGGCGTGCAGACGAACTGCGTTTCCAGCAGGGTTCTGCGTTGCGGTATGTCTCTGTTAACGGTCAGACGGCCGTTAACGAAACGGGGCTCTATATCAAAATGTGCCTTGAGGGTTACGGGCTGGCGCAGCTTGCCGAGAATGTTATAGCTGAGCACCTTGCGCAGGGCACGCTGGTGGAGATCATGGCCGACTGGCAGCCACCGCCAGTCCCGGTCACGTTACTGTATCCTCACCAGCGCTTTCTTTCTCCCGCCGTACGCGCCTTTGCTGACTGGATAGATGAACTCATCTGAGAGAGTCGTGTGGTGAACGTCCTCTTTACACAATATTCTTTTTCAGAAACTCACGGATAACAGGAACGATTTCCCTGCTATGGGTTTCCAGCGCGAAGTGGCCAGTGTCATAGAAGCGAATGTCCGCATCAGGAAGGTCGCGTTTCCATGCCAGCGCGCCTGCTGGAAGGAAAAACGGATCGTTCTTACCCCAAACCGCCAGCAGAGGTGGCTGATACTCACGGAAGTATTCCTGGAACACAGGATACATGGCCACATTTGAGGCGTAATCCAGCACCAAATCGAGTTGAATATCTGCATTGCCCGGCCGCGAGATATGTAGCCCTTCCAGGGTGTACCCATCGGGTGAAACTGAACTCGTGTCGGCAACGCCTTCAAGGTATTGCCATTTAATTGAAGCTGGTGTCGGGAAGTCATGCAGGGCAAGCCGGTTCTGCTCTGTGGGTTCGTGCCAGTATCGTTGAATAGGCGCCCAGCCTTCCCCCAGACCTTCCTCATAAGCGTTACCGTTCTGGGAAATAATTGCGGTCACACGCTCCGGATGCGAGACAGCGAGACGCCAGCCTACCGGGGCACCGTAGTCGTGCACCATAAGCGCATAAGTGCTGAGCTTGAGCTGTTCGGTGAACTGCTCAATGGTTTTCGCCAGCTGATTGAAAGAATAGGAATACTCACCTCTTGCTGGTGCTTCAGTAAAACCGAACGCTGGCAGATCGGGCGCAATGACGTGGTAGCTCCCGGCAAGGGCAGGTATCAGGTCGCGGAACATGAATGATGAGGCTGCAAAGCCGTGAAGCAGCAAGATCGTCGGCGCCTCTGGATGTCCCGCCTCGCGGTAGAAAATTTTGACGTTATCCACCTGTTCGTGGCGGTAATAAACCGGACTGGCGACAGTGCCATCATACGCAGAGTCGGCAAGTGCCATGTTGGAGATTGATTTAGAAGTAGTCATGAAAACCTCGTGTAACCGTTATAATTTGATTTTGAAGGTTACATGATATTTTGGTAACCTGACAAATAAAATTTAGGGGTTACATGTAATCATGAGTTCTGAAAACACAAATTCTGCTGCCCCGTTACTGGGTGATAACCTGGCCCTCGATTTCATCAACACTGAGTATGTCGTGGATGGAAAACGTCATGACTGTTTTATCGATGATCAACGTGTTGCTGGCTGGCTGATAAGAGTCGGGTTATTGCCTGACATTAAGGATCAGCAGATCCCTGATGGACTGCTTATTGAGGCTCGTGAACTTCGCGATACTGCAAGAAATGTTGTGAACGCAGCCATGAACAGCGTTCCGGTCGATCTGGCTGTAATCAACCGGGTACTGGAAGTTGGTCACCCAATCAGTAAGCTTGAATGGGATGGCAACATGCAACAATACCGGGTTGCGGTTTATCAAAACACTGAAAGTCCATCAGGCCTGCTCTGGCCGATTGCCGATGCCCTGGTCAAACTGGTTACCAGCGATAAGTTTGAATACGTGCGTCAGTGTGAGGCTCATGACTGCATTCTGCTGTTCCACGATCTGAGTAAATCGCATCGCCGACGCTGGTGCAGCATGGCAACCTGCGGCAACCGCATGAAAGTCGCCGCATTCCGCTCCAGAAAAAAACCATCGTGAGGTAGATAACAGCGCTTATGATGCCGCAAATAAGTCTAAAGCGGTGAAACGGCATCCACGACATGCTGGAATACGTAAGGATCAGAAAGCAACTCGAACTCTTCGTCGTCCGGGTAAGTGACTGCCACGTGATAGTTTTCTCCGGCAAATGCCTTCACTGCATCCAGGTCCTGCCAGTAGGTAGCCAGAAAGAAATGCTCCCAGTTACCCTGACTTTCCCTGCGCACGAATGCGCCTTTATTTCCCGGTATGCTCCTTGAGTGCTCCACACCGGTCTTTTCCAGGTGTTTGGCAAATCCTTCTGCATGTTTAAGCGGGACACATCCGTGCCAGGTTCTTACAATCATTAGCTTTTTCTCTTTAGTGGTAAAAAGAGAACCATACCATAGTTCCTTATCCCTGGCAGGCTCCGCCCCGTCATCTAACACGGGGCGGATGTTGGCGTTCCATCCAACTAAATCAGAAACTGTACGTAACCTTCAAACTTCCCGTCGGCGAGGTTTTTCGTTGAACAATCGGGCTGTCGGCTGCATCCCCCATCAGCTGCGTAACGCCTGCGCCGGCAACCACGCTCCAGCGTTGGGTGAGCTTGTGTGTCCAGTCGAGATTCGTTGACCAGGCATAAATTCCCGCGCCAGCGTCATATCGGGTAAACCCGGATGCGGCGGACTGGGATGCATTCACCCCATAGTAAGTCTGCATGTACTTGCTGCTGCCCCAGCTACCGGTCAGCGACAGCGTCACCGTGTTGTTCGGTGAGGTGTAGAGCGGGCTGGAAACGCCGAAATGCAGCGCTTCGCCGTTGTCTCGCTCAGAAACCGGCACCTCTGCCTGTAATTGCAGATTCAGCCAGTCGGTCACTTTATACCCCAGCCCTGGCACCACCAGAGCCGAGCCTTTGATGTCGCCCATACCGCGCAAATAATCGCTGCCGCCGCTGATCGAATCGCTGTCCACATCCCGATCCTTACGGCCCGCGCGATAGCTCAGCGCCGCGCTGTAATCCAGGTTGCCGATGTTGTTGCCGTAACCGATCCCTCGCGTGGTACTGACGAAGAATCCGTTATACATGGCGTAATCCAGCACCACCGCCGTGGTGGCGCGGTTTTTATCCGAACCCGAATAGCGGGGCGCAACATCCACGCCTCCGCCTAAGGTCAGCACGTTGCCCTGTTGTTCTGCGGCCAGTACCGGGGTGGCCAGTAACACCAGCAGCGCGCCTGGCACGATTTTCTTCAGACTGAGCCCCGGGAGCGAAAGGGGGAACGAGTGACGCAGTTCGATATGTCTCATTAAAGAAGTCCTTTTGGATTCAAATGATTACGTTACAAGCGGTGTTAATCGCCAGAGCGCCCAGTTTGAATGTCCACCCTAAGGTTCTTATGAGCTCAAAATGAAGAAAGACTGAAGCAGATGCTGATGCTGCAAAACTGTTAAATTAACTGTTACCGTCTCTTTCTTAAGACGTTCTTCATTCACGGTTGATAAAGTTGTCCTTGTGAAAATATTACTTATTGAAGACGACCTGGATCTCGGCAATGGCGTGCGTATAGCCCTTGCAGATCAAGGATTAGATGTCATATGGGTTCGCCGCAAAGAGGATGCGCTGCATCAACTTACTGTCTGCGCGCCTGAACTTATTCTGCTCGACCTGGGGCTGCCCGACGGCGATGGCATGAGCCTGATGGCGTACGTGCGTCAGCAGCTAAAAGGCATCCCCGTTATTATCCTGACGGCGCGAGGCACGCTGCAGGATCGCCTGAGCGGGCTGGATGCCGGTGCCGATGACTATCTGATTAAACCGTTTGTGCTCGCCGAGCTGCTGGCCCGGGTGAGGGCGCTTGCGCGCCGCAGCTATGGTTATCAGAACGAGGCGGTAGAAATCAGAGGATTATCCCTGCATGTGCCGACGCGTCGCGTCACGGTGAGTTCCCGCCATATTGAGCTGACAGCCAGCGAATACGCGCTGCTTGAAACCCTGATGTTGCGTGCTGACCGCGTGGTGACGCGCCGTTTTCTGGAAGAAAGGATCTTCGGTGCGAAAGAAAACATGAGTAATGCGCTTGATGTGCATATGGGGAACTTGCGGTGAAAAATTGGCGACGGCTATGTACGAACGGTGCGGGGCGTTGGGTATGTCATTGATACCGTCGCGATTCAGAAGGAAGCACACTGATGCGAAACCTGTGGCGTTTCCTGCGGGTGCCCACGCTGGTGCGGCGAATCATGGTCGCTCAGATGCTTCTGCTGACACTGCTGTGGTGTCTTTTTTTAACCTGGATGCTGTGGGATGACTTGCGTAGCCCCCCGATCCTGACCGGCGATAAGACATATAAAACCATATTTACCCTTGTTGAACACATGGAAGGGCATACGCAGGAGCGAAGCGAAGTGCTGGAGCAGTTCAGCCAGGCGTTGCGGGAAGATTACGGCGGAGGGGACGATGCGGGACTCTCCATCACCATGATTATTCGCAAACATAACGCAATACTGTATGCCTCTGCTGGCGCACCGATGGGCGTAAAAAATACCCGGTTGGGCAAGATAGAGCGAATTCACAGCGACGGGCGTAGCTGGACCAGCCGCACGCTAAAATCCGCGAATTCCGACGTGGAGGTGACGCTGGTGACGCCTGCTGCGGGGTGGAATTTCTTTATCTACCTCAACTCGCGCGGCTACTACATCATGCCGCTGCTGGTGTGTATTCCTTTTCTGCTGTTTCCCGCGTGGCTGTCAATCCGCATTGCTATGCGCCCCTGGAACCGGGTTGTCAATGAAATTGCCGCACGCGCCCCAGAAGATCTCTCTCCGTTAAACGCCGTGCCAACGCACAGGGAGCTTAGTCAGATGGTGAACGCGATTAACCAGTTCCTTGCCAGGGTGCGAGAAAGCACGGAAAGGGAGCGGGTTTTTATTGCCGATGCCGCTCACGAGCTGCGCACGCCGCTGGCGGCGATGCGAATCAATGTGGAGGCGTTGCAGGCCTACGTCAGCAGTGATAACCAACAGGCACTGCTTGCAGGGATTATTCGCAGCAATAGCCGGGCGGCGCGTCTGGTTAATCAGCTTTTGCTGATGATGCACAGCGAAGCGAGCGTCGACACGGCGATGGAGTCGGTGCCGCTTACGACGCTCATCCAGGAGCGCATGGCGGTGCTGGCACCGCTCGCCGCGGAACGGAATATTGAGCTTGAATTCTACGCTCTGGAAGAAAACTGGGTGAGCGGTGTCAGGGAGCGTCTGATGTCGCTTATCGATAATGTCATTGAAAATGCCATCAAATACAGCCCGGAAGGTGGGCGTGTGGAGGTCGATCTCTTTTCGGCGGAGACGTCCACGCAATTCAGCGTCTCCGATGCCGGGCCGGGTATTCCGGTTGCGTTGAGGGAACGGGTGTTTGACCGGTTTTTCCGCGATCCGAATCAGGTGCAGAGCGGGAGCGGGCTGGGGCTGGCCATCGTTAAAGCGGTAGCGCAGCAGCACCACAGCAGCGTGAGCCTGAGTACCGCTGCTGACGGTGGGCTCAGGGTGACGGTAGATTTCCCCAACCCGGCGTTCGCCTGAAGAAAACGCGAGGGTGATCCCATTTCGTGTGCGATGGAAACTCTTTTTTACGGGGCGGGTCAAAGTAGATAGCTTCAAAATAATTACGGTATTTGTTATATTGTTGCTTATTGATTATTCACCTCTGCGGTGCCAAAAAGAATAAGATTCACCGCAACCCAGGATACGTAAATGTTAGATTACCGCTTCCCGACAGCTTTGCAGATGGTTCTCAGCGTAGCGATGGCGGAGCAATTGGGTGAACGTTCGACGAGTGCGATTCTGGCCTACGGCCTGGAAGCGAATCCGAGCTTCATCCGCAAACTGATGGTTCCTCTCACGCGTGACGGTATTATCGTCTCCACGCTTGGTCGCAACGGCTCGATTCATCTTGGCCGCCCGCCGGAACAGATCACCCTGCGTGATATCTACCTTTCTGTCATAGAAGACAAAAAGCTGTGGGCGTCGCGCCCCGACGTACCGGCGCGCTGCGTGGTGAGCGCGAATACGTGCTGGTACTTTAAATCCATCGCTGAAGAGGCCGAGCAGGCGTCACTCGCGGTCTTAGCCGGTCATACCGTTGCAAGCGCGCTGGAAGAGCTCAAGAAAGCCGATACCAGCGGGTGCGATCCGGTGCCAGAACTGATTGCCCAGTACAAGAAAGCCCATTAACGGCTACATAAAAAAACCGCCTTCATCGTGAAGGCGGTTTTTTGTTATCTGCAGCGCATTACGCGGGCAAGACCTCTCTTTCCACTTTGCCGCGTGTGACAAATTTACGCAGCGTCACGTAAAACACCGGCGTCAGGAACAGGCCAAACAGCGTTACGCCCAGCATACCGGAGAATACCGTGATCCCGGTGACGCCGCGCACTTCTGCACCCGCACCGTGGCCGAGGATGAGCGGGATGGTCCCGGCGATAAAGGCGATGGAGGTCATCACAATCGGGCGTAAACGCAGGCGGCACGCTTCAAGCGCCGCTTCCATAATACCCTTGCCCTGGATTTCCAGCTCGCGGGCAAACTCCACGATAAGAATCGCGTTTTTACACGCCAGCCCCATCAATACCACCAGACCCACCTGCACGAACACGTTGTTATCACCGCCGGTCAGCCAGACGCCAAACAGGGCGGAGAGCATCGTCATCGGCACGATAAGGATCACCGCCAGCGGCAGCGTCCAGCTTTCATACAGTGCCGCCAGGACCAGGAACGCCAGCAGAACCGCGACCGGGAAGACGATTAACGCCGTGTTCCCCTGAGTGGCCTGCTGGAAGCTCAGATCCGTCCACTCGATATTCATCCCGTTCGGCAGGATCTGCTTAGACATCCCCTCCAGCTGCGTCATTGCCTGGGTAGAGGAGAGGACGCGCGGATCGGCATCGCCAATCAGGTCCGCCGCCGGATAGCCGTTGTAGCGGATCACCGGATCGGGCCCGTAAGTGGTACTGATATTGACCATACTGCCAATCGGCACCATCTCGCCCTGGTTATTACGGGTGCGCAGATTCGCAATATCTTCCACGCTGTCGCGATACGGTCCGTCGGCCTGCGCCATCACGCGCCAGGTGCGGCCGAACTGGTTAAAGTCATTCACATAGGACGATCCCAGATAGGTCTGCAGCGTCCCGAACAGATCGGTCAGCGACACGCCCTGGGCTTTGGCCTTATCCCTGTCGACCTGCACATCCAGCTGCGGAACGTTCGCCTGGTAGGTGGAAATAGGGAAGTGCATACCCGGCGTCTGCATAATTGCACCCGACATGGTGTTCACCGCGTTTTGCAACGCACCGTAGCCCAGACCCGCGCGATCCTGGATGTATAGCGAGTAACCCGATCCCTGACCTAGCCCCAGAATAGGCGGCGGCAGAATGGAGAAGCCAAAGCCCTGCTGGATTTGCGCGATTTTGGCGTTGATCTCGGCGTTAATTTCCGCCGCCGTGTGTTTACGCTGGTCAAACGGTTTCAGGCCAAAGAAGACCGTCCCGGTATTCGGCGTATTGGTGAACTGCAGCGCATTCAGCCCCGGGAAGGCGACCGCATAATCCACGCCCTCGGTGTTCATACCGATTTCGCTCATTTTGCGGATCACCGCATCGGTGCGAGCCAGTGAGGAGCCTTCCGGCATTTTCACGCCGCCAATCAAATACAGCTTATCCTGGGTAGGAATAAACCCGCCCGGCACGGCTTTAAACATCACGCCGGCGGCACAGAGCAGCAGAACATAGACCACAAACACCGCACCGCGTCGTCCGAGCGTTTTGCCCACCAGCCCCTGATAACCGTTCGAGCTACGGTGGAAGAAGCGGTTGAACGGACGGAAAATCCAGCCGAACAGGCGATCGATAAGCCGGGTAGGGAGGTCCTTCGGCGCGCCGTGCGGTTTCAGGAGCAGCGCCGCCAGCGCCGGCGAAAGCGTCAGCGAGTTAATGGCGGAGATCACCGTTGATATCGCAATCGTCACCGCAAACTGTTTGTAGAACTGACCGGTAACCCCCGAGAGAAACGCCATCGGCACGAACACCGCACACAGCACCAGCGCAATCGCGATAATTGGCCCGGAGACCTCACGCATCGCCTGATGTGCCGCCGCCAGCGGAGCCAGTCCCTCCTCGATATTTCGCTCGACGTTTTCCACCACCACAATGGCGTCGTCCACGACGATACCGATTGCCAGTACCAGCCCGAACAAACTCAGTGTGTTGAGGGAAAAGCCCAGCAGATAGAGGATGCTGAACGTGCCCACCACCGAGACCGGCACCGCGATCAGCGGAATGATCGACGCACGCCAGGTTTGCAGGAACAGAATGACCACCAGCACAACCAGCACCACCGCTTCCAGCAGTGTCTGCACGACCGCGCGAATGGAGTCACGCACGAACACTGTCGGATCGTAAGGCGCCGCCCATTTCATGTCTTCCGGGAAACGGGTGGACAGTTCCGCCATTTTAGCGCGCACCGCGTTCGACAGATCGATGGCGTTGGCCCCCGGCGACTGGAAGATACCAATCCCGACCGCGTCTTTATTGTTGAGCTGGGAACGCAGCGCATAGCTGCCGGAGCCCATTTCAATACGCGCCACATCGCGCAGGCGCACCAGCGAGCCGTCCTGCGCCGTTTTCAGGATAATATTGCCAAACTCTTCTTCGGTATGCAGACGACCCTGCGCGTTAATGGAGATCAGGAAATCACTCTCTTTCGGCAGCGGCTCGGCGCCCAACTGTCCGGCGGACACCTGCACGTTTTGCTCCTGCATCGCCGTCACCACGTCCGAGGCGGTCAGGCCGCGCGCTGCCACCTTATTTGGATCCAGCCAGACGCGCATCGCGTATTCGCCCGAGCCAAAAATCTGGATTTGGCCGACGCCGGGCAGACGCGCCAGTTCATCCTTCACTTTCAGCGTGGCGTAGTTACGCATATAGAGTGAATCGTACTTACCGCCGGGCGAAAACAGATGCACCACCAGCGTCAGCGTCGGCGACTGCTTCTGGGTGGTGATACCCAGACGGCGCACGTCTTCCGGCAGACGCGCTTCGGCCTGTGACACGCGGTTTTGCACCTGAACCTGGGCCTGATCCGGGTCGGTTCCTGGGCGGAACGTGACGGTGGTCACCAGCACGCCGTCGGAGCCGGCGACGGACTTCATGTACATCATGTTTTCAACGCCGTTGATTGCTTCTTCCAGCGGCGTCGCCACGGTCTCTGCAATCACTTTCGGGTTGGCGCCGGGATACTCCGCACGCACCTGCACGCTTGGCGGCACGACGTCAGGATATTCGCTCACCGGTAACAGCGGGATGGCGATCAATCCTGTGATAAAAATCAGTATCGACAGGACCGCGGCGAAGATCGGCCTGTCGATAAAAAAGCGGGAAAAGTCCATGGGTCGGATTCTCAGATAAGGGATCAGTTAAGGGCGGCGCGGGTGGTCATGGCAACGGTTTTCGCGTTAACCGGCATGCCCGGCATAAACACTTTTTGTAAACCGTCGACGATGACTTTATCGCCAGGCTTCAGCCCCTGCTGGACGATACGTAAACCGTCGGCCAGACGCCCTGGGGTAATATCACGACGCTGCGCTTTGCTCTCTTTATCAACGACATAAACATACTTGCGATCCTGATCGGTCAGCACCGCTTTGTCGTCGATAAGCGTGGCCTGGAACTCCGCGCTGCCCGGCAGGCGGACGCGGGCAAACAGCCCCGGCGTGAACTGACGCTGTGAATTATCCAGCAGCGCGCGCATGCGAATGGTGCCGGTACTTGGCGTTAACTGATTATCAAGAAAATCAACTTTGCCCTGATGGGGATAGCCATCCTCGCCAACCAGCCCAATCTCAACCGGCAGCGCCAGGTGATCGCTGGCCGCACCTTGCCCGCTGAGGGCGAGTTTTTGATAGTGAAGGTAGGTTGACTCATCCACGTCAAAGTACACGTAGACCGTCTTCTGCGAGACCAGGGTGGTGAGCACGCTGGCGCTGTCACCGGCGGTAACGAGGTTCCCGCTGGTGATCAACGCCCGGCTGGCGCGCCCGTCAATAGGGGCGGTCACTTTAGTGAAATCCAGGTTCAGCTGCGCGGCATCCACCGCCGCCTGTGCGGCGCGAATGTCGGCCTGGGCCTGGACGGCAGCAGCGCGGCGCTGCTCCCACTCTTCACGGGAGACCAGATGGGTATTGACCAGTTTATCGGTACGGTTTGCCTCGCTTTGCGCCAGGCTGGCCTGCGTTTTGGCTCTTGCCAGCGCTGCCTGCGCCTGTTCCAGCGTGGCGCGATAGGTTCTGTCATCGATCGTGAACAATACCTGACCTTTTTTGACCTCCTGACCGTCGGTGTAATTCACTTTATCAATGTAGCCGGAGACGCGAGGGCGGAGCTGTACGCTTTCCACCGCTTCAATCCGACCATTAAAGCTATCCCACTGGCTAATGGATTTGACGACCACGTCAGCGGCGCTGACGGTGGGCGCTTGTGGCGCGGCATTTTGCGCGACACCCTCGTCACACCCGACGAGCAGGGCGGAGAGTAACACCGCGCCCAACGCGTTCAGATGAAAATTACCCCAGGTTTTTTGCAGGCTCATTATTTTTATTCCGGTAGTTGTAGCCGCCGGACAAGACGCAACGGGGGACGCCGCGCCACTTCCTTTGTCCGGGCTGGCTTAAGGCCATTTGTGTCGTTCATCGCCACAAAACTGTAACAATTGTGAATACACTATCGCGGCGATTGTAGGTAGGCGCTAAATTTAGTGCAAGAATAATTGTTGCACTTTATGTGCTATTTGAGGGCGGGGAAAAAGGCGCGTTTCCGGCAGGGATTTAAATGCAACAATAAAACTTGCATTTAACATCAAAACGGGCCATCTTTAAATGCAACAAACAAAGGTGCTTTTTACTACGTGGCGTGTGGGGGAGAAGATGGACACTGGCGCATTTATTCACGATCTGCTCGACTGGATCGACAACAACCTGGATAGTCGTCTGGACATTGAGACCGTATCAAAGCGTGCAGGCTATTCAAAATGGCATCTTCAGCGGATCTTCAAAGAACACACGGGTTACCCTATTGCCGAGTATATCCGTGCGCAGAAACTTCAAAAATCGATGGAGCGGTTAACCCATAGCGATGAGCCGATCCTGAACGTGGCGATCGCGTTGGGCTTTGACTCCCAGCAGTCTTTCAACCGCAGCTTTAAGCGTCAGTATGGTCAGGCTCCGGGTGCATGGCGTCGCAGCATTGTCAGCCCGAAATCGCAACATTTAGGCCAGACATCACCCTGGCCAGGGCGGGAACCGTTTCGCTCCCGCCTGAGGGGATAAGGCGCGGGGTTAACTGTTTATAAAGGCGAGAAGATCGGCATTGACCTGATCGGCATGTGTCGTTGGGATACCGTGAGGCGCGCCTTTATAGGTATGCAGGGTTCCGTTTTGGACCAGCTTGACTGACATCGCGCCGGAATCCGCATACGGCACCACCTGATCGTCATCCCCGTGGATGACCAGAACAGGGATGGATATTCCTTTGAGATCTTCCGTGAAGTCCGTCTGCGAGAAGGCCACAATCCCATCGTAATGCGCCTTGGCGCTTCCCATCATCCCCTGACGGTACCAGTTATAGATGACCGCTTCGGAAGGCTTCGCCCCCTGACGATTAAATCCATAGAACGGTCCCGCAGGCACGTCATAATAGAACTGAGGGCGATTCGCCGCCAGCTGGGCCTGAAAATCATCAAACACTGACTTTGGCGTACCCTGAGGATTACTCTCCGTCTTCACCATTAAAGGCGGTACGGCACTGATCAGCACGGCTTTGGAAACCTTGTCTTCACCGTGCCGGGCGATATAACGCACCACCTCACCGCCGCCGGTTGAATGCCCGACATGCATCGCATCCTTTACGCCAAGATGTTCCACGACGGCGGCCACATCGTCAGCGTAGTGATCCATATCATGGCCGTCCCACACCTGATCTGAACGACCATGACCGCGACGGTCATGGGCCACAACGCGGAATCCCTTATTGACGAAGAACAGCATCTGGGCGTCCCAGTCATCACTGCTTAGCGGCCAGCCGTGATGGAAAAAGATCACCTTTCCGTCTTTTGGACCCCAGTCCTTGTAGTAGATATTGACGCCATCGCGAGTTGTTACATAACCCATGTTTTTTCTCCACTCAGGTAGACAGATTGCATGACAGGCAGAAATGAAATGCGGTATACGGCCTGACTCCGCCGTGAACTAAGAAGTGTAGTTCATACGCTGGCCGTCTGGGTTAAGGCTAAAGCGATGTACGGATGATGCGGTGGGTGGGGGTCAGGCGCCTGTGCCAGAACAGGCGCCCGGGTCAGCCTTATTTTGTGGTGTAACCCCCGTTAACCAGAATCGTCTGGCCTGTCATCCACCATCCTTCGCTCACCAGAAAGCGAACCCATGGCACGATATCGTCAATATCAGTCAGGCCGGTTTTGCTGAAGGGGGAGAGCGCTGCGGCGGTTTTGTGATACGCCACTGCATCTTCACCCTCGGCAGGATAAAAGAAGGGGGTATCCATCGGGCCCGGCCCGATTGCAGTCACGGAGATCCCTCTTTCGCCAAGTTCCTTGGACGCAGCGCGGGTGAAATGTTCCACGGGCGCCTTCATGCCAGCATAGGCGGCGTAAAACGGCGTGTAGGCGCCCAGCAGGGAGGTGACCAGGGTGCAAATCTTGCCGTTATCGTTAACGTGCCTGCCGGCTTCTTTCAGGAAGAAAAATGCCGCTTTCGCATTCACGTTGCTCATTTCATCAAACTCTTCCTCAGTGACCTCGGCCATGGGTTTTTTCAGTACCTTGCCGACGGTATTAATGGCGATATCTGGCCTCCCGACAGCGGCCACCACATCGCTGAAGAGTTTTTCCATCGCGGCGGCTGAGGTCAGATCAGCCTGAAAGGCATGCGCTTGTGCGCCCGCCGCCCGGATGGCCTGTACGGTCGCCTCAGCGTCCTGTTGCGTGGCGGCACTGTTGTAATGAATGGCGATGGCCCGCGCGCCATGCCGGGCGAAATCCCGGGCAATCAATCCCCCCAGATTCTTCGCACCGCCGGCAATCAGCACAGTTTTACCGGTCAGAGTATGGTCGGTCATAAGAAGGCTCCTTATCATGGATTAGCCGGGAAAACCCCGTCCAGCCATCTTACTGTCTCGGTTTTGATTATTAATCCTGCTATTCTGAATGAACTATCCATGAAAAACGAATAATGAGGGTGCATGGACTCTGTCGATTTGTTCAGAATTTTTCTCAGGGTGGCGGATAACGGCAGCTTTGTCCGTGCGGCAGAATCACTCAATCGTCCTGCCTCCACCGTTTCTGCCGCCATTCAGGCGCTGGAATCGCGGTTAGGTGCGCGCTTGTTTCACCGCACGACCCGCAGCGTATCCCTGACCATTGACGGTCATGCGTTTTACCCGCGCTGTCAGGCTGCTGTTCAGAACATGGATGAGACAGAGAATCTGTTCAGGGAAAACGGCCGCGACGTCACGGGGTCTATTCGGGTTGACGTTCCCGGACGCGTCGGTAGCCATCTTATTATTCCCGCTATGCCCGCCTTTTATCAGCAGTATCCCGGCATCAGAATTGAACTTGGCGTAACCGATCGCAACGTTAACCTTGCCGAAGAAGGGGTGGACTGTGCCCTGCGGGTGGGGCCGCTGGACAACTCCGGCATGGTGGCGAAGTGTCTGGGATATCTCAGCATCATTAATGTCGCGTCAGCAGCTTACCTTGCCACTTACGGACAGCCGCAATCCCCTGAAAAACTGAACCAACATTATTTGATTGGCTATGCATCACCGACATCTGGCCGGAAAGAGCTGATGGAATGGGTGGACAAGGGGGAGGTGAAACGAACAGAAGTGAACAGCATGCTTACCGTCAACAGCGCAGAAGCCAGCATTGCTGCCTGCGTTGCCGGATTGGGTATCCTGCAGATCCCTGCCTATGATGTTCATACTTATCTGGCCAATGACGTCTTGTACGAAGTGATGCCGGAGTGTCGACCTCAGGCGTTGCCGGTGAATATTTTGTATCCTCACCGGCGACATCTTTCCCGGTCAGTACGGGCGTTTACGGAGTGGCTGACGCCGCTGCTGCAGGAAAAAATGCAGCTTAGCCAGAAGGGAGGATGATCCCGATAACGCCCATCCTGGAGCACATGCCTAAATTGACCTTTTTGCCACAATCCGCATTTCCACAAGAGCATTTTCTGGAATAAATTCTGCTACGCCGATGGCAGACCATGCCGGATAGGGCGCCTTTACGTACTCATCTTTTACTTTAGAAAAAGCGGCGATGTGTTTTTTAAGATCGATATGAAAAGTGGTCATCTCCAGTATGTTTTCATAGCTTAAACCGGCGGCTTTTAAGTACACGCCAAGCTTATAAAACGCATCATGGAACTGTTCTTCAGGATCCTTACTTATCGGTTTGTCCTTGCGTGCGGCGGTAACGCCTGAAAGATACACTGTGCCATCTGCTTCGATGACCGGTGAGAAGTGCCAGTCATTAAAGTAGTGTTGAAATTCTGCAGGAACGATCGATTTTTTCATGATGTTTACTCAGGTTGATGACGTTATCCATGCCAGCACGTTTAAAACCGGGTTGCCAGAAAACTGGCCGCAAGACATGTAAGCATATTTTGGCTGCAATACAAATCCGGAACTGATATACTGTATGTAATTACAGTATGAGGGGCGCATCATGGCGGTTGAAACAAAATATGTTGTTGTAAGAAAAGGTGAAGAGAAAATGACATTTGCCAGTAAGAAAGAGGCTGACGCGCACGACAAACTGCTCGACATGGCAGACGCGTTCACCGACTGGCTGCTGCAAAGCGGACTGCAGATGGATGAAACACAGGCTGAAAATCTGGGGCTGTATCTCGCCGAGCAGAAAGAGACCGTGCAGCATATTCTGCGTACCAGCAAACTGCCCGATCTCAACGCTGTAACCGATAAAACTGAATCTGATGAAGCGGGCAGTAAAAAAATCAGAGCCGTGAAAGCAGCCTGACAGGGACAATAACGGTGGAAAAAACAGTCGAGATACTGCAATACGTCGTACACCAGGGCGCCGGTGGCGCCTTTCACACCCTGACTGCTACGTCCTGGCCCGGGCGATTAATTTTCTCTCATTTCACAGCACCTCAACCACTTCAAATTCTTCTGCGATCAACTCCATATCTTCAGAAAAATAACCTTCTCGGGTGAAAAATCGCTGATGCTCTTTCTGCCAGTATTCAAGGCTTAAATCGCCTTCACCTTCTTTACGGGCAAACGCCTCAGTCACATCACAAAAACGCACCAGTCGCATTGAAACCAGCCGGGTTACACAGACCGGAACATTCTGACCATCAAGAATAATGTTATAGCTCCCAATCTTCGGGGCCGGGTCTTCCTGCTGATAAGAGGCAAAAGATCCGCAGGAAGCGGTTTTGATCCCTTTTTTAATCAGGTCTGCAAGCTCGCTGGCCAGTTCCGGGCTGTCGCCCATTTGCCAGGCACCGGCGCCTGGATACTTCACTTTTAATTTCTCAACCGCAAACATGACAAGCCCTTTTTATATGCAGGTCTGATGAATAATGATTACGATATAATAAAAACGTCTTTATTTCAGACTGTACAGAGTCTCTCCATACGTAAGGCGACAAATATGAAATCCAGGAGTGCGTTAGTTTTAGACGAGCTCAGATCCAAATTACGTCCTGCATCGGTGGCACAAGTGGGCGGTTTTCGTCCCCCGGCAGACCCCCTTACATCCTGGTTTTTGAACGGTGTCGCTCTTCCCGGTGAAGGATTACCACTCTGGAAGGGGCAGCCGATGTTTCCGCTTCTTCAGATTCGTATAGATGAACTTCCCGTTATCCCTGAGCAACTGAAGGACGTCGCACTTCTGGTGCTCTTTCACAATATTGAAAGCCATCCATTTGATAAACCTCATGGTGAAGGTTGGCTCATACGCGAATATGCCACCCTTGAAGGGCTTGAGTTATTGCCTGCAACAGACACGCCTTATCGCGCATTTCCGGTTCGATGGTTGGGCGTCAATGATGATGCGCCGGGATGGGAGGATGCCTGGGATATTATTGACCTTTCTGACGTCAACGATGATCAGGAGGCAAGTGACCGCCTCCATGATGATTTTAAACGCTACAGGGGAACCAAGGTCGGAGGATACCCGATGGAGATACAACATGGCGCGGGGATAGAAGACTTTGTCTTTCAGGTGGGATCAGAGGAAAAGGTCAACTGGATGTGGGCGGATAATGGTATCGGCTATTTTCATAAATCACCGGAGGGACTCTGGACGTTTTCGTGTCAGTTTTACTGAGCATACGTCATCACAATTCCAGGAATGACCCATGCCCGACCATTTCTGCGACTCACTCTCTCGACTTATCCGCCTCAGCATTTATGCTGATGTTCAGCCTCTTTGCTTCCATAGTCAGCATCTTTTGGGCCAGCGCCATATCGCCACCGTGCACGTTATCTATCAGATGTTGTATAAGCGACATCATCAGGAAATGCTTATTCGCAGGAGAGAAATCTGTCATGTCGATGCCGTTATCCTTCAATTGAAGATGTGCTGTAGACTCGGTATCTTCAATGATTTCAGCAACTTTCTCATTCATTATGTTGATTTGCGCAAAGACAACACGGTTTATCATTTCAATCTGTTCAGGTGTGAAATTCTGTTCCATCCTAATCCCTCATTAGCGTACCGAACTCAGACAATTTACGATGCTGATTAATAATACTGAACAGCCCGACGATTAAACAGTTGCTTATCTTCCTCACCTGAACTTATCGCACACAGCCAACCTTCACCACCCACGCCCGTACCCGCAGCGTGTTACAATGCCTCACTTTCATCATCTACACGACAGGGAAGCGATGATAAATAAAATTCTGGTCAGTGCATGCCTGATGGGGTTTAGGGTGCGTTACAACGGCAGCGAAAAAGCGAAGGCGATGGCGCAACTCTCCCGCTGGCAAGCGGAGCAGCGGTTAGTGATCCACTGCCCTGAACTGGCTGCCGGGTTGCCGGTGCCCCGACCACCAGCAGAGATTTTGTCGGCCGACGGTCGGGATGTCATGCGCGGGCAGGCCAGAATCATTGAGAATACGGGCCAGGATGTCACAGAGCACTATCAGCTTGCCGCCTGGCTGGCGCTACGTACCGCACAGGAGCATGGCTGTCGCGCGGCGCTGCTCACGGATGGCAGCCCAACCTGCGGGAGCCAGCATATCTACGATGGTTCTTTTACCGGCGTGCGCAACACGGGGATAGGTGTCGCGGCAGCATTACTCGCTGAACATGGGATCGCGGTATTCTCAGAAACGCAGCTTCCCGAATTGATGCGCTGGATTGACGAAAGAGAAAGGCCCGTATGCTGAACGCGAATGAACAAGCCTGACGTCTTAACCAGAGTAAGAGAGTCGATATCCACTTCCCACACGGAGAACGCGCGCAAACCCTTGTGGCCCGATATGCATTCCCGCAACGAGCAGATTCTCCCTGACCGCGCGTTCCAGCACCTCTTTACGCGTTGCTTCGGCCTGTGCAGGATCCGCGTCAAAGGCGATGCAAACCTCCGGCAGGGCAGACTGTATATGCGGGTAGTGGACAATATCTCCCCATATCAGTAAGTCCTTGTCATGCGAGTGAATGAGAAACCCGGTATGTCCGGGCGTGTGGCCGGGTAACCAGACCGGCAGGATCCCTTCGGCAACACTGTTCTCATCAAAAAAACGCACCTGTTGACCACACGCCTGTAACGTCTGGCGCACGAGCCTGAAATTACGCGCTGTACGCGCATCGGCACTGTTTAGCGTGTTATCGTCCCACCAGTGTTCCGCTTCCAGAGGGTGAAGAAAAATATCTGCATGTTGATAGACAGGACGCTGTTCAGCATCCAGCAGACCACCAATATGGTCCGGATGACAGTGCGTTAATAAAACGGTATCCACCTCGTCAGGGTCCACGCCAACCGCGGCGAGATGGGTGATAAGGTCACCCCCCACGTTATTCACCCCACCTGCACCAGCGTCAACCAGAATAATTCTCCCCCGGCCCCGGATGAGGTAGCCATTGATGTGAATATCACCGGGTTCCGCGACACCTGCATGCTCCTGGATTTCGTTTGCCGCCGCGTTTTCAATTCCTGAGAGCAAATCGAGACGAGCTGACAGAACGCCGTCACTGAGCGCGGTAATCTCAAAATCGCCAATCTGGCGTACCGGGAAGGTGGACTGAATCATCGCGTACTCCGCTGTTCTGATTGCGTATTGATGCCTGAACGCTGCAACTGCGGCGTCAGTGGTTCGTAGAGATAGACCTCAGGAAGAGTCGAAGCATGGACGGCAGTTTCACGAGGCAACACCCACGCAACACGACGTTCCGGGGAGCAATCCAGCCCCACGGCCTGCATGTCGATGGCCCGGTGTCCGGCAGGACTAACAAGCTGAGTGCTTAACAGCAAAATTTGATCGCAGGAGAGAGCGGGCGCCGGATCTTCACAGGCATAGAGATTACGGTGCCAGTCAGTTATGCAGCTCTGCCAGCGAGAAAAATTACCGCCGCCTTTCAGACGGTACTCTTCGCTGTGCAAAACATCCGCGTTGGTAACGGTATGCAGGGCAAGATAAACCGGGCAGCCAGGCGTGATGGCCCGAAAACGCTGAGACGTCATAAATCCGGTCACGGAGAGAAGAGCGGGCAATTTCTCCTGACTATAAAACGTGTTCCACTCAGCTTCGCTTGGCGGATCGTTATACGAACATTCCACGATATAGAACATCACAACCTCTTCACTTAATGACTTTTCATCATGCTACAGGCTGTTTTTCGTGCATTAAATCGATACTATGTCATGGTTCAGTGACATTAACTCATCGACTGCGCAGATTACGCGCGGCCTCAGGACCAGGCTTAATGCGCAAAAAGATACCCAGTAGCGCCTCTTTGCAGGCTTTTGATGCCGCTGCCAGGCACGGTAATTTTGCCCGGGCTGCAGAGGAGCTCTTTCTGACGGAAGGGGCGATTAGCCGCCAGATTGCACGTCTGGAATCGCTGTTAAACTGCAAACTGTTTGACCGTACCGGGAGCCGCGTAAAGCTGAATCCTGCTGGCGCGCGCTATGCTCATCATGTACGTGAAACTCTTGAGCGGCTCGAAAGGGAGACTCAGGACATCATGGGCATGCAGGAGGGGATTCAGAGTCTGGATATTGCCGTGCTGCCGACGTTTTGCAGCCGTTGGCTCATTCCCCGCCTGAGCCGCTTTACCTCGCAGTTCCCTGAGATCTCAGTCAATCTTGCGGCCAGAACGGATCCGTTTATTTTGCCCGGGAGCGGCTTTGATGCCGTCGTTCATTTTCAACATCCCGCCTGGGCCGGGATGCGACTGCAGCCGTTGTTTGAGGAAAAACTGGTGCCGGTGTGTCATCCTGCACTGTTAATGGATAAGGAACCCGGTGAGCAACTCAATGCACTTGCGCGGATCCATCGCCGGCAGAATCCGGATGCGTGGCATCGCTATGCCCTGGAAAGCGGGATCAGGCTTGATAACCCGTCTCAGGGCGTACGGTACGATCTTCATGAAATGGCGATCGCTGCTGTGCTGGCAGGTCACGGCGTCGCATTGATACCACGCATGTATATCGAAAACGAACTACGCAGCGGCATGCTGGTTTCGCCATGGCCTGCCTCAGAAAGGTTAATTAAGACATTCTGTTTCATTAAACCGGCGGAAACGGGAATCAATGACGCGGCGTTAGTGACGTTTGAACGCTGGCTGCTGGCTGAAATCACTACGCCTGCCAGTCACTCAAGGTGAACCTCTGGTTTCGGCCGCTATCCTGTAAAGGGGAATTATGTCCTTACCACCACTCTATGCCCTGCGCGCCTTTGAAGTCGCTGCGCGAGTAAACTCCTTCAGTAAAGCCGCTGAAGTGCTCAATATTACGCCGGGCGCGGTCAGCAGACATGTCCGCACCCTTGAAATGTGGTTCGACTGTGAGTTGTTCAAACGGCAGGGGCCGAGAGTGGAGATCAGTGAGGCGGGGCGTGTTCTGGCCGGGCAGCTTCACGAAGGGTTCAGGAGCATCGAGTGGGCCTGTCGGGCTTTCAGAAGTGAAAACCACCTGCTGCGGCTGAAGGCACCGAGTACGCTCACCATGAGATGGTTGCTTAACGTCCTGCGATCGTTTCGTGAACATCATGAAAAACCCAACGTAGAAATAGCCAGCGTCTGGATGGACATCGATACCGTTGATTTCACGCGAGAGCCCTATGATTGCGCGATCCTGCTGGGCAACGGGCATTTTGGCGAGTCAACGGAGAGCCGATTGCTTTTCAGTGAATGGCTTATTCCGGTCTGTACCCCCGCTTTACGGGAATCTGCCCGAGAGCAACTTTCGCAGTGCGATCTGATCCATCCTTCCCCGGACAGACGCGACTGGCGGCGGTGGCTGAGAAGAACGGGGTTATTCCCCGGGCTTGATATGAGTCGCGGAGCGGTTTTCGACACCCTTGAACAGGGGAGTAGTGCTGCCATGAACGGCCATGGCGTCGCGATTGCCGACCTGCTGCTTTCGCTTGACGCGCTGAATAGCGGCCTGCTCGCGCTGCCTTTCAAAGAAGCCATCGCCACCGGGGACGGTTATTACATTGTCTGGCCGAAAAATTCACTCAGGAAAAAGAGTATTGAATGTCTGCTGGACTGGCTTAACCTGCATGCCCCGGTCATTCCTTCTCTCGATATCATCTGTCTGGAATACGACGAACATCGGCTGTAGTCATCAAAAGCAGGATATGCTACGGGCGTATCCTGCTCTATAAACTTCAGGCGTATGGAATATTTGCCATTTTTTTATACCTTTCCGGCAATGCGCCGTTCAGGTTGAGAAGTTTATCGAGAATAGCGATCGCAGGCCTATTGTTTGCACGCTCTGAATCTATTATTGCCGCACGTAATATAGTGGCAGCCGACGTGACGTTCTGAAAGTACGCCTCGGACTCGGGCGTTTGTAATTCACCTGAGAGGGCGTAACGCACCAGCGGCCATCCTGAAAAATCCAGCACGGGAAGGGGTTCCCCTTCTTTTGGCAGATTAGCGGCGAGCAGCGCCTCAGCTTGCATGGGGTCGCTGTGAGCGGCACACAGAATGTGAAGGCGATGTACAAAGGCCGCAAGGGTAACATCGTTCTCTTTTTCTGCTGACAGCGATTCCAGCAGTGCCGATAAATTGGCGCCGGATGAATATTCATCTAGTGAGACCAGCTTCATTAAATGAAATATAACGTCAAGCGTCATGTTTGCTCCCTGAACATTTATCAATT
Source organism: Enterobacter sp. 22466 (assembly GCF_052044775.1). NCBI lineage: Bacteria > Pseudomonadati > Pseudomonadota > Gammaproteobacteria > Enterobacterales > Enterobacteriaceae > Enterobacter > Enterobacter sp. 22466. Next base: position 208,167 of record NZ_JBQENX010000009.1, on the reverse strand, counting down.
TTGAAGGATGATATTTCAGGGACGTCGCGTTTGAAAAACGACAAATAGTCAGAATCAATGTGAGTTTAACTCAACATCACAAAAGGCCCCGTCAGGGGCCCGATCTTGATTAACCACAACAGGATCAGAAGCGGTATTGCAGACCCGCGGTAATGGTATAGTTGCGGTTTGAAATACCGGCAGCGTCTCCGCCAATAGAGCCCGATTCGCCAGTATTGGTATCAATAATCTGCGTACCGCCTTTACCTTCTTCGTAACTGCTATAGGTAAATTCTGCGAACACTTTGGCGTTCGGCGTGACGTAATAACCTGCGTCAACGGACGCACCGTAGTAGCGGGAATCCGAGGTCTTCTCACGGAAGGTCAGATCGCGCATATAGTGCTCATCGTTGTCGTGCGCGCGTACCCAGTCACTGAATTTAAACAGGGCATTGAATTCAAAATCATTGAAACGGTACTGACCCGCCAGGCCAATGTACGGCATGGAGAAGCGCTGGCTGTAACCAATACCGCGTTCACCCGCCGGGAAATTCCCCTGATAGGTGCCGTTGTCGTAATTGTAAGAGCCACCGGTCGCCGTCCAGCTGAAGCGCGTTTCCTGATAACCTGCGGTTACGCCAGCTTTATAGTTATCGCCCTGGAAGATCCAGCCTTTAACGTTGAGATCGTATTCATTGGCGTAATTGACGTTGGTCGAAGGATGGGATGAATGGTCTGTCCAGGAGGATTGTTTTGCATTCATCCAGTCATAGTCATCCATATGACCCGAGCCTGATGCCAGAGACGTCCAGCCGCGGGCGTTCAGTGTCAAAAACGAGTAAGCATCCCAGGAAATATCGCCTTTAAGGATGGCGACATTTTTTATTTTCCAGTCGAGCTGGCTAATTTTTCTTCCTGTGACTTCGTCATAAACCATTTCATGGGATTTTCCGCTCAGCATCCCGGCAGAGGCTGAAACCGATAAACTTTCTGGTGAAAAATCCGGTATGCCTTGTGCGGATCCTGCATATACTGCCCCTGAAAACGCGGCCATCATCATTCCCGCAACAATATTTCTTGTCATTTTTATTTCCCTAAATTAAATTTAATCAATGCCTTGCAGACAAATCTTAAAAGTCATACAAATAAGAATCAACTGCCAGTTTTGGTATTTTTTTATTATTTGACCTAGGGAGTGATATTTAACTTTGGGCCGCCTGAAGGAGGCGGCCATTGGTTTAAAAAAGAATTACTGACCCGATGAAAAATAATAGTCACTGGCGGTTGAGAGCGTAACAAACGGGCCAGCCAGGGTTTTGTTGTGATGGGCAATAATGTCAGTTGCGGATAAAACGTCGTTATCCATGGTGGTATGTGCATCCGAAATTAGCACCGTTGCGAATCCTGACTCCGGCGCTGCCCGGCAGGTCGTATCTACACAAAACTCTGTTTTCATTCCGGCAACACCAGCAGCTTAACGCCTCGCTGATTGAGCAAAACCTGCAGCCCTGTATCGCGAAAACAGCTGGGATATCTTTTGGTGAAAACGGTATCCACTTCGTTATTGACGTCGAGTTCAGGTATCAGCTGCGTTAACGGGCTCTGCTCTGAGAAGGGGGGGTTGTCAGGGCCGATATGGCGAGCAAAAAAGATGGGCGCCTGAGCCTGCCGAGCACGTGCTATCAACAAACAAATATTGCTCAGAACGGTGTCTGCGGAACAGGGTGAGGCCGGGCCCCTGAAAAGACCCTGCTGCATATCGATAATTAATAGTGCATTCTCAGATAAAACCATGATGAGTCTCCATTCAGCATGTTATGAACGGAGAATTATTCCCCGTCCGATTTGGCGGGGAATGAGGTTCTGTTTTGTCAGATGCCGGTTACAGATACGCTCACGCCGCCGCAGATGCCGGTGGTGGTGAGGGTGGTTGTAGGCTGGGCTGACATAAACATATTTTGACCTATGCGTATTCGTAAGAAACGACTCATCTTTAATAACACCGGCTCAACCTGACCGTCAACATAAGTTATGAGCTGAATGAATACTGGCTGCAGGCGCGACGGATAAGCCGGATATTCAAACCGGCGCCAGTCGCGAGGCATATTTTACCTCGCAGGACGGATCCTGAACCAGATCGCATACATCGCCGGCAGGAACACCAGGGTGATGATCGTTCCGCCCAGCGTCCCGCCAATCAGCGTATAGGCCAGCGTCCCCCAGAATACGGAATGGGTCAGCGGTATGAATGCCAGCACCGCGGCCAGGGCTGTCAGTAACACCGGTCGTGCCCGCTGGACGGTTGCTTCGACCACCGCATCGAACGGGGCGAGACCTTCCTTCTGGTTATGCGTAATCTGCCCGATAAGGATCAACGTATTCCGCATAAGAATGCCCGAAAGCGCAATCAACCCGACAAGCGCATTGATACCAAAAGGCTGATTGAACAGCAGCAGTGTGGGGACCACGCCGACAAGGCCCAGCGGGGCAGTCAGAAAGACCATCACCATCGCCGAGAGAGATCGCACCTGCACAATGATGATCAGTAACGTCAGGGCAATCATTATCGGGAACAGCGGCACCATGGCCTGTGTGGCTTTACCCGATTCCTCAATCGATCCTGCCATCTCAATGCGGTATCCTGGCGGGAGCGTATCAATGATCGGTTTTAGCTGTTTCATGATCGCCACCGATACATCCGGTGGCTGAAGATTGTCGGCGATATCTCCGCGCACGGTAATGGTGGGCGTGCGGTCGCGACGACGCAGGAGCGGGTCTTCCATTTTGACCTCAATCTGACCGATTTGTGACAGCGGAACGCGCTGTCCCGTGCTGCCAACCAGGGTAAATCCTTCGATCTTCGCCGGATCCAGACGAATATCACCCGCAGCGCGTCCTGTAACCTGTACTGCACGAATATCTTCGCGCACGGCGGTAATCGGTACACCCGATAACAGGAACTGGAGCTGCTGAGCCACGCTATTTGAGGTCAAGCCAGTGGCCTGCAGACGGTTCTGATCCAGGGTGAAATGGAGAGTGGGAACCCGTGACCCCCAGTCGGTGTTGACGGTTCTCATCATCGGGCTGGCCTGCAGAACGCCTTTAACCTTATCGGCGATGTCGCGAAGCTTATCGACATCGGGCCCCATCACACGCCAGGCAACCGGGAAGGGGGAGTAGGGGCCAAACACCAGTTGCGTTACGCGCACGCGCGCTTCCGGCGCAAGTCCACTGGCGACCGCTTCCCGGAGCCGGAACTTGAGCGCCTCACGTGACGTCTGGCTGTCCGTCATCACCACGATTTTTGCAAAAGAGGGATCGGGTAATTCAGGTGCCATGGCCAGGTAAAAACGCGGTGAACCCTGCCCGACGTAGGCGGTCACGATGCTGGCCTCCGGCTGCTGTTTTAACCACGCTTCGATTTTCGCCGTTGCGGCGCTGGTCTGCTCAATGGCGGTGCCATAAGGCATCTGCACTTCCACCAGCACTTCCGGGCGGTCGGACGTAGGGAAAAATTGTTTTTTTACCAGTCCCATACCCAACACGGCCAGGGTAAAAATGAAGACCACGGAACCGGCCACGATCCACTTTCTGGCAATCACCCGGGCCAGCAGCTGGCGAAAACGGTTATAGCGCGGGGTGTTATAGATGGCGGCATGACCCCCTTCGACTTTGGCGATATCTGGCAGGATCTTAACGCCAAGATAGGGCGTGAACACCACCGCAACCAGCCAGGAGGCAATCAGGGCGATACCGACAATCCAGAACATATTGCTGGTGTATTCCCCGGCGGTCGACTGGGCGAACCCGTTTGGCATAAAGCCAATCGCCGTCACGAGGGTACCGGCCAGCATGGGGGCGGCGGTATGGCTCCAGGCGTAAGCGGAGGCCTTGATGCGATCGTAGCCTTCCTCCATTTTCACCACCATCATTTCAATGGCGATAATGGCATCGTCAACCAACAAACCCAGAGCAAGGATCAGCGAGCCCAGCGTTACGCGGTCAAAGTTTATCCCCGCCGCCTCCATCACCACGAAGACGACTGCCAGCGTCAGGGGAACCGCCGCCGCGACCACCACGCCCACGCGCCAGCCCATGCTGACAAAGCACACCACCATCACCACAAGCAGGGCGACGAAGAATTTGATCATAAATTCATCCACCGACGAGCGGATATTCACGGACTGATCGGTGACTTTGGTCAGGGTCATTCCCAGCGGCAGGTTCTCGTTGATCTTAACCGTTTCGGCATCCAGCGCTTTCCCCAGCGCCAGACCGTTCCAGCCTTCCCGCATCACAATACCTAACAGCAGCGCCGGTTCACGCTGGTTACGGATCTGCAGCGTCGGAGGATCTTCATAACCGCGTTCAACCGTTGCCACATCAGACAGCCTGAGCGTTTTACCCTGAGCGACCAGTGGCGTATCGCGGATTTTCTGCAACGTATCAAAAGCACCATCAAGGCGAATAAAGATCTGTGCACCCTGTGTTTCTATGGAGCCTGCTGGCGTGAGAACGTTCTGATTGTTCAGCGCGTTGAAAATATCCTGCGGCGCCAGCCCCATCGTCGCCAGACGGTCATGAGAAAGGGCGATGTAAATCCGCTCGGCCTGTTCGCCGATGATGTTCACTTTTTTGACGCCAGGCACATGCAGGAGTTGCTGGCGCAGGCTTTCAGCATCACGCACCAGCAGACGCTGTGGTTCGCCCTTTGCCTTCAGCGCAAAGAGGGCAAAGGTAACATCCGCAAACTCGTCATTGATCATCGGGCTCGTCACGCCTGCCGGGAGATTTTTGCTCTCATCGCCAAGCTTTTTGCGCGCCTGATAGAACTCTTCCTGCACCTCGGAGGGGGGCGTCATGTCCTGTAAGGAGAGGGTGATAAATGCCATGCCCGGGCGGGTATAGGTTTCAGTGCGGTCATACCACTTGAGTTCCTGGAGCCGTTTTTCCAGCGGTTCAGCAACCTGATCCTGCATTTCCTGTGCGGTTGCGCCGGGCCAGACGGTAATCACCGTCATTTGCTTTACCGTGAAGGGGGGATCTTCAGCCCGTCCTAATCCAAAGAAGGCGTAAATACCGGCAAGCGTCACCAGAATAATCAGAAACAACGTGACTGAGCGCTCGCGCACAGCAAGCGCTGAGAGGTTGAAGCGTCCGTCGCTCATGGCTGACTCCCCGCCAGAGCCGTACCGCGTTGTTCAGCCAGACGGACAGCTTCACCGTCATGCAGAAGATGCGCGCCCAACGCCACAATTTTCTCGCCCGGCTTGACGCCGCCCGTCACCTGCGCGGCATCATCGCTCACGCTCAGCACGTTGACGGGCTGCCACATCACTTTTGCGGGCTGCGCGGAGATCCGCCACACGCCGGGCCCTTTGCCTGCATCGTACAGAGATGCCAGAGGAACCTGCATTACCTGACGTTCAGCATTTTGTTCGATATGCAGGGTGACGGTCGCACCCAGCGGCGCGTTAGCCAGCGAGCCTTCCAGTACATAGCGTGCTTCATAGGTGCGGGTGGCGGTATCGGCTGCATCAGAGAGCAGGCGCAGTGTCGCGGTAACAGGCTGTGCCTCGCTGCCATAGCGGGTTGCCAGCGCTTCACTACCGACGGCAGGGCGCAATGTCTCTGGCAACTGGACGAGCGCCTCGCGTTGCCCTGAGCGGGCCAGTCTGATCACCGCCTGACCCGCACTGACCACCTGACCGGGTTCAGCAAGCGTCTCCATGACCACGCCGTCGGAATCGGCCAGCAGCACGGCATAGCCGGTCGCGTTTTGCGCCACGCTGGCCTGCGCACGGGCGGCACTGAGTTCAGCTCTGGCGGCATCCGCCGCCGCTTTTATCTGGTCGTACTCCGAGGCAGAGACAGCTCCTGTTGCCACCAGGCCGCGATAGCGCGCCTCATCGCTGGTGGCTTTTCTCGCCCGGGCCTGGGCGGCATCCACCGCCTGCTGCTGTGCTTGGGCCTGTAACTTCAGGTCAACGGGATCGAGGCGCATTAACGGCTGGCCCTGCTTAACGGTCTGCCCCGTATCAACAAGGCGTTCAAGGATTTTGCCCTGAACCCGGAAACCGAGATCGCTTTGCGTTCTGGCAACGACCACACCCGTAAACGCGCGGGACGCGTCGTTCGCCGGTTCAACGGAGGCGGATCTGACAAGCGGTGGCTGGGTGCGCGGATCGTCGGTGGCGGGGTTATCACCGCATGCCACCAGGGCGAAAGGGAGGAGACAAACGGCAAAACGGGCGGAATGAAGCCTGAGCATGGGGAAACCTTATCGTATCAAAGGACAGTTTCCGCATTCTCAGACTAGTGACCAATAAAGTCAATGGTCACAAATCAGGGGGCCAGGCTTCGTAAAATCAGGGAAGGGAGGAGGAGTGCTGCGGTCGGGGCGGTTTCGAGGTTATATTGCAACTGCACGGGGTTGATGAAAGGGCACATCACCATGTATATGGCGTAGGTCACCTCATCCAGGGGCGTTTTTCTTTCAAACTCCCCGCTTTGCCGGCCTTCAACAATGATGCTCTCAATCAGCTTCATCAGGCCATCGGTATACCGCTCGGTTGACGGCCACTTATCCCGCGCGGCAACGGCGGCGATATCATAAAGTTTACGATCGTGGAAAAAGAGCTCGCTGCCTGCCTCGGTTAACGCCCGGAAAAGACGGCGCATTTTTTCACTGGCCGACGGCGCGTCGGCAATGGCTGTTTCCACTGCCGTCATGATCAGCGCCAGGCGGTTAGCGCAGATAACCTCGCCAATTGCCTGTTTAGAATCAAAAAATTTATAGATATAGGCTTTTGAAAAACCGATGGATTTAGCCAGTTCTGCCACGGTGGTTTTTTCATAGCCATAATGGCCGAAGTGCTCAAACGCCGCTTCGACGATTTGCTCGCGGACAGAGTGATCAAGGGGACCACGCGTTGATGGGGTGTTCATATTTTTCGTCATTATTTCAGCTTAGCGCGACGGGCATCAGTTGACAACGGGTGACCATAGTGTGATTTGGTCACTCCTTTAATCATGTATTTTTCAGTGCTGTGAGCCAGAGTGTATCACTCTTTACCAAGAGTTATTGCAGGCGACAACCGGTTGATTTATTGCATTTTAAGCCAGTCGATAAAAAACTGGCTAAATGCTGTTACCTGTAGCGGCTGCAGTTTTCGCTGGGGATAGACAAACTGAAGTCCGACATCTTTGCGGTCAAAACGACTGAAGCCGGTGAAGCTATCGGCAAACAGCACCTTTAACCTTCCATTCCCGACATCGTCCTGGACATCCCACCATGATTTGCCCGCTATGCCTGCCCCGTTGAGGGCCCACTGGCGAAGTAACGCGCCGTCGTCACAGACCATAGCTGGCTCCACGCGAATCACGCGTTCCTTACCCTCAACCTCAAACCGCCATTCATTCATCACCACGCCTAAAGACTCCAGCGCCAGGCATCTATGGTCAGCCAGCGCCTCCAGCGAGGAGGGGGTACCATGTTGGTTAAGGTAAGTCTCCGACGCCACCAACACCCGGTGATTCGGGCGGATATGTTTGATGACCAGGCTGCTGTCCGGCAGATTGCCGAAGCGGATACTCATATCCAGCCGGTTAGCCACCAGATCCTCAATATGTTCTCTTAAGTAAACGAAGAAATTGACCTCGGGATGAAGGCGGGAAAACTCAACAATGGCGGGGCTAAGGTACTGCCTGCCAAAGTCTGAGGGCGCGGAAAGGCGAATGTTACCGCTGAGCACACCCTCTTTTTGCGTCAGTAACGACTCGGCGTGGCGCATCTCCTCCAGCACGCGCAGTGCCGCGTGGTAGAACGCCTCGCCAGCTTTAGTCAGCGTGATGGCGCGTGTGGAACGATGAAACAGGCGGGTCTTATAACGTTCTTCGATGGCTTTCAGGCGGGCGGTCATGGTGGCGGGTGAGAGTGACAAGCGACGTCCGGCAGCAGAAAGCCCGCCCGCTTCGGCCACTTCAACCAGCAATGTCATGTCTTCAAGCTTGCCCATTATTCATATTTTCCGAAAAGTGAATCTGATTTCAGTGTAATTATCAAAGACAGATGCCGCCTGTAAAGTGATTTCACCAACACCAGAAGGGACGTCATCATGAGTAATACCTCACTTTTTGCAGGCTATAAAATCGGTCATCTGCATCTGAAGAACAGAATTGTTATGGCGCCGATGACCCGCGCCCGTTCCCTGCAACCGGGAAATATTCCCTCCGCATTAATGGCTGAATATTACCGACAGCGAGCCAGCGCAGGATTAATCATCACCGAAGCGACGCAGATCTCTCCCCAGGGGCAGGGATATTCATGGACACCGGGGATCCATTCGCCCGAGCAGGTTGCCGGATGGCAACTCACTACGGGTGCTGTACATCAGGCCGGAGGCGTGATTTTTTCCCAGCTCTGGCATGTAGGACGCATGTCGCACGCCAGTTTTCATCAGGATGGTAAGCCTGTTGCACCGTCAGCGCTGGCGCCGGACGCGAAGGTGTGGGTGGTTGATGAGACAGGTCGTGGTCAGATGGTGGAGTGTCCGCAGCCGCGCGCGCTGTCGCGCAAAGATATTCAGACCATTATTTTGCAGTATCGTCAGGCTGCGTTGAATGCCATCCAGGCAGGGTTTGACGGCGTGGGAGTCCACGGCGCGAATGGTTATCTGATCGACCAGTTCCTGAGAAGCACCTCGAATATTCGCACGGATGAATATGGTGGCACGCTTGCCAACCGCATCCGTTTTGCGCAGGAGGTACTGGAGACCATCGCTGATGCCATTGGCGGTGAGCGCACGGGGATTCGTCTGTCACCGTTTATCACACAGCGCGGGATGAACGATCCGCAGGTCACTGAGGCCATACTTATGCTGGCGGCCTGGTGCGAAGAGAAAGGCATTGCCTTCATCCACCTGGCAGAAGCCGACTGGGACGACGCTCCACAGGTTCCGGAACCTTTCCGTCAAACGCTGCGTGAAACATTCAGCGGAACAATTATTGTGGCGGGGAATTACACCCCTGAAAAAACAGAGAAAATACTTGCGGCAGGCTATGCCGATCTCGTTGCATTCGGCCGTCCGTTTATCGCCAACCCTGATTTGCCGCACCGCCTTGCGCATCAGTTACCCCTGGCTGAGGTGAGCGATCCTGGCACGCTGTTTGGTGGTACCGGGGTGGGATATACCGATTACCCGCAATATCGCGCAACCCGTCAGTGAGGTTCAGCACAGTTAAACACCTTGAGGACTCTATGAAATATACACATTATCTGCGCCCGGCTGTGATGGTGCTAATACTGGCTGGCATATCGGGAACCGCTTTTTCAGCCGGGAACGAACTGGTCAAACCCAATCAACTTATTTTTGATAAGGCACTGTCAGCGAAGCAAATAGCGGCAAATGAATATGTCGCCAGAAAATACGTCACCTTCTGGGATACCGGAAAAGAGGCTCTGGCACGCGACGCACTGGCGGTGAATTTTATTGATAAAACCCCGCCGCAAGGACGTAAGCAGGGGCCGGAGGGCGCTATTTTGGCCTCCAGGGCTTTTCGCACGGCGGTACCGAATTTACGCTGTGAAGTGCAGCAGATGATTATTACCGGTGACCACGTCGTTTCGCATTTACATTTTCGCGGTAACTTCACAGGAACATTTGGCAAACTGAAAGGACAGGGGCAAAAAATAGATTTTATCGCCACGGATATTTATCAAATCCGTGAAGGAAAAATAGTCGCCAACTGGCATTTAGAAGACAACCTGACGCTGATGAAACAGTTAGGTGTGTTATAAATTCACCTCTCCGGGTAACCGACAGAAGCCCGGAGAGATGAAGGCTCCTATAACCCCAGATCGCTCAGGGACGGGTGATCGTCCGGGCGTCTGCCCAGCGGCCAGTGAAACAGCCGTTCAGATTCCTTGATGGGCATATCGTTGATACAGGCAAAACGCCGCTTCATGAGGCCGTCCGGCTCGAACTCCCAGTTTTCATTGCCGTAAGAGCGGAACCAGTTGCCTGAATCATCATGCCATTCATAGGCATAGCGCACGGCGATGCGGTTGTCGGTAAATGCCCAAAGCTCTTTTATCAGGCGATAATCCAGCTCTTTCTTCCATTTCCGCTCAAGGAACGCCTGCGCCTCCGCGCGGTTCGTGGCGAACTCCGCACGGTTGCGCCACTGCGTGTCCAGTGAATAGGCCAGGGCGATTTTTGCCGGGTCGCGGCTGTTCCAGCCATCTTCAGCCAGCCTGACTTTTTCAATGGCACTTTCACGGGTGAACGGCGGTAAAGGGGGGCGTGTATTCATCTCGGCTACCTCGGGTTGATAGTATGTAGACAGGTCTGTCTACTTGCGTTAATCTATGCCTGTAAAAATCGTCTGTCAACACACAGTTTGAGGCCTGATAAACGTGAATACGCTCATCATGAATAACGATCAAAAAGTCAGCGTCAGAGATAAAATATTGCTTACCGCGCACGAACTCTTTTATTCCACCGGCTTCAGAGCAACGGGCGTTGATACGCTTATCAGGCAGGCGAAGGTGACCAAAGTGACGTTTTATCGTCATTTCCCGAGTAAGAGTTTGCTTATTCTTGCCTATCTGCACTATCGGCACGAGCTGTGGATTAACTGGTTTGAAACCACGCTTCGACACTATCTCGATGAGGGGCGGGCTGCATCGGACGCATTAGCTGCCACGCTGAATGCGTGGTTTATTTCTCCGCTATTCCATGGCTGTGCGTTTATTAACGCCAGCGCAGAAGCGAAATCAGAAGACAATGAAAGTGAAATAAAAGCCATTTGCCGCAATCATAAATCTGAAACCAGGGAAAAAATTGCCACCCTCACCGGTATTACCGATGAGGCTATTAACACGCAAATTCTGATGCTTATTGACGGCGCCATCATACATGCGCAAATGGGAATGGCGACAGAGGAGGTGGTCAGCCAGTTGAGAAGAGGGCTTGAGACGCTGATGCCGCGCTAATCCCGGTTTTACGTGGTGCGCAGCCAAACCCGCAGGAATGGCTGTGCCGGATGACTCAGACAAGCTTATTGAGGCTTTGCAGAAAATCGTCCACCTGCTGAGGGGAGGCAGAATCGGCCTCATAGAGGATATCGAGCGTCACGTTCTTCAGACCACAGAAGCCAAACACCCCTTCAACAATCTGGCTCTGAATGGCAGCTGAATAACCGTGTTTATCAAACCCGGCGATATCGCTGCCGGCCGTTGCGACCAGGCGCACGGGCACATCACGTAAATTACCCACAATGCGGCCCTCTTCTCCCACTTTATAGGCCCAGTTCACCGTCAGTACCCGATCAAACCAGCCTTTCAGGAGGGCGGGAACAGACCACCAGTAGAACGGGAAAACGAATATCAGCATATCAGCCCGTTCGACGCGCTGCTGCTCGCGCAGAACATCGTCGGGCAACGCGCTGGCATCACCGTGGTACAGATCAAGATCGGCTCGGATCATCGCGGGAGAGAAGCCTTCAGCATGAAGGTCGGCTATTTCAACCTGCGTACCCTGTTCCTGTAACTTCCCGGCAATTCGCTGTGCAAGGGTATGGGATAACGACGTTTCGATCGGGTGAGCCGTCACGATCAGGGCAGTATTGATGACGTTTGATGCAGACATAGAGACCTCAACAAGGTGAATGAAGAGGTCTCTATATTACTATTGGTAACTTAGGTGTCAATCTGGCAGGGCACGCATTTTGTGCTGTCCATATAGGTATTCAGCACGCCTGTCATCGCGCCGCTGAGCATCTCTTCGGCGACGTTACGCGCGAGGATCCCATTGCCGGCGGACGTACTGAGCGCATCCGCAGCCCCAATAATGGCCGTCAGGGCCGCTTCACCTGTCACCCCTTGCAGCACAATAAAAGGTGAAAGCGCCATCCGCAGGCAGTCTGCGCAGTCGGCCACGCAGGCCTCGCGGAAAATCTGCAGCGCCCGCGAGCCGGACAGGGCCGCCGCAATGGGGCCCGTTTCGGGGCCCGCAGAGATTGCGCAGTCGATGTACGCGGCGCTGAAAAAACGGATAGTCTCCGCCAGCGTTTTATTGTCTCTGCTCAACGTCTCGCGAAATTTCTTGAGCTGCCTGTCGCTGAAGTCCTGGTAGAGCGCCATCAGCAGCCCTTCACGATCGCCAAAATGATCGTAAGGAATGGGTTTGGTGACGTTGGCGCGCTCGGCCAGGAAACCCAGCGTAAGGGCCTCAGTGCCTTGCTGGCGCACAATTCCGCGCGCGACTTCCAGCAGCTGTGCGCGTCGTTCTTCTTTTCTTAAGCGCTTAACAACCATCTTTTCCTCAAATCAGTTAACTACTAAAGGTAGTTTACACGCCTTGCTGAACGGATGAGAAGCTCATTGCGCGGCGTTTTCCCGCTGAGCCATGTCGAGCACGCTGGCACTTGCCGGGTCGAACAGCGCAAGGCTCTCAATCTGGTTGAGCATAATCACCTTTCTGAAATCCATCGCACTTCTGGGCTCAGAGTCGAGGGTGATGTCATGTCCGTCATACCATTTGCTGTAGTTATTTTCGATGCGAAAATTCATCGTCTGGCGATCGCGATAGCCACTCAGCATGGGGATAAGCACGATATTGGCCGTTTTCTCGTATTCCAGCGTCGCTGTATGGATCATACCGACATAGATACGCCCCGACCGTAGCGTCACCTGCGCCAGCTCGCCTTGCTCCATGCACTGATAAAGCAGCTGTTCAATCCCGCTCGCCTGTGCCAGGCGCTTATAGAGCTTTTTCCTGCCTTCACCGTCCAGCCGGGCGCTGCCTGCCCAGTTTGAGCGGTAGAGACAAAACAGGATGGCGAAGGCCAGCATCACCACTACGGGCGCCTGGATACCCAGGAAACTCCAGTTCATAAAGTCCATCTGCCAGTCGGCATAACGCTCTGACGTAAAATGGAAGGTATTGTCCGCCGCGGAGAGCGCGAGCAGCAGCAGCCAGAGCAGCCCGGTGGCGATCACGCCTTGCAGAACGAAGATCGAGCCGTAAAGGGCAACCAGAAAATAGACATCCCAGCCGAAAGAACGCTTGATTTTGAAGCGGGTAGAGAGGTCGCGGCTGGTGTACCAGTATCCGCAGACCATCAACACCATAAATATCGCCGTTCCCATATCACGCCCTCTTTAACGCGTTGACGTGGCGCAGAAAATCCTGACGAACCTCGTTGCTTTTGTAGTTCACCGAGGCGTTGCCATCCTGGTCGATAATAATCCGGTCGCCATCCTCAACGGCTTCAATAATTTCCTGCTGACTCATCACCTGAAGTAACGATTCCGGGCTGGAGAAAAGGGAGAGAAAGAAACGTCTCATCGCATGGCATCCTTATGAATAAAAAGGATAAGCCTGGAAGAGAACGGGGGAATTTACCTTAAGGTTAACCTGAAAAAAAAGCCCGATGGCGATCAGACCTTATTTCGCCTCAGATCCTTGCACGAAAGCGACTCACTAACCTCATGATAATTAACTAAATAAAAATATATTTCTGTACAAACTTGGACAAATAACTCGAATTGTGTAAGTTTTAAATATGCGCTTACGCTACGTTGTTTACCGCCAGGATGTGACCCATGAACCTTTTGCCTGACGTCATCAGTCGGTTTGTTGATTACTACACCGCGCTGGATTCGCAGCCGCCCTCGGCGCTGGCGGGGCTTTACCATCCCGATGCCACGCTTATCGATCCGTTTGGCGAGCACAACGGCCTGTTCGCCCTGCAACGCTATTTCACCCATCTGCTGGCGAATGTCGAACACTGCCGTTTCACGCTTGATTCCCCTTTGATCGGCGAGCAACGCTTTGTTGTCACCTGGGTCATGCACTGGTCGCACCCGCGCATTGCCGGTGGCGAGCCCCTCGAACTGCCTGGCTGCTCTGTGGTGGACGTGGAACAGGCTCGGATTATTCGCCAGCGGGACTACTACGATGCCGGAGAGATGATCTACGAACATCTTCCCTTGCTCGGCTGGGCGGTTCGCGGCGTGAAGCGGAGGGTGAAATCATGATGACGGTCCTGATCACCGGCGCCAGTTCAGGCATTGGGGCGGGGCTGGCGCAATCTTTTGCCCGTGACGGTCACCACGTCATCGCCTGCGGGCGGGATCCGGCGCGTCTGGAAGCCCTGCATCAGCACAGTTCAAACATTACGGTACGCCTGTTCGATATGACAGACAGGGACGCCTGTCGCCAGGCGCTGACGGGCTGCGCGGCCGACCTGACGATCCTCTGCGCCGGAACCTGCGAATATCTTGAGCATGGCGTGGTGGACGCCGCGCTGGTAGAGCGGGTGATGACCACTAACTTTCAGGGGCCAGTCAATTGCCTCGCCGCGCTGCAGCCGCAACTTATGGCCGGTAACCGCGTGGTGCTGGTGAGCTCTATGGCGCACTGGCTGACGTTTCCACGCGCTGAAGCGTACGGCGCGTCGAAAGCCGCACTTACCTGGTTTGCTGACAGTCTGCGTCTCGACTGGGAGCCGAAAGGGGTTGCGGTCACGGTGGTGTCGCCCGGTTTTGTCGATACCCCGCTGACCCGCAAAAATGATTTCGCCATGCCGGGCAGGGTGAGCGTCGATGAGGCGGTAAAGGCCATTCGTCGCGGACTGGAAAAAGGGAAAAACCACATCGCGTTTCCAGCGGGATTCGGTCTGACACTGCGGCTGCTTTCCGGGATGCCTGCGTTTCTACAGCGCGCACTGCTGCGCAGGATGGTGCGCTCATGAAGATCGCCATTATCGGCAGCGGCATTGCCGGGCTGACCTGCGCCTGGCGGCTTGCCGGGCATCATGAGGTTACCCTGTTTGAAGCCGGTGCCACCCCCGGCGGCCATACCGCCACGGTTGACGTGCCGACGCCACAGGGTACCTACGCCATCGACACCGGTTTTATCGTCTACAACGACCGCACCTATCCGCGCTTTATGGGGCTGCTCAGTGAGCTGGGCATCAGCGGGCAAAAAACGCAGATGAGCTTCTCGGTACACAACCCGCAGAGCGGGCTCGAGTACAACGGCCACACCCTGACGACGCTCTTTGCACAGCGTCGTAACCTGGTGAACCCGGCGTTCTGGCGTCTGCTTTGGGAGATTGTCCGTTTTAACCGCCTGGCGAAGCAGGCGCTGAAAGAGGACGTGGAGCCCGGCGCGACGCTGCAAACGTTCCTAGAACAGCACCGCTTTACGCCGTTCTTTGCGCGTCATTACATTCTCCCGATGGGGGCGGCCATCTGGTCGTCGTCGCTACAGGAGATGAAACGTTTTCCGCTGCCGCTCTTTTTACGCTTCTTTGAGAATCACGGTCTGCTGGATATCACCCGACGCCCGCAATGGTACGTAGTACCCGGCGGCTCGCGGGAGTACATCCGCGCCATTCTGCACCAGCTTGGCGACCGGTTAACGCTGCGCCTCAACGCGCCGGTGCAACGGGTAAGCCGTGATGCACAGGGGGTCACCCTCCATCTTGAAGAATCGAGTCACCGTTTTGATCAGGTGATTTTTGCCTGTCACTCAGCCCAGGCGCTGGCCATCCTCGACGAACCCACCGCGGCTGAACAGCAGGTGCTGGGGGAGATTGGCTGGCAGCGTAACGAGGTGGTGCTGCACAGCGATCCGCGCTGGCTGCCGGTGCGTCAGCGCGCCTGGGCCAGCTGGAACTACCGCCTGAGCGACCAGGATCAGGCCAGCGCCTGCGTAACGTACAACATGAATATTTTGCAGGGGCTGCCCGCCGGTAGCCCGCTGTTCTGCGTGACCTTAAACCCGGAAACGCCAGTGGACGAACGCTTCGTGCTGCGGCGCTTTGTGTATGAACATCCACTGTTTAACCCGCAAAGCTGGCGGGCACAGGCGCGCCGCAGCGAAATCAACGGTCACCGGCGGAGCTGGTTCTGCGGCGCGTACTGGTACAACGGTTTTCATGAAGATGGCGTGCGCAGCGCGCTGGACGTCGTCAATGCGATAACAGCCGGGGAGGGAAACCGATGAACAGTTGCCTCTATCACGGCGTATTACGCCACCGCCGTCTCCAGCCGAAAACGCATGCGTTCAGCTACGGGGTCTTTATGGCCTGGCTCGATCTCGACGAACTGGAGAAGTTGCCCACCGTTGGCGTGCGGCGCAACCGGTTTGCCGCCGCATCGTTCCATGATGCGGATTATCCGCTGGGTTCGCCGCTTAAAGAGAACGTGCTGAATCGACTGGAAAGCCTCACCGGAGAACGTCCGCAGGGGCGGGTGATGCTCCTGACGCAGCTACGCTACTTCGGCTTTCATTTTAATCCCGTCAATTTTTATTACTGCTATGACCCGGCAGAGACGCTGCGCTGGGTGCTGGCCGAAGTGCGCAATACCCCCTGGAACGAACGTCATTATTACGCCGTCAATGGTCAGGATGCGCAGCCCACGGAGAAAGCCTTTCACGTTTCTCCGTTTAACCCCATGGACATGATTTACCACTGGCGCTTCAACAACCCGGATAACACGCTGCATATGCACATTGAAAATCATCAGGCGTCAAAGGTATTTGATGCCACGCTGGCGCTTCGCCGCGCGCCGCTGACCCGTCCGGCGCTGCGTGGACTGCTGCTGCGTATTCCGCTGATGACGCTCAAAACCGTTTTCGCGATTTACTGGCAGGCGCTGCGGCTGTGGCTTAAGCGCGTGCCTCTGTATAACCATCCTGTCAGCAGGAGTGAACGCTCATGACCGATCCCGTCTTTGCGCTTGAACCCGATATCCCGCGCAACGTCCGCGTCGCGCGCTGGCTGCTCTTTCGCGTGCTGAGCGGCCTTCGTGGCGGCTCGCTCACGCTACGTGAAGGGGCGCAGACCTTTCATTTCGGTGAGCTGTCTGCCGCGCTGCATGCCGACGTGCAGATCCTCAGCCCGGGCGTCTACTGGCGCGTCCTGACCGGGGGCAGTCTGGCCGCAGCAGAGGCCTGGATTGACGGCGAGTGGGAAACCACGCAGCTCACGCCCCTTCTGCAACTGCTTGCGCTAAACAGCCAGGTACTGGGGCGGCTTGAAAAAGGGTTCCGCCTGCTCGGCAGACCGCTGGAGCGGCTTCGTCACTGGACGCGGCGCAACTCCCGGGCGCAGGCGCGGGAAAACATTGCGGCGCATTATGATCTGGGTAATGCGTTTTATGCCCATTTTCTGGATAAGGAGTTGCTCTATTCCAGCGCGCTGTTTAGCGGGGAGGAGCAAGATCTTAGCGACGCGCAGCGGGCGAAAATGGCGCGTCTGTGCGAACAGCTGGCGCTGAACCCGAGCGATCATCTGTTGGAGATTGGCACCGGCTGGGGGGCGATGGCGGAATACGCGGCCCGTCACTACGGCTGCCGGGTGACCACTACCACGCTGTCGCAGGAGCAGTATCGCTGGGCGACAGAGCGGATCGCCCGTGCCGGTCTGCAGGATCGCGTTGAGGTGCTGCTCTGCGACTATCGCGATTTAACCGGCGAGTACGACAAGCTGGTGTCGATTGAGATGATTGAAGCCGTCGGGCAACGCTATCTGCCAACGTTCTTCCGCACCTGTCAGGCGCGTCTACGTCCGGGTGGGCGCATGGCGATTCAGGCCATCACTATTCAGGATCAGCGCTATGACGACTACAGCAAAAGCGTGGATTTTATTCAGCGGTATATCTTCCCTGGCGGCTTTTTACCGAGCATAACGGCGATGAATGCGCTGATGACGCGCCATACCGATTTTGTGGTGCGCAACCTGTTTGATATGGGGCCGGACTACGCGCGCACGCTGGCGCACTGGCGTCAGCGCTTTCTCCATGCCTGGCAGGAGATAGAAAAACTGGGGTTCGATGAACGCTTCCGCCGGATGTGGCTCTATTACTTTGGCTACTGCGAAGCCGGGTTTAACGCCCGCACCATCAGCGTGGTGCAGCTGACCGCCGAGCGCGTATGAAACGTTACGTGCAGGTTTTCGCCATGGCTATCGCGTTCGATCTCTACTGGACGCTGGTGGTGCTGTTTCGCGAACGTGGCCTGATTATCTGGTGCGCGCTGGCGATCTTCGCCTGCCTGATGTTGCCGCCTGCACACCGTGTTTATGCCATTCTGCTGGCCGCGGCGGGCAGTCTGCTGGATGCGCTCTGGGCGCTGACGGGGTTGATCGCCTTTAGCGGCGAGTCGCTGATGCCCCTGTGGATGGTAGCGCTGTGGTTGATGTTTGCTACGGTCTGGACGCAGCTGACGCGCACCACAACGTTACCCGGCTGGCTGCTGATGCTGCTGGCCTCCGTGGGCGGTCCGGTGGCGTACCTGATAGGTGAGCGACTGGGGGCGATCACGTTTCTGGTGCCGACCTTTATCGTCGTCAGCTGGATGGCGCCGGGCTGGCTGGTGCTCATGCTGTTTTACCACCTGCTGATGGGGAGAGAACAATGAGAGCCGCGCGACTGTTCCTCTTACTCCTTACCCTCACGCCTTTGGCCCAGGCAGCCGACTGGCTGAACTGGCGTAAGGTGGGGGATGCCACGCTGACCTGGGGGCCTTTCACCGTTTATACCTCCCAGTTGCGCACCCCTGAAGGGCGCTACACCGGCAAGATGCAGGATCAGGCGCTCATCATTACCTACGCGCGTGACATCGACAGTGACGATCTGGTCGAGGCAACCCGCGACCAGTGGCAAGCGCAGGGGGTTTTGCAGCAGGAGCCGCAGAGCGAAGCCTGGCTGCGGATGCTTGCCTCACTGTGGCCGGATGTCCGGCCGGGCGCGCAGCTGGCGTTCGTGCTCAACGACAAGCAGGGACAGTTCTGGTACCGCGCGCCTGCCGCATCGGGCACTTTCAGACCCCTGGGGCCGCCTCAGTCGCAAGCGTTCAGTACCCATTTTCTGGGCATCTGGCTGGATCCCCGCACGCAATACCCTGAGCTGCGTCAGCAGTTAATCGGAGGACAACAATGAAACGTTTTTTGATCATGGCGCTGGGTGTGACGATGTTGCTGGCAGGCTGCAGCACGGACGTGACGGAGTACCGCCAGCAGCAGCCACGGCTTGATATCTTCCACTATTTCCAGGGCAAAACGGAAGCGTGGGGGATGGTGCAGGATCGCAGCGGGAAGCAGATCCGCCGCTTCCACGTGGAGATTGCCGGGGACGTGATTGGCGACACGCTGACGCTGAATGAACATTTTGTCTACGACGATGGCGAAAAACAGCAGCGGGTATGGCATATCCGCCGCGTGGCGACCGATCGTTATGAGGGCACGGCGGGCGACATTGACGGCGTGGCGACGGGGCAGGCGGCGGGCAATGCCTTCAACTGGCGGTACAGCATGAACGTGAAGGCCAACGGCAGCACCTGGCTGCTGCACTTTGACGACTGGATGTACCTGCAGGATGGCACACACCTGTTTAATAAAACCGAGATGAAGAAATTTGGCGTCACCGTCGCCACGGTGACGCTGTTCTTTACCCGCAAGGCGTAACGTTACTCGCGGGTAGGGACGGTTCTACTGCCTGAGTAAATGAAAAACAGCGCAATACCCAGGCAAAGGACGGCGGCCAGTCGGCTCATCGAAAACGGAATGGCCGCATTGCCCAGCCAGCCAAAGTTATCAATCAGCATACTCATGGTGAGCTGACCAAAGATCACCGCGACCGTGGCGACGGCGGTGCCGATGCGCTGTACCGCCACGACCATGATCACAATGTACGGCACGCCAAACATCGCCCCGAGAAGCTGCCATTTCGGCACGTCCAGCAGGCTGACCGACTGTTTTGGTTCAAAGAAGACGATCAGCAGGGCGGTGACCAGCGCGCCAACGGAGAACGTCAGGAACGCGCTTTTGAATACGCCCACGCGGCTGCCAAGTTGTCCGTTGATCGCCGCCTGAATGCTCAGCGTCGCGCCGCCGCACACGGCCAGAATAATCATTATCAGTGTCATCGTGTTACCCCTGTGCAACCAGAATCAGTGCCGCAATAATAAAACCCAGCGCGACGATCCGTTTCGCGTTGATCTTCCTGTGCGGTGTGCCCAGCAGACCGTAATGGTCGATCAGCAGGCTTTTAAAAACCTGCCCCGCCAGAATGCCAATCATCGTCAGGGCGATGCCGATGGCCGGGGTGGCGAGGGTCAGGATCACCACGTAAACCGGGCCAAGAACCCCGCCGAGCAACTGCCAGCCGGGCTGGGCAAAAAACGACGGGCTGTTGCGCGGGCTGAAGAACAGCATCAGCAGAAATGTCAGTGCGGCGCCGACACCAAAAATGCTGAAGGTGGCCCATAAATCGCCGACTTTTCCACCCAGCGGCCCCAGCAGGCCAGCCTCTACGGAAAGCCCCATACCCCCGGCAATCACAAGTAAAATTAAAACAAACTGCATTGTTATTCCTCCTTTTGCAGGCGGGGAAGATTACGTCGGTCTGGTGGTGAGAAAAATGCCATAATGCAGGAAACACCTTTGCAGGATATGCACGAATGTACGACGCCGGGAGCATGAACCTCCGTTCGCTGAAGATTTTTATCGCGGTTTTTGAAGCCGAAAATTTTTCCGTGGTCGCGCGCCGCGAGGGTCTTTCCGCCTCGCAGGTTTCGCGTATTATCCACCAGCTTGAGGACGCGCTCGGCCAGCAGCTTTTTTACCGTAATACCCGGGCGGTGATCCCCACCGAAAGTGGTCATCTGTTTATCCGCTATGCCAGGGAGATGATGACGAGTTTTGAGGATGCGCGTCGGGAGCTGGATGCACGTTCAACGGAGCCTTCCGGCACGATCCGCATTAATGCTCCGGTCTTTTTCGGCCAGCGGCATATTGCGCCAGGGCTGCCTGGTCTGACGGCGCGCTATCCGCGGCTGAATATCGAGCTGACGCTGACCGATGATTTTATCGACCCGCACAAGAATGCCGCCGACGTGATCTTTCGCATCGGCGTGCTGACGGACTCCACCTTTCACGCGCGTATCTTTGGTCAGCAGCGCTACCATCTGGCCGCTTCGCCGGACTATCTGCGACAGCACGGCGCACCGCAAGGGCCGGACGATCTGGCTCATCATCAATGCCTGGTCTACCGGGGCTCGTCGGGTCCTAACCGCTGGCTGTTGCGCGGTGCGGGGGAGGCGTGGGTGCACTATCCGGTGGTGCCATTAATGACGTCAAATAATGCGGAATCGCTGCTTGCTGCCGCGCTGGGCGGGATGGGGATTGTCCTGTTTCCGGACTGGCTGATTGGGGACCGCGTGCAGCAGGGCGAACTGGTCGCACTCCTGCCACAGCTGGAGTGCGCCATTCATACGGAGCCCCTGAATATTGCGGCGATCTACCCGAACGCGCGTCATCCGCCCCTTAACGTCAGGGCGGTGATTGATCATTACGTCGGGTGTTTCGGTACGCCGCTCTACTGGCAAACGCAGGGCAGGTGATTACGCGCCAAGTTCGTTGCGGATAATCGCGGCTCCGGCGCTCAGCGCCTGCAGCTTACCGTTGGCAACCTGACGGGTAAGCGGCGCCATACCGCAGTTGGTTGACGGGTAAAGCTTGTCGGCATCGACAAACTGCAGCGCTTTACGCAGCGTGTCAGCCACTTCTTCCGCGGTTTCAATGGTGTTGGTTGCCACGTCGATGGCGCCTACCATCACTTTTTTGCCGCGGATCAGCTCCAGCAGATCCATCGGCACGCGGGAGTTGTGACACTCCAGCGAGATAATGTCGATATTCGATGTCTGAAGCTTAGGAAACGCCTCTTCATACTGACGCCATTCTGAGCCAAGGGTCTTTTTCCAGTCGGTATTTGCCTTGATGCCGTATCCGTAGCAGATGTGTACCGCCGTTTCGCATTTCAGCCCTTCAATGGCGCGTTCCAGCGCGGCGATACCCCAGTCATTGACCTCATCAAAAAAGACGTTAAACGCCGGTTCATCAAACTGGATGATGTCGACACCCGCGGCCTCTAACTCTCTCGCTTCCTGATTGAGGATTTTGGCGAACTCCCAGGCCAGCTTTTCGCGGCTTTTATAGTGCGCGTCGTAAAGGGTGTCGATCATGGTCATCGGCCCCGGCAGGGCCCACTTGATTGGCTTATCCGTGAGCTGGCGTAAGTATTTTGCGTCGTCCACGAATACCGGTTTTTGACGCGCCACGGCGCTAACCACCGTCGGCACGCTCGCGTCGTAGCGGTTACGAATGCGCACGGTCTGACGGTTTTCAAAATCCACGCCGCTGAGGTGTTCAATAAAGGTGGTCACAAAGTGCTGGCGCGTCTGTTCGCCATCGCTGACGATATCAATCCCCGCACGGATCTGCTCATCAAGCGATAAACGCAGCGCATCCTGCTTACCGGCCAGTAACTCCTGATCCTGTAATTTCCACGGTGACCACAGCGTTTCAGGTTGTGCAAGCCAGGTTGGCTTAGGCAGGCTGCCAGCGGTTGACGTCGGGAGCAATGTTTTCATATGTATAACCCTTTTAAATTCGATTAATTAACGCGCGTAGTTATCAGACCACTGCTCGAGTACGTGTTTGTAAGGCTTAATAAACTGTTCTTCCGTGAATTTACCCTGCTCAATGGCCAGCTGGCTGCGTTCGACACGGTCGTAAACAATTTTGGTTAATGAGTGATCCTGCTGATTCAGGTCGGGGCGATAGCAGTGTCCTGCCGCCGAGTTAGCGTTATAAATTTCCGGGCGATAGATCTTCTGGAACGTCTCCATCGTGCTGATGGTGGCGATCAGTTCAAGATTGGTGTAATCACTGAGCAAATCGCCGGTGAAGAAGAAGGCAAACGGCGCCACGCTGTTTTCAGGCATGAAATAGCGTACCTTCAGGCCCATTTTCGCGAAGTATTGCTCCGTCAATGACTCGCCATCCGGCGTGTACTCAATGCCCAGCACCGGGTGCTGGTTACCCGTGCGACGATAAGTGTCTTTGCTGGACACACTCAGGCAAATCACCGGTGCTTTTTTGAAATTCTCACGGTATTCCGGAGAATTAACAAAATGGCGGAAGATATTGCCGTGCAAGACGCCAAACTTCTCCGGAATGGTGAATTGTGGCTGGTTTTTATTATGCTCCAGCAGCAGGACGCTGAAATCGTAATCGCGCACGTAAGAGGAGAAGTTATTGCCGACAATACCGTCGATGCGTTCGTTGGTCTTTTTATCGACGATTGTGGTTTGCAATATTTCAATGGCCGGGAAAGTTTTCTCGGCACCAATATTCAGATCCACAGAGACGATCTCAAGCTCGACTGCGTACCGATCGGCATTGGGGTTATCCCAGCGCGCCAGGGCGTTAAAGCGGTTATTGATCATCACCAGGGTATTACGCAGGTTCTCCTGACGCTTTTCCCCGCGGGCGAGGTTGGCAAAGTTGGTGGTCGTACGCGTATTCTCTGACGGGTTATAATTTTCATCGAAGCAACTGCGCTTAAGGGTAAATGTAAAAGCTTTACTCATCTTGGTTATGCATCCTAAGTTCATGTTGCCAGGAAGTTATCAATGCATAATTTATGCCTGACGCGGTGGCGCAGGGGAAGTGACTTAATTTCACAGCAACATGAGCGAACTTCATGAAGGCTCAAGGGGCACGCGCCCCTTGATGTCAGGCTGAAGGGCGTTCGTTCCAGGCGTCGCTGTGCATGATGTTCCCATCGACGATACGCCAGGTAATTTTTTCATACTGCAGGCTTACGCTTTCAACATGGTTCATTTTATCATTGGCCGCGATTTTCACGTTCGGCACGCTGCAGTTAACACCGGTGACCTTTACATTCTCCATTAATACGGTGTAATAACAGACCTCCTGTCCAGCATCATTAATATGATAGAACTTAATTTCAGCACTTTTTAGCGCTTGCCGGTGATCTTACCGTTAGCACTATCTACCGGGAGATTTAGATCATGACTTAGCCCTATGATCTCAATGCTACCTTCACGGTCCTGAACGTCTACGTATCTTTTAATATGTGCTCCGCCATCATTTTTTAGCCACATATAGGGGGGGATTGGCATTCTTTATTTCCTTATTTTATTGATTAGCAGCATTGTTAATTGGTAAATAACCGTAGCAAGGGTAAATACAGTTAAAATATCGATATACGTATATGTGTCATATAGTGTTTCAGCATTAACATCACCATAAATAAAATCACATATGGAAGAAGCCACGTCATGATTAAGATAGAATTCAGCAGGCTCCAGCGTGCGACCTACCATCAGGCTAATGAGTAGAAATCCGATCGTTTTGAATAGCCTGATGCACCATTTACGGGCAGGTATTGGTATAGCCACTTTCCATCACCTCAACCCAGCCGCGTGCCATAAGTGAACGCATACAGGGAACCTGAATAAGTTCGGTACTCATCAGAGCATTGCGGATCAATGCGTAATCAGAATTATGGGCAATCGTGATACATCCTTCTGATTGCGTACCCGGATGCAGACGAAATAATCCACGATGTACGTTATCAATCCAGGTTCCATCGTCGATACCCCAGTCATCCTTGTACAGAGCAAACCACTCATCACGGCCAAACTCTGCACCGGATCGGACTTTGTTCCACTGGTCCTGCAACTTAGCTTTTAACCCTGATATGAAGCCTCCGGTTCCTCTGTCAACTATCCAGTATTTTCCCGGAGGAATAGGTCCCGAGCCTTTAACAGCGCCACATAGTCCATTGTTTCGATAGATTCCCTGCCCGGAATGCGCCATAAACACGCCTACGCCGTGCAGGTTAAAAGGCGCATACTCAGCACCGTTAAGCAGCATTGTTCCTTTTAAGGCCATATTTTCTCCGCACCCTTATAATAAGAGAAAGGCAGCCTACGCCTGTAGAGGATACAGATACTGAACTCACATCATATTTATGAGTTGCTCATTTTTTTTAAGAAAATGACCTGACAATTTTTAATCACTCTTTAGGCGTTAACGTTAATAAATGCTGGATGAATAATGAACCAGCCTCAGGCAACTAAACGCCATGCCTACTTCTCTAACACACGCTCCGCAATTCCCGCTATAATCCCCAAAATTTCCAACCGGTTTAAACACACTCATGACAAAACTCACCTTACAAGAGCAGATGCTGAAAGCGGGCTTAGTCTCCAGCAAAAAAATGGCCAAAGTTCAGCGCACGGCGAAGAAATCCCGCGTGCAGGCGCGTGAGGCCAGAGAGGCGGTAGAAGAGAACAAAAAAGCGCAGCTTGAGCGTGACAAACAATTGAGCGAGCAGCAAAAACAGGCCGTGCTCGCCAAAGAGTTTAAGGCGCAGGTGAAGCAGCTGATTGAGATGAACCGCATCACGGTGGCAAAAGGCAACATCACCTTTAACTTCACCGACGGCAACTTGATCAAAAAAATCGAGGTGGATAAGGCAACCCAGACCCAGTTGATTAACGGTCGTCTGGCCATCGCACGTCTGGTGATTAACGCTAACGGATACTGCGAATATGCCATTATCCCGGCGGTGGTGGCGGATAAAATTGCCCAGCGCGATGCCGACAGTATCGTGTTAAACAGCGCCCTGAGTCAGGAAGAGCAGGATGAAGACGATCCGTATGCTGATTTCAAAATCCCTGACGATTTGATGTGGTAAGACGGTTCAGAACGGTGCGGCGTGACGGGCGTTAACCGGCTCGCCGCTCACCGGATGAATAAAATTCAACTGACTGGCATGCAGCATCAGCCTCGGCGTTGTTCCGCTGCCAGGCCACGCCCGTCCCCCATATAAATCGCAGCCTAAAATCGGGTGGCCCAGCAGCTGACAGTGAATGCGCAACTGGTGGGTTCGCCCTGTTTCAGGCGTCAGTTCTACCCGCGTGAGCGGCATCGCCGCGTGTTGATGCAGGCGTTCCACCACCCGATAGCGAGAACGGGCGGGTTTGCCGTTAACGGCACAGATCGACATCAGCGGAAACAGCGCCGGGTCTTTGGCAATCGGCGCATCAATCACCCCTTCATCGTTTTCCACGTGGCCGCAAAGCAGGGCGCTGTAGACTTTCTCCACGCTGCGCTGGCTGAACTGCTGGCACAGCGCGGCGTTGATGGCCTTATTACGCGCAATCACCATCAGGCCGGACGTGCCAAAATCCAGGCGATGCGCCAGGGTACAGCCAGGAAAGCTTTGAACCAGACGATAGTGCACCGAATCGAGATTTTGCGGATTTTTTCCCGAGAGGCTAAGCAGACCGGAAGGTTTATTGATCAGCAGCAGATGTTCATCCTGCCAGAGGATCTCAATGTCGTCGTGACACGGTGGGGCAATAAAAGAATCAATAATCGCAGACATCAGGCCGCCCGGCTGGAGAGTGGGAGCGGATGATAACGAAATGTGGGAGAAAAGAAAAACCCTCTCACCGGGCGGTGAGAGGGGGAAATCTTAGGCTGCCACCAGGCTGTCGATCGCGGCTTTTGCGTCGGTCTGTGCTTTGGTCGCCACTTCAGGACCGTAAGCGATACCTTCTGCGAACACGAAGTTCACGTCAGTGATACCGATGAAGCCAAGGAACAGGCTCAGGTACGGCGCAACCAGGTCGGTTGGGGTATCTTTATGAATACCGCCACGGCTGGTCAGCACGATGGCACGCTTGCCTTTGACCAGACCTTCCGGACCGTTCTCGGTGTAACGGAAGGTGACGCCAGCGCGAGCGACCAGGTCGAAGTAGTTCTTCAGCTGGGTTGGGATGTTGAAGTTGTACATAGGGGCGTTAATCACGATAACGTCGTGCGCCTGCAGTTCAGCAATCAGCTCATCAGAGAGCGCCAGGGCTTCCTGCTGACGTGGGCTCAGCGGTGCATCGCCTGGACGCAGCGCGCCAACCAGCTCACCATCCAGCACAGGAATTGGGTTTGCAGCCAGGTCACGCACGGTGATTTGATCTGCGGAATGCTGTTCACGCCACTGTTCAACGAAGTAATCAGACAGCTGACCAGACTGAGAGTACCCTGCCAGAATACTGGATTTCAAAACTAATACTTTGCTCATGGGTGATTCCTGTTTTTGCATTTGATTGAAGGGGGTTGCCCCGTTGCTTGTTGACACTCTATTCACAATCCTGCCACAGAGATAGCGCAATATATCGAAGCCTATGTTCGAATTTTTTGAATAAGGCACTGGAAGCGCTGATGTGGTACTCTATAGCAATCATTACAAAGAGATTTTATCCGGCAGTGCACTGCCCGTTAATGCTATGACAGAACAACAAAAATTGACCTTCCCGATGCTCCTGCAACAGCTTGATTCACTGATGCTGCGCGATAAACAGCGCTTTGCTCGCCGCTTGCACGGGGTGAAGAAGGTTAAAAATCCTGATGCACAACAGGCCATTTTCCAGGAGATGGCGAAAGAGATTGAACTGGCGGCAGGGAAGGTTGTGCTGCGCGAAGCGGCACGTCCGGCCATCACCTATCCGGAAAACCTGCCCGTCAGTCAGAAAAAGCAGGAAATCCTCAACGCCGTGCGCGACCACCAGGTGGTGATCGTGGCAGGGGAAACCGGTTCGGGGAAAACCACACAGCTGCCGAAAATCTGTATGGAGCTGGGCCGCGGGGTGAAGGGCCTGATTGGCCACACCCAGCCGCGTCGTCTGGCGGCGCGTACCGTGGCGAACCGTATTGCCGAAGAGCTGCAAACGGAGCCGGGTGGCTGCATTGGTTATAAGGTGCGTTTCAGCGACCATGTGAGCGATAACACCATGGTCAAGCTGATGACCGACGGTATCCTGCTGGCGGAAATTCAGCAGGATCGTCTGCTGATGCAGTACGACACCATCATTATCGATGAGGCGCACGAGCGCAGTCTGAACATCGACTTCCTGCTCGGTTACCTGAAAGAGCTGCTGCCGCGTCGCCCGGATCTGAAAATTATCATCACCTCCGCGACCATCGACCCGGAACGCTTCTCAAAGCATTTCAATAACGCACCCATAATCGAAGTCTCCGGCCGTACGTACCCGGTAGAAGTGCGCTATCGCCCGATTGTCGAAGAGGCGGATGATACCGAGCGCGACCAGCTGCAGGCTATTTTCGATGCCGTTGACGAACTGGGCAATGAGAGCGCGGGCGACATTCTGATCTTTATGAGCGGCGAGCGTGAGATCCGCGATACCGCCGATGCGCTCAGCAAGCGCGATCTGCGCCACACGGAAATTTTGCCGCTTTATGCGCGCCTCTCCAACAGCGAACAGAACCGCGTGTTCCAGCCGCACAGCGGGCGACGCATCGTGCTGGCGACCAACGTGGCGGAAACCTCGCTGACCGTGCCGGGCATCAAGTATGTGATTGATCCGGGTACGGCGCGTATCAGCCGCTACAGCTACCGCACCAAGGTACAGCGTCTGCCGATTGAGCCGGTTTCACAGGCCTCGGCCAACCAGCGTAAAGGGCGCTGTGGACGTGTGTCGGAGGGGATCTGTATCCGTCTCTATTCGGAAGACGATTTCCTCTCCCGCCCGGAGTTTACCGACCCGGAGATCCTGCGGACCAACCTGGCCTCCGTCATTCTGCAGATGACCGCGCTGGGGCTGGGCGATATCGCCGCTTTCCCGTTTGTCGAAGCGCCAGACAAACGCAATATTCAGGACGGCGTCCGCCTGCTGGAAGAGCTGGGAGCGATCACCACCGACGAGCAGGCCACCGCGTATAAACTGACGCCGCTGGGGCGTCAGCTCAGCCAGTTACCGGTCGACCCGCGTCTGGCGCGCATGGTGCTGGAAGCGCAGAAACACGGCTGCGTGCGCGAGGCGATGATCATCACCTCGGCGCTCTCCATTCAGGATCCGCGTGAACGGCCAATGGACAAACAGCAGGCGTCGGATGAGAAACACCGTCGCTTCCACGACAAAGAGTCTGATTTCCTCGCCTTTGTGAACCTGTGGAACTACCTCGGCGAGCAGCAGAAGGCGCTCTCCTCGAACCAGTTCCGCCGTCAGTGCCGCGTGGATTTCCTCAACTACCTGCGCGTGCGCGAGTGGCAGGATATTTACACCCAACTGCGTCAGGTGGTGAAAGAGCTGGGTATTCCGGTGAACAGTGAACCGGCGGAGTACCGTGAAATTCACATCGCATTGCTGACCGGACTGCTGTCCCATATCGGCATGAAGGACGCCGAAAAGCAGGAGTATACCGGTGCGCGCAACGCCCGTTTCTCTATCTTCCCCGGTTCGGGCTTGTTCAAGAAGCCGCCGAAGTGGACCATGGTTGCGGAGCTGGTGGAAACCAGCCGCCTGTGGGGGCGTATTGCCGCACGTATCGATCCGGAATGGGTGGAGCCGGTGGCGCAACACCTGCTGAAGCGTTCGTACAGTGAACCGCACTGGGAGCGCGCGCAGGGGGCGGTGATGGCGACGGAAAAAGTGACCGTCTACGGTCTGCCGGTGGTGGCCGCGCGTAAGGTCAACTACAGCCAGATTGATCCGGCGCTGTGCCGCGAGCTGTTTATCCGCCATGCGCTGGTGGAGGGCGACTGGCAGACGCGTCACGCCTTCTTCCGTGAAAACCTCAAACTGCGTGCCGAAGTGGAAGAGCTGGAGCACAAATCCCGTCGTCGCGACATTCTGGTGGATGACGAGGCGCTGTTCGAGTTTTACGACCAGCGCATCAGCCACGATGTCATTTCCGCCCGTCACTTTGACAGCTGGTGGAAGAAGGCCAGCAAAGAGACGCCGGACCTGCTCAACTTTGAAAAGAGCATGCTGATTAAAGAAGGGGCGGAATCGGTCAGTAAGCTCGATTACCCGAACTTCTGGCATCAGGGCAACCTCAAGCTACGCCTGACCTATCAGTTTGAGCCGGGTACAGACGCGGATGGTGTTACCGTTCATATCCCGCTGCCGCTATTAAACCAGGTGGATGAGAGCGGATTTGAGTGGCAAATTCCCGGCCTGCGCCGCGAGCTGGTGATTGCGCTCATCAAATCGCTGCCTAAACCGGTGCGCCGTAACTTTGTTCCGGCCCCTAACTACGCCGAAGCGTTTTTAGGCCGCGTGACGCCGCTGGAGCTGCCGCTGCTGGATGCGCTGGAGCGTGAGTTCCGCCGCATGACCGGCACCACCATTGACCGCGAAGACTGGAACTGGGATCAGGTGCCCGATCACCTGAAAATCACCTTCCGCGTGGTGGACGATAAAAACAAGAAGCTGCAGGAAGGCCGTTCGCTCACCGCACTGAAAGAGGCGCTGAAAGGCAAAGTGCAGGAGACCTTATCCGCGGTGGCGGATGAGGGGATTGAGCAGAGTGGGCTGCACATCTGGAGCTTTGGTCAGCTCCCGGAAAGCTACGAGCAAAAACGCGGCAATTACAAAGTGAAGGCCTGGCCTGCGCTGGTGGATGAGCGCGACAGCGTGGCGATCAAGCTGTTTGATAACCCGCAGGAACAGCAGCAGATGATGTGGCGCGGGCTGCGCCGCCTGCTGCTTCTGAATATCCCGTCGCCGATTAAGTATCTGCACGAGAAGCTGCCGAACAAAGCCAAGCTCGGCCTCTACTTTAACCCGTACGGCAAAGTGCTGGATCTGATCGATGACTGCATCTCCTGCGGCGTGGACAAACTCATCCACGAGGCGGGCGGTCCGGTCTGGTCAGAAGAGGGCTTTGCTCAGCTACATGAAAAGGTACGCGCGGAGCTGAACGACACCGTGGTGGACATTGCGAAGCAGGTCGAGCAGATCCTCACCACCGTGTTCAATATCAACAAACGCCTGAAAGGGCGCGTGGATATGACCATGGCGCTGGGGCTGTCGGATGTCAAAGCGCAGATGGCGGGCCTGGTGTACCGGGGCTTTGTCACCGGCAATGGCTTCAACCGTCTCGGCGACACGCTGCGTTATCTGCAGGCGATTGAAAAACGGCTGGAGAAAATGGCCATCGATCCGCATCGTGACCGTGCCCAGATGCTGAAAGTGGAAAACGTGCAGCAGGCGTGGCAGCAGTGGTTGAACAAACTGCCACCGGCACGCCGTGACGATGAAGACGTTCAGGCGATCCGCTGGATGATCGAAGAGTTACGCGTCAGCTTCTTTGCCCAGCAGCTCGGTACGCCGTATCCGATTTCGGATAAACGTATTTTGCAGGCGATGGAGCAAGTTTTCGCTTAAACCCTTGCCCGGTTTTCTCCCTCTCCCTTTGGGAGAGGGCCGGGGTGAGGGCATCAGGCCGCATAATTTTCACCCGTTCACAATTGCCAGCGTAAACCCATCCCACCCCTTAACCCCGACCGTTTGCAGCGCGGTGGCGGTTAAGCGTGGATTGTCCCCCATCATCTCGATAAACCGGCGAACACCCTGCACGCGCGCGTCGTCGCTTTGGCCGTTAATCACTTCACCCTCGCGCACCACGTTATCGCCAATAATCACCGTGCCGGGACGAGAATAGTGCAGCGCCCATTCGAGATAGCCGGGATTATTCGGTTTATCAGCATCAATAAAGATCAGGTCAAATGGCGGAATATCGCCGAAATTTTCCAGAGACGTCAGCGCAGGGCCTTCGATGAGTGCAATGCGATCGTTGAGACCGGCAAGCTGAATATTCTGCCGCGCCACGTCGGCATGCGTGGAATCGGCCTCAAGTGTAATCAGCTCTCCGTCCGGCGGCAGGGCGCGCGCCATCCAGATTGAACTGTAGGCACCCAACGTGCCAATCTCAAGAACACGGCGTGCCTGGGTCATGCGGACGAACAGCGCCAGCAGTTGCCCCTGATTGGCCGCAACATCGTGTTCGGGGAGTCCAGCGCGCTTGTTGTTTTCAAGAACCTGCTGGAGTACGTCATCTTCGGGAATAAGCGATGAAATCATGAAATTATCGACTGCAGACCACGGTTGTTGCATAGATTGTCTCCTGAGGGGGAATTGCCGGGTGGCGGCTACGCCTTACCCGGCCTGCGTGACGAAATCCAGGCCCGTTAAGCGCCTTCAGACATTGACCCAACCGCCGCCCAGCGCTTTATACAAATCAATCTGCGCCAGCAGCAGGTTATTTTTCACCTGCACCACATTTGTTTGCACCGAGTAGAGGGTACGCTGTGCGTCGAGCACATCCAGATAAGACGAGTAGCCGTTGCGATAGCGGTTCTGCGCAATGCGCAGCGTCTCCTGAGCCACATCCTGCTGGGCAAGCAACTCTGTCAGCTGTTCCCGATAACGCGTAATGGCGTCAAGGCTGTTGTTCACCTCCGCGAAGGCGTTGCGGACAGTTTTTTCATAGCTGTACAACGCCTGATTGCGCTGGGACTGGGAGATATCCACCTGCGCATTTAGCGCCTGGCGGTTCAGCAGCGGGGCGAGAATGCTGCCGCCCACATTCCAGAGCTGTAAAGGGTTGTCCAGCAGGCCAGAAAGGGTGCGATCCTGAATCGATCCGCTCGCTGTCAGGTTGATCGACGGCAGCAGGCTGGCGCGCGAGGCGGCCAGGCTGGCATCGGCCGCAATGAGCTGGCGCTCGGCCTGAACGATGTCAGGTCGTCGGTTAAGCAACGATGACGGCAGCTGTGAAGGCAGCCTGAGCGGGGTAAGCGTGCTGAAGCGCTCACTCCGGGTCACCTCGCCGGGGTTGCTTCCCAGCAGCAGACTCAGGGCGTTCTCTTGTTGCGCAATCTGATGCTGCAGCAGCGGCACCTGTGCCCGGGTGGCCCGCAGCTCGGAGTCGGACTGCATCAGCTCCAGGCGCGAACTGTAGCCCGTTTCAAACTGCCGTTTAGCAAGATTAAATGCCTCTTCGCGCGATTTCAGCGTGGATTCGGTGACGCGAAGCTGTTCGTCTAGCGAGAGCAGAGTGACATACCCGGAGGCCACCGACGATGCGACGGTTAAATCCGCGGCAGCGGCGGCGGC
Organism: Enterobacter sp. 22466; assembly: GCF_052044775.1. Taxonomy (NCBI): domain Bacteria; kingdom Pseudomonadati; phylum Pseudomonadota; class Gammaproteobacteria; order Enterobacterales; family Enterobacteriaceae; genus Enterobacter; species Enterobacter sp. 22466. The sequence continues at coordinate 175,372 of NZ_JBQENX010000009.1, read as the reverse complement.
TTTTTGCGCTTCCAGCGAGGCCTGCGCGGCATTGGCCGTGCTGCGGTTGACGCCCCAGATATCCACATCATAGCTGGCGGTGAGGCTGCCTTTGTACAGCGTACTGTATACCGGTAAGCCGGTGGCGGCCGATTGCGTCCGGGCGCGGGTGCCGGTTACGCCCGCATCCAGCGACGGAAACAGGCTGCCGTCGGCGGCATACACCCTGGCCTGGTACTCATTGATCCGTTCGCGAGCGATCAGCACGTCGCTGTTATTTTTCAGCGCCTGATCCACGTAGCGGTTGAGGTTGTTGTCGTGAAAATTTCGCCACCAGAGCTGTTCAGGCGCGCTGGTGGGGCCAGTTGCTGCACGCCACTGCGCAGGAATGTGCAGTGAAGGTTGGGCAGGTTTTACATCCACCGACTGGCATCCGGTAAGCAGAACGGCAACCAGCAGGCTGGCAATCGGGCGAAGGGTCATTGCTTCGCCTCCCGCGTATCAATGGTCACCTGTACCGACATGCCAGGACGCAGCAACGCCGACTCTTCAGGCTTACCCAGCACTTCGATACGCACCGGAATACGCTGGGCGATTTTGACAAAGTTCCCGGTCGCATTATCCGGCGTGATGGCACTGAATTCGACGCCGGTCGCCGGGGAGATGCTCTCCACGCGGCCCTGATAGGCTTTGTTATTGAGCGCATCGACGGTAAATTTCACCGGCTGGCCAATGCGCAGCTCCGCGAGCTGGGTCTCTTTGATGTTGGCGATCACCCAGTGCTGAGGCGGCACCAGGGTGGTGAGGTGTGTTCCGGCGGTCACATACGCGCCCAGACGCACCGCGATTTGTCCCAGCTGGCCGTCACGCGGCGCCACAATGCGGGTGTTTTGCAGGTCAATCTGCGCCAGTTCCAGCGCCGCTCTGGCATTTTCAACATCGGCCTCCAGCGCACCGCGGTTCACAATCACCGTTTGCAAATCCTGGCGCGACATCTCAAGCGTCGCTTTTGCCTGCTCAATATCGGCGCTGCCCTGGGCCGCGCTGGCCAGCGCCGCGTCGCGTTCGCGGATGGAGAGCGATCCGTCCGCCGTCAGATCTTTTACACGTTTTAAATCCGCCTGGGTTTTCAGACTTTGGGCGCGGGCGTTTTTCAGGGCCGCCTCGTTACGGGCAATCACCGCTTCCGCGCTTTTACGCTGCTGCAGGTTATTATTCAGGGCGGCAATTTTCATCGCCAGCTGCGCCTCGGCCTGATGCACGCGCTGGCGATAGATGCGGTCATCAATCTGCAGCAGCAGGTCGCCTTTTTTCACCTGCACAAAATCCTGCACCTTCACGTCGGTGATATAGCCATTGACCTGCGGACTGATGAACGTGGTCTGGCCGCGTACGTAAGCATTGTCAGTAAACTGCGCGTGGCGGGTGAACGGGGGGAGCTGCCACGCGTAAAGGATCACCAGCACGCCGACAATCCCGATGGCAGCGGCGGTGAAAATTGACACAATGCGTACATTTTTGCGGGTGTTGGCCTGCTCTTTGGCGGCATCCTGCTGACTCATAAACTCTCCAGAAATATTTCAATTATTTGTTGCCGGTGGCGTTCTTAAGCGCCATACGGGCAGTGATGCGCAGACGCAGCAAGCGCCATAAAATCCAGACCAGCGTGGCCGCGGCAATACTCGCGGTCAGCAAATAAGTATCGTTATAAGCCAGAATGTTTGCCTCAAGGGCAGTGACCGTCTGTAACTGGGTGATCGCCTGCGTGCCCAGCAGCGCACTGTCGCCAATCAGGCTCTTGTACATCTGGGTATAAAGCTGAATTCGCTCGTTGACCAGGGGATTGAGCGTCGTGAGCTGGTCCGCCAGCAGGCTGGAGTGGTACTTCTCGCGCCAGGTCTGGAAGGTTCCCAGGATCGCCGAACCCAGCAGGCCGCCGAGGTTCTGGCTCATGCCGAACATCACCGAGAAACTCACCAGATTACGTGGATCGGCAATCACGCCACCAATGGCGGCCAGCATCGCGGGGGCGAGGAAGAAGGCGCTGCCAAAGCCCAGCAGGAACTGGCTGAGCATCAGCTGATCCGGACGGGTCAGGTTGTTTGACTGGCTGTCCAGCAACGAGGCGATAATCATCAGCACCAGGGAGGTGATGATCGGCCACGCCAGTTTCGTCGGCTTAATGGTGAGACAGCTGGTGACGATCCCGCAGACGATGCCGGCGAAAATGGACCACGCCAGGTGCGTCATCTGCTCGTTCTGTAACCCCACATACTGCAGCCAGCCGATGACGCCGGTGTTTTGCTCGGCCAGCACAATGCGGATCAGCAGCATGATCAGCCCCAGACGAACGATACTGCCGCTCGACAGCCAGCGGGTATTCAGCAGCGGGTTAGTGCGGTTATGTTCAAACACGATGGCGGAAACAATCAGCACCAGCGATAGCGCCAGCGACCAGCCGATCCACGGCGCTTCGAACCACCAGTCCAGACGCCCCAGCGACAGCACCGCGCACAGCAACGCCATCCCCGGTGCCAGCAAAAAGAAGGTCACAAAGTCTTTCTTCTCAAAGACCTTACGCCGATCCCCCGGAGGCAGTTTCAGTGCGATCACACAGGCCAGCGAGATCAGCGCCAGCCCCAGTTCGAAGAAATAGAGTCCGCGCCACTCGTCCAACTGGAGAAGCTCGGTGGAAAACAGACGCGCCAGCGGAATGGCGAGTGACGAACCGGTGATGCCAATTGTCAGCGCCTTCAGACGGTGCTTCGCCGGCCAGGCCTGGATCTGATAATAAATGCCCAGCGAACTGAGCGCGGCGGCCACCATTCCGTGCGCGGCGCGCACCATCAGCGCCGAACTGAGGTCGTTAACGAACAGGTGGAAGAAGGTGACCAGCACATACAGCACCAGAAAGCCTTCCGTAAAGGCGCGCAGACCATACTGCTGGCGGAATTTCACCAGTAGCAGGTTAATGGAGATATTGGTCATCACATAGACCGCCGGTAGCCAGGCGATCTCGGTTGACCAGGCGCCAAAGGTGCCCTGCAAATTTTGCAGGTTGGCGGTGACCACCGCATTCCCCAGGGCGCCCGTCAGGCAGACCAGCAGACCCACAACGCCATAGGCAATCCGCTTTGGCGTGCTGTGCTCCGGCGTAGAGGGTGAACCCAGCAGGGCGGGTTTCTCGTGTGGCTGCCACTCGCGAGGAGCATAAGGATCGCGTTCGGGCAGGCGCATAACGTCGTTTACCTTTGAAAAAATTAAATAATTAGCGGGCTGGCGATTCTACGTCTGCCGTAAAACATAATACAAGTGAATATGATTTACGCATGTTAATCAAATGTTGAAATAAAGGTTTTAGGAAAAAGAGCGGCCTTATCTCTGGCACTTTAGGAATCAACGCCTGTTTTGACACGACAAGTGCGGTACGCTAATCCAAACGCTGTAAGGAGGTGACGATGATACCGACAATTTTTCCCTGTTTGCCCGGCAGCACGCTCAGTGCCGTAAACACGGTTGGGCAGTGGCTGGCGCAGGATGACCTGCAACCGGGTCAGTCCGTGGATATGGTCATTCTGGCAGGGAATGCCGTCATTCCGACCATCGAGGCCGCCTGCCGTCTGGCGGCGGAGCAGGGGGTACCCTTGATCATTAGCGGAGGCATCGGACACTCCACGACATTTCTCTATGCCGCGATTGCGAAACATCCGCGCTATCACACCATTCCCACCACGGGCCGGGCAGAGGCGGCCATCCTGGCGGATATCGCCCGTGAATTCTGGCAGATCCCGGCAGACCGGGTGTGGGTGGAAGATCAGTCAACGAACTGCGGGGAGAACGCCCGCTTTAGCCGCGAATTAATGACGCACCATCAGTTTGCCCCTGAAAGCGTGCTGGTGGTGCAGGATCCAACCATGCAGCGACGCACCATGGCAACGTTCGCGCGCGTATGCCGGGACGAACCCGTATCGCCGGAATGGGTGAGCCACGCGGGCTTTACGCCCGTGCTGCAAAACGGTGACGATGGGCTGGTGTTCAGCGATTCCGGTGAAGGGCTTTGGCCGGTGGAACGCTATTTATCGCTGGTGCTGGGGGAACTGCCGCGCCTGCGTGACGACGTTAACGGTTACGGTCCGGCAGGACGTGATTTTATTGCCCACGTGACGATACCTGATGAGATCGAGGCGGCGTGGCAGGTGTTGCGCAATGACATTGTTCTGACCGACGCCCTGGTGAGCCGCGCGTTGTTATGATCCGCTGCCCGTTTGCGAAAAGACTCACGCAAACGGGCATTTCAGGCGGCTGTTTTTGAATCACAGCGCCGCAAACTTATCCAGCGTGCGCACCAGCTGCGTCACAAACCCATACTCGTTGTCATACCAGGCGACGGCTTTCACCAGCTGCAGATCGCCCGCCTCGGTCACTTCGGTCTGCGTGGCGTCAAACACCGAGCCAAAGTGCGAGCCAATCACATCGGACGAGACAATCTCCTCATCCGTATACCCAAACGATTTATTCCCCTGTGTCGCTTTTTTCAGTGCGGCATTGATCTCCTCAACGGTGACCTTTTTACCCAGAATGGCGACCAGTTCGGTTACCGAACCGGTTTTCACCGGCACGCGCTGGGCGTGGCCTTTCAGTTTGCCGCTCAGGGCCGGGATCACCAGACCAATCGCTTTTGCGGCACCCGTGGTATGAGGAATAACATTTTCTGCCGCCGCGCGTGAGGCGCGCAGATCTTTGCCACGCGGACCATCCACCAGCGCCTGGGTACCGGTATAGGCGTGAATGGTGGTCATGGTGCCCACTTTAATTTCAAAGGCATCGTGCAGGGCTTTTGCCAGCGGGGCGAGACAGTTGGTGGTGCAGGAGGCGACGGAGATGATGGTATCACTGGCGTCAATGGTGTCGTCGTTAACGTTAAACACAATGGTTTTCATCTCACCGGCAGGTGCGGAGATCAGCACTTTTTTGGCACCTGCATCCAGATGCGCTCTGGATTTCTCTTCCGACGTATAAAAACCGGTGCATTCCACAACGATATCCACCCCTGCGGCTTTCCACGGAATATGTTTGGCCTCTTTCTCGGCGTACACCGCGATCGTCTTGCCATCCACAATCAGCGCGTCTTCGGTGAAATCCACACTCCACGGGAAACCCCCGTAGTTTGAATCATGCCTGAGCAGATAAGCCAGCACTTTGGGAGAGGTGAGGTCGTTGATGGCGACGACGGTGTTGCTGTCCTGGGTTTCAAGAAGGCGACGAAGTACGAGGCGTCCAATGCGTCCAAATCCGTTAATGCCAATTTTACTCATGGTGTTCTCCTGTAAACGTGTCGATGCAACAGTTTGAACTTATCCAGGCTTAGACCATGAGCGCCGGGGCGGCAATTGAAGATGCTTCATGCGCGAGGAAGTAATTGAAAACCCATACAGAAAAGTTAATGAATTTTTAAGGAAAGGTCGTTATGTTGGCCCGGTAACTGTTTTTTATCGGGAAATCACATGCGCACTAAATATACAAGCCTGCAAATCGGCATCCACTGGCTGGTGTTTCTGTTAGTCATCGTCGCCTACTGCGCCATGGAGTTCAGAGGATTCTTTCCGCGTACCGACCGACCGGTGATCAATATGATCCACGTTTCATGCGGTATCACGATCCTGGTATTGATGGTGACACGTCTGCTGGTGCGCCTGAAGTTCCGCGCGCCGCCGATTGAGCCGAAACCGAAAGCGATGATCACCGGGCTCTCCCATCTGGGGCATCTGGTGATTTATCTGCTGTTTATTGCTTTGCCGCTGATTGGCCTGGTGATGATGTATAACCGTGGAAACGACTGGTTTGCCTTTGGCATCGCCATGCCGCACGCGGCGGAATCCAACTTTGAGCTGGCTGATGGGCTAAAAGAGTGGCACGAGACGCTGGCGAACCTCGGCTATTTTGTCATTGGCCTGCACGCGGCGGCGGCGCTGATGCATCACTATTTCTGGAAAGATAATACGCTGCTGCGCATGATGCCGAAAAAGCGGCAGTAGTCCTCAAGACTTTTGCCGCCTTTCTCGCCGGGTGGCGTTGCGCTTACCCGGCCTACAAAACCCGTTTTTTATTGCAGCAGAGCACGCTCTTCAGCCGTTAACGCCAGCCCCTGGGTTGACCCGGCCTCTGACGATTTCACCGCCGCTTCCAGCACCGCCATCACCGCTAACGCCTCGACAGGATGAACCGGATTGGCAATCTTCCCGAGCAGAGCATCGCGCACATTCATGTAATACTGACGCTGATCGCCTTTCGGCGTGGAAATCGTCTGCGGCGCGCCGTCAGCCCCGAAGAACACCATACTGTCGCTGTCCTCACCCCAGGTTTCGCTGCCCGGAACGACGCCGGCCAGCAGCTGCGCTTCCTGTTGATCGATACGGGCTTTCACTACGCTGCCCTTGTCGCCATGAACGGTAAAGCGCGCGGTGCCACCCGCGACCAGCATGCTGGCGTGCAAGATGACCTTATGCTGAGGGTAATTTAAAACCACATGCGCCCAGTCGTTAACTTCGGCACCGTCGCGCAGCGTCGCGATATTCCCCTGTACCGACTGAGGCAGACCAAAGAGCTGCAGCGTCTGGTCGATCAGATGCGGACCGAGGTCAAACCACAGTCCGCTTCCCGGTACGTTTTGTTCTCTCCAGCGCACGCGCACTTCCGGGCGGAAGCGATCGATGTGCGACTCAAACAGTTTCACCTTGCCGAGGGTGCCCTGCGCAATAACGTCCTTAATGCCGAGGAAATCACTGTCCCAGCGGCGGTTATGGAACACGGAAAGCAGAAGCTGCTTTTCATCCGCCAGGGCGATCAGATCGCGCGCTTCCTGCATATCGAGCGTGAAAGGCTTATCCACCACCACATGTTTTCCTGCGTTCAGGGCCAGCGTGGCCAGCGGCGCATGGGTCGCGTTCGGGGAGGCGATCACCACCAGGTCGACGTCCGGATGCGTGATGGCCTCTTCCGGGGTGGCGACCACCTGCACGTCCGGCAGATCGCGCGTGACCTTTTCCGCGTCGCGAGAAGAAACCACCGCCAGTTTAAGCCCGTCCACAGCCTGGATCAGCGGGGCATGGAAGGTTTTACCCACAAATCCATACCCGATCAGCGCAATGTTAATTGTCTTCATTTTACTCATGACCTTCTCCACGTTGATGCGCGCAAACCGTGACATGCACTGCGCTCTGGTCCCCAAGCTCAGGCCAGGGACGATCTAAAAACAGTTGATGAATTTCTTCTAACCCGCATACCAGGTACGGTTCACAGCGGTTGACTTTCAGATGGTCCGCGACGATCCAGTGCGCCTGGCTGGCGGCAAGCATCGCCCGTTTTACCTCGGCATCAGCCTCTGTACTGGCACTCAGACCGAGTGATGAATGAAGGGCGCAGGCGCCGAGAATGGCGATATCCGCCCGATACCGCGAAAGAAGGGAGAGGGTAGCACCGCCGGCAAACAGGCGTTGCTTCTGATCCCACTTCCCGCCGAGCAGGATCAGGTCGATATCCTCCCGGTCGCTAAAATAGTGGGCGATATCCAGCGAGGTGGTGATCACCGTCAGCGGCCCCTGAAGAAAAGTGGCAACCGCCATGACCGTGCTGCCCGCATCCAGAAACAGCGTTGAACCCGCCGGAACAGACTGTGCCACCTGTTTTCCCAGCCGCTGTTTGGTGTCCGGCAGGAGCGTGTTTCTGCCCTGGCGATTCATGGCCGAGAGATTCAGCGCGATAGCGCCCCCGTGGTTCTTCTGCGCCAGCCCCTGTTTTTCGAGGTCTGTCAGATCCCGGCGAATGGTATCGGCTGAAACCTGCAGCTTTTCCGCCAACTCGGTGATACTGGCCTGTCCCTGCTCGCTGATGATCTCGAGCACATATTTTTGACGGGCGGTTTTGTGCATAGGATGAATCCTGCAAAATGTCGCAATAGTTTGCATAATACAGCATTTTGTCGCAGAGGGAAGGGGAACGTCTTTTTAGTTCAAAGCAGTGATTATTGATTTTATATTGATTAAATATAAGTGTACGGTTGCGAGGGGTAATCAGTATGTTATGACGATGTTTATTCTGACTGTTTGGTTTATGTAACCAGTTAGCAATCGTTTATCGGTGTTTTATTTCATTAATAAATTAATTTAAGAGATAATGTGCCAAAATATTCAGCCTGTATAGCTTTTGATCCCAAAAGAGATGGGGCAGTTACTTAAATTGACAGTTCTTTGAAAATCTTTGTGTCTGACGCGCCATGAAATTAACGCAAAAATGTACATCCGACGAATTTCTAATTTCACTTAAATAACAAGGACTTTGTTTGTTTCACTTGAAAAGCCATTTTTAAGACTTTGTCCAGAAACCCCATGATTTTTCTTATTTGTAACACCACGATAACATTGTGGGTGTAGTTGCTTATACCACATTTTGTTATGCTGCCAACCAGTTTAAGAAGTAAGTAAATTCTTAATTTTATATAGGACACAGAACGGCTCTCATCTCCAATGGAAATGGGTATAGGGAGCTTTTACCCAAAATTTACGACGGGGGGTGAGTAATATTTGTCTGAATATCTATACCTCTTTTTGGGTAAATGGTTGAACAACACGTAAACTCAGGGAGATATAAATGACGATATGGCGAAATTATAAGTCGTTACGAATATCCGCAACGCTGATATTAATTTCGATAGGCATCAATACAGCCAATGCCAATAGCGGTGTGGTGGGTATTGCCCCGATTCCAAAGACAACGTTAAAAGAAAGTATCCTGTTTGCCATCGATCGCGATCCGTCGGTCAACCAACAGGCGGCACAATTAGGTATTGGTCAGGCGCAAATAGATGAAGCGCGTAGCGGATGGATGCCGCAAATATCGCTGAACGGCAGTACAGGCCATAGCCAGACCACCGATTCCAGCGGATCGCTGAGAAATTCCGCGGCCTGGGGATTGAGCCTCACGCAGCTTATCTATGATTTTGGAAAGACGAATAACAGTATCAGCCAGTCTTCTGCGCGACGTGATAGCTATCGTTACCAGTTGATGGAGACGCTCTCAGCGGTGGCGGAAAAAACCGCGCTGAGCTATGTGGAAGTCAAACGCTACAGCGATCTGTTAGAGGCGGCTAAAGAGAATGTTCAGGCCCTCAAAAACGTGGAGCAACTGGCGAAACTGCGCGCGGATGCGGGCGTAAGTTCAACCTCCGATGAACTGCAGACTCGCACACGGATCGCCGGAATGCAGGCGACGGTTGAACAGTACAGCGCCGCGTTAAACAGTGCCCGCGCCAGACTGGCGGTATTGACGGGCATGCAGGCTGAATCCTATTCACCGGTGCCTGCGAAGCTCGCCGTTGAACAGGATGCCGTTAACCAGATTGATTATTCACTGATACCGGCAGTGATGGCCGCGCAGAATATGGAACGTTCTGCCCAGTATGGCGTGGAAACCGCAAAATCTCAGCACTGGCCAACCTTAAGCCTGAAAGGAGGACGCACGCGTTATGAGTCCGATAACCGTTCTTACTGGGATGACCAGATACAGCTCAATATCGATGCGCCCCTTTATCAGGGGGGAGCCGTGTCCGCACGCGTCCGTCAGGCTGAAGGGGCCAGGGCGATGGCGTCGTCTCAGGTCGATCAGGCGCGATTCGATGTGTTGCAAAAAGCCTCCGTCGCGCAGGCAGACTGGACCGGCGCGCGCGGAAGAATGGCCGCTGGAGCGTTGCAACTGGAGAGTGCGTTACGTGCGCGCGAGGTCTACCGAAATGAATATACCCTGAGCAAGCGCAGCATTAATGATTTGCTCAGCGTTGAACAGGACGTCTGGCAGGCCACCTCCGCGAAAATAATCGCGGAATATGATGGCTGGAGTTCGGCAATTAATTACGCTGCCGCTGTTGATAATCTTATGCCGCTTATTGGAATTGAGAAAAACGCTGCCGCAAAATTACCCGATTTGAGTTGAAAAAATACGCGCATTGTTGCGCGAAATAAGTCTGAAAATAATGGGTGAATTTTCCCAGGGATAGCTACATCCATCTGGTGGACATATCCACAGGAATCCGTGCACCTGCAAGGAGAGAAATATGAGTAACATTAAAGTTGTTGATGTCATCATTCGCAAAACGGCGGAGAAAACGAAATTAACCGGCGAAGGTAATCTGTCGGTCTCCATTTCATCGCCGAGCGTGATTGAAATCCAGGGTTCTGCTCAGGACGTGGTGCGTTACGTCCGCCAGGGAAAAGACCTGCTCATTTATATGAAAGATGGCAGCGTTATTCGCTGCAATAACTATTTTGTTGAAGATCCTGAAACCCATAACCAGTCCGAACTGGTATTTAACGATAATCAGGAATTAACACATATTTCTTTTGCCGATGCCGGGGAAGCGTCAGGCGTAGCCGTTACCGAATTGACCGCACAGGCCACACCAATCAGCAGCATTGAACCCTTCCTTGAGCAGGGCAGTTTGCTGAGCGATGCACCGTGGGGCTGGATTGCGGGGGCGGCATTAGGCGGCGGTGCCATCGGTGCACTGCTTGCGCACGGGGGTGACGGGGAAACAAAAACGAAAGTTATTGATAATACGAAAGACGTTGAGAGCGCAACGCCGACCTTTTTGCTCACCGATAATACGGGTGACAAGCAGGGTGTGTTGAGTGCAAAAGCGATCACTGACGATAACACACCAACCTTTAGCGGTACCGGCCAGCCGGGTGCGACCATTCAGATCAAAGACAGCAGCGGCAGCACCATTGCCAGCGCCATGGTCAGTAAAGAGGGGACCTGGACAGTACAACTTCCCACCCAGGCTGACGGGGAGCATACCTGGTCAGTGGTGCAAATCGACGGCAGTAAAACCACCTCCGCAGGTAGCATCACGGTGACCGTTGACACTGCCGAGGCGAGCGTAACGCTGGCAACAACGGCGGGCGATAACGTCATCAACGCCAGCGAGCAATCTGCAGGCTTTACGCTCTCGGGTGCCAGCAAAAACCTGGCGCAGGGAACGGAACTGACCGTCACGCTGAACGGCAAAACCTATACCGCGAACGTGGGCACCCATGGCGCGTGGAGCGTGAAGGTGCCTGCCGCAGACGCGCAGGCGCTGGGCGACGGCACCTGGACGGTCAACGTGAGCGGCAAAGACGCGGCGGGTAATATCGTGAGCGGCAGTCAGACGATTGGCGTCGATACCGTTGCGCCTGCGCTCTCCGTGAACGCGATCGCGCAGGACAATATCATTAACGCCGCTGAACATAATCAGCCGCTGACGATTAGCGGTAAAACCGATGCGGAAGCGGGCCAGATTGTGACGGTCACGCTGAACGGTAAAAATCACACGGCGACCGTGGGCAGCGACGGCACCTGGTCCGTCACGCTTCCTGCCGGTGAAGTACAGGCGATGGCTAACGGCGGACACACCCTGACGGTCAACGTCAGCGACAAAGCGGGTAACGGTTCTTCCACCACTGCCGATTTCACGGTTGATACCGCCGCTCCCGTTGTGACGATCAACACCGTCGCGGGTGACGACATTCTGAACACCAGCGAGCAGGGCCAGGCGCAGATTGTTTCCGGGAAGGCGAGCGGCGCGGCGGCAGGCGACGTGGTGACCGTGACCGTTGGCGGCCAGAGCTTTACCGGCGTGGTGCTTGCCGACGGCAGCTGGAGCGTCGGCGTGCCTGCCTCCGTCATCGGCGCACTCGGTGAGGGCAGCCACACGATTTCTGTCTCCGTCACTGATGCTGCGGGCAACACCGGCAGCGCGACGCACGGCGTGACGCTGAGCGGCAACCCGCCGGAATTCACGATTGACGCCATCAGCCAGGATAATGTCCTGAACGCGCAGGAGGCGATGCAGCCCCTGAGCCTGAGCGGCACCAGCAACCTGCCGAACGGCAGCGCCATCACCGTCACGTTAAACAACGTTGACTATCAGGCCACGGTTGAAAACGGTATCTGGACGGTTCAGGTGCCGGTTTCTGACGTGCTGAATCTGGCGAACACCCTTTACACCGTGAGCGTCAGCGGCACCGACAGCGTGGGTAACAGCGGCTCTGCCGAGGCGAATCTGCTGGTGGACACCGTGCTGCCGCAGGTCATTATCAATACGTTTGCGGGCGACAACCTGGTCAATAACGCCGAAGCGGGCGTCGATCAAACCCTCAGCGGACGCGTTACCGGCGCGGCGGCAGGCGATACCGTCTCTGTCACCGTCGGCGGCAAGCGCTACACCGCAACGGTTGGCAGCGATCTGACCTGGAGCGTGAAAATCCCGTCAGCGGATCTTCAGGCGTTCGGCGACGGCGATTTGACCTTCAGCGCCTCCGTCACTAACGCGCATGGCAATACCGGGACCGGCGAGCGTGATATCAATATCAACGCGGAGCTGCCGGGCCTGCGCGTGAACACCATTTCCGGCGATGACGTGATTAACGCCATTGAACAGCAGCAGGATCTGAGCGTCACCGGCTCCAGTACCCATCTGGTCGCGGGGACGCAGATTGTCGTCACCATCAACAACGTTGAGTACGTTACCGCGGTTAACGCCAGCGGCAACTGGCAGATCGGCGTTCCGGCGGCGGACCTGCAGGCCTGGACGGCGGGCGGCATGACGGTTAGCGTCAGCGCGGTAGATGCCTGGGGCAATACCGTTGCGGCTGAACACCCGATTGAACTCGATCTGAACGCCGTGGCGGTGACCATCGATACCATCAGCAGCGATGACAGGCTGAATGCGGCTGAAAAAGGTGCCGATCTTGTGCTGTCGGGCCAGACGCTGGGCGTGGAAGCGGGGCAGACCGTAGTGGTGAAATTCGCCGACCAGACCTTTACCGCGCAGGTGCAGCAGGACGGCTCCTGGAGCCTGACCGTGCCGGCCAGCGCCATGGAGACGCTGATCGACGGACGCGCGCAGGTCAGCGTCAGCGTGACGAACGTCAGTGGCAACAGCGCCGACGCGTCGCGCGTGGTGACCGTGGATACCTTACCGCCGTCCATTACGATCGATAACCTGACCGACGACAACATCATTAATGCGGCCGAAGCGCAGCAGGATCTGACCTTAAGCGGCAGCAGCAATGCTGAGGCGGGACAGACGGTTACCGTTACGCTGAATGGCAAGCACTATCAGACCACCGTCCAGAGTGACGGGACCTGGACGGTGAACGTACCGGCTGCGGATGTCGGCGCTCTGACCGACGGCACCGTCACGGTGACGGCAACCGTGAGTGACGTGGCGGGCAACAGCAGCAGCGCAGACCGCGTTGGGCTGGTGGATGCGACCGTCCCGCAGGTAACCATCAACGACTTTGTCACCGATACCAATACCGTTAACCAGCTCGCGCATTCACAGGCGCAGATCCTGAGCGGCTCGGTCACCGGTGCGGCAGCGGGCGATCGGGTGACCATCACCATTAACAGCGTCGATTACACCACGGTGGTGGATGCGGCGGGCAACTGGAGCCTTGGCCTGCCCGCGTCCGTCGTGCAGGGTCTGACGGACGGTACCTGGACCATCGATGTCTCCGTGACCGACCGATCCGGCAATACCGGAAGCAGTTCACTGGATGTGGTGGTGAATACCGTGACGCCTGTTATCGCCATCAGCACGCTGGCGGCGGACGACGTGATTAACGCGACCGAGAAGGGTGAAGATCTGCTGCTCTCCGGCACAAGTAACCAGCCAGAAGGGACCAGCATCACCGTTAACCTGAACGGCATCAATTACAACGCCACTACTGACGCCAGCGGTAACTGGAGCGTGACCGTACCGGCCTCGGCCGTTAGCGCGCTGGGAGAAGCCCATTACACCGTGACGGCGAGCGTCACGGATAGCGTAGGCAACAGCGCCTCAACCTCACACGATGTGCTGGTGGACAGCTCGCTGCCGGTGGTGACGATCGACACCCTGGCGGGCGACAATATCGTTAACGCAGCGGAAGTGGCGGCAGGACAAACCCTGACCGGTAAGGTGACGAACGCGGCGTCAGGTGACACTGTCACTATTATCCTTGGCGGCCAGACGTATACCGCTACCGTGCAGGACGATCTCACCTGGAGCCTGCCGTTAAGCGAGAGCCAGCTTACCGCGCTCGGCAACGGCGACCTCACCGTATCCGCCAGCGTGACCAACGCGCACGGCAATACCGGCTCCTCTTCTCTCGACTTCAACATCGACGCCCAGCTCCCGGGATTGCGGATTGATACCGTCGCAGGTGATGACGTGATTAACGTGATTGAACACGCGCAGAACCTGATTGTGTCTGGTACCAGTAGCGATCTGGCGGCGGGCAGCACCGTGACCGTGACCATCAACGGCAAAGATTATTCCGCAACGGTACTGGCGGACGGCACCTGGCAGGCGGCGGTGCCGGCGGCGGATGTGTCCCAGTGGGCGGACGGTTCGCTGGATATCAAGGCAAGCGCGCAGGATGCCTCCGGCAACCCGGTGGCTATCGGGACCGTCGTGGACGTCGATCTCGCGCCTGTCGCCATCACCATCAGCAGCGTGACCGACGATAACGTGCTCAACGCGGCGGAAAAAGGCCAGAACCTGGTGCTTTCCGGCACCACGTCCAACGTTGAAGCGGGTCAGACCGTGACCATCACCTTCGCGGGTAAAACCTATACCACCACGGTGGATGCCAACGGCGACTGGACCTGGACCGTACCGTCAGCTGATTTGAGCAGCCTGAAAGACGGCGACGCCAGCGTGCAGGTCAGCGTCACCAACGTGAACGGCAACGCGGCGTCTTCGGCGCAGGAATTCAGCGTCGATACCACCGCGCCGACGGTGACCATCAACACCATCAGCAATGACAATATGCTGAACGCGGCAGAGGCGGCACAGGATCTGACCCTGAGCGGCACCTCTACTGCCGAAGCAGGCCAGACGGTCACCGTGACCTTCAACGGCAATCAGTACACCGCGCAGGTGCAGGCGGACGGCAGCTGGACGCTCGACGTTCCGGCGGCGGATATGGCAGGCATCACCGACGGCAGCGCGGCGGTAACGGCGAGCGTGTCCGATAAGGCAGGCAACCCGGTCAGCGCGGGCTCCTCGGTGCTGGTCGACACCACCGTACCGCAGATTTCGTTCAACATCGTTGCGGGCGACGACGTCGTGAATATTGCCGAGCACGGCCAGGCGCTGATCGTCTCCGGTAAGGTAACGGGTGCGCAGGCGGGCGACGTGATTACCCTGAGCCTGAACGGCAAAGACTACACCGCCATGCTGGATGCGTCCGGCAGCTGGAGCGTGGGCGTTCCGGCGATGGACGTGGGCGCGCTGGCAAACGGCGACCAGACGATTTCCGCGACACTCACCGATAAAGCCGGCAACAGCACCACCGCGACGCACGAGTTTGACGTCTCCCTGACCGCGCCGGTGGTTGCCATCAATACCCTGGCGGTTGACGACGTGATCAACGCGACCGAGAAAGGTCAGGATCTGCTGGTGTCCGGCACCAGCAACCAGCCGGACGGCACCACCATTACGGTGACCCTGAACGGTATCAGCTATACGGCCACCACCGACGCCAGCGGCAACTGGAGCGTGACCGTTCCGGCTGCTCACGTGTCGGCTCTGGGGGAAGCGAACTACAGCGTGACGGCGAGCGTAACCGACACCGCAGGCAACAGTGCAAACACCAGCCATAACGTGCTGGTCGACAGCGCGCTGCCGCAGGTGTCCATCAACCCTGTTGCCACGGACGATGTCATTAACGCAGCGGAAGTGGCTGCCGGGCAGACCCTGAGCGGCAAAGTGAGCGGCGCGGCGAGCGGTGACACTGTCACTGTTTCAGTCGGCGGCAATACCTATACCGCGACGGTTCAGGACGATCTGAGCTGGTCGGTCAACGTGCCGTCCACGGTCTTAACCGCCATCGGTAACGGCGAACTGACGGTGTCAGCCAGCGTCACCAACGGCCACGGCAACACCGGAACTGGCGAGCGCGACATTACTATTGACGCCAACCTGCCGGGCCTGCGCGTCGATACTGTGGCGGGCGATGATGTGATCAACAGCATCGAACACGCGCAAAACCTGATTATTACCGGCTCCAGCGACGGGCTGGCGAGCGGGTCTGCGCTGACGGTCACCGTCAACGGTAAAACCTACGCGGCTACCGTGCTGGCGGATGGCACCTGGACGGCGGCCATTCCTGCGGCAGACGTCAGCGCGCTGAATGCGGGCACGGTCACCGTGACCGTGGAAGGCCAGAGCGCGGCGGGCAATCCGGTTTCCATCAGCCACGACGTGAAGGTGGATCTGGCGACCGTTGCCATCAGCATCAACGCCATCGCCACCGACGACGTGATTAACGCGGCAGAGAAAGGCGCGGACCTGGTGCTGTCCGGCTCGACCACCAATGTGGAAGAAAACCAGACCGTTACCATCACTTTCGGCGGCAAGTCGTACACCGCGACGGTCGATGCCAGCGGCAACTGGACGGCGACCGTACCGTCCGCCGATTTGGGCAGCCTGAAGGACGGCGATGCCAGCGTGCAGGTGAGCGTCACCAACGTGAACGGCAACAGCGCGTCGGCAGGCCGCGAGTACAGCGTGGACGCCACCGCGCCGACGGTATCTATTGAAATTGTCAGCGACAACAACATCATCAATGCGGCCGAAGCGCAGCAGGATCTGGTCGTTAACGGCGTGACCAACGCCGAAGCGGGCCAGACCGTCACCGTGACCCTGAACGGCGTGGACTACACCACCACCGTACAAACGAACGGCAGCTGGAGCGTGACCGTGCCGTCTGCAGACGTGGGCGCGATTACCGACGGCAACTACACCATCAGTGCCGCCGTCTCCGATAAAGCGGGTAACCCGGCCTCTGCGGATCGCGATGTGCTGGTGGATACCACAGTGCCACAGCTAACCATTAACACCGTGTCCGACGACGACGTGATCAACAGCGCCGAGCATGCGCAGGCGCTGATTGTCACGGGTTCCGTAACCGGCGCGGCGGCGGGCGACGTGGTCACCGTTACCCTCAACGGCAAATCCTACACCGCCACCCTGGATGCCTCAGGCAACTGGAGCGTGGGCGTGCCTGCGGCGGACGTCACCGCGTTGGCGGCCGGGGATTACACTATTACCGCGGCGCTGACCGATAAAGCGGGCAACAGCAACAGCGCCACGCACGGCGTGGAGGTGAACCTGACCGCGCCGGTACTGACCATTGACACCGTTTCCGGTGACGATGTGATCAACAACACCGAGAAAACCCAGGATCTGACGATCTCCGGTACGGCTTCCGGCCTGGCGACAGGCGCGGTAGTGACCGTGATGCTGAACGGCAAAGCGTACAGCGCGATGGTCGACAGCAACGGGAAATGGACCACCACCGTTCCGGCGGATCAGGTCGGCGCGTTGGGTGAAGCGTTGTACACCGTTACCGCATCGGCAACGGACAGCGTCGGCAACAGCACCAGCACGTCGCACACCGTGAACGTGGAATCCGTACTGCCGGGGGTGATCATCAACACCATTGCAGGTGACGACGTCATTAACGCAGCGGAAGTGGCCTCAGGTCAGACCATCAGCGGTAAGGTGGTGAATGCCGAAGCAGGCAACACCGTGACCGTGACGATTGGCGGCAACACCTGGACCGCAACGGTGCAGAACGATCTGACCTGGTCCGTCGATGTGCCGGAATCGGTCCTGACGGCGCTGGGTAACGGCGAACTGACGGTGAGCGCCAGCGTGACCAACAATGTGGGCAATAGCGGAACGGGCGAGCGCGAAATCGTGATAGACGCTAACCTGCCGGGCCTGCGCGTGGATACCGTGGCGGGTGACGACGTGATCAACAGCATCGAACACGGTCAAAACCTGATTGTGAACGGATCCAGCGATGGCCTGACCGCAGGTACCACCTTGACCGTCACCGTAAACGGTAAAACGTATCCGGCGACCGTGCTGGCCGACGGCACCTGGAACGCGGCGATCCCGGCAGCGGATGTCGGCGCACTGGCTGCAGGAACGGTCACCGTGACCGTTGAAGGGCAAAGCAGCGCAGGTAACCCGGTGTCCATCAGTCACAACGTGACGGTAGATCTGGCAAATGTTGCCATCAGCATCGACGCCATTGCCACAGACGATGTGATTAACGCGGTTGAAAAGGGCGCGGATCTGGTGCTCTCCGGCAGCACCAGCAACGTGGAAGAAAACCAGACCGTCACGATCACCTTAGCTGGCAAGCTCTACACTGCAACCGTGGGTGCTGACGGTAAATGGACCGCCACGGTGCCAGCGGCCGATCTGACTGGCCTGAAGGACGGCGATGCCAGCGTGCAGGTGAGCGTCACCAACGACAATGGCAACAGTGCCTCTGCGGGGCGCGAGTACAGCGTGGACACCACCGCGCCGTCCGTGACCATTAATACGATTGCCCTGGACGACATCCTCAACGCCACGGAGGCACAATCTGACCTGGCGATCTCCGGTACCAGCACCGCCGAAGCGGGACAGACGGTAACCGTATCGCTGAACGGCAAGGACTACACTGCAACGGTCGGTTCAGACGGTCACTGGACGCTGAACGTCCCGGCGGCGGATCTGGCGGCGCTCAGCGACGGCAGCGTGACCGTCACCGCATCGGTCAGCGACAAGGCGGGTAACCCGGCGTCGGTTGATCATAATCTGACGGTGGACTTGACCGTGCCTCAGGTGACCATCAGCACCATCGCGGGCGACGATGTCATTAACATCGCAGAACACGGCCAGGCACAAATCATCAGCGGCACCGCCACCGGTGCGGCACCGGGCGATAAGGTCACCGTCACGATTGGTGGCCAGACGTACACCACCGTGCTGGACGCGGCGGGCAACTGGAGCGTGGGCGTACCGGCGAGCGTGATTTCCGGCCTCAGCGACGGCACAGTGACCGTCACGGCGTCAGTCACTGACACGGCGGGCAACACCGGTTCCGGCAGCCACAACTTGACCATTGATACCGGCCTGCCTTCAGTCAATTTCAACGCTATCAGCGATGACAACGTCCTGAACGCGGTGGAGAAAGGTCAGGATCTGAACGTCAGCGGCACCAGCGCCAACCTGGCGGAAGGTACCGTGGTGACCGTGACCCTGAACGGTAAAAACTACACGGCCACCACGGCAGCGGACGGCACCTGGAGCCTGACGTTTCCGGCTGCCGATCTGGCGGGGCTGGGTCAGGCGAACTACACCCTGAATGCGACCGCCACCAACGGCGTGGGCAACAGCGTGAGCAACAGTGCGAACCTGCTGGTCGACACTGCGCTGCCGACCGTCACCATCAACACCGTGGCGGGCGATAACGTGATTAACGCAGCGGAAGTGGCGGCAGGCCAGACGATCAGCGGTACCGTGGCGAATGCCGAAGCGGGTAATACCGTAACCGTGACGATTGGCGGCAACAGCTACACCGCGACGGTGCAGAGCGATCTGAGCTGGTCCGTGAACGTGCCGTCCGACGTCCTGACCGCGCTCGGCAACGGCAGCCTGAGCGTCACCGCGACCGTTACCAACGGCCACGGCAATACCGGCTCTGGCGCACGCGACATCACTATCGACGCCAACCTGCCGGGCCTGCGTGTGGACACCGTGGGGGGCGATGATGTGATCAACACCATCGAGCACAACCAGAACCTGATTATCACCGGCTCCAGCGACGGGCTTACCCCTGGCACCGCGCTGACTGTGACCGTCGACGGGAAAGACTATTCCGCAACGGTGCTGGCGGACGGCACCTGGAGCGCGGCAGTCCCGGCGGCGGACGTGAGCACGTGGCCGGAAGGCACCGTGAAGATCAGCGTCACCGGCGACAGCACGGCGGGTAACCCGATTACCATCAGCCATGATGTCACCGTGGATCTGGCAACGGTTGCCATCAGCATCAACGCCATTGCCACCGACGACGTGATTAACGCGGCGGAGAAGGGCGCGGATCTGGTGCTGTCTGGCGCCACCACCAACGTGGAAGCCGGGCAGACCGTCACCCTGAGCATGGGCGGTAAAATCTATACCGCGCAGGTCGATGCCGACGGCAACTGGACCGCAACCGTGCCAGCGGCGGATCTGGCGGGCCTGAAGGATGGCGACGCCAGCGTGCAGGTGAGCGTCACCAACGTCAACGGCAACAGCGCCTCGGCGGGCCGTGAGTACAGCGTGGATGCCACCGCGCCGTCCGTGACCATCAACATCCTGGCGGCCGACGACATTCTGAACGCCGCTGAAGCGCAGTCCGATCTGACCGTGTCCGGCACCACCACCGCAGAAGCGGGCCAGACGGTGACCGTGACGCTGAACGGCAAAGATTACACCACAACCGCAGGCGCGGACGGCAGCTGGACGCTGAGCGTTCCGGCGGCGGATCTGGCGGCGCTCAGCGATGGCAGCGTGACCGTCACCGCATCGGTCAGCGACAAGGCGGGTAACCCGGCGTCGGTTGATCATAATCTGACGGTGGACTTGACCGTGCCTCAGGTGACCATCAATACCATTGCCGGTGACGACGTGATTAACGTGGCCGAGCACGCGCAGGCGCAGATCGTCAGTGGCTCCGCCACCGGTGCGGCACCGGGTGATAAGGTCACCGTGACGATTGGCGGCCAGAGCTACACCACCGTGCTCGACGCGGCGGGCAACTGGAGCGTGGGCGTACCCGCCAACGTTATTTCTGGCCTCAGCGACGGCAGCGTGACCGTCACGGCGTCCGTCACTGACGCGGCGGGCAATACCGGTTCCGGCACCCATAGCGTGACTGTGGACACCGGTCTGCCTTCAGTCAATTTCAACGCTATCAGCGATGACAACGTCCTGAACGCGGTGGAGAAAGGCCAGGATCTGAGCATCAGCGGCACCAGCGCCAACCTGGCGGAAGGTACCGTGGTGACCGTTTCCCTGAACGGTAAAAACTACACGGCCACCACGGCGGCGGACGGCACCTGGAGCCTGACGGTTCCGGCCGCCGATCTGGCGGGGCTGGGTCAGGCGAACTACACCCTGAATGCGACCGCCACCAACGGCGTGGGTAACAGCATCAGCACGACCGCGAACCTGCTGGTCGATACCGCGCTGCCGACCGTCACCATCAACACCGTGGCGGGCGACAACGTCATCAACGCGGCGGAAGTGGCGGCAGGCCAGACCATCAGCGGTATCGTGGCGAATGCCGAAGCGGGTAATACCGTAACCGTGACGATTGGCGGCAACAGCTACACCGCGACGGTGCAGAGCGATCTGAGCTGGTCTGTTAACGTCCCATCCGACGTCCTGACCGCGCTCGGCAACGGCGACCTGACGGTATCAGCGACCGTCACCAACGGCCACGGCAACACCGGTGCGGGCGAACGCGATATCACCATCGACGCCAACCTGCCGGGTCTGCGTGTGGACACCGTGGCGGGCGACGATGTGATCAACAGCATCGAGCATGGCCAGAACCTGATCGTCACCGGTTCCAGCGACGGGCTGGCGGCGGGCACAACGCTCACCGTGACCCTGAATGGCAAAACCTATGCGGCTTCGGTGCTGGCCGACGGCACCTGGAGTGCGGCGATCCCGGCGGCAGACGTCGGGGCCCTGGCGGCCGGTACGGTCACCGTGACCGTGGCAGGCCAGAGTACCGCGGGTAACCCGGTCTCCATTAACCACGATGTGAACGTGGATCTGGCAGCGGTCGCCGTGAGCATTGATGCGATTGCCACCGACGACGTGATTAACGCGGCGGAGAAAGGTGCGGATCTGGTGCTCTCCGGTAGCACCAGCAACGTGGAAGAAAACCAGACCGTTACCATCACCTTTGGCGGCAAGTCTTACACCGCCACCGTCGATGCCGACGGCAACTGGACCGCCACCGTGCCGTCCATGGATCTGGCGGGCCTGAAGGATGGCGAGGCCAGCGTGCAGGTGAGCGTCACCAACGTCAACGGCAACAGCGCCTCGGCGGGCCGCGAGTACAGCGTAGATACGACCGCGCCAGGCGTAAGCATTGATACGGTCGCTGGCGATAACGTGATTAACGGCAGCGAAGCCGCTGCGGGCGTGACCATTTCCGGCACCACCACGGCGGAAGTCGGGCAGACCGTCACCGTGACGCTGGGCGGTAAGAGCTATACCGCGCAGGTACAGCAGGGTGGCCTCTGGAGCGTGAACGTACCGGGCACCGACCTGTCCGCACTGGCGGATAACGGCTACACCGTACAGGTTAGCGTGAGCGACGCCGCGGGTAACCCGGGCAGCGCGGGCAAAGCGATTACGCTTGATACCACGCCGCCGACCGTTAGCTTTAACGTCGTGGCGGGCGATAACGTCATCAACAGCGTGGAGCACGGTCAGGCGCAGATCGTCAGCGGCACCGCAACCGGCGCGAGCGTCGGCGATAAGGTGGTTATCACCATCGGTTCGAACCAGTACACCACCACCGTTGACGCCAGCGGCAGCTGGAGCGTGGGCGTTCCGGCCAGCGTGATTTCCGCACTGACCGACGGCACCGTGACCCTCAGCGCGACCATTACCGACAGCGCGGGCAACAGCAGCACCCAGACCCACGATGTGGTGGTGAATACGGCCTCCGTGGCGCTGACGGTGAACACCATTAGCGGTGACGACGTCATCAACGCGGCTGAAGCCGGTTCGTCACTGGTGATTAACGGCTCCAGCGCCCAGTTCGCCAGCGGCACGCAGGTTACCGTGACGCTTAACGGCAAGAGCTATACGGCCACCATCCAGAGCGACGGCAGCTGGACGACCACCGTTCCGGCCGCAGACGTGGGCGCCCTGGCCGATGGCGAGAGCTATCAGGTGTCCGTGTCGGCGCAGGACAGCGCGGGCAACAGCGCGTCGGCGACGCACGGCATCAGCGTGGACACCACTGCGCCGGTGGTGAGCATTGCCACGCTGTCCGGCGACGACGTTCTGAACGCGGCGGAAGCGCAGCAGCCGCTTACCGTACACGGCTCTTCCAGCGCGGAAGCGGGCCAGAGCGTCACCGTCACGCTGGGCGGTAAATCCTATACCGCCACGGTGGCCAACGACGGTACCTGGACGCTGGACGTTCCGGCCGCCGATCTTGCCAGCCTGAGCGAAGGCGCGCTGACGGTCACCGCGTCGGTGAACGACAAGGCGGGTAATAACGGTCAAACCACGCATACCTTAACGGTAGACACCGTTGCGCCAACCGTGACCATCAGCACCGTGGCCGATGACGATATCGTCAACAACGCGGAACAGCTGGCGGGCCAGACCATTAGCGGCACCACCACGGCGGAACAGGGCCAGACGGTGATCGTCTCCTTCAACGGGCACAGTTATCAGGCGACCGTCGCGGCAGACGGTTCGTGGTCGGTCTTCGTGCCGGGCCGTGATTTCCTCGGCCTGAGCGACGGGGATTACACCATTACGGCTGCGGTGAGCGATAAGGCGGGCAACCCGGGCAGCGCAACGCACGACGTGACGCTGAACGGCGATGTCCCAACCATCACCATTAACACCTTTGCGCAGGACGATATCGTCAACGCCGCCGAGCACGGCACGCCGCTGACTGTCAGCGGCACCACCGACGCCCCGGCGGGCCAGACGGTGACCATTACGCTGAACGGTAAAACCTATACGGCGACCGTGCAGAATGACGGCAGCTGGCGCTACACGCTCGGCAGCGCAGATGTGGCCGCGCTGGCGGACGGCGGTTCGTACGTGATTAACGCGCAGGTCAGCAACACCATCGGCAACAGCGCCAGCGACAACCACACCGTCACCGTGGATCTCACCGCGCCGTCGATGGGGATCAGCATTGATTCACTGCAAAACGACACCGGTTTGAGCGCGACTGATTTCATCACCAATAACAGTCAGGTGGTCGT
Source organism: Enterobacter sp. 22466 (assembly GCF_052044775.1). NCBI lineage: Bacteria > Pseudomonadati > Pseudomonadota > Gammaproteobacteria > Enterobacterales > Enterobacteriaceae > Enterobacter > Enterobacter sp. 22466. The sequence goes on along the minus strand of NZ_JBQENX010000009.1, from coordinate 151,513 downwards.
CAACGGTTCGCTGACCGCGCAACTCGGCAACAACGAGAAGGCGCAGATCAGCCTGGACGGTGGGGCCACGTGGAGTGATCTGAGCGTGATCGGCACAACCTGGCGCTACACCGACGGCCGCACCCTGACCGACGGTACGTACCAGTACCAGGTACGTGTTGTCGATAATGCGGGCAACGTGGGGGCAACGGATAGCCAGGACGTGGTGATTGATCTGACCGCGCCTGCGGCCACGACGATCACGGTTGATTCCATCACCCAGGATACCGGTCTGTCCGGCAGCGACTTTATCACCAGCGACACGCAGATCAGCCTGAAAGGGACGCTGGGCGCGGCGCTGGGCAGCGGTGACCATGCACAGATTAGCCTCGACGGCGGCGTTACCTGGACCGACGTCAGCGTCAGCGGTTTGAGCTGGACCTATGTTGATGGCCGCACGCTGGCTGACGGGGATTACAACTACCAGCTGCGCGTCATTGACGATGCGGGGAACATCAGCGCCACCGCCAGCCAGGTGGTGACCATTGATACGGTTGCACCGGATGCCAGCAAAACGATCGCCATCGACAGCATCAGCGATGATACCGGCCTGAGCGGCAGCGACTTTATCACTAACGATACGTCCCTGACGCTGCACGGCTCGCTCGGCGCAACGCTGGCCGACGGGGAATACGCGCAGATCAGCATCGACGGCGGCGTGACCTGGCAAAACGTTAACGTCACCGGCAACTCCTGGTACTACGTGGACGGTCGCACGCTGGGTAACGCCACCTATGACTACTACGTTCGCGTGGTCGATGCCGCTGGTAACGTAGGCGCCAGCGCCCATCAGCAGGTGACCGTCGATACGGTCGCCCCGGATGCGGCGATTACGGTGAGCGTGGATAACATCACCGTCGATACCGGCTTCGACAACAACGACTTCCTGACCAGCTCGACCTCGTACACCCTGCACGGCACGCTCGGTGCGGAGCTGGGGGCGGGTGAGTTCGTTCAGGTGAGCATGGATGGCGGCACCACCTGGGTCTACGCCACCGTGAGCGGCACGCAGTGGAGCTATAACGATACGCGTACCCTGATCGACGGTAGCTACAACTACCAGGTGCGGGTTGTTGACCAGGCGGGTAACGTCGGAGCAACCACCTCGCAGGCGGTGACGGTGGATACCCAGGCGCCGCAGTACGGCGTCACCATCGACAGCATCAGCGAGGATACCGGGCAGTCCGGCAGTGATTTCATCACCATGGACACCACGCTGACCATCAACGGTTCGCTGGGCAGCGCGCTGGCGAGCGACGAGCGGGTGCAGATCAGCCTCGACGGCGGCAATACGTGGATTGACACCACGGTGACGAACCAGCGCTGGAGCTACACCGATACCCGCGATCTGCCTGACGGGGATTACACCTACCAGGTACGAATTATCGACCAGGCGGGCAACGTTGGCTCCACCGCGTCGCAGGTGGTGACGGTGGATACCACGCCGCCAACCACCGTGGGTAGCGTGGTGAGCTACACCGATGGTGAAGGCGAGCGTCAGGGCACTTACGGCGCGTCGGTGGCGACGGATGATACCTCGCCGCTGATCAACGGTACGCTGAACCGCGCCCCGGACGACGGTGAAATTGTGCAGCTCTATCGCGACGGCATTCTGCTCGGTCAGGTGACCATGAACGGCAGCGCCAGCTGGTCCTTCCAGGACAACGGCCTGAGCGATGGCAACCACACCTACATTGTGCGCGTCACCGACAAAGCCGGTAACTACACGGAATCGGACGGGTTTGTGCTGAACGTCGATACCCGCGTGCCGACCACCACAGCGGCAATTACCGCCCAGACCACCTCCGATACCACGCCGATTGTCAGCGGTACGGTCTCCGCAGACCTGGTGAACGGGGAATATCTGGTGGTGATTGTGAACGGTAAAACCTACACCTCCCAGACGGGCGGTGCGGTCGTCGTCGACCCGGATCACAACACCTGGTATCTGCAGATCCCGGACAGCGATGCGCTGGGCGTGGCGAGCTATAGCGTCACAGCACAGGTGAAGAGCAGCGCGGGCAACGGTAACACCACCGGTATTGCCAATGGCAGCCTGGTGATTGATACCACCACCGTGAATACCGACTGGGCGACCACCGCGGGGAACAGCAACAACTCGACCATGACCGTCGGCACGAACAGCAGTGGCCTGTGGAATATCATTGCTAACGGCCAGTCTTACTCCAGCAGCGATAGCTCGACCTATGCTGGCAATACGCTGACCAACACCCGCGGCTATTACGTGGTGAGCCAGACCGCCGCTGACTTCGACCGTAACGGCACGCAGGATATCTTCGCGACGGAAAATACCTACGCGGGCTCTACGCAGGTGATGTGGACCTACGATGGCAGCACCTATAACGCCAGCCAGCTGGCGATGGGCACCACCATCTGGTACGGCGGCGTGATTGCCTACGACAAAACCGGGGATGGCTATCTGGATCTGGCGTACGGCGATGCCGGTATGGACTCATTGACCTATCTGGTGAACAACAACGGCGTCCTGTCGCCGGACGGCACCGGCGGTGAAGGCGGGTTCTACGGTCAGTTTGACTCCGGGCGTGAAATCTCCGGCGTTGACCTGAATAACGACGGTACGGTGGATATTGTTCAGCACACCAACCGCAGCGGCGCGTACTCGTTAACCGTGATCAACAACAACGGCAACGGCACGCTCTCTATCGGTCAGAACCTGACGAACGTGTTTGTGGCAAACGCCTCGAATACTACCACGGCAGCCTCCATGACGTGGGCAGACTTCAACGGCGACGGCTACATGGATCTGTACCTGGGCAGCAGCTACAACAACAACGGTGGGGTGATTTACTACAACAATGGCGCAGGACAGCTGTCCACGACCAAGAGCGCGGTTGAAGCCTCTAACGCCACGGCTGGCTATCTGTCGGTGGCGGTGGACTGGAACGGTGACGGGCAGATGGACATCATCAAGCTCAGCACCTACGGCGGCTCGCAGACGGCGACTCTGTTCACCAACAACGGCTACGGCTCAAGCTGGACATCAGGCCAGCTGGCGTCCGGTATTGCTTACGCGACCGGCGTGGCCGCGGTGGATTACAACTGGGACGGCGCGCAGGATCTGCTGGTGTCGCAGCAGAATGGCAAGGTGGTGCTGGTACAAAACAGCAAAACCATTGCCGACGGCACCGCGATGCACCTGCACATTGTCGACAGCGAGGGCATCAACGCCTACTACGGCAACACGGTCAACCTGTACAACGCCGCGGGCGTACTGGTGGCGTCGCAGATCATCAATGCCCAGTCCGGTATCGGCTCGAACGATACCTCTGCCCTGGTGAGTTTCTACGGACTGGATCCGAACGAGACCTACTCGGCAGAGATCGTCAAGATCACCAACGGCGTGTCGGATAACGTCACCTGGAACGGTCTGGAAGCGGGCAACGGCAAAGAGGGCTACGTTCTCACGGCCGAAGCGGCCACCGGCGGTCACAGCGGGACCCTTACCGGGACCGGGTATAACGACACCTTTATCGCAGAGGATGGCACCTATACCTATAACGGCTCCGGCGGCTGGAATACCCATTCCGACTACGACACCTGGAGCAACACCGGCGGGATGGACGTGGTGGATTATCGCAATGCGACCTCCGGCGTGACCGTTGACCTGCGCCTCTCTACCGCACAGGACACCGGGTTCGGTACGTCACGACTGCTCAACATTGAGGGAATTAACGGCTCGAACTTCGACGACGTCATTACCGGCAACAGCGGTGATAACCAGTTCGAAGGCCGCGGCGGGAACGACACCTTCAACATCGGCAGCGGCGGTCACGATACCTTGCTCTACAAGCTGATCAACGCGACGGATGCGACGGGCGGTAACGGGCACGACGTGGTGAACGGCTTTACGGTCGGTACCTGGGAAGGGACGGCGGACACGGATCGTATTGACCTGCGCGACCTGCTCTCCGGCAGCGGCTATACCGGCACCGGCTCGGCGAGCTACGTGAACGGCGTGGCCACGCTGGACAGCAGCGCGGGCAACATCACCGATTACATCCGCGTGGTGCAAAACGGCAGCAATACCGAGATCCAGGTTGACCTCGACGGGACGGGCGGTCAGTTCTCGCCCACCACGCTGGTGACCCTGAACGGCGTCCAGACGGATCTGGCAACGCTGCTGGCGAACCATCAGCTGTTAATTGCGTAAAACTACGCCGCGGGGAGCGATCCTCGCGGCCTTTTGCGTTTCTTTAGACGAATTGCGTTAACCCGGAGATTATGAAGACACATCCACAGTACGAACCCTGGCTGCAGGGCATGCTCACCATCGCGAAGCACTATCGGCTGGACTTATCGGCGGAGCACGTTCGGGTCACGATTAACCATGAAAGTCAGTCTCCGCGCCAGCTGGTGCTGGAGGAGATGGCGCGCCAGCTTGGGCTCGGGATGCGTGTGGTGGCGGCTGAAGCGGTATCCCTCGACCCGTGGCGTCTGCCGCTGCTGGCGGAGTTCACCGGTGGCCAAATCGCGGTCATTAACCGCATGGACAACGATGGCAACGTCAGCCTGCAATTCAGCGGCGACGGCGGGCTGGAGACAACGCTGACACGGGAAGCGCTCGGTTCGCGGTTGAAAACGCTGCTGGTGTTGCGCCCGCTGGAATCCACACCGGATGCCCGCGTGGATGACTACATCAAACCGTATGAGAAAAACTGGTTCTGGCAGCTGGCGCTGAAAGACTGGCGGCGCTACAGCGATATCATGCTGGTGGCGCTGGTCGCCAACGTGCTGGCGCTTTCTGGCATGATCTTTTCCATGCAGGTCTATGACAGAGTGGTCCCGTCGCAGTCTGAAGCCACCCTATGGGTACTGTTTGGCGGCGTGATGATCGCCATTGTGTTCGAGTTCATTATGCGCATGCTGCGCGTACATATTTCGGATGTGGTGGGAAAACGCGCTGACCTGCGGATCTCCGAGCGGGTGTTTGCCCACGCGCTGCGGATCAAAAACGGGGCCCGCTCCAAATCGACCGGCTCGTTTATCGCCCAGATCCGCGAGCTGGAGTCGGTGCGCGAGCTGATTACCTCCACCACCATCGCGGCGATTTCCGATCTGCCGTTCTTCCTGCTGTTTGTCTTTATTATCTGGATGATTGGCGGTCCGCTGGTGCTGGTGGTTCTGCTCGCCGTACCGCTTCTGCTGATCCCCGGCCTGCTGGTGCAGCGCCCGCTGGGAAAACTCTCCAGCGAAGGGATGCGTGAATCCGCCATTCGTAACGCCACCCTGGTGGAGGCGGTGCAGGGCATTGAGGACATCAAGCTGATGCGCGCCGAACAGCGTTTTCAGAATCAGTGGAACAACACCAACGATGTGGCGGCCAGCGTCGGGATGAAACAGCGCTGGCTGACAGGGCTGCTCCTGACCTGGACCCAGGAGGTGCAGTCGATTGTCTACGCGGTGGTATTGCTGGTGGGGTGTTATCTGGTCATCAGCGGCGACATGACCACCGGTGCGCTGGTAGGGACCTCGATTCTGGCGTCGCGCACTATCGCGCCGCTGTCGCAGATCTCAGGCGTGCTCTCGCGCTGGCAGTCGGCAAAGGTGGCGCGCAAGGGGCTGGACGACCTGATGCAGCGCCCGATTGACGATCCTCAGCAAGGCAAAAAGGTCCATAAAGCCCATCTGCGCGGGGACTATGCGCTTGAGGACGTGGGGTTCTGGTACGACGAAGAGGAAAAACTGACCGTGCTGAACATCAGCAAGCTGCAGATCCGCGCCGGTGAACGGGTGGCGGTGCTGGGGCGCAACGGCTCCGGTAAAAGCACCTTGCTGCAGCTTCTGGCCGGGATGCAGGAACCGCAGCAGGGGAGCATTCTGCTGGACGATATCGCCTTAAACCATCTCGACACCGCCGACGTGCGCCGGGATATGCAGTTGCTCAGCCAGCAGGCGCGGCTGTTCTTTGGCTCCGTGCGCGACAATATTGTGATGGGCAATCCGCTTGCCACCGACGAGGAGATTCATCAGGCACTGGTCAACAGCGGTGCGCTGGAGTTTGTCCGCAAGCAGAAAATGGGGCTGAACTACATCATCAATGAAGGGGGGGCCGGGTTATCCGGTGGTCAGCGTCAGGCGTTACTGCTGGCGCGCGCCCTGATTACGTCGCCCAACATTCTCCTGCTGGACGAGCCTACCGCCTGGCTGGATGAGATGAGCGAAAAACAGTTTATACAGCACTTACAGCAATGGCTGGGCAAGCGCCGGACGCTGGTGGTGGCAACACACCGGCTGCCGATTCTGGATCTGGTTGACCGTATCATCGTGTTGGAAAACGGGAAAGTGGTCATGGACGGTCCGCGCGACGCGATCCTGCGTCAGCATGGGATGGCTCCGCAAAAGGCGCCTCAGCGTACCGCGACCCTGAAACCGGCCGCAGTGGTCAGGGAGGGTATGGCATGAATGATGTATCCCGCTACAACAGCCGCCTGAAAGAGCCGCGTCTGCCGCGCTCCACGTGGGTGGCATGGTCCCTGTTCGCACTGCTTGCGGTATTTATCGCCTGGGCGAGCCTGTTCCAGCTCGATGAAGTCACCACCGGCAACGGCAAAGTGATACCGTCTTCCCACGAGCAGGTCATCCAGTCGCTGGAAGGGGGTATTATCCATAGCCTGCTGGTGCGCGAAGGTGACATCGTCGAACGTGGTCAGCAGCTGGCTCAGCTTGACCGGACCAAAACAGAGTCCAGCGTGCTGGAGAGTGAGTCTCGTCTGAACGCCGCGCTGGCAACGGCTGCCCGCCTGAAGGCGGAAGTCAACGACACGGAACTCGCGTTTCCGCAAGAGCTGGATGACGACGTTGAGCTGGTCAAACAGGAAACGGCGCTCTACCAGTCCCGCCGGGAAAGTCTTGAAAAAGGGCTGGCGGGTTTACGTCAGGGGGCTGAACTTGTTCAGCGTGAGCTGTCGTTAACCCGTCCGCTGGTCACCCAGGGGGCGGCGAGCAAGGTGGCGGTGCTACGTCTTGAGCGGCAAAAAAATGAGCTTGAGAACAAAATCACCGAAATGAAAAACCAGTATTACGTGCGCGCCCGTGAAGAGCTGGCGAAAGCGAATGCGGAGATCGAAGCCCAGCGCTCGGTGATGAAAGGGCGTGAGGATTCGCTGACCCGGCTGACCTTCAATGCCCCGGTTCGTGGGATTGTGAAGGATATCGACGTCACGACCGTCGGCGGCGTCATCCCACCGAATGGTAAACTGATGAGTCTGGTGCCTCTTGACGATCAGATGGTGGTTGAAGCCAAAATTTCGCCGCGTGATGTGGCGTTTATCCATCCTGGTCAAAAAGCGCTGGTAAAAATTACCGCCTATGACTACTCGATTTACGGCGGGCTGGCAGGTGAGGTGACCATGATTTCACCGGATACCCTTCAGGATGAGGTCAAGAGAGACGTTTACTACTATCGCGTCTATATCCGTACCGACAGTAACCATCTGACCAATAAGCAGGGTAAAGATTTCCCTGTGTTTCCGGGGATGATTGCGACGGTCGATATTAAAACGGGCAGTAAATCGATCCTCGATTATCTGTTGAAACCGCTGAACAAGGCAAAAGAAGCGTTGCGGGAACGTTAATGAAAAGGGCGTTCGGGAAACCGAACGCCCAGTGGTTATACCGTGGATGTCACGTTGCCATTCGGGCGCCGCTCTTTGGGAACAACGTTAATGTAGTGCGTGACGTAGGCAAAATATAGCCCGGCATAATTTTCAACGAGTTGAATAAATGCAGGGTAAATGGTCATACGGCCATCGCCTCTGTCTTTAAGATATCCCGCTTCCTGTGCGGCTTTAATAATACGGGCAACATGGATCCGGGAGACAAAAAATTCTTTTGCCAGCGTGCCAGGTGAATAATCGATTATCGCGCCATGGGCAGTTTGATTTTTAACAGCCTGTAAGTAAATATAAAGCATAATCATTCGACCGCCATCCTTATCAATAAACAATCCCACCTCAGGCAAAACAGCCCTGAACGTTAAACCACGAAACAGATACTCTGCCGCCCGCCGGAAAAAATTATTTCGTAACACATCATTATCTAACAGGTTAATGTTGATATTAAATGTCGGGTAAAGAATGCTGACGGGGATAAATGCGCCAGTCATGTAACGCTTGAGTTCATCCAGTCCTTTTTGCGTGGGGGCGATGCGTGTCTTGCGGCGATCTTCCGTACAGCGCCAGGTCTTAATACGCCCGGTGGTTCTCAGTAGGGTAATGATGGCGATGACGCTGTTTGGGCTGGCGATTTTGTATCGCGAACATAATTCCTTTATCTCTGATACGGATTCAGCCTGATTACCGAAAATAAAACAACACATGGAAAGGATGATATTGAACCGTGATTCCTGAAGCATGGTTTTGTAGAACAAGGGTTGTTTTTTATAGATGCTGTCATTAATTTTGTAGTGTTCTGTTATTGCCTCGCTAAACCGCGGGTTGTTCTTAATGACGTCCCTTCGATGTAGCAAGGCCCTGGATGAGATATGATTATCCATAGCGTTTTTTCTCTTTTTTGAGCAAGCCGATGTAATGAAGTATCCAGACTTCTTTTTCGGAATTTTCATTATACCCTGCGAGGAAAATATTTTCCGTCGTTATTTGCAAAGATTGTTATATTTGCTTTGCATATGGATGTGGACGGTGATTAACGCAAAGATGTTGCAGGGGGAAAGGTTGATAACAGTGTATTAACGTTCAGCGGTAAGATAAAATTAACCTGTTACGCAGGTTATATTCAGGCTTGTGACTTTTTCGAACGTGTTTAGTGTCGATTTGCTGGTCGTTATTGACCAGGGTAACGGTGTTTTTGTACCCAGGAGCGCATTATGATTCAAAACCAATCTCACAAGAATACTGATTGTCATGCACAGGTATTTGTAATTTCAGCCTGCAGTTTTACGTTCCAGGGGTATCAACTGTTACTTGAACAGCAGGGGATATCTGCGTCACATATACGTTTTGATGGCGACACCGCCAACCGGGAAGATGTCTGTAATATTATCAGAAATCATGAAGCTACCATTTCGGTCTTTCCCGGCAAAGCGATCGTGGATCTTCTGGAGAGCCTGAAACGGCTTGCCGATATTCTCAATACGCTTCCCGTCATCCGCCAGGTCACCCTGTATGGTGATATTCCTGACAGCTGGCTGTACGGAACCCTGCGTAGCCTCTTGAATAATAATCACAAACTTTCTCAGATACGCATCGCCACTCTGACTGCTATTGGTGATCATCACCAGAACGCAACCGGCGCGCACAAGGAGCGTTCTCGCTTATTACGGAATAGTCATCTGGATGGCAGTGATAAAGGGCATCAAAAAGGACTGACACAAAGAGAATTAGATGTTTTATTAAACTTCTACCGGGGAATGTCCGTTAATCAGCAGTGCGAAAAGCTCGGGCTGACGAATAAAACGGTCTATACCCACCGTAAGGAAGGTTTAAGAAAACTGCAATTAATTCACCTGTGGCTTAACGATCCTAAAGGCTATTCTTCTGAAGGAGCGGTAGGCAGACAGACTAAAAGAGAGCCGCTGTCCAGTACCGAGGTGGATGTTTTTAACGCGTTGCTTAAACGAGAAATATTCCCTGCCTATCAAATCATTACTGATAAATATAAAAAAGGTGTGGGTTTTGAAATTTTGTTACGCTGGAATAAAAACGGTAAAATCCTCAAGCCAGCCCATTTTTTGGCTGAGGTGAAAAATCGTGAATTATGGCTAAACATCACTGCGCTGGTGCTTCATGCTGCTATTTCTGGCATCAACAAATATAACGGGAAATACTATTTTTCGATCAATATTCCGCCACAACTTGCGGCCGGGAATGCCTTACCCGAAATGGCCAAAAAGGCCATAAAGATGCTACTTAACCCCCAGTGGGCCGGGAACCTGGTCTTTGAATTCGCTGAAGATATTGATGTCACAAAGGATAAAACCATCCCGGAAACCATGCGTCGCCTGCGCAGTACGGGCTGTAGGTTGTTTTTAGATGATTGCTTCTCCAGCCATCAGACTATGTTCCCGATAAGACAGGTTCATTTTGATGGCTTAAAACTTGACCGGGATATTGTCGGGCAGTTTGTTGCTAATGATAATGATTATAATCTTATTAAAGCGATTCAGATTTACAGTGACATGACCGGCAGCGAATGTATTGCAGAAGGAGTTGATAGCGCGGAAAAATTTGAAAAGCTGGTGGCGTTAGGTGTGAAAAGTTTCCAGGGATATTATCTTTCTCGTGCTGTAAAAGAAGAGGAATTAGATCGTATGGTACGGATGTTTAGTTAGTGAAAAATAAGGCCCCGTGGGGCCTGAAATTATTTACGGCCGAGTAACAGGCCAAGAACAATACCCACTGCCCCAGCCGCAATCAGGCCGGTAAGCGGATTATTTCTGACCGCTTCAGTGACATCAGAAACGGCATCACTGGCCTGCGCAGCATATTTACGTGCTGCACCTTTCACCTGATGTTTGGGGGAGTCAACGAATTCACCAAACTGCTGCTGTGCAGAGCCTGTCAGTTCGTCGAGTTTATTTTTCGCTTTATCACCAGCGTACTGTGCATTTTTATCAGCGTCGAAATCAGACATTGTTACCTCCTTTTGTGGATAACTTAAAGGATAGCCGCTATTTGGCCATCTGAGAGGCACAATGCTGATTCAGGCGCGTTTTCGGATATGTCTCCCCTGGAATGCTGTCTTACTCGTCGGATTCCTCTTTGCCATAAAACAGTTTGCCGATTTTGATGAGAGGGCGTCCCTGAGACTTGCGGTGTAGGTTGCTGTCCCGCAGTGAATACACGCACCCGCAGTACTCCTGCTGATAGAACTGTTCGCGCTTGCTGATCTCAATCATGCGCGATGAGCCGCCTTGTTTGCGCCAGTTATAATCCCAGTAAACCATGCCCGGATAATGGGCTGCTGCACGATGACCGCAATCATTGATCTGCTGCATATTCTTCCAGCGCGAGATGCCAAGGGAGCTGCTGATCACGCTGAAACCATTTTCCGCCGCGTATAACGCCGTGCGTTCGAAACGCATGTCGAAGCACATGGTGCAGCGGATCCCACGTTCAGGCTCCCATTCCATCCCTTTTGCGCGTTCAAACCAGTTATCCGTATCGTAATCCGCATCGACAAAGGGCACGCCGTGTTTTTCAGCAAAACGAATATTCTCTTCCTTACGGATGAGGTACTCCTTTTGCGGGTGGATATTGGGGTTATAGAAGAAGATGGTGTAATCAATGCCCGAGGCCTGAATGGCCTCCATCACTTCGCCGGAGCAGGGCGCACAGCAGGAGTGCAGCAGCAGTGCAGCAGCAGTTTGTCAGCGCCGTCTGGCAGGGTAAGTTGAGGACGAATGAAAGGGGCTGTGCTCATGGTATTCAACAATATGTTAATGAAATTTATGGAATTGTAGCATAGATCCCGCACAGCCGGGATCTCTGCTCAGCGCGACGCGTTTATCCGGCGAATGTCCGCAGCGCTTCTCCATCCAGGCGATAGCGCACCCACTCGGACTGCGGCAGGGCGCCAATGCTCAGGTAAAAATCAATCGCTGGCTGGTTCCAGTCCAGTACGCTCCATTCCAGACGACCACACTGACGTTTTACGGCGAGCTGCGCAATATGTTTCAGCAAGGCTCTTCCCGCGCCTTTACCGCGATAATCCGGGGATACATACAGGTCTTCCATATAGATACCGTTGCGGCCAAGCCAGGTTGAATAGCTGGTTAAGAACACGGCATAGCCAGCGATCTTACCTTCATACTCCGCGATTAGCGCTTCGGTTTTACTGTCTGCGCCAAAGAGGGTTTCGCGGATCTCGTCCGGCGTGGTGATCACTTCTTCCGGCGCTTTTTCATAGACCGCCAGCTCATAAATCATGGCGTAAATGGCCGCCGCATCCTCGGGGCGGGCCTGACGAATAGTAATGCTCATGGTTGTTCCTGCATGTTTTGCGATTGATGGCGCTAAGCATACGGTGTATTGTCCGAAGAATTAAGTGCAATGAAATCAACAAACGATGAATATTATGCATCCCGCCCTGAGACGTCTTGATTTAAACCTGCTGCCCGTTTTCGACGCCATTTACCGTCACCGTTCGGTTCGCCTGGCAGCCGATGAGTTAGCGATGAGCACATCGGCACTGAGCCATGCGCTGTCACGTTTGCGAACGACGCTGAACGATCCGCTATTTTTTCGGGAAGGGCACCGCATGTCACCCAGCGTGTATGCCACACAGCTCGCGCCGTCCATTGCTTCTGCTTTGTCGTTCCTTAATCATGAGCTTACCCCGCAGCCGGAGTTTGACGCGACCAAAAGTAGCGAGAGCCTGCACATTGCGATTACAGATTTTACCGCGCTTTGTATATTCCCGGCCCTGATGCACACATTGCAGGATGCGGCGCCGGGTTTGCGTTTTGAGCTGCGCTATCTGCCACACAGCCCCGCGCTGACGGAGCTGCTGGCGGGCGAAGTGGATCTGGCGCTCGGTTTCAGTACGGCGGAGGAGATCCGCCATCCTGAACTGGAGGAGATAAGCTGGTTTGAAGATGAGTATGTGGTCATCAGCAACACAAGCCGGACGCGTCTGACGCTGGAGGATTATCTCGCGGCTCGCCATCTCGTAGTCACCCCCTGGAATGAGAAGCAGGGCGTGCTGGATTTACGCCTGGAGGAGCTCGGCTATACCCGGCACATTGCGATCAAAACCCCGTCGATGCTCAGCGCACCGTTTATCGTGGCGCAAAGCGATCTGCTGATGGCCATTCCCCGCTATGCGGCCGAAAAGCTGAAGGCGGCAGTGAATATCAACATTTTTACCTTACCGTTCTCTATTCAAAAATTTGACGTGAAAATTTACTCCCATAAACGCAGCGGTCAGCGGGGCGCAACCCGCTGGCTGAAAGAAGAGTTGCAAAGATTAGCAACAGAAATGAAAGTCGGGTGAGCGCAGGAAAGGGCGTGTTCGTTTCTGCGGTTGCAGATTAAATAGGGGATGTTTGACAGGTGTCCGGAATGAGCAATAATGGGGCACTTAACGGCAGCGCTACAGGGACACCATGCTTCATCACAGCCAGGCCATGTCACTGGACGACATCTACCTTGAGGACATTCCTCACATTATTCACCCGGACAAGGCGGCAGCAGACCTGGCAGATACAGCACTGCCAAACCGCATCATACAGGAGTGGAATTTACCGCAGGGCTACACGCGGTTTGTCAGCCGTTATCAACCGTTCCACTGGCAGCAACCCTGGATGGCTTACCGTGACACGCTTAACGACATCAAATCCGGAAAGCTCGTTCTGCTGAGAAAAGACGTAACCGGGCATGCCATTTCGGGCGTGCTGACAACATCCGGTGACCTTCGCAATGACCTGCCTTTGTTCCTTCAAACCCGGCTCAGTTACCTCATTTCTCGGCAGCTGAAACGCCCTGGTTATCACGTTCGTACGGCGGCATCGACGCAACATGCCCAGGCAGCAAAGACCATCAACAGCAAAACTGCAGGTCGGTTGCTGGCCGCGGGTGGGATTTATAATGGCAACATCGAGGGATTCCACCAGACCGCCCAGCAGCTCGGTGGCGATGCGCCAGCGGGTTACAATCAGGTTATGGACAATAAAGGGATGATTATTGCTGCGACTTCGGTTGCTGCGGGTCTTGGGCTTGGTAGACTGGGGGCAGCGAGTGAGCTTAGCAATCTCCATGTTCTGGGAAAAGTCGAGGGGGAATATTCGATGATAAAGCCAGGACCATTGAGCGAACGCTTTGCTGAAACATTCTCAGGCGGAGCTTATAAGGAAATAACATTGTCCCAGGACACCACTTTTTTTAGAGGGGGTCAAAGCGGCACTGAGTTGGGCCGATTTTTCAGCTATGAACGACCTTTAGGGGTACTACAAACACGTGTCGATAAGGCGGTGTTGCCAAAATGGCCAGACGGTTCTGAATCCGTGATAGATAGTTTTTATGAGATAAAAATTCCTGCAGGCTCGAAGGTGTATGTCGGAGAGGTAGGCTACCAGTCTGATATTTTCCCTGGGGGTACTGAGCAGGTTGTCATCCCTGCGCCTTGGGAAATTCCAGGCGTGGAAACAGTTAATTTTGGGGGGTTGAAATGAAATCGGATATTCGGCTTTTACTCAATAAAATCATTGAGTTGCTTGTTTCATGTAATGAAAGTGTTTGGTCAAAGAAACTCATCTATTTTCGCGAACAGCTGGACTCTGATTATGATCAGGCCTTGTTAGGTATCAGGTCTATTTTCGCAGCGGCAGGGTCTTTTAACGACTTAATACTGCAAAATAACGGCAAAATGCTGCGAGAAGAGAATAATGCGCTTAATAGGTTACAAGATGAGCTATACAGATTAACAAAAGCAGAGATCTCCGCGCGTAACATTTAACGTTTAGTTAAAAGGTGTGGTAGAAGACCTCTGCCACCAGGATGAATAAAAGTATAAATAATACCAAACCAAATGATTAATAACGTATGTTATTTGAGATATGGCCTCGCGCCTGCCGCAAGTCATCGACAGGCGCGCGGGGGCCGTAACTGATAGGGTTTCAGTTGGTATCTCAGTATAATAAATGTTAAGCATGCGGTCCCTGTAAGAGGGGGCCGCGGATCCAAAAGTTAACTCATAAATGATTAGCTATCGCGAGGCACGCTTATTATCAAAGGGGTTGTCTCAAATCCGTGTGGGCATTTGCGCGCATTGCAATGCTCAGCGTATGAGCAGTCTTCAGAATCCAGATTTTTATTGAAAGGACAGGCCATTTTGTTTTTTATTTCGTACCACAGGTTCTCATTGTATGGCGAGACGTTATAAAGGGAAATTTGGTTAAACACGCCATTTACAAAAATTCCATTTTTCGTTGTATGTATTCTGTCTCCGGGCAAAAGATAGATGTCACTCTCGTACCATATGATTAATCTTAATAATTTCAAACCAACAATATGCGAATAAACGATTCCTGTGTTAGGGCAAATGACAGAACTTAATACTCGCCACGACATCATACTCTTCTCCATAAGATATTGTTACCTGGATTTAGGTTTAGCACGTGATCAGACATCGATCAATGTTGTAACTCATTGATATTGATCGTTATTTTAGGTTGTTTTGCTTTTTATTTATATATAACAATGGCTTGCGAAAATATGGTTTCAATAATTGTTTTGAATTATTTATCTAATGAGTAAGGGAGTGGTTTGATTTTGACCGTTTACAGGTTATGAGCGCAAAAAATACGATTCCGTAGAAGCCTTTATTATTAAGGAAAACTTAATCATGCCGGAAATCATTTCATTTCAACCTGTTATCAGGTTTAAGGTTTAGAAGGCTTTTTGAATTATTATCAATGCTGCTTATCTATTCCACCGAATAAAGGGTGCTACTGACGCTTTTTTTTGGCTTAGCCATAAAAAATGGCTGAATTCGAATGTAGAGGCCAGCATTTCAAAGAGAAATTATTCAGATTTACTTATGTATGATAATGCGCTTCAAGGACCTGATCACCCTATGAAAGCTGTTGGAACGGTATGGCGACAGACGAGGAAATAGCGCGTCTGGTTGAATGGGAGAAATACCGTGTTTTATTAAGTCGGGTTGATGTCAGAACTGCGCCAGATATCGAATGGCCAGCCCCTCCTGTCAAACGCGATTAATAGAAGTACATGTTTTACCACCAGCGAATTTTCCCCGGTTTAGTGCCGGGGTGATTCTTTGTACTGGTCACTTCAGAATTTAATACAGCCAGCGTCCTGCTTCGGCAGAAGCAATCAACATACTAATGGTGAGCGGAGCGGGATCATGGTGGTCGGTTTTGAGGTATTTTGGGAGGATTGCATTAGGAAGAAAACGAATCCCTTCGTTAGGGAAATAGTGACGGAAATCAAAAGTACTCATATCAACCGAAAGCTGATCTGCATACTCTTCAAGAAAGTCACTGGCCTCTTCGGGTAATATACTTTTGCTACCAGTGCTCAGAGATGCCTCGTCAGGCATTACCCAGAAATACTTATTCACCAGCGCTCTGACATCATCAGCCTTGCTCATTACTGATCTCCCGTAGAAACTACCAGTTTATAACGGTGTATAACATTTCTGGTTACCATTGCCAGATCGTATGCGGTTATCTTCTCGCTCAGTTCAGACACATATCCGGCAACTCGTGAAGGATGGATTTGTTAGTGTTGAAGAGCGAAGAGATTCAAGCGGCGTTAATCGATCCAATATCTATCACCTGACCTTTAACAATGAGGGTGAAAATCCTGCACCCTATCAGAAACAGGCTCAAAAGCAGGGGGCAGGAGCTGCACCCTATGGTGAAAATGGTGCAGGGTGGGAGGGTGAAGGAGCTGCACCCCCTGGTGCAAATGGTGCAGGGGGGGAGGGTGCAGAAGATTCAACCATAATCAGTCAGTTATTAGATCCAGTCAAAGAACCTAAAACCCCCCTTAATCCCCCCAAGGGGAATTTGGCGAAAACTAAATTCGATCCTCTCGCGGTTGAACTTCCTGATTGGATCTCCTGCGCGTTATGGGTTGAGTGGGTGGAGTATCGCAAGGCATTACGTAAGCCGATAAAAACTCCTCAGGGTGCTAAAGGCTCGATCAGGGAGCTGGATAGATAGCGAAGCCAGGGCATTCCGCCTGAAGTGGTCATTCGTCACAGCATCGCTCGGGAGTATCAGGGGTTATACCCGCCAAGCAATTTCAACATGGCTCAGACGAGCCGACCTGACATTACCAGCGTTTCAAAACCAGATAGCTCAGTTCCTGACGGCTTCACGGATATGGCTGACGTGTTAAAACGGCTTCAGAAAATTGTCCCTGCCGGAGTACATCCCAAGCTCTCCAGTGCTGAGGAGCTTATGGTATGGTAACAGGAAGAGGCGCGCAAGCACTCAGAAAAGCTGAACCAGCAGAACAGCCGTACCAGGTTAGAAAAGACATTCGGGCGTTCGGGCATTCGTGAACGTTATCAAAACTGCTCGTTCAAAAATTATTCGATAGAGAATGATGGCCAGCACAAAGCGTTGTCTTATGCAAAGTCCTGGCTTAACAATTTCGGATCCGGCTGCGCTTGTTTCGTTTTCAGTGGCAGCCCTGGAACGGGTAAAAACCATCTTGCTGCAGCGATAAGAAATGCTCTCCTGGCTCAGCACAAAAGCGTTCTGATTATTACCGTTGCTGACCTCATGACCGAGTTCAAAGCGGGGTTCAGTGATGGAAAAACAGAGGCCCAACTGATGAAGCAAACGTTGCGCGTCGATTTGCTTGTTCTCGATGAAGTTCGCGTTCAGATGTACTGTCCTTGCTGGTTTTTTATCGGTTCATGGGGATACATGGTATCAGACTTACTCCAAAGGGTGGGAGCGATTAAAAGAAATAGTGAGCGAACTTGACTGTGAAGGCTTAAATATAATCTTTATGAGTAATAAAAAATGATGCAATAGCAATGGAGCTATTGCATCGTTGTATTCACTATATTTCTAATCTAATTAAGTTATAATTTTTAGGGTCTAACTGGTTATGATAAATTTTAGTAAGCGGTAACTCTTTTCTTGCTAAGTCTGCTATCAGTTCTATACTGCTGCTATCAGCGGAGCAACCAATGGTTATCGATTTGAAACACGCCTTCGGAATACGCGAAAGATTATTTTCATCGAGTGCATTGTTGCTAGCTAGAGATCTGTATTCTTGTTCATACTCCCATGCATCGTGCTTAGTGAATGAGAGAATTCTCATGAATTCTTCACCTTGCTCTGGGAAAAGTTCATTGTTTAGACCTAGTAAGGTTGAAAAAGACATTTCAGGATAATCGCGCTGATAATGCACTTTCTTTATGCTTGTGTAAAGCATTGACATTTCTGGTATTTTTGAGAAATCGAACTCAAACATTATACCATCGTGATCTGAGGCGTAATGCCCCCACATTAATGGGTTGTTAAATGATTTACTAAGGCACAATATTCCAAACTCTCTTTCAATCATTTCTCTAGCCGTGTTAGAAAAATCAATTGACTTATCATATATTTGTTTTAAAAGAGAAGATGATTTTGTTTCATTCCATATTATTCTTTCAATTTCATCGTAAGCGCTTGGAGTAAGTTTATTATACTCATTTATTTTCCTTTTTATTTTATCTGATAACTCCGTTATTTTTGT
Organism: Enterobacter sp. 22466; assembly: GCF_052044775.1. NCBI lineage: Bacteria > Pseudomonadati > Pseudomonadota > Gammaproteobacteria > Enterobacterales > Enterobacteriaceae > Enterobacter > Enterobacter sp. 22466. The sequence goes on along the minus strand of NZ_JBQENX010000009.1, from coordinate 133,250 downwards.
AAACTCAAGCTTGCTTTTCTTTTCCGCTTCGATGAATAATTTTTTAACATCAGGAGGAAGGTAGAATCCACCTTTAATAGATGCTGTTAGTGCAGCTAGCCTTACTTTGGTGTTAATATTATTTTGAGTGTAGAATCTTGACTCAAAAGGATCATTGAATTTCTTTATTGACGACCATTTAAATTTTTGGTTTTGAATGGATTTCATTCCGTTTTCAAAACTTGTGTATTTATAAAGGACTGGTAGAGACATATTTTTCTGTGACCCCTTTTATGCTTATTAAAACGTTTTGATTATGATAGTTTACCTTCTTCTGTCGAGAGGTTTTTACCTAGTATTTATTCTACTTCATTTGCAATGCTCAAAGTAGGGTGGATACGTTGCTACTAGGGGAGGGATTGCAAAACCCGACACTTTATGCCATATTTAATGCTAATTTTGATATTTTGCCAAAATTGTATTAGCCCGCAACACGCGGGTTTTTCTCTATCGAAGCATCGGTGTTATTCATGGAGCAATTCGAAGCTGAATTTAATGCGCTTTTTGATGGTGGGAACTATATAGAACACTCCACCCATGTGGCCATACTGCGCTTTACCACATTGTTTTCTTTTTTTGAGGCAAAGATTTGCGACTTTGAAGGGAAGCAGGGGCTTTCTGAAGAGTATGCCAATAAATTATTGGCTCATGGATTTGATGATATTGAATGCCTTGATCGTGTTTATAGCTATTGCCAAAATCGCTACCTTCAAGATAATGAAGTGACAGGTGATTTCTTATCGCTATGCGGTTGTGAACAATGGAGGCAAAGACCTGCAACTTCGGCTAGGCTTCAAGCAGCAGTAACTTCGACTCTAAAGCTAGCGGAACCACAGACTGACCAAAAATTGATGGTATGTCTCTTTTTCTGCTTCCGACTCCGGAACAATTTGTTCCATGGGCCAAAGTGGAATCACAACATTAATTACCAGGTTGGTAATCTTCACCAAGCATCAGATCTAATCTACTCGATTTTGCGTGCCACAAAAGGCACCCTTTGGAACTTGATAGAGTGATTCATCAGGAAAGCACATTACGCCGTCCAACTAACTTGGGGTGGTTTGTTGGGTAGTGTGCTTCCCTGTAAATCTGGTATTATTCCTCCATCACAAAGGAGGAACTATGAGCTGGCAAGGCATACCTTTTCCATTTAACAGTGCTGAAATTTTCTATAATGCGAAGCTGGCATTAGATAAAATTCCAAAAATAATTATTGAAAACGCGGACAATACGATTCTGTCAGATACCATAATTGCCGCATTTATTGGCGGGGCGCTACCTGCATTGGTTGCGTATTTAGCTCTGAGGCATAATTCTAAGTCACTAAAAGCCCAGCTAAATCAGCAAAGTGAGCTTGCTAGCTCGGCGCTAAAAGCTCAAATTGTCACAGCAAATAGAAAAGATTGGGTAAATGATTTGCGGGATACTACTTCTAATTATTTGGCTAGTTTTCAAGGAGTTATGAATGCATCTAATTTTGTGCATCATGAGCGGTCAAGTGCCAAAACTGATATGCAAAAAGTACAATTTTTTTCGGATATGAGAACCAGTCACCTCCAAGATATGTGTTCTCAATCATGGAAAATAAAATTACTTTTAAAACCAGAACATAAAGAAAGTGCTAGTGTTTCCAGTACATTAGATCAAGTGGTGCAAATAATAAATGAAAATAAATTCTATAACACTCAGAAATATGATGGCGAGATAACCCCTATCTTTCGTAAATTGACTGCTGATGTAAAGGCTATTATTGACAGTGAAATGTTGAAGTTTGAGACAATTTCTTGATTGGTAGATGACCTAAGATTTTAGTTTCCTATGTTTAACCGCCTAATGGCGGTTTTTTTATGCCCTGAATCGCCACGGGTTTAACAGACACCTCGGAGTCATTTAAGATGACTTAAAGAGAGGTGCCCATGAGCGGTAAACGTTATCCCGAAGAGTTTAAAATTGAAGCAGTCAAACAGGTTATTGATCGCGGTCATTCTGTTTCCAGCGTTGCAACACGTCTCGATATCACCACCCACAGCCTTTACGCCTGGATAAAGAAGTTCGGTCCGGACTCATCCACTAATAAAGAACAGTCAGATGCTCAGGCCGAGATCCGCCGACTCCAGAAGGAGTTGAAGCGGGTTACTGACGAACGGGACATATTAAAAAAAGCTGCGGCGTACTTCGCAAAGCTGTCCGACTGAGGTACGCCTTTATTCGTGACAACTCCCGTTGCTGGCCTGTTCGTCTGCTCTGCAGGGTGCTGGATGTTCATCCCAGTGGCTTTTACGCCTAACCGTATTCTCAGCGCCACCAGGTAGATCTGAGACTGACGGGACAGATCAAACAGTTCTGGCTGGAGTCCGGTTGCGTTTATGGTTATCGCAAGATCCATCTGGACTTGCGGGATAGCGGGCAACAGTGCGGAGTGAACAGAGTCTGGCGACTGATGAATCGTGCCGGGATAAAGGCTCAGGTCGGGTACCGGAGCCCGCGGGCACGCAAAGGCGAGGCCAGTATCGTATCGCCCAACAGGCTCCAGCGACAGTTCAATCCGGATGCTCCGGATAAGCGTTGGGTAACGGACATAACCTACATCAGGACCCACGAAGGCTGGCTGTATCTTGCTGTGGTTGTTGATCTGTTCTCACGCAAAATTATCGGCTGGTCAATGCAATCCCGGATGACAAAGGACATTGTCCTGAACGCACTGCTGATGGCTGTATGGCGGCGTAATCCCCAAAAACAGGTGCTGGTTCACTCGGACCAGGGCAGTCAGTACACAAGCCATGAGTGGCAGTCGTTCCTGAAATCACATGGCCTGGAGGGGAGCATGAGCCGTCGCGGTAACTGTCACGATAATGCGGTTGCAGAAAGCTTTTTCCAGTTGCTGAAACGCGAACGGATAAAGAAAAAGATCTACGGAACGCGGGAAGAAGCCCGCAGCGATATTTTTGGTTACATCGAAATGTTTTATAACAGTAAGCGTCGGCATGGTTCGAGCAATCAGATGTCACCGACAGAATATGAAAACCAGTATTATCAACGGCTCGGAAGTGTCTAGATTATCCGTGGCGATTCAGGTTGCCGTTTTAATTTCGGATTCATTCAAAGAAATGAAGCTCTTCTTAATTAATTGAAAAATATTCACCTTCACCTTCACCTTCACCTTCACCTTCACCTTCACCTTAACTCACCCATATAAGCACCTGGAAAGCCTGGGGTGACGGCCGAAAGGACCAAACACAGAAGGTAATGACGGAATTTTCAGCTTTATTTTGCACGCGGTGAATGACATGCGAACAATGGAATTTGACGATAGTCCGGTGATGTGAAGGGCTGAGTGGAGGCAGGTTTTTGGGGGCAAATTTGGGGGCAAAATACGGTTTGGGGGCAATTGGGGGGCAGTAAAATGTCTCTTTATGTCCGGTAGTGTCTTTTCGCTACGTCGGGTAAATGCATGATAACCATAGAAAACTTAATGTTTACATAAGGTTGCTAAAAAAGGTACCATACCCCCCTATAGTATCAGGAGGCCGTATGCCGCACTCACCCGAAGATAAAAAACGTATCCTCACTCGCGTTCGTCGCATTCGGGGCCAGGTTGATGCCCTTGAACGCGCGCTGGAGTCGGGCGACCCCTGTCTGGCTATCCTGCAGCAAATTGCCGCCGTGCGTGGTGCTGCCAATGGCCTGATGGGCGAAATGGTCGAAATTCACCTCAAAGATGAGCTGGTGACGGGGGAAACCACGCCAGATCAGCGAGCCGTGCGCATGGCAGAAGTCGGCCATTTGCTGCGCGCTTATCTAAAATAAACCCACACACCACACAATAAGGGAAGACACTATGAAATCTCGCGCAGCCGTCGCATTTGGCCCAGGCCAGCCGCTCAAAATCGTTGAAATCGACGTTGCACCGCCGAAGAAGGGCGAAGTGCTGATCAAAATTACCCACACTGGCGTATGCCATACCGATGCCTTTACGCTGTCGGGTGACGATCCGGAAGGCGTTTTCCCGGCGGTGCTCGGCCATGAAGGGGGCGGTGTGGTGGTGGAAGTCGGCGAAGGCGTGACCAGCCTGAAGCCGGGCGACCACGTGATCCCGCTGTACACTGCAGAATGCGGCGAGTGTAAGTTCTGTAAATCCGGTAAGACCAACCTCTGCCAGGCGGTTCGCGCCACTCAGGGCAAGGGCCTGATGCCGGACGGTACCACCCGTTTCTCCTATAACGGCGAGCCGGTTTACCACTACATGGGCACCAGCACCTTCAGTGAATACACCGTTTGCGCGGAGATCTCACTGGCGAAGGTGAACCCGCAGGCGCCGCTGGATAAGGTCTGTCTGCTGGGCTGCGGCGTCACCACCGGGATTGGCGCGGTACACAACACGGCGAAAGTGAAAGAGGGCGACACCGTGGCGGTGTTCGGTCTTGGCGGGATTGGTCTGGCGGTGATTCAGGGTGCAGTTCAGGCGAAGGCCGGTCGCATCATTGCGGTGGATACCAACCCGGAAAAATTCAAACTGGCGGGTGAAATGGGTGCGACGGATTTCGTGAACCCGAAAGATCACGAAAAACCGATTCAGGAGGTCATTGTTGAGATGACTGACGGTGGCGTGGACTTCAGCTTCGAATGTATCGGCAACGTGAACGTGATGCGTTCCGCGCTTGAATGCTGCCACAAAGGCTGGGGCGAGAGCATCATCATCGGCGTGGCCGGTGCGGGTCAGGAGATCAAAACCCGTCCGTTCCAGCTGGTAACCGGGCGCGTATGGCGTGGCTCAGCGTTCGGCGGCGTGAAAGGGCGCACGCAGCTGCCGGGTATGGTGGAAGATGCGATGGCCGGGAAAATCCAGCTCGATCCGTTCATTACCCACCGTTTACCGCTGGAGCAGATCAACGACGCGTTCGATCTCATGCACGAAGGTAAATCCATCCGTACCGTCATTCATTTCGGCGACAAGTAACTCTTCTGCCAGCGGTTTTTCGCCGCTGGCGTTTCTTTAATAATCTTCTCTAAAGTGTGACCAGTGCGGCGTTTTTAGCCGTAATCTAAATCTCAGCCGTGCCGATGACTATCTAACAGGCGTGTTTTTACGCATCTTACCTACAAGAGAGTCGACGGTCATGGACAACACTACTTCGATGCCAGCGCAGCGCAAGCTGGGCTTCTTGCATCACATCAGGCTGGTTCCGCTGTTTTCCTCCATTCTCGGTGGCATTATTCTGCTATTTGCCTTGAGCGCAGGTCTGGCGGGTTATTTCCTTTTACAGGCCGACACCGATCAGCAGGATGTCACGTCTGAAATTCAGGTGCGTATGGGGCTATCAAACAGCTCTAATCATTTGCGCACCGCGCGTATCAATATGATCCACGCCGGGGCGGCGAGCCGTATCGCGGAAATGGATGCAATGAAGCAAAACATCGCTGAGGCGGAAAAACGGATCAAGCAGTCTCAGGAAGGGTTTAACGCCTACATCAATCGCCCGGTTCGTACGCCTGAGGATGAAGCGCTGGATGCCGATCTGAAAACACGCTATGACGCCTATATCGCAGGCCTGCAGCCGATGCTTAAGTTTGCTAAAAATGGCATGTTTGAAGCCATCATTAACCATGAAAACGAAAGCGCCCGCCCGCTGGATGACGCCTACAACGCCGTGCTGCTGAAGGCGATAAAGATCCGCACCGAGCGCGCGAACGCCCTGACGGTTAAGGCACACAGCCGCACACAGCTGGGCCTGATGTTTATGGTGGGCGCGTTTGCCCTGGCGCTGGTGCTGACGGCCATGACCTTTGTCGTGCTGCGTCGCACGGTGATCACCCCGCTGCAGCGCGCCGCGAAACGCATTGAAAATATCGCCAAAGGCGACCTGACCATGCCGGACGATGTGGCCGGACGCAGCGAAATTGGCCGCCTGACGCGCGACCTGCAAACCATGCAGCACTCGCTGGAGAATACCGTCGGTACCGTGCGTCAGGGGGCGGAAGAGATCTATCGTGGCACCAGCGAAATCTCCGCAGGCAACACCGATCTCTCTTCCCGTACCGAGCAGCAGGCCGCGGCCATTGAGCAGACGGCGGCCAGCATGGAGCAGCTCACCGCAACCGTGAAACAGAACGCCGATAACGCGCACCATGCCAGCAAGCTGGCAGAAGACGCTTCCGGTAAAGCCAGCCGGGGTGGCCAGATGGTCTCCGGGGTGGTGAAAACCATGGGCAATATCTCCACCAGTTCGAAGAAGATTTCCGAAATTACCGCCGTGATTAACAGTATCGCCTTCCAGACCAATATTCTGGCGCTCAACGCGGCGGTAGAAGCGGCGCGTGCGGGTGAGCAAGGGCGCGGGTTTGCCGTGGTGGCAAGCGAAGTGCGTACTCTGGCAAGTCGCAGTGCGAATGCCGCCAAAGAGATCGAAAGTCTCATCAACGAATCCGTTTCGCTGATTGACCAGGGCTCGGGTGAAGTTGTTGCTGCTGGTAACACCATGAATGAAATCGTCGAAGCGGTTAAACGCGTGACGGACATTATGCTGGAGATCGCCGCCGCGTCTGATGAACAGAGCCGCGGCATTGTACAGGTGAGCCAGGCGATTTCTGAGATGGATAAAGTAACCCAGCAGAACGCCTCGCTGGTGGAAGAGGCTTCCGCCGCGGCGGCGTCGCTGGAAGAACAGGGTGCACGTCTGACCGAGGCGGTGGGCGCATTTCGCCTGAGCGGCAAGACTCAGGGGCGTACTGAACCGCAGAGCTCTGCGGCAGTTAAACCTGCTGCACTACGTCCGGCGGTTGTGAATAACGGGGATAACTGGGAGACGTTCTGAGTCGCCACCGGGCATATAAAAGGGACCTTTCGGTCCCTTTTTTCATCGCTTACTTTTTATCGGGTAACGCATACGCGATAACGTAATCACCGCGATCCGGTGACTGGCGGGCGCCGCCAGCGTTAATGACGATGTACTGTTTACCGGTTTTCGGTGAAACGTAGGTCATTGGCCCGGACTGGCTGCCGACCGGCAGACGGTCTTTCCAGATCTCTTTTCCGGTGGCGGTATCGAACGCGCGCAGGTAGAAATCCTGAGTACCGGCAAAGAACAGCAGGCCAGACTGGGTGGAGAGTGACGCGCCAAGGGTCGGCATCCCGATCGGGATCGGCATATGCATGCGGATGCCCAGCGGGCCGGTATCTTCCACGGTGCCCACCGGAACCTGCCACACCAGCTTGCCGGATTTCAGGTCAACCGCGGACATCGTGCCAAACGGCGGTTTCTGGCACGGAATACCCAGCGGTGACAGGAAACGCTCGCGCATGGCGCCGAACGGCGTGCCGTCCATAGGCACAATACCCATCTCAATCCCGCTGGCGTCTTTCGCCACGCTGGCGCGCGGTACCATGTAGTTGGCCAGACCCAGACGCATATCGTTGACGAACATCAGGCCGTTGTTCGGATCGACCGAGACGCTGCCCCAGTTCATCCCGCCCAGTGAGCCAGGGAACTGCAGGGAACGATCGAGACCCGGCGGGGTAAAGACCCCCTGATGGCGCATCTCTTTAAACTGAATGCGGCACAGCAGCAGGTCGACAGGCGTCGCGCCCCACATGTCGGATTCGGTCAGGGTCTGGTTGCCAATCATCGGCATCCCAACGGAATACGGCTGCGTCGGGGAGTAGCGTTCGCCCTGCACGTTACCCACCGGGACCGGGCGTTCTTCTACTTTCGCCACCGGTTTGCCGGTTTCGCGGTTGAGCATAAAGATCATGCCCTGTTTACTGGTCTGCACCAGTACCGGCGTGGTTCCGCCTTTACCGTCTGGCAGATCGTACAGCAGCGGTTGAGAAGGCAGATCGAAATCCCACAGATCGTGGTGGGTGGTCTGGAAATGCCAGCGGACCTGGCCGGTGGTGGCGTCAACGGCCACGATGGAAGAGCTGTATTTATCATCCAGCGCGGTACGTTCCCCGGCCCAGAAATCTGGCGTGGCGTTACCGGTTGGCAGATAGATCAGGTTGAGTTTTGCGTCATACGACATCGCAGACCAGACGTTCGGCGTACCGCGCGTGTAGGTCTGGCCTTCCGGCGGCAGGCCAGTCAGGTTCGGATTACCCGGATCCCACGCCCAGGCCAGTTTACCGGTATGAACGTCATAGGCGCGCACCACGCCCGGCGGTTCACCGGTGGAGTAGTTATCCGCCACGCGTCCGCCGACCACCACCACATTTCCTGCCACCAGCGGCGTAGAGGTTTGCTGATAGTAGCCCGGTTTGATTTCACCCATGCCCACGCTCAGATCCACGGTGCCTTTGTCACCAAAGTCCTCGCAGGCTTTACCGTTATCCGCATTAATGGCAATCAGGCGCGCATCGGTGGTGGGCAGGAACAGACGACGCGGGCAGGCGGAAGGCTGTGTATTTGCCTGTGACGTTGTCACGTTTGCATGATCGTCAAAATACCCCAGACCGCGGCAGCGCTGCCAGTTCGGGGCCGTGGCTTTGGCGTCATAACGCCATTTCTCTTTACCGGAGTCCACGTCGAGCGCCAGCACTTTACTGTATGGCGTACAGACGTAGAGCGTGTCACCGATCTGCAGCGGCGTGTTCTGGTCTTCCGCACCGGAGCCGTTGCTCTGCGGGATATCCCCGGTATGGGCAACCCAGGCGACTTTCAGCTCGTTGACGTTCTGCTTGTTAATCTGGTCAAGGGCCGCAAAACGATCCCCGTGAGTGGTGTTACCCCAGTGTTCCCAGTTCTTCTGCTGTTCCCCAGCCGCGACCGGTTTCACCGGCACCGGCTCATTCGCTGCCACCAGGGTTTGAGGTTTGAACATCCAGCCGAGGCTAACCAGCATTGCCACGGCGAGCAGCGCCGCCACGCCAAAGGCAGGGCCTTTTTTCACCGGCGTCTCACCGTTTGCCGCACGCAGGTACGGCCAGACGAGGGCACACAGGAACGCCAGAACCGCAAAGGTAAAGAGGCGTGAGAAGAGCGGCCAGAAATCCCAGCCGGCATCGCTTACCGCCCAGAATAGCGACGCGACAAACGCGATGCCATATAGCACGATCCCGCTGCTGCGGTTGATGAAAATCAGGATCGCGGCAATCACCATCACCACGCCCATGATCAGGAAGTATCCACTTCCGCCTACGGTGACGAGTTTAAAACCCAACCCGCCAACGGCCAGACCGATAATCGCCATCAGTCCGGCAAGGAGCCACTGCAGGATACGGGGTATCCCACGTGGCGCGTTGCCAAATGCCATCTCTATCTCCTTTAGATCCCCCGCTGCACGGCACAACGGTGTGCCGAATGTGTACCAGGTGGGTAATAAATGCAGCGGGGATAATGATTAATACGATTGAATTCGGGTCAAACAAATGATTTACGAACCATTTGGTGAATTCGCCGCTATGATAGAACTGTTAAATTGTTTTACGCAATTGTTAATGAATGATTTCGCATTAATTGATTAGAACGCAGGAATGACCCTCGCCCCGGGGGGGAGAGGGTTAGGGCAAGGGGAAAGGAATCAGGCAGGCATCGACTTACGTATCGCGCTCAGCAGCGTCTGTGCACCTGAGGAGAGCGGCGTATCAACGCGGGTTAGAATGCCAATAGGTTCACCGGCACCGGGCGAGGTCACCGGCAGTGCGGTGAGCGTGCCCTGGCGTAAATCATCTTTCACCGCGCCGGAAGGCACGAACCAGACGTAGTCATAATCCACGGTGAGCTGGCGTGAAAGGGAAGCTGACAGGGTTTCAATACAGCCCGTCGGTAGCGTACAGCCTTGCATCTGCAGTAAGGTTTCGGCATTTTGCCGTGGAACCGTACCTTTTGGTGACACCACCACTGGCCACTCCATCACCCGGCTTAAGGTGACCGTATCCTGTAAAAGAGGATGGTTAGGGCGTACCACCAGCTTCAGGGATTCCAGGAACAAGAGTTCGTAATTCAGACCCACCATCAGTTCAGGATCCGACATTCGTCCGATACCCAGATCCAGCTCGCCGGATTTTAGTCCCGCAAGCAGCATGGTGTTATTCATGGTGGCGACCTGCAGGGTCGTATGCTTTTGCTGTTTGTGAAACTGACCAATCACCGGCGGCAGAATGCCCAGCGCCGCCGTAGGCAGGGCACCCACGCGCACAATCTCGTGCGTCTGCTCCTCTTTACGGTTCAGCGCCTGTCCGGCGGTATTGAGGGCATCAAGCACTTTCACCGCGTGCGTCAGGAACTGCTCGCCGACGAGGGTGAGTTGAGCCCCCAGGCGACCGCGATCGAACAGACGGGCGCCGGTCAGTTGTTCCAGCTCGTTAAGCGTTTTTGAGAGAGCAGGCTGGCTCAGGTTAAGGGTTTCAGCCGCACGCCCCAGCGTTCCCTGTTGAGCGACGGCCACAAATGTATGCAAATGGCGCAAGCGTATGCGCTGACTGAACAGACCATTTTTTTCCATAGGCGATGTTAAAAACAGAGCGATGCGGGTGACAAGCTAAGTTGTTTAATTTTGATAACTTGATAGCAAAATATTTTTAACATTTGATCTGTTTGAGTTACAACATGTTTTTGGCGGGGGCTGAACGTCCTTGTTCATTTATTGCACATTCGGGCAGGGAAACGTTAAATCACGCCATCACCGCCGTCGGAACACCATACCTGGCCGGTCGTAAAGGAACACTCATCAGACGCCAGCGTGACGTATAAAGGTGCAATCTCCACCGGCTGGCCCGGACGGCCCAGCGGTGTGTCACCACCAAACTGCTTCACTTTCTCCATCGGCTGGCCACCGCTGGATTGCAGCACCGTCCAGTATGGCCCGGGTGCCACGGCATTAACGCGGATGCCCTTCGGCCCAAGCTGCTTGGCAAGGGATTTGGTAAACACTGCCAGGCAGGCTTTGGTCTGGGCATAGTCCAGCAGGACAGGACTCGGTTTTACCGCCTGCACGGAGGAGGTGTTAATAATTGCCGCAGGGGCTTTCAGATGGCGAAGCGCCGCTTTGGTGATCCAGAACGGGGCATACACGTTGGTTTTAAACGTGGCGTCGAAATCTTCGGTGGTGAGCTCTTCCAGCGATTCCCGATACTGCTGGCGACCGGCGTTGTTCACCAGAATGTCCAGTCCGCCAAGTTTAGCCACCGCTTCCTCCACCAGGTTCTGGCAGAAGGTTTCATCCCGGACATCCCCCGGTAGCGCGACGGCGTTACGTCCTTCGGCCTTGATCAGGTCGATGACCTCGGCGGCGTCTTTCTCTTCTTCAGGCAGATAGTTAATGGCCACATCCGCGCCTTCGCGGGCATAGGCAATCGCCACTGCGCGGCCAATACCGGAGTCACCGCCGGTGATCAGCGCTTTTTTGCCCGCCAGTCGACCGTGTCCTTTGTAACTCTTTTCCCCGTGATCGGGAACGGGTTGCATCTCAGAGGCCAGCCCCGGCGGCGTCTGCGGCTGTTCCGGGAAAGGGGGCTGCGGGTAAGCGTTCGTACGTTGTGTAATATCACTCATAGCTGACTCCTTACAGGTCAAGGGGTGAGATTTGATGGATAATTGCAGCGTTAACGCTTCGCTGAGTTATTTTTGCAGACGATCGACACGCACAACGGGAGGTGAGGATTTTTTATCCAGCGAACCGTTAATGCTGATCATCTGGTCAGGTTTGACCGTTCTGTCGTCAAAGACGGCTTGCGGAATAATAACGTCGATTTTTCCGGTTTTATCCTGAAATACATACTTATCGCCGCTGCCGTCAATAAGGTTGCCGCGTAATGAAATGGTTGCACCATCGTGCATTTGTTGAGCCTGGTCGATGGTCATAATGCGGGCATCATCCGTGCCGCGATAACCGCTGTCCAGCGCATGCGGAGGTGGGGGCGCTTCGCCTTTTTGTAACCCACCGTTATTATCAGCCCAGGCGGTTGGCACCAGAAATATCAAAAAAGCGGAAATAAGTGATAATTTCATCTGATATCCTTCATTTTAGGTGTCTTGACTTATTAAGTATTGTTGCTATTCCTTTATGTGGCAAATGTGATAAGTCTTAAAAACATTCGCCATACAAAACAGAACGTTTGGTAAATAAGCGAAACGGTGATAGCTGCCATGAATGATAAAAATGAAAAGTTACCCGGGATAAATGAGAGTTATCGCTTGCTGAGGTTTGAATATGCATTTCGGCAGGTGGGATTTATTGTGTTGCTGAGTATTATCATCGCGGCGATTGCCGGTCTGTTTTCAAGCGGGATGGTGAGTGATACGGAGAAAGCAAATTCAGCGAAATCGCTCAACCTTAACTATGAGCGCTTTGGACGGCGGCAAACCGAATCACGACTGGAACTTACCTTTCCGGTAACGACTGAGGGCAAATACACGGTCAGTCTGACCAGCGAGTCCGGCGACGCTTACGAGCCTGGCAGCATCTGGCCACAGCCAGACAGCATGTATAGCCGCGGGAACACCCTCTACTTCGTCTATAATCACCTTGAAATTTCAGAACATTTTTCGGTCTGGTTATTTATAACCCCCTCAAAAGCCGGCAAATGGAACAACGTCATCCGCGTAAACACCCTGCCGGAAATTCATTTCTGGCAATTTATTTACCCCTAGGAGGCTGCCATGGATATGGTCTTTCGGGCGTTGGCGATTTACCTGTTTCTGGTCGTGGTCTTTAAAGTAGCCGGGCGGCGTGCGCTGCTGCAGATGACCAGTTTTGACCTTATTCTTCTCTTAATTATCAGTGAAGCGACCCAACAGGCGCTGCTGGGGGAGGATTTTTCGGTCACGGGCGCGATGATAACGATCACCACACTGGTGGTGGTGGATATTATCTTCGGATTGATGAAAAAGTATTTTTCTCCGGTAGAGAATATTCTCGATGGCACCCCCGTTATTCTGGTGGAGAACGGTGCGCCGTTAGCGGATAAACTCAAGAAAGTCGATGTCTCATGCGATGATATTCTGGTGTCGGCCCGACAGAATAATGGCATTACAGAACTCAGTGAAATTAAATATGCCATTCTGGAGCGTAATGGACATATCTCAATTATTCCTTATGAAAATTAAGAGGCACCTCTATGAGCAATCTTTACCACGACAACAATATTACCGTGGCGGAGTTGACGAAAAAGCTGGCGAGTAAATTAATCGATTCCGGGCTTCGCTTAACCACCGCCGAGTCCTGCACCGGTGGCAAGCTTTCGGTGGCACTCTGCGCGGAAGAAAACACCGCCGATTTTTATGACGTGGGGCTGGTCGTCTTCAGCGATAGCGCGAAGGAAAGGATCCTGGGCGTGAGCCCGGATACCCTCGCACGGTTTACCGCCGTCAGTGAACAGACCGTGACCGAGATGGCCGCCAGTATCCGCGACCTTGCCGAGGCCGATATCAGTATCGCCATCAGCGGGTATGCCGGACCAGAAGGGGGGGATGACGGCACGGCGGCGGGAACCGTGTGCTTTGCCTGGAATATCAACGGACAGACAGAAACGAGCAGGGTGCTCTTTTCCGGCGACTGCGAGGATGTGGTGGAAAAAGCGGTGCATTACTCGCTGGCTGAATTAGTAACGAAATTGTCGGGCTAAACTATCGCGGAGGTTTTATGGCTGTGATTGTCATTACTGGCGGGACGGCGGGTGTGGGAAAAGCCACGGCGCTGCACTTTGCAAAAGCAGGCTACGATGTGGGGCTTATCGCCCGGGATGAAACCAGCCTGCACTCTACCCAGGAAGAGCTACGCCGTTTTGGCGTCAATGCGCTTGCCGTGCAGGCAGATGTGGCCGACAGCCAGGCGGTGGTGGATGCCGCCAACGAGATTGAATATCGCCTTGGGGCGATTGATGTGTGGGTCAATAATGCCATGGGGGCGGTGCTGGCACCGTTTCGGACCCTCACGCCGGATGAATTTCGCCGCGTCACGGAGGTGACCTACCTCGGCTACGTGAACGGTACCCGTGCCGCCCTGGAGCTCATGGTGCCGCGCGATCGGGGCATTATTATTCAGGTTGGCTCCGCGCTGGCCTACCGTTCCATTCCATTGCAATCGGCCTACTGCGGTGCCAAAGCGGCGATCCGGGGATTTACCGATGCGGTGCGTACCGAGCTGATGCATGAGAATAGCCGGGTGCAGCTTTCCATGGTACAGATGCCGGGGCTCAATACGCCGCAGTTCGAATGGGCGCGGAATAAGTTTGCCTGGGCGATGCGCCCGGTGCCGCCAGTCTTTGAGCCAGAAGTCGCCGCCCGCGCGATTTATAACGTGGCGCAAAAACCCCTGCGTGAGTTGTGGGTGGGCAGCAGTACCATTCAGTCGATTGTGGGTCAGTTCCTCTTTCCCGGCTTCCTCGACCGTCTGATGGTGAAAAAAGCCTGGGAAGGGCAGATGACTGACACGCTGAACGCGGAAGACCGGCGGGATTATCTCGACCAGCCGGTCAACGACCTGCATAAAATCCACGGCCACTTCTCCAGTGAGGCGAAAGGGCGCGCCACGTCTGTGACCTCCGGTCTGCCAGGGAAAGTGCTGTTAGGCTCCCTGGCCGTTGCCGGGATCGTGGTAACGCGCCTGATGCGTAGCCGGAAAAAGTAGTCAGCGCAGCGCGCTACGGTTTGTCCAGAACCAGCGATAGCCGTAGCCGCCTATATTCAGCTCAACGGTTTTGCCGCAGACCAGCGCATCCTCGTAGCGTTTGTCTGCCAGACAGGCGGTCCAGGTGGCGTGGCGGATCCCTCTGGCGGTGAAGGTCACCGGTTTATCACTAAAATTAACGAAGGTCAGAATACTGCGATCTTCAGCCTCGTAGTAAATCCCCAGCACCGCATCATCATCGATGGCGATAAGATGAAACGGCGCCACGGCAATCTCCGGGAATTCAGACCGCGTGTTGGCGATATCGATAATCCGGTGCAGCAGCGAGTTGCGGTGCAATAGCGAATCTGCCACGTTAATTTTCTGATAACGATAGGGCCCGTGGTCAATGATGGGCGCGATAAAGCTCTGCGGGTCTGCGTCAGAGAAGCCACCGCCCTGCGAGGGCGCCCACTGCATGGGCGTGCGTACGGCATAACGCTCCTCCAGGTCCAGATCATCACCCATGCCGATCTCATCCCCGTAGCGCATAACAGGCACCCCGGGCAGGGAGAACAGCACGGCGTGGCACAGGGCCAGCCGCTTCTGGTCGCCATTCAGCATCGGCGCGAGGCGACGGCGGATCCCTCGCTGGTACACGTTCATCTCTTCGTCCGGGGCGAACGTATCGAGGACGAACTGTTTATCCTTTTTACCGATCCCTTCCAGATCCAGTTCGTCGTGGTTACGCAGCCAGTTGGCAAAGCAGCAGGAGTCCGGCGGGACGATCATTTTCTTCACCGCGTTGCGCAGCGGGCGGGCGCTTTTTCTGGCCAGGCTGACGTAGAAATATTTGTTGAGCCAGAAATTGAGGACCAGATTCAGGCGGTCGTTGTTGCCGAAGTAGTCTTTGTAGGCCTCCACCTCAACATCCACTTCACCGAGCAGGATCGCCTGCGGGTTATGCTGCGTAATCAGGCGACGCAGATGTTCGAGGATCCACAGCCCCTTTTTCTCATCACCGTCTCCGGCCTGGGTGGTAAGATGCGACGCCGCGTCCAGGCGAAACCCCGAAACCCCGAGCTTAAGCCAGAAAATAATGATGTTCTCAATCTCTTTGATCACCGCAGGTGAGGTGAGGTTGAGGTCCGGCTCATGACGATAAAACATGTGCCGGTAGTATTGGCCCGCCTCGTCATCCCAGGTCCAGATGCTCTTTTCCACCCCGGGGAACATTGGGGGCGTATCGTCATCGTCATTATCTGACCACAGATAATAGTCGCGAAAGGGGGATTTCGGGTTGCGCCGGGCTTCCTGAAACCAGGGGTGCGCGTCCGACGTATGCTGGATCAACAGCTCGATAATGACCTGCATCCCCAGCTCACGTGCCTGTTCGATAAAGGCGATGATATCGGCCAGATTTCCGAAGCGGGGATCGACCTGCAGATGATCGCTGACATCATACCCCTCGTCCAGAAAGGGGGTGAGGTAAAACGGGGTGATCCAGATAACCGTCGCCCCCATGCGGCGGATATAACGCAGCTTGGCCATGATCCCGGCGATGTCTCCGCAGCCATCGCCGTTGAGATCGTAAAACAGTGCGGTATCAATCTGATAAATAATGGCTCGTGTATGCCAGCCTGCCATCCTGCACCTCAGTGATAACCTTCTGTATCAGAAACTTTTCCCCGGAAGACGTAGTAGCTCCAGGCGGTGTACACCAGAATCACCGGAATAATCAGTAACGTCCCCACCAGCATAAAGAGCTGGCTGGCGGGCGGGGCCGCGGCATCCCACAGGCTAATGCGCGGCGGAATTATGTTCGGCCACAGGCTGATGCCCAGTCCGCTAAAACCGAGGAAAATGAGCCCAAGCGTCAACAGGAACGGACGCGCGTGGCTGGCCGGGTTGCGGGTCAGCCGCCAGATCCACAGGCTAAAGACGCCTACCAGCAGGGGCACCGGCAGGAACCAGAAGAAATTAGGCAGGGTAAACCAGCGCTCGGCCACGTACTGCCAGCCAAGCGGTGTCCAGATGCTCACCACCGCGATGACCACAATCAGCGCCAGCAGCACGTGGCGTGTCAGCTCGCGCATGCGGTTCTGCAACGCACCTTCACTTTTCATGATCAGCCACGTGGTGCCAAGCAACGTGTAGGCCACCACAAGACCAACGCCGCAGAACAGGTTAAACGGTGTCAGCCAGTCGAGGGCGGATCCCACAAAACGCCGTCCTTCCACGTTAAAGCCGTTAATCACTGCGCCGACGACAACACCCTGGCTGAAGGTGGCGAGTAACGAGCCCCCGGCGAAGGCGTAGTCCCAGAATTTGCGGTGGGAGGGCGTGGCTTTAAAGCGGAACTCAAAGGCGACGCCGCGAAAGATAAGGCCGATCAGCATAGCGGTAAGGGGAATGGTCAGCGCATCAATGATCACCGCATAGGCCAGCGGAAAGGCGCCAAACAGTCCTGCGCCGCCCAGTACCAGCCAGGTTTCGTTGCCGTCCCAGACGGGGGCCACGCTGTTAACCATTACGTCACGCTCTCTGGCATCGCCCACGAAGTTAAACAGCAGACCGATCCCCAAATCAAAACCATCCATGATGATGTACATCAGGGTGGCAAAGACGATGATGGCAAACCAGATAACAGAGATATCGACGCCCATCAGTTTCTCTCCTGTTCCGGAACAGACTCAGCGGCAGACAGCGGACGGGCAGGGGTGCCCGAGGTGTTGGAGGTGAGCGTCTCGACTGGCTGCGGTCCTTTTTTAATCAGACGCACAAGGTATACGTAGCCCACACCAAACACCGAGCAATAGACCACGATGAAGGCCAGCAGGCTGATGCTCATCTGCAGCGTACTGTGCAGGGAGACTGCGTCGATGGTGCGCAGATAGCCGTACACCACCCACGGCTGGCGACCCACTTCGGTGGTCACCCAGCCAGCAAGCAGTGCCAGCAGACCGGCAGGCCCCATACAGAGTGCGAACCAGTGGAACGGCCGGGAGTGATACAGCCGGTGGCGGTAGCGTAGCCACAGGCTCAGCACACCGAGGGCAATCATCAGCAGGCCCATACCAACCATGATGCGGAATGACCAGAAGACGATGGTGGAGTTCGGGCGGTCTTCTTTCGGGAAGTCTTTCAGCGCCGGAACCTGTTTATCCAGGCTGTGGGTCAGAATCAGGCTGCCGAGGGCGGGAATTTCAAGGCCGTATTTGGTGCGCTCCTCCTCCATATCCGGCAGGCCAAACAGCAGCAGCGGGGTGGCTTCGCCAGGCGGGTTCTCCCAGTGCCCCTCGATGGCGGCGATTTTGGCAGGCTGATGTTCAAGCGTATTCAGGCCATGCATATCCCCGACCACGGCCTGAACAGGGGCGACCAGCAGGGCCATCCACATGGCCATCGAGAACATTTTTCGAATGGCGGGGGTGTCGTTACCGCGCAGCAGATGCCAGGCTCCCGACGCGCCCACAAACAGCGCGCTGCACAGGAACGCGGCAATGGACATGTGGATCAGCCGGTAAGGGAAAGAGGGGTTAAAGATCACCGCCAGCCAGTCTTCGGGGATCACCTGACCGTTCTGAATCGTGAAGCCTTGTGGGGTGTGCATCCAGCTGTTGGAGGCGAGGATCCAGAAGGTGGACATCAACGTCCCTAACGCCACCATGCAGGTTGCAAAGAAGTGCAGCCCCGGCCCCACTTTGTTCCAGCCGAACAGCATCACGCCGAGGAAGCCGGCCTCAAGGAAGAAGGCGGTTAACACCTCATAGGTCAGTAATGGCCCGGTAATGCTGCCTGCAAACTGAGAAAATCCGCTCCAGTTGGTGCCAAACTGATAAGCCATAACCAGCCCGGACACGACGCCCATACCGAAGTTGACGGCAAAAATTTTCAGCCAGAAGTGGTACAGCGAACGCCAGACGTCATTTTTGGTGCGCAGCCACATGCCCTCAAGCACCACCAGATAGCTGGCAAGCCCGATGGTGATCGCCGGGAAGAGGATATGAAACGAGACGGTAAAAGCGAACTGAATTCTCGCCAGATGAAACGCATCGAGTTCGAACATGGTCCGTACCTCTGGAACGTTGGGGCACGAGGATCACCAGGCAGCCGGGGCTGCCTGGCAAAACCGATTACGGTTTTTTCTTACCGGCGCCAAGCTCGGCACCTGTCAGCGGGTCGGAATGTGGATCGGATTTGGTGCGGGCTGACATCGCCTTCACCAGGGTTGCCTGTTCGGTCGTGAGCGTCACGCTGGCACTGCCATCTCCGCCATCAACCGCAGGCTGGGGGGACTCAACGTAATCGAAATGCTTATCGCTGTTCCAGCTTCCGCGCACCTCTCCACCTTCAGACATATTGTAGTACTTGTTGGTGAATTCCTCGATTGGCGGCAGTTTTCCCGGCGGGAAATTGTTGCGGATAGACTGAAGCGCCTTCTCGAAAGAAAGTTGATGCGCTGCTTCACGCGTCATCAGAAACGCCAGCGCATCCTTCACGCCCGGATCGTCCGTCACATTGATGAGCCGTTCATAGATGATTTTTGCCCGGGCCTCTGCGGCGACGTTCGAGCGCAAATCAGCCGTGGGTTCACCTATGGTGTCGACGTAGGCTGCCGTCCAGGGGACGCCCGCGGAGTTGGTGAGCGGGGTACCGCCGCCATAGAGAAGGGAAGTGATGTGACTGTCGTTGCCATTTTCGGTCATGGACCGGTACAGCTCCGCTTCGTTTTCAACCCCTTCCGCCAGCGCGCCTTTGGCTCCTTTATTCAGCATGCCGACCAGCGTCCCGATAATTTCGAGGTGGCTTAGCTCTTCGGTCGCGATGTCCATCAGCATATCTTTACGGCCGGGATCGTCATCACTTAGCCCCTGCGTAAAGTAACGGCAGGCGGCAGCCAGTTCGCCCTGCGGTCCGCCAAATTGTTCCAGTAAAAGATTGGCAAGGCCGGGATTCGGTTCAGCAACGCGAACCGTATATTGCAGCTGTTTGACGTGTCGAAACATACACTCTCCTGTGGGTTATTTTTTCGCTTCAACACCTGAGGCATCAGAACGCAGCAGGAACTGTTCCGTCGTTTGCGGAATATGGCGAATTAACCAGTCGGCCATCTCGCGCTCTTCAGCAAGAATGGTCTCAATGGCGGGTACAGAGGCGGTATCGCCCGCTTTTTTGGCCGCCGCCAGCAGGGAGGTGTAGCAGGCGATTTCAAACTGTTCGAAAACATAGCCGCTGATTGAGCCTTTCACGATCTCATCAGACGGGAACATGCCGCCAATGGACTGACCGAGCGCTGCCATTTTGCTCATTGAGTCTTTCAAAACCGAACGAGAAATATCATTACGATCGAGGATTTCCTCCAGCAATGTGATTTGCCGTTTTGTCTCATTAATATGCTGCTCAATACGGGCGCGAACATCAGGATAATTATCGATACGGCTGGCCATGGACTCCAGCATAGATTCGGCTTGCTTTTCCATTGCATGGGCATCGCGTAGCCAGTCATGATAGTGTTCTACGTGATTCATAATATTTTCCTCTATGGGTTCGCTTATTTGTTCTCACTTTCAGCAGCCTGATCGGCACGTGCGGCACTGTAGCCAGATAAATGGCCGACAATATTGGCGTAAATACTGATAATAATGACCCACAACACGCTGTTCTTCCACCATATAACGGAAGGGATAGCGAGAATGAACCATATAATGGCTGCCGTTAAATGGCACCGTTTAATTGTCCTGGGACTGATGCTCATTTTATTTAACCTGTGTTAAAGCGTTATTTTTGCGCTTTTTGGTTAATATTTCCAACGGCCAGATCGGTGAGTTTAAGATCGGTCTCTTTTTCTTCTTCCAGCGTTTCAGCAAGAAGTTTAACGGCTTTTTTATAGCCCAGTTGTTCTGCTAAAGTGGCAAGGGTACCGTAACTGGCAATTTCGTAATGCTCCACCTTTTGCGCGGCGGCAATTAACGCAGCATCACGGACTTCATTTTTTTCCGTGCTTTCGATGACCTCGTTGGCCTCTTCGATTAAGCCTTCCATTGCGACGCATTTCATGCGCTTAAGCTTGATACCGTCTTCCTGTTCGATGATCTGATCGATACGTTCGATCTGACCCTGCGTCTCCTCAAGGTGCGCGGTAAAGGCGGCGCTCAGCTTTTCACTGGAGGCGGCCCGGGCGAGTTTGCTCAGGGCGCGGGTTAGCTGCTTCTCAGCGCTGTAGGTATCGGACAGGAGATGAATAAAGACATCTTCGATACTTTTCATATTCATATATTATGCTCCGGTTAATACGTAAAGGGGGTACTGCGAGCCTGTCGGCCCGCAGCATGCTCTCTGGTATTATTAAGACTGTTAAATAAGATCAGGAGTTATCAGATTTACGGCCTCCGCCGTGACTGTTTTGACCCCCTTTCTTACCCGCTTCAGATGCGCGTTGCGGATCGTTTTTAAAATTACCACCGCTGTGCTGGCCGCCTTTACGTCCAGCTTCTGATGCTTTTTCACGGTCTTCAGCGAAATTACCGGAACCACCACGATGCTCTGCCATATTAAACCTCATATTCATATATTGGTTATGTCAGTACGATACAGAAATATTCCGTATCACTCGTCGTTCGATTAATAACTGTAGTCGCTGTGTGGCATGCGTCAAATGCCTTTCGCTATTAGCGGTTGCGTTATTTTGAAATATCGGAGGGTTTACGCTTCGCTTGACGCAAAAATATGGATGAGTGGGAGGTACTTGTAAGCAAGCGCTAAGATTAATCCTAACTTCGCGATAAAAACCTGAAAGCTCAGGATAAAAATAAGACACGTGGCGATTCGTTTATTTCTTAGTCAGGATGGCGCGGAAAATACTCCTTTATAGCTAGAAAACAGTCTCATAAATAATTATAAGGAAAATCCTGGTCAAATTGACGAGACGAAAAGGGCCTCCGCGACGGTCTGATCAGGGTCGGTAGCACACGGTTTGACCACTGTCGTCTTAAGATCACAAATCGTAAATTCTTCCCCCCGGAAGGAACGGGTTTCTCTACACTCCAGGTAATATTCACTGGAGGCATGACACCATGGCGAACACCATCACGGCTGATGATATTCGGGAACACTTTTCGCAGGCTATGTCGGCGATGTACCAGCAGGAAGTTCCGCAGTACGGCACCTTGCTTGAGCTGGTCGCGGACGTAAACCTGGCGGTTCTGGAAAATAATCCACTTTTACACGAACAACTGGCCAACGCAGATGAACTGGCGCGCCTGAATGTGGAGCGTCACGGAGCCATCCGCGTTGGCACCGCGCAAGAGCTTTCTACCTTGCGTCGCATGTTTGCCATCATGGGCATGTACCCGGTCAGCTACTACGACCTCTCGCAGGCGGGCGTCCCTGTTCATTCAACGGCATTCCGTCCGGTGGATGATGCGGCGCTGTGCCGCAACCCGTTTCGTATCTTTACCTCACTGCTGCGCCTTGAGTTGATTGAAAACGTCGCCCTGCGCGAGCGGGCGGCGGAGATCCTCTCTCACCGCAACATCTTTACGCCGCGCTGTCTGGAACTCATCGAACTGCATGAAAAAGAGGGGGCGTTCACCGGGGCGCAGGCGCGGGAGTTTGTTCAGGAAGCGTTAGAAACCTTCCGCTGGCACCGTCATGCGACGGTCGATCAGGAGACCTATCTGGCGCTGCATAATGAACATCGCCTGATTGCGGATGTGGTCTGCTTCCCGGGTTGCCATATTAACCATCTTACGCCACGCACGCTGGATATTGACCGGGTGCAGGAGCTGATGCCGAAATACGGCATTGAACCCAAAATTCTGATTGAAGGGCCGCCGCGCCGAGAGGTGCCGGTGTTATTGCGCCAGACCAGCTTCAAGGCGCTGGAAGAGCCGGTGCTGTTTGCCGGGGAACATAAAGGCACCCATACCGCGCGCTTTGGTGAAATTGAACAGCGCGGGGTCGCGTTAACGCCGAAAGGTCGCGAGCTTTATGACAGGTTGCTCGCCGAGTCTGGCACCGGCAAAGACAACCTGACACACCAGCTTCATCTGCGTGAAGTGTTCAGCGCCTTCCCGGACAGCGAGCTGATGATGCGCCGGCAGGAACTGGCGTATTTCCGCTATCGCCTGACGCCAGCCGGTGAAGCGCATCGCCAGGCGTTTCGCCCCGGTGACGATCCGCAGCCGTTAATTGAGCGCGGATGGGTGGTTGCCCAACCGATCACCTACGAAGATTTCCTGCCGGTCAGCGCCGCAGGGATTTTCCAGTCCAATCTCGGGAATGAAACCCAGGCGCGCAGCCACGGTAACGCCAGCCGCGATGCCTTTGAAGCGGCGCTGGGCTGCCAGGTCTATGACGAGTTCGCGCTGTATCAGGAGGCGGAAACGCGCAGCAAACAGCGTTGCGGTTTGCTCTGAAATCGTTACTCTGCTGGGGTGTGATGGAAAAAGAAGGTCGTTATGCAATATCCCTCCGCCCCTGTGGTCGAAACGCGCTACGGCGCACTGGCTGGTTTTACTGATGATAATGTTCATGCGTGGTACGGCATTCCCTACGCTGCACCACCCGTCGGCAATGGGCGCTGGCGCTCTCCGCGTCCGCCCGAGCGCTGGGACGGCGTTCGCCAGGCGTCGGCGTTCTCTTCCTCAAGCTGGCAAAGCAGCGAATATTGTCAGGAGCTGGGTGGGGGCGATCCCGGCCAGTTTTCTGAAGATTGCCTGTATCTGAACGTCTGGTCGCCGGTTCACCGTGCTGAGCCGCTCCCGGTGATGGTGTGGCTGCACGGGGGTGGGTTCACCATCGGCGCGGGTGGCTTGCCACCCTACAATGGCAAAGCGCTGGCAGGACGCGGCGTGGTTATTGTCACCATCAATTACCGTCTCGGCCATCTCGGCTTTTTCGCCCATCCTGCGCTGGAGGGGGAAGAAGATCGCGTGGTGCATAATTTTGCCCTGCTGGACCAGATCGCCGCCCTCGAATGGGTGCGGGATAATATCGCGGCCTTCGGGGGCGATCCTGAGAACGTCACGCTGTTTGGCGAATCGGCTGGCGCACGCAGCGTGCTGTCTCTGCTGGCATCGCCGCTGGCGAAGGGGTTATTCCATAAGGCGATTGTGCAAAGTGGCTATACCTTGCCGGATACTCCACGCGAGCAGGCCCTGAAAAAAGGGGAAGCGGTGGCCGCGCATCTGGGGCTGGAGAACGCCTCAGCAGCGCAACTGCGTGCTATTCCACCGGAGGCATTCTGGCCACTGACCGCGCCGCTGAATATCGCCCCGGCGCCTGTCGTCGGGGATTGTGTTCTGCCGGAGGCGATGCTGGATGTCTTCTTCGCTGCCCGCCAGCATCCTGTTCCGGTCATGATTGGCTCGAACAGCGACGAGGCCAGCGTGATGGCGGTGTTTGGCATCGATCTCGCCGGGCAGATTCAGAAGCTTCGCCGGGAGCGACGTTTTGGTCTGGGGCTGATTAAGCTGCTCTATCCGGGCGTGAAAGGCGACGAAGAGCTGGGACGGCAGGTGTGCCGGGACATGGCGTTTACCACGATGGGGTACGTGGTCATGCAGGCCCAGCAGCGCGTTGGCGCGCCGTGCTGGCGCTACTGGTTTGACTATGTGGCCGAAGCGGAACACGCCACCTATATCAACGGTGCCTGGCACGGCAATGAGGTGCCGTATGTGTTCGATACCCTTGCAGAGGTGGAACCTTCCCGCCACTACGTGAACGATCGGGATCTACAGTTCGCGGCCCAGGTGGCCGACTACTGGGTGAGCTTTGCCCGGGATGCCGGCCATCGTGACAGCCTGCCCGGGCCGACACACTGGCCAGCCTGTCGCAAAGGACGGGACGTGTTGTTACGCATAGGTGTGAATAAACATGCAGGTTTTAAGCTTGAAAACCGCTTTATGCGCGCCCGCATGAGTCTCTTTAAACGGGTGATGAAGCACCACGTCAGCCTCGATTAAGCAGACAGGCACGAAACGCCGCCAGGCCATTTTCAGTGCCTGGCGATTCACGCAGCACCAGCCGGTAGCTCGCGCCGGTTTTAATACTGGTCGCAAAAGGCCGCGTCAGCCTTCCGGCGCGGACATCCTCTGCCACCAGCGTTTCGTCAGCAATGGCGACGCCCAGCCCCTGAATCGCCGCCGTAATAGCGAGATCCATCGTGTCGAAGTGTTGATTTTTGTGCATAACAACGCCCGGCTCATCCTGTTTTGCCAGCCACAATGACCAGTCTGTCTTGTCCCGTGTCGGGTGAAGAAAGGTTAATGAGCTCAGTGCAGCGCCTGCCCGCAGCGGACTCAGCACCGGGGTTAACGCCTCTTCAAACAACAGATCGCCTGCGCTCATGTGGGTGCCAAACACAATGGCCGCATCATAGGATTCGGTTTTGAAATTGACGTTATGATCGGTGGTGGTGGTCAACGCAATTTGCAGATCGGGCTGCTCGCGTTCAACGTCCAGCAGGCGCGGTACCAGCCAGCGCATCGCGCAGGTAGGCGCTTTCAGACGGATCACCGTTTGCTGAGCGCGCGCCTGATCGGCCACGGTCAGGAGATGTTCGAAGGCGGATTGCAGTTCCGGAAGCAGGGCGCTGCCCTGGGAAGAAAGGCGCAACCCGCGCGCATGACGCTCAAACAGCGGAAAGCCAAACCACGCTTCCAGGGCGGCGATTTTACGGCTCACGGCACCCTGGGTCAGACACAGCTCTCTGGCGGCATGGGTGAGATTCAGATGACGCGCGGTAACCAGAAAGGCGTCGATGGCATTAAGGGGGAGCGAACGGCGCGACATACAAACACCTCAGCTATGAGTTTTTCTCATGGCTATTATGACAACAATTCGATTGTCGCGACAACAGAGTTGTTGTTTGAATAGTTATGCAATCTCCATGAGAAAGGACAGATGATGACCCTGAAGACAGCGGTGCAAACCCGTTCCAAATTACCTGATGTGGGCACCACCATTTTTACCGTAATCGGCCAGCTTTCTGCTCAGCATAACGCCATCAATCTTTCTCAGGGCGCACCGAATTTTTCCTGCGACCCGAAACTGGTCGCGGGCGTCACCCGCGCGATGGAGGCAGGGCATAACCAGTATGCGGCGATGACCGGCCTGCAGCCTTTGAAGGAGCGTATCGCGGAAAAAATTGCCACCCTCTACGGCACCACGTATGACCCGGGTCGCGAGGTGCTGGTCACCGCCAGCGCCAGCCAGGGGCTCTATTCCGCCATCAGCGGGCTGGTGCATCCGGGTGATGAAGTGATCTACTTCGAGCCGTCATTTGATAGCTACGCGCCGATTGTCCGCCTGCAGGGCGCCACCCCGGTCGCCATCAAACTGACGGTACCGGATTTTGCCGTCAACTGGGATGAAGTCCGCGCGGCCATCACCCCCAAAACGCGCATGATCATCATCAATACGCCACATAACCCCAGCGGGCAGGTGTTCTCGGCGAATGACCTGCAGCAGCTGGTGGCCGTGACGCGCAATACCGATATCATTATTTTGTCTGACGAAGTGTACGAGCACGTCGTCTTTGACGGTGAACCACACCACGGTATGGCCACTCATCCGCAACTGGCGGAGCGTAGCGTCATTATCTCTTCCTTCGGAAAAACCTATCACGTCACCGGCTGGCGCGTGGGTTACTGTGTTGCGCCAGCGGCGCTGATGGAAGAGATTTGTAAAGTGCATCAATTTTTGATGTTTTCTGCCGATACGCCAATGCAGCATGCGTTTGCCGAACATATGACCGATCCGCAAACCTGGCTGTCGCTGGCGGCGTTTTATCAGCGCAAGCGCGATCTGCTGCAAACTTTGCTGGCTGAGTCGCCGTTTAAACTGCTGCCGAGCGCGGGCTCGTTCTTCCTGCTGGCAGATTACAGCCATTTCAGCGACGAGCCCGACAGCGAGATGGTGAAACGGCTGATCGTCGAATGCGGTGTCGCGACCATTCCGCTGTCCGCTTTCTATACGGACGGTACGGACAATAAATTGATTCGTCTCTCTTTTGCCAAAGATGAGGCGACGTTACGGGCAGGTGCCCAGGCCCTGTGTCGGGTTAAACCACGCTAAGGAGTTTGAGATGAAATTACGCGCGTTAGTTGTCGGCATGGGATTGCTGTGTACGTTTTCTTCCTTCGCGGCCACCGAACTGCGGTACGGACTGGAAGCGGAATATCCGCCGTTTGAGAGCCGCAATGCCTCCGGCGAACTGGAAGGGTTTGACGTTGAGCTGGGGAATGCCATTTGCAAAGCCGCAGCGCTGAAATGCACCTGGGTGGAAACGTCTTTTGATGCGTTGATCCCTGGGCTGGTGGCGAAAAAATTTGATGCCATTAACTCGGCGATGAACATCACCGAACAGCGGCGTAAAAGTATTGATTTTACCCAACCAATCTATCGCATCCCTTCGCAGTTAGTGGGCAAGGCCGGTACCGCGGTAGAGGCGACACCTGAAGGGCTGAAGGGCAAAACCATTGGCGTGTTGCAAGGATCAATTCAGGAAACCTATGCCAAAGAGCACTGGGAAAAGCAGGGTGTCACGGTAGTGTCGTATAAAGATCAGAATATGGCGTGGGGCGATTTGCTGAATGGCCGCATCGACGCCTCGCTGGTGATGTCCGCGGCCGGGCAGGCAGGGTTCCTGAGCAAGCCGCAGGGGAAAGGGTTTGGCTTTATCGGCAAACCGGTGTCTGACGACACCATCCTCGGCAGCGGGATCGGCTTTGGGCTGCGCAAAGGGGATGAGGCCACCAAAAAGCAGCTTGATGCCGCGATTGATAAAGTTCGTGCCGACGGCACGATCGCAAAACTCGCTGATAAGTACTTCCCGGGTATCGATGTCAGCGTAAAATAACCACCTCATTTCGCCCCGGTTGTCGATGTCGCACCGGGGCATTTTTATACACATTATCCAGGCTTTCTTTACACCACTTTCGGGCCGTTCTGGTCGACATAAAATATTTCTTACTTTGTGCATATAATCACCGGCCAACAATTGGATTCTTAACCATTTTTGTTTAGGCTGTGCGTTCTTTCTTGCCGTCATTTCGCCGAGCGCGAAACACATTCACACGACCATAAGGACGTTTTTCCAGGCATGAATCGCAGACGTTTTTTACAAGGTTCGCTGGCAATGGCAGCCCTGAGCGGCACATCTGGCCTTGCTTCACTGTTCTCCAGAGCGGCCTATGCCGCTGACTCTGACATCGCTGATGGTCAGAGCCGTCGTTTTGACTTCTCCGTACTGCAATCCATGGCCCATGACCTGGCGAAAACCCCATGGGGTGGTGCGCCGCGTCCGCTGCCGGACACGCTGGCAACCATGACGCCGCAGGCCTATAACGCCATCCGGTACGATGAAAAGCAGTCCCTGTGGAATAACATCGACGGCCGTCAGCTGGACGTGCAGTTCTTCCATATGGGGATGGGGTTCCGCCGCCGCGTGCGGATGTTCTCCCTGGACCAGGCGACCTCCCAGGCGCGTGAGATCCACTTCCGCCCGGAGCTGTTCAGCTACGGGGATACCGGGGTGGATACCAAACAGCTTGAAGGGCAGAGCGACCTTGGTTTTGCCGGTTTCCGCGCCTTCAAAGCGCCAGAGCTGGCGCGCCGCGATATCGTCTCTTTCCTCGGGGCGAGCTATTTCCGTGCGGTTGACGACACGTACCAGTACGGCCTGTCTGCGCGCGGTCTGGCGGTGGATACCTTCACCGACACGCCGGAAGAGTTTCCTGATTTTACCGCCTTCTGGTTTGAAACCGTCAAACCGGGCGACACCACCTTTACCGTTTATACGCTGCTGGACAGCCCGAGCATTACCGGTGCCTATAAGTTCGTGATCCACTGCGAGAAGAGCCAGGTGATCATGGAGGTGGAAAACCATCTCTATGCGCGTAAAGCGATCAAACAGCTTGGCATCGCGCCGATGACCAGTATGTTCAGCTGCGGCAATAACGAACGCCGCATGTGCGACACCATTCATCCGCAGATCCATGACTCTGACCGTCTGGCCATGTGGCGGGGCAACGGCGAGTGGATTTGTCGTCCGCTAAACAACCCGCAGAAACTGCAGTTCAATGCCTTTGTCGATAAAAACCCGAAAGGGTTTGGTCTGTTGCAGCTTGACCGGGATTTCTCACACTATCAGGACGTGATGGGCTGGTACAACAAACGCCCAAGCCTGTGGGTTGAGCCGCGCAACGACTGGGGTAAAGGTGCCGTTGGCCTGATGGAGATCCCGACCACGGGTGAAACGCTGGATAACGTGGTCTGCTTCTGGCAGCCGGAAAAAGCGGTTAAAGCGGGCGATGAGCTGGACTTCAAATATCGCCTGTACTGGAGCGCTATGCCGCCGGTGCGTTCGCCGCTGGCCAATGTCTTCGCCACCCGTACCGGTATGGGCGGGTTCCCGGAAGGCTGGGCGCCGGGTGAACATTACCCGAAAGTGTGGGCCCGTCGCTTTGCCATCGACTTTGTGGGCGGCGATCTGAAAGCGGCTGCGCCGAAGGGAATTGAGCCGGTGATCACGCTCTCCAGCGGTGAAGCGAAGCAGGTGGAAATCCTTTACGTTGAGCCGTTTGACGGATACCGCATTCTGTTTGACTGGTATCCAACGTCGGATTCGACAGAGCCCGTGGATATGCGCCTGTTCCTGCGCTGTCAGGGCGACGCCATCAGTGAAACCTGGCTGTATCAGTATTTCCCGCCGGCGCCGGACAAACGTAATTACGTTGACGACCGGGTAATGCGTTAACGATCGATTCCCTCTCCCTGTGGGCTGAGGGATCCCCATAAATAATGCCTGCACAGACGGCCCCCTTTCCCTGTGGGAGAGGGCTGGGGTGAGGGGGAACATACGGCTGTGGAGGTCATTCCGTTCACTTTATGTTCCTTGCTACTCTGTTACGACATAACCTGTGAACGTGCCAGGGTGGCTCAGTCGCCACCACCCTGGCGACCCGGGCTCCCGGCGGTAAATCGCCGCTTCGCGGTGCCCTCGGCTTATTCCTTCCGGCTTATCGGGGACGGGCGGATGTAACGTCCCTGTAAAGCCGCCCTCTCGGCGCATCCATGCGCCTCGCCCCGGCCTGCAGGAAACGCCTCAGCGATTTACAGCCGGACCCAGGGCGTCGCTGAATGCCCACAGTTATTTGAGGGCAGCGTTGCTGCTTCTGTTTATGAATTACTGGGGATCCGCCCTCCGGGAGAGGGCTTGGGTGACGGGCAATGACCGCAGCAAAATCCGAAATTATCCCGGTATCTTCCCCCTATAGCGCGCCCAGCAGGGGCGTGCGGGTGATTCGACTCTCCCCGTTTACCACTTTTTCGCCGCGCAGATGAATGCTCTCGCCGTCAAAGGCTTCAATGACCGCATCGTCGGTGATTTCAACCTGGTGCTCGATAAGCACATCGCCACTGATCCGCGCCCGCCCCTGAATGACCACCTTGTCATCAACCATGATGGGGCCGCCGCGAAGCCACGCCTGACCGCCAATCAGCACATGATGTTTAATCACGCAGTTGCCTTCCACAACGGCATTCTCAGCCACCTGAGAGCTGTAACGCACGGTAGGGATGGCATCCTCGTCAAACCCGGCAATCAGGCGCGCGTTGCCGTACACTTTTGCACAGTCGCACACCCACACGTTGTTGAGATCGTTGCCTTCAAGAATGGCCTTGTCGAAGACCTCGGCGCGGTGCTCGATAAACGCATAATTGACGATGGCTTCGCCGTAGATTTGCGCCTGGTGCACCACGCGCGACTGGCTGACGGTGGCGTTATCGTAGATTTTAAGGATCTGCTCCTGGTCTGGTGTCAGGCCTTTGGCCGCGATAATCATGCTGTTATGCAGCACACGGGCATTACCGTAAATATGGCATTCACCCCGCACGCTGGAGTTCTGAATGGTGACGTTGTCACTTATGCGCGCACCATGACTCACTTCCGCGCCGTCCAGCCAACTGTTCCCACTGATATGAGCGTGATGGCTGACCACACACGGCAGGGTGAGTCGGGCATTACCGGAGATGGTCGCACCGGCGAAGACCACGCTGTTTTCGTCGTAGATCCAGCACTGGCCGTCCTGCGCCAGAGCGCGCTCATCCTCAACCCATCCGCCTTTCGTGCCGCAAAGCACGTCGTTAAAATCGGTGGTGGCGATGATTTGCCTGAGGGGGGTGACGGATTTGGTTTCCCCATTTTGCCAGTGCCACAGGCGTGTTTCGTCGCTAAGGCGATATTTGTTCATGCTGTTCTCTCTGATAAGCATCCTGTTAAACGTAGCAAACTTTTCGCCTGTCGAAAGGGTGGCAACCGCAGGGCAAACTCCTTAAAATGGCATCTATAATGCATCTTAATACTGGCGCACTCAGGAAAAACAATGACAGTTGATGAGAATTACTTCACAGAGAAATATGGACTCACCCGAACCCACTCAGAGGTGCTGTACAGCGCAGGGATCGTTAAGCCAGGCAAAACGCTCGATCTCGGCTGCGGCAATGGCCGCAACAGCCTTTACCTGGCCGCCAACGGTTACGATGTGACAGCGTGGGATAAAAACCCAATGAGTATCGATAACATCGAGCGCATCAAAGCGGCAGAAGGGATTGCGAATCTGCAGACGGCAATCAAAGACCTGAACAACCTCAGCTTTGACGGTGCATACGATTTCATCCTTTCCACCGTGGTGCTGATGTTCCTTGAAGCGAAAACCATCCCTGGTTTGATCGCCAATATGCAGCGCTGTACGCAACCGGGCGGCTACAACCTGATTGTGGCGGCGATGGACACCGCGGATTATCCCTGCACCGTCGGCTTCCCGTTTGCGTTTAAAACCGGCGAACTGAGCCGCTATTACGAAGGCTGGGATCTGCTTAAGTACAACGAAGATCCCGGCGAACTTCACCGCACCGACGCGAACGGTAACCGCATCAAGCTGCGCTTCGCCACCCTGCTGGCGCGTAAACCCGCTTAACGGGCGGCCAGCAGACAGAGTTGCAGGGCGGTGTGGTAAGAGGCCTCGAACGACGACAGCGGCAGAAACTCAAATCTGGAGTGGAAGTTATGCGCGCCGGTGAAGAAGTTCGGGGTGAGTAACCCTTTTGCGGACAGCGCTGCGCCATCTGTACCGCCGCGCATCGGGATGGGTTTCGGCGTGATCCCGAGGGATTCCATAGCCGCAAACATCAGATCGATGGCGCGGCGATCTTCCCCAATCGCATTGCTGATATTGCTGTAGGTATCCTCAATGTGAAACTCAACGTTTGCGGTGGGGTGTCGGGCGGCAATCAGCGCCGCGACGTCGGCAATCTGCTGCTTACGGGCGGCAAAACGTGCCTGATCGAAGTCGCGGATGTTTGCCTTCAGTATGGCCTCGTTTTGCCCGGCCTGCATTCCGTTAAACCAGATATAGCCCTCACGCCCCTCGGTGCACTCCGGGGTTTGCTGACGGTCGAAATGGTTGATGAAGTCTGTCGCCATCAACAGCGGGTTCACCAGTACGCCCCTGGCAGACATGGGGTGCGCCGTGACGCCGGTAAAACGAATCTCCGCCGCTGCCGCGTTAAAGTTTTCGTACACGATCTCTCCCAGCTCGCAGCAGTCTATCGTCCAGGCGAAATCAACGTCGAAGCGCTTCAGGTCCAGCGCTTTTGCACCATTCAGGCCAATTTCTTCATCCGGCACAAACGCGACCACGATATCACCGTGCTGATGCGCCGACGTCAGGTTTTCCAGCAGGGTCATGACCACGGTCACGGCGGCTTTATTATCTGCGCCTAATACGCTGGTTCCATCGCTGAAAATAATCTCTTCGCCAGGATAGGCCAGAATTTCCGGATGCTCCTTAACGCGGAGCCAGATCTCTTTCTCTTTATTCAGACAGAGGTCTTCACCACGGAACGTTAATATTTGTGGATGAATATCCGGTGATAAACCTACGTCGACGGTATCAATATGGGTAATAAATCCGATCCGTGGTGCGCCGGGTACATTGCCTTTTTTTACCGCGGTGACCGTGGCGAATTCATCAATCACAATGTCGTCTAAGCCCAGCTGTGTCAGCTCTTTCGCCAGTTCCCGCGCCATCTCGTGCTGGCCTGGTGTGGAAGGGAGAGTGCTGACTTTTGGATCGCTCTGGCTGGTGATGGCGAGATAACGGAAAAAGCGTTGTGTTAATTGTCTGGAAAGCGACGAGCCCATAGTGTTTTCTTCCTTATTTATTTTTCGGGTGTTTGCCACATCACTTTAATGTTATTTATGAAATGGCAAAAGAATTAATTAGCCGTCGAATTAAAAGACAGGAATAAATGATGAAAAGCAAACTCACAACGTTAACGCTGGCACTCGCTGCGCTCACGGTCAGTTCCACCGTGGCCGCGAAAACGCTGGTGTATTGCTCCGAAGGGTCACCGGAAAACTTTAATCCTCAGTTATACACCTCGGGTACCAGCGTGGACGCCAGCGCGGTGCCGGTCTATAACCGGCTGGTCGATTTCAAACCCGGCACCACTGAGCTGGTGCCGAGCCTGGCAGAGCGCTGGGACGTGAGCGATGACGGCAAGGTCTATACCTTCCATCTGCGCAAAGGGGTGAAATTCCAGAGTAACAAGTCCTTTACGCCGACGCGCGACTTTAACGCCGATGACGTGATCTTCTCGTTTATGCGCCAGAAGGATGTTAATCATCCGTACCACAACGTCTCTAACGGCAGCTATTCCAACTTCGAAAGTCTGGAATTTGGCAGCTTGATCACGGCAATTGATAAAGTGGATGACCATACCGTGCGCTTTACCCTGGCGCACCCGGAAGCGCCGTTTGTCGCCGATCTGGCGTGGTATTTTGCCTCCATTCTTTCGGCGGAATATGCCGACGCGATGCTCAAGGCGGGCACGCCGGAGAAGGTGGATATGGAGCCCATCGGCACCGGCCCCTTTAAGCTGGCGCAGTATCAGAAAGACTCCCGTATCCTGTTCACCGCCTTCCCGGGCTACTGGCAGGGGAAATCGAAGCTGGATCGGCTGGTGTTTACCATTACGCCGGATGCGTCGGTCCGTTTTGCCAAAATCGAGAAAAACGAATGTCAGGTGATGCCGTTCCCGAACCCGGCCGATTTGCCGCGGATGAAGGCGAACAACGATATCAATCTCATGAGCAAGGCGGGGCTGAATACCGGCTTCCTGGCCTTCAATACCCAGAAGCCTCCGCTGGATAATGTGAAAGTGCGCCAGGCGCTGGCGATGGCCATCAACAAACCGGCCATTATTGACGCCGTGTTCCACGGCACCGGCACGGCGGCGAAAAACCTGCTGCCGCCGGGGGTATGGGGGGCCGACAGCGAGCTGAAGGATTACGAATACGATCCCGAAAAAGCCAAAGCGTTGTTGAAAGAGGCCGGCTTTGCCAACGGCGTCAGCATCGATTTATGGGCGATGCCGGTCCAGCGGCCCTATAATCCGAATGCGAAACGCATGGCGGAAATGATTCAGGCGGACTGGGCGAAGGTGGGCGTGCAGGCCAAAATCGTCACCTACGAGTGGGGCGAGTACCTGAAGCGGGTGAAGGGCGGTGAGCACCAGGCCGCGCTGATGGGCTGGACAACGGCCACCGGCGATCCGGACAACTTCTTTGGTCCGCTCTTTACCTGCACCTCGGCAAACGGCGGTTCTAACTCGGCCAAATGGTGCTACAAGCCGTTTGATAACATCATCGCCGAGGCTAAATCGATAACCGATCATGATAAACGCGTGGCGCTGTATAAACAGGCGCAGCAAATGATGCATGACCAGATGCCTGCGGTGATGATTGCCCACTCCACGATTTTCGAACCGGTGCGCAAAGAGGTGACAGGCTACGAAATCGATCCGTTTGGCAAGCATATCTTCTGGCAGGTGGATATTAATCAGTAATTTTTCACTGCCCGGACCGTCTCCGGGCAGACTTTTCGCAATTTGTGCTCTCAGCATCATTTTTTGTCACAACGCACCCACCAGACTTTTGCTATAACTTCAAATGCATACTTGCAGATAACATGGAAAACCATCATGCGTACTCACACTTTTTTTAAAGTTGCAGTGCTTTCTGGTCTGTTGGCGCTGGCGGGGTGTTCATCAAAAGTCGCCGCGCCAGAGCAGTATTCTGGCTTTTTAAAAGACTATTCAGGATTACAGCAAACGACATCCGCAACGGGTAAACCAACCCTGCGTTGGGTTGATCCTGCTTATAACGAGGCGAATTACGACAGTATTATCTGGACGCCAATTACCTATTATCCGGCACCAAAACCGACGACTCAGATTGGTCAAAAAACACTGGATGAGCTTCTGGCTTATACCAACACCAAAATGAAAACGGCTATTGGCCAACGTAAGCCTATTGTGACGACGCCGGGCAAACACAGCCTGATTTTCCGCGGGGCGATCACCGGGGTGAGCTCGCAGAAAGAAGGTCTGCAGTTCTATGAAGTGGTGCCTGTTGCGCTGGTGGTGGCAGGTACGCAGATGGCAACCGGCCATCGCACCATGGATACCCATCTCTTTTTCGAGGGTGAGTTGATTGATGCGGCGACCAACAAACCGGTCATGAAGGTGGTTCGTAAAGGTGAGGGCAAAGAACTGGCGAACGAAAATACGCCAATGGGCTTTGCGACGCTGAAACAGGTTGTGGATGACATGGCGACGGACGCCACCATGTTTGATGTGCATAAAACAGCGAAATAATCACATACGGCCTGCAAGCGCAGGCCGTTTTTTTTATGCCGTCCGCAACCGTCTGAACCAGGTTTCCGGCCTGGTGAACATCACCATGTTCCCGCCCAGAATCAGCAGTAACCCGATAATGCCGTTAATGTGCCAGACGTAGCCTTCATACACCGTGGAGATGGACAGCGCCACCAGCGGGAAGAGCAGCGTGCTGTAGGCCGCTTTGCCCGGACCAATGCGTCCGACCAGGGTGAAGTAGGCGCCAAACGCTATCACCGAACCAAACAGCGCCAGATAGACCAGCGCTCCCATATAGCTCATGGTCCATTGCGGCGCGAAGCTGTCGCCTCTGAACAGCGCAATGCAGCCCATCACCAGCGTGCCGTAGAGCATCGCCCAGGCATTGGTGGTCATGGTTTCAAGCCCTCTGCGCTGATGACGCATGCTGATCATATTGCCCAGCGAGAAGCCATAGGTGCCGAGTGCGGAAAGGCCAATGCCCGTCAGCAGCGATACGCTCCAGCCGCTGGCCAGCAGATCGTCCCAGAAGAGGGTGATGATCCCCACCAGACCGAGTGCGGCTGCCGTCCAGAAACGTGCCGGCGGGCGTTGCCCGAAGAAAATAAAGCTGTTGATGGCGTTATAGAGCACCGCCATGGAAAATATCACCGACTCCAGGCCAGTGTTGATATGCGCCGCGGCCGTGTAAAAACACCAGAAGTTGAAGCAAAACACGCAGCATCCCTGCAGCACGCAGAACAGATGATCCCGCAGCGCCAGTTTACGCAGGCGACGCAGCGCAAGCAGAACCACCATCATCGTGGCGCTGGCCAGCGCGAAACGCCAGAAAATGGACACCGGAGCCGCCACGGGACCCTGCTGCAGAAAAATCGCAATCCAGGTCGTCCCCCAGATAACCACCACCAGTCCGTATAACAATGCGTTCATGTTTTCTCTCTTCTCAAACCACGGAAACCCAGAGTATGGCGACGGGGGCAACGACAGGCTTTCACCGTCCTGCGGTGGACTTGCAAAATCTTGCGCTTTTTTCTGTTCCGGGGTCTGGCAACGGAAGACAACAATTCTTAGACTGACAGTCTGATTCACAGACGCGCTAACGGTTATGTCACACGCTTACGATACCTTTGAAACGCTCCGCCAACAGAACGCCGTGCTGCGGGAAACCGTTGCGCTCAATTCCGGTATCCAGCTGGCGGCGTGGTACAACAAGCGCGACACGATCACCGTGAAAAGCAATCATCACACCCTGAGCCTGTACGTGGCGGACGGTTACGAGAGCTATCAAAAAACGCCGGGCGGCTGGAAAAACGGCGGTGGGCCGGATCGTTTTTGTCTGATGCCGAAAGAGAGTGAATCGACGTGGGATATTCGCGATGACCTGTCGTTTGTCCATCTCTACTGCACCGATGACCATCTGCGCGATGTGGGTGAAAAAATCTGGGACAAACGCCCGCTGTCGTTGACGCTGGATGAAAAAATCTTTGGCAGCGATGCAAAAATTACTGCGCTCTATCGTCAGTTTTTGCTCGGCTGCGACTGGCAGCAAAAAGCCAACCAGCTGACGCTCAGCACGGCCTCGACACTGCTGCTGACCCATCTGCTGCAGAACTATTCGAATGTGCAGTGGAAGCTGCCGGTGGTCACCGGCGGGCTGTCGCCGTTTGTGCTGCGCAACGTGCTGGCCTTTATCGAAGAGAACCTGGCGCAGCCGCTGACGCTGGCTGAACTGGCGGCGCAGGCCGCGCTCAGCGAGTACCATTTTGCCCGCATGTTCCGCCAGTCAACCGGGCTGGCACCGCACCAGTACGTGATGCAGCGCCGCATGGAGAAAGCCAAAACGCTGGTGCAGCATACGGCGACGCCACTGACGGATATTGCACTCGCCTGTGGCTTTAACTCCGCTAGCCATTTCAGCAACCGCTTTCGCAGCGTGATGGGGATGACGCCTTCCCAGCTACGCGCGGCGAAGGCGTGATAAAACGGCGAAGCACACGCCCCCCAGCACCAGCCCCCAGAATGCCGAGCCAATCCCGAGCAGCGTCACACCGCTGGCGGTCATCAGAAACGTGACAATCGCTGCGTCACGCTCCGTTTCGTTATGCAATGCCTGATACAAACTCCCGCTGATGGTGCCCAGCAGCGCCAGGCCTGCCAGCGTCTGGATCCAGCTCGGCGGCAGGGCCGCCATCAGCCCGGTAAGGGATCCACCGAATACGCCCGCCAGCAGGTAAAAGCCGCCTGCCGCCATCGCTGCCAGCCAGCGTTTACTGGCATCCGGATGTGCATCCGGGCTCTGGCAAATGGCGGCGGTAATGGCTGCAATGCAGATGGAGTAGACGCCGAAGGGCGAAAGCAGCAGCGCCAGCCCGCCGGTTGCGATCATCAGCGGAGATACCGCCAGCGGATAGCCCGACGCTTTCATCGTGGCAATGCCTGGCGCATTTTGCGACGCCATGGTCACGAGGAAAAAGGGCAAGCCGATACTGACCAGGCTGGTGAGGCTAAACGCCGGTGCAATAAACTGTGGCATGACGAGGGAGAGGGTGAGATTGTTTGTGACAACGTCACCGCTTGCCCAGGCCACCACGCTCCCGGTGACCAGCGTCGCCACAATGGCGTAGCGTGGAGCCAGCGCTTTGGCGACCAGCCATGCCGCAATCATGCTGCCGCAGAGCAGAAAATGGCCGTCAAGGTGACTGAACGTCTGCAGGCCAAAGCGCAGCAATACGCCTGCCAGCATCGCGGCGGCAAGCGAATGGGGAATGAGTTTCATCAGGCGGGCGAAGAGTCCGGTCAGGCCGCACAGTAAGATCAGCCCATTCGCGAAAATGAAAATGCCGATGGTTTCTGCAAGTGTTATCCCGTGCAGACTGGTAGCCAGTAGCGCCGCGCCGGGGGTTGACCAGGCGGTGAGCACCGGGGCTTTATACCACCATGACAGGGCGAGCGTACTGATCCCCATGCCGAACCCCAGCGCGGTCATCCAGCCGGCGATCTGCTGTGCGCTCGCGCCTGCCGCGGCAGCAGCCTGCCAGATGATAGCGGCCGAGCTGGCATAACCGACCAGAACGGCAACGAATCCGGCAAGAATGGCGGGAAAAAGAGGGGCTGACTGGCGCATAAAATCTCCGTTGTGCGTTATAACGTCCGCACTAAGGTAACACTGTGCGTTATAGCGTACAAGTGGTATGCTTATCCGCCTCGGGAGGAATCATGGACATCACACAACATCTTGCTACAACACTGAAGACGCAGCGCCAGGCGCGCGGCTGGAGCCTGTCAAAGCTGGCAGAAGAGACGGGGGTGTCAAAAGCCATGCTGGGACAGATCGAGCGTAATGAATCCAGCCCAACGGTGTCGACGCTGTGGAAAATTGCCACGGGGCTGAATGTTCCGTTCTCGGCGTTTATCACGCCGGAAGCAGACCGGCAGGCGGTGTTCGACCCGCAGCAGCAGGCGATGGTGGTGAAACCGCTGTTCCCGTGGGACGAGACGCTGAAGTTCGATCATTTCTCCATCACCCTGGCGCCCGACGCCCTGAGTGAATCCACGCCGCACGAGGCGGGGGTGATTGAACACGTGGTGGTGATAAGCGGTGAACTGGAGATGAAAATTGACGGCGAATGGCGAACCCTTTACGCCGACCAGGGCGTGCGTTTTGCCGGGGATAAACCGCATGCCTACCGCAACAGCAGCAGCCGACCGGTGCATTTTCACTCCCTGATTCATTATCCCCGCTAAAGCCTCGCAAAACTGTTTCGCTGATGCATACTTCTGACTACAATAGCCGCCATTTTGACCATAACGGATAACGACGAAGTATGCGCCTGCAATCCCATCATCTTGAACTTTTAAGCCCGGCCCGCGACGCCGCCATCGCCCGTGAAGCGATCCTTCATGGGGCTGATGCCGTCTACATTGGCGGTCCTGGCTTCGGTGCCCGCCATAACGCCAGCAACAGCCTGAGCGATATTGCCGAGCTGGTGCCGTTCGCCCACCGTTTTGGGGCGAAAGTGTTCGTGACCCTGAACACCATTCTGCATGATGATGAACTGGAGCCTGCGCAACGTCTGATCACCGATCTCTACCACACCGGCGTGGACGCCCTGATTGTCCAGGACATGGGCGTACTGGAGCTGGATATTCCACCAATTGAACTGCACGCCAGTACCCAGTGCGATATTCGCACCGTCGAGAAGGCAAAGTTTCTCTCTGATGCGGGCTTTTCCCAGATCGTGCTGGCGCGCGAGCTGAACCTGAATCAAATCCGCGATATTCACCAGGCGACGGATGCCACCATTGAGTTCTTTATCCACGGTGCGCTGTGCGTGGCGTATTCCGGGCAGTGCAATATCTCCCATGCGCAGACGGGCCGCAGCGCCAACCGCGGTGACTGCTCTCAGGCCTGCCGTCTGCCGTATACCCTGAAAGACGATCAGGGCCGCGTGGTCGCGTTCGAAAAACACCTGCTGTCAATGAAGGACAACGATCAAACCGCCAACCTGGGCGCGCTGATTGATGCCGGTGTGCGTTCCTTCAAGATTGAAGGGCGCTACAAAGACATGAGCTACGTGAAGAACATTACCGCCCATTATCGTCAGATGCTGGACGCCATCATTGAAGATCGCGGTGACCTGGCGCGCGCGTCTGCCGGTCGCACCGAGCATTTCTTTATTCCGTCGACGGATAAAACCTTCCACCGTGGCAGCACAGACTACTTCGTCAATGCCCGCAAAGGCGATATTGGCGCGTTTGATTCACCGAAGTTTATCGGTTTACCGGTGGGTGAGGTGCTGAAGGTCGCCAAAGATTATCTCGACGTGTCGGTGACCGAACCGCTGGCGAACGGGGATGGTCTGAACGTGATGATCAAACGTGAAGTCGTGGGCTTCCGTGCTAATACGGTCGAAAAGACCGGTGAAAACCACTATCGCGTCTGGCCAAACGAGATGCCTGCAGATCTCTATAAAGCACGTCCTAACGCCGCGCTGAACCGTAACCTCGATCACAACTGGCAGCAGGCGCTGCTGAAAACTTCCAGCGAGCGTCGCATTGCGGTGGATATCGAGTTAGGTGGCTGGGAAGAGCAGCTGATCCTGAGCATGACCTGTGAAGACGGCATCAGCGTTACGCATACCCTCGACGGTCTGTTTGAGGTGGCGAACAATGCAGAAAAAGCGCTCAATAGCCTGAAGGATGGCGTGGCGAAGCTGGGGCAGACCATTTACTATGCGCGCAACATTGCGGTAAATCTGCCGGATGCGCTGTTCGTGCCAAATAGCCTGCTGAACCAGTTCCGCCGGGAAACGGCAGAGATGCTGGATGACGCGCGACTGGCGAATTATCCGCGCGGCAGCCGCAAAGCGGAAACCGTGCCGGCGCCCGTTTACCCCGAGTCACATTTATCCTTCCTGGCGAACGTGTATAACCATAAAGCGCGTGAGTTTTATCATCGCCACGGCGTGCAGTTAATTGATGCCGCCTATGAAGCGCATGAAGAGAAGGGTGATGTGCCGGTGATGATCACCAAACATTGTCTGCGTTTTGCCTTTAATCTTTGCCCGAAACAGGCGAAAGGTAATATTAAGAGCTGGAAAGCCACGCCAATGCAGCTGGTGAATGGTGACGAGGTGCTGACCCTCAAATTTGATTGTCGTCCGTGTGAAATGCACGTTATCGGCAAAATGAAAAACCATATATTCAAAATGCCACCACCGGGCAGTATTGTTGCCTCCGTGAGCCCCGACGAACTGATGAAAACCCTGCCGAAACGTAAGGGTAATTAATTAACGAAAGTGTGTACCCGGTTTGCGCGATTTTTGCCACAGGTGATGTTCGCGCAAACCCTCCGCTGATTCCTCCGCTGCGCTGCGTAATTCATCACTGTCTGCCTCGTGCCGAAGTTGATGATCAACATTCCTGACCCACAAATATTCATGGCCTTTGTGTCCTGCCATCAGCTGGCCGGAAAACAGGGCGCAGACCAGCATAATAAGCGTTAACCCCTTTTTGAACATGGACTTCCCCTTCAATAAAAATGCCACGCTAGCATGAATGTAGTTTCGTAGGGTTATTATTGGCATTTTCAAATTAGCGCAAAGAATATGTCATGTTGCGCGAACAGGATATATTTTGCGCTTGGTGAGATTTTTCCTAAAAAAGAATTATCTTTGTCATACCCTAAAATTTGGTATCAAAATATGGCAGAGGTTTAAGTATTAATCTTATATAATAAGATTTCTCTGACAAAGGAATGGATCTGATTCAATGAAAAAAGTCATGTCAATAGCGCTTCTGGTGGTTGCCGTTGGGGCTGTTGTAGGTATGAACGTTAACTGGAGTGGCGAACCGGATTATATTCAGTCAGCGGAAGCTCGGGTCGGTTCTTATTTAACCAGCGACTACGGACGCGTGGCGTGTAATAGCAAGCAAATTGATGACCAGCGTTGGGAATTAGGCTGTACCAATCCGTCGAAAGGTAAAACATTCCAGTTTGCTGTTTTCTCAGCAGATAAAGCACCGTATGGCGTCTCGCGTCCATTCTATCTGGAAGCGATTAACGATGATGCAAAACAGAGCGCGGAACAGGGCCTGATGCGCTACCTGCAAATTAATACCAAAGCGGGTTAATGGCTCTGTTTAGCTTTTGTTGAGTTCAGGCATGTTAGGTTGTTAT
Source organism: Enterobacter sp. 22466 (assembly GCF_052044775.1). Lineage (NCBI taxonomy): Bacteria > Pseudomonadati > Pseudomonadota > Gammaproteobacteria > Enterobacterales > Enterobacteriaceae > Enterobacter > Enterobacter sp. 22466. The sequence goes on along the minus strand of NZ_JBQENX010000009.1, from coordinate 91,264 downwards.
TGATCCGTTGCCCGGCATGGAGTGTCGGGACGTAGACATGAAAATACAAATCTATCCATGCAAGCATTTACCGCCAGATAATGGCGGTTTTTTTTGCCTGCGAACCGGCCATCAGCGTGGCGGGCGGGCAAACTGTTTACGGTACTGGGCAGGGGAAAGCGCGAACTGCTGGCGGAAATGGTGTCGCAGGGTCGCTGCCTGACCAAAACCGGTTTGTTCAGCAATGCTGTCGATGCTGAGACGGCTGCTCTCCAGATAATCTTTCGCCCGTAAGAGTCGTTCATTAAGCAGCCAGCGCGCAGGCGTGGTGCCTGTGGCAGCCTGAAAGCGGCGCAGAAAGGTGCGCTGGCTCATGCCGACGCGACGCGCCAGCGAATCCACGCTGTGAGAAACGCTCAGGTGATTGTGCAGGAAGTCGAACAACTGTCCCAGACGCTGGCTCTCCCGCAGTTGTGCCACCGGGCGACTCAGCTGCTGCGGCTGGGAGCCATCCCGGTGGGGAGGAATCACCAGACGGCGCGCGACACTGTTGGCGGTTTCCATACCGTAATCCCGTCGCACCACGTGCAGACAGAGATCGATGCCTGCCGCGCTTCCTGCAGAGGTCAGAATATCGCCTTCATCCTGATACAACACATCGTCGACCACGCCGATCGCCGGATAACGGGCTTTCAGCGCCTCAATATAGCGCCAGTGGGTGGTGGCTTTGCGCCCGTTCAGCAGACCCGACGCGGCCAGAACAAACACCCCGGAACAGATAGAAAGCAGCTGGCAACCGCGCGCGTTGGCCCGGCGTAATGCCTCGCACAACGACGCGGGAACAGGCGCATCCATCCCTCGCCAGCCCGGCACAACGATCAGGTCTGCCGACGCCAGCAGATCAAGCCCCCCGTCGGTCAGGATGCGGATCCCACCGGTTGCCCGAAGCTCACCGTCATCAATGCCCGCCACCGCAAAACGATACCAATCGTCGCCCAGCTCGGGACGTGGCAAACCGAAGATTTCCACCGCCACGCCGAATTCAAAGGTACACAAACCGTCATAGGCCAGTACCACCACCTGCGGGCGGGAAACCTGTCTTAAGTTTGTCATCTTTTTGCTGTTTTCTGGCATAAGCGGACGCATTCACGTGATCAATTTCTGGATAGAGTAGTGTTAACACAAACGCCAAAGATGAGGAAGGATCATGAGTTATGTTACTGAATTTCCGGCTGCCGAGCCGCAGGAAGCCGTTACCCATTTTCTGCGTCGCCTGAGCGTCGAAACGGACTGTGCCGATGTGCACCATGCGCTGACGAATAACGAGCAGGACTTTGTGTTGCTGCATGTTGTCGGGAAACCTGAGCAGTTTGCCCGTCGTCATGTGCCTGGCGCGATACATATGCCCTGGAGCCAGATCACCGAGGCGCGCATGGCGCAGTGGCCGGCCGATACGCTGTTCGTGGTGTACTGCGCCGGGCCGCACTGTAACGGCGCGGACAGAGCCGCGCTGAAGCTGGCGCGTCTCGGACTGCCGGTGAAAATCATGATTGGCGGCATCACCGGCTGGGAGGACGAACAGTACGCGTTTGCCAGTAGCGAAACCGCTGCCGCGCTATGAACATGAATAATTTTCAACTGTCGTGAAATTTTCTCGTTTGCCGGGATACAGCAGGTATGTCATCTTTTTTTGGACATTTAGACATCCAGAAGTCTAAATCTTCAAGAGATGAATTATCACTGCTGGCAATTATCGCCGGCAGACAGAGGAGATTTCCATGCAGCGACAGCACGCCCCATACCGCGCCGATGTAGTCGGCAGTTTTTTACGCCCGGATGCCATCAAACAGGCGCGCCAGCAGTTTGCCCGCGGTGAGATTGATGCCGGGCAGCTTCGCGCGGTGGAAGATGACGCGATCCGCCAGGTGGTCGAACAACAGTGCGCCTGCGGCCTGCACGTGGTCACCGACGGTGAGTTCCGTCGCGCCTGGTGGCACTTCGATTTCTTTGATGGTCTGCAGGGGGTTGAGCGTTACGATTCACAGCAGGGCATTCAGTTCAACGGCGTGCAGACCAAAGCGCACGGCGTGCGCGTCACTGGCAAGCTGGGCTTTGGCGATCATCCGATGCTGGAAGACTTCCGCTACCTGAAAAGCATCAGCGGCAACGCGCAGCCGAAAATGACCATTCCCAGCCCGAGCGTGCTGCACTTCCGTGGTGGTCGCAAAGACATTGATGCCACGGTGTATCCGGATCTGAAAGACTATTTTGACGATCTGGCCACCACCTGGCGCGATGCCATCCGGGCATTTTACGACGCGGGCTGCCGCTATCTGCAGCTGGATGATACCGTCTGGGCCTACCTCTGTTCGGATGACCAGCGTCGTCAGATCCGCGAGCGCGGGGAAGATGCCGATGAGCTGGCGCGTACCTATGCCCGCGTGCTGAACAAAGCGCTGGAAGGTAAACCAGACGATCTGACCATCGGTCTGCATGTCTGTCGCGGTAACTTCCGCTCAACCTGGATTTCCGAAGGCGGCTATGAGCCGGTGGCCCAGGTGCTGTTCGGCACGGTGAACGTCGATGCCTTCTTCCTGGAGTATGACAACGACCGTAGCGGTGATTTCGCGCCGCTGCGCTTTGTCCGCCCGGGCAAGCAGCAGGTGGTGCTTGGCCTGATCACCACCAAAAATGGCGAGCTGGAAAACCCTGAAGGGGTGAAGGCGCGCCTGGAGGAGGCGGCCAGATACGTGGCGAAAGAGCAGATCTGCCTCAGCCCGCAGTGCGGCTTTGCCTCCACTGAAGAGGGCAACACCCTGAGTGAAGCCCAGCAGTGGGACAAAGTGCGTCTGGTCACGCAGATCGCCAGCGAAGTCTGGTAACCCCGTCGTCACAGCGCTGCATTATAAAAGTGCAGCGCTGTACCATTCTGAGTCGTTCTCTTTACATCCCGCGTTACACATCCTGCAATAGCACGTTATTCATCCTGGCATCCTTTTTGCTCCTGCTTCGCTGAGACATTTTTCCGCGTCCATGCCGTAACGGACGTCTTCGCACAGCGTTCTTTTTCAGGAGTGAAAATATGCACCGTCGTACATTATTAAAAGCCTTCGCGTTGTCTGCGTCAGTCGTTGCTATGGGGATGAGTTTTGGCGCACAGGCGGCCGATACCATCAAAGTGGGGATTATGCATTCGCTCTCCGGCACGATGGCGATCTCAGAAACGCCGCTGAAAGATGTCGCCCTGATGACGATTGACGAGATCAACGCCAAAGGCGGGGTGCTGGGTAAAAAACTGGAGCCGGTGGTGGTTGACCCGGCCTCTAACTGGCCGCTGTTTGCCGAAAAAGCCCGCCAGCTGCTGAGCCAGGATAAAGTGGCCGTGGTGTTTGGCTGCTGGACCTCGGTGTCACGTAAATCCGTACTGCCGGTGTTTGAGGAGCTGAACGGGCTGCTGTTCTATCCGGTGCAATACGAGGGCGAAGAGATGTCGCCGAACGTCTTCTATACCGGTGCGGCACCAAACCAGCAGGCTATTCCGGCGGTGGAGTACCTGATGAGCGAAGACGGCGGTAGCGCCAAACGCTTCTTCCTGTTGGGTACGGATTACGTCTACCCTCGAACCACCAACAAGATCCTGCGCGCCTTCCTGCACTCCAAAGGGGTGGAAGACAAAGATATCGAAGAGGTCTACACCCCGTTCGGGCATAGCGATTACCAGACCATCGTCGCCAACATCAAGAAATTCTCCACAGGCGGTAAAACCGCTGTGGTCTCCACTATCAACGGCGATTCTAACGTCCCGTTCTATAAAGAACTGGCTAACCAGGGGCTGAAAGCAACCGATGTCCCGGTGGTGGCATTCTCCGTTGGCGAAGAGGAGCTGCGCGGGATTGACACCAAACCGCTGGTCGGCAACCTGGCCGCATGGAACTACTTCGAGTCCGTCGATAACCCGACCAACCAGGCCTTCGTGGCGGACTATAAAGCCTATGCCAAAGCCCATAAGCTGCCGAACGCCGATACCGTGGTCACCAACGACCCGATGGAAGCCACCTATGTCGGGATCCATATGTGGGCGCAGGCGGTAGAGAAAGCAGGCACCACCGACGTGGATAAAGTGCGCGCGGCCATGGCCGGACAGTCCTTTAAAGCGCCATCCGGCTTTACGCTCACCATGGATGCCACCAACCATCACCTGCATAAGCCGGTCATGATCGGTGAAATCGAAGGTAACGGTCAGTTCAATGTGGTCTGGCAGACGGAAGAGCCGGTACGCGCTCAGCCGTGGAGCCCGTTCATCGCCGGGAACGATAAAAAGCCCGACCAGCCGATGAAGACCGCCAGCAACTAAGCCATTACCGCAGGGAGAAAAGTCATGAACGCCATGCGCATGATGATCGCTATTGTATGGCTTACCGGACTGCTGCCAGGGATGGCGCAGGCATCGGATGCCGATCAATTTGTTGCCGCCAGCCGCAGCCAGCAGGCTGAGATGCTGACCCGCTGGGCCATCGCGCCGGATGCCGCAAGGCTGCCGTTACTGCAGGCGCTGCAAAACGAAAATCTGTTTGCCGACAGCCAGAAGCATGCCTTTGCGCGACGCAATGGCGAGATGGTGGCGCTGGGAGATTCCCCTTCTGCAGAAGGGCAAACCAAAGCCGTACGCCTGACCAACCGGCTGCGGGTGCTGGCCGCCACGGCCAACGCTACGCATCAACTTATCAGTGACAACGTCACGCAGCGGCGGGCCGCCGCGCGCCAGTTACAGCGGGATGCGCAGCCGGAAATGATCGGCCTCCTGCAAACGCGGGTAAACAGTGAAACGGACGATGTGGCGCGCCAGTCGCTGCTGCTGGCGCTGGCTAATCTCCAGCTCGCCAGCCCGCAGGCTGACGTGCGTCTTCAGGCTATTGAACGACTCGGGCAATCTGACGACCCGGACGTGCCATCCCGACTCATGCCGTATACCCAGACGCAAACCGAACCGGATGCCCGCGTGCGAGCCGCTGCCGGGGAGAGCCTGAGTCAAATCCAGCACCGACTGATGTGGGGCGATCTGCTTGGGCAGGCGTTTATGGGGCTGTCGCTGGGCTCGGTCCTGCTGCTGGCGGCGCTGGGGCTGGCGATCACCTATGGGCTGCTGGGGGTCATCAACATGGCGCACGGCGAGATGCTGATGCTGGGGGCGTACGCCACGTGGATGGTTCAGCAGGTGATGGCCGGATTGACGCCTCAGTGGCTGGCGCTGTATCCGGTTGTCGCGCTGCCCATCGCCTTCTGCCTGACCGCCGGCATCGGGATGATTCTGGAACGCACCGTGATCCGCCATCTCTACGGTCGTCCGCTGGAGACATTACTCGCCACCTGGGGTATCAGCCTGATGCTGATCCAGCTGGTACGCATGACGTTTGGCGCACAGAACCTGGAGGTGGCAAACCCGGCCTGGCTGTCCGGCGGGGTGCAGGTATTTACCAACCTGACGCTGCCGTGGAACCGCATTGTGGTACTGGGCTTCGTGCTGCTGGTGCTGTTCTTTACCTGGCTGGTCCTGAATAAAACTCGTCTGGGCCTGAACGTGCGTGCGGTAACGCAAAACCGCAGCATGGCGGCCTGTTGCGGGGTGCCGACCGGGCGCGTCGATATGCTGGCGTTTGGTCTGGGCTCCGGCATTGCCGGTTTAGGCGGCGTGGCGCTCTCCCAGCTGGGCAACGTCGGGCCGGAACTGGGCCAGGGTTACATTATCGACTCTTTCCTGGTGGTGGTGCTCGGCGGCGTCGGACAGCTGGCGGGGAGCGTGGCGGCGGCCTTTGGCCTTGGGATCTTCAACAAAATTCTTGAACCGCAGATGGGGGCCGTGCTGGGCAAAATCGTCATTCTGGTGGCCATCATTCTGTTTATCCAGAAACGTCCGCAGGGATTGTTTGCGCTGAAAGGGAGGGCCACTGACTGATGAGCCAGCCACTTACCTTAAAACTGGCGCGAAAAGCGCCACGCACCACGCAGATTGCAGGCAGCCTGCTGGTGGCGTGTCTGCTGGTATTGCCGTTCTTTGCGATGTTGCCCGCCACCCATCCGCTGGCGCTGTCGACCTGGATGCTGACGCTGATCGGCAAAATCCTGTGCTACGCCATCGTTGCGGTGGCGCTCGATCTGGTATGGGGATACGCCGGCATGCTCTCGCTGGGCCACGGGATCTTCTTCGCGCTGGGCGGATATGCGATGGGCATGTACCTGATGCGCCAGGCCGCGGGTGATGGCCTGCCCGCGTTTATGTCGTTTCTCTCCTGGAGCGAACTGCCGTGGTTCTGGTGGGGGACGCAGCACTTTGCCTGGGCGCTGGTACTGATTGTGATGGTGCCGGGACTGCTGGCGCTGGTGTTTGGCTGGTTTGCCTTTCGCTCCAAAATCAAAGGGGTCTATTTTTCGATCATGACGCAGGCCCTGACCTACGCGGGGATGTTGCTGTTCTTTCGCAACGAAACCGGGTTTGGCGGCAATAACGGCTTTACCGGTTTCACCACGCTGCTGGGCTTTTCCGTCACCGCAACCACAACCCGTATCGCGCTGTTTCTGGCGACCGTGATGCTGCTGCTCCTGACGCTCGGCACCGGTTTTGCCCTCGCCAGGAGTAAATTTGGCCGCATTCTGACCGCCGTACGCGATGCTGAAAACCGCCTGACGTTTTGTGGCTACGATCCGAAGGGGTTTAAGCTGCTGGTGTGGACGCTTTCCGCCGTGCTGTGTGGTCTGGCGGGGGCGCTCTATGTCCCCCAGGTCGGGATTATTAACCCGGGTGAAATGTCGCCGACCAACTCCATTGAAGCCGCTATCTGGGTGGCGCTGGGCGGCCGTGGCACGCTGGTTGGCCCGGTGATTGGCGCGGCGCTGGTGAACGGCGCGAAGAGTTTCTTCACCGTCGCGATGCCGGAGTACTGGCAGCTGTTTCTCGGGCTGATTTTTATCGCGGTTACGCTGTTTTTACCGCGCGGCGTCTACGGCCTGTTTCGTAAAGGAGAGAAATAATGCAGCCAGCCGAAGGATTATTTACTCGCCAGCTGCCCGGAGATCGCTATCGCGAGCAGACGGACCCGGTGCTGCAGCTGGATAAGATCAACGTGAACTTCGATGGATTTCAGGCGCTGACGGATCTCACGCTGAACATTGGCGTGGGGGAGTTGCGCTGCGTGATTGGCCCAAACGGCGCGGGGAAAACCACCCTGATGGACGTGATCACCGGCAAAACGCGGCCAAAAAGCGGTAAAGCCGTGTATGACCAGTCCGTAGACCTGACCCTGCTTGAACCGGCCGCCATTGCCCGCCAGGGGATTGGCCGCAAGTTTCAGAAACCGACGGTCTTTGAAGCGCTGACGGTATGGGAAAACCTTGAGATCGCCATGAAAACCGACAAGTCCGTCTGGACAAGCCTGCGGGCCAAACTCAACGGCGAACAGCGCGATCGTATTGATGAGATGCTGGGCCTGCTGCGGCTGGCCGGTGAACGCGACCGCCGCGCCGGGCTTCTGTCGCACGGGCAAAAACAGTTCCTCGAGATCGGTATGCTGCTGGTCCAGGATCCGCATCTGCTGTTGCTGGATGAACCCGCCGCCGGGATGACGGACGCGGAGACCGAGTATACCGCCGAGCTTTTCCGGACCCTGGCAGGCAAGCACTCGTTGATGGTGGTTGAGCATGACATGGGGTTTGTTGAAACCATTGCCGATCGCGTGACCGTACTGCATCAGGGACAGGTGCTGGCAGAAGGCTCGCTGCGCGAGGTACAGGCCAACGAGCAGGTAATTGAAGTCTATCTGGGACGCTAAGGAGCCTTGATGTTACAGGTTAACGAACTGAATCAATACTACGGTGGAAGCCATATTCTGCGCGGCGTGAGCTTTGAGGCCATTACCGGCGAAGTGACCTGCCTGCTGGGGCGCAACGGCGTGGGGAAAACCACGCTGCTGAAGTGTCTGATGGGGCTGATCCCGGCGAAAACGGGTGAGGTTATCTGGCAGGGGAAAAAGATCACCCACAGCAAGCCGCACCAGCGGGTACAGTCTGGGGTCGCGTATGTGCCGCAGGGACGTGAGATTTTCCCGCGCTTAACCGTGGAGGAGAATCTGCTCATGGGGCTGTCGCGCTTCTCAGCCCGCGATGCAAAGCATGTCCCGGAGGAGATCTGGCAGCTTTTCCCGGTATTAAAAGAGATGAAGCACCGACGCGGAGGCGATCTCTCTGGCGGACAACAGCAGCAGCTGGCGATTGGACGCGCCCTGGCGAGCCGTCCGCAGCTGTTGATCCTCGATGAACCCACCGAAGGCATTCAGCCCTCGGTAATCAAAGAGATTGGCCACGTGATCCGCCAGCTTGCAGACCGGGGGGACATGGCGATCCTGCTTGTTGAGCAGTTTTATGACTTTGCGGCAGCGCTGGCAGACAGCTATCTGCTGATGTCTCGCGGCACTATTATCCAGCGAGGACGGGGAGAAAACATGGCGCAGGAGGGCGTTCGCGGACGGGTTGCGATCTGAAATGTTATAATATAACATCCTCATTCTTATAAAAACGGAGTGAGGATACTGTTGTGGCTGCACATATTGGAAAATTTGCGATGACTCTGGGGGCGCTGCTGGTCAGCGGCCAACTGTTTGCCCACTCACACGGTCACCAGATGACCGAAGCGGAGCAAAAGGCGGCAAACGGCGTGTTTGCAGATAAAGACGTTAAGGACCGGAAACTGTCCGACTGGGATGGCACCTGGCAGTCCGTTTATCCCTTCCTGCTGGATGGCTCGCTGGACCCGGTCTTCAGAAAGAAGGCGCAGAAGGACAATAAAACCTTCGACGAGATCAAAGCCTATTACCGCACGGGGTACGCCACCGACGTGGAGGCTATCAGCATCGAAAATAACGTCATGGAATTCCACAAAGGTAAAGAGGTCAGCCGCTGTGAGTATGATTACAGCGGCTACAAAATTCTGACCTACGCGTCAGGCAAAAAAGGTGTTCGCTATCTGTTTGAGTGTAAGGACGCGGGCAGCAAGGCGCCGAAGTTTGTTCAGTTCAGCGACCACACCATTGCGCCAAAAGCCTCTTCCCACTTCCACATCTTTATGGGCAATACCTCTCACGAGGCGCTGCTGAAAGAGATGGATAACTGGCCGACCTATTATCCAAACGAGATGTACAAAGAGCAGGTGGTGGAGGAGATGTTGCACCACTGATGCTTTATTGCAGGCCGGGTGACGGCTACGCCATACCCGGCCTGCGATTAGGGTTTTGTCGGTCGGGTAAGCGCAGCGCCACCCGACACGCTATCTTCATTTTTCACGCTCATGCCACGCAAAATCATCAACCATGCAACGACAATGGCGGCCATCATAATCACGAACAATGACCAGTGCGGCAGGTTGGTCAGGATAATGCCGGTGATCATCGGGTTAGCTGCCGCGCCAAGCCAGCCCAGCGCCTGGGCGGAGAAGTAGCTTGCTTTCATTCCCGGCGGGGCGATGTTGTCGATCAGCATGTATTCACCCGGCGCATAAATAATCTCACCCAGCGTAAAGATGGCGGCAGCGATGCCCCAGTAAATCAGGTTTTCCCCGGAGAGCATAAAGCCCCCCAGCCCCACGATAAAAAACAGCGTCGCGGCGGTCATCAGCGGGCGAATATTGCTGGCAGAGATCTTACGACCGAGTGCGTACTGCAGCGTCACCACCACGGCGGCGTTGACGGGCAGGACCACGGCGACCACCTTTTCGGCGAAATCACTGTCTGCATGCGCGGCCAGGACATACTGCGAAATGCAGCTCGCAAACGACCCGCCGACGTATGACGCGAGCAGGCCAGAGAGCGTATACCAGAATAACGCCCGATCTTTCAGCAATACCGACGGCTGCCACGTTGTCTTCTGCTCAGCGGTATCTAACGCAACGCTTTTTTGCACAAAGAAATGGATAAACCCCAGCGGCAGGGCGGCACAGAACGCGGCCAGCCAGAACGGCAGCTGCAGGCTGTACATCACCAGAAACGTGCCGAGAGGCGGCCCGACCGTCCAGCCGATATTCAGAAAGCTGTAGTTCAGCGAAAACACGCGGGCTTTTTCACTGGAGGTCAGCACGTCAGAGAACCAGGCTTTCAGCACCGTCGAAAACACGGAATAGGCGCAGTTGATCAGCGAAAAGAAGAGCACCACCAGCGTGACGTTATTGACCAGCGGGATCGCCACAAAACCGGCGATAAACGCCACGATGGCGATCAGCATGTAGCGCTTTTTATCAAACTTATCGGCCAGAATGCCAAATCCCAGACTGAATACCACGCCGATGGTTAACGCAATGGTCAGGGCATAACCAATATTCCCGACGCTCATGTTAAACACACGCGTGAGATAAATCGTCATGAACGGCAGCGTGGCCCCACGACCGATGGTTAACAACAATGACGATGCCAGCAGCGCTGCGGTTGAGCGCCTGAGAGATGGTTTCATATTCCTGCCCGACAAATGCTTATGCTTTTTTTAGTTGTGTCCTAAAAGGAGTATCACGACATAAGAGGCTTGTATAGCGGCTAATTTATCCGTAAGTGCTTCAGCTGCCTGCCAGAATTAATGATCTTCTCGTAACGCGCTTTTTTCTGTTACCTTCAAGTGTTAACAAATTATTAATAAATCAGGGGCAGGGTATGACGCGTAAAGACGGACTGCTGGCATTGCTGGTGGTCATCGTATGGGGACTCAATTTTGTGGTCATTAAAGTGGGATTGCATAACATGCCCCCACTGATGTTGGCAGGCTTGCGTTTTATGCTGGTGGCGTTCCCGGCACTGTTCTTTGTTGCCCGCCCGAAAATTCCGTTTACCTTGCTGCTGGGTTATGGCCTGACCATCAGCTTTGGCCAGTTTGCGTTTCTGTTCTGTGCCATCAAATTCGGGATGCCGGCCGGGCTGGCCTCGCTGGTACTGCAGGCGCAGGCGTTCTTTACCATCATTCTTGGCGCATTTGTCTTCGGCGAGCGTTTGCAGGGTAAACAACTGGCGGGGATCACTTTAGCCGTGTTTGGCGTGCTGGTGCTGATTGAGGCCAGCCTGAACGGTCAGCATGTGGCGTTACTGGGCTTTATGCTGACGCTGGCGGCGGGTCTGAGCTGGGCCTGCGGCAATATCTTCAACAAGCTGATTATGCAGCATGAGGCACGCCCGCAGGTGATGTCGCTGGTGGTCTGGAGCGCACTGATCCCGGTGGTGCCGTTTATGGTCGCGTCGCTGATTTTTGACGGCCACGCGGTGATGCTGAAGAGTCTGGTTGAAATCGACCTTACCACCATTCTGTCGCTGGTTTATCTGGCGTTTGTCGCCACCATTGTGGGCTACGGTATCTGGGGTTCACTGCTGGGGCGGTACGAAACCTGGCGCGTGGCGCCGTTATCGCTGCTAGTGCCGGTCGTCGGGCTGGCCAGCGCTGCAATCCTGCTGGATGAGAAGCTAAGTGCATTACAGCTGCTGGGGGCGGTGTTGATCATGGCCGGACTGTATATCAACGTGTTTGGCTTGCGCGTGCGTCGGGCGACGCGGGTGCGGGGATAGGGCAGAAAAAAGCCCCGCATCGGCGGGGCAAAACGAATCAGAAGCCGTGCTGATTATAATAAGGCACGCCTAATTCGTCGGATTTGTCGCTACCAGTCCCCATGTGGTTGAAATCATAGGGAGACCGGTCATGTGCTGACGGCAAAATCATCGTATCATGATTATTTTGCTGCGTTGCACGGGGTGTTTGCTCCGCGAAGGTCTGGCTGGAAAACAGCACCAGCAAGGCGAGGGCGGCGGAGGCGGTAAGGTTCATGATTTCCTCGGTTACGTCTTTACAGGCGATGATTAACTACAATGTTTTAGCGGATACAGGTATCGGGATTCACCCGGCACGCTGGTGATTCGATACTTATGAGGCGGCACGTCGAAGTAGTTCTTAAACGTACGCGTCAGGGTTTGTTGCGATTCAAATCCGTAACGCTCCGCCAGATAAAGGATCGGTTCATTGCTTTCTTTCAGTTTTTGGGCAATTTCCGTCAGCTTGCGGCTGCGAATATATTGACCTAATGAATGACCGGTCTCTTTTTTGAACATCCGTTGCAGGTGCCATTTGGAGTAACCTGAACGCTCTGACACTTTTTCAAGGGAGAGCGGCGATTCCAGGTTATCTTCGATCCAGTCCAAAATGCTATGAATGGTGATAGCGTCAGTATTGCGTCTGGACATCGTCATACCTCTTTTTCTGTTTACGGCAGTATTTTCTTAAGCAAAAGCTCAAGCGTTGCCACTTCATCTGCCGTTAAGTTTTTTGTTAGTTCCTGATGCAGTGTTTGTCCTACTAATTGATGACATTGCTCACACATATCCGCACCGTCGCTGGTGAGTGTCACCAGGACGCCGCGCTTGTCATTCGGGTTAGGGCTTCGTTCTATCCATCCTTTACAGACGAGACGATCCAGCATGCGGGTCAGCGCGCCCAGATCGACAGAGAGCACCTTTTTTAATTCAACCGGGGTGATGCACACCTGACAGCGAATGGAGCACAGCACTTTAAACTGTGTTGCGGTGATATCCAGCGGCGACAGATAGTCATTCAGCAGGCGGTCTTTTTTCTGGTTAACCAGATGAATAAGACGACCCAGTGGAACAACGTCGTTGAAGATATCACTGGTGCTTTTCACAATGGTTGCCCTGGCAAGTAGTTTAGTCACGGCAGATATTATTGCTCAGGCAAGTATAAGTCAACTGAATGGATCTGCGGATGCCACGAATTGCTAAAACGTTTCATGAACTTTTGTTGGGGTCTTTCAAATCATACAGATAACGCAGGGTTATCGTTCCCGGATGAAAATAATCGTTACGTTGAGTGCATGGCTCAACGTCACACTTTCACCCTATAATTGCGGTGGTAAATATGGATAAGGACAACGACACATTATGGTGGATTTGATTAAAGCAATTGGTCTTGGGCTGGTGGTGTTACTGCCGTTGGCTAACCCGTTAACGACGGTAGCGCTCTTTCTGGGGCTGGCAGGGAATATGAACAGCGCAGAGCGCAATCATCAGTCGATGATGGCCTCCGTGTATGTGTTCGCCATCATGATGGTTGCTTACTACGCCGGTCAGCTGGTGATGAATACCTTCGGGATCTCCATTCCTGGTCTGCGCATCGCCGGGGGGCTGATTGTGGCCTTTATCGGTTTCCGCATGCTGTTCCCGGCGCAAAAAGCGCATGAATCGCCTGAAGCGAAAAGCAAATCCGAAGAGCTGGAAAGCGAACCCAGCGCGAATATCGCCTTTGTGCCGTTAGCCATGCCGAGCACAGCGGGGCCGGGGACTATTGCGATGATCATCAGTTCCGCCTCGACGGTGCGTGACAGCGCTACGTTCCCGGACTGGGTACTGACCGTTGCACCCCCGCTTATTTTTGCCCTGGTCGGCGTAATTGTCTGGGCCTCCTTGCGCAGCTCCGGGGCGATTATGCGCTGGGTAGGCAAGGGCGGTATCGAGGCGATTTCCCGGCTGATGGGGTTCTTGCTGGTGTGTATGGGCGTGCAGTTTATTATTAACGGCGTGCTGGAGATTATTAAGACCTATCATTGATGTGTTTGCCGGGTGGCGCTGCGCTTACCCGGCACAAACAGACATCACCCGTGGTGAGCCTGTTCCTCCAGCGCCACCGGCCATTTACGGAAGATCAACACCGACCAGATAAGCGCCACCACGGCCGGAATGGCCCCCAGATAGCCAATCGCCGACATGGAGACATGCAGGATCACCTGATTGCCCACCAGCGCACCCGCGCCAATCCCCAGATTAAAAATGCCCGAGAACAGCGACATCGCCACATCAGTGGCATCCGGCGCGAGGGCCAGCACCTTCACCTGCATCCCGAGACCAATAATCATGATCGCCACGCCCCAGAACAGGCTGAGGATCGCCAGCTGGCTTTCACTGCCCGCCGCGGGCATCAGCAGTAGCAGACACGCCAGCAGCAAACCGATGGCGCTGCTCACCAGCGTTGAAGCGTGTTTATTGCCGAGCTTACCAAACAGAATACTGCCGATAATGCCTGCCCCGCCAAGGAGCAGCAGCAGGAGGGTGGCAAAGTTGGCGCTGAAGCCGGCCACGACCTGAACGAACGGCTCAATGTAGCTGTAGGCCGTATAGTGGGCGGTGACCACGATGACGGTAAGCAGATAAATGCTCAGCAGTGCCGGACGACGCATCAACAGCGGCAGGCTTTTCAGCGAGCCGGAATGTTCGCTCGGCAGCTTCGGCAGCAGTTTCATCAGGCAAACCAGGGTAATCAGCGCCCCCATACCGATGGCGAAGAACGTGGTACGCCAGCCGAAGTATTGCCCCACGATGCGGCCAATCGGCAGGCCCAGCACCATCGCCAGAGCGGTCCCGGTGGCAATCAGGCTCAGCGCCTGAGCGCGTTTCCCCGCGGGCGCCAGCCGGATAGCCAGTGACGCGGTGATCGACCAGAAAACGGCGTGAGCAAAGGCAATCCCGACGCGGCTTAACACCAGCACCGTAAAATTCCACGCCAGGAACGACAGCACGTGGCTGGCGATAAACAACGCAAACAGCCCGATCAGCAGCTTACGGCGCTCCATCTGGCTGGTCAGCAGCATAAACGGCAGCGACATCAATGCCACCACCCAGGCGTAAATGGTCAACATAATGCCCACCTGCGCCGTTTCCATCTGGAAACTTTCTGCGATGTCAGACAACAGCCCAACCGGAACAAATTCTGTGGTGTTGAAAATAAACGCGGCGATAGCCAGCGTGACCACGCGTAGCCACGCAACCCTGCGGGAAACTGTGTTCGTTGTCATAGGGATGTCGGAGATTCGTTGCTAAAGAAGAGGAGACGATCTTAAAGCCTTGAACGGCGAGAACTCAACCATTATGTGATGCAGATCTCAATATTTACCTTATCAAAGCGGTAGCCGGGGGCGTGGTTTTCATTGAATATAAAGGAACACTCCAATAAAAACAGGCGGTAAGACAGTGCAGGAGATTGATTTTTATCTGGTCGATGCGTTCAGCAATGTGTCATTTGGCGGAAATCCGGCTGCCGTTTGCCCGCTGAAAGCGTGGCTGCCGGACGAAACGTTACTGAAAATGGCGCAACAGCATAATCAGTCGGAAACCGCATTTTTCGTCTGTACGAAAGGGGGCATTGAGCTACGCTGGTTTACCACGCTCACCGAAGTCAACCTGTGCGGTCACGCCACCCTTGCTGCGGCTCACGTCCTGTTCAGTGAGCTGGACTATCCAGACCCGCGTATCCATTTTGAAACGGCTTCCGGTCGCCTGACGGTGAGCCGGGAGGGGGACTGGCTGACGCTGGATTTCCCGGCATGCCCGACACAGGAAGAGACGCCCCCGCCGGAGATGCTGGCGGCGCTGGGGATAAGCCACTACATCGAAGCCCGAAAAGGGCGTGCCTGGGTGGTGGTGCTGGAGGATCGCCAGCAGGTTGAAGCGCTCACACCGACTATTTCGGCCATGACGCCAGGCGAACATAAAGTTGCCGTTACGGCGCGGGGCGACGGGGATTATGACTTCGTCAGCCGTTTCTTCTCACCCGGCGTTGCCGTCTGGGAAGATCCGGTGACCGGCTCTGCACACACGATGCTCATTCCCTACTGGAGTGAGACGTTGGGTAAAACCACGCTGTTTGCCCGTCAGGTGTCCGCGCGGGGTGGCGATGTGCGGTGCGAGCTGAAAGGTTCGCGCGTGCTGATGAGCGGGCAGGCGTCACTCTATTTGAAAGGCACAGTTTTTCTGCGCTAAATACCTATAACAACAGAGGAAAAGACAATGCAGGAAATTGATTTTTATCTGGTGGATGCCTTCAGCGACAGGGCGTTTGGCGGCAATGCCGCGGCGGTATGCCCGCTGGAAGAGTGGCTTTCGGATGAGACGCTGCTCAAAATGGCGCAGCAGCATAACCAGTCCGAAACAGCTTTCTTCGTGCGTACCGACACCGGCTTCGAGCTGCGCTGGTTCACTACGCTGCATGAAATTAATCTGTGCGGCCACGCCACGCTGGCGGCGTCCCACGTGATTTTCGAATACCTTGATTATCCGCATACCGAAATCACCTTCACCACGCGCTTCGTGGGTGAGCTGACGGTGAAACGCAGCGGCGACTGGCTGACGCTCAATTTCCCTGCGTGGTCGACCGAGATGGTTGACAATCCACCGCCAGGCCTGTTCAGCGCGCTGGGGATAGCCCAGGCTAAAGAGGTCCGCGTCGGACGGGATTACATGGTGGTGCTGGAGAGCCAGCAACAGGTGGAAGCCTTAACCCCGGATATTGCAGCGATGGCGCCGCTGGGGAAAATGGTCTGCGTGACGGCTCCGGGGGAGGAGTATGACTTCGTCAGCCGCTTCTTCTGCCCGGGCGAAGGGGTACCGGAAGATCCGGTCACCGGATCCACGCACAGCATGCTGATACCGTACTGGAGCGAGAAGCTGGGCAAAACGTCGATGAACGCCCGCCAGGTTTCGTACCGTGGCGGGGATCTGCGCTGCGAACTGAAGGGCGACCGTGTGCTGATTGGCGGCCAGGCGACGCTCTATCTGAAAGGGCGAATCTTCCTGCGCTAGCTGAGCGAGGCGCCGCCGCATATCACCATCTCCTGGCCCGTGATGGCGGCGGCTTCATCGCTGAGCAAGAAATTCACCAGCCCCGCGACCTCTTCTGGCGTGATGAGACGGCCGATGGGCGGACACGTGGGCGGTGAGCTTTCTCGCCCCGGAGCGCTAAGCATCGGCGTTTGGGTGGCCCCCGGCGCGACCACGTTCGCGGTGATCCCACGCGGGGCCAGTTCCGCCGCCCAGCTTCTGACCATCCCTATCATCGCCGCCTTGGTGGCAACATACTGCGAACGGCCTGCCGCCCCGCGGGAGGTTCTGCTGCCAATCGCCACAAATCGTCCACCGGCGGCCATAGCGGGCGCGAAATGGTTAAACAGGGCTTCGCAGGCCTGAACGTGCAGTTGCCACAGTGACGCGCCAACCCTGCTGTCCAGTTGCCCCAGTGGGGCGGCGGCCATCATTCCGGCGGCGTGGATCACCGCCTGCGGTGTCGCGATGGCGTGCAGGGCGCTGTTCAGCGCCTCAGGGTCGGTGATATCCACGCGTAACCCCGTAAAGCCAGGGGTATCCGGCATCACGGCACGGCGGCTGAGTCCGGTGACCTGCCAGCCTTCCGCCAGTAAACGCTTAACGATGGCCTCACCAATTCCGGAGCTGGCTCCGGTCACGACGGCGTGACGCATGTCAGACCTCCAGCATTGAACGAGGAACTTTAAACACCGCTTTGCGCACGGTCATCGGTGCGCCGCTGGCGCACAGCGCCTGGTGTGGTTCTCCAGGATAAAAGACCGCAAAGTCACCCGCGCCAAGGCGGATGCCGACGCTGTGTGCCGGTGAGCGGGCAATGAACAGGTCCGCTTTACGCTCTTCGTCATTCGGCTTGCCGATAGGGCGCGCGCCGGCATAGATGAGTTCTTCCCCCGCCAGCACAACCTGAATATCCGCCCACTGGTGATGGTACTCCGTATGCCGCTCCGCGCGCGGTTGCGTCTGCGCCGGACCAATCTGGCAAAACCAGGGGGCATTGTCCGGCTGCCAGCGGCCGTCGTCGCGTTCGCTAAGCGCCTGCAGCGTGCAGTCCGGGCGGGACAGCAGGGCATACAACACTGGCGGTAACCCTGCCAGCGGCAGGGCGTTGAGATGTCCGATAATCATGCTGACTCCTTGACCCACTCGGGCGTCACCCGTACGTATTTTATGGCCTGACGAAAGTAGGTGTAGGCGATATGCAGGCTGCCATCCGGGCTCTGTTTAATGCTCGGATAGGAAAACTCACGATTCAGTTTCTCCAGGGAGTTGTTAGTCATGCAGTAGCCGTCTCCCTCGTCCAGATGCCGTTGCCACGGCCAGCTTTTGCCTCCGTCCGGCGAAATGGCGACGGTCATCGGCGCACGCGGGGCACCCCAGAAGGCGGCCCGACCGTGGGTCACAACCGGCTCTTTACGGCCATCGCCATCGTCAATTTCGTCGTACAGCGAGGTGCGACGCTCCTGCGCCCCGGCGGCGCTCATGAAGTTAAACACCAGCGCCAGCTCGCCACTGGCAAGCGTTGTCACCTGGATAGAGGAGTTGTTGTTGGGTAATACCGTGGGCTCCGGCACGGACCAGCTTTCGCCGTTGTCCGTTGACTGGCTGTAATAAATGTTATCCGCCCAGCGGCTACGGAACAGGGCAACCAGGGTGCCATTGCGCAGCGGGGTGATGTTCATATGGACGCAGCCCAGGCTGTCCGGTACCTCGACATCACGCCAGGTTTTGCCCCCGTCTTCGGAGATTTTCACCGCGCTGATATCATCGTTTCCGACCCATTTCTCACCCGGCCGGGTGCGGCAGTAAAACACCGGCAGCAGCCAGTTCCCGTTTTCCAGCACGACAATCGGCTGACGAATAAAGGTGCCGGGTTTATCGAGCAGGGTCGCGATCTCCCCCCAGGTTTTACCCAGATCCCGGGACTGGCGATAGCGCACAATAGCGGTGTCCTGGTTGCCGGACACCTGCGCGGTCCACAGCAGCCACAGCACGTTATCTGGCGCCAGGAACAGAACCGGGTTCTGTTCGGAGCGCGTGGCATCGTCCGACAGTTTTTCTGCCTCACTCCACTGCTGGCTTCCCGGTGACAGGCGCGAACCCCAGACGGAGATATCCGCTATACCCTCCTGGGTACCGCCAAACCAGACGCACATCAGCGAACCATCCGGCAGCGGCAGCAGATTTGCCGCGTGGTTTTGTGGGCAGGCAGAAGGCAGCATCGCCGCCTCCACGCGAGTATCCTGTTGTGGGCGAATAATCCCGTCGCGGGTTACGGTTACAGACATATCAGACTCCATTGTTTTCAACGGGGGTTGGCGCTTTACCCTGTGCCTTTCCCGGAATGAGACGGTCGATGACCATGATGACCGCAGGGGTCAGCAGGGCGATGTACATATTGTTAATGCCAAACGGATCGCCCAGCAGATACCAGACGGAGGTTACAACGCAGGCGCCGATCAGCCCTGCATTGGCTCCGCGGGTGCTGCGGAAGAACGGGGCGTAGAATGCGATGACCGCCACGACGGAAATTGACAGACGAATGGCACGGGTAAAGAACGACAGCTTCAGCACTTCAGGCACCAGCAGAACAAAAATCAGCGGCAGGAAACCAATCAGCAGGGAGATCCAGCGGGTGGCCTTAAACTCCTGCTCGGGCGTCGGGTTGCGCATCGGTACATAAAAATCTTTTACCACCAGGGAGGCAATGGCGAGCGCCACGGTACTGACGCTGACGAAGATGGACGCCACCAGAGAGGTGGTTACCAGACCGGCCATCCACGGGTTCATATCCTGCAGGAAAATCGGCATCGCATACAGGCTGTCGATCTCCGGATGCAGGTATTTTGCCGCCACGCCAATCACCGCAATGGCCAGCGCGATCGGCAGGCAGAAGAAGAACGCGACCCAGGTGGAGCGTTTAGCCGATTTAACATCTTTGGTGGAGGAGATGGCCTGGATCACAAACTGGGTGCAGAAGATGGAGCCAATGGTGCCGATGAGCCATGCGAAAATGGTCGACGCGCCGATGTTGCCATCCCAGGTCCAGTAGAAGTCAGGCATGTTTTCGATCATCGGCGTGAAACCGCCGGTTTTGGATAATGCAAAACCCATGATGGCCAGAATGCCGAAGTATTTCAGCGCACTGTGCAGCACGGTTACCCACGCCACCCCCTTCATGCCGCCGAAGGCGAAATAGAAGGTACTGACGATAGCCGTAATGAAGGCGGCAACGGGCAGATTGACTTTCAGTACGGTGGAAATGGCTGCTGCGCCGCTGACGTAATTCCCCACGTTAACCAGCAGCAGGGCATAGATCATGATCAGGGAGATAATGTTTTTGGTGCTGTTACCGTATTTTTCAGCAATCGCACCCGAGATGGTGATTTTCCCGGTGTTGTATATGCGTTTTACCAGCAACAGACCAAAAAGCGGGAAGCCAATCGCGGCCCCGATGACGGACCATGACGCAGCAAACCCGTCCTCAAACGCCGCCTGCGCGGTGCCGATGGTGGATTTAGCGCCGATATACTCAGACATCAGCAGGATCCCGACAATAAACGCCGGCATCGCACGGGAGCCTTCCATAAAGTCCCCGGAGTTTTTACTGCGGATCCGGAAGGTCAGCCAGGTGGTGAACAGGATGTAGGCAATGACTATGCCCACAATGATCAGGGTATCTTCAGCGGTAAAATTATTCATCTTTGCCTCTCTTCAGGGCGAGTGAATCCTGGGCACCTCAGGTACCCGGTATTCTTATTGACGAAACCAACGCCGTTTAGCTAAGTGACGTTGTCACTATCTGGCGAATCTGTTGGCACTGCTGCTCGCTAAACGCCACGGCATAGCGACTCTCTCCGACATCCTCGCCCATGATTTGCAGGGCCTTTTTAACGGCGGCAGGGGAAAACGCCACGCTGTAGAGCCCGGTGCGCAGTCGGGTGACGCGCTCCTGCGCCTGCCGGGAACCTTCAACATCACCCGCGTTAAAGCGTGACCAGATGGCGTTGATCGCCGCTGGTGCCACGTTCGCCAGCCCGGAAATACAGGCTGAACATCCGTCGACGAAGCCCTGATGGATCAGTGAATCCGGTCCGTTCAGCACGTCAAACCCATCAATGTCGCTTACCGCGTTGAGGAAACCGCGCAGGCTTTCATAGCTCCCGGCACTGTCTTTAATACCTGAAATGTTGGGGTGTTCGGCCAGCGCCCGTACCGTGGCGGGCTCAAGTGTGTTGCCGGTCCTCGCCGGAATGTTGTACAGAAAGACCGGTACGGTTAGCGCGTCAGCGACGGCGGTGTAGTGTGCGATGAGCTCAGCCTGTTTCAGCGGCACGAAGTAAGGGGTGATGACGGAAACCGCATCCACACCCAGCGCAGCGATCTGTTTTCCCAGCCGGATAGTGTCGCGGGTGGAGATTTCGCCAATATGCGCCACGACGGGCGCGCGTCCGGCGACGGTTTCCACACAGGTCCGGGTGACCGCGATTTTTTCCGCTTCGTTCAGGACAAAGAACTCGCCGTTGGTTCCGCCGCAAAAAATGCCGTTTCCGGCGTCCAGCTGGCGGGCGATCTGCCGCGTTAAGCCGGGAAGGTTGAGTTCGCCTTCCGCGTCAAAGGGGGTGACGATGGCCGTCAGCACGCCCTTGATGTTGTTACGCATTTCTTACTCCTTGACTATGCATGTTCAGGAAACAGTGTCCGGTAAATCGCCTGCACCTCGTCGTGATTCACCTGACAGGGGGCATTGTTCATTAACCGTTTAACGTTCAGGGCGGCATCGCTCAGGGAAGCGATGTCTTCGCGCGGCACGCCCAGGGACTCAAGGTTGTCCGGCAGGTTGAGACGACGAACCAGCGCGGCAAAGTACTCCACCAGCGCGTGAGATTTTTCGTCATCGGACAGGCTGCTGTCCGCGCCTGGCACGAGATCCCAGACCTGCGCAAATTTTGTCACGCAGTGGGGACGAACCACACGCATGCAGGGCGCCAGAAGAATGGCGTTGGCCACGCCGTGCGGCAGGTGATATTTCCCGCCAAGCGGATAAGACAGGGCGTGAACCAGATGTGTGCCGGCATGCGCAATCGCGACCCCGCCATAATAAGAGGCCCACAGCATTTCCAGCTTTGCCAGCAGGTTACCCGGCTCAGCGCAGGCCGTTTCAATGTTCTTCAGCAGCTTAGCGAGCCCGGTCAACGCCGCGTTATCGCTGACCGGGTTGGCGACCGTGGCGGTGAAGCACTCAATCAGATGGCACAGGGCATCGATTCCGGTAGAGGAGGCAATATGCGCGGGCATGCTGGTGGTCAGTTCCGGCAGCAGGGCGACGTAATCGGGCAGCAGGACCGGGGAGATAATACCAACCTTCGTGTTTTGCTCCGGTATCGCCAGAATAGCGTTCGGCGTGGCCTCCGACCCGGTTCCGGCGGTGGCGGGGATCAGAAGTGAGGAGATACGTGCCATCGGTTTTACCCCTGCCAGCAGGCTGTCCAGCCCCGGCGACAGCGGGTGACAGAGCACGGAGAGCAGTTTCGCCACATCCAGTACGCTACCGCCGCCGATCCCGACCACAACATCAAACGATCCGCCGTTTAACCCCGCGAGCAACTGGCTGACATCGTGGTGGGAGGGTTCAGGTGGCACCGTGTCAATCACCGTGACGCGGCGGTTGTCCTCTTCAAGAATTGAACGGATCTGTTTTGCCGCCTCCAGACGCGCAATGTTGCCGTCCGTGACCAGCAAGAGCTGCGCGTTATCGGTGAGTAATGGCCTGATGGCGGCGAGCGCATTTGCGCCGCTAATAATGGTGCTGTTGAGGGTAACCACGCTTTTCTCCTGTCTGTGTGTCCATGATTGATTTCGCTCAATTAAGACGCTTCATGGTCATCGTGTGGCTAAATTTATAATTTATTCGCAAACTGATTAACTTGATCTTGCTCACATATAATCAATCATGATTGAATATAATCATTAACAGGAAAAACGAGCCCGGAGTGGGAATGAAAGAAAACAACCTGTTCAGAGACGTCGTTGTCGTCGCAGATGACTTTACCGGTGCAAACGATGCGGGTGTCAGCCTGGCGCTGAGCGGTAAGAAGGTCAGCGTGGCATTCCACACACCCTTTACCCAGATGGTGGATGCACTGGTCATTAATACCGATTCCCGTGCGCTGAGGGCAGCAGAGGCGGCCGAAAAAGTGGCCGTACTGGGGGCGGATATTGCGGAGGCGCGCTGGCTCATCAAAAAGATTGATTCCACGCTGCGCGGCAATGTAGGGGCAGAAACAGGGGTCCTTAAGGCAGTAAGCGGCAAACGGCAGGTGATTGTGGCGCCAGCGTATCCCGCGGCAGGGCGGATCACGCGCCACGGCAGGTGTCTGGTGAACGGCATTCCGGTGGATGAAACCGAATTTGCCAGCGATCCGAAAACGCCCGTCCCGTCTGCCACTATTGCTGACCTGTTTACCAACGTGAGTTGTCAATCCGTGACCGTGAACACGCTGGCAGCCGAACTGGCGCAGGGAACGGAGTGGCTCATCGTCGATGCCCAGTGTGACGAGGATCTGGACGCCATTATTGGCGCCGCGCTGACCTGTCCGCAGACACCGCTGCTGGTCGGGTCTGCCGGGTTATGTGATGCGCTGGCACGCCATCTCGCCCCCGTGAAGCGTCAGCAGCTGCTGGCGGTGGTGGGATCAATGAGTGAGATCGCTCAGCGCCAGATTGCGCTGGCCGCTGCTGAGCCTGCGGTTTCGTCGGTGTTCATTGATGTTAATGATGTGCTGAAGGGGGAGACGGCGAAGGCGCTCATGCGCATCACGCAGGCCCTGAAGGCGGGCCGTCACTGCCTCGTTCATATCTGCCCGGACCATGAGGCGCGACATCAGGTTGAGCGGCTTTGCGCGCAGTATCAAATGACCCGGACCGAACTGGGTGAAACGATCTGCGCCTTTCTGGGAGAGATTACCCGAGAGGCACTGACGGCATGTCCGCCGGATGCGTTGTATGTCTCAGGCGGCGATGTGGCAATGGCCGTCGCCAGCGCGCTTGATGCGCAAGGATTTGAAATTACAGGGCGCGTCGCAGGATGCGTCCCTTACGGCAAATTTCTGGGTTGTGCCTGGCACCAGCCGGTAATGACCAAAGCAGGGGGCTTCGGAAAAGAAGAGACGCTGCTTGAGGTGTTGCATTTTATCGAGGAGAGACTGAGTGACTAACATTATTGCTGTAACCATGGGTGACCCGGCGGGCATTGGCCCGGAGATCATTATCAAATCCCTCACCGGGAGCGAATTAACGGGAGCCCCGGTTGTCGTGGTGGGCTGTGCCCGCACGCTCAGGCGGGTGCTGGATGATGGGATCGTGGGACAGGCTGACATCCATATCATCAAGCAGGTCAGCGAGGCTCGTTTCGCACCCAACGTGATTAACGTGCTGGACGAACCGCTGGCCGACCCTGATGCCCTGAAGCCCGGCGTGGTTCAGGCTCAGGCGGGGGATTTAGCCTATCGCTGCGTGAAGCGCGCGACGGAACTGGCGATGGCGGGGGACGTGAAAGCGGTTGCCACGGCGCCACTGAATAAAGAAGCGCTGCATCTGGCCGGACATCACTACCCCGGGCATACCGAGCTGCTGGCCCATCTGACGCACAGCAAAGACTACGCTATGGTGCTGTACACCGATCGGCTGAAGGTCATTCATATCACGACCCATATTGCGCTGCGTAAATTCCTTGATACGCTCAATCAGGATCGGGTAAAAACCGTCATCGGCATTGCGGATACCTTCCTGAAGCGGGTGGGCTTTAGCGCACCTCGTATTGCGGTCGCGGGTGTGAACCCGCATGCGGGAGAAAATGGCCTGTTTGGCGATGAAGAGATCACAATCGTCGGCCCGGCCGTTGCGGCGATGAAGGCGCAGGGGGTTACCGTCACCGGACCGTGCCCGCCGGATACGGTATTTATGCAATGCCACGAAGGAATGTATGACATGGTCGTTGCGATGTATCACGATCAGGGGCATATTCCGCTAAAATTGCTCGGCTTTTACGACGGGGTGAATATCACCGCCGGATTGCCGTTTATCCGCACCTCTGCAGACCACGGAACCGCGTTCGATATTGCATGGACCGGTAAAGCCAGGTCGGAGAGCATGACGGTGTCTATTCAGTTGGCTATGCAAATTACACGGGAATAATATGAAGGGATATAACCGGTTAGAGCAGATAATGGATTACCTCAAAGGGCACAACCTGGTCACGGTGGATCAGCTGGTGGCGATCACCGATGCCTCACCGGCGACGATCCGCCGCGACCTGATTAAGCTTGACCAGGAGGGCGTCATCAGCCGAACCCACGGCGGCGTTACCCTTAACCGGTTTATTCCTTCCCAGCCGACCACGTCCGAAAAAATGCAGCGTAGTCTGGCAGAAAAACATGCCATCGCCTGCGCGGCAGCGAGCTTTGTTAACGCGGGGGATGCCATTGTGCTTGATGCCGGTACCACAATGATTGAACTCGCGCGTCAGCTCACGCATCTGCCGCTTCGCGTCATCACCAGCGATCTGCACATTGCGCTGTTTCTCTCTGAGTTTAAACAGATTGAAGTGACGATCATTGGCGGCCGTATCGATGATTCGAGCCAGTCCTGTATCGGGGAACACGGGCGTCGGCTGTTGCAGAATGTCTGGCCTGATGTGGCTTTCGTCAGCTGTAATGGCTGGGATATTACCCGCGGTATCACGTCGCCCACGGAAGAGAAGGCCGCGCTGAAGCGGGATTTGATTGCCAATGCCAAACGTCGGGTGCTGCTGGCGGACAGTTCTAAATACGGTGCTTGGTCGCTGTTTAATGTGGCGCACCTGAACACCCTGACGGATATCGTCACCGACAGCAGGCTGGATGAAGCCGCCCGGGCCCAGCTGGAACAGCTTGAGACCCGCCTGACGCTGGCGTCATGACATAAGTTAAAACTATGAAGTCCGAACAGATGGCAGACGCTATGTTGAAATCTGGTGTCACAAAAAAAGCAAGGAGCCTGCCATGTATTCCATTACCTCTGAATCTGCCCGTCATCCGGATATCCTCAAGCTGATTGCGGCGCTTGACCGCTATCAGAGCGAG
Organism: Enterobacter sp. 22466; assembly: GCF_052044775.1. NCBI lineage: Bacteria > Pseudomonadati > Pseudomonadota > Gammaproteobacteria > Enterobacterales > Enterobacteriaceae > Enterobacter > Enterobacter sp. 22466. The sequence goes on along the minus strand of NZ_JBQENX010000009.1, from coordinate 65,493 downwards.
CTCTATCCCGCTGAAAGCAATCATCTGCTCGATCTGGCTGCGCTGCCTGAAGCCTCGCTTATCCTGATGATCATTCGCGACCCGCAGCTGCAGGCCGTGGGATGTGGTGCCGTGGTGCTGAATGGCGACGGTACCGGAGAAATGAAGCGGGTCTATATTGATCCGGCCCATCGCGGGCAACATCTGGGCGAGACGCTGCTGGCCGCCCTCGAAGATGAAGCCCTGAGCCGTCACTGCCACACCGTGCGTCTGGAGACAGGGATCAAGCAAAATGCCGCCATTCGCCTGTATGAGCAGTGCGGATATGAACGCCGTCCGGCGTTTGCGCCGTATGTCGACGATCCGCTGAGCCTGTTTATGGAGAAGGCTCTGGTTGTCGACGTTCGTTTAGCAGCGCTATAAACGCTTCGAGCTGGCGGGTCATCGCCCCACGACGCCACACCAGCCAGGTGGTCAGCCAGCGCCAGTTCTCCGCCAGCGGCCACGACTCTACCTGATGATGCCCCGGCATGCTCTCCAGCATTGAGCGGGGCATCAACGCAATACCCGCCCCTGCAATCACGCAGGCGAGCATACCGTGATACGACTCCATCTCATGGATCCGCCCGGGCGTGGCGCGGTCGGCGTGAAACCAGCTTTCCAGATGACGTCGATACGAACAGTTTGCGCGAAACGCGTAGACGTCGCTGCCGCTTACCTGCGCGGCGCGCGTCACCGCCGCATGCCCGGCAGGAGTGACCAGCATCATCTCTTCCCGGTAAACCGGCATGCCTTCCAGTTCCGGGTGAGAAAGTGGCCCGTCGACAAACGCCGCACTTAAGGTGCCTTCCAGAACGCCGTCAATCATGGTTCCGGACGGGCCGGTAGAGAGCGCGAATTGAATGCGCGGATAGCGCTGGTTAAACGCCGCCAGACTTTCCGGGATCCGCACGGCGGCGGTGCTCTCCAGGGCGCCAAGGGCAAATAACCCCTGCGGCTCATCACCAGCGACGACCATCCGCGCCTCGTCAACCAGCGCCAGGATCTGCTTGCTGTAGCGCAGAAAGTTGTGCCCGGCGGGAGATAACCGCAAACGCTGGCTCTCCCGGATAAACAGCTCAACGCCGAGATCGGCCTCAAGCTGGCGGATGCGGGTGGTGAGGTTAGACGGCACGCGATGCACCTTCTGCGCCGCCTGGGTGATGCTGCCGGTCAGGGCAACGGCGTTAAACATTTCAAGCTGAGTTAAATCCATAGCATTCTCGATTCGTGAATAAGGTGGTTAGTATTATTCATTTTTAAGAAATAGCAGAGTGGGCCACAATCAATCAACCGATATTACGTGGAGAACATCATGACTTATTCATCTGCTACGCATGCCCTCTCTGTTAACCCGGCAACAGGCGAGACGCTGGCCGCATATCCCTGGGCCACATCCGAAGAGGTCGAACAGGCAATCACCCTGGCTGAGGCCGGTTTTCGCCAGTGGCGCGGGGAAAGCGTTTCACACCGGGCACAAAAGCTGCGCGACCTGGGGGCAGCACTGCGCCAGCGTGGGGAAGAGATGGCGCAGATGATCTCCCGGGAAATGGGCAAGCCGATTGTGCAGGCGCGGGCGGAAGTGGCCAAATCTGCGGGTCTGTGCGACTGGTATGCGGAACATGGCCCGGCGATGCTGCGTGCGGAGCCCACGCTGGTGGAAAATCAAAACGCGGTCATTGAATACCGTCCGCTGGGGCCGATTCTTGCGGTGATGCCGTGGAACTTCCCGCTCTGGCAGGTGCTGCGTGGTGCGGTGCCGATCCTGCTGGCAGGTAACAGCTATCTGCTCAAACACGCACCGAACGTCCTCGGTTCTGCAGAGCTGATTGAGCAAATCTTTGCTGATGCCGGTATTGCGCAAGGCGTCTTTGGCTGGGTGAATGCCACCAATGATGGCGTGAGTCAGGCGATCAACGATCGTCGTATCGCAGCGGTAACCGTCACCGGTAGCGTGCGTGCAGGTGCGGCGATAGGGGCTCAGGCGGGAGCGGCGCTGAAAAAATGCGTTCTGGAGCTGGGCGGCTCCGATCCGTTTATCGTGCTGAATGATGCCGATCTGGATCTGGCGGTTCGCGCGGCCGTCACGGGACGTTATCAGAACACCGGACAGGTTTGCGCGGCGGCAAAGCGCTTTATTATCGAAGAGGGTATTGCCGATGACTTTACCCGGCGTTTTGTTGCGGCGGTGGCGGCGCTGAAGATGGGAGCACCGGATCGGGAAGAGAATGATATTGGTCCGATGGCGCGTTTCGATCTGCGTGACGAACTGCATCAGCAGGTGCAGGCCACGCACGCGCAAGGGGCCACGCTGCTGCTGGGCGGCGAGAAAATCAGCGGGGAGGGCAACTATTACGCGCCAACCGTGCTGAGCCATGTCACCCCGACAATGACCGCCTTCCGTCAGGAGCTGTTTGGCCCGGTGGCGGCGATTACGGTGGCGAAGGATGCGGAACATGCCCTGCAGCTTGCCAACGACAGCGACTTTGGTCTCTCTGCCACGGTGTTTACCGCCGACGAAGCGCTGGCCGGGAGATTCTCCCGCGAGCTGGAGTGCGGCGGGGTGTTTATCAATGGCTTTAGCGCCAGCGATGCGCGCGTGGCCTTTGGCGGCGTGAAGAAGAGTGGTTTTGGCCGCGAGCTTTCCCACTTTGGTTTGCACGAATTCTGTAACGTGCAGACGGTGTGGAAGAACAGAGTGTAACCCGCCCTCCTTACAGAGACCCTGACGACGAGGGTCTCTGTCATTTCTCTGCAATGGTTCTGTCATTTTCGTTTCGTAGACTCGCACGCGTCTAACGTCTTGTTACTGAAGAAAATTATGAACCTAACGCAAATTTATCGTCGTATTGCGCAGCACATTATCCCCCGCCAGTTTGGCCTGCTGACCGGTATCTTTTGTATTATCGGCCTCTTTTCCGCCCTGCAACTCTCCTCGTCGTTCCTGCTCAATGCCTCCCTGAAAGAAGCGCAACGCAACGAGCAGCAAAACCTGCTGGCGTACCAGCAGCAGAGCAAGCTGGATCTGGCTCGCGTATCCCTGCTGGCTGCAAGCGATCTGCTTAACCGCTCCGGCGTCTGGTTTATGCAGGATAAAGAGACCGGCTCCGAGGGCAGTTGGCACAGCCTGATGGACGACGCGCAACAGGCGCTGGCCGTGTCGCAGCAGGCGTGGAATGCCTGGCTGGCGCTTAATCCGCCAAAAGATGACGCCCTGGTGAACAGCTATCAGCTTTTTTACGGCGCGATAAAAGAGCAGGCGGAAGGGCTGGTGAAAACCAACACCATCGATGCGTTTTTTGCCGTGCCGGCGCAGGCGTTTCAGACCGACTTTAATGACAACTATGCCCGCTATCAGCAAGCAAGCGAGAAGCAGGCGCTCAAAGGGCGTCAGTCGTTGATGGCGCAGCTCTCCGGTCTGCAAACGTTGTTCCTGCTTGCGCCTGTTCTGTTGCTCGCTATTGCAGTTGCCGTCTGGTTCGGGATGTCCCGATGGGTGATTACCCCGTTGCGGCGCTTGATTGCGCATATCAACCGGCTGGCCGCAGGCGATCTTTCCGGTACCCCTCCTGGCGTGACGCGTTTTAACCGTGAAATTGCACAGCTCAGCGACAGTATTGCCACCATGCAGCACGGGCTACAGCAGCTGGTGACCCAGGTCAGCGATGCCACCACCTCCATGGTGGAAAACATTGGTGCGCTGGCGCAGGGCAATCAAAAGCTGTATCACCAGTCGGCGCGTCAGGCCAAAGAGCTGGAAGACGTGACGGCGCATATCGCGACCCTGGAAACCCACGTGGAAGGCAACACGGGCTATGCGAAGCTTGCCAGCTCGCGGGCGGATGAGGCGCGCCAGGTCGCTGCGGGAGGGGATCAGATGATGTTGACCGTCAATGCGTCGATGCAGGCGATCGTCGACCGATCCTCAGAGATGCGGGGGATCGTGGCGATGATCGACAGCGTCGCGTTTCAGACCAACATTCTGGCGCTGAATGCGGCAATTGAAGCGGCCCATGCGGGAAACCAGGGGCGCGGGTTTGCCGTTGTCGCCCGGGAAGTGGGGCTGCTGGCGAGAAAGAGCAGCCACTCGACGCAGACCATTCAGGAGCTTATCAACCGTTCCCTTCAGGGGATCGAAGACGGTTCCCGGGCCGTTAACCGTCTGGAAGACAACCTGCAGCAGGTCACGGGGCTGGTGGGAACATTAAGCAGTTTGCTGAATGAGATCTCGGCGGCCACGCTGAGTCAGGGGGAGAGTATTCATCAGATGACGCGCCAGCTTCAGGCGCTGAATCAGGTGTCGCGGCAGACCGACAGCCTCGTTTCTGACGCGTCCGATGCCTCTGAGCGCCTGCACAAGCAGTCGGATCTTTTATTGCAGGCCGTTTCGCGTTTTCGTCTCAGTGCCTGACGCAACTCATAAGCGTCTGTTATACTCGCAGCCCGTTTTAGCCTGAGGGCAAGGAGCAAAGAGAGTGGCTGCGGTCATCCATAATGAGATGCTGGACGAGATTCTGGCGCAGGTTCGTCCGTTACTTGGAAAAGGGAAGGTTGCCGATTACATTCCGGCCCTTGCCTCGGTCAGCGGGAATAAGCTGGGTATTGCAATTTGTACGATCGATGGACAGCGTTACCAGGCCGGTGACGCCACGGAACGTTTTTCCATCCAGTCTATTTCGAAAGTGTTGAGTCTGGTCGCGGCCATGCGGCAGTACGAGGAAGAGGAGATCTGGCAGCGGGTAGGTAAAGATCCCTCCGGGCAGCCGTTTAACTCGCTGCTTCAGCTTGAGATTGAACAGGGTAAACCGCGTAACCCCTTTATCAATGCCGGGGCGCTGGTGGTCTGCGATATGCTGCAAAGCCGTCTCAGCGCGCCACGTCAGCGCATGCTTGAAATCGTTCGTCAGCTTTCAGGCGTTGACGACATTGCCTACGATCCGGTGGTGGCTCGCTCGGAGTTTGATCACTCTGCGCGGAACGCGGCCATCGCCTGGCTGATGAAATCCTTCGGCAATTTCCATAATGATGTGGCGACCGTACTGCAAAACTATTTCCACTACTGCGCGCTGAAAATGAGCTGTGTGGAGCTGGCGCAGACTTTCCTGTTTCTTGCCCACCAGGGACATGCTCCGCATCTTAATCAGGACGTTGTTTCACCGCTGCAGGCGCGTCAGGTCAATGCCCTGATGGCGACAAGCGGGATGTATCAGAACGCGGGAGAATTTGCCTGGCGTGTCGGTCTTCCGGCCAAGTCGGGCGTCGGTGGCGGGGTGGTCGCCATTGTACCGCATGAGATGGCAATCGCCGTCTGGAGCCCGGAGCTGGATGAGACGGGAAATTCACTGGCCGGTGTGGCGGTTCTGGAGCAACTGACCCAACGCCTGGGACGTTCCGTTTACTGATGTCTGATCTGGATCCGCTTTTTTCTCGCCTGGCGCGATCGACCTTTCGGTCGCGCTTTCGCTTAGGCACCAAAGAACGGCAGTACTGCTGGGACAAGGGTGCCGATACCATTGATCGGCATGCCGCCGATTTTATTGCTCAGCGTCTTGCGCCCGCTCACCCCGCCAATGACGGAAAACAGACGCCGATGCGCGGCCATCCGGTGTTTATAGCCCAGCATGCGACCGCCACCTGCTGTCGCGGCTGTCTGGCGAAATGGCACAACATTCCGCAAGGTGTTCAGCTCACCGCGCAGCAACAGCATTATATCGTGGGCGTGATCCATCACTGGCTGGTGTTGCAAATGAACACCAAAAGTTGACGAGTGCTGATCCTGTTGTAATTGTGTTATAGATGCACGTTAAGTGATTTCCCCTCGTGGTGACGGGTCAGTTAGTTGCCATAAGTTATTATATGGAATGATATTTAATGCGTTCAGACCCCTCTGCCTTCACGCTCTTTCGACCTGAATCGCCGCTGCGTAATGCGGCGGGTATCTTTATTCTCACCACCTTGTTCTATTTTATTGGTGCGGAGTTACGTCTGGTCGAAGCCTTGTCGCTGTTCTGGCCGCTGAACGGCGTGATGGCAGGCGTCTTTGCCCGTTATACCTATCTTAATCGTCTGCATTACTATGCGGTGTCGTATGTTGCCATGCTGATGTACGACGCCGTCACTACCAACTGGGGAATGGCCTCGGTGGTCATTAACCTGTCGAATATGATCTTTATCGTCGTTGTCGCGTTGCTGGTGGTGCGTGATAAGCGATTGATGAAGAAAACCCCCGATCCTATCAATGCGCTGCGGCTGTTCAATTACTGTCTGATCGCCGCCTTACTGTGCGCGCTGCTCGGCGCGACCGGGTCGGTGGGGATCGACAGCCATACCTTCTGGCCGCTGTTTGCCGACTGGTTTAGCGAGCAGTTCTCAACGGGCGTGCTCATTTTGCCGTGTATGCTCACGGTCAGTATGCCGACGCGGGCATTCAGGCTGCGTCTGGAGCAACTTTTACCGGTCATTGCGTTGATTGTCTCGGTGATGGCATCGGTGGTGATTGGCGGGGCGGGAAGCCTTGCCTTTCCGCTACCGGCGCTGATCTGGTGTGCGGTCCGCTACTCCTTGCCCGCGACCTGTCTGCTGACGTTTCTGACCGGAGGCGTGGAGATCGTCCTGGTCGCCAACTCCTTTATCAATATCGCCGTGGGCACGCCGCTCTCGACTCCGATGATGTTCTCCGCCCGGCTGGGGATTGCCACCATGGCTATCTGTCCGGTTATGGTCTCCGTCAGTATGGCGGCCATTAATTCGCTGATCCACCAGGTGTCGTTGCGTGCGGATTATGATTTTCTGACCCACGTGTATTCGCGCTCCGGGCTCTATGAGGCGTTAAAGCGGGAAGAGGCGCACCGGCATTCACGTTTTCTGACCGTGATGCTGCTGGATATCGATTACTTCAAAAGCATCAATGATAACTATGGGCACGAGTGTGGCGACCGCGTGCTGGCGTCGTTTGCCCGCGAGGTGCAGCAGGTTGTCGGAGACGACGGCATGGTGGCGCGTATGGGCGGGGAAGAGTTCGCGGTTGTGGTGAATACCGGTGACGCGCAACACGGCTTTGCGCTGGCGGAACGTATCAGAGTCACCATTGCCGGTCATCCGTTTAGCTGGCGCCAGCAAACCCTCTATCTGACCGTCAGTATCGGCCTTGGATGCGGGAAGGCGGAGTCCTGGCAACTGACTGAGATTTTCAACAAGCTGATGGCCGAAGCAGACGATCATCTTTATCGATCCAAAAAAGCGGGGAGAAATCGCACCAGTGCGCGTGTGTCAGACGAACCCATTATCCCGACACCGGAGAGTGAAACCTGAGCGCAGCCTGCATTCTGCCGGGAATGAATCATAACGAATAGCGGATAAATTGCTTGCTAGGTATTTTTAACGTCAATAAGATACCGGAAGAAAGCTATCGGAAAATTCGCAGAATGAATGCAGCTGACAAACTCAGTAGAAGCCCTCGTGTACCAGGAAGCCGGTTTGTCAAACGTATGTATCTGATGCGTATTCTCGGCACGTTTCTCTGTTTTATCCCCATCCTCTCCGTGCTGATTGAACAGAATCGTTCAGTCTGGCTGATGTGTTTACTGGCAATAAACGCATTTATCTGGCCTACGCTTGCCTGGTATCGGGCGCGAAATTCGGCGATGCCTCTGGTGACTGAGCATCAGAATCTGGTGCTGGACGCCGGAGCCGGGGGGTTCTGGATCGCCATGATGGCGGTCAATCCGCTGCCGTCGGTAGTCATTGCCACCATTATGCTGACCGACCGGCTCTCGGCAGGGGGGATTACGCTGATGAAAAAGGCGGCCATCACCATGCTGGGCGTTTTCCTGGTGAGCTGGCTGACGCAGGGGATGGCGGTAGAGATGTACGTTTCGCAGCGCACCATGTTTGCCACGCTGCCGCTGATTGCGATTTATCTGCTGGCACTGAGCATATTGACGGACAGCATTGCGCTGCGTCTGCGGATCAAGAGTCGGGAGCTTGAGCGGATCGCGATGATGGATCCGCTGCTGGATATTGCTAACCGGCGTCTGCTTGAAAAGCGGATTGACCACGAACTGAATAAACTGCGTCAGACGTGCCGTGAATCGGCCCTGATGTTTATCGATATCGACAATTTTAAAGACGTTAACGATCGTTTTGGTCATAAGGTCGGGGATGCATTGCTGGCGACCGTCTCGCAAATTTTGCATCTGTCGACGCGCCCGAGCGATACCCCCGCACGCCTTGGCGGCGATGAGTTTGTGGTTCTGCTGCCGGATACCACCCTGGAAGAGGCTCATGTTGTCGCCAGGCGCATTATGGATGCGGCTGCAATGAAAAAGGAGGTGGCTCAGGAGACGGTGCATTGCACGCTCAGCATCGGTATTGCCTGTGCCACAAGAGAGATGAAAAGCGTAACCGACTGGTTACAGGCCGCGGACAACGCCCTGTACCGCGCCAAGCGGGACGGTAAGAACAGAATATTCGCGCACTGACAATGTCTCTGTTTAGGCTACGCTTTGAGTAACGCTTTGCGTCAGGAGACGTTATGAAAACACCTGCAACCCCTGCAAATGAAATGGAACGTCTGAACTCGCTGCGCGAGTCAGGCCTGCTTGAGATCGACGGCTCCCCGGCGTTTGACCGACTGACACGTCTGGCAAAACGCTTCTTCCAGGTCCCGCTGGCGATGGTCAATCTGATTGATGAACATTCGCTGATTGTGAAGTCGGCCGACGGCCAGGCACCTGGTTCCGTTCCGCGTAATATCTCGTTTTGCGGTCATACGATCCTCAGCGAAGCGCCGCTGGTGGTCGCCGATATGCGTCAGGACGATCGTTTTGCCGATAACCCGCTGGTGGCCGGTGAGCCCGGCGTAAGATTCTATGCCGGTTTTCCACTGCGTTTACGTGACGGGGCGAGCGTGGGATCGCTCTGTCTGATTGATTATTCTCCCCGTGAATTTTCGGCGGCCGATCTGGCCGTGCTGGGTGACCTCGGCGCGCTGGCGGAAGACGAATTTGCTGCCGTCAGTGCGGCGACAACTGATGAATTAACCGGACTGTTCAACCGTCGGGGCTTTAACCAGCTTCTCCGCTTCACGCTGTCCGTGGCCAGACGCCGGGCGGAGCCGTTAACCCTTGGCTGGCTGGATCTGGATCGCTTCAAAGAGATTAACGATCGCTACGGGCATGAGGAAGGTGACAACGCGCTGAAAGTCATGGCGGAATTGATGCGCACCTCTTTCCGTGAAGCGGATTTGCTGGTTCGCTTTGGCGGCGATGAGTTTGCCGTGCTGTTTGCCGATACAGATGAGCAGGGGGCCTGGATTGCCATGCAGTATCTTGCCGAGCAGGTTGAACACTACAATGCCCGCAAGCTGCATCCCTGGTCTCTCCATTTTTCCTGGGGATTGAGCGAGTTCGATCATAACGGCAACGATCTGCAGCAGTGGATGAAAGACGCGGATGAAAAAATGTATGCCATGAAGCAGCAGCGTAAGCATACAAAATGACATAACAAAAGCCTATGTCTGACATGATTGCGTTACAAAGATGTTAAATGCAAAGTGAGGATATTCAACGTAAGGAAAAAGAATGAATACCTCACTGCAGATCAAAACCCTCACCCGGGACGATATTCTCACCCACCTCGATGCGCTGGCCGATATCCTTGAAAACTGTGTCAACGGTGGCGCTTCCGTCAGTTTTATGTTGCCTTTCAGTACCGAAAAAGCCCGCGCGTTCTGGCAGGGGATTGCCGGGAGCGTAGAGCGTAACGAACGCGTCGTGCTGGCCTGCATCGATTCGCAGGATGGCGTGATTGGCACCGTGCAACTGATTACCGATCAGCCGGAAAACCAGCCGCATCGTGCCGATGTGGCAAAGCTGCTGGTTCATGAAAAAGCGCGCCGTAAAGGGGCCGCGATGGCGCTGATGGAGGAACTGGAAGTGCAGGCCAGAGCCAGAGGCATCTCGGTGCTGGTGCTGGATACCTCAACCGGTAGCGGAGCGGAGACCTTCTACCAGCGGGCAGGCTGGCAAAAGGTCGGGGAGATCCCGCGCTATGCGCTGATGCCGGATGGCGCAATGACCGCCACATCTGTCTTCTATAAGTTCTTGTGATTATTTCCCTCAATGACGTGATGAATTGATCAAAAGCGGGGTTCTGGTCGAAAACCTTTGATAAGTTATCATACCAATCTTATCAGGCTGTACGACTAATCATAAAAGGACCCCATTGTGAACACACTTAACCGTCGTGATTTCCCCGGTGCTCTCTACCCTGAACGTATCATTCAGTTTGGTGAGGGCAATTTCCTGCGTGCGTTTGTCGACTGGCAAATCGACCTGTTAAACGAATATACCGATCTCAATGCTGGTGTCGTGGTGGTTCGCCCCATTCAAAGCGACTTCCCGCCTTCATTAAGCACTCAGGATGGTCTGTATACCACGATCATTCGTGGTCTGAATGAGCAGGGCGAGGCGGTCAGCGAAGCGCGCCTTATCCGCTCTGTAAATCGTGAGATCAGCGTTTACAGCCAGTACGATGAGTTTCTGAAACTGGCACATAATCCTGAGATGCGTTTTGTCTTCTCCAACACCACCGAGGCGGGGATTAGCTGGCACGCGGGCGATCGTTTTGAAGATGCACCAGCGGTGAGCTATCCGGCGAAGCTGACGCGGCTGCTGTTTGAGCGCTTCAGCCATTTTAACGGCGCCGCGGACAAAGGCTGGGTCGTTATTCCGTGCGAGTTGATTGACTACAACGGCGAAGCGCTGCGTGAACTGGTGCTGCGCTATGCCCAGGCATGGGCACTGCCAGCGGAATTTATTCAATGGCTGAATGCGCATAACAGCTTCTGCTCCACGCTGGTTGACCGGATTGTAACGGGTTATCCGCGCGACGAAGCGGCTGTGCTGGAAGCTGAGTTAGGCTATCACGACGGATTCCTTGATACCGCGGAACATTTCTACCTGTTTGTTATTCAGGGGCCTGAATCTCTGGCCAGCGAACTGCGGCTGGACAAATTCCCGCTAAACGTGCGGATTGTGGATGACATTAAGCCGTACAAAGAGCGCAAAGTGGCAATTCTCAACGGCGCGCACACGGCGCTGGTGCCGGTGGCGTTCCAGGCGGGACTGGATACGGTGGGCGAGGCGATGAACGATGCCGACGTATGCGCGTTTATCGAAAAAGCGATCTATGAGGAAATCATTCCGGTCCTGGATTTGCCGCGTGATGAACTGGCGTCTTTCGCCAGCGCCGTTACGGGTCGTTTCCGCAATCCGTATATCAAGCATCAGCTGCTGTCGATTGCCCTTAACGGCATGACCAAGTATCGCACGCGCATTCTGCCGCAGCTGTTGGCGGGGGTGAGGGCATCTGGCACGTTGCCCGCTCGCCTGACGTTCGCCCTGGCCGCACTGATCGCGTTCTACCGTGCAGAGCGTAACGGGGATAGCTATCCGGTGCAGGATGATGCGCACTGGCTTGCTCGTTACCAACAGCTGTGGGCGCAGCATCACGACAAACAGATCACTACCCGCGAGCTGGTCGCCTCCGTTTTAAGCGTGACTGAGCACTGGGAGCAGGATTTAATCCAGGTGGCAGGATTGGTAGAACAGGTTACGTGCGATCTCGACGCTATCCTGCAGCAAGGGATGCGTGCCGCAGTGAAACCGCTTTGCTAGAGATTCAATGCCCGGCGTTGGCCGGGTTTTTTAATTTAATTAGTTACAACATACTATAAGCCTTTTTATTTAAAGTAACCTGCGACACCGTGCGGTTTATTGCGTATCAGGTGAAAAATGCAATCTTTCATTAACAAGCTTGCAACTGTGAGGGGGATCACGTTTAATAACGCGGCTCTTTCCATTCCTGAAGCTCACTATGATTGTTCGTCCCAAACAGCACTGGCTACAACTGATTTTTGTCTGGCACGGTTCGGTATTGCCCAAAATCTATACCCGGTTGCTGCTTAACTTCCTGCTTTCCATCGCCGTAATCCTGATGCTGCCGTGGTATACCTCGCTGGGCATCAAATTTACCGTTGCGCCATTCAGTATCCTGGGGGTGGCAATCGCTATTTTCCTCGGGTTCAGAAACAACGCCTGCTATTCACGCTACGTTGAGGCTCGCCTTTTGTGGGGGCAACTGATGATAGCGGCACGCTCGCTGTTTCGCGAGGTTAAAAACACCTTACCGGATGATAAACATCTGGGTGAGTTCGTCCGTCTGCAAATTGCCTTTGCCCATTGTCTTCGCATGACCCTGCGCCGTGAAAAGGGGGAAGGGCAACTGGCGCGCTATCTGGCGGCGGAGGAGTTACGCAACGTTATGGCCGCCAACTCGCCGGCGAACCGTATTCTGCTGATCATGGGAGAATGGCTGGCCGTGCGGCGCCGTAACGGACAACTCTCAGACATTCTGTTCCACAGCCTGAACAATCGTCTGAACGACATGTCGAGTGTCCTGTCCGGCTGCGAGCGGATCGCCACCACGCCTGTACCGTTTGCTTATACCCTTATCCTGCACCGTACGGTCTATCTTTTCTGCATCATGTTGCCGTTCGCGCTGGTTGTTGACCTGCACTACATGACGCCCTTTGTCTCGGCCCTGATCTCTTACACCTTTATCTCGCTGGACACCCTGGCGGAAGAGCTGGAAGATCCGTTTGGTACCGAAGATAACGACCTGCCGCTGGACGCTATCTGCAACATGATGGAACGCGATCTGTTGCAGATGAACGATGAAGAGAACATTCCGGAAAGGCTGATGCCGGATAAGCATTATCAACTGACCTGACGGGCATTCCATTCGTCGCGGGTGATTTCCCACAGCTCGGAATCGAGCATACCGCTGACGTACGCTTTCTGTTCCGTTTTGATAAGCCGCATGCCGCTACTGTCTGAAATACGACGGGAGCGGCTATTGGCGGCGGCCTTCGGCGCGCGTAATACGGGTTTGTTCAGCGTATTAAACCAGTAATCCGTTGCGGCAATGCTGGCTTCGCGCATATATCCCTTTCCCTGAAATTCCGGCGACAGCCAAAACCCGCGGTTGTTATCTTCCACATCGTACAGACAGATAATACCCATCAGCACGTCCGGCACCTCGCGACGGCGGATGCTCCAGAACCAGGCAATCCCTTTTGCCATATCCGGCAGCGCCACGTTGTTGACATAGTTTTCCGCGCCGTTATCCGGGTAGGGCCAGGGCACGGAAGAGACCATGTAGCGGACGATCTCCCAGTGCGGATAGCGCGTTTGTATCTGAACGGCATCTTCGGCAACCAGCGGTTTTAGCAGCAAGCGTTCTGTCGTGAGCGTCGGTATCGTCATCCGCAGATCTCCCTGTTTAAGCGTTATGCTTTTGTTTGCGTTCTGGTATTTTCATCTCTATCACATTCAGTTGAGGCGTGCTGGATTTATTCACTACCAGAAATGGGCATCATTTCTTCAATGGCAAATTTTTAATGGGCTTTTTGTCTCTTTTCACCGGACGTGTTTTCCAGGATCTTCTGCAACATGGCAAAGAGACAGAGGAGGCGATTGCTCGTCGTGATAACCGTCTTTTGAATCATTCCACCCCCGAGCTGGGACGGTATTTTTCTCGCCCCCTCAGCGAGCTGCCGCGTCAAAACCCTTACCCGGTAGCGGCGCTGTTACCTCTGTTTGTAGTGGCGTTTGCGTTAAACCTTCTGCCTTTTCTCAGCGCGTTGCAAGGTTTGTCACCTTTACAGCATGCACTGAGCTTTTTCGTACCATCATTAATAATGACAGGCGCGCTCATTGTTATCAGCGTGCTTCTGGCCCGAGGGATGACGTCAGGATTGTTGGGGGTTATGGCGGTGTTCATCATTCTGCTGGTCGTGACTCTCGCTCAGGGGCTGCATCTGCTGTTTTCTCATGACGGAAGCCTATGGCCACTGGTCATCGCATCCTTCGCGCTGATACTTTGTCGGGGCGTGATGAACAGCAGCGGCTTTGTGCTGTTTACCCTCTATTGTCGCACTCAGCGTCTTGCCAGCGTGGCTCGTGAAATCCGGTTAAAAAGCCGTTAAAGAGGTAATATGACATTACGAAAAGCGCATCCGCAGGAAGCCGAAATACTCTGGAATATTCGCAATCAGGCGATTCGTCACGGCTGTAAAACCAGTTACGACGCGGACGTCATTGCGCGCTGGACGCCCGATCTGATGCCCGAACACTACCGGAAAATGGTCATTGAATACCCTTTTTATGTGGTGGAAGATGAAAAGGGCGACATTGCGGCAACCGGCTATCTTGATCTGGAGACCCACTGTCTGGAGGCGATATTCACCTTGCCTGCAGCATCCGGTAAAGGCATGGCGACCCGGATTGTCGAGGCGCTCAAACAGGAGGCCCATAGCCGGGGGATAACCCGCCTGACGCTTGATGCAACGCCTAACGCCCGGTCGTTTTACCAGAAGCTCGGGTTTGTCACGCTGAGCGAAAAATATCATCACTCGCGTATGGCGGGCGCTGATTTACGCTGTTTTGAAATGGCGATCAATGTGTAATATGAGGAACGCATGACTGTTACGGTAAGACCTTTACGCGCTGACGATTACTCCCACTGGCGACCGCTGTGGGATGGCTATACCCATTTTTATGACTGTTTTCTCGATGAATCGGTTACCGCATCGACGTGGGAAAGGGCGCTTTCCCCACATTCACCGATGTTCTGCCGCGTGGTAGAGAAAGACGAAAAGGTCATCGGTTTCGCGATGTGCATTCTCCACGAAGGCACCTGGTCAACGGCCCCCGTTTGCTACCTGGAAGATCTGTTTGTTGATGCCACCGAACGTAATGCGGGGGCCGGGAAGGCGCTCATTGATGCCCTGATAGCGGAAGGCAAGCGCGAAGGGTGGTCAAAACTGTATTGGGTCACCCGGGAGAACAACCCGGCGCGTAAACTCTATGACAAATACGGTGAAGCTGACGATTACGTACGCTACCGCCTTTCGCTGTAAGCCTCAATCGCCTGTGTTTGTATCACACTGTATCTGCGTACCGGATACATACACAGGATTGCAATAAACTCCCTTTCGCACATATCCGCTATACAAACGCGTGTTGTTATATCCCCGTCAACTGTACTTAACCGGAGATACCAACATGTTCAGCAAACTCGCGTATTCAACCCTGGCGTTAACCGTTTCTCTTGGCACCGTCATGGCCTGTCAGGCCGAAGTCACCGGCAAAGATGTCACCGCGGCCTTCGATCACCCTCAGCAAATTAACGCCGGCGATCTGAATATCGGCTATGTCGATATCGGTCCGAAAAATGGTCAGCCGGTAATTCTGTTACACGGCTGGCCGTACGATATTCACAGCTACGCCGAGGTCGCACCTGCGCTGGCCGCAAAAGGCTACCGGGTAATCGTGCCGTCATTGCGCGGCTACGGCACCACGCGTTTTCTGTCTGCAAGCACGCCGCGTAACGGCCAGCCTTCGGCCATGGCGAAAGACATCGTTAACCTGATGGACGCACTCAACATTAAACAGGCTGTTTTTGCCGGATACGACTGGGGCGCCCGTACGGCAGATATTGTCGCGGCGCTGTGGCCTGAACGCGTCAAATCCCTTGTTTCGGTCAGCGGTTACCTGATCAGCAGCCAGCAGATTGGTAAACAGCCGTTGCCGCCTGAAGCAGAGCAGCAGTGGTGGTATCAGTTCTATTTCGCAACAGAACGCGGTGCCGAAGGCTATGCCAAAAATACCCATGACTTCGCCCGTCTGATCTGGTCGCAGGCCTCACCAGACTGGACGTTTTCCGATGCGACCTTTAACGCCAGCGCAAAATCTCTGGATAACCCCGATCACGTCGCGGTTACGCTCAGCAACTATCGCTGGCGTTTAGGGCTTGAAAAAGGCGAGCGTAAATACGACAGCTACGAGCAGAAGCTGGCGACATTGCCAAATATCACCGTCCCGACAATCACCATCGAAGGCGGCAACAACGGGGCGCCACATCCTGCACCGCAGGCCTATGCCGGTAAATTCACGGGTAAATATGAACACCGCACCTTTGGGGCCACCGTGGGGCACAACCCGCCGCAGGAAGACCCGCAGGATTTCGTCAAGGCGGTTATCGACGCGGATAAGCTGTGATATGTGCTATTTTCAATACGTTACCCCTCAGTCAGGAGATCCCGGTGGAGCATATTGATCATATCCTTGTCGTCGATGACGACAGGGATATTCGTGAATTGATTGTCGACTATCTCGTCAAGTCGGGGTATCGCGCGTCTGGCGCGGCGAACGGCAAAGAGATGCGGGCTGTGCTTGATAAACAGCATGTCGATCTGGTGGTGCTGGACGTGATGATGCCAGGCGATGACGGATTAACGCTCTGCCGGGGACTGCGCAGCGGTAAACATAAAGATCTGCCGATCCTGATGCTAACCGCGCGCAACGAAGAGACCGATCGGATCCTGGGGCTGGAAATGGGGGCCGATGACTATGTCGTGAAGCCCTTTGTTGCGCGCGAACTGCTGGCGCGTATCAAAGCCATTTTGCGCCGTTTTCGCACGATGCCCCCCAATCTGCAGGTCACCGAAGCCGGGCGCCTGGTGATGTTTGGCGACTGGCAACTGGACACCGTTGGCCGCCACCTGATCGACAGCGAAGGGATGATTGTCGCGCTCAGCGGGGCGGAATATCGCCTTCTGCGCGTGTTCCTTGACCATCCTCAGCGCGTGCTGACCCGCGATCAGCTGCTTAACCTGACCCAGGGGCGAGATGCCGAACTCTTTGAGCGCTCAATTGATCTCCTGGTCAGCCGGGTTCGCCAGCGGCTGAATGAAGATGCCCGCACGCCGGCCTACATCAAGACCGTTCGCAGTGAAGGGTACGTTTTCACCATGCCGGTGATCATCAAAGAGGCCAATGAATGAGGCTCTGGCCACGCTCGTTACTGACGCGACTGCTGATCATCGTGATGCTGGGGCTCCTGCTGGCCAACGCGCTCAGCCTGACTCTGGTCATGCTGGAGCGGATGCGCAGCGCCCGCACGGTGATGCTCGGCAACCTGGAATATGACGTTTCCACCAGTGTGGCCATCCTGGACCGGCTTCCCGCGAAGGAGCGTCCAGCCTGGCTGGAGCGACTGGCGCGGGGGAACTATCGCTACATTCTGGGAACCGGTGAACCGGGGCCCGCACCGCATGACAAACGCTCGCAGGATGCCATCCGCACCCTGACAGAGGCGCTGTCAGCAACCTGGCCACTGACGTTTACTGCCGTGCCGGGGCCGGTTTCTCATATTCAGGCCCACCTTACGCTGAGCGATGGTTCGCCGCTGACCATTGACCTGATCCCCCGAATGCCACCGGTCGCCAGCTGGCTGCCTGTGGTGCTTGTGTTGCAGCTGCTGCTTCTGGCGTTCTGCTCATGGATTGCCGTGCGTCAGGTTATTCGACCCTTTTCGCAGTTTACCCGGGCGGTGGATTCCCTCGACCCGGCAGCAAGCTCGCCGATGACCGAGACAGGGCCAGTCGAGGTGCAACGGGCCGCACACGCCTTTAATGCCATGCAGGCGCGTATCCAGTCGTACCTGCGTGAGCGCGCGCAGATCCTGGCCTCTGTATCGCACGACCTCCAGACCCCGATAACGCGCATGAAGCTACGCGTCGAAATGGCGGACCAGCCGGAACTGCGCGACAAGTTGCTTAACGACCTGGATAATATGACGCGCCTGGTGCGGGAAGGAATAGCGTATGCCCGGTCATCAGAATCTCTGGAAGAGACCTCGCTCAAGCTGGAGTTGAACGCCTGGGTCAACAGCATTGCCAGTGATTATCAGGACATCGGGAAAAACGTGCAGCTTCAGGCAACCGATGCCCGTCTTCCGATTGTCACGCGTCCGCAGGCGCTACGCCGGGTGATGACTAATCTGCTGGATAATGCGCTGAAATTTGGCGACCACGCCGTCATTACGATTCATTCAGATGCCCATCATGTCACGATCTCGATTCGCGATGGCGGACCAGGGATACCGGACGCCGAACTGGAGGCGGTATTGCAGCCGTTTTATCGGGTGGAAACCTCACGAAACCGCGACACCGGTGGCACCGGATTAGGGCTGGCGATCGCCGCCCAGCTGACTGCGCAGTTAGGCGGGAAATTGCATCTGGCGAACCACGTCGAGGGTGGGTTGGACGTTTCGATTACGCTGCCGCGCGGGTAATTGTACGGTTTTGTATCGGACAGCCCTCATGATACGCGCGCAGACAATTCGCGCTGATTTGCACACATCCTGAACATATCAACACGGTGAAATAACCTCACTGCAGCTTCGCAGGGCATCTGTAATGTGAGGTCACTATGTTTCTGATAATCGCTTTTCTGGGCGGGATGATAAGTCTGCTCAGCCCATGCACACTCCCGGTTATTCCACTGCTGTTTGCCGGGTTCCAGGGGCAACGACGGCATATTCTGGCGTTGCTCGCGGGGATGATTGTAATGTTCACCCTCGTGGCACTGGTGGCTACCGCCGCCAGCAGCTGGATCGCCCAGGCGACGATAGCAGGGCGCTGGGTCGCACTGGTTGTACTGGCAATAGCCGCGCTGGCACTCATTTTCCCGACATTCGCCCAGCGTATTGCCGGACCGGCCGTCAGCGCCGGTAATCTCCTCAACACACGCAGCGGGCAGACGCGCGGCATGATCTCTGCCTTTCTGGCCGGGCTGGCCGTCGGGTTGCTCTGGTCGCCGTGCGCCGGGCCGATTCTGGGCGCTATATTCAGCCTGAATATTGCCGGTCACTCCGCCATTGCCACGGGGGCACTGCTGGCCGCTTACGGCAGTGGATGCGCGCTGATGCTGGGTCTGCTGGTTGCAGGTGGCCGCACGCTGATGGCCCCGCTGCGCGCCCGATCGGCATTGATGGAAAGGTTACGCAAGGGGGCGGGCGTGGTGATGTTAGCGACCGTTGCGTTTAACGCCACCGGGATGACATCCGTTCTGAAAGGTGCAAATGGCGTCGCAGACCGCCTGGAAAATTCCCTCCTGAGTCTGGCGAAACCGACGACGACCCCGGTGAAGCTCCAGCCGGTGGTGATGACCGAGCCCAGCAGCCAGTTGCCCTCCTTAAGCGGCGGAACGGGATGGATAAACGGTGACCCTGTCACGTCTGACTCTCTGCGGGGGAAGGTGGTATTGATTGATTTCTGGACGTGGGACTGCATCAACTGCCAGCATACGCTCCCGTATGTCCGCGACTGGGCCAAAAAGTACCAGTCGCAGGGTCTGGTGGTGATAGGTGTGCATACGCCGGAATACCCGTGGGAAAAACCGCTCGCCTCGGTGCAAAAAGCGGTGACGAAATGGCAGCTCCCGTATCGGGTGGTAACAGACAACAACTATCAGATCTGGAACGCCTTCGGGAATCAGTACTGGCCCGCACACTACTATTTCGATGCCAAAGGGCAACTGCGCTACACCTCCTTTGGCGAAGGCAATTATGACCAGCAGGAAAAAGTTATTCAGCAGCTGCTGAAGGAGGCCCGCTCCTGACCCGACTCAGGGTTGACGTTGAGCAACGATAAACAAGCGTGGAAATGCCAGCAGTATCTGCCCGTTTTCCTGAAGCGGATATTGCTCTTCCAGCAGTTCATGGTAGCGTTTCAGGAACTGCTTCTGCTCGCTTTCATTCAGCTCCTGTAACCACGGACGCAGCCCCGTGGCACTCACCCAGTCAATAATCGCCTGATGCGAACTCATTTTATGGAAATAGGTTGTGCGCCAGATATCCACGTCGCAGCCTGCCTCCGTCAGAATATCGTAATACGCATGGACACCGGGCAGAGGTTCACGGCCACGATCCGGATAACCTTGTTCAACAGCCACTTCACGCATCGAGACGTGTGTCGGTTCCAGCCAGTTATCGGGCATCTGGATCGCCAGCACGCCGTTTAACTTCAGCAGCGAAACCAGATGCGGAAGAAGATCGTAATGGTCAGGGACCCACTGTAGCGAGGCATTCGCATAAATCAGGCCCAGGGTCTGGCCCGGCTTGTACTGACGAATATCGGCTTCAACAAAGTGGCAATCAGGCAACGCCTGGCGCGCCTCTTCAAGCATCGCCGGTGAGTTATCGATACCGGTGATGTGGGCGGAAGGCCAGCGATGCTTCAGCAGCGCGGTGCTGTTTCCCGGTCCACAGCCTAAGTCAACGATGGTGGACACCTCATCCAGCGGAATTCTGGCGAGCAGTTCAGCAGCAGGGCGCGTGCGTTCGGCACCGTATTGCAGGTAAAGCGAAGGGTTCCAGTCGGCCATCTTTGCATCTCCGTGTTGCAGTCATCAGCAAGAATAGCACAGGCAGAGACCTGCACAGCGGCTGGTCTCTGCCTGCGTTTTGGTTACAGAATGCCTTTCAGCGCAATATGGTAAATCAGCATAATGGTTTTGCCGTCCACGATTTGGCCGGTTTCAATGCTGCGCAATGCCTCGTCCAGCGGCATTTCCAGCACGTCGATATCTTCTCCCTCTGCCTTAATTCCGCCGCCTTCGCTGGTTCGATCCTGTGGGTGATACTCAGCGATATAAAAATAGAGCTTTTCCGTGACGGAGCCTGGACTCATGTAGGCTTCAAACACCTTCTCAACACGGGAGACACGATATCCGGTCTCTTCTTCCGCTTCCGCTTTGATGCGGCTTTCGGGATCCATGTTATCCAGCAGCCCGGCGGCGGCTTCGATAAGGTCGTCCTCATGACCATTGATAAAGACCGGAAAGCGGAACTGCCGCGTCAGGATCACCGTTCTTTTATCGCGGTTATAGAGCAGTATCGTTGCCCCGTTCCCCCGGTCATACACTTCGCGGCTTTGTCGCTGCCATTCACCGTCGCGTCGCTGCAGCTCGAAGGTATATTTTTTAAGGATGTACCAGTTATCCGACAGCGTTTCATTTTCAATGATGCGTACATCTGCACGTTTCGATTGCACGTTTGCTGCTCCTTACGTAGAGTGATCGTCATAAACAGCATTATCATGCACATTCAAGACAAAACGTGCAACATCAGGAATCCACTATGCTCACCAGTCAGCGAAAACAATTAATCCTTGAGAAGCTTGCCGCTGAAGGCCAGGTCCAGTCTAAAGCGCTGAGTGCACATTTCGCGGTGTCAGAAGACACCATTCGTCGTGATTTGCGTGAGCTGGCGGCAGAAGGGCGTTTACAGCGTGTCCATGGCGGTGCGCTGCCGGCCTCGTCGGCCACCGTGCCATTTTCCGAGCGTAAATCAGTGAAGATGGATGCGAAAAAAAATGTGGCCCGCAAAGGCGCGAAGCTCATTTCCCCGGGTCAGGTGGTGATCGTCGACGGCGGCACCACCACATCGGAACTGATCGCGTTTTTGCCGGCGGATTTACGCATTACCGTGGTCACACACAGCCCGAGCATTGCCCTGGGACTCGTCGAGCATCCTTCGATTGATGTCATTTTGATCGGGGGGCGTCTGTACAAACACTCCATCGTGACGGTAGGTGCAGCAGCCATTGAGGGCATCGACAATATCCATGCGGATCTGTTCTTTATGGGGGTTACTGGCATCCACCCTGAAGCGGGGCTTACCACCGGGGATTTCGAAGAGGCGTGCATCAAACGTGCATTTTCCGGCAGGGCAGCCGAGACGGTGGTCCTGGCGTCGCCAGAAAAAATTAACACCGCATCATCGTTTGTGATTGGCGAGCTATCGCTGGTCAATACGATTGTCGTGGGAGACGATACCGATCGCGCCTGGATTAACGCGGTCAGGGAGAAAGGGGTTTCCGTGGTGAAGACTTCAGATCCAGAATAACCCCGTGAACCTGCCTGTAAAGAGCAGGCAGGTTCACGCGTTTCCTCAGACCTGAGGGATGCTTTCTAATGAGGTGTAGACGTTCAACCCCAGCTTCCGGGCAACCTCAATATCCATATCGGCGCCCTTAGACGCACCGGCAATACGATAAATCGCATCGCATCTGGCAATGAGTCGGTGTGCAACCGGATAGAGCATCGTCTCACTGATTTCATCCCCAATTGACGTTGAACCTGCGGCTTTGGCCAGCGGTAGCGCGAGCCATTCGCCAATCACCGGAACGTGGCCACGCTGGTAAACGGCTAACGCAGCGTTTTCCAGACGGGCAAGGTTTTCATCCATTTTTGCCTGGTCGCCATCAGTCCCGCTGCGCCAGGGCCCGGCAATTAAAATCAACTGTTGTGTCATACATACCTCTTTGCGTGATGGTGCATGAATTTGCACGTTCAGAAATTCGATGTCAGTTTTACGTTTGCAAAACATCATAGTGTGCATACTCGTGCAAATTCAAGCGATATCGTGCATACTGGTGATGTTGCATAAGGGCATGGCTGGTCTATGCTCAACATGCAGAGACTCGCCATTCTCTGGGGCAATTGAAAAATAACAATAAGTTGCGTTTCAGGGGGTGGAAATGAACAAGGTCCTGCTCGCATTATTATCCTGCGTGCTCTCGATCATCTCATTTACCGGCATCGCCGCCGAGCCACGGCAGGAGCCTACTGAGCAGGAACGTGCCCGAACGGTTTACATTTTTCACCAGCCGATTGTGATGCTACAGGCCAAATTTGGTCTCACCACTCCTGAAGAGCGCGTATTGCGTATCCGTCATACCCTGCGTAATTTCACCCAGCAGGATGTGCGTGAGCCGCTGAAAATTGTCCCCGTTACCCGTTACAACCAGCAGGGAAGGCTGATTGTCATGAACAATAAGCCTGTTCTATTGCTTACACAGGCGGATCTCGATGAGGGCGATGATCTGACCCTTGACCAGGCCGCTCAGCGCGTGCTGGCGCGGATGGAGGCGCAGCGTACGGCGCTTCGCGATCAGTATGACACCGGCTGGCTGGCGCTCTCCGCCGGGAAAACGGTCGTCGGACTGCTTGCACTGTCTCTTTTCTGGTATGGCGCGTGGCGGTCATGGCGCTGGGTTCGCAATGTCTGCCGTCGTCGTATTCTTGAAAACCGCAGCGTCATTCCTCAACGCTGGCGTAAGTTTGTCGGCGCAATTGAGGCTCGTTTGTATGCTTTGCTGATGATTTTACTGGGCATTCTCGGATTGTATCTCTGGCTGAGCTGGGCGTTCAGCTTGTTCCCCTGGACACGCGTCTGGGGTGCATCGTTAGGCGACTGGACCATGCGCGTTCTGCGGGATATTGTGCTGTCGATTGTCTCGGCCATGCCGGGCATTATGATTGTCCTGATCATCTTTGTGATTACCGCCTTTATTCTGAAGCTCCTGAAGGTGTTGTTAAATCAGGTGGAAGCAGGGCGCTTGCAGCTGCCGGGCATTCATCCTGAGACCGTCGGCGCGACGCGTAAGCTCATTTCCGTTGTGGTGTGGCTGTTTGCCCTGTCTGCGGCATACCCGTTTTTACCCGGCGCCAATTCACTGGCATTCAAAGGTATCAGCGTCTTCTTCGGCCTGATGCTGACCCTTGGCTCAGCGGGCGTCATGAACCATGCGATGAGCGGACTGGTGCTGATCTACTCGCGAGCGTTGAGGAAAGGAGACGTTATACGGGTCGCGGATAACGAAGGGCTGGTCACGGAGATAGGCATGCTGGCGACCAAGATCATCACCCGCGAGAACTATGTTGTGACCGTACCCAATGCGGTGGTGGTGAGCGGAAAAATCACCAATCTGAGCGTGCAGAATCCTGACGGCGGCGTGAACCTGACGATTGGCGTGACGATTGGCTATGACACGCCGTGGCGACAGGTTCATGCCATGCTGGAGATGGCGGCCAGACGGTCGAAATGTGTTGACCCTTCGCAGCAGCCCCTGGTGCGTCAGCTGGGGCTGATGGACTGGTACATTGCCTATGAGTTGCAGGTAAAATTGCAGCCCGGACAGTCACTTGCCGAGGCCCGCAATGAGCTCCACAGTAACATTCAGGACGTTTTCAACGAGTTCAACGTGCAGATTATGTCACCAAACTTCGTGATGCAGCCGGAAGGTGCGGTCGTCGTCGCGGAAGAAAACTGGTTCGCAGCACCGGCAGAGAAACCCACACAAAAGCCATCATGAATCAGTCCGGTGCATGACAGACCGCCTCAATATTATGGCCGTCAGGCGCAATGACAAAGGCGGCATAGTAGTTTTTGCTGTAGGGCCGCAAGCCTGGGGCACCGTTATCCCTGGCACCCGCTCGCATTGCGGCATGGTAAAAATCATCAACCTGCTGGCGTGTTTCTGCCACAAACGCCAGATGCAGTGGGGCCGGTTTGTCGCGCGTCTGGAACAGGCAGAGTGACACGTTGCCGGAACTCATTTCAACACCGTACTCAGGTGTGCCTTCATCGATGAGCCTTACACCAAGCGGCTCAAGCGCGTTGAGGAAGAAGGTTTTACTTTTCTCGTAATCACTGACGCCGAATTTCACATGATCGAACATTGTTCCTTCCTTAAAAAAGAGAGAGAAACACAGAGTATAGAAGGCGTGCGGCGCCAAATGTGCTCACGAACGTGCCTATGTAGCAGACTGTTTTCGCCCAACAAATGTCCAACGCAGGTAGTCGTAGAGCCAGTTGAAGAGCATCGTGTATGGCAGAAAAAACAGTACCAGACCGATCTCGACAAAAAATGCCTCAGTCACTGTTAAATTCAGCATTACCATCGCGACAGGGATTAATGTGATGATAAGTCCTGTTTCAAAGCAGACCGCATGGATCCCACGAACGAGAAATGTTCGTTGAAATGCATATTTTTTCTGAAGGGCATCAAAGAATTTATTAAACACAAAATTCCATGCTGTAGCGGCAAGTGCAGATATCACGGATAACGAACCTGACTGGAGCACCGACACGTTCATCAGCCACGCCAGTGACAGCGCAATAATGACGTTGGCCGTCACTTCGAAAATGACAGCATGGAAAACGCGTTCTTTAAAACTTTTATTTAATTCAATTTCCATTTGCTTAGGGGCGTTTTACAAAAAACTGGAGTATACCAGACAGGCTTCAACTTTCTTTAAACGTGCAGGTTAGAATTGCTGACAGGCCCCGGTTATTCGGGGCCTGGCACTATGTTCTGAGGAACAGATGTAAAACCAACCCGATGACCGCACACGCGGCAATAACGTGAGTCACTTTATATTTGAACCGGAAAAGTGCGATAGCGGCAGCAAGGGCAATGACCGCCGCGATCCAGTCCGTTTTGCCGTCAAAGCCCTGTGGCCATAGCACGTGGTAGCCAAAAAAGAGCGCCAGATTAAGGATTACCCCAACCACAGCTGCGGTAATCGCCGTGAGCGGCGCGGTGAAATTAATATTGTTGTGCGTCGTTTCAATAAAAGGACCACCGGCGAGGATAAACAAAAACGATGGCAGAAACGTAAACCAGGTCGCCAGCACGGCCGCTACAGCGCCTGCCAGGAAAAGCTGATCCGGGCCATACGCCATATTCACATAGCCACCGACAAATCCCACAAATGCCACAACCATGATAAGCGGCCCCGGCGTGGTTTCGCCCAGTGCCAGACCATCAATCATCTGCGTTGGCGTTAGCCACTGATAATGGCCAACCGCACCCTGGTAGATATAAGGCAGTACCGCATAAGCACCGCCAAAGGTCAGCAACGCCGCTTTGGTGAAGAACCAGCCCATCTGGGTAAACGGGTGCGTCCAGCCCAGGCTCAGAAAGAGCATTGCCATTGGCGTTGCCCATAAAAAAACACCGGCAATGATAATCAGGGTCAAACGTGACCATTTGAAAACCGTATGCGGAGCCGCTGGCGTATGGTCATCAATAATGGCATCACCGTAGGATTTGCGGCTGGCGTCATGGGCGTTACCCTGACCAAAATGGTCGGGGAAAAGGCGGCCCCCCACATAACCCATCATTGCGGCTGACAGGACAATAACGGGAAAAGGGACATTGAGGGCGAAAATGGCGACAAACGCGGCGGCAGCAATTGCCCATTGAGCGCGGTTACGCAGCGCCCGCGAACCGATACGGTGCGCAGCCTGCACAACAATCGCCGTAATCGCCGGTTTGATGCCATAGAAGAGACCGGCCACGACAGACAAATGGCCATACGCAACGTAAATCCACGACAGAGCAATAAGGATAAAAAGGGAAGGGAGCA
Source organism: Enterobacter sp. 22466 (assembly GCF_052044775.1). NCBI lineage: Bacteria > Pseudomonadati > Pseudomonadota > Gammaproteobacteria > Enterobacterales > Enterobacteriaceae > Enterobacter > Enterobacter sp. 22466. The sequence goes on along the minus strand of NZ_JBQENX010000009.1, from coordinate 39,349 downwards.
CAAACAGTGCCCCGGCAACCACGCCGCCCCAGGTGCGGTGCATCAGCCAGCCAATATAGGTCGCCAGTTGTTGCGCCTCCGGGCCCGGAAGCACCATACAGTAATTTAGTGCATGCAAAAAGCGCTGTTCGGATATCCAGCGTCGGTTTTCAACCAGCTCCTGATGCATTATCGAAATCTGCCCAGCCGGCCCGCCAAAGCTTATGAATCCTAGCTTCAGCCAGAATAAAAAGGCTTCACGGAAACTGACATGCGGAGGTGGAACGCCCGGTTCGTCGTCGACCGTAGGCAGATTGTTGTTCATGAGTATCTGAACCTGTTATTGAATTCTGCTGAGAGAAGGATTCGCTAAGCATATGCCATATTTATGAAAGATGAGTAAAGATGGCTACGTCAGCAAACTGAGATAAGAGATTTTAAAGACAGCGGCCATGTTAGCGGTATTTCTTGTTAAATTTCCATGCCTTATAGGAAAGAAACGGAGGCTGAAAAAACCAAATGATGAACAAAGCGATCAACATAGCAACGCCTGTGGATATTACATTTGCTCTGGACGCGATGATAATAACTATGAGGTAAACAGCAGCAAGCAACATGGTCAATAACAACGCTGCGTTAAAACGTCTGGACAAGTCAGATATCACCATATCCAGAGAAAGGGCATCTTTTGTTATGTACTTACGCAACTTCTGCAGGTCCAAGGATGTAAATCCAGATGCCAGCAGCTTTGCTTCGGTTATCGCCATGTTTTCTCCATCAGCGCTGATTACCCGGTGTAATCAAGACTATCAACCCGGTAGCTCAGTGGATAGCGTTATGTACAAACTCGTAAATGATTTTACAACAGCTATCAGTAGCCAAGGAACACAATGACGGCCGCGAAACTCTGGATTCTCCCTGATTCGACTTTAGTACGCATAATGTATATTATGTTAAATCACATAATAATGTACAAACACAGGCAGGACAAGGCGCTTTACGCCCTTGTTGCAAGACTCTAACCTCCAGTCTACTTCTCAGGCCTGATTATTTCAACTACAAACAGCATATTAAGGCGATTGACCCCGCCCTGCCCGTGCTGTGTGGCCGTTTCTGTGATTCCGGGCATAAAAAAACCCGGCGCGGTGGCCGGGTCTGGTGCATTGCTTTCTTTTACTCAGGCAGATAGTTTGCCTCAAATGCCTGTAACAGCGTCCATGGCATCGACTCCGGGAACGTGGATTCATCAAAGCCCGTTTCACGCGCGGCAGATAAAACGGCATCGCCGTATGCCTCCGTTGCCATTTCAGGCAGTTTGCTTTTCAGTGACGGGTTCTTTTCAAGATGCCTGGCGATTTTACGGCGCTGCTCTTTAATGGTGAGCGTCCAGCTTGTACCACGGTGGCTGGGCTGGAATTTCCACTTCAGCAAATGCATAAACAGAATTTCAAGACGTGATTCAAGTTCCCTGCGTTCGCTGCCGCCCATAAATTCGATTTCCTCCATTAAATGCATCACGTCTAAATCAGATAAACGTCCATCTTTGAGAAGTGCCGCCTGTTGCTGCGTCCACCCGTAGAAGTCTGTTTCATAGAGATTACTGCGCATCGTTCATACCTCCTGTTGACGCGTTAGCTATCTGCCGCCTTGTGGCATTTACTACTGACATAAACGCCTTTATGCCTGGATCTACATCAGGCGTAAGCATGCGCATGATGGACTTAGGATGTCTGCCTACCTCATTAGAAATGGCCGGAAATCCACACGTCAGGTTGATAATCATGCGCAACGTTATCTTTGCCACATCAACATCACCTTCACGTATCAGCCTGTAAACCTCGTCTATTGCAGCCATTCTGGCTTCGGGGTTTTCCTTCAGATACCGGATTGTTGATTCATCGGTTTCAATGCTGGCCATACAAGCCCCCTGATTGATTAACGCATTCAAGGTAACAATTATGTTACCCGTCGTCAAGCGGGCAAAAAAATGCCCGGACTTTGCCGGGCGAAATGTGACAAGGGCTTCACCAGATTTATTGCGTATTGGTAACGCCTTTATATGTGTTCTCACACTGCAAACCTTTTATTCTTGCCCGGTCAGCGTATTCCGCCAGCTCACCCGCTCGCTTGTCAGCGCGCTCAAGCACGTTGGCAAGCAAAATGGCGGTATTGGCTCTTGCCGCGCTTGCTGCGACAATGGCGGAAAGCTCGCCGGTTTTACTTGTTGCAAGCTGGCGCTTAAGGTCTGCGATTGTGGCGCGCAACCCGTCACCAGCAGACTTAGCAACAGCGGCATCAGCGCGCGCCGCCGCAAGTTGTACATCTGCCTCTTTCGCTGCGTTTGTTGCTTCATCCTGCCGCCTTTTCTCTTCTGCTCGCTCATATGCCTGCCGCGCAGCCAGCGCTTCAGCATCCTCTTTCTGACGCTTCCTGTCTTTCAATTGCCAGGCTAATTCCGCCGCCTGATATCCGGCCTGATAACGGATATGCGAAAAGCCCCAAAGAGCCAGCAATATTAAGCCGCCAACCGTCAGCGGCTTCCAGAAGACCTTAAGTAACGAAATCATGATAAAAACAATGCCCGCTCACGCTGGCGACGTGGTAATAAAATATCAGGGTCATTGCCTGATTTTTTCCATTTCGGAAATTCATCCGCTGCGCCCTTGTAATTCGCCAGATTCAACAACTTCAGCATGGTTGACCCCTTAAAGGCGGTGCCGCCGATATTAAAGATAAAGCTGCAAAGTGCGTCATACTGATTTTGTGTTAATGGCGATTTAACATAACTCTTGATTGTGCCTTCAACCCATGCCAAATCACCTTTTAACAATGCTGAGGATTGCTCTGCGGTTATTTTCATACCCACCGTTACAGGCTGGCCATTAACATCGCCAGTATGACCCACGCCAATTGTGGGAATGCCGCGCGTATCCTCGTATGCGGTTAATTTCTCTCCCTCTTCACGCTTGATGAAGTCAATTCCGTTATTGCTTATTTGCATTTCCAGCACCTCCTAACTTGCGATTTCTGATTGAATTGCCGATAGACACAAACGTTTCTTTGATGTTATCTGCGCCCCTGAATCCGACATAAGCACCAAAGAAGATGCCCGCTTCAGGTGGCATGCCTAAAAATATTGCGAATGAATAACAACCCGTCACAACCAGCCCACAAATAACGCCACCTGTAGCGGTTCGCTTAGGCGGTTCGCCCGCCCGGATATCCATTAAAATTGAAATTGCTGCAGCCATAAGACCCGCGCAAATTGCCGGGAAATAAACCTCAATCCATTTGGTCACTTGCTCCGTAAGCTCCTGTAATGTGTTATTCATAATCAAAATGCCAGTTTTTGACGCCATAACGTTACACTGTCACGGTATCAGCTATGAAAAGCCCAAAATCACCCGCAAAGGCATCAATTGAACCGTAAATCGCGCTGCTTCTGCGCGTCACCATGCCAATTGAGGCGCTTCCGGCGTAGCCCGGCACTTTCCCGGACAGGCCATGCATGACGTTTGGCCGCAACACGATTTGTGACAGTGTCACCGCCATATCTACGCTACTCAACTCAAGCCACCACAAGTGCGTAGTTGTCGAAAAGAAGACCCGCACGGAAAAGAAGTTGCCATCAAAGCCAATCGTCATGTCCTGGTCTGGTACGGATGCCACAAGAGGCAAGCTGTAAAATTGTTCATCCATCAACGTTTAACCCTATGTAAAATATAAAATATCTGTTTTGGGCTTCTCTTCAGGCGTGGCGGATTTCTTGCCGGTGCCTGCCCTCCCCTGCCCGGCTGGATTTTTTGTTTTTGTTTTTTTCGGTGCTGGCGCTTCGTTTTGGGTGCGCTGGAAGGTTACAAATTTGATTTTTTCTGCGGCAAGCTTAATGATGATGGTCTTGTCTTTTGCTGTCGCTTCCGCGCGGAACTCAGTTAATACCGCATCACTGATGGCAATAAATGACGTGTAAACCGACACAAGCTCATTCAGATTGAATGCGTTATTAATGCTGGCCACCTCTGCATCAATACGCGTTGGATCAAATGCGAGGGCATATCCATCACTCCCGGTGACCAACCCTTCAATATCAACTGCCGGTTGTTCTGTGACAGTACCGTCAGAAATTTTATAGCCCGTCTCCAGCGCGCCCTTTGTCACGCTGCGCTTTACGGAATAGGTTTCACGCTTACGCAACCGCAAATTAACTACTACCCCGGACGCTGACACAATAACGGCGCGCTTGCTCGTTGGTGCGTTCAATCCGCCTAAATCTGACATATTTCACCCATAAAAAAATCCACCGGTTAAGGTGGATTTTATGGGGCGCTGCCGGTGCTGATTATTGCTTGTCTTGTGGGTCGTCCCTTTTTTTGTGATTTTCCCAATCACTGCCGCTTTCGTAAGTTTTTCGGCCATTTCTGCGGAGGATATCCGCCATAACATCAGGCTCGCCGCCGCCATCAAGCGCGTTAGCAATGTGGCGTAAATACTCGTTATTTTTAAACACTACAATAATGCACTCAAAGAAGATGCGGTTGAAAAATGCAACCAGCCCCCAAGCAATAGCACCGGTGAAGCTACCACCGAGGAAAGTTAAAACACAAGCCACCGCCGCAATCACAGTGGTGAGTACATAAATACCCGTCAGAATCTTTGGGGTAATCATGTTATTCAAATTAAACACATTCATTTTACATCCCTATAGTTAATTTTGGTCATTATACAATACACATTCAAAATCACGCATAACCTCCACCTTCTGCCATATTATCCAGTCCGCCACTGGCCTGATTAACAAAAGAATCGTCACGCGCGTTGGCCACCGCTGCGGCCTCTTCCGGGGTGGCCACGGTGATTGTTGTGTTGCCACTGTTGGTGTTAGTGATGTTGGTTTGCTTACCGCCCTGCGTCAGCGCCGGTGGAAGCATTGGTAACTCACTCAACTGATGCGGAATGCTTAGGATATCTTCAAGCCACGACAACGGATTTCCCCACCCTCCAGCGGCACCACCCAACGCCTTACCTGCTTTAAGAGTATTATTTGCGCCATTCAAAAGACCGCCTTCTTCTGGTGTTTCCTGCTGCTCACCCAGCAACTTACCAATCGTTTTTTGATGCAACCACCCGCTGAAATCATCGGTCATTTTCATTAACTCCATCAGATTCTTGATGGATGCAATGATGTATGGATAGCGGCGTTCAAACTCGTCAAAGCTGCCAAACAGACTGTCAAAAATGGTTTTGGCGCTGCCATCCATCCAGTGCTTAAACTCCTGGAATACTTCCCACAACAGGAAGACCGCCGCGCCCACGGCAAGAAATGGCCATGTTGCCGCCAGTACCGGCACGGCAAGCGCCACAAAAGCTGCGCCAATGGCCGCAAGGATGCCAATCAATATGCTGGCTTTACTTTCATCCGTGGTGCTATTCCAGAAGGTAGCAACGGCTTTTTCCGCATCCCTGAAAACGGGTGTGACGTTGGTTGCAACCCATGACATAAGGTGCGCCCATTCACCGTTTTCAGTGGCCGTGGCCACAAAGTTATCCCAGTCATTACCCATGACTGCCGTGACTTGCGCCCATGTCCAGCCCTGTTTTTTTAACAGGTCGATGTTGTTATCAGCCATAACCGCAAAGGCTTTGGTCATCTTCTCTGCGGTTAATTCACCCGCTTCCGACATCTTACGCAACCCGGCAACGTCCGTGCCAAACGCTTTGGCCACAGTGGGTGCCATAGTGCCGATGGCCTCCATGAAGGATCTAAATTCATCACCCCCAAACCGGTTGCTTGAGAAGGCCTGACCCATCTGATACAGCGCATTATTAATGGCAACCTTGCTACCGCCGCCTAACTGCAGTGCACTCACCATGCCCTGTGCCGATTTCATCGTTTCTGCCTGGCTTAATCCCAGCTTTTCAGTTGCAGTGGCCATGTTGGTATATGTCGAAATAAAGGCATCACCGTTGCTGCGCACGTCGCTAGCGGCTTCATTCAGCGCTATAAAGGCATCCTTGCTGCTACCTACCGTCTGCGGCAGTCTTGCAAGTTGCGCCTCTTGTGACTGGATACGGTCAAGATTTTCAGCCACCGCGCCTAGCCCCGCACTTAACGCGTAAGCGGACGCCGCGCCAACCATCATATCCGGCATGCGCATGCCCGCGCCGGGTGTTTTCGGCGTTCTGGCCACCTGCGGGCTTCCCGGCTTCAGGTCGCCCGGCGCGCTCCAGTCCATATTATTAAAATTGAACCGGTTAAACGCGTTAGGCCTGAAATCCTCAGGTCTGGACACGCCACCAGCAAAACCACCGGCATTATGAGTCCCTGAACGATCACCGAACCCACCAGCCCCGCCGCCTTCAATACCAATGCGCGGAATAATCCGTCCGCCACCGGCAAGGAGTCGCCCGCGCATATCCTCTATGGCCATGTTGACACCGGTTGCGGCTGTGTTGGCTGCGTTTTTGGCCACGTCCTCTGACGCCTTACGCACGATGGGTGCCAGTGCGCCACGGTTGACGAGATTTGCGCCCAGCCCGGCTGACAGCCCTGCGGCGGCGGCAGTTGCGCCGGGATTGTTCACGGGCGGTGAATAGCGGGTTGCCGGGCGCAATTCGTTAACACGCTTGATGGCCGCGTCAAGCTTGTTAACCTTTCCAATGGCGCGGTCAATCTCAGCCTCAAACGCCAGCAATCCTGCAAGGTCTGGCTGCACGTCAACCTTAGTGACAAGTTCTTTGGTTTCTTGCGTCATTTTTTCTGCTCTGCTTTGGATATGGCGGCGGATACGGCGGAATCGTACTGCAGGACGGCGGCGGCGCGCATGATGTCATCGAACGGGGCAAGGCCTGACCGTATAGCGTCATACGGTATCAGGCCAGATTGTATTACTCTCCAGACGGTGATTTCTGCTCTGACGGCGGGGTCAAGGTTTTCAGCCAGGCGTTTAATAATCCCCGCATGCTTCCCTGAAGATTCAGGCTCATGTCCAGACCAATATTTTTTTTTAACCCTTCAGCCACTGGCGCAATGCTGAATTTGACGCACTCCAGCGCAATCAGGTACACATCTGCGATGTTGTCCGCGCCAAACGTGGCGTCAAGTGCGCCCCAGTCCTCCAGAAGCATTTCATTATCCATGCACTGCACGCGTGACTTTTGCAGTAACTGGAAAAGGATCTCGTCATGGTCTTCACGGTTCAACAGCGTAAACGCGCGCCCCGCCGCTTCCATCAGCGACCCGGAAACGTTAATTCCGTGCTTTGCGATAAGCTCCATGATGCGCAACTTAAAATGAATGGCGTCAAACGCACTCATTTTAACGATGGTGAATTTACGCCCCTTGATGGGTACTTCTTTGATTAACTCAGACATTCTGCCGCCTTATAAAATTGTGGAATCCGTTTCACCGGCGATAATCGTCCATTCCAGCGTGTTTGCGTTAGAACCGCCGTTATTACCGTCTTTTGGCTGCTTCTGAATCATGCAATACGGCAGACTGTGCACCGTTGCATTACGCACGTTGGTCAGCGTGGTATTGAACACAGACCGGGTTTTAAGAAGCGTGTGAAGCATGGCATTTGAGGCGGAATTGCGATAAAGCGTAAATTTGACGGTAGATGACCCGTCATTTTTTTCCACAAACACCCAATCCCCTTGGATACCAACATCCGCATCAACAGCGTCTTCCCGCAACTCAAGCTCAATATTGCTGTCTTTAGCAAAGCCCAGCACCGGTGCGAGGCTAACGGCTAAAATCCAGTCTTTGGGGTTTTGGTTACCCTGATAAGCGCCCATGGTTACATCCCCCACGTTAAGGCAGCACCAACGCCGGTAACGTGCTTAATGGCGTGTTGCAAATAAAACTCGAAAGGCACCTGCAAATCCCCTTTGATTTGCTGTGCTGCGGTGATTTGATTCATGGTTGGACGGGTGACCGTAAAGCCGCGCACGTATTCATCCCCATTGGTGAAGTTTTCGAGGATGCCGCCGTTGTCCTGGCCGGTTTTGAGGCTTTTTTCCATGTTGCTACAGACAAGCTCAATGCCGGACGGCGCATACGCAACTTTTTTCTGGTTAATGGCAAAGGTGGCCAGATTTTTTTGCATGTAATCGGCCAGCCAGTAACAGAAGCGCACCGCCTCAATGGATTCACCGTCACCGACCGTGCCGGGATAGGTCACCATGACGCCAGACCCGTAATCTTCATACGTGTTGCCGTTAATAGCGGTAATGGTCTGATAATCCGTTTCGTCAAAATCATCAGTCACAACGCCTGACAGCGTTTTCAGCGCCCATGTTTCGCTACCCGGCTGCATGGTGAGGCATCGCCCAGCCTGTGCGGCGTCAAGGTAGTTGGAATCAATGCGCGTCGTGGTCGCAAAACTACCCGCGTATTGTTTATCGAAAAGATATTGCGTAATGCCACCAACTGGCCATGGTGGATTGGTGCTGTAAACCGCGCCACCGTCATCAACCAACGCGGCCATTTTGTCCGTCTGTGCTTCCGTCCAGTCTGCAATTTGGATTAACAGCGTTGGGTTGCGGGAGGTCGTGAACGACATAAACCAGTTATTATTTTGCTTTTTGATGGCGGTGATGACAGTCGGGAAAGCGTCTGCTTTTACGTCTGAATAGCCAACAGACACATCCGCGCCGGTCAGAAACACAATGCGCCCGTCAACCTGGTATAACTCCGCATTGTTTTCATCAGCGGTGATTTTATCTGCGCCGGTGCCAACCCATGCCGAGCCGTCAAACGTGGCATTCAGGACATCATCGCCACTGACAAACGCAACGGCGGCTTTAACATCCTGAATGCCGGTATCATCACCATTCAGCAAAATGGCCACGCTGGAAAACGCCCCGGAAATATCAGCGATTACCAGCGTGTCAGGCGTTGGTTTCTGGTTAAAGTAGGCATTTGCGGCTTTGAGCGCGGCACCGGTCACGCCATCATCAATAACGTCATCGTAAAGGCTGTAAACCTTCACGATTTTGGACACGTCAGCGGCGGTGATGCTTTCAAAGTTTTCTTTGGTCACACCATAAAAACCCGGCGCGGGCGTAAGCTCCAGCCCAACCCCAAAGACGCCATACGCGGCGGCTTTGGTCTGCCGGGTAATTTTCATGTTAAACAGGCGGCGCAAGTCAGCCATGTTTATTCCCCTTCTCGAATTAAATCAACGTGCGCAAAGTCATCATCTACCACCGCCCGTGCGATCCAGCCTTCCTGCTCGTAATGGCGATATACAAACGAAAATGACAAAGCGACCTCTGCTTGTTGCTGGTAACCGAGATTATTTATAAGGGGGGAACTGTTAGACACTTCTTGCGACCTGCATAAATCAAAGCCCCGGTCATACTGCCAGTAATACCCGCGCCGGGTTTCCAGAATGGTAAGCAGGTCGTGAAGATACTGCGCCGCTGTTGCGCTGCTGCGGATGATGGTGACTTCCGCCCAGGCATTAAAGTCATACCAGCGCCCATGCTCGTCAAAGCCGTTGTCTATTTCTGATGGGCTTGTTGAATGGGAAGTAACCCACGCCACGGCAAAGCTTGTCTTGGGCTCTGGCATACTTTGCAGTGCGTAGACTGCGTCCTGCGTTCCCATAAGCTCCACCAGCATTTGACGGGCGCGGACGGCGGCATAGTATGGCGCACCTCGCAAAACCTCCGGCGTGGCGCTTTCTGGCGTCAGGGTGCCGGGATGGAATTTGATGACCGTTCCCACCACCATTAACACATTCACCGGCACGCTAACGGGTGCGCCGTCATATTCGAACGAAACGGCAATAACCGTTTGTGGGGCGTAATCATCGTCACTGTTTTTGACGGTGCCGTCATACGCCGTGAATTCAATCTCATTGACGTTGCCGCGCTCGTCAAACTCCGCCACTTCTTCACGGTAGGACGGGTAAATAATTACCCCTGATGCGGTTAGCAGGTTAACGGGTGATGCATTCATCCGGTCACCTCGCTTTTTTCAGTGGTGGTGCGGTAAAGCAGGTATTCATAATGATTGATGACCCCGTTTTGCCATTCCGCGCGGTCTACCACTTCATATTTTTTGCCACCGCACAGCACATACGCGCCATTGTGTTCGCCTTCTTCGGTGGATTTGAGATCCACTTCCCCGATTGCTTCCATGTAATCGGATACTTTTCTACCCGTCAGATACTCTTTAAACGTGCCGCCGCCGTTTGCCGGTTGCATGCTTAACATGGCCGTTACCGGCTTTTCGTACCCCTGCCGGTACACACCGGCCACAAACTCACCCTTTGCGGGCTGCATTATCTGCACCTGACGCCGCATTACATTACCCTCACAAATTTAACGTTGCGGAATAAACTCTCAGAAGCGAGCAAAGGCTTATCACCCTGTTTTTTCTTGCGCTTAATATTCAGGGTATATTCCGTGTTTGGCTTGTATAGCGCTGAATCCTTTATTGTTTTCTTAGTGATGTTTACAGCACGGTCACCGATAATTTTTGCGGCCATATCAGCTGTAAACCTGCCAGCAATAACGCCATTAACCACCTCGTAAAACGCTGCCGTTTCCATCCAGTCTGCGATTCTGTCCGATGAATACGTCATAAACGGACGCGACGGGATGCGGCCATTTTTGGTGCCAAAGTTATTGGCGGCGGCATATTCAGCAACCAGACCGCCACCGGTGGCCGTCGCCCCCTTCTGAATGCCTATCTTCAGCTTGATACCGGCAAGCGCCGTAATGTTTTTGCGGATGACCCGGTCAAAGCCCATTGTGTTGAACTGCGCACCGCCTTTCATGATGCGCTACCCAGCAAGATTGCCCCGCCCCGGCTGGCGCTGATGATGTCCAGAAACTGCTCACCAAACGTGGTGCCTTCCCATCCGGCTTTAACGCTGCCGCCTTTGCCGGTGCCGTAAGACTGCGACACCTTGCCCTCACGCTTGCTGACCACCGGGCGTATGCTGCCGCTGTAGCCCTCAATCGCGTATACCTGATTTGCGGCGATGTACAGCGCCAGCAAATAGGTTTCTTCGTAGCCATCATCTACCGCCGCCTGTAGGTCATAGACGCTGGCGCACAATGAAGAAAGGGCGCTAAATGCGCCCTCGTCCACTGTGTAACCCGGTAAAAGGATGGCAAGCCATTCTTTAACGGTCGTCACGGCTTAATCCCCTTCGTTCTCTTCGTGGTCGTTTTCGTCGTCTTCCTGCTCGTCAGGCTGGCTGACTACGGTGTCATGGGCTTTGTTAAGCTTTTTGGCCTGTGCTTCGGTCACCTTAACAAGCGCTTTTTTCTTGATAAGCTGCGCCACGCCTGACAGGTTTAATGTCTCTTCAGAGACTTCCACCGCGCCCATGGTTGAAAGACGGATGTTATCGAGCGCATTGCCGTCAGCGTCTTTGCCGCGCTGCATGATGTGGATTGGGCGCTGCGTCTTGTTGGCCAGCCAGACGGTTTTCACTTCGGTCTTTTTATCGGTCATTTATTACACCACTTTCGTTGATTTGGATGCGGCCAGCGGCTGGCGGACGATGGTGCCGCAAGTCATGGAAATGCACGGCACGGAAATATCAATGCCGTTAGGCTGCGGCGCAAGCTGGCGGAACAGCACCGGTGTTGCCTGGCTGAAGTTCTCTTCATTCATATCAATGGCCATGCAAATTCCGTCCGCGTCCAAATCGGGGTTTTTGCTGAAGGTCACTTCAGGGAATGATTTTTTCAGGAACGAAAGCACGGTGTCGCTTGTGCCTGACAAGCGCTTGCTCTGCACAATCGTCCAGGCTTTTGACGGTAGCTGGAATTTATTGACGTCAAAAATAGACGTGCCGTTAACGGCAGAAATGATGGCCGCAACATCATCAACAATGGCATCACCATCAGCAGACGCCCAGCCACCGGCAACGGCCACTTCAGGGATGTTGGGGTGATTGGAAAAGCCCACGATTTTATATTCCGCATTGCCCTTCCACAGAATATTACTGATGGTGCGCTCGTGGATTTTGCGGCATGACGTGCCTTCAATCTGCTTAAGCGGGATGCCTTTTTTGGCTGACTGAAGCATTTCTTTATACGTCCAGCCATAGCCCAGCCCCACGGTATACATTTTGGCAATGAAGGCTTCACCCTTCACGGTCATCATCGGCATATCCGTACCATAAGCGGCCATGATTTTTGCCATGCCCTGCGCGTCATACATGCGGTATTCAAACCATTCATCCGCATCCGTAACGTCTGGCTCTTGCGGGAAAAGAGACAGCGCTTGCGGCGCTGGCATTTTCTTTTCATAAATCTTTTTGGATACCGCAATCACGTCATCAGCAAAGATAAGCCCCTGCTCGTCAACGTTAACTTCCTGACCATTGGCGCGCAGGGCGCCAGCGCAATAGCTCTGCATCGTCTGCACAATTTCTGTCTTGTTCATGCTCAACTTCCCGTAACAGTAACGGCACAAGTGGCAGTCTTACCGCCGTCCGTTGTCGTAAATGTGATTGTTGCCGTACCTGCCGCAACGCCCGTCACCAGCCCTGATGCGTTCACAGTGGCTTTTGTTTCGTCACTGCTTGACCACGCCCCGGATTTATCCGTTGCGTTAGCTGGCGCGATAGTCGCCGTTAGCTGCTGTGTTGCTCCTGCGGCGATATTTGCCGTGGTTGGTGCCACGGTTGCGCCAGTCACGTTAATAACTGACGCTTCAGGCTTTCCCAGCAATGCGCCATCCGTAAGCTGGATAATGGCCACGCCGCCCGGCAGCGCACCGGAAATGAATTTGGCGCGGGTCTGGCCACCGTCTGCCGCCAGCACGCCCCACTCCATCACGTTTGACGTGGCGTTACGCCCCATTGGGGTTGCAAGGTCGCCGTTTTTCGGGGTCTGGCCAGACTTCAGCGCCACGTAAATCGGACCGTCTTCACAAGACCCCTGCACGCTGTTGGTATCAACGGCATAAGCGCTGGTTGCGCCATAGGTGCGGGTTGGCGTCATGCCAAAGTTAGAATGAGAGCGCACGGCCACGCCGCAAACCATATCGGCGGTGTCACCTGTTTCCAGCGCGACAACGGTGTTATCGGTGTCACCCAGCTTGAGCGCATCACCGGCATAAATCAGGCCATTAACACGGCAAGAGCGGACTTTTGCGGCGCTATTGAATGACGGCAGCACAGCCAGTTGACCGGGTAGCCCCGCGTCATATTCCGTTTTGATATCAGTCTGCATTATTGACCCCCGAACAGGCGTTTTTGGTAGTCCGCGTGGCTGTCAGCTTCAGCGCCGTTGCGGTCGCCATCGTTGTTAACCTGCTGGCGGCGCGTATTCTGCTTAAACTCTTTGGCGGGCTTGATGGTCATGGCCATTTCAAGCGCCGTATCAATCTGCGCATCGTCCAGCGAATCGGTATTCATCTGCGGATTGGCTTTTTTGATGACGGCGATTTTGACAAGCTTTGGATCAAGGCTGTCAACGTTGATACCCAGCGCCTTTGCGTGCTCGTTAAGAAGGTGCTGGTTTTTCCCGTCTTTTAAACCGCGTTCATAGGCATCATTATTCAGTGAATCAAGGTTCAAAATTTTCTTATTTGCAGCCAGCAATTCACCATTCAGGGTGCCGACCTTTTTTTCAAGGTCATCACTTTTTTTGGTTAACGTGGCGACCTGCGTTTGCAATTCATCAACGTTGATGTTTTCAGGGTCCATAATTTCATCCAGATTAAAGCGCGCATTGCTGTTACGTGGATTACGGCAAATGATGATGTGGTTATATTTCGCCCCACGCTGCACCGTGTCGTAATCGCCCCATTTTGAAGACCCGGTCACCTTCAGCTTTTCGTCACACTGGTAACCGGCAGACGCCCCGCGCAGGGATTTATCATTCAGAATCAACTTAATAGCGTTTTCATCCTGAACAAGTGACCGGGCAATCAGGTCATCACCCCGCCTGAAGGCGTCAATCACCGTGCCAACGTTCAACGCACGGTAATTTTTGGCGGTCACCTTGCCCCCCTTTGGGTGCGGGGTCATGGCAACCGGCTTGCCGATAAGTGTCTTCATTGAATCGGTGTTAAACAATTCGTCTTCTGACAAGTATTCTTTTGCCGTGAAGGCGTCACCCTTGCTCTTGTCGTAGGTCAGTATCCCGGCGCGGCGCACCGGAATATCAATCTGTAACCAGCCTTCATCTGTGACCGTCCAGTCACGAACGGCATCAACGTTAATTTCGGTGTCGTGCTGCAATTTCATTTTCCGCTTCCTCAATTTCACTGCTTGTAAATAACCATTCTGGCCAGCAACGGCAATTGATGGGCTGACCCGGATTTCCATCCGTTGGCGGGTGTGCGGGGTCGTAGGAATGACCTTCACGGTCTAAATGCTGCTTGCGTTCACGCTCGTCCAGCATTCCGCGCCAGCGGTAGTAATTCATGCCAGCGGCTTTAGCTGTGGCTAATTCGGCATTCCATGCGGCGTTACTGGTCGCCGTGCGGGCAATGGTTTTTGCCTTACCCGCTGATATGTCCATTTGCTTTGTGAGTTGCTCTTCCAGCCACGGCAAAGACCGCCCTTCTTTGATGGCCTGTTGGGTGACGTTGATGCCGCGCTTAACGGCGTCAGCGTTCATGTTTTTGATGCGGTTAAAGCTGTCATCAACCCACTTATCCGTAGCGGCTGACAGCCCCGGATTATTTTCAAACGCGTCAACGCTGATAAGGTCTTCAAGCTCTTCCGGTGACAGCTTCACGCCATCGCCCAGGCGCTGACCTTCCGCCGCCCTGACAATTAACTGGAAGTTTTGCTCAACGTTGTTGATGGCGTCTTTTTTGACGGCGTCCAGCGCGGGTGCGCTGTTGATGGTGGATAGCTCCACCACGTTTGACAGTAATTGCGGCACCTCTGGTGCCACCGCACCCGCTGTGGTGGCGGTGACGGGCGCACCGGTAAGGAGATCCACCAGCGGGGCTTCATCAAGCGTGAATTTCTGGTAATGGTTTTTCCAGTAATCCGGCGTCAGTCCAAAATCAGCGGCTTCTATCTGGCTGCGGATGGCATCGGCGTTACTGGATATCGACGAAACGGCATCAGCGGCTTTGCCAGTGTTACCCGTTTCGGTGGCGGCATAGCTGCGGGCAAGGTTGCCGGTAAGCTGCTGCTGCACGCCCGCAATGATGTGCGCCGGAATCGCGCCATACTCCCCGTATGACATCAGCTTTGCGATGGTGCTTTTTTTACCCGCGTTGACGGGGCTGACATCCACGGCTTGTGCGATAAACGCCTTAATCAGGGTGGTTTGCTTATCGCGCGTAAGGTGTGACCAGTTCGACCCGTATTTTTGCTTGAGATACTTCCTGACCTTTTTCACCAGCGCCGGTGACAGGGTTTGCCCTGCTGCTTGCTCAATGCCAACGTCTTTGCCGTCTGCGGCATCCGTGTTGAAGTTGAACGACGCCACCGCCCCCGACCGGGCAACAGCCTTGTAAGTGGCAATACAGGCCTGTTTTACGGCGGCAGTAAATGCGCGCGCCTGTTTATCCAGGCGTGCGGCCAGCACCATTTCAGCGGCAAGCGGGTACGCGCCGTTATAGCGTTGCGTCTTCATCGTCGTCCGCCCCGGTTACGTCCTGCCCGTCTGGTTTGATACCCTGCGCGGGTAGATTCTTACTCAATGTGGTAAATGACGCGTATTCCTGCCCGGTGGCGCGTGCCTCTTCAGACGTAATGGCGCGCATGTTGTAGTACATCTGGACGATTTCTGCGCGTAGCTTATCGGCTTCCGCATCCCGCTTAATATCGCCCTGGCTTTTGTTCGGCACAAAGTCAGCGCGAATGCCGAGGTAATGACGGGCAACGGCCTTAAGTGCCGGAATGATGTGGAACGTGTTTTCCGTCTCCACCAGCCTTAACCAGACATCATCCCCGCTGCTGTCGCTGTTGCTTAAGCCCGCTTTGCTGTTGGCCAGCACTGAAACCGGCACGCCGGACTCCATCGACACAACCCGAATGCTGATATCAATGATGTCTGCCAGATTAGTCATGCTCGATTGAAGGCGTTCAATCGTTTCTTCTGCGTCGATGACCACCATGTCATTTAGCATGCGGGTTGCGGCAATACCGGCAATACGACTGGCGGCTTTTCGCTCACCAGCTTTGGTCTTTAGCTCTTCATCCAAATCCTGCCGTTTATAGATGTCCTGAATGCTCATGGACAGGATTGACAAAATAAGCTCATGCGACAGCCCTAAGCGCTCCAGTGCCGCGAACACGCGCCCCAATACGGGCGTACCAAATTCCGTGCCGCTTATCTGGTAGATGGGGTCATGGTCTTTATCACCCATCAGGAAACTATCCTGCTGAGGGATAAACACATCACCGCCGATAGGAGCCTTAAGCTCAATCTGCCAGCCTTCAGGCAACCCAAACATCGGTGACCGGTAATCGTTAAACCAGTCAGTTGATGGCGTGATGCGGTATGACGGGTGCGGGCGGACAAATTCATCACCAAAGACGATGACAGACCAGCCAGAAGAGCGCCGGTGCACTGCGGCAGTACCAACGGCGCGCCAGACATTAAGGTCTTCAAAGAGGTCTTCAACCGCTTTCTGTTGTGCCGGGGTGTCAGCCACAACGGCATAGCCCGCCAGCATGGCTGCGGCCACGGGCTCTGCACAGATACGGTGGCCAATGCCTGATTGCTCATTAAGCAACATGGCATTAATGGGAATCATGCCCGCTGCCACGCGCGCCATCATGCGGCGGGCGGTTGGCGATGTCATGCCAGCGGCACCCCGTGCGCCAATGCCGTTACCACCATTAAGCCCGGCTATGCCCTGCATCATGCTGACATAGCTGTCGGTGTTCATCTCTTCACGCACTTCACCCCCAATAAGCGTGCCTTGCGTGGGTAGATTTTTACTCTTCATATGCGTCTAATCCTGATTTCATTTTTAGCGCGTGCGGGATGACCGCATCCGCATAGTCTGTGGATACGCCTAAGCGTTTTTTTACGGATTTCTTGTCTTCTATCTGGATTTTGTCATCACGGTTGCTTAACCACTCAACGCCGGTGGAGTCGGACAAAATGCGTTCACGGTAGCGGCGCGGGATTTTGTCAGAAAAGGCAATCATGCCGTCCAGTGGCTTGACGCCGGTGTCCAGATAGCGGCATGTGTCGTTGACGCGGTCACGGTACGCCCACCACGCTTGCGCCTTCAGGTTTGCAAACACCTCTTCATTGAAGCGCCCGCCCCTGTAGCGCTTGCGCTTGCGCAATACGGCACCGTTGGCCACAAACTTTTTAAAGCTGATGTCTTCGTCTTCGTGTTTATTAAGCTCACCCCTTACCCCGGCACCCACGCCCACCGAGTCATAGATAAGGACTTCACAGCCCTCCTCTTTGGCGATGGCCAGCGCCTGAACGGCAAGCTGTGCCGGGTCACGTGCCTGAAGACGATCCACGCGGGCGCAGAAATGGCCATCCCACACGGTCAGGACGGAATCATCATCACCTTCATCAGCCACATCCAGCACGGCCACCTTAAGGCCGGTGCGGCACGCTTTGGCCAGCGCGGACTCTGGCGACACAAACAGGCGTTCAAGGTTGCCACGGCTGACCACCGCGCCCGGCGTTTCGGATATCGGCACCCCTTCCCAGATATTGTCATAGCGGTCAGGGTAGTATTTGAGGCAGGTTTGCCGCTCCTTCTCCAGTTCGGGCGTAAAGTGCTCGTTATCACTCCAGTTAACCTGCTGGACAAACCAGTCATCTTCCGCGTTAAGCACGAAACGGACGTATGTGTCATCCCATGCATAATCCGGGTTGAAGGTGACCCACACTTCAGACGCCATGCGGCGGATGGTTGGCAGGAGGATTTCCCATGCGTCACGGGAAATTGAGTGCGCTTCTTCCACCCAGCAAATATCAACGCCTTCAATTGACTTAACGCTGTCAAGGTTGGACTGAAGACCCATAAACAGGAATTCAGCGCCTTCCTTAGACCGGATGGCATTGTTGGTGATGGTAAATTCAGACTCATACCCAAGGCGGCGGATGGTGTCAGATAGCAACTGGTGTGAAGATGCCGCAATTGATTTCTGGACGCGGCGCAAGCACAAAATGCGCACTTCCGAGCGCACCGCAATTTCAATCAATGCTTCCGCCACATCCCACGATTTACCCGAACCGCGCCCGCCATAAAGACACTTGACGCGGTGCGGCTGGAATAGCGGGCGCATCATGGCGCGCATTGGCTTTAGCCTGAATGGCGGATTTCCGCTCATGCGCTTCCCATATCTCCGAAGATTTCCGACAACAGGCGGCGCGCGGTACGCTTGCCTTCTTCTGATATCGGTTTGCTGACATCAACACCGGCAAGCTGCATGATTCGCGCGGCCAGCGTGTCAAGGTCATAGCCAATCACCTCAACCCCATTCTTGGTGCGTTTTATCTTCTTGATTCCCGTCATGTTCATGGCATCAAACGCCGCTTGCACAATCTCCTTATCCACGCGCTTTTTGCTCATGCGCTCCATTTTTTCCAGTTCCCTGAATACCTCCGCCGCCGTTGGCGCGCGGAAAATCTCAGTCAGCCTGACAAGCGCTTCCTGACGCGAAAGAACATCACGCGAAAGAATGTGATTGCGGTACGTATTAACGGCTTTGGCGATGTCGTTATCTTTTAATAGCTTTTCTGCCTGGTAATCGTCGTTAAAGCCCTTGTATTCACGTTCTCTGGATGTCGCATAACAAAACCCCGGCGCTGTTGTGGCTTCCGCAACAAGGCGGGCAAAGCGTTCATCACGCTTGTTTATTTTTTTCATGCACAAAAGCCCCCATGCGCGCAATGGTGCCGCATGGGGGCTGATTTATTGAATTGGTGTACTTGTGGGAGGGCTGCGGCTGGCAGTGCCGGTGCCGGATGTTATGTGCGGTGCGGTTTAAACAAGTTGGAAGTCATCATCAAACGTGTTGGATACAGCGGCCACCTTTTCTGCTATCAGAATGTAGTCAATGCCATCTGATAAAGACGTTGGCTTTTCAAACTCAAGCCAGAAACAATCATCATAGGCTTTTCCCAGCCAGAATCCGCCGCCGTACTCTTTTGCGCGCTGGATGAAGACCCAGCGCCCCGGCGGCAGGTATTCGCGCACCTCACCCCGTAAAATCACGTCATAGTTAGCATCTTTACCCATGGCCACACCTCAAAACTAACGCTGTATGTTTATACAGTTTATGCATTGAGCGCTAATATGGTCAATCCGTATGGGGTAGTTTTTTACCCGACCAATAGCTCAATCAATGAGACTCATGTGTTTTTGAAAGATTTTTTTACCGTCACGTTGCTGATTTCCAAGCCATGTACACAGATTTAGTTCTCTTTCTTGCTCTTTAAACCTTTGTTGCCAGTGAATACCTTCCCGAATCTGTCCACGTCTGGCTTCCCAAATCATCTGCTTAAATAACCGCTTTTGTAATTTTTTCAGATAATTATCAACCTCAGCAGGAAACAGGAATGGTACGCGTTGAAATTCAGCACTTGCTTTGGCAATGCTTTCTGCCGTGGATACACCCCGTTTTGTGTAGTCAATCATCAAGTCATCAAAAGCCCGCCACACCTTCATTCGCTCCTCAAGGAGGCGGATTCGCCAGTCGTTTTCTGCAATCTTTCGATTGGCTTCGAGCGCATCATACGCCGCTTTACTTGAACGCCTGGCCGCGCTGGCGGATACCCTCGAAGCACGGGCTGAAATCAGTGCCGCAAACACAGTACCAATGGGAACAATCCATCTTAGCCACTCTTGCATTTCCATTACTGACCAGCCCTTCCTTTATCTATTGTTTTTAAACATTTCGACGTGAACACGCCACGCAAAAAAACCGTCACTGATTATGCGATCTAACTGCTGAAATGAATAGCCGTGCTCTGATGCATACATCTGGATTTTTATTCTAGTGGTTTCATCGTAGCGATTGCCCCTGATGATATTCCCTAACATTAGCCCAATCATACCTTTTGCCCCATCGGTTAGACCGGTAATTTCATCCAGATATTTGGATGTAAATTGCATCAATTGGATTCGAAAATCCGTCACATCCATCCCGTAAGTTTTATCCATGCTTCACTACCCTTATGAAATCGATCACCTTTTGATCTATGCGGGTAAATAATTACCCATTTAGCTTAGGTATTCCATTGACATACATCACTTACGGCGTTAATTTTGTCTCCGGTGCTCAAAACACCATTTACAGAAAGCGGCCTCTCACCCCGTCAGCGTGATTTTTTTGTGCCCAAATTTTATGCTTTGGCGGTGCTTTGCCGTCACGGTGCTGATTTATGGGCTGGAGTGCGACGAATAGCGCAGTGCATACTCTGCGTAATAAGTCCGCCGACTTTCTGCGGTTTTGAGCTCCAGCCCGCCCCATCTCAAAAGTGGGGATAAGTCTCACAGAAAGGAGCACATAAGATGCAAACTCATACCCTCAATAATGTCTCAGCCATCCTCAATGGCGTTAGTACCCTGCTTAATGGATTAGCCTCTATGACTACGGAAAGTGAAAGCAAAAACCCGGTCATCAATACTGCCTCAAACGAGAGCGCAAAAACGGAAACGGCTACCCCTGCCGCACCGGCAATGCATGAAGTTAACACGTTAGGCTCACAGTTTGCGGACGCGCTGGCCGCGCTTCAGTGGGTATCCCATGAAGCCAAAAACCCGATTAAAAACAGGTGGAGTCCTGAAGAGCATTTTGCATGGTCTGACCTGCCTGAACTTTACCGCGAGATTAAACCGCTGATGTATCAGGCTGGGCTTTTCCATTCTCAGACTATGAAAACAACAGGCGGCGCGCCACAAATCATTACCACCTTCCGGCACATCCCGACCGGCACCATTCATGTTGAGCACCTGGACATCGCCAGCACAGATATTGAAAAGCAACTGAAGAAATCCGCGCAAAACCTCGACGAGCACCAGCGCTGGGGGTGGACAATGACCTATTGCCGACGCTATGCCCTCTATGCAGCGTTGGGGCTTCAGCCTGAAGGTGTGGGCGACCTTGACGGCATGACCCGCCGCGCGCCGCGCCGCACGGGCGCACAGTCATCACCGGCCACCAGTACAAAGCGCGAATGGTTGCCTATGCCGGGCGCTGAAGGTGATGCCGCCGAACGTGCTGCAGTTGCGATGGGTGCCGTGCCGTTTACTGCTGAAGAGCATGCCCGCGCTGCTGAACAAGAGCGCCGCTTTGCCGCCCTGACGCCTGAAGAGATCCACTTCATCAACCGCATTGTTGAACCGCTGAAAGGCGACTTGCGCGAACTTAACACCATTCAACAACAGCTTCAGGAAGAGCTTTTTGACAAGGTGCGCAGGGGGGAAGTGACCTTCTATGACCAGGAAGACGAGAAACGCGCACTTTACCGCGTATGGCTGGAAGCGTGCCGCGATTATGACGGCATGATAACGGCGCAAATCATCACCGGCAGCGATGAAGTTGCGGACGCGCTGATTGATAAGCACTTCGGCCACTATGCCGAAACAACGCCAGAAATGCCGGTGTACGCCAAAGAGGATCTAAATAGCCTGGATGATATGGCCGCTGAAGATTTAGAACGACTGAAGGCGCGCCGCGATAAGCTGCGTGAAGACGTGGCCAGCGGAAAGATGATGGTTGATTGTGAAGATGCTGAAGAGCTTGATGCGATTTATTACGCCCATAAAAGCGGTGACGTACCACAACCGCCCTTCCCTGAAGAGGTCAAAATCCCTGCTGCTGACCTCACCAGCGAGCACGCCGCGCTGATGCGCGCAAAGGTCACACTTTGCCGTGAAATTGCTGACGGTGACGGCACCACGGATGAAAAGGTCATGTTGATAAACCGGGTCTTGTCACGCTGCGACTTTCAAGCCAGCGTGGAAATCAATGAAATATTGGCCAGGCTAACCAATCCCGGCGCGCCCGCCTCCGGTATTGATTTACAGGAGGATGACATACCCTTTTAGACGGTGACTTATGCCTGAAGATTTCTATGCGGCGCTAATGATGCGCCGCGCATTACCCACCACGACAAATATCAAAACCATCACCGCGCCCGGCATATATCCCGTTGATGCCGGTAATGCCAATGCGCCCGGCTCTGCGGCTGGAGCATTGATTGTTTTACCGCCCACCAGCAAGCCAAAACTGAAATTCATCAAAGAGTCCGACACCAATGTTTATACGCTCATTGGCTCTGACTGGAAAAAGCCCACAGCAACTGACGTTGACGCCGTTCCCGCCACCAGAAAGGTGAATGGCCATGCTTTATCATCTGATGTTGATGTCCTGCCCGGCGACATCTTTAAGCTTGCAACAGGCATTGGCGATGCTGCCGACCTTAACGCGTACACCGCCCCCGGCCTTTACTACCAGCCAGCAAATGCTCAGGCTGCTACCGGGAAAAACTACCCTGAGGCGGTAGCTGGTTCGTTAGAAGTCTATAAGCATGCTGGCATTACGCAGATTTATCGCGTTTACAGCAACTCACGGCATTACATTCGCACACTCTATAGCGGAACGTGGACGGCGTGGTCAGGGGTGTATGACTCGACACATAAACCCACCGCTGGTGATGTTGGTGCCGTTCCATTAAATTCTGATGGCAGTGTTGATAAAGTCACGGCCTTAAAGTATTGCAATCAAATATTTACAAGAACTGATGGAGCACCGTTGGAACTTGGACATCTAAAAGGGGCTGCGGGTAGTTTTTATATTGATATACATACTGACGGCACCCTTACCGGGCAGGATTATAAGTATCGTCTAACCTTCACCGATGCTGGCACAGCACTGACCAGCGGACAGTGGATACCGGGGAATTATGCAAACTTTGACGCCCGCTACCAGGCGAAAGGCAGTTACACCCCCACTGGCACGGCATACACCAAAGCTGAATCTGATGCCCGTTACAACCTCAAAAACACCGCCACCAAAGCCACCAATGCGATGACCTCAAAAGATGCGTCAACAGGCGTGATGGAAGTGGTTATGAGCAATATCACCGTTGCGGCCAACACCAACGTAAGCGTCACTTTCAGCACCGCGTTTCCATCTGTTTGCGTGGGGGTTGTCATCGCTTATGACGGCACCGGCCATGGTAACGATAGTGACTCAACAATTGCCGTTAGTTCTTATAGTCGCACCGGCTGCGTGCTTCATGCATACAACGCTAACGGCAAATTCATGCTTATTGCAAAGGGGTATTAAGATGACGGTCTACTTTAGCGCCGCTGAAAATGGCTTCTATGATGACGCCTTCAAGGCTGACTACATGGCCGCTGGAACATGGCCAACTGACGGCGTTGAAATATCGGAAAGATGGTATCAACACTTACTTGATGGCCAGACAAAAGGCAGGATGATTGTGATTAACAGCTATGGCCAGCCCGTGCTCACAGACCAGCCAGCGCCATCAAAAGAGGCGCTTATTGCAGCGGCTGAAAACCTAAAAGCAAAATTGTTGAAACGGGCTGGCGAAGCAATCGCCCCGCTACAGGATGCCGTTGATTTGTCGATGGCTAACGATGCGGAAACCGCTTCATTACAGGCATGGAAAAAATACCGGGTCTTGCTCAACCGTACTGATACCACTAACGCGCCGGATATCGAATGGCCTGTTTCACCCTGTTAAGACAAGGTTAACAGTTGATCGTCTGTACCGATCGATTCAATAGAATTGATCTGCAATATCTATTTGAAGTGTAGGGTTATTACATCAACAATCCCCTTATCTTAATAAGGGGTTATTTATGGAATTATCAAAGGAAGAGGCTGAACTGATTGCCGGTTTTATTGGCCAGCACTGGCAAGAGTTTGCCGCCAGCGTGGAAGATGCCATCAGCGTTTGTGCGCTACACCGGCTGGCTGAAAAGTTGGGATTAGAATCTGAATAACAAACAATAGCCCGCATTATGCGGGCATTTTTATATCCGTTTTCTGGTGCACTTCCCACAGCGAAATCCCGCAACTGAAGCAAAAGTCAGCCAGAAAATTTAACCCTGACCATTCACGAATCCCGCCCCGCGCTGCCTCCACAAAGACCGCTATGTCTTTATCACGCCACAGACCGAACAAGCGCCAGCTTTGGCCATTCTCAGTGCGCACAGCCACCACGCGTGTAATAACGCCGGTGGCATACAGGTCAGCAAACGCGGGCTTTTTGCGGGTTATCGTTCTCATATTTTACAAACCTCAGATTTGTTAGTGATAAAGCTATGCTTTGTTGGTCACAATCATCAGGTCTGTATTTTTTGCTTTTACGCAGTGTGCGTCATTTGGTCGTCACAAGTCGGTCACGGGCTGACGGTAGCGGGTTGCTATAGACCATGCCGCCCACGATTGGCACAACGCTTGTCTGCGTCTCATCGGTTCGCTTCAGCGTCACTGACAGCGTGCGGTAAGTCTCTTGCGTTGTGAGCGGGTTTTCCGATAGCAGGACGGCCACCAACGGGATTATCACCTGCCCTGACTGCTCAAGGCGGCGGCGCTTGCCGCCCAGCTTAATCACCGGCGCAAGCCCGCTGACCGTCAGGCCAAAGTAATTAGCCGGGGCGGCGGCGTCATACGTTGTGGCCGGTGCGAATATCACCCCACTGGAAAAGCCCGCCAGCGTCATTGTCAGCGCGGACAAGTTGGGCGGCGCACTCTCTGCCGAACGGTCACCAAAGAAGACCTCAAGGTCTAACACAACGCGCTGTAGCGGGTTCTGGAAGTTAAGCGACCATGACCCCGCCGCACCGCCGCCAAAGACATCAATGTTAGTATTCTGGTACGGCAGCGCAAACACACTATCCGTGCTGTCACGTACTTCAAACGGCGCAATAAGGTCAGGTTGCAACGTAGCATTGTCGTTTTTCCCTACCGGTAAGGCGCTTATCGCAATCAATTCATCATCGGTTAAAGCCATCTTACTTCCCCTCAAGCGCGGTTAATCGGCTGTCCATGTCTGCGGCTTTCGCGTACAGGTCATTAAAAATGTAATTCAGGTGCTTATACTCAACCTTGTCACCCGGCGACAAAGTGCCGTCAGGCGCTTTAAACGTGGGCTTAAAGCCGTTTTGCTGCATTGCCGCTGGCGGTGCCTCCATTGACGGATAATCCCCGCCACGCATCGGATAGGCGCGCAGGACGTATGCAAACTTATTCACTGGCCACCCTCCAGCTCACTGATGCGGGCAAGCGCATCTTTGTATTTCCGGTAAAGGTCGCACAGGATGAAATTCACATGCTGTGCCGTCAGTGGATCGCCAATAACGAGATTGCCCCCTTTATCCATATACGTTGGCACAAACCCTGCCGCTTGCATTTCTGCCGGTGGCTCTGCTTTGTTCGGCGTGTCCGCGTTTAATGACGGGTATGTGATATCGCTTTCCGCCCAGCTATCCATTTGTCACCTCAATTGCTTTGTGTGTAGCCAGCGTGTTTTTTGGGCTGACTGCATCCTGACTGATAATCTCATTGGTAAGCTGACGGGTAAGCACAGACAAGCCAGACTTCACGCGGATAGTAATGCCCGCGCTAACCCGAATAGCGCGTTGTGTTCTGACGTATTCCAGCCCGCCCCACACAGACGCAAAGATATTGCCTGGCATCATCGGGGCGTTATCGGTCAGCTTAACGTTTGGGCGGGTGGCGGTGCTGTAGATGTCACCCGAAAATGTTGCGCTGACTAATGAGTCAGGCAGTTTGATATTTGGCGCATCCCGCCCGCATTGCACGTAAATCATGCGGTCTAGCGGTGCGCGGTTTAGCACCGCTCCCAGCGCGCCAGCGGGATTATTAATGCCGCCCAACTTCAGCCAGCGCACGCCGTAAACGCTCGCAATATATTTGCCGATTGATGGCCTGCTTTGCTGGGATGATGTCATACCGGATGACAGTGACTGCATGGCGCTACGGTATTCATCATCACCCATACCGGCACGCGGCAGGTCGTAAAACTCCCCTTTTGCATCCAGCATCACGCCCGTTGCCGTGGATAGTTTTATACCCGTCTGAAGGTAGTTTAATGCGCTGACCATGGCGTCATGATTGGCCTTAAGCCCCTTAACCAGGCTGATATTGTTCGGCAAACGCACCTTACTTGTTAACCGCTCTTTGGCCAGCGCTTCAGGCGTCTTAATCACTGGTTTCATGCTTCCCCCTCAATTGTGATGAAGGAATCATTGGTTACCGCAATAACGCCGTCCGCAACAGACACGGAACGCCCTGACGGGCTGGAAGTCACACCTACGCTGACGGTGATGTCAATCAGCGTAGGTAACGCCACCATAAGGCTAGATTCAATCTGCCTGGCGTACACGTCACGGCCAACAATCAGGCTGGTGAAGTAGTCTTCAATGACGGCGCGCGCAACGGATACGTAATCAACGGGCTTGCCGGTTGTTTCGGCATCCCAAACGTCACCGGAAACGGCTACATAAACAGACTGGTACGCCTGACGGGTAAAATACATTGTCTCTGTTGTCTCACCGTCAGTGGCGGTGCCAAACGTGCCACCAAAGGTGTTAGCCTCACCTGCCGCCGCGTCATAAATCGCCTGTGCAACATCGTTATCAGACCCACCAGCAACAAACACCTGAACGCTTTTACCCGGCAGTCCGTTTTCATCGGTTTCAATTTTCCGATTAACGTTGACCGAACAAAACGACACCCCCTCAACGGCCAGTACTGCCGCCTTAATGCCCGGACGTGATGCGCCCTTTGTGGTGCGCTTTGCGGCGGCTGCCGCTTTGAGGCGGGCGCGGTAGCTTTCGTCATCTTCAATCAAAAAGCCCTGGCTACCGTTGGCCAGCACAAGCACATCATCACTGACCACATCGCCGTAATCGACAACCGGAAAGACGGTTTCAGAGTCATACCACGCTACAACCGGCATACCCGCCCGGATTACGTCATACACATCCGGCGCAAAAGAGAAGCGCGCCACGCTCACCCCGTCTGCTGCAAACAGCATTTCACCGTAATCCGTGGTCATGGTTGTCATGGACGTATCACCGGCAATGACCAGACCGTAAAGACGGGATATCACGGTGGCGGACGTGTCGCCGGGTTCAAACTGCGTGGTGTACTCCGCGCCATTTACCGAAATAACAAAGGTGTTACCGTCAACCAGCGCATCAGCATTTACGGCCAGCACAAGCCCCGTACACGAATTAGGGTCTGCTGTAGTTGTGGCCGCTACGATCCATTCACCATCAATTCCAGACACCTCAAAGCTATCGCCAGCATTCACCACGCCGTCAGGCTTAAGCAGGTACACCACGCGTGCGGATGATTGCGTCATGCCATAGCGGGTAACGTTCAACCACTCCCCAGCACCGTCAAGCTGTGCGGACTCACCCTGCGATATGAAGAAACCGCCGAAAATCCAGCCCATAGCCTCGATTATCTGAAGGTCTTCTTCTGAACATGTTGCGATGACCTGACCAATGACCGAATCACCGTCTGAAGATATGACTGCCGGGCTTCCGTCTGGCGCTTTCAGAAGGGCGCGCAGGGATGCGTAAAGCTCCCCGCGTATCTCTGGCAGACGTGCACCGCGCCAGCCACTGTCACTGACTAATTCAATTGCCATTTATCGCCAGCCCCTTAGAATCCTGCCCCACATACACATCAAACGCGATGACGGTCTTACCTGCGACATTTGCACCGCGCGTAATACGTAAATCCGTCACGCCTTCCGTTTTGACACCCTCGTCAGCAATCATTTTCCCGACCAGTGAAACGGGTAGTTTTTGACCCAGCACGCCGAAAAACCACGGAATCCCCATGCTTTCATCCAACCACCACTCCCCTTTATTCATGCCAACGCGGATTTCACATTGCTGTGCAATGCCATCAATGCCGCCATCCAGAACAAGGTCACCACCACTGAAGATAACCCCGTTGTCATCCTGCATAACATCCAGCATTAATAGATACCCTCCACCGGCTCAAGGTTGTCTATGGCAATCAGGCACCGTGACTGGCCTATTACCTCAATGGCGCTGACGTTACCAACCGGGATGAAGCGCCGCCCGCGTGGTGTGGGTATGTTTAGCGTCACGAGTTCACCGTTTTCAGGGATAAAGCGCGAATGAAAACGGCCATTTCTGGCCGCTCGATACTGCTCACTGTTTATCTGCATAATTGGTTACCTGCTGCACACCAACTACCGTGACAGGCTCGTCCAGTACCTGCCAGTCAAGCACGTCATCAACGTCAAAGCCCCGGCCAGCGTCAGACATCAACTGCGCATAAGCGGCCTGATACGCGGTTTCATATACAACATCGCTGTAATAAGGCACCCAGCCAGCATCCGTGCGGCGTGCTGCGGCCATCACCATTGCAACCGGCGCGTCTGCCAGTGTCTTAACCTCAACGCCGGTGACCTCCAGCCCGGCGCGGCTGGTAATCTCAATCACATCGCCCTTTTTGAGCGTGGCAGCGGCATCACCTGCCATTAAAAAACCGCCGTTCTCAAGCGCCAGCGCTGCTGCGTAATCGTTCATTTTCATTTTCGTATTCCTTTATTAAGCCATTGGCGCATCGGTGATGCCGCCGCCGTCGCCGTTCTCTTTGTGTTGGTGGCCTTTGCCGCTGATGCCACCCGAATTGTGGTCTGCCGCCGTGCTGGTGCCTGTGATATCAACATCACCGCTGAAGGTAGCCTTGCCGCCCCCGCCACCACTGCCGCCCGTCTGGCTCATGTTTCCTGCAATGCCTACATTGCCGTTTATCTGCGTGTCGGCGTTGACAGTGAATCCGCCTGGCGCATCAAGCGTGATGCCGTTACCGTTCAACACCAGCTTTGCCCCGCCGCCGTTATCAATCGTGATGTCATCGTCATCCAGCGTGATAAAGGCTGCGGCATGAAAGAGGCGTAACCCAACACTGTCCGGCATGCTGTGCGCGGATATGTCGCTAAATCCCGTGATGGCCGCACACGCCGAAAGCGTCTTGTGGTCTGGCTCCTGCGCGTCAGTGTGGGAAATAGCAATCAGCAAACAGTCATCACCGGCCTTAACCTCTCCGCTAATGCCTGACTTACCGCCATTCCAGACCAGCGACAGCAAGCGCACATCGCTTATGGCTTCGTATTCATAGGGTTCATCGTTATCCCCGAACACGCGCCGCGCCGTGGGCTTAACAACCGCCTTACCGCCTGACACAGACACAATCTTTGCCTCAAGCGTGAATATTGCTGATGCCATTTCCTGATTAACAATGGTGCTGACCTGACTAACCGCCCTCATTCAATGACCCCTTCAAACTGCGACTCCCAAGCGCTCATATCGCGCGTGCCGAAACGGTGCGTGATTTTGGTGATGGTGACCCACCACCCCTGCCCCAAAGACGGTGAT
The DNA here is from genome assembly GCF_052044775.1 of Enterobacter sp. 22466. Classification (NCBI taxonomy): domain Bacteria; kingdom Pseudomonadati; phylum Pseudomonadota; class Gammaproteobacteria; order Enterobacterales; family Enterobacteriaceae; genus Enterobacter; species Enterobacter sp. 22466. Next base: position 10,014 of record NZ_JBQENX010000009.1, on the reverse strand, counting down.
TCGAGCTGTACCTTGTCACCAATTTCCACGCCGCCGCGCAGGACTGACCGCCAGTTAATCCCTTCAATGGTGCCAATCTGACGGCGTGCGCCGCTGGTGTAATCAGTGTGTGAGTTTTTGGGTGGCCACGGATACGTAGCCACTTTCTTTGCCTTGCTTTTGCGGTGATGTTGGCCGGTGCCGCTTTTGTGCCTTTTGGGGGTGTGTAGCTTTAAGGCTGGCGTGCCAATGAGTCCGCTTTCCGGTGAGAAGACGGCAGACCCGGTGACCAGTGAGTCACCAGCAGACACCTGAAGCGTTTGATACTGGATTGACCAACCGGCGTTAATCGGCTTGCACAGGCTGTTTAGGACATCCCGCGACAGCGCCACACCAGACACGGCTTTCGCCAGCGTCAGCGCTGCGGCACCTTTGGACACCTGACAGGCAAGCCCCATGTCAGACGCAACCTGTTTGACGGCATCGTCCAGCGCCTGTCCTTTTTTGAATGCACGTCTGGTTACGGATGCCCGGAACGGGATAAGAGATTCATACATCTTTATGCGTAGCCCGTAGACCTCTGCGGGCTTAACGGTCACGGCTGATATCAATTCACCCTGGAAGAGCGTCAACAATCCTTCATCCTGATACCCGGCAGCAATACTGAGCGTGCTACCGGATACCGCAATTCTGTTTTGCGTATCTGCCGTGATGCCCCATAGGGTTAGTTCTGCCTCGTTTGGCTGCGGGTCTTTATCCCGCACACAGGAAAAGTCACATTCAGCGTCAGTGATGGTGATTGATTCGCCGGTTGTGCAATTTATGGTTATCTGGAAAACCCGACCCCACGCCATTTTTATTGCCTCCTTTATTAAGTGAGGCAATGACAGCATCACGCGCTTAAGGCGTCATATGGCGCACGACAAGACAATAAATAGCCGGGCTGTGGATAACCACCCCAAAAATGGCGACCCGCTTAAAAAACTTATTCTGTCAATCCCAGCGCCAGCCCGCGCCACACCTGTAATGTGCTGTGGATATTAATTTTCATGCCAACTTTACACACACCATTCTTTCCCGCTCTTTACGCTCTTCCATGTATTCGTGAATATGTAACAGCACAGCGCGGGTAAATATCTCTCCGCCCGTTGTTTTGAATAAAAATGCATGTCGCCATCAAAGCCCGTGCCATCAGGCCTGAAACATTCCCGGATGAAAAATTAATTCTGGAGGCACCACCACCCGCAACAACTTCGCACTTTGGCCGGTTGCGCTTTTTGGGATGATTTGAGGCTGGTTTATCTGGTTTGACCACCACCCCGAAACATTTGCGGGGCGCTTATGCGGTCTGTTTGATGGGGCTTTTTGTTATCTTTCTGATATTTAATGTTTTTAATAGCAGGAAAAATGACGTTCACCAGCCCGTAAATGTAACGGTGTGAAATATCTTTCAATATTCGTGCTTTTTTGGGTAGTTTTCTGCCCGCCGTCACCCCTGCGCGCCTGATGTTAAGTGTTCCCTGTCCACATATAACATGCTTACAGGTTGTTGATTCTGCGGCGGTAATTCCTACACTCTGACTTTTAACGCTGCGCGGCGGCGTGGGAAATTATATAACGCCTGTATTGCGGTGAATTTATGACCTGAAAACAGCTAATTTTGATATCCCGTTGATATTATTGCGTTTATTTATTTTTCATGTTTTGCGACGTCTGACCTGCATGAATACTGGTAATTTTGTCTTACTTATGAGTGAGATAAACTTATCCACATTGCGGAAGTGTTGCGTAATTGTCACTACATTTAACGTGCTTATGCTCGTTTTCGCGCAACACTTTCTTAACACTGATTTGGTAGATTTCAGGCGAAAAAAAACCGCCTGGCTGATGGCGGTTAAACGATGGAGGGCTTTGTGCGGGGTTACTGGCCAGCGCTATGAAAGTCATTAAGCGAGTGCAACAGCGCATCACGCATGCGCTTATATGGCGGCTTTTGAAGGTATACGTTAGGCACGTCTTTAATATCGTGGTTAATGATAAGCTCGCACGCTAAATAATCCTCACCTCTTACGGCTGCTTTGGTGCGAAACATTTTACGCATATCATGCAAGCGCCATTTAAACTGACGGCGGTTAATGTACATATATGTGCTTGAATAAGACGGCTTGCCCTCTTCAATTATGCGTAGCCATTCCCTTACCTGCTTATGATATTTAACCGGAACCGGCAGAAGTAAATCAGCGCGGGTTTTTGTCATGCGGTCTGGAATAAATAGCATTCCCGTATCAAGCAATGATGATTGCTTTAATTTATTGGCTTCCGTTGCGCGCAAGCCAAAACAAAGCGTCATGGCTGCAACTTCTTTATGCGGGCTCTTCATGCTCTTTATTTGAATGGCGGTTTCTTCAAATTCATCCACGCTGACGCGCGCCGGTTTATCCAGCGCTGAATAACGCTTAACCCGCTTGCTGACCTGCCGCGCCGTCTGGCGTATCGCGCTGGAAATAGCCGTTGCGGACGCCGGTGACATTACCTTCAGGTCAACGTCACCCGTAACCGTCCATTCAAGCACAGCGGCGGTGTAATTCAGTTCGGCGCGCACGGTAGATGCCGCCCGCCCTTCACTGATGCGGGCTTCTGCGTGGCGCTTCCAGTAGTCAGGGTGTGACGCGGCGCGAACACCCAGCGTAAGCACCGGGCGCGCCGCGTTGATGGCGTGGCATTCGCGGGATATTGAGTCAGGACTTAAGGCGCGGTCTTTCCCGCGCCTTTCGGCCATCTGCAACAGTACATCTGCAATCATGCCTTCACCGCCAGTGCCAGGCGGATTGCTTGCGCTATGCGCAGGTACTGTGCGCCGTTTTCATACTCCCGGCCTTCCGTCCATTCCAGTATGGATGCGACAAACTTCATGTTAGAAATAACCGTACTGGTGGACGGCTCACGAGCGTAAAGCGATACCCAATAGCCCGGACGGACAATGCGGTCAGGCGATCCATTTAACGCATCAGCCAGCGCATTGATGGCGCTGCGGTGGCGTGAAAGCGTATTGCCTAACAGGTTTTCAGCGGCGGCGCGTGCTTCCGCAATGGCCAGAATGTCTGCCGCGTTACTAGTGATATTTTCTTCAATATCAATCATTGCCATGATGCGCCCCCGGCATTTGCAGCTTAATACCCAGCGTGGCCGCAATATTGAAAATCATGCGCATCTGCGGTGATTTTTCCCATGCTTCGTATTCGCGGATAGTTTTGCGGGTTGTTCCAACCAGTTCGGCAAATGCATTGCGGTCAAGCTCACACTCTTTGCGTAAGTCACCGCTGCAAATGGCATCAACCAACTGGCCAAGCGTCAACACGCGCTTTTCTTTTTGCAGTTTTTTGACAGCGTCATTAAACATATTCAACAGCCCCATCTTTTAGCCCTCCACATAATATCAATTATCGACTGTCGCGGGTAGTTTTCTACCCTATGAAATACTAATCACAAATTTTGTTAGCCCTATTCTTTGAGCGTGAATAGCGCTACGCGTTGCGCGCCAGCCGGTGCCGTCATGTAAAGCCAGATAAAACACATGGCCTGTATTGCAGAGTAACTCAATATTATTGATTTCTGCATTGGTGATATCTTCCGTATTGACCACCAATGCACGCAATTTTCCACACTTAATTAAATCGCCTTCATAAGGCGTTATCTGGTGGCATATTTTTTGAATAGGTTGTCCCTCATTCGAAAGCATCAAATTATTTATTTTGAGGCTTTCACCTTCAACGCAAACCACATCACCGGACACATGACCGTAAAACATTAACCAGATAATGTCCTTTACCGGGTAATGACTGCCGTTAATGGTGACGCACGGCACGCCACCACGCGTGACGAGGTCAACCGGTGCGCCGCGCTGGCCAGCACCCTTATTGCTTTTGCGGTAAAGCATGCCGTCATCATATGTAAATAGCTCATGCGCCTTGTAATACAGCCACGCTGAATTTATGCCGGTGTAATCTTTGCCACCCTCTTTCAATACCTCGTTAAACACAGTGGCATCATCGTCAGCAATGGATTTAACAGCCAACCGCAATAAGTCAGGGAATTTAACCACGCCCACGGATAACCGCTCCTTAGCGCGGTCATAGGTGGCTTTATCGCAACGAAAATTAATGACAGCTTCAGTCATTACGAATTGCTCCCAACATGGCAATAATGTCCCCCGTCAGGCCTGTCTGATGTAGTTCCACAGCAAGGGCAAGGCTTAGGTGGCATTATTGATTCACGGCATAAATCCCAAATACCTTGAGCGTTAAAGCCGCCATCACACATATCGGCCATAGCATCCTCTACGTGAAGCGGGATATAGACTGGCGCAGTCAGCGCTGCTAGTGCGATTTCAAGCAACTCCACATCTGCCGCCATGCCGTCATATTCCGGGTGAGTTTTTACCTTCCCCTTATATGCACGTAACATATTTTTTACACGTTCTATTAATTGCTCTTTGGTGAAAGTCATTCTTTAAACTCCCGAAGCGCGTCGTGCGCTTCACAAAGCAGGGTTACGGCTCTTTGTTTTTGTTCATCAAGCACTCCTGCGATTCTATTTGCTTCGCTGGCGATAAACTCCAGCGCTTCCGCTCGGGTGTCAAAAAAGTTATAGTGGGTGTCAAGGAACATCGTTCCCTTTTCCCCTGCATAGCCAACCTTCAGGCGATAGCCCTTATCCGTGCGCTTTATCACTTCACGCTCTTGAATAAGATGATATGTACCTAATGTTGGAATCCAGTTTGCAGATACCGGTGTTTTATCCGTTACGTAAATAATCTGTTTGGTCATTTCCGTTAACCCCTCAATAATTCGATACTTAAAAGAACATGCCCCGGCGCGATAAAACCAACATCCGCAACGTGTGTGATAACAACGTCAACACTTTCACCGGTGTAACCTTCATCGAATTCAGCCAGGGTAATCTTGTCACCGGCACTGAAATCACGGTCATTTAGCCGTAATTCCGCATGCTTCAGACCATCTGCCACCGGCGCAAAGAAGACCGGCGGGATTTTTAAAGCATGTTCCATTGTGTGGCCCTCTCAAAAGATTTATTGCTGTGGTTTTTATAGGTATGGCGCGGAAAGCATGGTTGCTTAACCGCATCACTTTTACGCCCGGTATCCACCAGCACGGGCGGAATCCACTCACCTGTAGACCAAAGGTGATGCACCGCTTTAGCCATGCGGCAGACGTTGATTTCATCGGGGGTAAATTTGGGGCGTGGGTATTCCCTCTTTTTGCGCTCTTTCGCAATTGCGGGCATACCACGGCGGATGTGGCGCGTTAGAGATGACTGGCGGAAATAGCAGTCATTAACGCTCTTCAGATACCAGTATTTGACGCGGGCGTCATAGTCTTCTTTTTCTATGACCTCAATATCCACGCTCTTTGACGCGCACATGTTAGCTATGCGGTTTCTGATTAATTTGCGGTCGCATGCACCAAAGCGGGCTTCAAGTTCTGCTATCACGTCAAGCGTGCGCATTTTGCGCCCCAACATGACGTTAATGATGTCACGCGTAGTGATGTCTGAATTTAAGGGGATGGTACTCATGACAGCCCCCTGCGATTAATCAGGCGGCAAAACAGGAATGGTTTTAGGTTGGTTATTGAGCAATAAGCCTTTTGGTTTTCAAGGTCAAAACCGGTTAGCCCCCTGCCCCCTGTCTGATTCTGATGAAAGTGTAACTTATTGTTAATCATATAGCCCCACGCATAACGGGTAAATTTCTACCCGCGTGTACATAAGCTATATTATGTTAAATCATGTTGATTGTTAACTTACTTCATGAACTTAGATGGCTCGCATAAAATCATAGGGTTAAGCCCCCTCTTAATCTTTAGTTTGCTGGCGTTATGTTTAAGAGCTATTTTCTTCATATCCACGAACCTCTCTGAGGATGTCTCAGATGTATGTACTTGACCAGTTGAGCGTTGCTCCTAACCGGCGACTTTGGACATTGGTTGACACCACTACTAACTTACCGCTTCTGTTTCCACTTCTCTTTCTCATTGATCGCTTAGCTTCACGTTCCGAATCCACGCAGTCATCTACGCTACAAGCTCTAAAGTTTTTTTATGAGTACTGGTATCAAAAACATGATTTGCAGAGACTAATGATTGGGTGTTCCATTACTCAGGTAGCCAGTCACACATTAATTTCAAAACGGATGATTACACGACTAAACTAATTAAGTATATATTATACCGTTATGCATCATCAAAATCTCCTGGGACTATTTATCGTGTGCATCGCGCATGGCTAGACGCAATTGAATATGCTTCGAAGCAAGGAGTGTTTAACTTTAAATTGTTAAGTTCTTTCCTTGAAAAGGAAAACTTATTGCCGACTTATTTTTTTTGTATTGTTTTTGGTCTGAAAATTCTTTGTGTAGATGAATTTCCGGGTTTTACTTTAGATGACTACGAAGACCTTGAATTGATCCCTCGCCCTAATTCAAATGATTGGAATGTATATCAAAACATAGATAATATTCTTGACCCATTTGAAAAGAACATGATCAGCAAAGGTCTTTTTGAAATGGCTGCCGCTATCTCACGAGGCAGAAAATACAATCTGGTGGACCTTCGCAATGCCACTGTTCTGGGGCTAAGTTATGTCACAGGTAGTCGTCCGGTTCAGTTAGCTAAATTGGCTGCTGGTGACTTTCGAATCGATACTTGCAATACGACAACAGGGTTGGTTCGTTATAGCGTTCTTTTACCTTATGCTAAACAAAGACACGTCACTACTGATCGGTTGATTCTGGCGCTCCCGCCAGAAATCGGTGCACTGGTTAAGCATTATATAGATGAAGCCAGATTATTACCTACCGATAAAATGTTTAATATGGGGGGATCAGCACCTAAATTTGTTTCTCAGTCGATTAGCCAAACGATTCTATCCTTTAGCCCACAAGATTACCAGTTTGCCGTATCGTGCGGTGAAGCCGCCCTACCTTCAATAACATCAACTGATTTGCGCCACAACGTTGGTCACTCACTTGCAATGCAGGGCGCTAGTGCAGAGGAAATTGCTCACATTCTCGGCCATTCATCTCTGGTTGTAGCAAAGCACTACATCCGTGCGACCCCAGCCTTGGCATTGATCCGCGCTAAAGCACTCGGTTCTAACCCTGTGTGGCAAAACATGGTGGCTATGATGCTTACTGGGAAACTAGTTCCTTCAAAAGAATGGGAAGGTCGACGAGTGGTTGGTATGGTTGGTGATCGATTACACTATGAGATCGGTGGCTGTGCGAGAACCGATGATGAATGCCCCTTCTGTGAAGTTCGTTGCTGCTATGGTTGCTTATATTACCGCCCTTTCCTTGATGGCCATCACCAGGGCGTATTGAATAGCGTCTCTAAAGAAGTCGATGAGCTGATAGCAGTATCAGATAGTGTTGGTAATGCTCTCAATCCACTAATTTCTATCCACGAGACGACGCAAATAGAAATCAAGTCAGTGATTGCCCGTTGTCATTTGCATAACGTCAGAGGTTGTGGGAAATGAAAAAAAATATAGCGAACTTTGAGACTTTTATCATAGAACAGAAAGCTTGGTTCGAAGAGAATCTGGCAGCAGATTTTGCAGAATCATGGGATAGCTTTGTCTGGATATGTGGGATCAAAGGCTCCGGCTGGTTACGTGGCAATGGGGCTAATTTATTACGTTTTGATGAGGTTAACCGGCTCAAAGGGATCGATGATCGCCATACAGTATCCGAGCCTTATCAGTTGTTCATGAAAGCGATGCTCGTACTCGTCTATCGAGGGAGAAATCGCAGTATTTCCTCTGCGGTTGCTGTCGCAACGCTGATTATTTTGAAACGATGGTACTGCGCTCTCATTAAGTTAACTGGGCAAACACATCCCATCTATCTGACTACAGATGTCGTACGTAGCGCAATGGATACTCTGAGTGCAGCTTCCCGGCCAGGTGATACCAACCTAGCCAACTACAAGGGGCGTTGTGTTAAGATTCAGAAATTAGTAAACCATCACGCCTTCACATTAGTAACATTGCAATATGTTTCCGATGATTGTTATACCAATCAGACTAATTTGACCCGGAAAGCCCGGGAAACAATCTCACTAAAAGAAAAAGACAAGCTGGATGATACTTCCACTGATGGTGAAGATACACTGATTACCATTAAAGGTTTCCTCAATATCGTGTCGTTAATCCAGCGAATTGAAAGCAGTACTGAAAAGATAGCCCTCAATTGTCTTCTGTTACTGATCGTCACTGGATTCCGTTCTGTTGAGGCATTCAATCTCAGACTGGATGCCTTGGTCAAACGACATATAGATAACTCTGATCTCAGCAAACGTCTGCGGAATAAAGGATTGCCAGATTATTTTCTTGGCATACGCTATGTTGGTGTTAAGGGGGCTGGCGAACGAACGCATTGGGTCGAGCCTTTAGCTGTACCTCTGGTCGAAAATATATTTAAGTCGGTGAAGTTACTAACAACTGAGTTTCGCAAACATATCGAATATTTACGATCAAAAAAATTTTCTGATTATTTACCAAAGCCAATCAGTGATATTACCAGTGAACTCGTTGAGCTTGATGATATTGTAAAACACATGGTCCAGTCCTCATCAGAGCTTCGGGGGCGTGCAGGCTTACGTGATAAAGCTTCGAAAGCATTAGAGAAACGTGGCTTTATACCGGCAAAAGTCATCCTTAAATCAGGTAATGAAAAAGAAAAATATTTTACAAAGTCTGATCTTAGTCATTTTCTTAAAAGTGAATTCGGTGATAGCAGTGCAAATACTCCCTGTACTCATGCATGGGCAGAAAATGGCAAAAGATATGAGATTAAATATGAAGAGCTATTGTTCCTTTTCCCCAAAGGATCACTGACTCTCAAGAGAGTGTTGCAACTAAAAGCCACGCCACTACCACTAAATAATAACGGCCTAAACAAATTTCTAGGTAACGTTGCTGGCTATGTATCTGTTTTCAGCAAATACAGGTTGCTTGAAGATGACGGCCGCCCTACTCAGCTCCGAACGCATATCCCTCGACACAACATTAATACTTTTCTCGCAATTGCAGAGATCTCAGACCACTTACAAGCGATGTTGATGGGGCGTGTTGATATTACTCAAAATCAGCATTATCAGCACCTGGCTCTAAAGGAACGGCGAAAGTTCGATGAAAAAGGACGATCCGAAAGAAGTGGCAAAACGTGCCTGGTATGCCCTGATGACAGGACATGAATTTGTCTATGGCAGTGAATATGCCGAATATGAGGGCGAGGTGATGAACAGAATGATGAGTGAGTCACATAAGGCTCAGCGTCACCGAATCATTTCTGAACCCGACTCTGCCACAAAAAAGTAAATCCGCACGGCGCCGGGCATCAGCCCGGCGCCTCTTTCATCAGCATAAATACAATGCCAAAAGCATGGTTGCTGACGACCTCATTTCATCTTTTAGGCAACCTGCCCCGGAGCGGGCTACCGATGACACATCAGTTTTTCATCCAGCGTTCAAAAGCCGTCTTCCAGTCAGGATGCCAGCGCGACAGGGCCGGGCGGTTGTCCAGCATATCCTGGGCGGCCCAGAGGATACGCTTAGCATCCATCTCGCTGGTCACAGCGTTATCAGGGCAGATGATATAGAAGTCACCCCGCTCAAAGCGCGGGAGGAAATAGTCAATAACCTGCGCAGCCATCCACGCTTCATCTGGCTTGTTACCGCTGCGCTCGTTCATGCCAGGATCGTTCATATCGGTCCAGGTATAGCCTGGCACCAGAAGATGAGCGGTGAGCCTGATGCCGGTTTCCTTCACAAGCTGATGAGACAGCTGCTCCGTCAGCACCTTTACGGCTGCCTTTGAGGCGTTATAGGCTGCGAATGTCAACAACGGGTAAAAAGTGATCCACTAACCGTCACCACCAACGGTTTAATATTGATCCACCTTGTTTACTCAGGATTAGCTTCCGCTATAACCCCGGCCTTTCGTTTCTGCTTCAG